>NC_019962.1:2400000-3790479 GCF_000230735.2 Natrinema pellirubrum DSM 15624
TGGGGACCGACGTCCTCGAGTCCGGGCTGGTGACCGACGTCTCGGCCGAGGGCGGGGCCGTCCGGATCGCCGCCGATCTCGCGGGGTTCGACGAGCCGACGGCCGAGGACGTGACCGAGGCAATGCGCCGGCGGGCGCTGTCGACGCCCGGCGTCGAGCGGGCGACGGTCGAGGGCGAGCCGACTGGCGCGGCAGACGACGACATCGACGGCGCGGCCGGCGTCGACACCGTAATCGCCGTCGCCAGCGCCAAAGGCGGCGTCGGCAAGACGACGGTCTCGACCCAGCTCGCCCGGGCACTGGCCGCCGATCCTGACCGCGACGTCGGCATCTTCGACGCCGACCTTTACGGGCCGAACGTCCCGGAACTGCTGGACCTCGAGGGGCCGGTGTCGGCCAACGCGGACGGCGACGCCGAGCCGATCGAGGCCGGTGACCTCACCGCGATGAGCGTCGGCCTGATCGCCAACGACGAGCCGCTGGCCTGGCGGGGCGCGATGGCCCACGAAGCCGTCAGCGAACTGTTCGAAGACACCGCGTGGGGTGAGCTGGATACGCTAGTCGTCGACCTGCCGCCGGGGACCGGCGACATCGTCCTGACGGCGCTGCAGTCGCTGCCGATCGACGGCGCAGTGCTTGTGAGTACGCCACATCCGACGAGCGTCGGCGACACGTCCCGCAGCGCCACGCTGTTCGAGGAGAACGGCGTCCCGCTGCTGGGCACGGTCGTCAACATGCGCGGGTTCAGCTGCGAGTGTGGCCGCGAACACGACCTCTTCCCCGAGGCCGACGTCGAGGCGGCACTCGACCAGCCCGTGCTGTGTGACTTCCCCTTCGACGAGCGGGTCCGCGAGTTCGACGACGACGTGCCACCAGAGGCCTGCGAGTTGGCCGCGGCCGTCGACGAGCGACTCGAGGCGGTCGGGGACCTCTCTGTGCCCGACCACGCGCTGGACCTGCGCGGACTGCCAAAGCGGATCCGCCACGAGCAGGCCACCGAGGAGTTCCGCGCGACCGAGCCGGGCGAGACGTTCTACCTGATCAACGACCACGACCCGTCGCCGCTTGCCAACGAACTCGTCTCGGCGGTCGACCGGGAGGGCGCGCCCGGCGACGCCTTCGCGGAGTATCAGGTCCGCAGGCAGGCACCCGACGAGTGGGTGATGGCCGTCGCCCGGTAGCCGAGTCTGGTGTCGCTTCGGCGGCGGTCCGAACGGGGCTTGTACCATCGTCCGAAACGAACTCGTATGAGTCAGGACTCGAGACTGCGAGTCGTCTGTCTGGCGGGCCCGAGCGACGCGGGGAAGACGTCGCTCGTCGAGCGGTTGGTCCCGCGGCTGGCCGCTGACGGCCGCGTCGCGACGGTCAAGTCGATCCACCACGACATCGAGATCGATACCCCGGGAACCGACACCCACCGCCACCGGAGCGCCGGTGCCGAAACCGTCGTCGGCGTGACGCCAGAACTCACCTTCGAGGTCTCGACCCGCGGGAAGCGGAACCCGCCCGAGCCGACCGTCGACGAACCGCTGCTCGAGACCGACGACCCCGAACTGCGGGCGCTCTCGCACACGCTCGAGCGCCTCGCCGACCGAGGCTACGACACCGTGATCGTGGAGGGCTTCGCCGACGCGCCGCTGCCAACGATCCTCGTCGGGGACCGGGACCCGGAAGCAGTCGGCGGGACCGTCATCGGCCGCGGCGACGACCCGGTCGACGACCTCCTCGCGGCGATCCGTTCGCTCGAGGGGCTCGCAGTACCGGCGGACGGCGGACGAACGGACGAGTCGGCGGACTGACTGAGGACGGCCGGTCGGCTCGCCGACTCGATGGGGCGATCAGCGCCGGCGGGTTCGTAGTCGCCGTCCGCCCCGCCGGCATCGCGTAACCACATTCAATTGCTTTCCCACGGAATAGGAATGGAAACCAGTTTTCTTTGTACGGCCGTTCGAAGGGAACGCATGCGCAGTCACGACGGCAACGGGACGGACCCGACGAGCCGTCGGGCGCTCCTCGCTACGGCCGGCGGCCTGACGGCGGGGCTGGTCGGGACGGCGGGCTGTCTCGGTGCCACCGACGAGGTCCGCGTCCTCGCCGCCGGCAGTCTGGCCAGCGCGTTCGAGAACGGGGTCGGACCGACCTTCGAGTCCGACGCCGAGTTCGGCTACGCGGGCGAGTACTACGGGACCAACGCCGTGGTACGGCTGGTCGCCGACGGGACGAAGTACCCCGACGTCGTGATCGGGGCCGACGCCGCCCTCCTCCGGGACCGACTCTACCCCGATCATGCCGACTGGGACGTGACGTTTGCGGCCAACGAAGTCGTCATCGCGTACGCCCCGGAGACCGCGCTGGGCGAGCGCCTCGCGGCCGGCGAGCCGTGGTACGACGTCTTCGCCGATGCCGACGACGGCGAGATTGCGATCAGTGACCCCGACATCGACCCGCTGGGCTACCGGGCGCTGCTCCTGTTCGAACTCGCCGAGCGTGAACACGGCCTCGAGGGGTTCCGGGCGGCGATGGCCGACCGCGTCGCCCACGTCGCCGACGAGCCCCGACTGCTCGCCGGGCTCGAGAACGGCGCCCGGGCCTGTGTCGTCGCCTACAGCAACATGGCGACCGAGCGCGACGTGGCCGTCCGGCGGCTGGCAGACGCCTACAACTTCGGGAACCGCGCGGACGCCGACCGGTACGCGCAGGCGAGTTACACCACCGAACGCGGCCACACCGTCATGGGGTCGCCCGTCGTCTACAACGCGACGGTCCCGGCCGACGCCGACGATCCGGACGCCGGACGGGCGTTCGTCTCCTTCCTGCTCGAAAACGAGGGTCTGCTGGCCGACCACGGCCTGCGGGTGGATGATGCCATCCCTCGGTTTCACGGCGATCCACCGGAGGGGATCGCGCCGTGATCCCCCCGAACCGCGAACCCGAACAGGTGTCGGGACCCGATCGCGGTCACGAGGACACCTCGGACCGCGGGCCCGAGCGCGCGTCGGACGCCGATTCCGAGCGTCGACCCGACTCGAGCGATGGCCGCGGCTGGTTCGGCGTCGATCGACCGTGGACTTCCGGCGGTCTGGCCGTCCCCGCGTTGCTCGGGACAGTGTTGCTCGCGTACTTCGTCGTCCCCTTCGCGGCCTTTCTGTTCCGGAGCCGGCGAGTCGACGTCGTCGCCGGGCTCACCGATCCCGCCGTCCGTGATGCGATCGCGACGTCGCTGCTGACGGCACCGGTCTCGACGGCCGTCGCAACCGTTTTCGGCGTGCCGCTGGCCTACGTCCTCTCGCGGGCCTCGTTCCGCGGGAAGCGACTGGTCGAAGCGCTGGTCCTGTTGCCGCTGGTCGTCCCCCCGATCGTCGGCGGCGTCATGCTGTTGACCGTCGTCGGCCGCTACACGCCGATCGGCGCCGCGGCGGCGGCGATCGGAGTGCCACTGACCGGTAGCGCCGCCGGCGTCGTCCTCGCCCAGACGTTCGTCGCCGCGCCGTTTCTGGTCGTCACCGCCCGCGCCGGCTTCGACGGGGTCGACCCCCGCCTCGAGGAAGCCTCGCGGACGATGGGCTACGGCAGACTGCGGACGGTACGGCTCGTCTCGCTGCCGCTTGCCCGCAACGCCATCGCCGCGGGGATCGTCCTGACGTTCGTCCGGGCGATCGGCGAGTTCGGCGCGACGATGATGGTCGCGTACACGCCGCGGACGATGCCGACCCGGATCCGCGTCGCCTTCATCGCTCGCGGGGTCGACGCCATCGTCCCGATCGCGCTCGCCTTGCTCGCGATCGCCGTGATCGTCGTCGTCGCCGTTCAGTTGCTGGTCGGCACCCCTCGTCGAGGCTGATCGACGGCGACCGTGGCGCTCCCGCCGAGTCCGAACGAAAAACAGATCAGATCGCGTGAAAGTCGCTGTAGCCGTTTCTAAGTGCTTTGGAAGTGGGGTTATGGCCGTCGTCGCTGTACGGAGAAACGAGACTCATGACATCCATCGCAGACATCGAGATCCCGGCCGACGGCACCGGCACTGGTCAACTGTTCGAGGCCGTCCCCTCCCTGACCTGCGAGATGGAGCGGGTGATCGCCTCGAGCGGCCACGGCCTCTGGCTGGCGGGGCCCTCGCAGTCCGAGATCGAAGCGGCGCTCGACGAGGTCGACGCGATCGGCACGTACTCCCAGATCAGCAGCGACGAGGACCGCTGGCTCTACGACATCGAGTTCGAGCCGGATACGGTCGACCCCTTCGAGATCGTCCTCGAGGAGGGCGGCACCGTCCTGAGCGCCTCGGCCTCGGACGGCACGTGGCTGCTCAGCATCCGCGTCGTCGACCGCGAGAGCGTGAGTTCGCTCTACGACCGACTCGACGACAACGACGTGACGCCGACGATCGTTCGCCTGTTCGATCTCGCGGAGGAGAGCCACTCCCAGTGTGGCCTGACGGCACGCCAGTACGAAACGTTGGTCGCGGCCATCGACCACGGCTACTTCGAGATTCCCCGCGAGGTATCGATGCAGGAACTCTCCGAAGAACTCGGTATCTCCCACCAGGCGCTGTCCGAACGGCTGCGTCGGGCCTATCGTGCGCTCGTCACCGCCGAACTCAACGTGACCGAGGAAGACACCGCTGCGCCGCCGATTCCCTCGAACTGACTTCGCTCCGGCCGCGTCGTCCCGCGACGGTCGACTCGATGTTTTCAACCGCCAGCAGTAGCGAGATCGCCGTTCGAGTGACGACCCCCGAGCGCACGCCAGCCGATTCCGCGCGCCTCGAGCGACGTCGCACGACCGCGAACCGCCCACAGTTACTATCCGGGGGGCCCATGTGTGGCGCATGCGAATCACTGACGATGACGGCGTGTTGCGACTCACGTTCGACCGACCGGACGCGCTCAACGCGATCACCGGAGAGGCGGCCGTCGAACTGGCCGACGCGATCGAGGACGCGACCCCCGCGGAGTACGACGCGATCGTCCTCACGGGCGCGGGCGATGCGTTCAGCGCCGGTGGCGACCTCGAGATGCTGGCGGAGACGCCCGACACCTCACAGGACGCCTACGAGGAAGTCACCGCGAGCTTCGGCCGCGCCGTCGAGGCGATGCTCGAGTGTCGAGTGCCGATCGTCGCGAAGGTAAACGGCGACGCAATCGGCGCGGGGCTGTCGCTCGTCGCCGTCTCCGACATCGCCTACGCGGCCGAGGACGCGACCTTCTCCTGTGCGTTCGTCAGAGTCGGGCTCGTCCCCGACACCGGTGGCACGGTCATGCTGCCCCACATCGTCGGCCTGCGGGCGGCCAAGGAACTGGCCTTCACCGGCGAGTTCTTCGACGCCGAGCGAGCGGCCGACCTCGAACTGGTCAACGAGACTGTGCCCGCCGACGAACTGGATGCTCGCGTCGCCGACACCGTCGACGCGCTCGCGGCCGGTCCGACGGAGACGATCGGACTGATGAAACAGGCCATGCACGAGAACCTCGGGCGCTCCTGGGACGAGGCGCTTGACTACGAGAACCTACTGCAGGCCCAGGCCCGGACGTCCGAGGCCCACGAGGAGGGCGTCGCCGCCCTCCTCGAGGACAGGGAGCCGGAGTTCTAACTCGCTCGAAGGCGGTGACGGCGGTCCGTTCACGCGCTCGAACCGACCGCAAGCACCCGCAAGCACCACGGCCTTGCCCGAATCGACCGTCAACCGAACCGCAATGTCCCCACAGTTTACCGACGACGACATCGGCAAAGACGTCGTCAACGACGCGGGCGACGAGGTCGGCATGGTCGTCGACGTCGACCACGGCACGGCCCACGTCGAACCCGATCCCGGCATCACGGACTCGATCAAGGCGGCGCTCGGCTGGACCGACAGCGGCGAGGATACCTACCCGCTGCAGGAAGCCGCGGTCGGTCACGTTACCGACGACGCGATCCACCTCGAGGGCGACCGCTCGAGCGGTCGCTCGGCCGGGACGGGCGGCACCACCGACACGGACCCCGACGTCGGGATGACGGATACCGGAACGGGCGATACCGACACGGAGCTGACCGGCTCCGACACGGACACCGGGACAGGCGAAACCGAACCCCACTCGAGAACCGGTGGTTCCGGGACGGAGAGCGACCGCGGCATCGATCGGGACGAGGACGACATCAGCGGGGCCGACGACGAAGGGGCGGTCCGCCGTGACGAGGACGACCCGCTCATGGACGACGATGACGACGGGCTGATCGGCGACGACGATGACGACCGCACCAGCAGCACCCGCTAATATCGGCGGTCCGCGTTCCGCCCGCCCACGGAGCCGGCCGTCTCTCGGACGGTAACCGACGACGAGCGTTTGCTTGTCCGTCGTTCGACAGCGTCGCTCTCGAGTATGACTCACCACTGCCGGGTGCCCGCGGCCGTTTCGCGAGCCACGAGCCGCGAGTTCTCACGCCGGCGGGGAACTCACTCCTCTTCCGGCGGCTCGTCGGTAGCCGCCCGCTCGGTCGGCGGCCGGGGCTGGTCGGGTGGCACGTCCGTGTCCGCCATCCCGTGTCGCTCCGACGACCGATCCGATTCGGTCCCCTCGCCGCGATCGATACCGCCCTGCTCACGCTCGCCCCGATCGGTGTCGGCCCGTCGTGCGTACTGCTCCCGAATCCGACCCTGCTCGGTCCGTCCCGGTCCCGGCACCGACTGTCCCCCCTCCGTCGGTCGGTCGTCCGCTCGAGCGGCGTGTGATCGATCGCCGCCCCCCATCGACTCGCCGGACTGGCCGTGTCCCCGCTGTGAGTCGGCCGTCGGTCGTCGCTGCGGTTCTCGCGGCTGTCCTGGTCGCCTTCCCTGTTGGCCCCGTTCGATCCCGGTCGACGACGGACCCCGCTGGGACTCCTGTGGGGCCCCGGTTTCGTCCCCCTGTGGCCGCCCCTCAGTCACTCGAGAGCCCTCCGACGGCGACGGATTCGGCGCGGCCGACAGCGGCCGCTGCTGGTACTCGGCCGTCCCCGTCGATTCGTCGCCGTATTCCTGTGGCGTGACCCATTCCCCGGTCTCGGGATCTGCCTCGCCGGGTCGGGCGGACTGCTGGGGCCACTGTGACTGGGAGCGACCGCTCGGGGCCTGTCGGCTGCGTTGCTGTTGGTTCGATTGCTGTCCGGCCATCGACTGGAACGAGCGTTGCTGGCCGCTCATGGGCTGTTGGGGCGACCGTTGCCCGCCGGTGGGCTGGCGGTCGGTCGGCGGTCGGTTGCTTCCCATCGACCGGTACTGGCCGGTCGGCTGGCGTCCGCCCATCGACTGCTGACTCGGCTGTGGCTGCTCGCCTATCGACTGGTTGGTCGGCCGCTGGCGTCGCTCCATCGTCCCGCCGCGTTCCCCGCCTCCCTGCTGGCCCTGATACGCCTGCCCGCTCGAGTACCCCGTGCCGGCGGCACCGGGGGTTCCGGGATGGGTAACTGCCCGGGTCCCCGCTTCCATCGCGTCTTCCATCTCCGGCACGATCGCCTCCATCCCCTCGAGATAGCGCTCCATCATCGAGGCGGTGAACTGCGGCCCCGGCGCGCTCTCGAACATCGACTGGGTCATCTCCATCCCCTGTCGCTGGGCGCTTTCACCCCACTCGAGGGCACTCAGTGTCATCTCCGCCATGTTCCGCTGGAGGTCGATCAACCGCTCCATGGTCTGTTGACTCCGTTCGATTGTCGACTCCGCCATCCGCTCCGTATCGGTGGATTGCTGGCTCTGATGGTCTCTCATCGTATGCACCTGAGGACGCGGTTACCGTCGTCGCTCCTCGGTCACGGGAGAGCGCGACCGAGACGCAAATAAAGGGCGGCGTCAGTTCCGATCCGAAGCCCGACCCCAATCGTTCGTAACTCCGAAACTCGGGTGACTGGCGACGTAATCGAGAACGGCCGAGAAACGCGACTAGTATGGCGTAATAGCGTCCAACGGTGCTGTACAAACGCGTAATCGTTCGTTAGGAGTGGCGAGCCGAGCATCGTCGCCCCCTCGGACTCGAGCGGAATCGCTGGTTACGCGTCCGGATCGCCGGGTTCGCCGTGGGTCACGCCCTCACGTTCGTCGGCCTGCATCCGGCGCAACGCGGCGCGGCCCTTGCTCGCGTCGTAGCCGAAGAAGACTCCCTCGGCGTACTCCTCGGCGACCTCGAGGGCGTGAATCAGGTTCTCGACGTCAATGTTTACCGCGTACAACTCGATATTAAAGGGCGTCTCGAGGGCGCTCTCGAACCCCTTCGCGATCGTCTCGAGCCAGTAGGTCGTCCCGTAGGCGGTATCGTACAGCGGGACGACGAACTCGTCGACGTGTTCGGCGACGGCCTCGAGGTCGATGCCGGCGCGCTCGTAGAGGTGGCCGGGATAGGGATCGGGATACAGCGTCATGTAGACGGTCCCGGGGATGCGGTCGGCGGCTTCGGCGACGAACTCCGTGATGACGCTGGCCCGCCAGTCCATGCGGTCGTCGTACTCGCTTTCGGCGAAGGCCTGCTCGCAGACGCCACACCGGCAGTATTCCGCGCGGGGAAAGCCGATGTCGTCGAGGCGGACGTCTTCGTTTTCGGCGACGCAGTCGTCGATGACCTCGAACAGGCCCTGCCGGTAGTCCTTACGGGAGGGACAGATATACGCCCAGTCGAAATAGGACCGTTCGCGGTCGGCGGGGCGGCCCATGTCGTCGACGGGGACCAGCGACGGGTCGGCGTCGGCGGCGGCGTTGTCGCCGAAACACGAGACCATGTTCACCCCGTCTTCGATCGGTTCGGCGGACCGGCCGGTCACGTCCTTGACTTCGTAGAAGCCGCGGTCGAACTCCGGCCACCGTACTTCCTCGGCGTTACGGGTGACGACGCCGTACATACCTCAGTGTCCGGCCCCGCACCCGTAAGCCGTTCGGAATCGAGCGCTATTCTTCGGTCGGTTCGTAGTCGACTTCGACCTCCGAGGAGCCGCCGAAGGCGACCTTGTAGAGGACGGCGATGACGAACAGGGCGAGTACGACTTTGACGGTACGTGACATGTACGGGGGAGAATACGCCCGGCGAATACTTAGGTATTCTGGATAGTGATCCGGACGTGAAAATCCGACGCCGAGCGGGCGGCGGTTACGTCTCGATCAGCGAGGCGATCTCCTCGCGGACGATCGTCTCGCAGTACGAACAGCGGACGCCGTCCTCGAGGACGGTAAACCGTGAGGTGACGGGCTCGTCGCCGGTCGTAATACAGCCGGCGTTGGGACACGAGAGGACACCTTCGACGACGTCGGGGCGTTCGACGCGGTGTTTCTCGACGACGTCGTAGTCGCGGACGATGTTGATCGTCGCGTCGGGCGCGATCAGCGAGAGGACGTCGACCTCGTCCTGACTGAGTTCGCGACCCTCGACCTTGACGATGTCCTTGCGTGCGAACCGGTTGGAGGGAACGTTCATCCCGACCGAGACCTCCTCGCCGTTGGTCCCGTCGATGCCGAGTATCGCGAGGACGTTCAGTGCCTGTCCGCCGCGGACGTGATCGATGACGGTCCCGTCACGGATCTTGCTGACCCGCAGTTCGTGGTCGTCGTTACCGTCGTGGTGGTCGTGATCGTTACTCATCGGTCTCACCTCGAATCCCACGGTCGTCGCTCAACAACAGGTCCAACAGCGCCATTCGGACCGGGACCCCGTTGTGTGCCTGGTCGAAGTAGGCCGCGTAGTCGGTATCGTCGATCTCCGGGGCGATCTCGTCGACCCGCGGCAGCGGATGCATCACGGTCAGGTCGTCGCTTGCGGCCTCGAGGGTCTCGGCGTCGATCTGGTACTCGCCGGCGACCTTCTGGTACTCGTTCTCGTCGGGGAACCGCTCGCGCTGGATCCGGGTCACGTAGAGGACGTCCAGCGAGGGCAAGACCCCCTCGAGCGACTCGTGTTCCTTGATCCCCGTCCCGTCCTGTCGCTGGTGGAGGTCGTAGACGACCTCGCGGGGCAACTGCAGACTCTCCGGACTGATGAAGTGTTGCTGGGTCTCGAAGTTCGTCAGCGCGTGGGCCAACGAGTGGACGGTCCGGCCGTATTTGAGATCGCCCATGATGCCGATCGTCAGGTCGTCCAGGCCGGCGTTTTCCCGGATGGTGTAGAGATCGAGCATCGTCTGGGTCGGGTGATGACCCGCGCCGTCGCCCGCGTTCAGCAGCGGGACGTCGACGAACTCGCTGGCCATCGTCGCCGCCCCCTGCTTGGGATGGCGCAGGACCAAGGCGTCGGTATAGCCCTCGATGACACGGACGGTGTCGGCCAGCGTCTCCCCTTTCTTCACGCTCGAGGATTCGACCGAACCCATGTCGACGACGTCGCCGCCGAGCCGTTTCATCGCAGTCTCGAAGCTCATCTTCGTCCGCGTACTCGGCTCGAAAAAGAGCAATCCGAGCAGCGTGTTCGCGTGGCGATCGGCGACCGCCGACGGGTCGGCGTCGATCTCGGCCGCGCGGTCGAGTACCGTCTCGATGTCTCCCCGCGAGAGTTGTTTGCTCGTGATGAGGTGATCGTGGCGCATTCGTTCGTGTAGGCTGTGGCGTGCCCCTTGAATCTCTCCATTCGACGACGGGCCCCCGAACCGGTCGGGAGACGCCCGCGTCGACGGTTGTTTTCGAGTCAGTAACCTAAGGAAAAGTGTTATACAGATACTACAGCAATTGGTCACAACTGTATGGTCGGCCGGCTAGACACTGGGATCGACGTCCTTGACCGGAAACTCGACGGTGGGCTCCCCCCGGGGTGTATCGTCGCGTACACCGCCGAGCCGGCCAGCCAGTCCGAACTCCTCCTCTACGAACTCACGGCCGCCCGCGGCACGCTGTATCTCACCACTGAGCGCGACGACGACGCCGTCCGTCACGCCATCGAGACCTCGCCTTCCTCGGTCGGCAGCCCGACGGTCAGGCACGTCACCGGTGAGGACACCCTCGAGGAGGCGACCCGACTCATCGGCGCCTTGCCCGACGGCGCGAACCTCATCATCGATACGATGGACGTCCTCGAGCGCTGTGACACCGACGAGTACATCGCCTTCCTCAACGAACTCAAGTCGCACATGCTGGAGACGGGCAGCATCGCCGTCCTCCACTGTCTGAAAGGGGAGGACGAGCCCCCGAACCGATCCCGGACCTACCACGCCGCCGACGCCGTCTTCGACCTGCGGACCGAGATCTCGGGGACCGAACTCGAGAACCACCTCACGATCCCGAAGTTCCGCGGCGGGAGCCAGCCGACCGACGCGATCAAGCTCGAACTCACCGAGGAAGTGGCGATCGACACGAGCCGCGATATCGCCTGAGTCCGGCTGCCCGGCCGATTCCTACCCCTCCTGCGGGGCATCGTCCTGTACCTCGGCTTCGCTCGTCGATCCGACACTCCGCCCTCTCTTCGGCGGTTACGCACGCAAAAAAGTCGATCCGTACATGCTCGTTGTCCGTCGGTAACGACCGGTGAGCGGCCGGGTCCGCGTCGGTTTACTCTTCTGCGCCTTCGAGTTCGTCGACGATCTCGTCGGCGTCGACGTCGGCGTCCTCGAGGGCCTCCTCGATGTCGCCGCCGCCCATACCGCCCATGCCGCCCATCATACCGCCCATGCCCATGCCACCCATGCCGTCGATGACTTCCTGGACGATGACGCGGTCGACGCCGACCTTCTCGATGATGTCCTGCCCGATCTGCTGTTTGCCCATCATCCACTGCTGGTTCATGGTCATCTGGGGCGTGGCCTCGAGGTAGAGCGTCTCCTTCTCGACCGTTTCGGTCTCGAATTCGGGCTCAGCGTCCTCGTCGTCCTCGTCGGGTTCGACGGGGACCTCTTCTTCGACCTCGTCGGTCTCGATCCAGAGTTCGGGCTCCATCCCGAGGTACATCTCGAAGAGACCGGCGGCCTGCTGTTCGCGGTCGTCGACTTCCTCGACGATCGTGTACTCGTACTCGACGTCCTCGCCGGCCAGCGGGTGGTTGAAGTCGACGCGGGCGCGGCCGCCGATGATCGTGCTGATGTAGCCCTGCTGGCCCTCGATCTGCACGTTCGCGCCGGGGTAGCGGTCGTCCTCGTCGATCTTCTCGGCGCTGACCGTCTGGACGTCGTCGGGGTCGTATTCGCCGAAGGCGTCCTCGGCGGGGACGGTCACGGTGCCGGCGTCGCCGGGCTCGGAGCCGACGATGTCGTCCTCGACGGCCTCGAAGATGTGGCCCTCGCCGACGACGATCGTTCGGGGCTTGAACTCCTGGCCCTGCTCGTCAACGCCCTCTTCCTCGGCGACCTCGGGGTCGGTCGTGTCGACCAACTGGTCGTCCTCGACAGTGTAGGCGGTGTACTCGAGTTCGACGAAGTCGCCCTCTTGGAGTCCGTCGGCTACTTCTTCGTCGACGTCATCGGCCTGCTCGTCTGGCTCGGCTTCTTGTTCCTCAGTCATACGTTGTACGTCCGCCCGTCCACATTTAAGTACGACGTTTTCGGGCGAGAGCGACCGATTCTTACGATCCCCCTGCGTCGACTCGAGCATGTACGAGGTCGAAGTAAAGGTCCCCGCCGACCTCGCGGCCGTCCGTGAGCGGCTCGTGGCCCTCGAGGCGACGCCCGAGGGTGCGGTCGTGCAGGTCGATACCTACTACGACGCGCCCCATCGGGCGTTCGTCGAGACCGACGAGGCGTTGCGGATCCGGTCGGAGCGACCCGAAGACGGCGAGGCGGAGACCCGCATCACCTACAAGGGGCCGCTCGTCGACGACGAGTCCAAGACCCGCGAGGAGGTCGAGACCGCCGTCGCGGACGGCGAGAAGGTCGACGCGATCCTGACGAACCTCGGCTTCGAGCCCGCCGCGACGGTCCGGAAAGAGCGCGAGCGGTTCTCGCTCGAGGGGTATACCGTCACCCTCGATTCGGTCGCCGACGTCGGCGACTACGTCGAGGTCGAGACCGAACTCGAGTCCGAAGCGGAACTCGAGTCCGCCCGTGAGGGGGCCTACGACGTCCTCGAGCGGCTGGGGCTGGATCCCGACGAGCAGCTCCGAACGTCGTATCTCGGCCTGTTGCTCGAGTCCTGAGAGAGTACGAAAGCGACGCCGGCGAATCCATAACCTACAGGCATTTTACGGCCCGTATCTGTTTCCGCAAGTTATACGAACGCGGTCCGTCAAGAACCGCCAATGAGCGAGCGGAACATCCGTATCGAATCCATCGACCGGCAGGCGGTCGAGGATCAGGAGGTCGAAATCGTCGAACGAAAGGGAATCGGTCACCCCGACTCCATCTGTGATGGCATCGCCGAGAGCGTCGCCGGGGCGCTTGCCCGCGAGTATCTGGACCGCGTCGGCGAAGTACTGCACTTCAACACCGACGAGACCCAGCTCGTCGCGGGCGAGGCCGCGCCCGCCTTCGGCGGCGGCGAGGTCGTCGACCCGATCTATCTACTGATCGTCGGCCGCGCGACCAAACACTACGAGGGCCAGACGATTCCCGCCGAGACGATCGCGCTGCGAGCGGCGCGGGAGTACCTCGAGGCAAACATCCCGCAACTGACCGTCGGCGAGGACGTCGTCGTCGACGTCAAGCTCGGCGAGGGCAGCGGCGATCTGCAGGAGGTCTTCGGCGAGGACGAAGTCAGCGTCCCGATGGCAAACGACACCAGCTTCGGTGTCGGCCACGCGCCGCTGACCGAGACGGAGCAGATCGTCCTCGAGGCCGAGCGACGGCTGAACGGCGAGTACGCCGACGAACACCCCGAACTCGGGCCGGACGTGAAGATCATGGGCAAACGCGAGGGCGACGAGATCGACGTCACCGTCGCGGCCGCGATGGTCGACGAGTACGTCGCCGATCTCGACGAGTACGTCGAGGCAGTCGAGTCGGTTCGCGAGTTCGTCGACGGCGTCGCACGCGACCACACCGATCGCGCGGTCGACGTCCACGTCAACACGGCCGACGACTACGACGAGGGGTCGATCTATCTCACGGTGACGGGCACCTCCGCCGAACAGGGCGACGACGGCTCCGTCGGTCGCGGCAACCGCGCCAACGGACTCATCACGCCGAACCGCTCGATGTCGATGGAAGCGACCAGCGGCAAGAACCCGGTCAATCACATCGGGAAGATCTACAACCTGCTCTCGACGGCGATCGCCGAGGAGGTCGTCGGCGAGGTCGACGGCATCCGCGACCTGCGCGTGCGACTGCTCTCCCAGATCGGCCGGCCGATCGACCAGCCCCACGTCGCCGACGTTCAGGTCGTTACCGACGACGGCGTCTCGGTCGCGGACGTCGAGGACGACGTCGCGGCCATCGTCGACGCGGAACTCGCCGACGTCACCGGGATCACGCGCAGCGTGATCGAGGGCGAACTCTCGACGTTCTGAGCGCGCGTCTCGATCCGAACTGCGGCCCAGTCCCGAAACCGATAGCGCCACGTCGGATGGGTGACGTTTTGTCCACGGATCGCGTGCCGTCCGGTAATGGCCCTCCGCAAGCCGTTCGACGAGCGCGCGGCAACCCACCGGGTCATCACGCGGCAACCGTCCGGCGTCGCCGACGACGACGAGACCGGCTGGATCACCGTCGAGAACCGTGTCGTCGACGCCGTGACCTCCTTGGGAACCGCAGTCCATCTGCGTCTCGAGGACGGGGCGGCTTCCCGATTGGACCCCGACGGACGACTGGAGCGCGTCCGCGGACCCGATCGGGTTCTCACGGGTTCCGGGACGGAGTATCGGGCGACGCTCCCCGACGACGCCGATGTCGTCCGGTCGGTGCTGGCCGTCGATCGGGACGATACCGACGCGTGGGTCGATCGCGTGTTCTCCCTCGAGGAGTTCGTCGTCCGTACCGACACCACGTGGTATTATCGGTCGGTTCCCCATCACGCCCATATTCGGGAACTGCACGCGGACGGCTGTGACGCGCTACTGCAGGCCGTCACCGACGCACTCGAATCGGTTCCTCGCTCGACCGTCGTTCCGATCGACGGACTCGTTACGTGGCGATCGAACGGCGACCGGTACGAACTGTCGTGGGACGTACTGCGCCGGCGTGAGGGAGACACCGATCGAGACCGCTGGTCGGCGTTCGAACTAGATCGACTCCAACGTGTTCGTCCCGTCCCGAACCGCGAGGAACTCGTCCTCCGGTGGGCTCCGTCGGCCGGGGATACGTGGCCACGCCGGATTCTGCGGTACCTGCTCGATCCCGAATCGGTGGCTCCCCCGACCCGAATCGCGTTCCCCGACCGAGACACGATGCGCGCGGCTACCGACGCCCTGGGGAGGCTGCGGGAACGTCTCGAGTATTCGTACGTAATCGCCGAGTCCGAGAGCGAGCAGGGATGACCCCGGTACCGGCCGAGGGCCGCCACGTCGGGTGATCGCCGGGTTCGACAGATCCTTTGGCGACGACAGTGTGTAACACTGATAGCACGTTACGAATCGGCATCCCTCGAGAACGATCATCCGTGAACCTCCCCTCAAGCGGTTCGAATCGCGTGGTCTACGCCGTCGTCGCGAGTACCTTCTTCGTCGGTTTCGGCGGCGGGGTCGTCTTCCCGATCCTGCCGAACCTCGGCGAGGTACTCGGGATCTCGGCGTTTATGGTCGGCGTCATCCTCTCGGCGAACCGCTGGACGCGGCTGGTCGCCAACGGGCCGGCCGGCGCGCTCGTCGACCGGATCGGGACCCGGAAACCGTTCGTCGCGGGGCTGGCGATCGAAGGGGCCGCGACCGCGGGCTACGTCGTCGCGATCACGTCGTCGGTGCCCGAGTTCTGGTTCGTCCTCGCGCGGGTCTGCTGGGGGGTCGGCAGCGCCCTCGTGTTCGCGACGGCCTACACCATCACCGCCGACGTCAGCGACGCCGGATCGCGGGGCGAGAGCATGGGGATCGTCCGCGCCGGGATCACGTTCGGCTTCCCCGCGGGCATGGTACTGGGCGGGATCGTCAGCGAGGTCTACAGCAACGCGACGGCCTTCGTCCTCGCTGCCTGCTTCGCCGGGCTGGCGAGTATCATCGCCTACTTCATCGTCCCCGAGACCCACGTCGACAGTCCTGATACCTCGATCAAGCCGTGGGACCTCGAGACCACCCTCCCCGCGCTGACCGTCGGCCTGGTCAACTTCGGACTCTACTTCGCGTACTTCGGCGTCCTCTTCTCGACGCTCGTGTTGTACCTCGACGCGGAGTCGACGGTCCTTACCCTCGAGTTCGCCGGCGTCGGCCTCGAGTACGGCGAGCAGGGGACCTCCGGGCTGCTGATGGCCGTCTCGGCGCTGTCGGGCGCGCTCTTTACCATTCTCGGCGGAAAGATCAGCGACACCGTCGGGGCTCGCGTTCCGGTGTTGCTCGTTTTCCTCGTGACGAGCTGTCTCGGGTTCGCCGTCCTGACGCTCGCGCCGTCGCTCTCGATCGTCGTCGGGGCCTGCGCCCTGATCGGTGCGGGACAGGGTGGCGTCGGCGGCCCGCTGACCGCACTCTTGGCCGACCTCACGCCCGAGGACCGGATGGGACGGGCGATGGGGACCAACAACGTCTTCGGCGACGTCGGCGGCGCGGTCGGCCCGCTGCTCTCGCTGCCCTTCGCCGAGGCGATCGGCTTCGACGTGCTGTACGCGCTCAGCGCGACGATCCCGCTGCTGGCCGGGGCGACCCTCGTGGTCGGGATCTATACCTACACCGGCAGCCTGAGCCCGACGGTCGAGGAATCGATCGTCTGAGAGCGTCCGCGACTCGTCGGGATCGCTCGAGGCCGAGACGTACCTCGCAACCCCCTTATAGCTCCGATCATCTATCACAGTCCATGCACCCCCCGGGAGCCGACACCGTCCTCGTCCGTCACGGGGACGTCAACACCAAGAGCAACACCGTCAAGCGGTACATGGAGGACCTCCTCGCCGAAAACCTCGAGGCCCTCCTGTCCGCACGGTCGATTCCCGGCGAGGTCGAGCGCCGGTGGAGCCGGCCGCTGATCCACACCGACGCCGACGCCGTCGAGGCCGCCACCGACGCCGCGACCGACACCTTCGGCGTCGTCTCCGCCAGCCCCGCCCTGACCACCAGCACGGAGAAAGCGCGGATCCTCGAGGCCCTCGAGGAGACGGCCCGCGAACACTACGACGGCGGGACGTTCGCCGTCGAGGCCCGCCGAGCGGACAAGAGCCTGCCCTACGACAGCGAGGACCTCGCCCGCGAGGCGGGCAACGCCATCTGGGCGGCCGTCGAGGACGAGTTCGAGCCCGACGTCGATCTCGACGATCCCGACCTGACCTTCGGCGTCGAGGTCCGCGAAGACGCGGCCTTCCACTACCTCGAGCAGCGCGAGGGGCCGGGTGGGCTCCCGCTGGGTTCCCAGGAGCCGGTCATCGCCCTGGTCAGCGGCGGCATCGACTCGCCGGTCGCGGCCTACGAGATGATGCGTCGCGGCAGCCCGATCGTGCCGGCCTACGTCGACCTCGGTGACTACGGCGGGATCGACCACGAGGCCCGCGCGATGGAGACGGTCCGACTCCTCTCGGACTACGCGCCGAACTTCGACATGCAGGTCTACCGGATCCCTGGCGGCGAGACGGTCGACCTACTCGTCCGGCAGATGGAACAGGGCCGGATGCTTTCCCTGCGGCGCTTTTTCTACCGGGCCGCCGAGACGCTGGCCGAACGCGTCAACGCCGACGGCATCGTCACCGGGGAGGCCGCCGGCCAGAAGTCCAGCCAGACCGTCCGCAACCTCGGGGTCACCAGCCGCGCGACCCGGCTCCCGATCCACCGGCCGCTCCTAACCTGGGACAAGCAGGACATCGTCGCCCGCGCCCGCGAGATCGGCACCTTCAGCGACTCGACGATCGACGCCGGCTGCAACCGCGTCACTCCCGATCAGGTCGAGACTAACGCCCGCCTGAAGCCCCTGCTCGAGCACGAGCCGGACGACCTGCTCGAGCGCGCCGAAGAAGCCGCGAAACGGGCCGAACTGGTCGAACCCTGAGCCGTCTTCGAACCGCTCGTTTTCACGCCGTTCCTGCCCGCCCGACCAACCACCGCTTGGGTGGGTCTGAAAGGGGCTTTCGTAGTCGTGCTGTCTCCGCCAGCGGATCCAGTCGATCCTCATCACAGAGAAGCCGAAACCCCCATTACGCCGTCGGACACACCACGAACCAGTGACCCGCGTCTGTCTCATCGGCGAGGCCGGGAGCGACCTCCAGTACGAACTCCTCTCGCGGGAGACGGCCCGCGAGGCGCTCGCGACCTACGACTTGGAGCGGCCGTTCGAGAACTCGCTGGCCCTGCGGACGGTCAGCGTCGGGGCCGCCGTCTCGCTGCTGAACGACCTGAACTGGTACTGCACGCGGTTCGTCGACGAGGCGTTCGTCCAGGAACCGAGCATCAGCGACGACGAGTGGCTCTCGCGAGCGCTCGCGACGCAACTCCGGAACGGCGAGGTCGACGCCGACGAGACCGGCGAGTTCTGCAAGATCTACGGCCTCGAGCGAGTCGCCCCCGCCGTCGACGACGAGGTCGACACACCTGATACGGCGGCCCCGAGCGGGGACGACGAGTCCACGACCGCGAGCGAGGGTGGAGAAAACGAAGCCACTGCAGCCTCGAGCGGAGCCGGCGGGGGACCGACCTATCGGCTCGTCGAGCCGCTGTACGTCCGGCGAACGGACGGCGATCTTCCGGAGTACGATCTCCGGGACGTCGCGGAGACGCTGGTCGTTCGCCTGACCGAGACGGAATATACGCCGTAGCGGGGCCGTCGTTCGCTCGAGCGGTTACGAGCCGTCCTCGGCCGTTCCGTCGTCCGACTCGACGCTCGTACTCTCCGACGCGCTGGCGCTGTCGCTGCGCATCAAGGCACCGCTGGTGTTGCCCTCGTGATCGACGACCGTCGCGGAAAGCGCCGTCAGCGGCTCCGATTCGAAGGTCACCCGAACGAGCCGGCCGACGGTCGTGATCACCGGGGTACAGGCCTCGTTCTCGTCCGCCGTGTCCCGTACACCTGCCTCGAGGACGAGTTCCTTGTCGGCGCTTCCGTCCGTCCCATCGCTATCGGTCTCGCCGTCGCCGCCGGTACTGCTGCTACTGGGTTCGTCGTCGCCGTCGGTCTCGCTCCCGTCGTCGGTTTCGTTCCCCTCGTCGGTCTCGTCGTCCTCGATCGGTTGGACATCGATCGACTCGAGGACCAACTCGTAACAGGGGTTCGGTGCCTCGGACTCGAGCGAGACCAGGACCGACGTCTCGAAGTCGGTGTCGTCGACGAAGCCGGTGAGGGGGTCGGTGTCGGAGAGCGTACGCGTCTCGAGCCACTCGGTCGCGTCGTCGGCGTCCCGGACGAGGTCGACAGATGACGTCTCCGTCTCCGTATCCGTGGAGAACTGGTAGTTTTGTGTCTCGTAGCCGGCCACCTCCTCGGGGAGGTCCTCGCCTCCGTCGTCCGATCCGGGGTCGTCTTCGCTGGGATCGTCACTCTCGTCGTTGTCGTCGGGCGAGTCGTCGGTCCCGTCGGCAATACAGCCGGCCGAGAGCGCGAGCAATCCTGCAGTGCTACTCAGTAGCGTCCGCCTGGAGGGGCGTGTCATTGTACCTGACCGTACGAAGGGGACCCTAAAGGCGGTTCGGCTAGGTCAAAGAGTTATTTTTACCAGATCGATTCGGGGAACGGGTCGACGAAGACACGACGAGCCGGGCGAAATCGCGCTGCTCGAGCCGGTCAATCGAAGAGGCCGGTCGAGAGATAGCGCTCGCCGCTGTCCCAGAAGACCGTGACGACGAGCGGGCAGTCGTCGACCTGTCCGCCGTCGGTCTCGGGCGAGGCCGGTTGCGTGCCCTCGTCGAACGCCGTCGGGACCTCCGGACACTCGAGGGCGGGATCGGCGATCTCGCGGGCGACCCGCTGGGAGACGAGACTGGTCGCGCCGCTCGATTGGCCCACGAGGATTCCCTCTTCGCGCGCGAGGCGGCGACACTCCGCCTCGGCGTCCTCGAGCGCCACCGTCTCGACGCGATCGAGCAGGTCGAGATCGAGGTTGTCGCTGACGAAGCCCGGCCCCATCCCCTGGAACTCGTCGTTGCCGGATTCGCCGGTCGAGAGGACGGCGTTTCGTTCGGGTTCGACGGCGACGATCTCCATCTCGGGATACTCCTCGCGGAGCCGTCGGCCGATCCCCGAGATGGTGCCGCCGGTGCCGACGCCGGCGACGAAGGCGTCGATCTCGCGGTCGCCGACCTGTTCGATGATCTCCGGCCCGGTCGTCTTGTAGTGGGCCTCGGGGTTCGCGGGGTTCTCGAACTGGCCGAGCTGGACCGCACCCTCGGCCTCGAGTTCCTCCGCGCGGGCGCGGGCATCTTCCATGTTGCCGTCGACCAACTCGAGGTCGGCCCCGTAGGCCGCCATGACCTGTTGGCGTTCCTTCGATTTGTCCGACGGCATGACGATCGTCAGGTCGTAGTCGCGGGCAGCCGCGACGAGCGCGAGGCCGATCCCCGTATTGCCGCTCGTGGGTTCGACGAGCCAGTCGCCGGGTTCGATCAGCCCGTCGCGTTCGGCGGCCCGTACCATCTCGCGGGCCGGCCGGTCCTTGGCCGAGCCGCCGGGATTGAACGATTCGATCTTGGCCGCGACCGTCGCGCCCTCCGGCGAGTCGACCTGGACCAGCGGCGAGCCGATCGTGTCTAGGATACTCCCTTTCATTGACCCACAATATGGTTTCGAGACGTAAACCCGTGCTGGACAGAGGCAGGACGTGCCGGCTACTAGAGGCGGGGACCGACAGCGTTATTGGTCGTACTCGTGGTCGACCGCCTTGAACGCATCCTCGGCTACCTCGAGGGCGCGTTCGATTTCGTCCTCGGTGTGGCTATACGCAGTAAAGAACCGCTCGCCTTGCGGCGGAATGCCGAAGAGAACGCCGCGAGCAGCGGCCTCGACGAACCAGTCGTTGAACTGGTCGCCGTTTGCGCCGAACAGATCGCGGAACCCGTCCAGGTCGTCATCCATCATGAGGACCTGACCCGCCGAACCGATGTACTCGACGTGGGCCGGAATGCCGACGTCGTCGATGACGTCCTGTAACCCATCGAAGAGCAGTTCCCCTTTTCGATCGATGTCGGCGTAGACGTCCTCCTCCTCGAGGACCTCGAGGGTCTTTAGCGAGGCGGCTGCCGAGACGGGGTGGCCGTTGTACGTTCCACCGTGGAACGCCGTCGTCTGCCAACTCTCTTGTGCGTTGGATTCGTCCGGTGGGATAATCTCGTTCATGATGTCGGCCGTTCCGCCGAATCCGGCCATCTGATATCCCCCGCCGACCGCTTTCGCGAACGTCGTCATGTCCGGTTCGATCCCGAACCGCTCTTGGGCGCCACCCGGAGCGAGACGGAAGCCGGTCATGACTTCGTCCCAAATCAGGACGATGTCCAACTCGTCCGTCAGGTCACGGAGGAATTCGTGGTAGCCGTCCTGCGGTTTCAGACAGCCAGCTGAAAACATAACCGGCTCGATGATGACTGCGGCTAAGTCATCGGCGTGTTCTCGGAGGATTTCCTCCGTCGCTTCCTTATCGTTGAAGGGGAACGCGACAGTGAGATCGCTGATTTGGTCTGGAATTCCCGACCCGTATGACACCGTATTCGGCCGTTTTTCGTCTCCCAATGCGTCTTCGTCAGCGAGGACGCTCTGGAGAAGATAATCGTGTGCACCGCCGTAGCCACCTTCCGGTTTGGCGATCTTGTCGTTGCCAGTATACGATCGAGCTACGCGGAGAGCGTGCATGGTCGCTTCCGAACCGCTGTTTGTCAAACGGACCTTCTCGATACTGGGAACCCAATCGACGATTTTTTCCATCAGTTCGATACTGATGACCTGTGGAGTGGCGGTTAGATCAGCCCTCTCTGCTTGTTCTTTCACTGCTTCAGTAACAGCAGGGTGATTGTGACCCAAGATTTTGGGACCGAGAGCCATCAAGAAGTCGAGGTATTCGTTCCCGTCGACGTCGTAAACGTACGATCCTTCCGCGCGATTCACGTAGATCGGATACGGATCGAAATGTCGCACGTTGGATTCGACACCGAGCGGCGTCACTTTCTTCGCACGTTCGAAAAACTCCTTGTTACCCTGTGTGCGTTCACGGTACAGTTCTTTGTGGTCGGGGTTGTCCAGGTCCATACGCGTTATCTGGACCCAAATGTAATAAAACTTTCTTATATAGGATATTGAACGAGTAATAGGATTATAGTTGCACTCCGTTCAAACAAGGGGTCGGCTACGGCCGGACGGATCGAGGGCCGACTAATTAGATCTCTGAGATGGGTCAGTCATCACCGGCCTCCACGCTATGCGTTTCGTGATTCGTGACGGTAGCCGAGATGTTCTTTCGCCTCGCGTCCCATCCCGAAAGGAAATAAACGATACCGGTCAGGAGGACGCTCCCAACGAGAAGTAGTGCGACGGCTGCCCAGATCGAGCGTCCCCAAATGGGGGAACCGTACCCCCACGTCAGGAGTAAGACCGTGGAAACTGCGACGACAGTGAGCGCGTAGTAAACCTGTGTTCGGACGTGGTCTATCAGGTCCGCTCCGGTGAACGTCGCCGCGAGTACCGTCGTTGGAGCAACTGGCGAAGAGTGATCTCCGAAGATGGCTCCTGAGAACGTTGCGCCGACGACGACAGCGACCATCGTGTGACTGGCGGTAAGCTCCCAGGCGAGCGGAACTGCGATGGGAGTCAGAACCGCCATAACGGCCCAAGAGTCGCCCATCGTAAACGCCATGAACGATCCAATCAGCAGAACAACGATGGGGAGCGTTTCAGGCGTCAATACCATCGTCGCGTACGTTGCAACGTATTCGCCAGTTCCCAGCTGTTCGACGACAGAGCCAATAGTCCACGCCAACACGAGGATCGTCAGCGGCGTCAGCATAATCTCAGTACCTCACAAAGCATCGCCGGCTAATCCGACTTGAGCCATCTGTTCTGTTGTGGTGAGTCGTCGATCACGGTTGAGCAACGCTGATCGAAGGCGGAGCTGTCGCTGTCGGCGGCGCTCAGCCGCCGACGCGACAGCGTTGCCACTTGCGGAGACGCCGTACTCGGTGGGTGACTACCGGTGGAACCGGTCGTCTGGTGGCCGGTTCGCGGGGACGGCCCGACGCACCGCGAGGGCCGTCCACGCTGCCCGTCGAACCATATTCACGAACTCCTTGTACGGCCACCACCAGAGGCGACGCCCGCCTCGGCGCGGCGTCGCCACGTATTCGTAGTGCAGATACCGCCACGTGTTCTGCAACAGCAGACTCACCACGACGTACAGCAGTCTCACCGTGGAGTCTCGCGTCGTTGTCGTCGCTATCGCTTGCTCAGACAACCGATAGCTCGACTCGATACCGAACCGTTTCGAGTAGTGGTATCGAGCGTCGCGTGGATTCTCGATGAACGGCGCGTCAGCGGCGTAGCCGTGACGCGCCACGCCGTGCTCGTCGTACCGTCCGTTCAGGTACGTACAGTCGATGTAGACGGGAAACTCGACGGTCCAGCTGTGACCGTCGAGTTTCCCCGTCAGATCGTGTTGGATGACGCGACTCCACCCTTCCGAGAGTTCCTGCTGAATCGCTTCACCCCACCGGATGATCGGGACAACGTAGGCGTAGTTGTGCGTCTGTAACAGCGTGAGACACTTGCTGTCGTAGAATCCGCGATCAAGATAGACGGCCTTGACGTCGGTGTCAAGGCCGTCGAGGACACCGAGGAACTCAGCGAGGACGCTGCTGGCGGTGTCGCCGTCTTCGAGACGGCGCACCGCCAGCGTGTAGCGTTTGTTCTTCACACGCGCGTAGAGTGTGGCGTAGGCGTGGAATGCGGTGGTTCCACGCTTGGCTTCCGAGTGATAGAGGTTCTCCGTGTCGTCTTCATCACCGTAGTAGGGCCGCAGGTGGAGGTCTGCGCAGACCTCCACCTGCTCGGGGAGCAGTTCGACGATGTCTCGGCGAAGAAGCGTGTTAGCGACGCGTTCGAGCCGTTCCGGCTCGAACTTCGTCCGTAGATGATAGAGAATCGTGTTCGCCGATGGGGAGTCTTCACTGGAGTTGCACAGCGTCGAGATCGAGGTCCCGTCGGCGGTCGCGCCGACGAGGACCTCGTAGATGTCCTCTGCACCGATTTCAGCGTTGTTGGCGAGGTTGAGAGAAACTTCCTCGTCAAGGCAGTTGACGAGGAAGTTAAGGAGCTGGTCCTCGTGAATCTCACTGTCTGCTTGCTGGGTCGTAGACACACCTTCAGCAAGCAGACGTTCTAACTAAGCGGCTTTGTGATGTACTGAATCTTAAATCCTTTCACGGAGGTGTCCACGCTCTCACCGACTGACATATAGTCGTAGAAGTATGCGTAGTACCACGTCGACCCGACCATCGCGAACGAACCAACGACGATGGTGAAAATGTAGTTCGCGTTGATCAGTATCTCTCGCAGTGTTCGTCCGGGTTCGTATCCCGTTATGATTGCACCGACCGTGACGACACCCAGAAGAACGAGGACGGGAACGAAAAACGTCCGGAGCATTCTCGGCGCTCCCTCGATAGGATCTCCCAGTTCCCCTTTTATGTCCTGCATCGGCTGTGCCTTTTCCCCGTTGACCTTCCCGGTTTCACGGGCACGATGTTCCGCAGACAGCATCGCACCGAAGTCGCGCTGGGTGACCACGATAATCCCAACCATGACGATCGCCAAGATAGAATACATGTTGAACGGGATGGATTTGATAAATATTAAGAAAGAAGACGGGACTTCACTGGCCGGAATATCCGTTGCTTCGTAGCCAGTGTTGATCATTGACATCTGGAAGGCGACCCACGAAGATAATGCAAGAGTCGAAACCGGTGCGGCCGTAGAGTCGACGATATAGGACAGCTTTTCGCGAGACATATTAAGCTCGTCCGAGATGTCTTTCATCGTCGTCCCAACGATCGCCGCGTTGGCGTAATCGTCGAAAAATAACCCGATGCCCATTAGCCACGCTGCCAGCCCGGCTTTTCGTTTGCTATCGACGTACTCAGTGACCTTCTCTGCGGCGGCGAGTGTCCCACCCAACTTCCAGATCATCGCAATAGCGGAACCTAAGAACAGAACTAAGAGGATGATCTGCATGTTGAACACGCTTTCACCGACTGACTCCGAGATCCACTGAAGCGCATCGATCGAACCCCAGAATCCAGCGATAATGATACCAACGACAATATTGAGCGGTTCGTAGGACGGGAGCCCGACCCCGTTAAAGAGACTTGCGGCGAGATCAACCCCATCGAAGTAGCGATAAATCGCGCCTCCGGACCAGACACCTAAAAACAGCCCGATAATCGCTTTCCGAGTTTTGATGGCGACACCGATCGCGAGTATCAGTGGCAACAGAGACCATGCACCGTATGTCGTGGCTGACATGGTCCAACATATGAGGGTTTCACACTATATAGTTTACTACTAGCGCACAATATGTGGTCTAAATTCTACAGATATGATTCTATTTGAACAGCATACAACATCGGGACAGTCGGGAACCGTCCCGCCACGACTTGCTTCGTCCGTCAAGCGCCGATGGAGCCGACGGTGATCGTAGTACTACACCATCCGTTCGATCGTCCTCTCGAGTACTCGTCCGCTCGTCACCCCGGAACCGTCCGCTCCGAATTTGACGGTGGGGGACCCCGTTCGACGCGGTTCGGTCGATATCGTTGGGTCGTCCGGATCGACTCGAGGGCAAGCAGTCCGAGAACCGGATCGGCCGACGAGAAACCCGACTACGGGGAAACCGTGTTTCTCGCGGTGGGCCACTCACTTCTCGAACGGACAGTGCCCGACGTTCCTCATGCCCGCACCACATCGGCGGGAGATTTCCGACACAGTACCGCTGCTATCGATTTCTATTTCTCCCTCATTATCGACCCAGAGTCAACTTAATAGGAGAATTATGAACAACGTTTAATAAGATTGGAAGCAATCACACCGTGTATGGATAACGAGGAATCCCACGGAGAGATCCGGCAGCGACACCGCCGCGCGATCGACGAAGCAACTGCGGAGATCACCTTCGGCGCTTGGATTGACGGCGAAACGCGATCGGCAAGCACCGGGGAGACCTTCCGGACGACGGACCCAGTGATCGACGAAACGATCGCAGAAGTCCCACGATGTACCAGCGAGGATATCGAGACTGCCGTCGACGCTGCACAATCCTCTTTCAAGGGAGAATGGAGCGATCTCGGAGTCACCGAGCGGTCCGCGTTGCTAAACGAGTGGGCCGATGAACTTTCGGCACACCGTGACACACTCGGTCTTCTCGAGAGCCTCGACACGGGGAAACCACTCGAATACGCAAAAGAAGAGATCGACGGTGCGGTCGCTTTCCTCTCGTATTATGCGGATATCGCACGGTCACACGGCGGAAAGCAGATCCCCGTTGACGGGGATTCCCTGGTGTATACACAACGCGAACCCTACGGAGTTTGTGGACAGATCACGCCGTGGAACTTCCCCCTCTATCTTCTATCGTGGAAAGTCGGCCCCGCGCTAGCGACCGGGAACACCGTCGTGATAAAACCCGCAGAACTCACACCGCTGACTGCTCTATACGCTGCTCAACTGTCCGAGGGCATTCTCCCTGACGGCGTTTTGAACGTCGTTCCCGGATACGGCGAAGAGGCCGGCGCTCCACTGACGGAACACGAAGACGTTCGCAAGCTCGCGTTCACTGGCGAGGATCTGACCGGAGAGACGATTATGAAGGCAGCCGCGGCCAACATCACACCGGTGACGCTTGAGCTCGGTGGGAAGAGCCCTATGATCGTGTTCCCCGATGCAGATGTCGAAACCGCTGCCGAAGCGGCCGCGGACGGCATCTTCTACAACACTGGGCAGGCGTGTGACGCCGCGTCGCGTATCCTCCTCCACGAGGACATTAAGGAGGAGTTCACGGAGGCGTTCCTCGACCACGCAGCCGACTACACCGTTGGCGATCCCCTCGAAGAGGGGACCATGATGGGCCCCCTGGCACATCAGGGCCAGTACGAGAAGGTCACGGACTATATCGAACTCGGGACAGAGGAAGGCGCAACCGTACTGACTGGGGGGAGCGCTCCAGACGATCCGGACCTCGAGGACGGATGGTTCATCGAGCCGACGATCTTCGACGACGTCAGTAACGATATGAGAATTGCACAGGAGGAGATCTTCGGCCCAGTCGAGTGTCTCCTCACGTTCTCCGACTACGACGAAGCGATCGAGATGGCTAACGATATCGAGTACGGGCTCGCGGGATACGTGATCACCGAAAACGCATCCCTCGCCCATCAGGCTGCTTCGGATATCGAAGCTGGACTGATCGCAGTTAACAAATACCCCGGCGACGACCTCGGTGTTCCGTTCGGCGGGTACAAACGCTCTGGAATCGGCCGTGAATGCGCTGAAGAAACGCTCGATCACTATACGCAGACGAAAACGGTCAACATGCGACTCGACGAGCCCGAGCTATAGCGACTGCGCCCGACAGCCACGATTCCGTCTTTTCACGGAGCAGCTACCGCTATTCGAACAGGGAGTCGATTGCGGGGATATCGGTTGCTTTCGTGTGGCCAGAAAGCGAGCCAACGGCCGGATGGCGAAGCGTGGATTCGAGTTGTACACCCCCGATCGGCGTTCGTTCAGGGACAGTCCCGGCAACGTCACCAAGGCGAGGCCGCCACGGGATGCGGGAGCCGACAGTCGACACCTGAAAATACGCGCGCTGGGCTCCCTGTCGAAGCAATCGTCCAACACACACCGTGCTTCGTTCGAGCCGGGAGTTGTCCAATAACTGTACTTCCAATAGAGCCGAACAGTGGGAACGGATCCTCGAGCGAGTCTCCCGTCGGAAACACCGCCGTTAAGCCCACCGACCGACAAGTCGTGCGTATGAGTCTCGAGACCATGCGGCCGAACCCCACGTGGGACGCGGCGTCCTACGAGGAGGCGGTCGAGACGCTCGCAGCGCACAACGACGAACTCGTGTACACCGTCTGGGGCGGGGACTGGTGTAAGGACTGTCGCGCTCTGTTGCCCGATTTCGGTGCAGCACTCGAGGCAGCCGAGGTCCCCGATGACCGTATCGAGGAGGTCAACGTCGATGAGGACAAGCAGGGACCGGGCGTCGAGGCGTACGACATCGAGTACATCCCGACGATCGTCGTCGAGACCGACGACGGCGAGGAGATCGTCCGGTTCGTCGAGGAAGAAGACGTGCCGCCGGCAGTCTGGCTGGCCGACCAGCTCGAGCGGGAACTGGCATAAGCGATCCCGACCGTCTCTGTTTTGCCGTTCGGTTGCTGTCTGCGCTGGCGCGTGGACACTGCCACCAGCGGCGCGTCTCGTCGCCAGGAAGGCCCCAGCACTATCCGTTCCGCCGTCGGACTGAAACGCTATGGCAGCCGACGGCGACGATTCGGTCCACTACGTGATCAGCGATCTCCACATCGGCGGCGACGAACAACTGGGAGAGGTCGACTTCCTCGACGAGTTGCTCGCCTTCCTCGAGCGGCTCGCGACGACCGACGAGGACGCGGAACTCGTCATCAACGGCGATGCGTTCGGGCTGTGGGAGTTCACCGAAGTCGACGGACCGGCGAAGTTCGATATCCTGACTGAGCGGTATCCCGAACTGTTCGAACAGTTACGCGAGACGGGCGATTCGGTGCCGATCACGCTGTTGCCGGGCAACCACGACAACGAACTCGCGGCGTACGACGAGTACGGCGAGCGACTGGCCGAATACAACGTCGACCTCGTCCGGGCCGAATCGCTCACCCGGTCGGTCGGCGACCGGACGATCTATTTCGAACACGGCCACCAGCGCGATCCCAACAATCGGTTCGAGGACTTCGGTAATCCGTCCGAGCGGCCGCTCGGCTACTACTACAACACCAACGTGACGAGCAGGGCCGGCCGCCTGTCCGAACGGGGGCGGTTCAACTGGTTGAAAGACGTGCAGGCGGTGACGCCGACCGAACGGGTCCCCAGCTGGCTCCTCTCCAAGTACTTCTATCGGGAGATGAATCCACTCCTTCGGTACGCCGTGATCCCGGTCCTGTTGTTGTTCAATATCAGCGTCCTGCTCGCGGTACTCGCCGGACTGGACGTCGCCGGCATCTGGACGATGCCCGTCGAGACGGCGGACGCGATACTCACCCGGCTGGGCCTCGTCGGGGAGGCGGTCCACTTCCTCCTCGTCGCTAACGCGGCGATCGCCGGTGTCCTGGTGCTTGCGGGCGTTCCGCTCTATTTCATCCTCCGCGATGTCGAGCGGACGGTCGACCGGTTCGGCGTGTTCGAGGCGGACCTCACCGTCGACCCCGACGAGCCGTACGCGGCCGCCGCCCGCGAGGTGTTCGCCGAACGTCCTGAGACGGCGGTTTTCTGTTACGGCCACACCCATCGCCCGCTGCTGAACGATGTCGAGGGCCGGTTGCTCGTCAACACCGGCACGTGGCTGAAGCGCCTCCACCGCCGCGACGTCGTCGCGGGGGTCCTCCCGCCGGTGTTCTACCCGTCCTATCAGCTGTGTGCCGTGCGGATCGCCGCCGAAGCCAACGGCGTGGCCGTCGAATTCGAGGAGATAGAGAAGGACGATCCGGGCGCCTCGGAGATCACCCGCACCGAACGCCTGCTCACGCTGGGCCGAGCCCCGACGCCGACCCTCCCCGATCGAGCGGTCGTCGCCGATGCGGACCGCGATCCGACGTTCGAGTCGGACGACTGAGCGGGCGAACGCCTCCCGCTCGGCCGATCAAAACGGGCTTTCGTCCTCCGCGAGCGTCCCCGCTCCCGAGCCTTCGACCGCCGCATGCTCTCCCAGCCACTCGAGCGCCTCGTCCACGTCGTGGGTCGGCGGCGAGCAGGTCCGATCGCGACAAACGTACAGCGTCGGCTCGCCGTCGCGGGCCTCGCGGCCGGCCCAGATCGGAGGCGCGTCCGCGAGCCCTAGCGTCTCGAGCCACGTCTCGAGGCCCGCCTCGGTCGGCGGTCGCAACGCGAACAGCCGATCGGGGAAGTACCGCGAGGCGAACGCCTCGCGCCACTCGGTCGGCAACTCGTCGGCCGCGACGGTCACCTCGAGCGCGCCGGCTTCGAACCGGTCGGCCCCGATGCAAAGCGTCGCGTGTTCGAGCGCGTTTGCCTCGAGTTCGTTCGCGTGCGTCTCGAGGACGGTCGCGGCGATTTCGCTGAAATCGTCGTCAGCGAACTCATCGAGGGCAAGCAGCGTTTCGACCGCCACGCCGGTCGACGAGGGCGTCGACTGGTCGCCCAGTTCCTGCGGTCGCGTCACGAGCGACTCGCCGCTCTCGGGCGTGAAATAGAGCGTCCCGCGGTCGGCGTCCCAGAACTCGGCCTCGATGACCCGGGCCAACTCGAGCGCGAAGGCGAGGTGGTCGACGTCGCCGGTGGCCTGATAGCAATCGAGTGCGCCCCGCGCGAGGAAGGCGTAGTCCTCGAGGTAGCCGTCGACCTTGACGTCACCAGCTTTGTAGCGCCGCGAGAGGCGCTGGCTCTCTGTATCCCAGAGTCGATCCCGGACGAACTCGAGGGCGTCGACCGCGGTTTCGGCGTACTCGTCCTCGCCGAGTACCAGCGCCGCCTCGGCGTAGGTCGAGATCATCAGCCCGTTCCAGCCCGCCAGTATTTTCTCGTCGCGGTCCGGCCGGGGCCGCTCCTCGCGGGCCTCGAACAGCCGCTTCCGGGCCGAGTCGAGTCGCTTCAAGACCTCGCTCTCCGCGAGGTCGAACTGCGAGGCCAGCTCAGACACCCGGGCGATACGGTTGGGCTGGTTCTGCCCCTCGAAGTTGCCCGATTCCGTGATGTCGTACCGGGCACAGAACAGCGAGGCGTCGGTCTCGTCCGCAATGACGTCGTGGACCTCCTCGGGGGTCCAGACGTAGAACGCGCCCTCCTCGCGCTCGCCCGTTTCGGGATCCTCGCTCTGGGCGTCGAGGGTGCTGAAGAAGCCGCCCTCGTCGTGGGTCAGCTCCCGATCGACGAACGCCAGCGTGTCCGCGACGGTCTCGGCATAGCGGTCCTCGCCGGTAAGCTGGTAGCCCGCGAGGAAGGCCCGTGGGATCTCCGCGTTGTCGTAGAGCATCTTCTCGAAGTGGGGGACCGTCCAGTCCCGGTCGACGCAGTAGCGATGAAAGCCGCCGCCGACGTGGTCGGCGAGTCCGCCGGCGGCCATCGCGTCCAGCGTCTCCTCGAGTACCTCGCGGTACTCCTCGCGGCCGGTGCGGTCGTACGTCCGCGCGAGGACACGCAGCCGCGAGGGCTGGGGGAACTTCTGCCCGGTGCCGAACCCGCCGTACTGGCGATCCGCACTCCGGAGGACGGCGTCGGCGGCCGTCTCGAGAACGTCGCTCGAGGGTGGCTCCGCAGCGACGCCGGCGTCGACCCCCGCGGAATCCGGCGTCTCCTCGAGGCGGTCTTTGGCGGCGTCGGTCCACTGCTGGGCGCGGTGTTGCATCTCCTCGCGGTCCTCCTCGCTTTCCCAGGAGTCGCTGATCCGCTGACAGAGGTCCGGAAAGCCGGGCTGACCCCGCTCGCCATCCCGCGGGAAGTAGGTCCCGATGAAGAAGGGCTTGCCCTCGGGGGTGAGCCACGCCGAGAGCGGCCAGCCGCCCTGTCCGCGGACGAGCTGACAGACGGTCATGTAGATGCTGTCGACGTCCGGGCGCTCCTCGCGGTCGACCTTGATCGGGACGAAGTTCTCGTTGAGTATCTCGGCGACGGCCTCGTCGGCGAAGCTCTCCTCTTCCATGACGTGACACCAGTGACACGCCGAGTAGCCGATCGAGAGGAAGATGGGCACGTCGCGCTCTTTCGCGGCCGCGAGGGCCTGCTCGTCCCACGGCTGCCAGTTGACGGGGTTGTCCGCGTGCTGGCGCAGGTAGGGGCTTTCCTCCTCGTCGAGCCGGTTGCGCCGTGTCGGGTCGGTCATGGCTCGCCCTACGGCCGGCCGCTGTAAAAGGCCGGCGTGCCCGCCGCTCGTCGGCGACTAGCGGATGGCATCGCTATCGGAGCCACTGAAACGATTCGCCCACTGAGTTACGACTCGCGCGCGTAAACACCGCCAGTTCGGAACCCGATACCGACTGGCTCCGAGACGGTGCCGCTGCCTCCGTTCGCGGCCCCGCGCTGGACGTGTCGGATTCGCATTAGGGATCGTCCGATTCGGAACCGTCGTCGAAACCACCGCGACGCATCATGTCCGACGGATCGAACGGGACGAGGGCCCCGGCGATTTCGCCGCTGGGGTACGCTTCCGTATGAACGTTCACGTACGCCTCGCCGGCCTCGAGCTTGCCGAGCAGATCGTCGACGGTCTCCGATTCGGCCTCCGGCACGCGTCCCTCCGCGACAGCCTCGTCGGTGATCGTCCCGGCGTCCAAGATCCCGGAGAAACGGCCCTCCTCGAGGCGTTCGTCTTGCGTCAGGAAATCGTACAGCCAGACGGCGATCGGGCCGAGGGTCTCGTCCTCGTGAACGTGGCCCATAAACGCGTTCTCGAGGTTCGAGACCTGGAGAACGAACTTCAGCCCGTCCTGCCGTTCCTGAACCAACGCCGTTCCCCGTGCGTCCGTCTCGACACCCTCTCGGGGCTCGAGAGTTGCGACGAAGAGGCCGGAAGGGGAAGACCGCTGGCCGTCTCCGGGGTCGTCACCGTGGTTCCCGTCGCCGTTACGGTGGTCCTCGGCCGCTGCGACGCCGATACCGGTCGTACCGGCACCGAGAAGGGCGAGTCCTTTCAGCGCTGTCCGTCGAGTGGAATCGGGTTCGTGCATCGCGTTGGCACCTCCCGGCAACGAACGACGTGGGACACCATAGTTCTCACACACCAACGCGATACGTCCGACAGTAATCCGACGGTCTCCGCGCTGCAATCGCCCGTTTATCGCCGCCTGCGGCCAGACGGGCAACTGCGGTGACCGAACGGCAAACTGAAAACCGAATCCGTCGGTCTCGAGGTCGCTACTGCGTCTTTTCCTGCAGCAGTCGTCGGAGTACGAGGTGAAGAACGCCACCGTTCTCGACGTACTCGACAGCCATCGGCGTGTCGACCTGTGCGGTGACCTCGAACTCGGTGACGGTGCCGTCGTCGGCTTCGGCGGTCACGGTCAGCTCAGCGTTGGGCTCGAGACCGTCCTCTAAGCCCTCGATTTCGAAGTACTCGTCGCCCTCGAGGCCGAGTTCCTCCCAGCCCTCGCCGTCCTGGAACTGCAGGGGCAAGACGCCCATGCCGATGAGGTTGTCACGGTAGATCCGCTCGTAGCTCTTGCCGATGGTCGCGCGGATCCCGAGCAGGTCGGTCCCTTTCGCGGCCCAGTCACGGCTCGAGCCGGTCCCGAGTTCTTCGCCGGCCATGACGATCAGCGGCGTGTCTTCCTCGCGGTAGCGCTCGGATGCTTCGAAGACGGTGGTCTCCTCGCCGGTCGGGTGGTGGATGGTGTAGCCACCCTCCTTGCCGTCCAGCAGTTCGTTTTTGATGCGGACGTTCGCGAAGGTGCCACGCATCATGACCTCGTGGTTGCCACGGCGCGAGCCGTAGGTGTTGAACTCGTAGGGCTCGACGCCGCGCTCTTTGAGCCACTGGCCGGCTGGCAGGTCCTCGCCGAACGGTCCGGCGGGGCTGATGTGGTCGGTCGTGACGGTGTCACCGAGCGTCAACAGTGCGCGGGCGTCCTCGACGTTGTCGACGCCGGGTTTCTCGAGCGGGAAGTCCTGGAAGAACGGCGGCTCGCGGATGTACGTCGATTCGGGGTCCCAGTCGTAGACCGCGCCGGTCGGTGCGTCGAGTGCCTCCCAGCGCTCGTCGCCCTCGTAGACGCTGGCGTACTTCTCCTCGAACATCTCCGGCGAGACGCTGTCGTGGATCGTGTCGCGGATCTCCTCGGTGTCGGGCCAGATGTCCTCGAGGTAGACCGCCTCGCCGTCGTCGTCGGTGCCGATCGGCTCGTTCTCGAGGTCGATATCCATCCGTCCCGCGAGGCCGTAGGCGACGACCAGCGGCGGGCTGGCGAGATAGTTGGCCTTGATTTTCGGGTGGATGCGGGCCTCGAAGTTCCGATTGCCGGAGAGGACGCTCGTCGTCCAGAGATCGTGTTCGTCGATGGCGTTCTCGATCGGCTCCGGGAGCGGCCCGGAGTTCCCGATACAGGTCGTACAGCCGTAGCCGACGACGTGATAGCCCAGTTCCTCCAGATCGTCGAGTAGCTCCGCTCGCTCGAGGTACTCCGTGACGACGCGGCTTCCGGGCGCGAGGCTCGTCTTGACGTAGTCGGGCACCGCGAGTCCCCGTTCGGCCGCGTTACGGGCCAGCAAGCCGGCACCGACCATTACGGACGGGTTCGATGTGTTCGTACAGGACGTGATCGCGCTGACGAGGACGTCGCCGTGACCGATCTCGATCTCGGTGCCGTCCTCGAGTTCGACGGGTACTTTCTCGTCGAGCGGGAGTCCCGGTCCAGCGTCGGTCGCGTCCGCCGCGCTCGCGCCGCTGCCGTCGCCGATCGCCGGCTCGCCGCCGGGACCGATGACGCCCTCCTCCTCGAGCAGGGCCGGGAAGTGGTCATCGAGGTCGCCCATCGGGATTCGGTCGTGGGGCTTCTTGTGGCCCGCGAGGCTGGGTTCGACGTCGCCGAGGTCGAAGTCGACGGTCTCCGTGTACTCCGGTTCCTGTTCGCCGAACAGCCCCTGTGCCTCGAGGTACTCGCGGACGAGTTCGATATGGTCCTCGTCGCGACCAGTGAGTTCGAGGTACTCGAGGGTCTTTTCGTCGACGGGGAACATGCTGATGGTCGAGCCCTGTTCGGGCGCCATGTTCGAGATGGTTGCCCGGTCCGCCACGGAGAGTTCCGAGACGCCGGGACCGTAGAATTCGACGAACTTGTCGACGACGCCGACCTCACGGAGCCGCTCGGTAATGTGCAACACGAGGTCCGTCGCCGTCGCACCGTCGGGGAGATCGCCCGACAGACGGACGCCGACGACTTCCGGCAGGCTCATGTTGATCGGCTGGCCGAGCAGCGCGGCCTCGGCCTCGATACCGCCGACACCCCAGCCGACGGATCCGATACCGCCGATCATCGGGGTGTGGCTGTCGGTGCCGACGAGCGTGTCGGGCACGAGCCACTGCTCGCCGTCGACTTCGCGCTCGTGGACGACGCGGCCGAGGTGTTCCAGGTTGACCTGGTGGACGATCCCGGTTCCCGGCGGGACGACGTTGAACTCGTCGAACGCCTGTTCGGCCCACTTGATCGCGCGGTATCGCTCCTCGTTACGTTCGTACTCGATTTCGACGTTCTTCTCGTATGCGTCGTCGCTGCCGAAGTGGTCGACCTGGACGCTGTGGTCGATCACGAGGTCACAGGGGACTTCGGGTTCGACGACCGTCGGGTCGACGCCCTTGCGATCGGCCGCGGAGCGCAGCGCCGCGAGGTCGACGACCGCCGGCACGCCGGTCAGGTCCTGCAGGACGACCCGCGAGACGGTAAACGGCACCTCGGCGTCCGGGACGTCGGGTTCCCACGAGGCCGCCGCCCGGACGGCGTCGTCATCGATCGTCTCCCCGTCGGCGTTACGCAACACCGACTCGAGCAGGATCCGGATGCTCACCGGCAGTTTCTCGAGGTCACAGAGGCCCCGCTCCTCGAGGACCGTGAGATCGGCCATCTTGTACGTCTCGCCGTCGTGTTCGAACTCCCGGATCGCGTCCGAGAAATCGTCAGTTGCCATGACCGGAATTGGGGCCCCCGTGATTTGAATCCGTCGAGAACCGCAAGTATGTCGGCCTGGACCCGTTATTTGTCGGTGTGCCGGTTGACCACTGCCGGACGGTGGCAACGGGAGTCGCGAGTCGCCGGGACGGATCGGTCGGGGCACGGATCGAATCGGAGTCCGCCACGACAGTTCCGAATCGGCTGTGTACACCTGTCGCGTTGACACGTACGCGAATCGGCTCCCGCAGAGTCGTCTCACCGACTCGTCGAATCCCGGTGTGAAACGGGCCGTTTCTTCGAAACGATGGCGATCGCCGGCCGCTCTATCGTCCAAGACCGGGCGTTCGACCGAACGTGGACTCGGCATCGGCTTGGGATCTCGTCTACGGAACTCCGCGTCGAGAGCGACGGCCGGAACCGTCACCGACTGTGAACAAAAGGGGTAAATCGAAAACCGAGCGGGTTAGTTGCCGCCGTCGGTCTCGTTGCCGCCGCCCATCCCGTCGTCTTCTTCGTCCGCCGCGGGTTCGCCGCCGTCGCCGCCATCGCCACCATCGTCGCCGTCGCCACCGTCACCGCCGTCGCCACCGTCACCGCCGGTTTCGCCTGGGGTGGCCTCGACCATGTCCAGTTCCGCGTTGCGGAACTGTCCGTCCGCACCCATCGTCTCGCTATCGCCGGCACTGAGGTCGACGTCTTCGGTCATCAGGAAGCCCAGCGACGGCGCGGAGCCGCCGACGTCGTAGTTGATGAGGTAGACGTCCCAGTCGTCGGGCGTGTCGAACTCGTCTTCGGCACCGATCTCCTGGAACAGTTCGTCTTTCGTGCCGTCGTTCAGCGCCGACGCGACGGTGAAGTCGACGCCGGGTTCGTAGTCATCGCCGAACACGACCACGCTTCCGCTCCCGCCGTCGTCTTGAGCGGTCGCAGTCCCCGCGCCCGCAGTCCCGAGCGCTACTGCGCCCGCCGTGAGCGCACTCTTTTTCATGAACGATCGCCGCGAATCGCCGAATAATCCACTGTCAGTTTCTTCTGTCATGTCTCTCACGTTGGGTTCCCTTGTTCGGGGTAGACAGTCCTTGGCCGAATTTTCGCATAAGTCGGGGCTATCGTTTCACCGTCTACGAGGGGTTTCGACGGGTAAATGTCCTCGAGAGCCCTTCGAGAGCGTGATATCGTCGCTCTCAGCCGACGTGGGCCGACCTATCAACAATGATCGTTTTTCGGGCGGCACTGAGTGTCCCACGCGCTGTTCGCATTCGTTAAAACCGACCGATCGGACGGCGAAACTGGGCGCGTCGAACGCAGCCCGCTTCTATCGACCGCCGGCGATTCGGTGCCGGAGCGTCGTCACTCGCCGTGATCCCGATGCGGGGGACAACTCGGGACGAGTCATCCGGGGAAACAGATGCTTGTCTTGAACGGTCACTCGAGAGCGCACCGCACAAGAATCCTCACGAGCCGTACCTGTCATAGGAACGAACTAACACAACAGCTGTCGGTATCGACGGCCGATCGTACTGGCTGCAGTCCAGCGCGGCCACCGAACGCGGAAACGAGACGGGCCATCGCGTTCACACGCCGGTCCCAGCCGCTACCGCCGCGATCGCTCTCACCCGCCGACCCCGACTCAAACGACGTATTACGCGTCCGAGTCGGGGGAAAAACGACGCTTCGAACCGGTTTCGGCCGTCTCAGTCCCGACGGACGTACTCGAGGAAGGCGAACCCGTCCCGATCGTCGCGGGAGACGACGTCCCACTCGGACCGGTCCCACTCCGGAAAGGAGGTGTCGCCCTCGGGGTCGTCGTGGATCTCGGTCACGATCAGCCGGTCGAGCGCGGGCAGGAACTGTTCGTAGACGGTCGCGCCGCCCGCGACGAAGATCCGGTCTGCGTCGTCGTGGCGCTCGCGCGCGGCCGTCTCCGCCCGCTCGAGGGCCGACTCGAGATCGTGGGCGACCACGGCTCCCTCGGGCGTCTCGAGGTCCCGGCTCGTCAGGACGACCGTCGTCCGGCCGGGCAGCGGTTCGCCGAGCGTCTCGAGGATCCCCTCGTAGGTCACCCGACCCATGATGACCGGGTGGCCCATCGTGGTCTCCTTGAAGTGCTGCAGGTCCGCGGGAACGTGCCACGGCATATCGCCGTCCCTGCCGATAACGCCGTTCTCGGCGACGGCGACGATGCCGACGAGTTCGCGGGCGGGCTCGAGGGCGGCCGCCGCCTCGGTCACGTCGCGGTCCTCGCTCATTCGGCCACCGAGAACTCGATGCCGTCGTGGGACTCGTACTCCCGAAGCTCGACGTCCTCGTAGCCCAGTTCGTCGATCGAGACGTCGGCGACTGCGAGCGTCGGGCGCTCGAGCGGTTCGCGCGATAGCTGCTCGAGCAGGCCCGGCACGTGATCGAGGCGTTCGTCACCCTCGGCCTCGGCAGGGGCTTCGGACTCGAGCCACTCCTTGATCTCGAGGTAGTCCGCCCGCTCGTCGACGTCGGCCAGCCGCGACTGGAGGGGCTCGAGGTTATCGGCGTACCAGTCGCCCCGGTCGCCGCGGCCGCAGTAGACGTGGGTGTCGACGACGGTGTGGGCGAAGGTGCCGGGTTCGAAGCCGGTCTGCTGGGCGATCACTTTCGTCAGGAGCGCGTAGGCCGCGATGTTGAAGGGGATGCCGAGCGCGGTGTCGCCGGAGCGCTGCGTGAGATGGCAGTTCAGCCGGTCGCCCTGCACGTTGAAGACGAAGCTATAGTGACAGGGCGGCAGCGTCGAGACGGCTGCGTTGGCGGGATGCCAGGCGTTGACCACCAGCCGCCGGGAGTTCGGCGAGTCCGAGAGCGTGTCGATCACGTACTGGAGCTGATCGAAGGTCCGACGACCGTCCGCCTCCTCGGTGACCCACTGGTGGGCCGCGTCGGGCCAGGATTCGCCCTCGAGACGGGCGTCGTCCTCGGGCACGGGAAACCGCCGCCAGAAGCGGCCGTAGGCGGTATCGAGACGGCCTTCGTCGTCGGCCCAGGCGTCCCAGATCTTGGTCTCCTCGCGGAGGTCGCGGATGTGTTCCTCGCCGGAGAGATACCAGCAGACTTCATGCAGCATCGAGTTCCAGCGGTAGCCGTCCATCTCCTTGGTCGTGAGCAGGGGATACCCTTCCTGCAGGTCGACCTCGTAGTGTTCGCTGAACGACGAGATCGTGTCGACGCCGGTCCGGTTGGGCTTGTGAGTGCCCTCCGAGAGGACCGTGTCGACCAACTCGAGATACTGTTGCATTGCCCGTACCGTAGCGACCGGACGACTATAATAACCACCATCCGGAAACCATCAGGCCGGGAACAGGATCGATGACGGTCTCGTCGATTTCGTCATCCCGTCGGCCCGGACGGTGGTGTCGTACCGTTTCGGATGCCGTAAGGTAAACTCCGCAGCTTCAGGACCTGAAGCCGCGTGTGCGTCAGTTCGAGTCGACGACGGAGTCGGGACAGGCCGCCGCTCGTCCCTCGAGGGTGGCTGGCTCGCCTTCGAGGCGGTACGTGAAGTCGTAGGCCATGCTGCCGCCGGAACCGGGAACGACGGCGATTTTGCCGGTTCGCTCGTCCCCGGCACAGTCGGCCGCGTCGACACCGTCGGGGAACGCGAACGGCGCGTAGGTCGTTTCGAACGGTTTAGTCTCGCCCGGCGGGACGACGAGATCGGTTCTCGACGGTGAGAGCGGCCGATTCTCCTCGATACCGATGACGCCCGGCCCCGGATCGAACGTCGACGGGTCGAACGAGTCGGCCTGTGGATCGACCGTCGGGTTCGGAACGTCGCCGTAGATCGCGACGAAGCGCGCGAGAAGCGGCGCATCGCCCTGGTTCTCGAGCGTGAACCTGGCGCGACCGTCCGGGAGCGGTTCGACGGCTCTCATCACGCCGTGGATCACTTCCCAGACGGAGAGGTGCGCCGTCCCGTCCGGCGTCTCGGCTCGGACGCGAAGTCCCGGATAACTGGAGGAGACCGTCTCGAGCCGATTCGGGAAGATCACGGGGAAGCGAACGGTTCCGACCGGTCCCTCAACGCGATCGAATTCCTCGTCGGTCGTGGAATCGACGAGGATCGCCCGCTCTACGTCGACGTCATCGCGGAACTGGACGAGGAGATCCGTCTCTTCGTACCAGTACTCTTCGAACACGTCGTCGGTCTCCAACCCCGACCGGGTGAGCGGAAGCGACTCGGTACAGCCGGCTGAGAGGAGGACACCACTAGTGGCGAGGGTCTGCAGGAACGGGCGGCGGTTCATGAACGGAATATCACAACCAAGCGGCATATATTTTCTATCGATTCGAGCGGGACGCGATCGGTCGCGTAGCCATGATCGTGTATACTTTCGGCTCGAAGAAAGAGCAAGGCTTACAGGTTCGTGCGTTCCGCTATCGACCATGCGAGAGAACGTGCTGCTGATCGGGGGCGGCGGCCGCGAACACGCCATCGCCCGCGCGCTCGAGGACAGCGAGGCCGACCTCTACGCCTGTGCCGGCAACAAGAACCCCGGCATCGCCCGGATCGCGGCCGGGTTCGAGACGCTCGAGACAACCGATCCCGAGGCCGTCGTCGACTACGCCGAGGAGATCGATGCGACCATCGCCGTTATCGGTCCGGAAGCACCCCTCGAGGCCGGCGTCGCGGACGCGCTCGAGGCAGCGGGGGTCTACCCGTTCGGACCGAAGGAGGCCGACGCCCGGATCGAGACGGACAAGGCCTTCCAGCGGCGGTTCATGGCGGAAAACGACATTCCGGGCTGTCCCGACTTCGAGACCTTCGACGACATGGACGCGGCGTGTGACTACATCGACGAGTACGACGGCGACCTGGCGATCAAACCCGCCGGGCTGACCGGCGGCAAGGGCGTCAAAGTCATCGGCGATCAGGTCTCCGCCGAGGAGGGCAAGGAGTACATCCGCGAGTCCGACTACGATCGGATCGTCTTAGAGGAGCGGCTGATCGGCGAGGAGTTCACGATCCAGGCGTTCGTCGCCAACGGCGAGTTCCGGACCGCGCCCGCGGTGCAGGACCACAAACGCGCCTACGAGGGCGACGAAGGGCCAAACACCGGTGGGATGGGCAGCTACGCCGACGCGACGCCGGAGCTGCCGTTCATGACCCCCGAGGACTACACCGACGCCGTCGAGATCATCGCGGCCACCGTCGACGCCCTCGAGGACTACCGCGGCATCCTCTACGGCCAGTTCATGCTGACCGAGACCGGCCCCCGCGTCGTCGAGTTCAACGCCCGCTTTGGCGACCCCGAGGCGATGAACACCCTGCCCGTCCTCGAGACGGACTTCCTCGAGGTCCTCACCGCAGCGCGGGACGGCGAGGCCCCGCCTGCGCTCGACTTTGCCGAGCAGGCGACGGTCTGTAAGTACGCCGTGCCGGACGGCTATCCGACCGATCCTGAGGCCGGCGCGAAAGTACAGGTCGATGAGGAGAGCGTGGCGCGGTCGGTCCACGCCACGGAAAACTCGAGCGGCGATGAGCCGCGAGAGAGCGCGGGCGACGCCTTGCTCTACTACGCGAGCGTGGACGAACGCGACGACGGCATCTACACGACCACCTCGCGGTCGTTCGCCGTCGTCGGGGCCGCCGACTCGATCGCCGCGGCCGAGGAGATCGTCGAGGACGCGCTCGCCGTCGCTGGCGAGGAGGGACTGCGGATCCGCCACGACATCGGGAAGGCGGACCTCGTCCAGAAGCGAATCGATCACATGGACGAGCTTCGCGGCGAGTAGCGATCGTCCCTGTCTGGACGGAGAGAGACTACTCGAACGGATTCGTTGCCGTCGTGATACGAGTGATCCCGTCGACCGCATCGAACCCGTCGTCGAACGAGTAGAGGAACTCGAGTTCGCGGCGGCCCATCGACGCCGCGATGACTGCATCCGTCAGCGAGAGCGATTCGTACTTTCGGAACAGCGATCGTCCGGCATCGATATCGCGTTTCGGCGTATGGACGATTTCGAACCCACTGCTTTCGATGATCGCGTCGAGTGTCCGTACAGCAACGTCATGTGACCCCTTTCGTTGGAGGTAGTTGATGACTTCCTCGAGGACGTCGCTCAACACGTATGCAGTCGGGAGGGTTCCGTGATCGACCGCTCTCGAGATGGCAACCGCACGGTCGTGGTTTTGATCCCGCGATAACCGAGCGGCGATGAGAACGTTCGCATCGACGACGACTCGGGCCATTAGGAGTCTCCGGGGATGAGGTCGTGATCGTCGACCGCATCGGTTTCCTCACCGATATCAACGGGGTCGAGTTCGGAAAACGCACCGTACCGTTGCGTTACAACTTCGACGGAGAGGGTTCCGTCTTCGGTGACGCGCCAGCGGATTTTGTCCCCGGCTTCGATATCGAGTTCGCGTCGGACCGCTGCCGGAACCGTGACGGAATAGCTGTCGTTTATCGTCGTTTCGTCCTCGACCCGGTGTGACATACCCGACTCTACGCGGTCAGTTAGGAAATAATTTGCCTCCTAATTTTCAGGTGATCGAGTGCGGCTTCCAGAAACGTGACCGATTCCGTCCCGGGCTTCAGGACGCGGCCTCATCGATCGCCTCGAGCAACAGCGCCATCCCCAGCTCGATCTCCCGCTCGTCACGTCCAGCGGCGGCAGCAGTCGCAGCGTCTCGTAGCCCAGCTCAACAGCCCGCGTCGGAACGCCGTTCGAGGACCGTTTCACGTCGATCCGCCGATGCTCGGTCTCAGTTCAGACGACGAGCAGTACGGACGCGAGCGCACCGCCGACGAGCAAGACGGTGCTGTAGGCCGCGACCCGGTTGCGAAAGCCGTCGTTCGTCGACGTCGCGGCCAACAGGGCCTTGACGACGATGCTCGAGACGGTCGCGAGCAGGATGGCGATCGTCGCCTCGGCGGGCCCGAGCTGGCCGCCCCGGTAGAGGACGACCGCCGAAGTGGTTGCGCCGGCGCTCGAGACGAAGCCGCTGGCGACGGCCGTCGCGTAGAAGCCAAGCGTCCCGAACCACGTCTCGGCCAGCGATCCGAAGACGAGGACGACGAGAAAGACCGCACCGAACCCGAGAGCGTTTTTCAGCGAGAAGGGGCTCTCGAGTTCCATCGGTCCGGACTCGCTCCAGTCGGCGGTCGCGGCCGCGACGGCGAACGCGAGGACGATGACGGCCCCGAGCGGAACGATCGCCTCGAGGAGGATCCCGGCCTCGCCGCCGGCGGTAAAGCCGACCGCGATCGCGAGGTTGCGGGCGGCCATCGCGGCGTTGGCGAGTAGGATCGCGGCGACGGCGTAGGAGGCCGCCTCGGGGCGTTGGTCGACGTGATCGAGCATCGTCCCGACGACGGCCGTCGAGGAGGCCAGCCCGCCGAAAAAGCCCGTGATCGCGATCCCGCGACCGCCGTAGGTCGAGACGATCGCGTAGTTGGCGATGCCGATCCCCGCGACGGCGACGACCATTAGCCAGATGACCTGTGGCTCGAGCGGGATGGTGATGCCGGCGACTTCGGGCTCGTAGGTCGCCGGGAGGAGCGGATAGATGACGAACGCGAGGATGGCGAACTCGGTCGTCGAGCGCATCTCCTCGCGGGAAAGTCCCCACGCGAACTCGTGGAGTTCCCGCTTTAACACCAGCAACAGCGACGAGAGGACCGCGACAGTGACCCCCTCGAGGATGAAGCCGGCCGCGACTAACACGCCGACGCCGTAGGCGACGAGCATCGATACCGAGGTCGTCAGCGAGAGGCCGGTCTCGGCCGGCTCGCCTTCCATGAGGCCCTGGACGGCCAGCAAGACCCCCTGGACGATCACCAGCAATCCGCCCAGCAGGAGCAGGCCATCGCCGATGTCGCCCTCGCGGACCAGCACGGTAAAGACTGCCCCGAGCAGACTGATCAGGGAAAACGTCCGGATGCCGGCGGCCTTCTGTGACCACTCCCGCTCGAGCCCGAGGAACATCCCCAGCGCGCCGGCCAGCGCGAGCCGGACGACGGTCTCCTCGAGGGGTGCGTTGGCGAGTTGCAACGGGACCTCGTTCACTCCCGACCGTTCACCGTGGTTGCATATAAGCGGCCCGCCGGCGTCGACGGCGGCTCGGTGGCGGTTCGATGCGCGGTGACCGACTGGATGGTGCGACGCCGAACCGGATCGAGAGCGCGCTACAGGTCGACGTACTGGGACTCCCAGTCACGGCGTGCCTCGAGTTCCCGGCGGCCGCGCCGTGTGAGCGTATAGAAGTTCGTTCGGCGGTCGCGCCGGCCCTTCTCGACGAGTCCCTTGTCGACGAGGGTATCGAGGTTCGGGTACAGGCGGCCGTGATGGATCTCCTTTTCGTAGTACTGCTCGAGTTCCTCTTTGATGGCTAGTCCGTGTGGCTCCTCCTCGCCAGCGATGACGTAGAGCAGGTCACGCTGAAATCCTGTCAGGTCGTACATTGGGGAAGTACCAATCGCATTTACTGTCGAATTTTAATAAGGCTATCGGGTTGTTTCGAGCGAAAGAGTCGTATTACCAGTGAACGGAGTCGTTTCGAGCGAAAGGGATCCATAACTCCGGTGACGCATCGTCCGGCAGACCACACATAATGAGTGGTTCATGTTTACAGTACAGCTATTATGTTTCCGTACAATTATATTGGCGAGAGCGGTGCCCGAGCAGTCGTTTTTCGACAGACGAGAGACTGGTCAGTAGTGGCCGAATCGAAGCGTCAGGACTAGAACAATCGTCTCGAAACAGGAAAGCAGATCGCGTGACGGAAAAATGTCACGCGATCGCTTGCCGCCCTGAATTGGTCCCCGCTGACGCTTCGGCCCTCCAAGCGAAGCGTCACGTGGAAGATTCCGTTGTGTCTACTTAAATGTAACGACACGGCTCGGCGGCGTCGACCGAGAAGCCACGCCCGGCCGCGATCAGATGTGTTCTTCCTCGAGGACCCAGCCGATCGCGCGCTTGTAGTAAGTGAACATCTCCTCGACGCCGTCGTGGCGCATTTCGTCGCTCTCGAGGTGTTCTGTGAGGAACTCGTACTGCTCGCGGATTTCTTCTTCGTCTCGCATACCAGTCTCTATCGACCGAAAGGGGAAAAAGCCGGCACGTACTCGACTCACACTGGCGTCGATCGCTCGACCGGAGGGTGCGGTTCGCTTAGGCGTCGTCGCTTTCGGTGGCGTTCTCGTCGCTACTTTCGGTCTCGTTTCCGGTTCCGTCGTCTTCGGTGTCGGCGTCGCCGAACGCGAGCGTGACGTCCGCGCCGTCGCCGTCGATCTCGACGTCGTCCTCGGTTTCGTCGCCCTCGTTCTCGGCGGAGACGGTGTACTCGCCGTCCTCGAGGTCCTCGAACTCGACCTCGCCGTCACCGTCGGTCTCGTCCTCCATCGGAAACACCGTGCCTTCGCCGTCCGTGGCCGTCTCGTTGCCCGTTCCGCCGTCCTCGGTCTCGTTATCGGACTCGTTTTCCATGCCACCGGCGTCGGTTTCGTTGTCCGACTCGTTGCCCATCGCATCGTCCGTCTCGTTGTCCGACCCGTTCTCCGTTCCACTGGCCTCGTCGTCCATATCGCCCATACCGGCCTGCTCGAGGGTGACAGTCGCGCCTTCGACCGGGCCGTCGTCGCCCTCGACCAAGACCGTCAGGGTATAGGTTTCGTCGTCGTCAGTGCCCGTCTCGTCGTCGGTATCGTTCGTCTCGCCGTCGGATTCGTTGTCGTCGCCGCCGGGGCCGCTGTTTGCACAGCCGGCCAGCGTGAGGATGGCTGCCGTTCCGCTTGCGGTTACGAACGTTCGTCGGGTCAGTCGCCGATGGGACATATTCGTTCGTTGGACGGTCCCGTTGGTCTGAGTGTGGCCTGCACGTGCTATCCGTTAATGACCTATTGAACGACACCCGAGGATCGATGACTGTCATCGATTTCGGAACGCAACGATCCGTTGGGGCGAAACGAACGCGGGGCAGCCACACCGCCCGCCCGACAGCACCGAACCGACGGCGGTGGCTCGAGCGGGACCGCACGAGTCGGGTCCGGTGGGCCTTTTGCGGTCCCGACCCTACCACGGCGTATGAAGATCCGGGGCGAGCGCGAGTGCAAGGAGTGTGGGACCCGCTGGTCGTACTACGAGACGGGCAGCGTCGGCTGTCCGGCCTGCGGGAGCCTCCGGAGCGTCGGCGTCGACGAGCGGACCGAACACACCGACTTGCGCGTGTCGTTCGACCTGACGCCGGTTCGAAACGCCATCGACGAGGCCGACACTGACGACCTCGCGGAGCGGGCCGGCGAACGCTGTCGCGAGTACGTCCGTCGCCGCGGGTTCGTCAACGCCGGTACCCTCCGGGACCTCGATGACACCTACCTCGCCGCGGCCGAGTTACTCCACGTCGCCGACATCGTCGGCCGAGAGATCCGCCTCGAGGACCGCGAGGAACTGTACTTCCTTGCCCTGCTCCGGGACGCCGATCAGGGCGAGCGGCCGCCCGTCGAAGACGTCCCGCCGACGCTGCGGGCGGCCCGCGGGCTCGCCTACGCCGACGCCGTCCGGGAGTACCGACGCGACGTTCGCACTTGGGCCGAGGACCGCGACCTGACCGCCAGCGAACGGCAGGCCCTTGAGACGCTTGGCGAACACGTCAAGCGGATCCGGATGCTCGATGGCGACGTCGAGCCCCGAACCGCCGAACGCCTCGTCGAAGCGACGCGCGACCTGGCAAACGGGCTCCGCGGCGACGAGTTCGCCTTCTCACAGGCCCAGGAGCGACTGGACGCCCTCGAGTGACGCGGGCCGAAACCGATCGGGTCGCCGACCGCATTCGGGCACCGCCGCCGACCGCGTCGGAGACCGAAGCGAATGGCGGCCGGCAACAACCGTCGGTCCGAATCTTTTCATTCTTATAGGACCCCCCAATTATTGCCAGACGAACGCAGCGACGGCCCCACCCGAACTCGCTCTCCCGGTGTCGGCCGCCGGTTCGAACCGGCGGCCGGTCAGGAACCGACCCTCCGAGATCGGCTCGGAACGCGCTCGGTCTGTCGACCTCCCCGCTGGACGAGCCGACTTTCGTCGCCCGAGACGACGCTCGAGCGACACGGAACGAACGGTCGCGGCCGTTCGCTGCAATCGACTATGTCACACGGATCACCAGAGGAGCAGACGGAGTCGAACGGCAGTCGTATCGGCAGCGAGCAGACGACGGGCGACGGACCGTCGCCGTACGTCCCCGCCGGACGGAGTGTCGCTGAACTCACGATCAAGGCAGTCCTGATCGGGCTCGCGCTCAACGTGGTGATGTTGACCGCGAACATGTACCTCGGGATGCGCTCGGGGATGACGATCAGCGCCTCCATCCCGGCGGCAGTCATCAGTATGGGCGTGTTCTACGGGCTCCGCCGGATCGGCGTCGGCGGGACGATCCTCGAGAACAACATCGTCCAGACGATGACCTCCGCGGGCGAGGCGCTGGCGGCCGGCGTCATCTTCACGATCGCCGGTGTCACGTTCCTCGATCAGCCGATCAACATCGTCAACACCGCGGTCGTGGCGATACTCGGCGGCTTGCTCGGGGTCCTCTTTATGATCCCGATGCGTCGGTATCTCATCGTCGACAAACACGAGGAACTCCCCTATCCGGAGGGGACCGCGTGTGCCGACGTCCTCGAGGCCGGCTCGCGCGGCGACGAGGGCGTGAAGCTCATCTCCGTCGGGTTCCTCGTGGGCTTCGTCTACATGTGGCTGGCCAACGGGATGGCCGCCTTCCGGACGACGATCCAGACGGCGTTCTCCGCGGGCGAAACCGACGGGTTCGCCATCGGCGGGGACTTCACGCCCGCCCTGATCGGTGTCGGCTACATCATCGGACCCCGGATCGCCGGCTACGTCTTCGGTGGCGGACTGATCGCCTGGATGATGCTGATCCCGCTTTTGATCACGGGTGGGTTCGTCCCGGAGTCGGCCGCCGACGCGGCACTGATGGTGCAGGCGAACGAGGTCTGGGACGAGTACATCCGCTACGTCGGCGCGGGGGCGATGATCGTCGGCGGGTTCTACGCGGTCGTCTCGATGCGGGGGACGATCGCCGACGCGCTTGGCACCGCCGCGGCGGAGGTCCGTGACTCCGGCTCGGATGCGACCGCGGACCGCAAACGAACCCAGCGGGACCTGCCGATGAAGATCGTCGTGGGCGGCGCGATCCTGATCGCGCTCGCACTGGTCGCGGTCCCACAGGTCCAGGTCGGCCTGCTGGGCGGGTTCATCGCGGTGATCGCCGCGTTCCTCTTCGTCGCCGTCTCGGCCTATCTCGTCGGAGTCGTCGGGAGTTCCTCGAACCCCGTCTCGGGGATGGCCGTCGCGACGATCCTGATCGCCGCGCTGGCACTGCGCTCGACCGGCGTCACCGACCCCGTCGTCGTGCTGGTGACCGCGTCGGTCGTGGCCATCGCCGCGGCGGTCGCGGGCGACACATCACAGGACCTCAAGACCGGCTACCTCCTCGGGGCGACGCCCCGGAACCAACAGCTCGCACAGGTGATCGGTATCGCCGTCTCGGCGCTGTTCGCCGGGTGGGTCCTGTCTTTCTTCGATCAGGCCTACGGGATCGGGAGCGAGACCATTCCCGCGCCCCAGGCCGGGATGATGGCGCTGATCTCCGAGGGCGTCCTCACGGGCACCGCCCAGTGGGGGATGATCCTCATCGGTGCCGTCTTCGCGATCGTCCTGATCCTGATGGACGTCCCCGTCCTGCCCTTCGCCGTCGGGATCTACCTCCCGATCACGCTCGCGACGCCGATCTTCCTCGGCGGCCTGCTCCGTGCCGGGATCGACCGCTACGTCGCCCGTCGCGACGACGAGGACGGCACGCTCGCCGACCACGCGACCTCGAGAGGTCGGATCGTCGCGGCCGGGCTGATCACCGGCGAGGCGATCATGGGGATCGTCATCGGCGCGCTCTATATCACCGGGACCGGAAACGCCGACGGCGCACCGTTCCCGCTCGGCCTCGAGGCCGGGACGCAGTCGATCCTCGGCGTCGTCGCGCTCGTCGCGCTCGTCGGGCTCTTCACCGCGAGCGTCCTCTGGAACGCACCCGACACCGAGGCGACCGACCAGTGATCGAGCCCGACACGACGACCGAGAACGCCGCCACATGACCGAACACGGCCCGACCGCGGTTCCGAGACGCGACGCCGACGACTGGGAGGTAACGACCGTCGATGGCGAGCCACGGGTCACGATCCACTGGACGAAGCGGCCACACAACCGGCTCGATCGGTTCCTGTTCGATCTCCTCGGGACCGATCGGGAGCGGGAACTCGAGCTAGATCCCGTCGGGACGACCGTGTGGCGACACTGCGACGGCGACCACACCGTTGCGGAGATCGCCGAACGAGTCGCGGCGTCCCACGACGCCGACCGTGTCGCTCCCGTCGACGAGACGCTCGCGCACTTCCTCATGCAACTCGAGGAACGAGGCCTCGTCCGGTTCGAAGCGAGCGGAGCGCCCGGGGAGTGAGTCACGCCGGCTCGACGGGATCGTCGACCGGGAGAAAAGATTGTCAGCGAGTCGACCCGGACCGCGTTCAGGGAAGGTCGACGTCGACGTCTTCCTGCAGGCCGGCGGCTTTGACAGTGTTGTACAGCAGCATGGCGCGGGTCATCGGCCCGACGCCGCCGGGGACAGGGGTAATCGCGCTGGCTTTTGCCTTGGCGCTCTCGAACTCGACATCGCCGACGAGTTCGTATCCCTTGTCGTTGTCAGCGTCGACCCGGTTGACGCCGACGTCGATGACGACCGTGTCCTCGGAGAGCATCGACCCGTCGACGAGTTCGGGGACGCCGGCGGCCGCGACGACGATATCCGCGCTACGGGTCTTTTCGGCGAGGTCGTCCGTGCGGGAGTGACAGACCGTCACCGTCGCGTTGCCGTCCTCGGCCTTCTGGATCAGCAGGTTCGCCAGTGGTTTGCCGACGATGTCCGAGCGGCCGACGATCGTCACGTCCTTGCCCTCGGTGTCGACCCCGGCCGACTCGAGTAATTTCTGCACGCCGTGGGGGGTACAAGGACGGAACCGGGCGTCGCCGGCGACCAGTCGGCCGACGTTCTCGGGGTGGAAGCCGTCGACGTCCTTCGCGGGATCGACCCGGCGGATCACGTTGCGGTAGTCGACGTGGTCCGGGACGGGGGCTTGGACGATGTAGCCGTGGACGTCGTCGTTCTCGTTGAGGTCGGCGATGGTGTCGAACAGCTCCTCGGGCGGGGCGTCGCCGTCGACGTCGACGTGGTGGCTCTCGATTCCGACCTCCTCGCAGTCGCGCTGTTTCATGTTCACGTAGGTCTGGCTCGCGGGGTCGTCGCCCATGAGAACGGTCGCCAGCCCCGGCCGCGCGCCCGCATCGGCGAGTCGCTCGATCGACTCGGTCAACTCGTCTCGGATCTCGCTCGCCACGGCGTTGCCGTCGATGATCTCGGTCATTACTCGAGTGGGCGGCCGCGAGGCTCATTAATCCCCGGATCCGTGCCCAGAACGAGTCTAGAAACTCCCCGAATATACACGTCCGTGAATACTCCTCAGAACCGCTCGTCGAGGAACGTCCGAATCGCCTCGTTCGTCTCGTCGGGTCCCTCGAGGTTCGAGGTGTGGCCAGCCTCCGGGATCAGTTCCATCTCGGCGTCGGGCAGTTCCTCGAGCATCGGCTCGGCCTGTGCGGGTGCGATCGAGGGGTCTTCCTCGCCGTGGACGATCAGGACCGGCACGTCGATTGCCGAGAGCCGATCCGTCACGTCCTCGCGGCCGAGCCACGAGTTGAGTTCGTAGTGGACTGCTCGGCCGGGATAGGTGGCCCAGCGGTCCACCCACGTCTCGACGAGGGCGGGGTTTTCCTCGTGGGTCGTCTCGCCGAACAGTTCGGCGGTCGAGCCCTCCGCGATCTCTCGGGGCATCGGTTCGAGGGTGTCCTCGTAGGGGTCGACGAGGGCTTCGTACTCCGCCCGCTCGTCCTCGGGATGGGGTATCGCCATCGAATCGATCAGGATCAGCCCGTCGACCCGCTCGGGATACTCGAGGGCAAAGCGCAGTCCCATGAACCCGCCCATCGACATGCCGGCGATGACGGCGCTGTCCTCGCCGATCCCGTCGAGCAGTGCGTCGCAGTCGTCGGCCAAGTCCCAGAGGTCGTATCCCGGCGCGTACCGGTCGGTCCGGGCCCGGAGGTCGTAGGCGACCGCCCGGTACTCGTCTCGCAGCGCCTCGAGCTGGGGCGCGAACATCGTCCGGTCCATCAACGTCCCGTGCGCGAAGACGACCGGCCGACCCTCGCCGACGTCGGTGGTCACCGCGTCGGTTCTGGTTCGGTACATCGCCGTCGCCGTTTCGTCACTCATGCTACCAACCCACATTAGTAAGTGACAAAAGGTATTCGGTCCGACGCGATCCTGCTCGAAACGGACGGCACGCGGCGACGTGAGGTCGAATACAACGCGGTCGCGGATTTCGACAGCCGCGAGCCTGCAGGACGAACGCGCCGAAAAACGGGAGGGTGGGGATCGCAGTCGGATCGGCTGAGGTGAGACTGTCGGCGACTACTCGTAGAGCGGGTTGGCGTCACAGAGGGCCGCAACCTCGGCGCGGACGTCCTCGATGACGGCTTCGTCTTCGGGAGCGTCGATGACGCGGGCGATCAGATCACCGACTTTCCGGCAGTCGTCCTCGTCGAAGCCACGCGTGGTCAGCGCCGGCGTGCCGGCGCGGATCCCACTGGGGTTAAACGGCGAGCGCGTCTCGCCAGGGACGGTGTTCCCGTTGAGGACGATGCCGGCCTCCTCTAAGGCCTCCTCGGCGTCGCCGCCGGAGGTGTCGGGATGGCTCTCGCGCAGGTCGACGAGGACGAGGTGGTTGTCGGTCCCCTCCGAGACCAGCGAGAAGCCGTTCTCGGAGAGGCTCTCACCGAGCGCCTTCGCGTTCGCGACCGTCTGCTCGGCGTACTCGGTGAATTCGGGCTGGAGCGCCTCCTTGAAGCCGACGGCTTTGCCGGCGACGTTGTGCATCAGCGGGCCGCCCTGACCGCCGGGGAAGACGGCCGCGTCGATGTCGTCGGCGTACTCCTCGTCGCACATGACGATGCCGCCGCGACCGGCGCGGATGGTCTTGTGGGTCGAGCCGGTGACGAAGTCGGCGATGCCGACCGGCGAGGGGTGGACGCCCGCGGCGACGAGCCCGGTGATGTGGGCGATGTCCGCGAGGTGATAGGCGCCGACGTCGTCGGCGGCCGCCTGGATGCGTTCGAAGTCGATCTCGCGCGGGTACGCGGAGTAGCCCGAGACGATGATGTCCGGGTCGAACTCGGCGGCGTGGTCCGCGAGGGCGTCGTAGTCGATATAGCCCGTCTCCGCGTCGACCTCGTACTGTTCGACCTCGTAGAGCTGGCCCGTGAAATTCGCCGGGTGACCGTGGCTGAGGTGACCGCCGTGGTTGAGATCCAGCGACAGGATCTTGTCGCCGGGCTCGAGCATCGCGAAGTACACCGCCTGATTGGCCTGCGTGCCCGCGTGGGGCTGTACGTTGACGTGGTCAGCACCGAACAGTTCCGTCGCACGCTCGATTGCGAGTTCCTCGACCTCGTCGGCGTACTCACAGCCGCCGTAGTAGCGCTCGCCGGGGTAGCCCTCGGCGTACTTGTTGGTCAGGGCGCTGCCCTGCGCGTCGATGACGGCCTCGCTGGCGTGGTTCTCGCTGGCGATCATCTGGAGCGTCTCGCGCTGGCGATCGACCTCGCCCTCGAGCGCGTCGGCGACGGCGGGATCGACGTCCCGTACCTTGTCGTGGTCCATGTTCGAAGTGGGGACTGGCGGCCGCATAAGTGTACCTTTCCTCGGTAATACGCGCCGCAATACCGGCTGCCGGCGACCGGCCCCTGCCCTTCGACCGGCCGGGTTTGTGACGATATCACGCCCCGATACAACTAACTTGTCGGAGTGACATTCAGCCAACCGAATGATTGAGTGGGCGGTAGACGGCGACACCCTCCACGTCACCGACGCGGACAACGCCGAGCTGACGGTCACCGGTGACGAACTCGTCGTCGACGGCTCCGGGAAAGACATCCCGCGCCCGGTCGACGACACCATCGTCGTGACGACTGACGAACTCCGGTTCCCGCACGCGGTCGTCTACGCGTTCTCGGTTGGCGTCGAGGACGGCCACGAACTCGACCCCAGCGGCGAGCCCCTCCCGTTATCCCCCGACGAGTACATCGTCGATATCGATACGGAGATCAAGTCCTACCTGCGGTTCTCGGGAGCCGCGACGATCGCGAAGACCGACGATTACGAAGAGATCGTCGTCTCCTTCCCCGAGCGGACCCGGGTCATCCTCGGGGTCCGGTGCCGGCACGAGTTCCCCGCCGGGACGATCACCGTCCCCGATTCTCCGTCGGCGATCGCGGAGGCCATCACCCACATGGCCGGCTCGCACAAGACCGACGGCCCGGACCGAAGCTATCCCACGCTCCGCGGTCATCCCTCGCTGATCGAACGCGGGACCGAGCTCAGGATTCCCGACTGTCTCCGGGTCGCAACCCCCGATCACGGGATCGAGCTAGTCGTCCCACCCGACTATGAGTCGCTGTATGTCACTGCACCGCTGGCGTACTACCTGCAGGCGACCGTTCGGACGACCGACGAAGTCCGCGGGACCCACACCGGCGTGGCCCTCGACCGACCGCGGCTCCGCATTCCCGATCGGGGGATCGACGTCGAACTCGCCGCGATGCCCGACCTCGAGCGCGACGTCGAGCGGCTGCTCCGGAAGACCTTCTTCCTCGATTGCCTCGTTCGCAACGTCGGTCCCTACGGGACGGCCCTCGCGGAACGTAGCCTGCTCGAGGCCCTCGAACTCGACGCCGAGCGCCTGTACGACGCTGATCCGCGGGAGCGTCTCGCCGCGTATCTCGACGTGCCCTACGCGGCGATCAAGCATCGCCTCCCCGACTGGCATCTCTCGACGTATGTCGCACCCGAATACGATAGCGTCGAGACCCTGCCGTTCCTGCTCGACCGGCTGAGCATGGTCTATACGCCCCGGACCTCCGAACTCGAGGGCCAGGAACTCGTCGAGCGCTCGCTCGAGGACTTCTATCGGGGCGACGATCCCGTGTCGGCACGCCCGGTCTCGACGGCCGACGGCAGGGCCAGCGGCGGGCAAGTGGCATCGGTCGATATCGTCAAACCCGACCTCCGGAGCGGTCGCACGCACGGCTGGCTCGCCGACGGCGTCCCGATCGACGTCTTCAAGTCCGCCTCCGAGGCCTACCACAACCGCCTCGAGTTCCTCGAGCGGGCCAGCGACGCGACCTCGATCTGTGTCGTCCTCAACGACCCGGAGATGGCCGGCGAACACGACGACGTCGCGGCGATCTACCGCCGGCGTTCCGAGGAGTTGTCGATGGACGTCACCGTCGCGGAGTCGCTCGGGACGGCCGAACTCGCCCGTGTCTTCGAGGACGACCACGACTTCGTCCACTACATCGGTCACTGCGAGACCGGCGGCCTGTGCTGTCCCGACGGGACGCTTTCGGCCTCGAGCCTCGATCGCTGTAACGCCCAGACGTTCTTTCTCAACGCCTGTGGCTCCTACTACGAGGGCCGGTCGCTGATCGAGAAAGGCAGCGTCGCCGGCGCGGTTACGTTCACCAAGGTCCTCAACGATCACGCCGTCAAGGTCGGCTCGACGTTCGCCAAACTCCTGGTCCACGGGTTCAGCATCGAGCGCGCGATGAGACTGGCTCGGCGACGCATCATGATGGGCAAGGACTACGCCGTCGTCGGCGACGGTACCCACTCGCTGGTCCAGGGCGAACAGCGGCTCCCGACGACCGCGACCCTCGAGGAACTCGAGGACGCAAGCGAGAAGGAGTACCTGCTGACCGTCGACTGTTACTCGACTCGGGCGACCGGCTCTTACTACTTCCCTCACACCGAAACCAACGACTACGCCTACCTCTGTGGGAACGAGTCGAGTTTCACGCTCACGGCGTCGGAACTGGTGACGATGCTCAAAGAAACGGAGGCGTCGGTGATCTACGACGGGGACATCTACTGGTCGACGGAACTGTGGCCCCGCTTCGATCGCTGACCCAGACGGTCTCCTGTCCGTCACTGCCGGTGGGACCGCGACCCGCCCTGCGGTCCCACCGGGACATCCGGACAGCAACCCGTATCAGGGTCCGCCGTACGTACTCACGCGCTTTGCTTCGAGGGCCATCGCCGGCGGCGATCGGCCACGAACGGTTCCCGCCGTGGTTCGAACCCGTTCGGCCAGCTCGTGAACGACCCGCCACAGTCGATTGCGTGGAACTGCCATACGATACTGTAATACATCGAGACGTGTATATAATTATTGCCGATAGATACCTTCCCCATAATAAGACGCGGCGCCCATCGGGTCGGCATCGCAACCACCGCTGCCCCTGCCCCCAGTTCCACCCGGAAGTCGACAACGACCATCCGTATTTCGTCGGCGAACTAACGGGATATGGGACAAAAATTACCGGTTCAGGCGCGCAGCCAACTGTTCTGCTGTGCAAACGGCCACCAAAATTAAGTACCGAGCTATCGATTACTTCTGTATAGGCATGACCTCGAATTTACTTAACCACCAGATTGACGATATCCTCGAATCCGTCCTCGGGGATGTGACCGGGGACGTCTACATGGTCAACCCCTCGCGGGACGCCATCGAGGAGTTCGTCTCCGTCGCGACCGCTTTCGACGACGACCTGCCGTCGGTACACATGCTGGCCGACGAACGCACACTGAAAGACGTCATGGACGACTTCATCGTCGCCTCGAACGCCGCGGACCTCATCAGCGAGGGGGCACTCGTCCTGCGGACGCTCGAGGAGACGCCCGAAAACTCCCTGCTCGTCAGCGAGGATCGGGTCGTCGCCATCGTCCACGCCGGCGACCGCGTCGGCGGGCTCGTCACCGACGACGAAAGTTTCGTTGACGACACCTACGACACCTACGCCGACCGCTGGGCCGACGCCAGCGACTTCAACCTCCGGACGCCGCCGATCACGGACGTTCGCGAGACCCTCGCCGACGAGATCAGCCCCGAGGCCGAGGCCGACTTCACCGCGATCTTGGACTCGCTCGAGACCGCCCGCGGCGACGGCGATGGCCTCGACGAGGTCACCATCTCCCTGCTCGTGGCGGCCAAGAACGAAGCGCTGCTGTACGACATCAGCAAGTGGGGCGAGGACGTCGGGATCGCCTCCAAGGCGACCTTCTCCCGGACGAAGACCAAGCTCGAGGACATGGGCCTGATCGACACCGAGAAGGTCCCGATCGACGTCGGCCGACCGCGACTCCGTCTGAAGATCGGCGACGAACGGCTCAGCGAGGCCGACAACGGCCAGCTTGCGACGGTCGCACAGTCCATACTCAACTAGCGAAGTTTTGCGCTGTCGTTCGAGAGAGCGAAGCTCTCTCGTGACTGAGCGAATCGGAGCTAAGCGGGAGCTTCGCTCCCGCGAGGTCAGCGAGACGTACGTCTCGCCAGAATTCGCGAGGTCCGCGAAACCGAAGGTTTCGCTTGATGACGAAAGGCGCGGAGCGCCTTTCGAACCACGGGCGCGGCGAAGCCGCGCCCTCGGCAAAAATTCGATTAAAAGCACTCCTCCTTCCGTTCGCTCGTCCTTCCAGTCCTCGCTCACATCAGTCGTCGGCCCGCTCGCTCGTTTCACTCGCTCGCGGTCGGTATCGGGTAGCAGCCTGCCCTTCCCCGAGTCCCGCGCCCTCACGTTCGTTCGGGCGCGCTCCCGGCCACTGCATTCGATTCTCCGGTCGGTTTCATGACGCAAACCCCAAGTCGCCGCCGTGCGACGAGTCGGGTATGTACGAGGCCGTCCGCGCCCACCCCGACGGAGAGAGTACGGTCGCCCGGGTCGCCAAACGGGCGGCCGACTACGGCTACGAGGGCGTGGTCGTGCGCAATCACAGCGACGCTCGAGCCGACTACGACCCCGAAGAGATCCGCGAGGAGTACGGGATCGACGTCGTCGAGGGCGTCGAGATCAAAGCCGACGACCCGCAGGGCGCAAGCGGCGCGGTCGGGAATTATCGTTCGTCGGAAACGATCGTCGCCGTTCACGGCGGGACGAACCGACTGAATCGCTTCGCCGTCGAACAGCCGAAAGTCGACGTCCTCTCACATCCGATGCGCGGCGACGGCGATATCAACCACGTACTGGTCAAAGCCGCCGTCGAGAACGGCGTCCGTCTCGAGTTCGATCTCTCGGGAGCCCTCCGGGAGAGCGGCGGCCACCGCGTTCGGATCCTCCAGTCACTGCGAAAGCTCCGGGAGATCGTCGCCCACTACGACGCGCCTTACGTCGTCAGCGCCGAGCCGACCTCGCACTTGGAGCTACGAGCCCCTCGCGAACTGCAAGCCCTGGGCGAGCAACTCGGCTTCTCGAGCGAGTTCGTCGAAGACGGCCTCGCCGAGTGGGGTCGGCTGGCCGAGCGAAACCGCCACGTCCACTCCGAGTCGTTCATTGAGCCGGGGGTCGAACGGGGCAGGTATGAAGAGGACGCTTGAGGAACACGCCGCCCGGTTCGACGAGAAGGCCGGCGAGTACGACGACTCGAAATCGGAGGAGTACCACGCCTGTGCGAACCTCGTCGTCGAACATGCCGCGCCCGCGGCCGACGAGGTCGTCCTTGATCTCGCGACCGGCACCGGTGCGATCGCGCTCGCGGTCGCCCCCGACGCCGATCGCGTGGTCGGCCGCGACATCAGCGACGGAATGCTCGAGGAGGCCCGCGAGAAGGCCGCCGACGCCGGACTCGAGAACGTCTCCTTCGGCCACGGAACCTTTCGAGAGCCCGACTACGACGGCCCGGTCGATATCGTCACCTCGAACTTCGCCCTGCATCACCTCTCGGACGAGGAGAAGCGGGAGGCGATCGCGGTTATCGCCGACTTAGAGCCCCGGCGGTTCGTCCTCGGGGACGTGATGTTCTTCGGCGAACCCGACCCCGACGAGCCCTTCTACTCGCCCGAGGTCGACGACCCCGCGACGGTCGGCGTCCTCGCCGATGCCTTCACCGACGCCGGCTTCTCGCTGACTGCGGTCGAGCGCGTCCACGATCAGGTCGGCGTCCTGGTCGCCGAGCGGAGCCCGACGGCGGGCGTCGACGCGGCGACCGAGGAGCCATGAAACACCTGCCGAAACACCTCCGGCCGCGGTGGCGGTACCTCGCGGTCGAACTCGAGACCTGGCCCGACGAACGGATCGGCCGCCGGTCGTTCCAGCGCGAGCTATGGTACGCGGGCCAGAACCTGCTGGGCGATCCGGGCAGTGCCGACGCCGACCTCTCGGTCGTCCGCTACGCATTCGCCGACGGACGGGGGGAGGCGATCGTCAAGGTCCGCCGGGGCGAGACCGACCCCGCTCGGGCCGCGCTGGCCTGTCTCGACGAGGTGGACGGCGCGCCCGTCGGCGTCGCCGTCCGCGGTATCAGTGGCACGATCCGTGCCGCTGAAGAAAACTATTTACGGCGACGCGGGCAAGATTCGGAGGAGAGAAACGTCGTGTTCGGGAACGAAGAGCGAGTCGCCGTCCGCCGGGACAGCGTGGGGGACGTTCGACTCGATGAGGCGTTCGTGGGCGCGACAGACCTCGACTACGATTTAGCGTGATACTATGCAGGGACAAGCCCAACAGCAGGCGTACGACCGCGGCATCACGATCTTCTCGCCCGACGGCCGACTCTACCAAGTCGAGTACGCTCGCGAGGCGGTCAAGCGAGGCACGGCAAGCATCGGCGTTCGAACGAACGACGGCGTCGTCCTGGCGGTCGACAAACGAGTCCCCTCCCCGCTGCTCGAGGACTCGAGCGTCGAGAAGATCCACAAGGCCGACGACCACATCGGCATCGCCAGCGCGGGCCACGTCGCCGACGCTCGCCAGCTGATCGACTTCGCGCGCCGCCAGACGCAGGTCAACCAGCTTCGGTACGGCCAGCCGATCGGCGTCGAGACGCTGACCAAGGAAGTTACCGACCACATCCAGCAGTACACCCAGGTCGGTGGCGCTCGCCCGTTCGGCGTCGCGCTGATCGTCGGCGGCATCCAGAACGGCGAGCCGCGCCTGTTCGAGACCGACCCCTCGGGGACCCCCTACGAATGGAAGGCCCTGGCCGTCGGTGCCGATCGGGGCGACCTCCAGTCCTACCTCGAGGAGAACTACGACGAGGACGCCGATCTCGATGGCGGTATCCAGCTCGCCCTGGACGCGCTCGCGTCGGTCAACGACGGCTCCCTGCTGCCCAGCGAGGTCGGGCTGGCGACCGTCGACGTCGAGACCGAGACCTTCGAGCAGTTCGATCAGGACCGGATCGCCGACCACCTCGAGGAGAACGACCTCCTCGATACCGGCGAGGACGAACCGGCCGAGGACGACGAGTAACCGACCCGCCGCGGTCCGTTTTCGACGCGTTTTCCGCGTGCCGATCGGCCTCTCACGAGCGACGCGACAGAGCGCGGGCACTGCCGAACGGATCGGTGCCGCGCCGAATCGTGGCCGGATTCGGGGCGCCTATCGGGAAACACTCTTTTCACTGGCGGCGGAACCGTGTGATATGATTTCGCTCGACGAGGCAGTGACGGCGCGACTCGAGTCCCACGGGGCGCGCTTCGAAGTGTTAGTCGACCCGGACGCGGCACTGGAGATCAAACGCGACGAGTTCGACGGCGAACTCGAGGACGTGATCGCCGCCGAGGACGTCTTCGAGGACGCCTCCCGCGGCGACCGACCCGCGGAGGCCGACCTCGAGAAGGTCTTCGACACCACGGAGCCCCTCGAGATCATCCCCGAGGTCATCAAGGAGGGGGAGATCCAGATCACGGCCGATCAGCGCCGCGAGATGCAAGAACAGAAACGCCGGCAGTTGATCGATACCATCACGCGCAACGCGGTCAACCCGCAGATGGACAACGCGCCCCATCCGCCCGAACGGATCGAGAACGCCCTCGAAGAGGCCGGCGTCACCGTCGATCCGATGGAACCGGTCGAACAACAGGTCGACGACGCCCTGGACGCCCTGCGGCCGGTGATCCCGATCCGGTTCGAGGAGGTCACCGTCGCCGTCAACGTCCCGGCCGACTACGCCGGCAGCGCACAGGCCAAGATCCGCCAGTTCGGCGACTTAGAACGTGAGGAGTGGCAGTCCGACGGCTCGTGGATCGGGGTCCTGACGTTCCCGGCCGGCATGCAAAACGAGTTCTACGACTTGGTCAACGAACACACCAGCGGCGAGGCCGAAACGGAGATCGTCAAGGACAAGGGCGATCTGAAGACCCGCTGAGCGGGCGAGAGACGGTCGGGTTCCCGCCGTGGCACTACCCTCGCTTGTAGCCGATCAGAAAGCCGCTGGTGAAGCCGACGCCGATCGACAGCGTCGAGACGGCCGACTCGAGCCAACTCCCCGTGCGGTCGCCGGACGAGAGCAATCCGGCGGTGAGGCGGTTGTAGTCGACGGTGACGATCCCTTCGGACTCGAGAAAGCGAAAGGCCATCAGTTCGACGCCGACGATGATCGCGAGCAGCTTTGCGATCTTCTTGGCGGCGTAGCCGATGAGGCCCCCGACGAGCGCGCTGGCCCCGAACTCGAGGCCCAGCGTCGTCGGATCGAGATCTAGCATGTGGGCGTCCATTCGAGTCGGCTCGCATGACTGTTTCGATCAGCGAGGGCGTCGGAACCGGCTTTCGGGCCGGGCCAGGCCGGTTCGTGGCGGGACTGGGTCCGCCGAGCGGGCGATCTCGGGACGGCCCCGGGCACGGGATTCAAGACGATCGGTCGCGTACGGGCGAGTATGTGTCACGTCCGCCCGCGCCACGCAACGGAGGTGTTCGGCCGGCATCGTTAGCGTTGCCGGGACCACGCGGCGGTGTCCACACCGCTCTCGAGTCAGTCGTTTCTCGACGGCGACCGTCGGGGCCGACAAGCCGCGCTGCTCGAGCGATCGCGACCGATCACGGCCGCGCCCGGGGACCACACAGCTACCCGCATGAACACGATCATCGCCAAACGCGTCGACTCGGGAACGCCCGATACGAGCGAAATCCGAGACCTGGCCCGCGCGGCGGGGTATACCGTCGTCGGTGAGGTCACCCAGTCTCGCCGGGCCGATCCGGCGCTCCAGATCGGCGAGGGGAAAGCCGAGGAACTCGCGGCGCTGGTCGAAGAGACCGACGCGACGACGGTAATCTTCGACAACCGGCTGGGCCCCTACCAGACGTACAACCTCGGGCAGCTCCTGCCGGAGGGGGTCGAGGTCATCGACCGCTTTACCCTGATCCTCGAGATCTTCGGGCAACGCGCCCAGACTCGGAAAGCACAACTCCAGGTCGAACTGGCCGAACTGCGGTACGAACTCCCCCGGGCCGAAGCCAAGACCAGCCTCGCCAAGCGCGAGGAACACCCCGGGTTCATGGGGCTTGGCGAGTACGACGAGAGCCGCGAGCAGGACATCAAGGCCCAGATCAGCCGGATCAAAGACGAGTTAGAGCGGATCGAACAGACCGAACAGCAGCGTCGGGAACGCCGGCGCGATTCGGGATTCGATCTGGTCGCGCTCGCGGGCTACACCAACGCCGGCAAGTCGACCCTGCTGCGGCAACTCGCGACCGACCTCGAGGTCGAGGAAAACGAGGACCTCCACCGGGATCTGGATCCGACCGCCGAGTCACAGGACAAGCTGTTCACGACGCTGGGGACGACCACCCGACGCGCCGACATCGATCGGCGTGACGTGCTGGTGACCGACACCGTCGGCTTCATCAGCGACCTGCCCCACTGGCTGGTCGAGTCGTTCAAGTCGACGCTCGATTCGGTCTACCGGGCGGATCTCGTCTTGCTCGTCGTCGACGTCAGCGAACCGATCGACGAGATCCACGAGAAGCTCGTCACCTCCCACGACACCCTCTACGAGCGCAACGAGGCCCCGATCGTGACCGTGTTGAACAAGATCGACCAGGTCGACGACGCGGAACTCGCCGAGAAGCGCGAGGCACTGTCCTCGCTCGCGCCGAACCCGGTCACCGTCAGCGCCAAGGAGGGGCTGAACGTCGACGGCCTGCTCGAGCGCATCGAGCGTGAGCTGCCCGACTGGGAGGCCGAGCGATTGCTGTTGCCGATGACCGACGACACGATGAGTGTCGTCTCGTGGCTCCACGACAACGCCCGCGTCGACGACGTCACCTACGGCGACGAGGACGTCGTCGTCTCCTTCGAGGCCCGTCCCGCGGTGATCTCGCAGGCGCGTTCGCGCGCGAGCGAGTTGCGGACGACCGCGGCCGAGTCCGCCTAATCGGCCGACCGGTCGTCGCCATCGGGGGGTCTGGTCCCCGTCCCGGACGCGGTCCGAAGTTCGATCGCGATCCGACACGTCGAGCCGCCGCTCTCTGGAAACAGGAGCCGGCCGCCGGACCGGTCGACGATCCACTTGACGAGCCAGAGCCCGAGTCCGCTGCCGTGTTCCAGCGGCGTCTCGACGCCCTGTCGGAGCGCCCGCTGGTCGCTCTCCGGGATCGGTTCGCCGGGATTCTCGACGGTCAGGACGACCTCGGTTGGTCGCGTCGAGGCGGCCAGCGTTACCGTCGGCTCCTCGCCGGACTGGTGGATGATTCCGTTCGTGAGTAGTTCGACGAGCGCTTCCTCGAGGGCGGTGTCGGCGAGTATCGTCCGGGCGTCGTCGCCGGTTCGTTCGATTGTCGCCGCGGGATAGCTCGATTCGACCCGGCGAACGGCGTCGTCGACGACCGAGCGGAGAGACAGCGACTCGATCGAGCGGTCGGCGACCGTCTGCTGGACGGTCCGGGCCTTCTCGGCGGTCTCGACGATGTCGTGGGCGTACTGTCGAGCGATCTCGAGGCGATCGCGACTCTCGGCGTCGAGGGAGTCGGTGTCGGCGACCAGCGAGAGGTTCCCGAGGATCGCATTGAGGTCGTTCCGGATGTTGTGTCTGAGGACGCGGTTGACGACCGCGAGTCGCTGTTCGCGACGTTCGATCCGCCGCCTGCTCCGTGCGAGGTCGTAGAGTTGTTCCAGCATGAGTCGGGCGTTGAGGCGGGGGTCGGAGGAGCGACGGTACTCGGCGGGCGGCACATAGTAGGGGTTCTCACAGATCGTGTACCGATAGACGACCTGCTTGTGGGTCCACAGCGCCTTGGCGATCGATCGCTCGCCGAACTGGTCCAAGTCGTACTGACAGAGCGCGGTGACCGGCATGTCAGGACACGCCGCGTCGAAGTCGGCCTCGAACTCGAGGACGTGGTCGAACGTCTCGTCGGTGTGGAAACACCACGTGTTCTCGCCGGCGACGCTGAACCCCTCGTAGCCATCCTCGAGACTGGCGTCACACGACGCCTCGAGCGTCTCGATCATCCGGTCCGGATCGAAGCCGCTATCGAGATAGACCGTCGTCGCGTCGCGGATCTCGAGGTCGCCCGCATCGAGCCGCGCCGAAACGTCGACATCGGTCGCCTCGAGCGCGGCCCGAATCTGTGCCGGGCCGGTCGCCTCCGTCAGATAGAGACACTTCCGGTCCCTGTGGAGCGCGTCGGCGAGAAACGCGGCCGCGATCTCGAGTTGGGCCGTCCGCGAGTCGTAAAAGAGCGCGAGGTGGCGATCGAGGTCCCGTCGGGCGAACTCCGCGCGAATCCCGGCGCCGCTCCCGCCGTCGTCGTCTCGCCGCAGGGGTTCGGAGTCGTCCGATCGATTCACGGGACACATATTATCACGGAGACTAGAACCCACGGGATAAAGGCTCTTCGGCCGGAACCGGCTGTGTAGCGTCCGTTCTCGGCCGACAATCGGCCGAACGCGATCATCGTATCGCGACCGAACGCGGCTCCCGTCGGGGGACGCGGTGTGCGAGTGACTGTCAGACAGAGACGACCCTCACTTATAAATCATTGACTCGAGTCCAGTAGGATATGGAACCGGTTGCAATCATCGGCGCCTCGATGACCCAGTTCGGGCAACGCGAGGGAAAGTGGATCCAGGACCTCCTCGCAGAGGCCGGAATCGAGTGTCTCGAGGACGCGGGTGTCGACGCCGACGACGTCGAACACCTGTACGTCTCGAACATGGCAAGCGGCGAGTTCGAAGGCCAGACCGGCGTGCCCAACGCCTTGGCCCACGACCTCGACGCGATGCCGGCGTACACGCAACGAGTGGATCAGACCAGCTCGAGCGGCGGCGCGGGGATCTACGCGGCCTGGCAGTCGGTCGCCAGCGGGGCCAGCGACATGACCCTGCTCGTCGGCGGCGAGAAGATGACCCACAAGACGACGGGGGAGGCCACCGACGTTATCGCGTCGCTGACCCATCCCGCGGAGTACAAACACGGTGTCACGCTGCCATCCTTCGCGGGGCTGACGGCGCGACACTACTTAGAGCGGTTCGACGCGCCCCGCGAGAGCCTCGCGAAGGTCGCCGTCAAGAACCACAAGAACGGCGTTGACAACCCGAACGCCCAGTTTCAGAAAGAGATTGACGAGGAGACGGCGCTGGAGTCGCCGATCGTCGCCGACCCGCTGCGGCTGTACGATTTCTGTCCGATCACGGACGGCTCGGCGGCACTGATGCTCTGTCCCGAATCCGTCGCCAAGGAGTACACCGACAACTACGCCCTCATCACGGGAATCGACGGCGCGACGGACACTCACGTCGTCCACGAACGCGAGGACCCCACCGTCATGGGCGGGGTCGTCGAGAGCGGCAAGGGTGCCTACGAGATGAGCGGTCGCGGACCGGAGGACATCGACGTGGCTGAACTCCACGACATGTTCACCATCCTCGAGTTCCTCCAGATGGAGGGACTCGGCTTCGCCGAGCAGGGCGAGGCCTGGAAACGCGTGGAAGCGGGGGACACCGAGCGCGCCACCGGAGATCTCCCGATCAACACCTCCGGCGGGCTCAAATCGAAGGGCCATCCGCTCGGAGCCAGCGGCGTGGCACAGGGCGTCGAAATCTACGAACAGGTCGTCGGCGAGGCCGGCCCCCGACAGGTCGACGCGGACGTGGGGCTGTGCTGTAACGTCGGCGGCTTCGGCAACTGCGTCATCACCACGATCATGGAGGCAGCACAATGACGATGGACGCGACCCGCTACGACGACGGCTCGATCACCTACCCCGGCCACCCGCGCGGACCGGGCGGCTCGGAGCCGGTCGAAACGATCGACCTCAGCGAGTACACCGCCGAGGTCGTGACCTGGACGACCAGTACCGCGACGCCGCCGGGCGTCCGCGAACCCAACACGCTCGCGATCGTCGAGTTCGAGGTAGATGGCGAGACGGTCCGAGCGATCGGTCAGGCGACGACCGACGACCTCGAGACCGGCGACGAGGTCCGGCCGGTCCACGTCGGCGAACTCCGCGAACCCGGCGCAGGGATCCGCGAGCCCGAGAGCCAGGACTGGGACGGCTACCGGTTCGACCCGGTCTAACGCCGCCAGTAGCGCGATCTCGTTCTTCGGAACGCGGATGCTATCTCGAGCATCCGGAATGCAGTGGCGCGCGCTGTCGACTGCCCGAACGAAGTGAGGGCGTCGACGACATTGCGCGAGGTCTTCGTGAACGGAGTGAACGAAGGCCTGGAAGACGCGAAGCGTCTTCCTTCGGACGAACGAACAGCGTGAGTGAGTCGGTTGGGGAGGGTGTGGCAACTCCCTGTTGCCACGATCGCAGAAGGCCTTACTCTCGTTCCCCCGCAGTTCCCTGTTCATCTCCCGCAGTTCCCTGTTCAGTTCTCGTCGCTCGAGCCGTCGGCCGTTCCGTCGGCGTTTTCGCCCCCGCTCGAACCGTCGTCCCCGCCGTCGCTCGAGGAGCCGTCAGCCCCGTCCGATGCGTCCGAATCACCGTCGCTCGAGTCGCCCTCGCCGTACTGGTCCCGCAGCGTCTCGAGTTCGGCGTCGACGTCGACGGCGGGGTCCGGGTCGGCGTCGGCCTCGCTCGATCCATCGTCGCGAACCGGCCCGTCCTCGATGTCGATCGTGACGCCGTCCATGCCATCCGACCGGTCCCGATCGGCCGCTTTCGCTCCCGATTCCGCGGCCGCCCGGAGTCGGCTGTCCACGTCGTCGCGGAGTTCGCGTGCCTCCGCGAGGAGGTCACGAGCCTCGTCGTCAGCGGGCAACTGCCCCGACGAGGCGGCCCGCTGGAGTTCCGAGAGAACGGTATCGAGACTGGACAGCGTCGTCTGTCGGAGCCGCTCCGCCTGCTCGCCGGTCGAGTCGGCGGCCGTCTCGGTCCGATCCCGGACCGCCCGCTCAGTGCGGACGACCTGCAGCCCGCGCTGGAACGCCTCGAGCGCGCGGACGCTGGTCTCGAGGACGGTCAGCGCCGCGGGGAGCGCGACCTCGTCGGTCACGCGCAACAGCTCCCGCGGCGTCGGCGGCCGAAGCCGCGGCCGGCGCGGACCCGATTCACCCAGTTCCGCTCGGAGCGCGTCGATCGTCCGCGTCAGTTCGCGAACGGCATCGACGAGTTCGTCCTCATGGTCGGCCATACGATACCTACGGCCGCCAACACGAAAAGTCGGGCGGTCGCCCACCGCTCGAGTGAACCCGCTTGTTGGCACCGGAACGCCACCGCGTGCTGCTCGCGTCGGTTTCGGCTCGGACGCATCGACGGGGGCGCGGGCGCGCTCGATGGGGAGCGTCGTCGAACGGACTGTCTCTTTAGCCAACAGCAGCTAACGCGAACCGCGACGGGACGAGAACGACCACCGGTGTGATGGCGCGACGACGCCATCGACGATCCAAGCGTTTTTAGCTACCCTGCCCCCTCTACCCGGTGTGCGAATCGAGAACAGCTTCATTCCCGTTCACGGCGTCGGAGAGACCACCGAGCGCCGGCTCTGGGAGAACGGTGTGACCCACTGGGACGAGTTCGACGGCAGCGTCGTCGGCTCGACGCTCGCGGCACGGATCGAGACGTTCATCGAGGAGGGCCGGGCCCACCTCGAGCGGGGCGACGTCTCGCCGTTCGCCGAAGCGCTGCCGGCCGCGAGCCGCTGGCGCTGTTACGAGAACGTCAGCGACGAGACCTGCTTTCTGGACATCGAGACGACCGGCCTCGACGCGTCCTGCGAGGACGTGACGACGGTCAGCCTCCACCGGGGCGGCGAGACGAAGACCTTCGTCAAGGACCGCGATCTCACGGCCGCCCGCCTCGAGCGAGAACTCGACGACTCGGCCCTGCTGGTTACGTTCAACGGCCAGCGGTTCGACGTTCCCTTCCTCGAGACGTGTTTCGACGTCTCGGTCGATGTCCCCCACGTCGATCTCATGTACCCCTGCAAGAAGCTGGGGTTGGACGGCGGGCTGAAGGCGATCGAACGCGAGATCGGTATCGACCGGGACATGCCGGAGCTGAGCGGCCGCGATGCCGTCCGTCTCTGGCACGAGTACGAAAGTGGCGACGAGGGGTCCCTCGAGATGCTCGTCGAGTACAACCGGGCCGACACCCGCAACATGGAACCGCTGATGGAACACGTCGCCGACCGGCTCCACGAGGACGTCTTCGAGGCGGCAACGGCCGGCGACTGACTGCGATCGCGGTCCGCCCGCATCTCGAGGCCGCCAGCTGTGAGTGACCAGCTATACGGTACCCCCGCTCCTACGCGTTCGCCGATGGCCAACTACAGCTACGAGACCGAGATCGACGTCCGGCTCCGCGACATCGACTTCATGGGCCACGTCAACAATGCAGTCTACGCGACCTACCTCGAGCAGGCCCGGGAGGCCTACTTCCGGGACGTCCTCGATATCTCGCTCGAGGAAACGACGACCGTCCTCGTGAGCCTCGAGATCGAGTACGAGCGACCGATCGAGGCCGACGAGACGGTCACCGTCGCGCTTTCCGTGTCGGAACTTGGCGAGGCGAGCCTGCCGATGACCTACGAGGTCCGCGCCGACGGGGAGCGGGCAGCGACGGCCCGGACCGTACAGGTACTGGCCGATCCGGACGGAGACGGCTCGCGGCCGATTCCGGGAGAGTGGCGTCGACGGATCGAGAGTCAGCGGGAGTGAGCCGTTACTCGAGGTCCGTCTCGGGGTCGGAGACTTCTATTTCGCCGTCGCTGCCGACGACCACGTGATAGCCACAGAAGGGGAATTCGACGCGGCCGGTCGGCCGCTGTGTGCCGTTCGAGCGGGTCGCAAACAGTGCATCGAGCGCCTCCGGGTTGACGACATCGTAGAGTGCCTCGTACTCGGGCGGTTCGAGATCTACCGGATCGATGCCTTCCCGCTCGGCGACAGCGGCGATAATGTCGAAACAAACTGATTGACCGGCTGTCGCGTCGGAGCGATCGACTGAGAGTAGCATTGGCCGGACTCTTACTTCGATCGGATATAAATCCTCTGGCCCGAGCTTGAATTGAATAGACAGATCAGTTCAATAGCAGCCAATCCAGTACTCTGGTGTATTTATTGGGAACTAGTTTATAGATGATTCTACTATACTCAACAAATCTAAAACTATTCAAGGGTCGACAGTAACGGGGAAATAACCGGTTACGCCACCTATAACGGTAACTCAGTGAAAACGGACGGCCGACGACGAATCGAGGGGGGGACATGTTCGGGAAACCGTACTGGGTGGTTCGGGCAGTAGGAACGAGTACGATGAATCCCTTCTCGAGCGGGCGATCGGCGGACGACGGCGACGGGTTCGACGACCCCGAGGAGTTCGTTCCGGAACACCTCCCGGAACCGGGACGGTTCCTCGAGGGTCACGACCTCCTCGACGGAGAGGATCACGTCGCCTTCCACGATATCTCGCGGGAACTGTTCGAGGAACGGGGCGTCTACGACGCGACGTTCGGCTACAACCTCGCGCGGCTCAACCTCGACCAGCGCCATCCCGACGCCGGCTACCGGTACGCGGTCGACGCCGACGATCCGACGGTCCTGCGGGCGGAGTTCAGCCCGACCACGGAGTTCTGTCCCCAGGCCGACGCCCTCGTCAAGGGGTCGTTCCGCGCGTGGAACGGCCTCAGCGAGCGCCACGAGTACGACCTCGTCCGGGTGCGCGTCCGCGAGAGCCACCACCAGTCCGGTACCCTGAACGACGCGCTGGCCACCCTCGAGGATACCTACCTCGAGTCGGGCGAGATGCCCAGCGAACCCGATGGGCCGGCCGTACCGAGTCCGACCACCGCCGACGGGGACGAGGACGACTCGAGCGTCCAGTCGCCCTTCTGAGGATCGATGGCCGCGTCCGGGACCGCGGCGGCGACGGTCACGCGGTGGTCGCGGACGTTCGTTGCGGTCGGCGTCGGCTTCTTTCTCGCGTGGCAGGTCGCCGTCGCAGCCGGTCTCCCGAGGGCGGCGACGGTCCCGCTCGGCGTGTACGGGTTCGTCTTCCACGTCGTCTTCGGGAAGGCTTACACCCTCGTCCCGTCCTATTTCGCACGGGAGTTGGCAGTCCCGCTGGCACCCGCGATCCACCTGCCGTTCGCACTGCTTGGCACGCTCGGGTCGTTCACCGCCGGTGCCGGACGCGGGCCGGCTACGGTCGGTCCCGCGGCCGCGATCTGCTGGTTCGCCGGCGTGATCGTCTTCGTCACCGCGATCGGCTGGACCGTCCGCGACAACCCGACGGGACGGGAGACCGGAACCGGCGACACCGATGCCCACCGCCGGCGGGTCGACCGGTTCGCGAACGCCGCCGTCCCCGTCGTCGTCGCCTATCTGCTCGCCGGGTCGGCGCTGGAGGTGGCGCGGGCGTTCGGTCTCGAGCCGACGATCGCCCCCGCTGCCGGCCCGGCAACGACCCACCTGTTCGCGGCCGGAACGGCTGCTCTCCTCGTGTTTGCGATCGGGTTTCGCTTGCTGCCGCGGCTGCTGGTCGCCGACGTCCGTCCGGCGCTCGCGGCCGTCGTCTTGACTAGCGGCGTCGTCGGCCCCGTACTGCTCGCCGTCGACTTCCGTGGCGGACCGGTCTTCTCGCTCGGGGCCGGCCTCGAGGCGGTCGCGCTGATCGGCTTCGCGGCCGCCGTCACCGATCTCTCCCGACAGAGCGACCGCGACCGCGTCGGAAGCCGTGCGCTGCTGGGGGCCGCCGGCTGTGCCGGGGCCGTTGCCCTACTGGGGCTTGGATTCGCGTTCGCGTCCGCTGGGCTCCTGCCGGCGACCGCATACACCGCTCACTATCGGCTCGCCGTCGGCGGCTTCCTCGCGCTGACGATCGTCGGCGTCAGCTACCGCTTCTATCCGCCCGCGGTCGCCTCGCTGTCCTGGATCGGCGACCGCACTGCACGGGCCTCGATCGTGGCCCTGCTCGGCGGCCTCATACTCGAGGTCGCGGGGCTGCTCGCATCGCTCCCCGCGCTGGTCGGTCCCGGCCGCTGGCTCTCGGTCGTCGGGGCGGCCCTCTACGCCGCGGTCTGTTGGACGATCTTCCTCGAGCGGTCCGCGCTGACTGGCTGACGGGACAGTCGTGCGGTATCGAACGAGGGGATTGAGTCGGGTCGCAGCTCGGTCGCATCGCGCCGTGACGTTTTAGGTCCCGGACGAGACGTATCGGACGATGGCTACCGAGGCTTCCTTTACCGTCCCCTCCGACGAGTTCCCGCTGGGGACGGTGTTCGAACGGCTGCCGGAGGCGACAGTCGAACTCGAGCGGATCATCCCCGCTCGAGACGTCGTGATCCCCTACTTCTGGGTTCGCGGCACGGAGATCGACGACATCGAGAGCGCGTTCACGGACCATCCGGGCGTAGAGCGGATTCGGTCCGTCGACTCAGTCGAGGACGAGTATCTGTTGCGCGTCGAATGGGCGGTGGATTACGACGACGTGTTGACGGTCCTGACAGAAACGGAGATCGCGCTCATCGAGGCCGTCGGAACGAACGAACGGTGGACGTTCGACATTCGGGGCGACGACCGGAGCGACATCGCGGCGTTTCAGTCCCGCTGTACGGAGTTAGGCATCCCGATCACGTTGACGACGTTGAGCGCCCTCACCCCGGTTGAAACGGCCACCGAAGCGGCCGTGACCGAGACCCAACAGGAGGCGCTGGAACTCGCCTACGAGCGGGGCTATTTCGAATCGCCGCGCGAAGTGACGATGGCGGAGATCGGCGACGAACTCGGGATCACACAGCAGGCCGTCGCGTCCCGGCTCCGGCGAGGCATCAACCACGTTCTCGGCGATACGCTCTCCGACGTCTCGGTCGATCGCCGAGCGGATCGGTAAAAGGGATTTGAATACTAAAAAGTGAGCGTGAAGCCCGAAGGCATGCTGAAACACGCGTAATGAGCGAGAACCCGATCGCGTTCGAAACGGTACTCGACCTCTGTCGGAGCCGGCGCCGTCGCGTCGTCCTCGCGGTACTCGACGCGGAGCGGCGGCCGTTGACGGTGAACGATCTCAGGCGGACGGTCCTCACCTCCCTCCACCGGACCGCAGTCACCGACGCTTCCGACGACGTGCTAACGGAGATCCGACTCTCGCTCCGTCACACGCACATTCCGAAGTTGGAGTCGGCAGGCGTGATCGAGTACGACCCGGAGCGAACGCTCGTGCGACCGACGGACCGGTTCGACCGGCTACAGCCCCAGCTGTCCGCCGTCCTCGACGCCGATCCCGAACTCGAGGGGCGGATCGAACTGCGGACGTGAACGGTTGGTTCGCCGCCCGCGATCGGCGTCTCTCGCGGCTCGGTTTCACCGTCGTTTCGAACGGCGGGCCGTCGTCGAGGATCGTTACGTTCGTGCTTCGACCCGCGCCTCGAGCCAGCGGACCGCCGGCGTCGCGGTGATCCCGTGGACGACGATCGAGACGAGAACGACGGCCCCGACGAGCGCCCACAGGCGGTCGGCGTCGGGAAAGGCGGCGTGGTTCAGCGCGTAGGCGAGGTAGTAAAAGGAGCCGATCCCGCGGACGCCGAAGAAGGCGATCGTCGCCCGCTCGGCCGGGTCGCGATCGAACCCGAGGAAGCCGATCAGCCCCGCCAACGGCCGGACGAGAAAGACGATCGCGACGACCGCAACGACCGCCTCGAGGGTAAGCGGTTCCAGCAATCCGCCGACGATCGCGCCGCCGAAAAAGAGCATGATCAGCGCCATCATCACCTGTTCGGCGAACTCGCTGACCTCGTGGAGCGACCGGTTGTAGTCGTGGGAGCGCTCGTAGTGGCGGACCATCAAGGCGGCCACGAAAACGGCGATGAAGCCGTAGCCGCCGACGAGTTCGGTCGCGCCGTAGACCGCCAGGGTGCCCGCGATCGCCTCGAGGCCCTGTACCGATTCGGCGACCGGCGTGTCGGGCTCGGTGGCGAAGACGAGGCGAGCAGTCAGAGCGCCGAGGACGATCCCGACGACGACGCCGACGACGATCCGGTAGCCGAGGTCGACGAGCAGCCACTCGCCGATCCAGTTGCCGGGCGTGAGCCCGACCAGCGCGACGGCGATCGCGAGGTTCGTGAAGGGGAAAGCGAGCCCGTCGTTCAGCCCGGCTTCGGAGGTGAGTGCGAACCGGACCTCGTCTTCCATCCCCGCCTTTTCGTCGGCCGACTCCGCCTCGGTGCCCATCCCCGGTCCGCGGACCTGCACCTCGGAGGCCAACACGGGATCCGTCGGGGCGATACAGGCCCCCAACAGGATCGCGGTCGGAACGACGAAGCCGAGCCACCGGCCGAGCAGCGCCGCACCGGTGATCGACAGCGGCATCGTGATCGCCAGTAACCGCCAGGTCGAGGCCCACTCGCGTAGCCCGGGGACGCGGTCGATCTTCAGGCCGACGCCCATCAGGGCGACGATGACGCCGATCTCCGCGAGGTGTTCGGTCGTCGTCCCCTGCTCGAGGGGGTCCGGTGCGGGCAGTCCGATCGGCAGCCCGAAGGCGAGCATCCCGAACGCGACGAAGAAGATCGGCAAGGAGATCGCTCGATCGGAGACGAACCGCGGGAGGACCGCGACGCCGAACAGCGCGATCCCGATCACGACGAGGCCGACGGTGTACAGCTCGAGGGCCATCCGGGGTGAGCGAACCTACGAGAAATCGCCCCTTTACCCCGCTGCCGGCGCTTGCAGAACGAACCCATTTGCCCCGCGACAGCGAGAACGGGGTATGGATCGGAACGCGCCGAAAACCGGGGGTCGAACGCGGACGCGGCGGCGGTTCCTGCAAGCGGGGGCCGTCGCCACGACCGCCGCCCTCGCTGGCTGTATCGAGGAGATGGGGGCGGAGTTCCCCGAAAACGAGAAGTGGCCGACGGCGTCGTACCTCCCCTCGCTGCCCGTCACGGAACGGAGTGCGATCCTCGAGGAGCGGATCCCGGAACTCGCAAGCGCGGACATCGCCGACCCCGAGGGGCTCGGATCGGCCCTCGAGGAATACGACATGGCCGTCGAGTCGATCGAACGCGAGCGCGACGTGGTGACCCTCGAGTACGTCAATACGGACCGACACGACGAGGGCAATATCCACGACGTCGCGTTGCTCGCAGGCGGGTACGCCGCGCTGATCGAGACGGGGTACGACGCCGTCGCGCTGGGGGCGACGATCCTCGACGACGCGCCGGCATCGTACGGATCGGCGACGGTCGAGACGCCCCACGCCGAAGAGTACAACGCGGGCGAGCTGACCGCGGCCGAGTACGGCGAACTGGTGGTCTCGACGATCGAGTCACAGCGCTACGAACCCGACGTGGCCGTCTCGCCCGAGAAATAGCGTCCGTCGGTTTTGCCTCACCCACCCGTCGCCGGCTACTGGTCCGGCGGAACGTCGACGTCGGGCTCGCCGCCCGCCGCGGGCGACTCCTCGCCGGACTCGAGCGCACTCGAGAGGACGCCCGCGAGTCCGTCGGGGCCGTGGCGGTGGATCGTCCACAGCATGTTCGCGACGAACAGGCCGACGCCGACGGTGGCGAGGGCGCTGCTGACGGCGACGGCGGCCCCCGGGAGGTCGAGCAGCGGCGCGGCCGCGAGGCCGGCGAACCCGACGAGCGTGGCCCAGAAGTCGGCCCGCTCGAGGCGGTCGTCGTAGAGGTCGTCGATCATCGGGACCTGTTCGAAGCCCAGCAGGTCGCTGTAGCGTTCGATCCAGATGATGAAGGGGACGATGTGATACAGCGAGCCGATGACGACGAAGCCAAAGACGCCAAACAGCAGGAGGTTCCGCCCATCGGGGTGGCCAAAGAGCGCGTCGTAGGCGAGCGGATCGGCCCACCAGATCGGCGCGGCCAGCGCGATCCAGGCGAACAGCGCCGCGACGACGACCCAGTAGCGGGCGAGCATCGGCGACCGCTCGACGGTCGCACCGACCAGCAGTCGGGCGATAACGACCGTAAACGCGGCCAAACCGACCAGCAGTGCGACCGCGCCGGAACGGGCCAGCGGTTCGAGGGTGAGCCCGCGGCCGAGCGCGAGGGCGAGCAGCCCCGCGGGGAACGCGATCTGCTCGAGCCGGAGCAGCCACTGATCGAGCCGGTCGGGATCGGCCTGCGTGAACATCTTTCCGAGCTGGTAGAGTGCGCCGACGACGGTCGCCAGTAGGGCACCGAACAGCGCGAGCGTCGCGTGTGCGAGATGTACTTCGAACCGTGCGACGCCGACCGAGTCGAACACCGGTCGCGTGAACCCGACCGCCAGCAGGATTCCGAAGGGCGCAACGAGGGCGAACGCGGCGAGTGCGAACGCGAAGTGTCGCTCGGTGAAATCGAACGGGCGCGCGCGGGCGAGCGTCCGGCCGACGTTGTAGACGAACGTCCAGATACCCGCCAGCATCAGGGCGGCGGGAACCGGCAACGCGGCGTACGAGCCCGCGAGCAGCGCCGTCGCGAAGCCGGCCACGCCGACGACGAGCAGCCACAGCTGTGCGACCGCGAGCCGCCGCGAGTGGATCGTCACGCCGGACCAGACGGGGACGAACTGGGTCATCGCGCCCATGATCGTCACCGCGACCCAGCCCACCAGCAGCGTATGCAGGTGGGCGAGTCCCGACAGTCCGGGAAGCGACGCGACGGCCATGACGAGTCCACCGCCGACCCCGACGACCAGAAAGCCCAAGGCGAGAACGAAGTGTCGCAGCGGGATCGCCATCGGGGGCTGCTGATCGGTCCGTAACCCGCCCGGTATCCCGTTCATGTCTCGAGGTTCGGCCCGGATCGCCGTCCCCTTCTTCCCGAACACGTTCGGAGGGTACTGTTTGGCCGCTCGCCCCGTATCCGTCCCCATGCGAACGGACCAAGCGACCACCGGTGAGACGCGACCGGCCACGACAGCCGACCGAGACATCGAGACGACGACCGTGACCGTCCGCTGTACCGGCCACGTCCGGACCGCCGTCGGGACTCACGAACTCGAGTTCACCTTCGAGGGCGACCGCCTACGGGACTTCCTCGAGGACTTCTTCGCCGAGTACGACCTCGAGGACATGCTCATCGCCGAAACCGAGGCGGACGCGACCCACAGCGGCTGGGCCCCGGTGCCCGACGATCTGCCCGGGACCTGGCGCAAGAACCCCGAGGGCGACCAGACCCGGCCCTACGCTCGCGTCTGTGTCAATGGCCGCTTCAACGAACACCTCGGCGGATTCGAGACGGAACTCGACGAGGACGACCGCGTCGCCCTGATCTACCCGTTCATGTTCTGCTGTTGAGACGGGAGTGGGGCCGCGACCCTCGACGGGAACCGGGACCATGGGCGAAGACGTTCGGCTCAGGCCTTACCCCCGTCGGCGGCCGAGTGACGACTATGACCGAAGACGTCTCCGGCGTCGAACCCGTGACCCGCGGCGAACACGACGCGTCCTGGTCGGCGAACCTCGAGGGGCCCGAACACGCGATGGACCGGGACCTCATCGTCGAACAGGCGAAAGACGCGATCGTGGCGACGACCGCCGGCTACCACGTCAACCTCGTCACCCACGGCGACCACGGCCACCCCGAGACCTACCTCTGGGACGAACTCGAGGCGGCCTTCGACGGCCTCCGGCTCGAGTACGTCGATCAGTGTGGCTGTGGCGGCCACGTCACCCGCGCGCACGTCCTCGAGGAGTAGACCGACCGACGGCGACGGCCTTGCAAACGTGGGCCCGGCGGCTATTCGCTCCCGTTTCGTAGCGTCGCCGATGCGTTCTCGCACGACCTCGATCGACGACCCGGTCACCTGTCGGCACTGCGGTACGGAAAACGAACACCTGTACACGTACTGTCGCCGCTGTACTGGCCACCTGCCGGCGCGGCCCGACGCCGAGCCGGCGGTCCGGACTGAACGCCCTCCCGATCGTTCGCGTCGTCCGATTCCCCGTCAGTCAGCTCCAGCCCCGGCCGCGCCGCCGACGGCCGACCCCGTACCCGCGACCTCTTCGTCGGTGAGGTAACACTGCGGGTCCGGCGCGAACAGATCGCCCGTCGTCGCCAGCGCCCGCAGCCGCGACGCACCGCGACAGATCGACTTGTACTGGCAGTCCGCGCACTTGCCGTTCAGGCGCTCCTCGCGGTTCCGCAGGGCCGCGAGCAGCGGGTTGGACTCGTCGGTCCAGATCTCGCCGAAGGGCCGGTCGCGGACGTTCCCGAGGCTGTACCCCTGCCAGAACTGGGTGAGGTGGACGTTGCCCTGGTAGTCGACGTCGGCGATCCGCTCGCCGGTCGGGTCGCCACCGTTTCGCTCGAGGTAGTCGTAGACCGCCTGGGCCTTGGCCTCGCCGAACTCCTCGCGGGCGTACTCGACGAGATAGGCCGCGTCGGCGTAGTTGCCCACGAGCAGCGTCTCGATTTCCTCGCCGCGATCGTGGTACTCGAGCGTGAGGTCAGCGACCTGCTTGACCGCCTCGCGTTTCTCCGCGGGGGAGAGGTCGGCGTCGACGATCTCGGCCCCGCGACCGCCGTAGTCCAGATGGTAGAAACAGAACCGGTCGAGTCCTTTCTCGGCCAGCAGGTCGACGACGCCCTCGAGGTCGGGTGCGTTGGCCTCGGTGATCGTATAGCGCAGGCCGGTCTTGAGTCCGACCTCGAGGCAGTTCTCGATGCCGCGGACGGCGGCGTCGAACGCCCCTTCTTCGCCGCGGAACCGGTCGTTGCGCTCGGGGAGTCCGTCGACGGAGATGCCGGCGTACTGGAGCCCGGCGTCTTTCAGGGCCATGGCCTTCTCGCGGGTCAGCAACGTCCCGTTCGAGGATAGTACTGGGCGAACGCCCCGGTCGGCAGCGTAGCTGACGAGTTCGATCAGGTCCTCGCGAACCAGCGGCTCGCCGCCGGAGAACAGCAGGACGGGCGCGCCGAAGTCGGCGAGCTGGTCGATGAACGTCTTCGCCTCGGCCGTGGAGAACTCGCCGGTCGCCGCCTGGTTCTCCGCGCCGGCATAGCAGTGCGAACAGTAGAGGTTACACCGGCGGGTGGTGTTCCAGACGACGACCGGTCGATGCTGTTTTTCGTCGGTGATCTGGGGCTTTTTCGACTCGTCGGCCGCGTCGTAGCGCAGCCCGTCACCCTCGGCGTCGAGATCGCAGAGCAGTTTGCTGATCGAGATCACAGACTGTTCACCTCCGACGCGCCGGCCGTTTCCTTGTAGACGCGGGGTTCGTCGCTCCCGTCGTCGTCATCGTCGTTGGCCTCCTCGTCCGGCCGCTCCTCGGCGTCGGCGGCCAATCCGCGCGTCGAGAACCGTTCGACCGACTCCGCCGGACAGACCCACAGATCGACGGCGTACCAGCCGAACAACCGACCGGCGTGTTCGTGGGCTTCCGTCGCGCTGGCCGCGGCGACGCTGCCGACGTGGCGCATCGGATCGCCCGCCTCGTTGCGGACGAAGACCTCCCACTGTGGCGTCGGGTTCCCGCGTTCGTCGCTGTCGACCGGGGCGCGGCGTGCTTTCTCGACCATGTCAGTGTCTTCGGGACGAAAACGAAGGCCGTTGCGCGACCTCCCAACACGCGGGAATTCCCCTCGGCCGGCCCGAACATCTTCCGGTCTTCCCGACCCGCGGGAACAGGAGCGGCGTTTTCGGTTCGACGGTTCCGAGACTCCGCCATGCGCCCCGGCAATCTCGACACGTCCGAACGGCCGTTCGTCCTCATCTGGGAACTCACCCAGGCCTGTGGCCTCGCCTGTGACCACTGTCGGGCCGACGCCAAGCCCCAGCGCCACCCCGACGAACTCTCGACCGCCGAGGGGAAAGCGCTGCTCGAGGACGCGGCCGAGTTCGGCGACGGCCAGTTGGTCGTCCTCTCGGGCGGCGACCCGCTCGTTCGCGACGACGTCCCGGAACTGATCGCCCACGGTGACGACCTCGGCCTGCGGATGACGATCACCCCCAGCGGGACCGGCTCGCTGACCGCCGACCGGATCGAGGAGATGGCCGACGCGGGGCTCAAACGGATGGCCGTCAGCCTCGACGGGGCCTCGCCGGAGGCCCACGACGCCTTCCGCGGCGAGGACGGCAGCTTCGAGGAGACGATCAGGGCCGTCGAGGACGCCCGCGAGGCCGGGCTTCCCGTCCAGGTCAACACCACCGTCTGCCAGCAGACGGTCGCGGAACTCCCCGCGATTCGGGACCTGCTGACCGAGATCGGGGCCGTCATGTGGAGCGTCTTCTTCCTCGTCCCCGTCGGTCGTGGGCGGGTCCTCGAGCCGATCGCGCCCGATCGGGCCGACGCGGTCATGGAGTGGCTCCACGAGGTCAGCGACACCGAACCCTTCGGCGTCAAGACGACCGAAGCCCCGCAGTACCGGCGGGTCGCGATGCAGCGACGAGCCGACGAAGACGAGGGCGGTCAAAGCGGCGGCCGACCCGGCCCGGGCGACGGGATCGAACGACGGACGGGGATCGTCGCGGGCGATGGCTTCGCCTTCGTCAGCCACATCGGCGAGGTGTTCCCCTCGGGATTCCTGCCGGAGTCGGCCGGCAACGTCCGCGACCGACCGGTCACGGAGCTGTATCGCGATTCCGAGCTGTTCCGCTCGCTCCGGGACCGGGACAACCTCTCGGGCAAGTGCGGGGCCTGTCCCTACCGCCACGTCTGTGGCGGCAGCCGCTCGCGCGCGTTCGCCCACACCGGCGACCCGCTCGCCAGCGACCCGCTCTGTCCGTTCGTTCCCGAGGGCTACGACGGCCCGCTCCCCTGGGACGACACCGAAGGCGACGCTCGAGGCGTCTCAACCGGCGACTGATCGACACTCGTTCTCCGCGACGCGGACTGTCCCCTACTCGAGGACCGCTACCGGCGACTACAGAGAACAGGGGTCGAGAGAAGCGAGTCGGGGACGGTCGCGGCCGCGGTATCGCCGCCACGAAACTGGCGACCCTGGCTGACCGAACGACCACGGTGACGCGTCGATCGTTCGACGCGGCGCGACCGTCGTCCGTGACGATGGCTCGGTGCTGCCACACATCGACATACCGGTCGCGTTACCGATCGTATTCGCGGGCACGCGGCGTCGAGTATGGATGGTGGGTGGCGGTCACCGGGGTCGCTCTCCGCTCCCGGTCGACCGCCCGCAGGGTCTCGCCGACGTCGCGTGCGATCGATCGTTGGGTAGGGACCCCCTTCGCCGTTCGGGCGAAGACGTTCGTCCGCGGGCGAGCGTTACTCGAGAACGACTAACGTGTCGCCCATGTCGACGCTCTCGCCTTCCTCGACGGCGATCTGGGTGACGGTGCCGCCGCGAGAGGCGACGATGTCGTTTTCCATCTTCATGGCCTCGAGGACGACCAGCACGTCGCCGGCCGCGACCTCGTCGCCTTCCTCGACCTCGACGTCGAGGATCGTTCCCTGCATCTCGGCGTCGACGGTCTCGCCGTCGCCCTCGAGTTCGGCACCGCCGTCGTCGCCGCCGGAACCGCCCGCCGGCTCCGGTCGGCTGGCACCGCCGCCGGCCTCGACGTCGCCCGTCGGGATGGCGGGCGCGCCGTGTTCCTCGAGTTCGACCTCGAAGCGCTTGCCGTTGACCTCGACGGTGAACTCGCGCTCGGTGGACTCCTCGTCGTCCTCGCTCCCGCCGGAGCCGGTGTCGCCGCCCCACTGTTCCTGGGCCTCCTCGATACGGCTCTCGTCGAGTTCCTCGTCCAGATACTTCGTCGTGTGCGTACTCCGGACGAACTCCTCGTCGGTGAGCATCAATCGGTGGAACGGGATGATCGTCGGGATGCCCTCGATCTCGTACTCCCGGAGCGCGCGCAGCGAGCGCTCGATACACTCGTCGCGGTCCTCGCCCCAGACCACGAGCTTGGCGATCATCGAGTCGTAGTCGGTGACGAGTTCGTCGCCCTGTCGCAGGGCGTCGTCGAGTCGGACGCCGATCCCGCCCGGCGGGTCGTAGGTCTCGAGGGTCCCGCCGGTCGCGGGCGCGAAGTCGTTCGCGGCGTTCTCGGCGTTGATACGGAACTCCATCGCGTGACCGTCGATATCGACCTCGTCCTGCTCGAAGTCGATTTCCTCGCCGGCGGCGACCTCGATCTGTCGCTTGACGATGTCGAGGCCGGTGATCTGCTCGGTGACCGTGTGTTCGACCTGAATGCGGGTGTTGACCTCGAGGAAGAAGAAGTTCGCGTCGGGGCCGAGCAGTTCGCCCGCCTCGCGGTCCTCTTCCTCGACGAGGAACTCGACGGTGCCGGCGTTGGTGTAGTCCGCGGCGGCGACGCCCCGACGGGCTGCCTCGCCGATCTTCTCGCGGAGTTCGTCCGAGAGCGCTGCCGACGGTCCCTCCTCGATGACCTTCTGATGACGTCGCTGGAGCGAACAGTCTCGCTCGCCCAGATGGCGGACGTTGCCGTGTTCGTCCGCGAGGATCTGGACCTCGATGTGACGGGGCTGTTCGAGGTAGCGCTCGAGGTAGACCGAGTCGTTATCGAAGTAGGCCTCGCCCTCGCGCTGGGCGCTCTCGAGTTGGTCTTCGACCTCGCTTTCGTCCCAGACGACCTTCATTCCGCGACCGCCGCCGCCACCTTCGGCCTTGATGGCGATCGGGTAGCCGTGTTTCTCGCCGAACTCCTTGACCTCCGCGGGCTCGGTGACGGGGTCGGTCGTCCCGGGGACGATCGGCACGTCGGCCTCGTTCATGATCGTCCGGGCCTTGGTCTTCTCGCCAAGCGACTCCATCGCATCGCTGGACGGGCCGATCCAGGTGATTCCCTCGGCGTCCTCGACCTTGCCCGCGAACTCGGCGTTCTCCGCGAGGAAACCGTAGCCGGGGTGGATGGCGTCGGCGTCGGCCTTCCGTGCGGCCTCGATGACCCCCTCGTGATCGAGATAGGAGTCGGCGGCCCGTGCCGGCCCCACGTTGTACGCTTCGTCCGCGTAGCGGACGTGTCCCGAGTCCTTGTCCGCCTCGGAGTAGACGGCGACGGTCCCGATATTCAACTCCTCACACGCCCGCATGACGCGGACGGCGATCTCCCCGCGGTTCGCCACGAGAACCTTCCTGAACATTCCTGTGAGAACCGTCGGCAGGACCCTACCTTACTTTTTCGCAACGGGTTCGACAACGCGTCAGTTTTTGCCAGTTGACGACCCCAATCGCCGCCGATTCGAGTCGGCCTCGGCGACCGCAATCTCTCACCGACCGGGCCCATGCTAGTTATGGGCAATCGTTATCCGATCACGGCCCCTGAATCAGGCATGTCCGAGTTCGTACCCGGTCCGCTACAGACCCAGTCGGTACTCGAGGACCCCCTCTTGCTCATCGGTGCCGTGGGGCTGTTGCTCGTGGTGATCACGGTCTGGCAGATGGTCGAGATCGTCGACGCCTACGACCGGGCCGCACTGACCGTCTTCGGCGAGTATCGCAAACTGCTCGAGCCGGGGCTGAACATCGTGCCACCGTTCGTCTCCCGGATCTACACGTTCGACATGCGGACCCAGACGTTGGACGTGCCCCAGCAGGAGGCCATCACGCGGGACAACTCGCCGGTGACGGCCGATGCCGTGGTCTACATCCGGGTGATGAACGCCAAACGCGCCTTCCTCGAGGTCGACGACTACCAGCGCGCCGTCTCGAACCTGGCCCAGACGACGCTGCGGGCCGTCATCGGCGACATGGAACTCGACGACACCCTCTCCCGACGGGAGATGATCAACGAGCGCATCCGCACCGAACTCGACGAGCCCACCGACGAGTGGGGGATCCGCGTCGAGAGCGTCGAGGTCCGCGAGGTCACGCCCTCCGCGGGCGTCAAAGGCGCGATGGAGGAACAGACCTCCGCCGAGCGCCGCCGCCGCGCCATGATCCTCGAGGCACAGGGTGAACGCCGCAGCGCCGTCGAGAAAGCCGAAGGGGACAAGCAGTCGAACATCATCCGCGCCCAGGGTGAAAAGCAGAGCCAGATCCTCGAGTCACAGGGCGACGCGATCTCGACCGTCCTCCGAGCGCGTTCGGCCGAGTCGATGGGCGAGCGCGCGGTCATCGACAAGGGGATGGAGACGCTGGCCGAGATCGGGCAAGGCGAATCGACGACCTTCGTCATGCCCCAGGAACTCACCTCGCTGGTCGGCCGCTACGGCAAGCACCTCTCGGGCAGCGACGTGAAGAAAAACGGCTCGGAACTCGACAGTCTCGAGTTCGACGACGAGACGCGCGAACTGATCGGGCTGGACGACATCGCGGACATCATCGGCGAGATCGACGAACAGGCCGAGATGGACGTCGAGGCGATGGAACAGCAGGCCCAGGCGATCAAGGAAGGGCAGGACGTAGGCATGGACCCGGACGAGCCGATCACCATGTCCGAGACCGACGACGAACCGGAACCGGAACTGGGCTCGGACTCGGAATAGCGCCGTCCGGTTCCATCGGTGTAAGATCGCTCTTTCTCGCCGACTAACCGATCGAAAACGGGCTAGCAGACGCTTAGAACTGCTCGGTCCGTCCCGCCGCCGACCACGCGTCGGTCGGCGCGCCGCGGGGCACGCGGACGGTCCGGTGTTGCTGTGCGCGAACCCGGCCGGCAAAGGCCCACCGCTTGTCGTCCCACGTCTCCTCACCGTCGGCGGCGGCCGCGGCGGCCGCGAGCGCGTGGTCGTGGAGGTGGGCACCGATCGCGGCCGCGATGGCCGCGGCCTCCTCGTCGTCGGCGTCGTCGGGTAACTCGATCGAAACGTCGCCGGGCAGGACCGCCTCGAGGCCCATCGACGCATCGTCGTCCCCCGCGCCGCCCGCGTCGGCGGCCCGGTCGTCGGCCGACGGCTGTTGCTGGGAGGTCATGTTACAGCGGGATGTTGCCGTGTTTCTTGTCCGGGTTCGACTCGCGTTTCGTCTCGAGCATCTCGAGGTCCCGGATCAGCCGCGGCCGGGTTTCGGTCGGGACGATGACGTCGTCGAGGAAGCCCTTGTCCGTCGCGGTGTAGGGGTTGGCGAACTCCTCGCGGTACTCCTCGATGAGTTCGTCCCGCAGTTCGTCGGGGTTGTCGGCCTCCTCGAGTTCCTCGCGGTAGAGGATGTTGACCGCGCCCTGGGGACCCATGACGGCGATTTCGGCGGTCGGCCAGGCGTAGTTGACGTCCGCGCCGAGGTTTTTGGAGGCCATGACGCAGTAGGCACCGCCGTAGGCCTTCCGCGTGATGACCGTCAGCAGGGGAACAGTCGCCTCGGCGTAGGCATAGAGCAGTTTCGCGCCGTGGCGGATGATCCCGCGGTGTTCCTGATCGGTCCCGGGCATGTAGCCGGGGACGTCGACGAAGGTGACGATCGGGATATTAAAGGAGTCACAGAAGCGGACGAACCGCGAGGCCTTCATCGAGGCGTCGACGGTCAGCGTGCCGGCGTTGACTCGTGGCTGGTTGGCGACGAGGCCGACGGAACGGCCGTCGAGGCGGCCGAAGCCGACGACGATGTTCTGGGCGAAGTTGTCCGCGACTTCGAAGAAGGACCCCTCGTCGACCACCGAGTCGATGACGTTGGTCATGTCGTAGGGCTTCTGGGGACTCGGGGGGACGATGCTCTTGAGTTCCTCGTCGCGGCGGTCGGGGTCGTCCCACGGCTCGACGCGGGGCGGGTCCTCGACGTTGTTCTGCGGGAGATAGGAGAGGAGTCGCTTGATGTCATCCAGGGCCTGCTCTTCGCTCTCGCAGGCGAACTGGGCGACGCCGGTCTTGTTGGCGTGGGTCATCGCACCGCCGAGTTCCTCGTGGGAGACCTCCTCGCCGGTGACGGTCTTGGTGACACCGGGGCCGGTGATGTACATGTGGCTGGTGTCTTTGACCATGAAGATGAAGTCGGTGATCGCCGGGGAGTAGACGGCCCCGCCGGCACACGGCCCCATCGTCGCGGAGATCTGGGGAACGACGCCGCTGGCTTCCTGATTCCGGCGGAAGATTTCGGTGTAGCCCGCGAGGCTCTTGACACCCTCCTGAATGCGGGCCCCGGCGGAGTCGTTGAGCCCGATGACGGGCGCGCCGACCTCCATCGCCATATCCATGACCTTACAGACCTTCTCGGCGAAGACCTCGCCGAGCGATCCACCGAAGACGGTGAAGTCGTGGGCGAAGACGAACGTGGTCCGCCCGTTGACCTCGCCGTAGCCAGTGACGACGCCGTCGCCCGGGACCTTCTTCTCTTCCATCCCGAACTGGCTCGTTTGGTGGGTCCGGAGCTGGTCGAACTCCGTGAACGTACCGTCGTCGAGGAAGTAGTCGATCCGCTCGCGGGCGGTCATCTTCCCCTTGTCGTGTTGCTTCTCGATCCGCGCTTCGCCGCCGCCTTTGCGTGCCTCTTCGCGAAGTTCCTCGAGTTCGTCGATGCGGTCTTCCATCGTCATAGGGAAACCCTCCCGTGGCGACTCATTGGCCGTGGCAACGGCCACCGGAATAAAAAACGTTCTGTAACTCGTATTATTTCCCATGAGGGTTCGGGTGTTGTCGTATCACACGGGGAGGCAGCCGACCGGCCGCGGTTTCGTTCGGACGCGACGGTACAGTTACGCCGGTTCGATGGCTACCAGGCGTGAAACACATTCACAATGAGATGGACTATTACGCCCCATACGTTTCGATTTATAAACAAATCCGGGGCGAATACCGACAAATGTCACTGATGGTGGGGAATACTGAATATAGTCGCCGAATGTAAGGTTTTAAGGGATGGTGAGAAAGGGTTAAACCATGGCAGAACGCGAATCATGGGCCACACGAACAGGCTTCATCCTCGCTGCGGTGGGGAGTGCAGTGGGATTAGGAAACATCTGGCGGTTCCCGTATCAGGTCGGTGAACAGGGTGGTGCGGCGTTCCTGTTCATCTATCTCCTGTTGATCGTGATGGTCGGGTTCCCGGTCATCCTCGTCGAGTTCGTTGTCGGCCGAAACACGGAGCGAAACCCCGTCGGGGCACTGAAACGGATCGGAACCGGGGCGTGGACGAAGATCGGCTGGGTCTTCGTCACGGCTGGGTTCATTATTCTGTCCTACTACCATCTGTTCTAGTTTAGTGACGGAGTGAAGCAGGATCTCAGCGGAGACTATACCGAATTGAGGCGGATTAGCTCAGGAGACTGGGTTCGCTGGAGCAGGCAGTCGCTGATTTGTTGTGTGATACCTTCGAGGCGGCGCACTCACAGCCGTGAGTGCGTCGCCGTTCCAGCGCTGCCGCTATCGACACAGGTGCTTCCCCGGTCGTCAGGCGAGTTCGTTACCAGAACTCGCCTGACTCAACCTGCTCACGTAACCGCGGTCGATGCGGATTTGGATCACGTGAAGCCCACAGCAACAACTCATCTAAATCCGGAAGTTCGTACCCTAAATCGAGCATCACGTACAACTGAATCAGGTGTGAATGGCGTTCGACAGCGTGAGAACATCGTCGACGAGGAAGTTGCGGCGACGACGCTGTGGCGTCGTCGGCGCTTTCCCGTTGTTTCACGTCCAGTTTCCGGAGTTCATCGACGATAACACGGCTCATCAGCAGTGAGATTGCGGCCATGATGACCAGAGCTTCGATGATGTACGGATCGGTCGTGTTGATTTCGTCAAGTCCGAAGCGTGATTTCAGTTCTTTGAACAATAATTCTATTTCCCAGCGCGCCCGATAGAGCTGTGCGATATCGGGCGCACTATAGTCGTCTTTCGAGAGATTTGTCAAATAGAGATGGTACTCTTCAGTATCCTCGTTCCAAACACCGACCAGTCGGAACGTTCGGGTCGTGCTGGTGCACGACCCTCGCTTTCGCTCGAACGAGAGGGTGATGCGAACATCGATTTCCTGTCGCTGCAGGTCGTCAAGGACGTCCTGCAGCGACTCTCCTTCGAGCGGGATACTGTTCCCCCGCCACGTCCGGAGCTCTTCGACGATCTCGAAGTTTGCGTCGTCTTTCACACGGGAGACGAACCAGCCGTTATTCTGGTCGATGCGGTCGAACAACCAGAAGTCGTAGAAACCGAGATCGAGCAAGACAAGTGCGCCAGCTACCCACTCGCCGGTGGGTAGCTGGCTCCGTTCTTGGGTTTTAGCGTCAGTTGTTCGGTACCGTGTTGGAAGGCCAGTTGAGAGTGATTCTGTTAGGTGAAGTTTCAGACCGGCCTGATCGTCACCGGTCGCAGCGTACACATCCGCGGCGTCTTGATAGAGAGAAACAATGCTCCCATCGGCAATGAGGACGTCTCGAAAGCGTTCGAGACGTCCGCTAAGGTCGGCATTTCTGGTATCGAGATTCTCGATGGCATCATCGAGAATCTCTCGAAGGAGTGCAACGAACGGTGGAGAGAACCACCCGTGGAAGGTTGCATAGGAGAGTTCATCGCAGTCGGACATTTCGACGAATCGTTCGAGAAAAGCCTGTACAGATCGGTCTGACCCAGCAGCGAAGCCAAGTGAAAGCGTGTAGAACAGCGCAACAGCGTCGAATTTCCGTTCACGCTCGACGAGATTCGTTGCGCGAGCGCGCTCGCGCAACTCATCGGAGGGAAACGCTCTTTGAATCCGATCAACAATCACTGAATCCGGTGGGGAGTAAGTCACACTATCCACCGGATTTCTCTGACTGGTAGTTACAACGATATCTAATCAGACGACGGTACACTCTGCTAACCTAGAACGGATGGTCCTACTACAGCGTCGTCGCCGGCTGGACGGTTCGGTACGTCTTGCTCGGACTGCAGGGCCAGTACACTGCCGACAGTGCGCCCGCACAGTTCGGTGAGGTCGCGACCGGGCTCGATGCCGTCGTCCTCCATGCGGTCTTCATGGCGGCCGTCATCGCAATCGTCGCACTCGGTATCGAACGCGGGATCGAACTCTCCGTGAAGGTGATGGTTCCGGCCATCATCCTCATTTCGATCGGCCTCGCGGCCTACGCGTTCACGCTCGAGGGAGCCGCCGACGCGTACGCCTACTACCTCTCGCCGGAACTCAGTACGATCACGTCGGAGTGGACGACGATTCTCCCGGCGGCCGCTGCACAGGCGTTCTTCACACTGTCACTGGGGATGGGCGTGATGATCACGTACGCGTCCTATCTCGGTGAGGACCGGAACCTTGCGTCGGATGCCGGTATCATTGCCTCGCTCGACACGTTCATTGCCTTTACCGCCGGACTGATCGCGTTCCCGGTCCTGTTCGCCGCGGGGATCGATCCGGGTGCGTCCGGTCCGTCGCTGATCTTCGTCAGCCTCGCGGCGGCGTTCGCCGAACTACCGTTCGGTGGCATCCTCGGTGCGATATTCTTCGCGACCGTCGCCATCGCCGCGCTCTCGAGCGCGATCAGTATCATGGAAGTCGTCGTCGCCTATATGATCGACGAACAAGGGTTCGACCGGATTCCCGCCACAGTCGCGCTGGGCGTCGCAATCTTCCTCGTCGGGACGCCGGCCGCGCTCGATCTCATCTTCGTTGACCTCTACGACGGCTTCGCGAACAGCATCCTGCTCATGCTCGGTGGCCTCCTACTTTCGATCTTCGTCGGCTGGGTCGTTCCCGAACTGGCGCTCGAGGAGATCGGGAAGGGGATCAAAGATACCGGGTCGCTTGGCCTCGCGTGGCTCTGGTTCGTCCGGGTTCCCGTCGTCGTCGCACTGATCGCCCTGGTCGCGCTGAACGCGTGGGACTACTACGGGTTCCTGACCGGCGGTTTCGCCGACTGGCTGGGCGCGAACTTCTGATCGGCACGGACGCCGTTTCGAGCCGCCGTTTTTTCGACACGACTCGAGATCGACCGGGCTCGTAGAGCGAACAGTGCTTGCTCGTTACGGCCGCCAGGGCACGTACCGCACTGTCGTATTGTCGCTCCCGGAGACTGCCGATCGCAGTCGTCGATGTCGTCTCGAACAGCGACTCGAAGACCGGCGCCGAAAACGATGGGTGCGGCCGAGATCAGGCCTCGCCGTACACCGGGACCGCAGCGCCGCTCGTCACCGCCGCGGCGTCGCTACAGAGAAACGCCATCACGTCGGCGATCTCGAGCGGATCGACCCACGCGTCGTGATCGGCGTCGGGCATCATGTCGCGGTTCATCGGGGTGTCGATGACGCTCGGCATGACGCAGTTGGCCCGCACCGTCCCGCGGTTCTCCTCGGCCAACGTCTCCGTCAGCAGCCGGATGCCGGCCTTCGTGATTCGGTAGGGGCCGTCGCCCTCGCCGCCCTCAAGCGAGGAGCGGGCGCTGATCCCGACGATCGCTCCCTCGGTTTCCTGCAGGTGTGGCAGGGCGTGTTTCGCGGCGAGGAAGGCCGTCTTCAGGTTGACGTCGACGAGCATGTCGAACTCCGCGAGGTCGGTCTCCTCGATGTGGTCGCCGCCGCGCCACGTGCCGGCGATATTCAGCAGGTGATCGATCCGACCGTGGTCGTCGACGATCGTGTCCATCAGTCCCGCGACCTCGTCTTCGTCGGTCAGGTCCGCCTCGTAGAAGGCGAGGGCGGACTCGTCGGCGGGGTCGCGCTCGAGCAGGCTGTCCTCGTCGTCGGGTGCGATCACGTCGACCGCACAGACGGTCGCGCCGGCCTCGCGGAAGCGATCGACGGCGGCGCTGCCGAGCGCGCCGCTCGCGCCGGTGATCACTGCGACAGTCCCCTCGAAGTCGACCTCGAAGTCGGTATCGGGTGACATACGGGTGTGGTGTGTGTCCCTGTCGCATCAAAGGCGGGGCTGCGAGCGGCGTCGACTCATACGGGCCGTGTAACGCCGGACCGGGACAGCCACAGGACGGTCGCGGTTGTACCGAGTACGACGGACACCAGTCCATTTCACACCACGCGTGCTACTGTCGGATAGCAGCCGATACGAAGCCGATCGAGAATTCGCCGCCGTCCATACCAGCGACGGCCGCAGTGAAGCGACCGATCGTCACGTCGTTCCGTCAACAGTATTAGCCGTCTCCCACCGGCAGGGCCGCGCGTCTGAACCAGAACTCCGCGACCGCTTCGACCAGTTCGGTGTACCCCTCGGCGTCCGTCGGCTTCTCGAGGGAGGCGTTCGCGCCAAGTCGGTAGCTCTCGCGGACCGCCTCCGAATCCCCCGGTCGGGCCAGCACGAGGACGGGACGCCGTCCCAGTACCGCCTCGTCGGCGAGTGCCTCGAGCAACTCGAGGCCGTCGGTTCGCGACAGGTCCCGGTCCAGCAAGACGAGATCGGGGCCGGCCGACGAGTCGGTCGCCGCGTCGGTGAGGATCCGAAGCGCCTCGGTCCCGTCGGACACGACCTGAACCGACGTTTCGACGGCGATCTCGTCGAACTCGGCTTCGATACGACTGCTCGTCTCGTCGTCCGCGACGAGGAGGACATCGACCGCGTCGTCACATCGACCTCTCATGCGTGGATCAGAACTGATCGGGCAGTCGGTGTCCTGCCCGGTGCAACAGTCGTCCCCATCTAGTCAGGCAGTTCCTTTAACAATACTTGCTAAGTGCTTTGGATCGGTCCCGATGACTTTCCGCGGATCCGACGGCTGCGACCCGCCGACCGACTGAAGCCGCTGGGCGACGATCGACCGCTATGCGCTGTATCGCCCACCGAGGGTTCGCCGCGGTCGCGCCCGAGAACACGATCGGCGCGGTCCGCGCTGCGGCAGACCGCGCTGACGCCGTCGAGTTCGACGTGCGCCGCTGTGGGACCGGGGAACTCGTCGTCGTTCACGACGAGACGATCGACCGAGTTACCGACGGGACCGGCACCGTCGCGGCGCTGTCGCTTGCGGCCCTCGCCGACCGGTCCGTCCACGGGACCGGCGAGGGGATCCCGACGCTCGCCGCCATGCTCGCGGTCGTCCCGCCGACAGTCGAAGTCCACATCGAACTGAAAGAGCGCGGCCTCGCCGCCGACGTTCTCGCGATCCTCGACCGAGCCGACCTCCCCAACCGGGTCGTCGTCACTTCCTTTCTGGCCGGCGAACTGCGGACGATCCGCGAGCGTGATTCGAACCAACCGATCGGCCTGCTGGCCAGCCACCGCCTCGAGACGCCGGTGACGACGGCGATCGAACTCGACTGTGCCGTCCTCGGCGCAAACCGCGTTCGGTGCCTGGCAACCGGGATCGTCTCACGGGCGACGGCGGTCGATCTCGAGGTCCATGCCTGGACGGTCGAGCGGGCAGCGACGGCGCGGCTGCTCGAGCGGCGGGGCGTCGACTACGTCTCGGCCGATCGGCCGCTCGATGTGTAGCTGGCGGGGACCGACCGCCGACCGTCTCGGCTACGCCTCGGTCGTCGTCACCGAGACGGTCCGCGTTCGCGGCCCGTCGCACTCGACGAGCAACACCGACTGCCAGGTCCCCAGCGCCGGCTCGCCGTCCGCGACCGGGACCGTTACGTCGGGGCCCAGTAGTGTGGCCCGCAGATGAGAGTCCGCATTGCCGTCCAGTTCGTCGTGTGCGTGCCCCGAATCGGGTACGAGGTCCCGTAGGAACGACTCGAGGTCGCCCCGGAGCCGTGGCTCGTTCTCCTGGACGACGAGCGCGGCCGTCGTGTGTTCGACGAAGGCCGTACAGGTACCCGACTCGCAGTCGTCCGGAACCGCCGCGGCGATCGACTCGGTCACGTCGACGGTCGTCAGTCGCTCGTCCGTCTCGACGGTGAACGTCATGGGCTGGCCTACGGCGGCGAGAAAGGGCTCGGTTTCGGTTCCGGCACGGACTACGACAACCGACCAGCGGCCCACGACGCGCGGTCGCGGACGTTCGGTGCCGGGTCCCGATTCGCGAGGTCGGCGAGTCGCGGTTCGGCAGCTTCGACGCCGCCGTGTCCGAGCGCGACGCAGGCGTTCGCCCGAACGTGTGCGTGGTCGTCGGCGAGCAACGAGAGCAACTGGCGGCGGACCGGGTCGACCGCGGTTTCGGTGCCGGCGGCGATGCGGGCGATCGTCACCGCGGCTGCGGCCCGGGTATCGGGATCGTCACAGGAGAGCGCAGTCCCCAACTCCGCAGTGACCGATTCGACCGCCGCTGGGTCGTGGTGGGCCACGTCGCCGAGACAGCCGATCGCCTCGTGTCGGACGGCCGGGTTTTCGTGATCGACGAGCGCCGCGGCGTGGGAAACGAACGCGAGCGAGCCGAGATCCCCCTCCGACCGCGCTAGTCGCCCGAGCGCGCGCAGTGCGGGCCGCCCGTTCTCTGCCGGAGCAGCCGACAGCGCCGCTTTCAACACGGATACCGCCGGCTCGAGTGCCGTCGGATCGACCCGAGAAACGTGCGCCAGCGCGTCGAGGCCGTCCGTATCGTAGCCCGACCGCTGCTCGAGGACGTCGGCGATCGCCACGGTATGATCGACGACGACGTCGGGTCGCTCGGCAGCGACGGCCGCGAGACACCGAAGCAACTCGCCGGTCATCGGCCGATCGGGGTCGTCGCGGGCGACGGCGACGATCGACCCGGTCGACGGCGCGACGTCGGTCGGTGCCTCGGCCGCCAGATCGGCGAGACAGGCGGCGACCGTCTCCCGGAAGTCGATCTCGGGCCGCTCGAGCAGCGACCGGAGTTTCGGGACTGTCGGGGCACAGCCGGCCGCCCCGTCCCGCTCGTCGATCGCGGTCCGAATCCGGTTTACCGCCGCTCGTTGTTCGCTCGGCTCCCCATCGAGTCGCGTCAGGACTGCTGGCAGGTCGATCCCGGTGGCTCCCCGGCCCCGGGGCTCGACGGCCTCGCCCCCATCCCCATCCATCGTGTCTCGCCAATCGAACAAAACCAGCAAAAGCCTTCTGGCCAACGCGATCGCCCGGTCGCCGGGCGGGACCTCTCTCAGGGGCCGGTGCCGGCTCGAGCGCGGCCGTTCGACGCCGTCCGACGGCGGACCGGCTCAGGCCAGCCACTCGTCGGGCTTCGTGTCGTAGTCCACGTCGTCGGCCGCGAGGTGTTCGACCTCTTCCCAAGGGACGTCCTCGGTCGTCATCGTCTGGCCGTCGTATCGGATCAGTTTGCCCTGCTCTTCGGCGTCGGGCTCGCGGTTGCGCCGCTTTGCGACCTCGATGTCGTGTTCGTCGACTTCCTTGACGATCGTCAGCAGGTTCACCGGGCGGCCCCACAGCTCGAAGATCCGCTTCAGCGTCTCCTTGGCCTGCCCGAGATCGAGCATGACGCCGTTGTACTGGTGACCAAGCAACAGTTCGTTGGCGTTGTTGTAGTTGCCGTCGTAGACGGCGATGGTCGGCTTCCCGAAGTTGGTAAACTGCAAGAGCAGTTTCTTCTTGACGTCTTCGGCGGCGTCGCTGGCGACGTGGAACTGGCCGGTCGCTTGCGAGTGTTCGTAGGTGAAGTAGTTGTTCTCCGTAATGAACTCCTGAGTCAGGAACTCGTCGAGGAAGGTCACGTCGTTGTGGCTCTCCCGGACGTCGAACAGCCGGTCCCAGCCGGCCGTGTAATCGACGTTCTCGAGTGCTTCGTCGACCGACTCGTACCGTGCGTCGTCGAAGAGGTAGCGGCCGATCCGCTCGAGGTCGTTCTGGCTGACTCGCTTGAGGAAGCCCCGATGCTGGCGCTTGACCAGCGAGTAGTGCCGGCGGGCAAGCCCCTCGTAGGTCAGGGCTTTCCAGGGGTACTTCTCGACGTCTATCTCGCCCTCGCGGGCCCGCTCGAGCGCCTCGTGATCGACCCACTCGTCGGGCACGTCATCGAGTTGCTCGAGCGTATCCGGGGTAATATTCTCGATCGCTTCCGGTGGCCCGAGCGTCTCGAGGACATCGTCGAAGTCGACGACGTCGGTGAGGTTGCGCCAGGAGACGCCCTCGACGCGCAGCAGGGCCTCGAGGACCTCCCGCCGGTTGGTGGTGTTCTCGACGTACTCCCAGAGTTCCATCCCGAGGCTGTAGGGGTTGAGCCCGCCCGAGGCCAGGACTTTCGCCATGTGGTCGGCGTAGTTGAGGAACTCGTCGTCACCGGCGAAGGCCTCGTCGGTCATCATCGTCGATTCCCAGTAGGAGTTGTGGTTGATAACTCCAGCACCCGCGTATCGGTGCGTTTCTTCGACCGAAATATCGTACACAGTCCCGGTCGACTCCTCTATCGAGACAACTTCATCACTCCATTCTTCTTCCTCAAACCACGCGAGATCGTCGAGATACGCGCGAAGCGCATCGGCCTTCTCTGAGTACCCGAACCCGATTTCGTCGGCGAACGTGCGGGCCGATTTGCCAGTGAGATGGATGTGGTAGCACCCGTCCGTCTGTTCCCGGCGTCGACCGAGGATATCGAAGTTCGTCAGGAGCAACAGGACTGTTTCGCTCAGTTCCTCGCTCGACGTGGTCAGGATCGCACCCTGATCGCCCGCGTAGCCATCCGCGTCGAACAGCCCGCGGATGAACTCGGCGACGACGCTTCGTGGGGAGCGACGGATCGGTTCCGGAACCGACTTTCTGTCCGCTGCCTTGCCGTCCGGAAGGCCGATCTCTTCTTGCAGTAAATCGACCATATTACGGGAATACGCGTATACTCGCCATCGGTTCCCTTGCTGCTCGACAGTTGGATCGATCCCGAAGAGTTCGTCGACGAGCCCGGCGAACTCCTCGGCGTGGCGTTTTTCCCCGTTGGTAAACCCGACGTGCCCGGCAGCCGAAGAGATGTGGCCGTCACCCACGAGCAATCCCAAGAACCGACCGAACTGCTCGTCGATCGTGTCGGGAACGGCGATCGGGTCTCGCTGGGCCAGCCCTCGATCTCCCCCCTGGTACTCCCCCAAGGCGTTCTCTACGGCTTCGGCCTTTCGTGCCCGGCCGACTCGTCGGTACCGCATGACCGTCCAGACCGAAACACCAGCTTCCTCGGCGACATCGTTCAGCGTGACGTTTTCGGGCGGCTGCCACTCGAGATCAACGTACGTCGATGGCCACGTTTCGTTCCCGCCCGAGACTTCGATTTCGTCGCCGACCGACAGATCGTCAAGGCGCGACCACGAGCCGTCCGGAAGCCGAATCCGGTGATTGTTCGACCCGGTCAGTTCGAAGCCGCGACGGGTCTCGATCGTCACGGTGTCGTGATCGTGAATGACGTTCGAATCGTAGACCGCTCGGGGCGTTTCTCCGTCGGAGACGGTCATGTGGTTATCGACCACTTCACGCATCGGGACAAGTCCGTCGGCAGTGAATATTGGCGTGTCCGGATCGACACAGGCCCACCCCTCGTTCATCACCTTCGTCATCTTCTGGGCGGCGAAGTAGTAGGCCTCCGCGCGCATCATATCGAGGATGTCGCGTTGCCACTCTTCCATCTCGACGCCGCGGCCGGCCGCCTCGTCGTACTGCTTGCCGTGTTCGCGGACGAACGCCAGCAGGTCCTTCTGTGGCTCCTCCGGGAAGCTCCCGGTGATCTCCTCGCCCTCGAGTTTCTCGACCCACTCCGCGTCGAAGACCTCGCCTTTGATCTCGTCGGAGAGGTCGAGTTCGTCCAACTTCTCGGCGAGATCCTCGTCGATCTCGCCCGCGGGACCGTCGACGTCGAGCCGACGGGTGAAGACCTGATGCTGGTCGATGTTGTCCTCGAGGCTCAGACAGTGGTCGATCCACTTCTCGACCTCGGCGCGGTCGATGTCGGGATCGGACATGTACTCGTCGATGGCTCTGGCGTGGCGCTCGAGCATGGCGGCGGCGTTGACCTGATCCTCGTCGGCCTGGCCGCCCGTGAACATGCCGAACCAGTCGTTGTTCGCGAAGAAGTCCGAGTGGGCCTCGACGTGCGTGATGACCGCCTTCTGGTCGGCCACCGTGTTCGACTCCTGCAGGAAGGCGTGGGCGGGGTTGTCGTTGTTGACGATCTCGAAGGCCTTCCCGCCGCCGTACTGGCCCTGTTTCTGTTGCTTGTCGTACTGCATGCCCCACCGCCAGTGGGGATACCGAGACTGGAACCCGCCGTAGGCGATGAGTTCGTTCATCTCGTCGTAGTCGATGATCCAGTACTTAACCGGGTAGGGCTCGAGGCCGAGCGTCTCGGCCAGATTGCGGGCCTCTTCGACCGGCTCCTCGAGTTCGCCCGCGATCGCCTGTTTGCGGAAGCGGTCCGCGTTGGAGTTGCGTTTACTCATCTGATTCGCCCTCCGTCGAGAGGATGTCGTAGATCGCGTCGGTCACGTCCGACTGGTCGTTGACGTAGGCCACCGCCACGTCGTCGGCGTCGGTCCCGAAGTGGCGCTCGAGTTCCTCGGCGTGGGTGGCGTTGATCGCGTTGCCGCTGGGCTGGGTCTCCACGTAAGCGTGGAGGTTCGCCGGGATCTCCTCCATCAGCGGGATCACGCGTTCTTCGGTGTCGTTCGAGGAGTTTTCCGAGTCTCCGGCCGCGAAGACGTAACGGTTCCAGTCACTCCAGGGATACTCCTCTAAGAGCTGCTGGGCGAGTTCGTACGCGCTCGAGATCTTCGTCCCACCGCCGCTGCGGATGCCGAAGAATTCGTCGCGCTCGACCGCCCAGGCGTCGGCGTCGTGGGCGATGTAGACGAACTCGGCGTTGTCGTACTTGCCCTGCAGGTACCAGTCCAGCGGGGTGAAGGTCCGCTCGACGAGTTCGCGTTTCTTCTCGCGCATCGAGCCGGAGACGTCGCGGATGTTGACGACCACGACGTTCTTCTCCTTTTCCTCGATGATCTCGGGGTGGCGGTAGCGCTCGTCCTCGCGGCGGAAGGGGACGTGTTGGATCCCCTCGCGGCGGATCTTTTGCTGGACGCTCTCTCGCTCGACGTTTTCCTCGACCGCCTCGATGGAGTCCCATGTCCCGCGCTCCTCGTCCGGGATGTCCTTGTAGGCCTCTTCGATCCAGGCCATCGACACCGGGAGGTTCTCGCCGCGGGCCCACTCGAAGACCTCGCGGGGCGAAATCCCCTCGACCTTGCAGAGTTCCCGCAGGAACTCCTCGTCGAAGTCCATCGCGAGCTTGCGCTTGAGTCCCTCCTTGAACATCCGCTCGAAGTCGAGCGTGCTGTTGGGGCCGGTCCGGGTGAGGTCGGTAAACGGTCCCTCCTTTTCCTCGACGACTTTCTTGCCCTTCGGGTCGAGGTCGAGCCCGAGTTCCTCGTCGAGTTCCTCGGCGAACTCCTCGGGGTCCATCTCGTAGTACTCGTGGTCGCCGCCCTCCTCGCCGGGCTCGCCGTCTTCGCCGTCGTCGTCGCCCGGCTGGGGCTGTGGCTGGCCGACCGGCTGGCCCGCGTCCGGCGTGCCGTCCTCTCCTTGGCCGACCCCACCCTGATCGCGCTGATCGTACTCGAACTCCGGTAGCGAGACGATCTTGACCGGGATGTTGATCTCGCCGGGGCCGCTCCCCGCGAGGTCGCCGTACTGGATGAAGTCGGCGAGATCCTCGCGCCGTTCCTCGCCGACCTCACGGAACCGCTCGAGGTCGTCTCTCAGTCCCATCTGTAACTCACCTGGCCCATGACGTGTCTACTGGTTAGCTCGGCCGACGCCGCCGAGTAGCCGAAGAGGTCGACCATGGTCTCGATCGTCTCTTCCTTGACCGCCGCGGTCTGGGTGTCACTCGGCGGATCGCTCCACTGTCGCGGATCGAAGTCCTCGAAGGTCCGCTCGACGTCGTCCCAGTCGTGGCTCTCGAGGACGGTCTTGATCACCGGGATCGCGGTGAGATCGACGTCCTCGACCGAGAAGTCCTCGTCGCGGTGTTCCCACGCGTGGCGGTTCAACGACGTGATGACCTTCTCGCGGCGGAAGTTCCGGACGCTCTCGCGGGGCTGATTCCCGTCGTACTCGCTCTCGGAGAACCGGCCGAGGTGTTCGATCTCGAACAGCTTCATCTTCAGCGGATCGGGCTCGACCCGCTCACCGCGGTCGTTGTACAGCGGCTCTTCGGTCTCCCACGCGTAGACGTGTTCGACGTACTCGGCGACGGTCTCCTCGTCGACGCGCTTGTCGTACATGATTGCCTCGATAACGTCGCTCTCCTGCTGGTCGTAGACGTAGTTTTTCACGGGGACGACGCGGTTCTCGAACTCGGAACGCTCGCCCGTCGAGAACACCGGCGCGTCGACCAACCCCTCGACCATCGCGTTGAGAACGTCGCGGGGCATGACGACGTCCTCGACCGGGAGGTCGGCGTGGTGGCGGTCGCGGTCGGTCTGGAGCAGTTCCGCGAGCGTGTCCCGCGTGTACGTCACCGGGATGCCGTGATCGCCGTCGTTCCCGTCGTCGTCGAAGTCGAACTCCGCTTTCTCGCGGCGGCTGTCGCCCTCCTGCAGGTAGCCCTGATCGTAGATCAGTGCCTTGTCGACGAGATCGAGCCCGTTCGGGAGGGTTTCCTCGTCCAGTCGCGTGACGACGGCATACAGCGCGGCCGCCTCGATCGCGTGGGGCGCGAACTCCTGGACCCGCGTCTCGCCGTCGCGGTCCTTGATCGTCACTCCCACTGGCGCGCGGATCCGGTCGGCGAGTTCGTCGTAGCTCTCGGCCTCCCAGACCGCCGTCTCGTTGGTCAGTTCCCGCCGGATCAGCTCCGTCTCGAGGCTCAGGTTCGTCAGGTAGCCGAAACGGTGTTTGTCCAAGCGCCGTTTCAGCGCCTTCAGCGGGTCCATTCCGTTTCGATCGGAGTGCTGGTTGAGCTGGGCCTCGAGATCGGGGTTGGAGATGATCAGCATCTGGCTGTCGACGTCCATCCCGATCCCCTTGTCCAGTTTCACCGACTGCTCGTCGGGGACGTTCAGCAGCTTCTGGAGGAGATCGGCATGCTGGGCCGCGTCCTCGACGATAGTGAGGACGCCGTTGCCCTGCGACAGGACGCCGTCGTAGCTAAAGGCCTGCGGGTTCTTCCGGCCCCGCGAGTCCAGTTCCTGAAGCATCCCGTGCATCCACGAGCCGACGAGCCGTTCCTTGGGCCGGCCGTCGTCCTCGGAGTGGAGGACGCCGACGCCCTGTCCGACGTCGACGACGTAGTTTTTCACGCGAAGGTGGTCGTCGTCGGTGATCGCCGAGAACAGGTCGTCCTCGCCCCGTCGGCGATAGCGCTCCTCGAGGAAGTCGTAGGCCTCCCGCGAGAAGGGGTCCAGCGCCGCGTCGACCTGAATCGGGACGTGATCGTCGAGTTCGTCGTTCAACTCGGCGAGCAGGTCCTCGCGGACGGCGTCGGGGAACACCGACAGGGGATGGGCCTGGACCGGGCTCTCGTACCAGTTCTGTTCGTCGGCGGCGCTCGTGCCGCCGTCGTCGCCGTAGCTCAGTCCGCGCTCGCCGCCCTCGGCGGTCGAGATGTTCCACTCGACGGTGTACCGGCGGCCCTCGGGCGTCTTCGAGTACTCGCGCAGCCCGTTGACCAGACACCGCTTGAGTTCGGACTTGCCCGTCGCCGTCGGACCCTCGAACCAGATGATCTTCTCGTCTTTCGCCCGGCCCGCGGCGATCGAGCGCAGGTCGTCGACGAACCCGTTCAGCACCTCGGTGTTGCCCAAGATGGCGTGTTCGCCGTCGTTGTGCGGATCGTCGAAGAAGCGGTAGCGCTCCTTCTCCTCGCCCTCTTCGACGACCGTGCGGGTGCCGGCGGCCTCGATCGCCTCGAGCAAATATTTCGAGGCGTGGGAGGCGATCGACGGGTTCTCGAAGAGCCGATCGACGTACGCCGCGAGGCTCATCGGCTCCTCGTAGGTCTCCTCGAGGGCGCGGTCGGCCTCGGTGACGTAGTCGTGTCCGGTCATGTTAGTCTTCCATCTCGGTCTTGGCGACCTCCGCGCCGGCGAACTCGAGTACTTCCTTCGCGCCGCCCTCGGAGTAGCCCTGTTCGATCAGCGCGTCGATCCACGCGGAGCGTTCGTCGTCGTCGAAGTCGTTGGCCGACACCAGCGCGGAGAAGTTGATGTTGTGTTTCTTGTCCTCCCAGAGCTTGCGTTCCAGGGCGCGGCGTAGGCGTTCGTTGTCCTGCGGGTTGAACGCCTCGCCCTCGCGGGCGCGGCGGGAGACCCAGTTCGAGACTTCCTGTCGGAAGTCTTCTTTCCGATCTTCGGGAATATCGAGTTTCTCCTCGACCGAGCGCAGGAACGTCTCGTCGGGCTCTTGCTCGCGGCCCGTCAACTCGTCCTCGATGGTGTCGTCGTCGATGTAGGCCATCACGTGGTCCATGTACTTCTCGCCCTGGCGCTGGATCTCGTCAATGTCGTAGGCCAGGGCGTGGCGGACGTCCTCGATGGCGCGTTCCTTGTATTCCTCGCGGACCGTCTCGAGGTAACGGTAGTACTGCTCGAAGTTGTCCTCCGGGATGGAGCCGTGGTGTTCGAGGTTCTCCTCGAAGAAGTTAAAGACCGTTAGCGGCGAGAGGAACCCGCGCTGGCGGTGTTTGGAGTCCATGATCGCCTCGGCGATCTCGTCGCCGATAAAGCGCGGTGAGACCCCGACCATGCCCTCGCCGATCTCGGCTTTCGCCTCGGCTTCCTCGCGGAGCTTTTTCGTGTCGATGTCGTCGCCCTCGTCGATCTCGCCGTTGTAGGCTTTGGCCTTCGAGAGCAGCCCGACGGTCTCGGTGTCGGGCTCCTCGATGCGGGTCAAGACGCCGAACAGCCCCGCCATCTCTAAGGTGTGTGGCTCGACGTTGATGTCGGGGACGTCGGCGTTGTTGAGCATCTTCTCGTAGATGCTGGCCTCGTCCTCGTAGGAGAGGACGTAGGGGAAGTCGATCCGCTTGGTGCGGTCGTTGAAGGCCTCCATCTTCTCGTCGCCCTTCTTGTCCTTGTACTCGGGCATGTTCGTCCGGCCGACGATCACCTGGTCGATGTCGATCCGGGGGTTGTTCTTGGGCTTGATCGTCTGCTCCTGAGTCGCATGGAGGAAGTCGTAGAGGAACTCCCGCTGGAGTTTGAGCAGTTCCTCGCCGGAGAAGATCCCCCGGTTCGCGTTACAGAACGCGCCGGAGTAGTCGAACGCCCGCGGGTCGGACTCGCCGTAGATGGCGATCTTCGAGTAGTTGACGTCGCCGGTGAGTTCGGTCTCGTCCTGGTTCTTCTTGTCCTTGGGCTCGAAGGTCTCGAGGCCCTGTCGCTTGTTCTCGTCGGCGACGAACCGGACGATTTCGACGTGGTTCTCGAGGACCTGCTGGAGGTCGTCCTCGTAATAGGCCAGCAGCTTGTCCATGTAGAACTCGCTTTCCGGATCCAGCGCCTGCTCGTTCTGGATGGTGTAGGGCGCATCGAGGTTCTCGTTGAGGTCGTCGATGACCCGCTGGCGCTGCTCGAGGGGGAGGAGGACGAGCGGGTCCTGGTTCATCGGGGACCGGACGGTGTCGTCGGCCGGGTCCTGGTCCTGGATGACGTCACAGAGGTTCGTCCACCGGAAGGTGTACATCCGGCCGTCCTCGCGGAGCGTGTAGTCCTCGAAGTACTGCCGGACCTGTTTGTCGAAGTGGGACTTCCCGGAGCCGACCGGCCCCAGCAGGAGCTTGATCCGCCGTTCCGGCCCGAGCCGGCGAGCGCCCGATTTGACCTTGTTGACGAACTCGTGGATCGACTGGTGGATCACCTTCCCGTAGAAGGTGTTCTCGCCGTCACCGAGCGGGTCCTCGCTGGCGAGTTGATACTCGACCATCCCCTCGGTTTCGTCGTAGGTGGTGCCGTAGTAGTCGAACATGTCCGCGACGCGCTGGTGGGCGTTGCGGGCCACCTTCGGGTCCTCGTATACTTCCTCGAGGTACCAGTCGAAGGACTTGGTCTCCCGCAGGTCCGCGGGCATCGACTCTTTGTAATCGGTACTGAGCTGCTCGAGTGTCTCGATGTCACCGGTCATGGTATCGTTGAGTGGGTTCCCCCCGTTTGCGGTCGTCCGTGATCGCACGGAGTGAAAGCGGACGTCTTCGACCAGCCGAGGCGTCTCGCGGCCGAACCGTCGGAATCCGTCGCCTCGCTGTACCCGACGTGAGCGTCGAACTCGTCGGGCTCCTCGAGGGCACTCTCGGGGAGCGTGACCCGTTCGTGGGCGGCGTGGTAGCGTGTCATATGTCACCTTTCACCACTCTCCGTTGCGCAACACCGTGTGGGGAGTCGAGCAACGGTGCGCCGGGGACGGGCGCGGAGTGGATCGGTCCGGCGATCGGATACCGATAGTATTTAATGAGTGAGTAATCCAGCTACTTAACCTTAGCCCCAAAAGGTATTTGTCAGAAACTATTTCCACACGAATTCTGCTAGAAACATATATTGGGCCTAGGTATCACACCCCACATTCGGGCGACTACGGTATAAGTTGCCAGCCTGCACAGGCAGCGTGGGCTCGCGCGCGCCAGTTCGTGGTCGCGGCGAGTCACTGGACTACCCCCGTCCCTCTGGCCACCGTGACGAGGGGGATTTAGGCGCGGGGCATCTATCGGAGGCTATGTCGGACTCGACCGCTGACGACGGGGGTATCGACTCGCGGCTCCCCGAGGCCTGGCAGGTCTGGAGTCGGGGCGAGGACGGCCGGCTCGTCCTCGCGTACCGACCGGACGTCTTCGACGCCGCGGACTTTCCCGCTCCCTGTCTGCCGACGCTGTATCTCACCCACGGCAAGCGAACCCGACGGCCCGGCGTTCACCCCGGCGACACCGCCGACACCGCGGACTGGTTCGTCACGCTCTATCTCGAGCCCGATGTCTCGCTGAACGAGACGCTCCGATATCCGACCCGGGAGGCCGCCCTCGAGGAAACGATCGCACTCGCTCGGCGGTTCGACGACGGCGAGATCGACTACCGCGACCTGTATCAGGTTCCCCGCGAGGCGTACTTCGAGCGACTCGACGACCTCACCGGCGACGGCCGCGAGGACTGACTCCCGAAGCGGTGATCGACTGGACCGTCGCGGCCGCTGTGACGTGACCCTTAACCGCCAGTGGCGAGTATCCGTTCCCATGTCGACCGTTACGCTCGTCGGGTCCCGGCTGGCCGAACCGGGGACCGAGTTCATCTACGAGGGCGAAGCCGACGCCTGTGCCGGCTGTCCGTACCGGAGTCAGTGTCTCAATCTCTCGCCGGGCACGAAGTATCAGGTCACGTCGATCCGCGAGAACGCCCAAACCCTCGAGTGTGCCATGCACGACGGCGGGGTCCGGGCCGTCGAGGTCGAGCCGGTCTCCGTGCGCGCGAACATCACGTCGAAGGGTGCCTTCGCCGGCAGCAAGACCAGCCTCCCCGGCCCCTGCCCCTACGTTGAATGTCCGAGCCACGAGTACTGCGAGCCCGACGGCGTCGCCTTCGACGAGGAGTACCGCATCGCCGAGATCGTCGGCGAGCCGCCACACGAGGTCTGTCACCTCGATCGGTCGCTCGAGCTGGTCGAACTCGAGACCGACGAGTAATCACATCGAAAACCCCCGGCACTGTTCTCGCCGTCCGGAGCTACGCCTCGAGCGCGCTCTCCTCGAGCCAACTGCCCGCCCAGCACTCGATCTCGCCGAAAACCGGCTCGAGGGACTCGCCCTTGTCGGTGAGGCTGTAGAAGGTGGCGACGGGGGCGTCCTCCTCGATACGTCGTTCGACGAAGCCCATCTCGCCTAAGTCGTCGAGGACCCGCGAGAGGGTGCGGGCGTTCGCGCCCGTCGAGCGCTTGAGTTCGTTGAAGCGCTGTTCGCCGTCCAGTAGCTCGTGGAGGACCGCCAGTCGCCACTTGGAGCCGATCTGCTCGAGGGAGGCGATCACGGGACAGGCACTGTCGTCCTGTTCGCGGGGTTCGGGCCGTTGGGATGCCATTGAGTACCGCCGCCTACGTCGCGAACCGTTTTAGTAGTTCGCATACGAACCGGGTATCATCGTGTTAGTAGATTGTGCGCGGCGACCGGCAGCGCCGACGCCGACCCGACGGGTGAGACGGCGATGACCGACGGCGGAACGGCCGGAACGGACGGGGCCGACGCCCTCGAAATCGATGCCGCCGACCACGACGGCTCGCTCTATCGGATCCTCTCGAGCGCGGTCGTCCCCCGGCCGATCGCGTGGGTGAGTACCACGAGCGAGGACGGCGTCGACAACCTCGCGCCGTACAGTTTCTTCACCGTGGCATCGGTCGACCCACCGGTCCTGCTGTTCGCGCCGGTCGACGGGGCCGACGGGCTCAAGGACACGCCGCGAAACGCCCGCGACACCGGCGAGTTCGTCGTCAACCTCGTCACTGCGGACCTCGCCGAAGCGATGAACGAGACCAGCGCCACGCTGTCGGCCGACGAGAGCGAGTTCGACCACGCCGGTCTCGAGCGGGCCGCCTCAACCGCGGTCGCGCCGCCGCGCGTAGCGGACGCGACGGTCGCCTTCGAGTGTACGCTCCACGACCTCGTCGACGTCGGCGGGTCGACGCTCGTGCTGGGTGAAGTCGAACACGTCCACATCAAGGAGTCGGTGACGACTGACGGGAAGATCGACGTCGACGAGATCGACGCTCTCGGTCGACTCGCGGGGAGCCGGTACGCCCGAACCGGGGATCGGTTCTCGCTCGAGCGACCGCCGTAGCTCCCGACCATCTCCGTCGCGAACGCGGGTCGCGGCCGGCGCTACTCCGCCGGCAGGTCGCTCTCGAGCAGCGTCTCGAGGTTCTCCAGCGCCCGCAGATAGACGGGGACCGAACCCGCGGCGTGGACGGGGAGTTCGAACGCAATCCGGCACCGCCGTTCGCCGAGGTCGTCGACGCGGTGGCCGGCTGCGGGGATCCCGGTCACGCGCCAGGTCCAGCGCCGTTCCGTACACGACGTGATCCGGAACGGGATCCACGCGCCCGGCACGCGGATCCGTCCCCGCGTGTCGGGACGAAGCCGCCGGTCGGTCGCCTCGACGCCGTTGATCAGCGGCGACCACTCCGGCCAGCGGGTCGTGTCGACCAGGAGGTCCCAGGCCTCGGCCGCGGGAACCGAGAGGACGTGCGACACCTCGAGGCGGCGGCCGTCCGGGGTCGTCGCGGTCCGAACTCGAGTCATCAGTGGCCCTACGTCGTCCTCGACAATGGGGGTTTGGGCGGTTCGCCGATCTGGTCCCGAACCCGACTGTCGTCAGCCACTAGACTTTACTGGGGTGGCTCCCTCCGTCGGACTATCGAATGGCGATACTCGAAGTGGACGACCTCCGGAAGGAGTACGGCGGCTTCACCGCCGTCGAGGGCAGCTCCTTCGAGATCGAACGCGGCGAGGTCTTCGGCGTCGTCGGCCCCAACGGTGCGGGCAAGACGACGACGCTGAAGATGCTGGCCGGGCTGATCGAGCCCACCGCCGGGACCGCCGTCGTCGCCGGCCACACCCCGGGTGAGCGTGAGATGCAGCGCCGACTCGGCTTCCTCCCCGAGGAATCCCCGCTCTACGAGGAGATGACCGCGGTAAGCTACCTCGAGTTCTTCGCTGACCTCTACGACGTGCCCGCGGACGTGGCCACCGAGCGGATCCACGACTCGCTGGACCGCCTCGATCTCGAACACCGGGAGCGCCGGATCGGCAACATGTCCAAGGGGATGCAACGGAAGGTCGCGATCGCGCGGGCGCTGGTCAACGACCCCGACGTGTTGATCTTCGACGAACCGGCATCGGGGCTGGACCCGCTGACGACCAACTACATTATCGAGTTCACCCGCGAGCTGAGCGACGAGGGGAAGACGATCGTCTTCAGCGCGCACAACCTCTTTCACGTCGAGAGTATCTGCGACCGGCTCATCATCATGAACGACGGCCGGATCGTCGCCCGCGGCACGCTCGAGGCGATCCGCGAGGCCCACGGCGGCACCGAGTACCACGTCTACGCGACGACCGACGGCAGCGACGGGCCGGCAGCCGCCGACTCGCCGCTTGAGGTCACCGAGGAGAACGGGCAGTACCGCCACGTCGTCGCCGACATGGCCGCCGTCGAGGCCGTTCGAGAGGCCGTCGAGGCCGGCGGCGGCCGCGTGACCGACATCCAGACGAAGACCCCCAGCCTCGAGGAGATCTTCCTCGAGGTGGCCAGCGAACCGGAGGAGACGGAGGCGTGAGCGACGGCCGACTCAGTGCGCTCGCCGACCGACTCGGACGGTTCCGCGAGTCCATCGCGCGCACGAGCCGGATCGCCCGCTGGGAGGTCACCGCCAGCGCGGGGACCGTCGACCGGAAGACGGCGGTCGCGCTCGTGGTGTTGGTCCTCGCGGCCGGGACCGCCGGTTTCTCCGTCGCCGACGAGGGGCTCGGCCTCGAGCGCGAGATCTACGTCGTCGGGGTCGCCGAGGAGAGTCAGTACCACGACGTCGCGGTCGAAGCAGAGCAGTTTCGCCCGGTTCCACTGGAAGACGTAGTGGCCGAATCCGGTAGCGGGAACGCCGACACCATCGCGCTTCGGGATGACGCAAACATCGACGTCGTGGTGACCCGCGACGGGCGGATCGCCCACGATGGCCCGAACGGCGCGGCGGCCTACGACGAGTTCCGGAGCGCAGTGGAGACGTACAACGCGAACCTGATGGATCGGGAGTCGGACCAGGCGGCGGCCTACCCGGTCCTCGTCTCGCTCGAGTATCAGGACCGCGACCTCGGGGGGACGACCGCCGACGGGACGAGTGACGATGGGGACGGAACCGCGGACGAATCGAGCGACGGCGGAGACGGAACCGCCGACGGCGGGACCGGCAGCGACGGTGACGAACCCGCGACCGGTGGCGGCGGGGGCGGGGACGACGGCGGCGACGACCGCCTGCAGGTGCCGAACGTCGGCGGCGGCTCGGGGGCCTCGAGCGCGCCAGGCACGCCCGGCTCGATCGCGCCGCCGTTCCCCTTCGACTCGCTCGTGTTGGCCTTTCTGTTTGTCGTGCCGATGAACTTCGTGATTCAGGCCTACGGGAGTACGATCATGGACGAGCGGCTCAACCGCCGCGGCGAACTCCTGCTGGTGTCGCCGGCCTCGAGCCGCGAGATCGTCGCGGGGAAGACGCTCCCGTACCTGCTCGGACTCGTCGGGATCGTCATCGCGATCGCGGTCGGTATCGGCGGGAGCCCGCTCGCGGTCGCCGCCGCGGTACCGATCGCCCTGCTTTTCCTGGCAGCGTCATTCACCGGCGCGATGTTCGCCCGCTCGTTCAAGGAACTCACGTTCGTGACGGTCACGATCAGCGTCTTTCTGACGACGTACACGTTCATTCCGGCGATCTTCACTGACGTGAACCCGATCGCGCTGATCTCGCCGCTGACGCTGATCGTGATGGACTTACAGGACGAGTCGGTTCGGCTCGGCGAGTACCTGTTCTCGACGGGGCCGTCGACGGCTACGAGCTGGACGTCGCGGTCACCGGCGACGACACCGAGACCCTGCTGTCGGTCGCGAACGAACGCGACGGCGTCACTGCCCGGCAATTCGACGATCGCGGAGCGGCCTACGAGGCGTTCGATGCCGGCTCCGTCTCGACCGTCCTCGATGCCAACCGGACCGACGACGGTCGGCTCAGCGTCAGGGTGACGGCTCCGGAGGAGGGGATCCGGACGACCCTGCTCGTGGTCCAGCTGCGGGACACCCTCCAGCAGGTCGAACGCGTCGAGCGCCAGCGAAACGCCGACGCCGGGCGGCTCGAGCGCTCGCCGGTCCCCGTCCCGAGCGAGATCGAGGCCAGTCCGTACGTGGGCTTTACCTACACGATCCTCGTGCCGCTGCTTTGCTTCCTCCCGGTGTTCATCAGCGGCTCGATCGCCGTCGACTCGCTGATCGAAGAGCGCCAGCGGGGGACCCTCGAGCTGCTCCGGGTCGCGCCGCTGTCGCTCGCCGAGGTGGTCGACGCGAAGCTGCTGGCGATCGCGGCGCTGGCACCGGTCCAGGCGATCGCCTGGCTGGCGCTGCTCGCCGTCAACGGGACGGCGATCGCCGGCCCGGTCGCGCTCGTCGCACTGGTCGCCGCGCTGTCCCTGCTCGTGGTGACCGGCGGCGTCGCGGTCGCGCTGTGGGCCCCCGACAGGCGGCAGGCGCAGTTGCTCTACTCCATGGCCACCGTCGGCGCGCTGGTCGTCGCGACGGTCCTGCCGGAACACCCCGCAAACACCGTCGCGAAGTTCGCGATCGGCAACCCGACGACGACCACGTGGGGGCTGCTCGCCGGCTACTGCCTGCTCGCGATCGCCGCGTTCCTCGCGCTGCAACGCGGGATCGACCGCCTCGAGCCGGAGTCGCTCTGACGGGGATCGGTCGCCGGCGCCGTCCGGCGGAACCGGGGGAGATCCGAAACGATTAGTCGCTTCCCGAATGCGTATGCGGTAATGAGCGATTCGGATCCTCCCGACCGGCAACGGACGAACCGAGAGCCGCCCGGCGGGGGCTACAGGACCGACGACTCGACGGAGCAAGAACAGGTCCGCGAAGCGGTCGAACGATCCAGAAGCGGGGCCCCGGCGGTCGGCGCGGTCGTGCGCGACCGGTTTTCCTCGGACGAGATCTTCCAGCGGATCGTCGCGGCCGCCGACGAGGAGGTGACCTCGGGGGGTCGGGAACTGTTCTTCAGCGGCCTCGCGGCCGGTTTCGCCATCACGATCACGTTCCTGCTGTACGCGACGCTGACCGCCTCGACCGACGGTCATCCCATACTGAGCAAACTCCTCTATCCCCTCGGGTTCATCTACATCATCATCGGCGGCTACCAGCTCTACACCGAGAACACGCTGCCGCCGGTCGCGCTCACCTTGGAGCGGTTGGCCAGTATTCCCGCACTGCTTCGTCACTGGTCGATCGTCCTCGCAGGCAACTTCGCCGGCGGCGCGCTCGGCGCGCTCGCGCTCTCCTACGGCGGCGTCTTCGACGACGACTCGGCGGCCGCGGCGATGGACCTCGCACGACACGGCGTCGAGACGTCGTGGTGGACGCTGTTTTCCAAGGCGGCCTTCGCGGGCCTGATCGTCGCCGGCGTCGTCTGGATCGTCTATGCCTCTCGCGACACCATCTCGCGGCTGGTCGTCGTCTACATGGCCTTCCTCGCGATCCCGCTGGGCGACCTGTTCCACGTCGTCGTCTCCTTTACCGAGATGGTCTATCTGGTCCTGGCCGGCGAACTCGCCGTCCTGACCGGACTCTACGGGTTCGTCCTGCCGGTCCTGCTCGGGAACACCATCGGCGGGATCGTCCTCGTCACCGTCGTCAACTACTTCCAGACCAGCGAACACCGCCTCGAGTCGGCCCGGTTCGAAGGGGCCGACCGCCAACTCTCGATTCGGGAGTGGCTGTTCGGCAGCTATGCCGGCCGCTCGTACGTGCCGCTGATCGACACCGCGGAGGCCCACGCGAGCGAGAACGGCGATTACCGGGTCCTCGTCCCGATCGCCAACCCCCGCACGGAGTCGACGATCGTCGATCTGGCCTGCCGGCTCGCCAGCGGCCACGAGAACGCGACGGTTCATGCCGTCCACATCGTTCAGATGCCCGGCCGGTCGTCAATGCGGTACGGTGCGGGACAGACCGAACGGATCGTCTCCGAGTCCGAAGATCGGATGGAGACCGTCCGGCAGCGCGCAGCCTCCTACGACGTCGACTTCGAGACGTCGACGGTCGTCTCGCATCGCTCGTTCGAGGACGTCTTCGACACCGCGGAGCGGGAACGGGCCGATCTCGTGGTACTCGGCTGGGGCGACGACCGGCCCTGGGGCCAGGGCCGTGCCGAGGGCCGGATGAACGAACTGACCAGCAACCTGCCCTGTGACTTCCTCATTCTCAAGGACCGAGAGCTGGACACCTCCCGGATTCTGCTCCCGACCGCCGGCGGCCCGGACTCGGATCTAAGTGCCGAAGTCGCGCGTACGCTCCGGGACCACTCGGACGCCGAGATCACGCTGCAACACGTCGTCGCCAGCCCCGACGACCGGGAGCGCGGCGAGCAGTTCCTCGCCGAGTGGGCCGCCGAACGCGACCTCGAGGACGCCGAACTCGTCGTCGACGACTCCGGCAACGTCGAGCGAGAGATCTGTCGCCGGTCCCGGGACAACACGCTCATCCTCATCGGTGCGACCGAGGAGGGCGTGATCTCGCGGCTGATGAGCGACTCGCTGCACATGGACGTCGTCAACGAGGTCGACAGCTCGGTCCTGTTGGCCGAACGGCCAAGCGACCGCACCGTCATCCAGCGGCTGTTCGGGCACTGGTAGCTGACGGCGACGCCGCGCTCGCCGCTTCCTCGTGATGTGGTATCGTTTGACGCACCACGTACCGTTTTCCGGCCGGTTCTCGTAGCGCCGGTATGGAATACACCACCCTCGGGTCGACCGGCATGCAGGTCAGCCGCATCTGTCTGGGCTGTATGAGCTTCGGCTCGAGCGACTGGCGCGAGTGGGTCTTAGAGGACGACGCGAGCAAAGAGATCATCGACCGGGCGCTCGATCTGGGGATCAACTTCCTCGACACCGCGAACATGTACTCCCGGGGCGAGTCCGAGCGGATCCTCGGCGAGGCCCTCGAGGGCCGCCGCGACGAGGCGGTCGTCGCCACGAAGGGGTTCTTCCGGATGCGCGAGGACGACCCGAACTCGGGCGGGCTCTCGCGGAAGGCCATCGAACAGGAACTGGCAGCCAGCCGCGACCGGCTCGGGATGGAGACGATCGACCTCTATCAGCCCCACCGCTGGGATTACGACACGCCCGTCGAGACGACCCTGCGGGCGCTCGACGATGCCGTCCGTCGGGGCCACGTCCGCTACATCGGTGCCTCCTCGATGTGGGCCCACCAGTTCGCCGAGTCGCTGGGGACGAGCGACCGGCTCGGCCTCGAGCGGTTTCAGACGATGCAGAACCACTACAACCTCGTCTACCGCGAGGAAGAGCGGGAGACCCTACCGCTGTGTGACAAGGAAGACGTCGGTGTCATCCCGTGGTCGCCGATGGCTCGGGGCTATCTCACCCGCCCCCACGAGGAGATCGATGCAACGGCCCGCGGCGAGACCGAGGAGTACCTGTACGAACACCCCTACCGCGAAGGCGGCGGTCGAGAGATCAACGAGCGGGTCGCCGAGGTCGCCGCCGACAAGGGCGCGACGATGGCCCAGATCGCCCTCGCGTGGCTGCTCCACAAGGACTGGGTTGACGCACCGATCGTCGGTACCACCAGCGTCGAACATCTGGAGCAGGCGGTCGAAGCCCTCGAGATCGACCTCTCGGAGTCCGACATGGCCTACCTCGAGGAGCCCTACGAGCCGGTGCCGGTGTCCGGCCACCAGTAAGCGAGTGCCGTGCGACACGGCGCGCCGATGACGGGTTCGGGTGCCCCATCACTCCCGCGAACAGGAGCCGTCGTCGGTCGTATCGATACCTAACAGGTAGTTGCCGCCACAGAAGCGGGCCGTCGCGTTGAACAGCAGGCCCGCCGCCCCGACGGCCAGTACTGCCGCGGTCGCGCGGCGGCCGGCGACCAGCGCGGCGACGGCAACCGCAAGCACCCAGCTACCCAGGACGGCCCTGACGATTCGATCCAATCCGCCGACGTTTCGCTGCATACACGAGCGGAGGGGCTGCGAGGACGTATCGGTTCGGCCGAAAATATCGGCCCCGTTTATCCCTGCGGGCCGGCGCTGCGTTCGATCGTGGCCCCTGGGGCAATCGTTTTCAGCGTCTTGTTCGAAGGCTGACTCATGAAACGCGTTCGTATCACGCTCAATCCGCGAGGGGCGTACGCGCCGCCGATATACGAACGCCTCGCGGGCGGCGCGAACTACCTCGAGCGGACCCTGATCATCAACTGGAACGTCTCGTCCCCGCCGACGGGGTTCCTGTTCCGGCTCGAGGGCGAGTACCGGCGCTTTGAAGGCGAACTCGCGGAGAGTCCGATGGTCTCGGACTACGAGGTGCTGCCGATCACGGCTCGGGCGTGCTACTGCTTTCTCGAGGGAGAGGTCTCGGTCGCCGCGCGGGCGCTGTTCGAGAACTTCACTCGCGGGAGCCTCATGACGGTACCGCCGATCGAGTGCAACGACGACGGGACGAACACGTTCACCATCGTCGGGACGGAGACCGACATCCAGACCGCGGTCGACGGCGTCCCCGAGGGCGTCGGCGTGACCCTCGTGCAGGTCGGCGGAAAGCGAGTCGCCGCCGACAGCGTCGTCGGCCGACTACCACCCCGGCAGCGTGAAGCGGTCGAAACGGCCCTCGAACTGGGCTATTACGACGTTCCGCGGGATGTGACGACCGAAGCCGTCGCCGACGAACTCGACTGCGCGACCGCGACGGCGGCTGAACACCTCCAGAAGGCCGAGTCGACGGTGATGGCGTCCCTGTTCGGAACGTGAGGACGAAAACGGCCGGCGCGGTCGCCGCCGGCCGTCTGAACGGGGCGCTAGCGGCGTGGTCAGTTCGGTTCCGAACCGGCAGTGGGGTGAACCGCGAGGACCGGGACGGGCGCGCGTCTGACGAACCGTTCCGTCGTACTCCCCAGGAGGACCCGATCGAAGCCGGTCCGACCGTGGGTCCCCATCGTGACGAGGTCGATGTCGTGGTCATCGACGTACTCGAGGAGGCCCTGCGACGGGATGTCCTTTCGAACGTGTGTCTCGACGTCGAGTCCCGCATCCCGCACCGTCGCGGCGACCGTTTCGACCGCGGTTTCCGCGTCGGACTCGAACTGGGCGAGGATATCGTTGGGAGCCACAATGGTCGGCCTGCCCGCGACGGTGCTGACGTCGACGACGCTGACGACGTGGACCGTCGCGTCCGCCCGCGTCGCGATCGCGAGCGCGTGGTCGACCGCAGCGGCGGCCGGCTCGCTGCCGTCGGTCGGCAACAGTATCTCGTCGTAGCCCCCGGCCCACTCGCTTCGCTCGGTCACGCGGGCGGTCATCACCGGCACGTCCGACTGACGGACGACGCGTTCGGTGACGCTGCCGGTGAGATAGCGGTTCACGCCGGTTCGGCCGTGAGTCCCCATCGCGATGAGGTCGACGTCGTTCTCGTCGGCGTACTCGAGGATCGTCGCTGCCGGGCTGCCCTTCAGGACCGCCGACCGAACCCGATCGGTGTCGGTCATCGTCTCGATTCGTTCGATCGCGGCCGCCGCTTCGTCCTCGAGGCGCTCGACGAACGCCGGGCTGACGCCGCCGGCGTCGAAGACGCCGCCCGCAGCGCTCACGTCGACGACGCTGACGACGTGGACCGTCGCGTCGAACCACCGCGCGAGCCCCAGCGCGTGACCGGCGACTCGAGCCGCGTGATCGCTGCCGTCGGTCGGAACGAGAACGGAATCGTACATGAATCAGCAAACGCGGCCGCGTCGCTTAAATCGGTCCCGTCGATCCTGCGGGCCGGGACTACACGCCGGCGACGAGCGCGGCGAGTACGGCGCCGTGCCAGAGGACGATCGCCGCCGTGTATCTGGGCTCTGCCGTCGGTACCGGCGGGCGACGAACGATCGCGTCCCAGAGGAACCCGGTCGACAGCAGCGCGCCCGCGAGGAGACCGTACCGAACGTCGATGGCCAGATACAGCCCGAGGACGGCCCCGAGGAGCAGGGACGCGAACATGCCGACGAGCAGTCGATCGTAGTGATCCATCTTCCTACGTGGATGTACTGGACCCGACTGGAAAGGAAATACGTCGATTCCGAGCCGGCTGGAGTCGTGACGGGGACTGAAGGTCCCGAAGACCGGTGTTTACTACAATCGGACGGAACTCGAGATGGACTCGAGGTGGTCAGGAGAGGCGAGCGGCGACGTCGGCCTCGGTGATGATCCCGACGGTCTCGCCGGCCTCGGTGATCATCACGGCCTTGTAATGCTCGAGCAGATTACTGATCTCGTCCAACGTGGCGTCTTTCGAGACGGTCGGGAAGCTCTCGCTCATGTGTTCCTCGATCGGTTCGTCGCGATCCTCGGAATCGAGGTGGACGAGGTCGCTCTGACTGATCGAACCGACCGGAATCCCGTCCTGAATGACCGCCAGCTGGGAGTAGGCCTCCTCCTCCATTCGCTGGGCGGCCTCACTGACCGGGTCGTCGGGCGAGACGCTGACGACTGCCTCGTTCATCAGGTCCGCGGCGCGGATGACGTCGTGTTCGGCCGTCTCCAAGGCGTTGACGATCCGTCGGAGCGTCGACAGCCGTGGGTCGACGTCGCCGCCCTCGATGCGGGCGATCAGCGGCTGGGAGACGTCGGCCGTCTCGGCGAGTTCGCTCTGAGTGAGTCCGAGGTCGGTACGACGTTGGCGCAGATCGGCGGGCGTCGGAAGCTCCATACGGAACAATAACTGCGGGTTATAGAAAGAGCTTTGGGTCCCTCGGCACAGCGTCGCGAGTCGCTACTCGTCGTCGTCGGGGACTTCGGCGATATCGACGACCGACAGCGGCACGTCCCGCAGCGCGCCGCCGACCTCGCTTTTCGCGATTCGGGAGGCGTGTTCCTCGCCGTCGGCGTTGAACACTTCCATCTCGAGTGCGAGTCCGACCAAGGCGGTGTCGGCCGCGATAAAGGCCGAGTCGAAGGGTTCGCCACAGGCGGGACAGCCCGTCGCGCCGACCTCGACCTCGACGTAGTCCATGTCTTCGCTGTTGAGTCGCTTCCCGGCTTCGCTGACGGCGACGCCGATCGCGTCGTCGATCTGCTCGACGTCACGAACGAGCCATGCCGCTTCCATCGCGACGAGATAATTGCCCATACGTGGTGGTCGTTCCGGGGGGTTTCCTGTCTTGCGGTTCGTCGGCGTCGGTATCCGCGGCCGTTCGGAGGGGGTCGGCGGGCGACTCACCCGGGGCGAGGGCGAGCGTCGACGGCTGCCGCTTGGCTTCGGCCGGACGTGCGCACGTGAATCGCATTATTCGCATAAGTTACGGGAAATCCCCCGATCGATTCCCCCCGACATACCCGTAGATCGATCCGAGTACGCCTCGAGTTGGACGCGTAGAAAATGTAGTTGAATCGCAAGCCTGCGTCGACCCGATCGACGATTTACTATCGTTATGGTTTCCTATTTTCACAAAGGCTTATATATGGGCTCCGTCTGGGGACGGACGAACGCTGATGATATCCCGCGCGTACCATGCGACGTTGTTCGCACTGTACCAGCTCTGTATCGTGATCGGCATCGTCGCGATGCCGCTCGCGATCGCCGCCCGCCAGGCCGGCCTCACCCTCCCGATCCACCGCCTCATCGAGACCGTCGAGGGGGCCTACGAATCGACGCAACGCTAAGGACCCGACTCGAGTCGCTCGTTTTCGCGGACCCTCCGACGCAGAACAGTCGGTATCGGCCCCTGACTGGCCGCTCGCGTGTCGAGGAGAGCAGCCTCGACTATAGAGGTGACGGGCGCTACCCCTTTTGAACTAACTTACAATTCCGAAGTTCACGGGGCGGTGAACGTCGTCGGCTCGGAGGGCCAAGGCTGTGTTAGTTCCCAACCTAACACTTATTGTGTAAGGATCCATACTAACATACAGGGATGAGCGAGGACGTTACTGTCGTTCGCGACGAGGTCGAAGCCTACGCGGACGGTACTGTCGCCCGCGTCCGCATACTCGCGGTCCCTGAGTCGGAGCAGTTCCCGGACGGCATCAAATATGCCTTCCACTACGATGACGCCGGTGCTGACGACCCGATCATCCGGTTCGACAACCACCACGGCGTCCACGAACTGCATCTCGGATCACGGGTATTCGAGACCGACTACCCGGGACTACAGACGCTGTATCGAGCCTGGCGTGCAGCACTTCCGTTCGACAAGCGAACCGACTGGTGACCGACCTAACCCCTAAACCCATGACCCGAACACTCCACGTCCGAATCAACTCGTCGTCCGATCGTAGCGACCTCGAGGATACGCTTGCAGCACTCGATGCCGGCGAGAGTGTCGACCCGAAGCCGTCGACGCTCTCTGTCGAGGATCTCGAGACGTTCGGCCGGATCTTCCGACCGACGAACCTCGAACTGCTCGAGGCGATCGCCGATCACGAACCCGAGAGCATCCGTGAACTCGCCCGGATCGTCGACCGTCACCCGCCGGAGGTGACCGACAACGTCACCGAACTCGCCGACTACGGCCTCGTCGACCTCGAGGAGAACGGGCGCGCAAAGCGGCCGGTCGTCTGGTACGACGAGATCGATGTCGACATCCCGATCGGCCAGCACTCGCCCGATATCGCGCCGGCGTGACGCACGTCGATCTGACAGTTCCAGCTGTCGTAGACGACCGCGACGATCATGACGTCCGTCTTCGAGCGGAGCCCGTCGCCGGCGTCCGACACGCGTCGGCTCGACCCGTCGTCGGAAGCGGAAACGACGGTTGTGACCGCCGGTGTTTTATATCGTCCCGGCCGTAGATGTCGGTCAATGCATACGCCCACGAACGACTCCGATTTCTCCCGGACGGTCGAGCAGCTGGCCGACGATCCGAACCCCTACGAGCCCGAGGTCGGCTCCCTCCCCGAGAACGATCTCACGCAGGCCGACCTCGAGAACGTCAACAAGACGGGAACGACGACCATCGGTATCTCGACCGCCGACGGCGTCGTCATCGCGACGGACATGCGCGCCAGCCTCGGCGGGCGATTCGTCTCGAACAAGAACGTCCAGAAGGTCGAACAGATCCACCCGACCGGCGCGTTAACCCTGGTCGGCTCCGTCGGCGGTGCCCAGTCCTTTATCTCGACGCTTCGGGCCGAGGTCAACCTCTACGAGGCCCGCCGCGGCGAGAACATGAGCATCGAGGCGCTGGCGACGCTTGCGGGCAACTTCGCTCGCGGCGGCCCGTTCTTCGCCATCCACCCGATCCTGGGCGGCGTCGACGACGAAGGCAGTCACGTCTACAGCATCGACCCCGCCGGCGGCGTCATGGAAGACGACTACACCGTCACCGGGAGCGGGATGCAACTCGCCTACGGGCACTTAGAGCAGGCCTACGAACCGGACATGTCCACCGAGGAAGCCAAGACCGTCGCTGCCCGCGGCATCAAGTCCGCCGTCGAGCGCGACACCGGCTCCGGCAACGGCGTCTTCCTCTGTGAGATCACCGACGAGGGCGTCGACATCCACGGTCACCACGACTTCGACGACGTTCTGTAATCGCGGGCGAAACGGGCGGTTTTCCTGTTTTTACCGGCGCGGAGCGTTAGCTCTCGAGCGACTCGTCTCGCGGGCCGTTCGAAGACCGGCGTCGTTTCGCGACGCGGCTGCCGTCGCCTCTCGAAACAAGCGTCCGACTGACGGACGATTCTACCCGCCGAAATCGGACCGCAGAACGATCGAACCGATCACTCCAGGCGCGTTGCCCGCTCGATCTTAGCGTCCGTCAGCGTCGACTCCGCAAGCGTCACCGACCGTCCGGACTCGCTCGAGCGATAGATCGCGTCGATGACCCGCTGGACGGTCAGGGCCTCCTCGACCGTGTTCGACTCCGGCGTCGTCCCGGCGGCGACGGCCTCGAGGAACTGCTCGTCCTGTTCGGCGTAGCCGGTCATCGCGGTGTCGCCGGTCATCTCCACGTCGGTGTAGTGGTCGGAGCCGGCGGTACCGGACTCGAAGATCCGCAGGTTCGTGTCGCCGATGTCGAACTGGGCTCCCGCCGCCGTGCCGCGGACTTTGAAGTCCATGCTCTCCTCGCGGTTGGTCGCCCACGCGGCCTCGAGCGAGATGGTTCGCCCGTCGTCGGTCCGGATGAAGGCGCTGACGGAGTCGTCGACCTCGTAGGTCTCGGCCTCGGCGTCCCAGTTGTCGCCGAAGCCCTCGGGGTCGGCGTACTCCTCGCTGGTCCCGAACGTGGTCCGGGTGACGCCGCTGACCTCGGCGATCTCGGGGAAATCGAGCGCGTAGAGCGCCAGATCGAGCGCGTGAACGCCGATATCGAGGAGGGCACCGCCGCCGGCGAGTTCGGAATCGGTAAACCACGAGCCGGGACCGGGGACGCCACGCCGGCGGACGTAGTCGGCCTCGACGTGGGTCAGATCGCCGAACCGGCCGCGGGCGTGTTGTTCGTCGAACATGGCCATCGATGCGGCGTGGCGGTTGTGAAAGCCGACCATACAGATCCCGTCCGCGCGGGCTGCCGTCTCGGCGATCCGTTCCGCGCTCTCGAGGGTGTGTGCGAGCGGTTTCTCGACGAGGACGTCGCAGCTGGCCTCGAGGGCCGAGACGGCGATGGGTTCGTGAAACCGGTTGGGCGTCGTCACGATGACGGCGTCGACCGCGTCGTCCTCGAGGAGGTCGTCGTGGGTCTCGTAGGTCCGCGCGCCGAACTCCTCGGCGAAGCGGTCGCGCTGCTCGGGGACGAGGTCCGCGCCGGCGACGACCTCAGCACCGAGGTCGCGGACGCTGCGCGCGTGGAGGGTCCCCATCCCGCCGAGACCGACGACGCCAACCCCGATTCCGCCGCCGATCATCGTCCGACCCCCGATCCCGTCGCATCGCCGAACGGCTCGCAGTGAGAAAGGTGCCGTTTCGATGTCGCTTGTGTTCGATCCCGTTCCATAGGCAGAAGCGGTCGGCGACCAAAATAAGGGTTATGACCGATTAATGCGTGTGGACGTTTTGCACTTCGAGTTTTACTATACTATTTTTGCGTGAATTTCCCCATTCGGTGAATAAATAATATCTTTCGGATGACCAGTCAGCGCACTGACCGAGCGTGCTAAGGACTCGAGCCCTGACCGCCCGGTCATGGTCGCAGTCACCGTCTGGAACGAGTACCGCCACGAACGGGAGGACAGCGACGCCGCGGCGGTCTACCCCGACGGCATCCACGAGACGATCGCCGAGGCCCTCGCCGTCGACCACGATGTCCGGACCGCGACGCTCGACGACCCCGACCACGGGCTCACCGCGGACGTCCTCGAGACGACGGACGTCCTCCTGTGGTGGGGCCACGAGGCCCACGATGAAGTCGCGGACGGCGTCGCCGAGCGGGTCCGGGACCAGGTCCTCGAGGGGATGGGGTTCGTTCCGCTGCACTCGGCTCACTACTCGAAGCCGTTCACACGGCTCATGGGAACTTCGTGTAGCTTACAGTACCGGGAGGACGGCGAGACGGAGCGGCTCTGGGTCGTCGATCCCGGCCACCCGATCGCCGACGGCCTCGCGGAATCGATCGCCCTCCCCGAGACGGAGATGTACGGCGAGCCGTTCGACGTCCCCGAACCCGACCGGCTGGTGTTCGTCAGCTGGTTCGCCGGCGGGGAGGTGTTTCGCAGCGGCTGCTGTTACCGGCGCGGGAGCGGGCGGATCTTCTACTTCCGACCGGGCCACGAGACGTATCCGATCTACGAGAACGAGGCGGTTCAGCGCGTCCTACGCAACGCCGTCGCATGGGCGGCCCCGACCGAAGGCTCGCCGCGGACGTTCGGGGAGCGCGAGTAGGCCTGTCAGCCGCTTCGCTGCGTATCGACCAGTTCGACGACGACCTCGAGATCGACGCCGACCGCCGCCTCCAGCCGGTCGCGGACGTCGTCGGCGAAATCGCCCGGGAACTGCTCGCCAGGCGGTCGTTCGACGAGAACGGTGATGACGGGCCGATCGCCGGTGTAGACGTCGATGAGTTCGTAGTCGACGTCGCTCTCCCGGAAAGTCAGTCCGGCTTCGCTAGCCCACTCCTCGTCGCTCATCGCCTCGAGTTCGGTCTTCGCATCGTGTTCGACCGCGGCAGTACGGTACGTCCCGTACGTGACGCCGCCGAGGACGACGGAGAGAACGACGATCGCCACGAGGAGGACGACGATTCGGGAGCGAAGACGACCGTAGACGCGCTCGATGTTCGCGGCCCGGTTCGGTCGGTAGCCGGACGCCCACAGCAGCAACAGCGCCGTGAGGTTGATCGAGAGCATGTTCACGAGAACGAGCGTTCCGGCGGTGACGACGACTTCCGGGTTCCCCCAGGCGATTCCGAGCCCCGCAGTGGCGGCGGGAGGAACGAGCGCGACGGCGATCGCAACGCCGACGAGGACCGATCCGACGTTCCGAGTGAGGCTGACGACGGCGGCCACGCCCGAGCCCAGCGCGAGAAACAACGCGAGGACATCCGGCGTGATCCGCTCGTGGATCTGGGGCACCGTCGTAATGTCGAGCCCCGGCGGAAGCAACACCGTCCCCCTGAGCGCCCACCCGATCAGCGCCGCCGTCGCGATCGCGACGACCAGCCCGGCCCCCTGCAGGACGACGCCGCGCGTCGCGAGCGACTCGTCGTCGACGATCACGCCGACGCTCGCCGCGAGTGCGGGCCCCATCAGCGGGGCGACGACCATTGCGCCGATGATCGTCGCCGCCGAGTCCAGCAACAGTCCCGCCGTCGCGATCGCCGTACTCACGACGAGCAGGCTGAAGTACGTCGACGCCGCGGGCGCGAGGTCGGCCGCTCGTGCCCGGAGTTCTTCCCGGGAGATCCGCGTCCCGGAAGCCGACCCGGAGACGGCGTCGGTTCGACTCGAGACGATCGCCTCGGCCGCCGTGACGACCGTGTACGACCGTTCGTCGAGGCCCGCGTCTCGGAGATCGGACAGCAGTGGTTCGACACCTGACGGCGAAAGCGGAATCGAGACGACGGCCTCGAACTCGCCGCGGTCCGTATCCCGGGAGACGCTGTAATCGACACCGGCTTCGTCCGCCGTCTCGAGGACGAGGTCCAGCTCGCCTCGGGGGACGAATACCTGTACGAGACGCATACGGACAGTACGTCAAAGAGTGGTATAGGCTGTCGTCATGCGGCGACGACTGTCGACCGTGTTGACGGTTCGATCCGAGCTACGGATAGCGCAGGTCGAGGCGGCTCACAACTCCTGGCGACCCTCGTCAGTGACGACGCTCTCGAGCAGGTCCACCGGAGTGGCATCGTAGGCGGGGTTCTCGACGGCGAACCCGTCGGCTGGTTCGGCCATTACCTCGCTGCCGGGCCGGTGTTCGTTCTCGAAAACGAACCCCTCGGCGACGATCTTCGAGGACGCCCCGAGGACGGTAACCGGCACGTCGAGCCGGTCGGCCGTCGACGCGATCGGGAAGGTCCCGACCCGGTTATACAGCGTCTCGTCGACGATACAGTCCATGCCGACGACGACCCGGTCACACTCCTCGAGGTAGATCCCGTGTGCGCCGTCGGTGATCAGCGTCGCGTCGACGCCGTCCATGGCGGCCAGTTCCCGTGCGGTCTTGCGGCCGAGATACCGGGGCCGGGCCTCGGTGACGTACACCTCGACGGTCTTGCCCGCGTCGGTCGCTTGCTCGAGGGCCGCCTGGACCGTCGAGGAGTAGTCGTGGACCAAAAGCGTCGTGCCGTCTTCGAGGACGTCGACGGCGTTTTCGGCGGCCAGTTGCTTGCCGGACTCGATCCGCGAGACGACCGCGTCGATCCGCTCGCTGGTGAGGCGCTGGGCCGCCGCGACGTCGTCCGGGTCGGCGTCGGTCACGGCGTCGACGACGTCCCGAACGGCGTTTTGCAGGGAGGCGTGGGAGGGGTTTGCCCCCCGCAGCACGGAGCCGTTGCGCTCGAGGGCGCGGACGTACTCCTCGACGGTGGCGAATTCGCGCTCGGTCAACTCTGCTAGGGCCTGGGCGGCACGGACCGCAACCACCGAGGAACTGTGGGTCTGCATCTCCCGGATCTCCTCGGCCGTCTCGTCGATCATACCTACACGGTTTTCCGTGAGCGGCAAAGGTGTTCCGGGTACTCTCAGATGGATGCTCGCCCTGCCGTCACTCGGTCTCGTCGAACTCGAACTGCTTCCGCAGCTCGGCTTCGATCCGATCGACGAGTGTCTCGAGGACGGTGTCGAACTGCTCGTGTTCGGAAACCGAACCCACTCGCTCCCGCGGGTTCTCGGGGAGTTCGACGCGGAATTTACCGTCTCCCTGGTAGAACGGTTCGCTCTCGCTCAACACCTGTCGATCGATCGCTTTGAGGATCGTCGAATCGTACCGGCCGTGGAGCTGTTGGTAGGCCTCTGAGTAGGCCGTCTCGAGTTCCTCGAAGTAGTAGACGTACTTTTCCTCGAACTTCTCGGTGTCGAACTCGGTCATAGCAGAACATCAGAGCGCGAGCGGGGAAACCGTTCGGAACCGACATCGGCCACCGGCGAACGGTATAGGTTGCCGCAGCCCCTAGCCCGCCCCATGACCGTCACCGTCCGCTACACCTGTCCCCACTGTAACGCCATGGTCAGCCTCGAGCGGCCGCCGGATCTGGCCGACCGGTCGGTCACCAAAGTCCGCCAGCCGGGCTGGGAGTACGCGAGCCCGGACGATCCCGACCGCGAATCGGCCGACGGGATCGAATTCGTCTGTGGCGAGGACGGCCCCGTCACCGACCTCGAGGGCGAGCCGGTCGAGGGCTGTGGCCGCCCGTTCTACCTCAATTTCGTCCGCTACGAGCAGGGGGTCGAACTCGAGCCCGAGCCGCCGACCTACGGTGGGCCGCGGTTCGATTTCAACGCGTAGAACCGCTGATGTCCGTGGCAGTTGGAGTGCAAGCGATGCACCCGCGAGCGACCAGCGGGAGCGAGCGGCCTTTTTGGTCCAGATTTTTGCAGTGGTTCGAGTGAGCGACGCGATCGAGAACCACCTGTAAAAAGGTGGGAACACAACCCTTTTCGACGCCCGGCAGTAGGTACTGACATGGACGAAGCCGCCGTTCGCGACCGCCTCCGGACGGTCGAGGATCCGGAACTCGGCGACGATATCGTGTCGCTTGGACTGGTTAACGACATCACGGTCGACGGCGACGAGGTCGCGATCGATCTCGCACTCGGCGCTCCCTACTCCCCGAGCGAGAGCGACATCGCCGCCGAGGTACGCGAGACCCTGACCGCCGAGGACCTCGAGCCGGACCTGACCGCCAGCGTCCCGGACCGTGACGACCTCACGAGCGAGGACCAGGTGCTGCCGAACGTCAAAAACGTCATCGCCGTCGCCTCCGGGAAAGGTGGCGTCGGCAAGTCGACCGTCGCGGTCAACCTCGCGGCCGGACTCTCGCAACTCGGCGCTCGAGTTGGCCTCTTCGACGCCGACGTCTACGGACCGAACGTGCCGCGGATGGTCGACGCCGACGAGCCGCCGATGGCCACCGAGGACGAGACGCTGGTCCCGCCCGAGAAGTACGGCGTGAAGCTGATGAGCATGGCATTCCTGACCGGCGAGGACGACCCCGTCATCTGGCGCGGCCCGATGGTCCACAAGGTCATCACCCAACTCACGGAAGACGTCGAGTGGGGTCATCTGGACTACCTCGTCGTCGACCTCCCGCCGGGGACCGGCGACACCCAACTGACGATGCTCCAGACCATGCCCGTCACCGGCGCGGTCATCGTCACGACGCCCCAGGACGTCGCACTGGACGACGCCCGCAAGGGCCTCGAGATGTTCGCCAAACACGACACCGTCGTGTTGGGGATCGCCGAGAACATGTCGACGTTCGCTTGTCCCGATTGTGGCGGCGAACACGACATCTTCGGCTCCGGCGGCGGCGAGGACTTCGCTGAGGAACACGAACTGCCGTTCCTCGGTTCGATCCCGCTCGATCCGGCCGTCCGCGAGGGCGGCGACGGCGGCAAGCCGACGGTGCTGAAAGACGACGACACGACCAGCGACGCCCTCCGAACGATCACCGAGAACGTCGCCAACAACACCGGGATCGTCCACCGACAGGCCATCTCCCAGAGCCGGCGCAACGAGGCCGCCTCCCCCGACCGATGACCGACGGCAGTGAGGCGGACGACGCCGGGGCTGACGAGTTCGAGCCCGATCCCGAACGCGTAGACCGGTTGCGGGAGATCGCCGACGACGTCCGCGGCGAGACCAGCGAGAGCAAACAGCTCGCGAACATCCTCTACCGGACCAGCGACCTCTACGACGAGGACGAAGAGACCTCGCCCGAGGAGATCGTCCGCAACGTCAAGTTCATTCTCGAGGTCAACGACCGCGGCGGCCTCGGCCGCTGAGCGGACAGCGGCGATCGCGGCCGGTCGCTCGGCGCGGCGCTTTTGTCGATCCGCCTCGAGAAGCCACTGTGGACGCGAATCAACGGTCTCGATCGAACCCCTACGGCATGGACGATGACTGCCGGAACTGTCCGGCGCTCTGTGAGACGCGCGAGCGGGTCGTCCACGGCTACGGCGACGTGGCCGCGGACTTCCTGTTCGTCGGCGAGCGGCCGACCACACGGGCCGACGAGGTCGGCGTCCCCTTCGCCGGCGCGGGCGGGAGCGCCGGCGACGGTGGGCTCCGACGGATGCTCGAGCGACTCGGCCTCTGTGCCGTCGACTCGCCGGCCGACGCGCCCGCCCTCGAGAACGTCTACGTGACGCATCTCACGCGCTGTCGCGACCCCGACCGCCGACCGACCGACGCGGAGATCGACACCTGCGAGCCGTATCTCAGCGCGGAGATCCGGATGATAAACCCCGAGATCCTGATTCCGGTCGGCGAGCGCACGCTCTCGGAACTCGGCCGCGAGTACACCACGACGCCCGCGGCGGACCTCGGGTTCCCGGACGATCACGCGCGGCGCATCCGGGGCCGCGGCTTCGAACTCGTCCCGATGATCGACCCGCGCGAGCAGACCGCCGAGCAGACACAGGACTGGCTCGAGGCGTTCGTCGAGCTGATGGCGTCGGACTATCGGCAGACGAAGGGGCGACAGGAACGGTAAGGACCAGCGGCGCTCGAGCGGCGCTACCAGTAGGGGTTCTCGCGCCAGCGGCCCGAGCCGATGCCGGAGGCGATCAGCGCGCCGACGGCGACGACGGCGACGGCGAGGACGCCCATCGACGGCGCGAAGTACTCGCCGGGCGAGTCGATCAGATAGCCGGTTCCGAACCCGTACAGACCGAAGACCGCCAGCGCGGCGATGACGGCCGTCGCGACCAGTCCAGCGATCGAACGTTCGTCCATACCGACTCGCACGCACTCCCCCACTATAATTCGTGGTCTTTCGACGCCGGTACCCACCCTCGGGAAGCGCCGCGTTCAAGGACCGCGCCCGCGGAGTACCGGCCATGATCGTCGTCGTTCCGGTCGACCCGCCGCGGGACGGGCTCGTCCTGTCCGCGCTCGCCGACCAGTCGCCACTGACCGACTCCGAGGCCACGGCCCTCTACGAAGCCGCCGTCGCCGACGTCTGCCGGGCCGTCGCCTCGAGCGGGGGCGACCTCCTAGTCAACTACCGCGACGCCGAGACCCTGCCCGAGACCCACGCCGACGGCGATCCGGAGGCCGAGGTCCGGACGCTGGTCATCGAGGCCCTCGGCGAGGACGCCGAGGCCCGGTTCGAGCGACAGGTCGGCTCGAGCCGCTCGGCTCGCGTCGGCAACACGGTCACCCACCTGCTCGAGCAGGAGGGAGCCCAGAGCGTCGGCGTCCTCGAGCCGACGGCACCGCTGGTCAACCGGACGGAAATCGACGGCGCGGCGATGTCGCTGCGCCGGGACGACGTCGTCCTGGGCCCTTCGACCGGCGGCAGCGTCTACTTCGCGGGCTTTTCCGAGCCGATCGACTTCACCGACGCCGACGCCACGCCCGCACTGTCGACGCTCGCCCGACGGGGGGCCGACGCCGGTCTCGGCGTCGGGTTCGCACCGATGCTGCCGACGATCCGGACGCCGGCCGGACTCCGTGAGACCATCGCCGGCCTCGAGGCACGACGCGCGGCCGGGCGGTCCGGTGCCGAGGCGACTGCGGCGCTCGTGGGCGAACTGGGGCTTCGGGTCGGCGAGGACGGGACGCTCGAGCGCGCGTAGACCGACAACCCTTTTTGAGCGTGTGCGGAAGCGATAGGTGAGGTGGGGTGGCAGAGCGGCCCAACGCGCCTGCCTTGAGAGCAGGTGGCTGTCAAGCCTCATGGGTTCAAATCCCATCCCCACCGTCTTCTCACGAGTACTATACGACGAGCGCAGCGAGGAGTATCGCGAGTGAGAAGACGACACGTTGGGATTTGAATCAGACCGAGGTTCTGCGAGCGTAGCGAGCAGGTTCTCGGGCGTGGTTCAAATCCCATCCCCACCGTCTTCTCACGAGAACGAGACGACGAGCGAAGTCGTTCGAAACGGCTTCGCCGTTTCGTGATGACGAAAGACGCCCAGCGTCTTTCGAACCACGAGGAGTCTCTCGAGCGGAAAACGAAACGGTGAGGTTTGAATCAGCGAGTGAAACGACCGCGCTCGGGTGTTGGTTTTGCGATCTCAGACTTCGTTCGGCGAGCGTATCGGTACATCGACTCAGGAGCGCGTTTCCTTCTCAAATTCTCGCTTCAAATACCGAGCGAGGTGGTCGGCAAACAGTTCGACGCCGGCTTCCGAGAAATCGATGTGTAGGTCTTCGGGTATCGAATCGGCAACCTCTTTCGCCGTCTTTTCCGCGACTGGTTTGATGTTTTGTTCCTGAATACTCCAGTATCCCAGGAACAGAACGATGGCACTCGCTTCCGTTTCGGTCGCTGCCTCCAACTCGAAGTCGAGTATCTTCTTCGGCCCAGTTGGATCGTTCTGGTAGAGTTGAAACTGCAGCCCGTTCGTTAGCACGCCGAACTTAGCACCGGTGTCGTTGATGTATCCGTTCAGCTGATCGAGATGGTCCGCTAACGTTCGCTCTGGTCCTTTGAACTCGTATACGACCGTCTTCGTATCTCGGATCGTATTCCCCTTTCCGGACGTGATGTAGTCGACGTAGCCACTCGGAACCGCGTATTCGCTCCGGAGGTCCGTCCCGACCCGCTCGTACCCTAACAGTTGGAAGTATCCCTCGTTGAGAAAGACCATCTGGACTTCGTCCTCCGAAAAATCACGTGAGACGATCTCTCCGATATCGTTCAACACGTCGGTAAATTCGGAGGTCTCGAGCAAGAATTCGGGGTCGGTCTCCATACCGCGTCTATTCTAGTACTCGAGAAGAGCGTTTCGAAAGAAAGGCCGTCCCGAGAGCCACTCTCGAGGCAGTCCTCGAGATACTAGCGGAGTCATAGCCCACCCGGATCTCCGTACGGAGGCGTCGTCCGGTTGCTCGAGAACAGATGCGGCGAAGAAATCAGCGACGGTCGGGTCGCGACGCAGCACCGCCGGGCTCGAGGGCCTATTCGTAGGACAGCTCGAGATCGAGCGTGCGCTCGAGGAGGTCCTCGTCGTAGTACTCCTCGGTCTGGCCGGGTCGCATCTCGTGGATCGCGCGGACCTGCTGGACCGTGTTACGGAAGTTCTTGAACGTGGCCTCGTCGACCATCTGGCCGTCGAGGGTGACCGCGCCGGTCCCCTCGGCCTTGGCCGCGTTGAAGCGCTCGATCTTGCTCACGTCGCGCTCGAGTTCCTCGGGCGTGGGCATGTGGACGGTGTTTGCCTGCAGGGTCTGTTTGGGATAGAGCGACCAGGAGCCGTCGAGCCCGAGCTGGGCCTCGTGTTCGACCTGATCCGCGTAGTCGTCGGCGTTGTAGAACGTCAGGCCGGCCCGTTCCTTGAACAGGTCGTCGAAGGGGCCGCCGATCGAGACGAGGCCGGCGGCGCTGGCCTCGTTCGAGAGCGCCTCGAGCAGGCCGTCCCAGCGAGGCATGCCGTCGCCGAGGTCACGGCCGCCGAGTTCGGCGGCGTAGTCGACGGGACCGAAGACCAGTCCAGTGAGCCGGGAGTCCTCGCCGAACTTGGCGATCTCACGCAGATCCGAGCGGGCGCGGCCGGTCTCGATGATGATCGAGAGGCCGATGGAGCCGTCCTCGTAGCCGTACTCGGACTCGGCCTCGGCGACGACCTCGGCGGCGCGCTCGACGTCCTCGAGGCGGCCGACCTTGGGGACGACGACGCCGTCGATCTCGTCGCCGATCTCGGCGACGAGCTGGTCGATCTGGTCGCGGCCCTTCTCGCGGTACTCCGCGTCCTCGTAGCTCCACTCGACGCGGGGCCAGATCTCGCCGGGGAAGTCGTACTCGGGAACCTTCTCGATGGTGTTCTCGAGCCCTTCGGCTTTCATGTTCGGCGCGGTGCCGTCCTCCATGTCGGGGACGAGCCAGTCTGGTGCCTGGAAGCCCTCGGCCTCGAGCGCGGAGACGAGGTACTTCGCGGAGTCGTCTTTTGGAACGGCGGCCGGTGCAGTCTGGAACGTACGGCAGAGTCGGATGTCGTCAGTCATGTGTTCGTATCTGAGTTCGTGATTGTCCGCGGTCGTTTGTGATAATCGATCGTGTTAGTTAGAACGCTTTCGGATCTCGGCCGTCCGCGTCCCCGAGTAGACGGGTTCGTCGTTCTGGTTGAACGCGATGTGCTGGAACCGGACGGTGCCGGCCGCGTCGCTCGAGGCGTCGTCCTCGGCCTCAAGGACGCGGGTGAAGGCGTAGACGGTGTCGCCGACGGCGACGAACGTGTGGAAGGATTCGTCGTCGAAGCCGACCTCGCGCCACGTTTGCTCGTCCGAGCGAGCATGGCCGAGTGCCGTCGACCGGGTCACGTCGCCGTAGGTGACGATGTTGCCCGACGGCGAGTCGGACATGACGTCGACGTTGTGGTGCTGTTTGGCGGTGTTGAGCGTCGACAGCGGCAGCGAGGCGACGGTCACGTCGTCCTGCGTGCGACCGCGCTCGTGGCGGTAGGCGACGGCGGCGTTCTCGTCGTCGGCGTCCTCGAGGGCCGCGACGAAGTCCTCGAAGTAGCCCCCTTCGGGTGCGATGAACTCGTCGGGGAGTGTGGGTTCGTCCTCGTCTTCGGCGGCCGCAGCGCCGCTCCCGTCCGTGGCCATCGGCTCGCGGCGCGGGATCATGTTCGTCCGCTCGTAGGAACAGAGGACGTCACCGGTCTCGGCGTCGGTGCCGCGGGTGCGCCAGGAGACGATGCCGTACTCCGGTCGGGAACTCGAGGTCGCCGTGTTGACGACCTCGCTCTCGACGTGGAGTTCGGTGCCCGTGTAGACGGGTGCCTCGGGGAATCGAACGTCGGTCCGCCCGAGGAAGTAGCCGCCCTTCTCACTGAGGTCTTCGACGGTGATCCCCAGCGTCGCGGCGGTCAGATAGTCCGGGTGGACCGGCGGTTCGTCGAAACCACGCGCCGCGGCGGCGTCGCTACGCCAGTAGGCGGGGTCGTGGTTCAGGGTCTGGCTCATCCACTGTTCGTTGCCGAACTGGGTGAGCGTGAGGCCGGGGTCGTGTTCGATGATATCGCCCTCCTCGAAGTCCTCGAAGCAGTTGCCTTTCTCCTTGGTCTCGACTTCCTCGAGCGCCTGTGCGAACGTGTCCGGATCTGTCCAGTCAGTCATCTGCAGTCACCTCGTCAGTGTCGGTCGCTAACTGTTCGCGTTCCCGGCGGGCGATCGTCCGTCGCATCTCGTTCTCGACGATCATGTAGCCCTCGTCGAAGCCCATGCCGGGCTTTGCCAGCACCTGCGCGGCGTTGGTCGCGAGCGCGACGTGGGCGCAGGCCCGCGCGGAGGTCTCGGTCTCGTTGCAGGTCCCGCCGAGGTAGGCGCGGGTGTCGGTCCCCTCGCAGTAGCGGACCGCTTGCCCGCTGCGGTGGATGCCCCCGAGATCGGGGGTCTTGACCTGCACGAGGTCGGCGGCCCCCGAATCGACGAACGCCTGCACGTCCTCGAAGGTGTTACACCACTCGTCGGCGACGATGTCGACGTCGACACCGGCATCGGCAAGTCCCTCGCGAAGTTCGACCATCGCATCGATCTGGTCGGCACGGTTGCCGACGTCCATCGGCCCCTCGATCTGGATCGGGTAGGGGGCTGCGGCTGCCTCGAGGTCGGCGAAGTAGTCGACGACCTCGTCGCGGTCGTAGGGCGCGCCGAAGATCTCGCCGATCATCCCGTAGACGTCGATGTGGAAGCGGGGGTCGTAGCCCTCCGGCCCGAGTTCCTGGGAGCGTTCGACCAGCCACTCGACGTACTCGAGCAGCACTTCGCCGTTCTCGCCGATCTTCTCGACGCTGTTGATCAGCGCGTGGGGCAGGACCGGGACGCCCTTGACGAACATCTTTTCCGTATTATTGTAGCGGTCGTCACCGGACTGCCCGAAGACGGGGACCGGCTCCGTGGCGGGCTCGGTGCCCAGCGCGTCGGCTATCACGTCCGTCTTCGTGGTGTTTTCGGCCTCGGCTGCGGCGGCGAGTAAGGCCTGCGAGACGCCGTAGCGGATCGCGGTGTGGAGTCGGTCGCCCTCGACCTCCAACTGCTCGAGGGACTCGGCGTTGTCGAGGAAGTGGGTCGCGTCCCGGCCTTCGAGTGCGTCGGCGACGGGGCCCTCGATGACGGGGGCGTACTCGTCGGCTTTGAACAGCGGGTCGCGCCCGCCGGCACCGGAGTACTGGACCGCGGCACAGTCGCCCCGGACAACGGTCTCGTCGGCGAGTTCGATGTCGACGATGATCGACTCGCCGGCCTGGCGAATCTCGTCGAAGCCGTCGGTAACGGGCTCGCCCTCGTAGGTGAACCCGTCGTGTTCGGCACCTTGCTTGATCGCGCGCTGATCGTCGAAGAAGAACCCGGAGTAGCCGGGCGTGGCGTGAATTCCTGTAATCTCCATTTAGACGTCACCCTGTGGCTGTGACTGCGGTCGGCCGATGAGCTTTCCGTCGCTGATCGCGTCGACGTCGTCCGCGACCATGCGGAACGACTGATCGCGGCCCTCGGTGTCGGCACGTCGGGAGAGTCGGGCCTTGTGAATCTCCTTGATGTCCTCGTCCATCTCGAGGTCGGCCCACTCGAAGATGCGGACGCGACCGTCGTCGTCGCGTGCGGGGAGGACGGCTCCTTTCGCGCTGTCGCTGGGTGCGAACGGCACGTCGAGTGCGCCCGAGTCGAAGGCCTTGAGCGTCCCCTGAACGACGTCGCCGTCGCCGTGTTCGAAGATGGTGTCCATCAGACAGCGGGTCTCGCGCTCGATGAGGTCCTGTTCCTCTTCGATGCCGTCGATGTCGATTTTCTGCTCGATGGCCATGTCGATGACCTGCCGCGTGGTGCGCAGGCCGGCCGAGTTGGCCTCCTTGGTCGGGACGCCCTGGAACTCCTGTGGGGACTTGGTGATGACCTTGTCGGGCTGGGCGATGGCGGCGGTCATGCCGCCGAGGCTGATCACGCCGTTGGCGCGGGCCTCGTCCGGCGGGAAGCCGCCCATCCACTCGTGGAAGACCGTCGTGACGACGACCTCGTCGGGCAGATACTCGTTGCCCAGCTTCTTCAAGGCGTTCAGGGCGGCAACGTCCTGCACGACATTGCCGACCTGCCCGTAGCCGAGGGTAATCGAGCGCACGCCCTGCGTGGCGGCGAGTTTCCCCTCGACCAGCATGACTGCGATCGCGATCGACGGCGGGACCAGGGTCCCCGTCAGGGGGCCGAACGGCTCGCGGTTGATCCGCACGCCCCGTTCGGTGTAGGCTCCCGCGAGTCGATCGACGAACTGCCACTTCTCGATGGTCTCCTCGAGCCCGTGGCGCTTCGTGTACGGAATGTTGTAGGAGATCGGGCCGCCCTCGAAGCTCTGGAAGCCGCCGGCGAAGGTGATCGCCGCCAGCAGGCGGGCGTCGGGCGTCCCGTGGCGCACCTCGATCGGCGCGTCGACCGCGTCGATCAGCTGTCGACAGCCGTCGACGCCGTGATTGACGGCGGGGAACCCGTTGAGCGTGTCGTCGCCCGTCTCGAGGGCCTTGTCCAGCCCCTGTTGGGCCTTCTCGTACTCGTTGTCCCGGGTGTAGGAGTCGATCGTGGTCGGCAGGAGATCCGCCTGTCCCTCCTCGTGGAGGTATCGCAGGAGTTCGATCTGATCGTCGAGCCGGGGGACGCCGGCCCGGGGCTGCAGAAGGGGCTTGTCGGCCGACTCGAGGACGTCGGCGAATCGCTTGTGGTCGGGCAGCGATTCGTGGTACTCGATGGCCTCCTCGAAGTCGACGTCTTCGCCCGTCGGCCAGTTAGATCGAATTTCCTCGTCGATACGCCGTAGCTCGTCGGACGGAATACGTTCGTCTCGTATCATCTAGGAACTAATAGTAGCGCGTTCCGACTCCGTCGGTGTGATCTGGAGGTCTTCGCGCAGCGCGGCAATCGCGTCCTCGGGATCGGTTTCCGAATCGAAGACGCGGTCGAAACCGAGTTCGCGGAAGGTCCGACGGGTTTCCTCGAACTCGTCTTGCCCGACGGCGAGGTTGCCGCCGATGTAGGTGACCGCGTCGACGCCCGCGTCCTCGAGAACGCCTTGGAATCCCTGACAGTCCTGCTCGGCGTGTCCGTAGAGCGAGGAGACGAGTACAGCGCTGGCGTCGTGGGCTTTAGCGGCCTCGGCGAACTCCTCCTGGGAGGTCTGGACACCGAGGTTCACGACATCGAAGCCGGCTGCGCTGAAGGCTTGCTCTAGGATTGTGATGCCAACGACGTGGGCATCGGAGCCGATCACGCCGAGGACGACCGTTTGGGACATCGTACTCGGACTCATGAGCGACCGGGGTATAAACCTAATGATCTTCCATGATAATACTCCTTAAAGATCCTAAGACCGTCTCAATGGGTGATGTTCACTCAGCCCTCGGTATCTGCCACCAACTACATGATCGATGGTAAGGGTTTTGGTACTGGTTTGGCAAGGGGGCGTACAGACATGGGCGCACTCTCGAACCTTCGCGTGCTGGATCTGACCCAGGTGCTGGCTGGGCCGTACTGCACGATGTTGCTCGCGGACATGGGCGCGGACGTGGTCAAGATCGAGCGGCCGGGCGGGGACATGATCCGGTCGAACCCGCCGTTCGTCAACGACCCCGACGAGGAAGCCTACGGGGGCTACTTCCAGAGCGTCAACCGCGGCAAGAAGAGCATCGAGCTGAACTTAGGCGACGAAGAAGATCGTGCGGACTTCCTCTCGCTGGTCGAAGAGGCCGACATCGTCGTCGAGAACTACCGCTCCGGGACGATGGAGAAGTACGATCTGGGCTACGAAACGCTTACGGAGTACAACGAGGACATCATCTACTCCTCGATTCGGGGCTTCGGCGACCCGCGGACCGGCGAAACCCACCGCCAGGGCCAGCCCTCCTTCGACCTCATCGCACAGGCGCTTGGCGGCGTCATGGAAACGACCGGCCAGCCCGACGGTCCACCGACCAAGACCGGCCCCGGCGTCGGCGACCTCTTTACCGCGACGCTGAACTGCATCGGCATTCTCGCCGCCGTGAACCACCGCGAACAGACCGGCGAGGGCCAGTACGTCGACACCGCGATGTACGACTCGATGCTCAGCTTCACCGAACGCGCCATCTACCAGCAGTCCTACACCGGCGAGGCCCCGACCCGACGGGGCAACTCCCACCCCACGCTCTTTCCCTACAACGCCTTCGAGACCGACGACGGCTACGCCGTCATCGCCGCGTTCAACAACAATCACTGGGCCGAACTCTGTGACATCATGGGTCGCGAGGACCTCGCCGAGGAGTATCCCACGACCGCCGAACGCCTCGAGAGCCGCGATCACCTCCGCGGCGAGATCTCGGAGTGGGCACTCGAGCAGACCAACGACGAACTCGTCGGCCAGCTCGAGGGGCGGGTCCCGGCCGCGCCCGTCCAGACCACCGAGGAGATCTTCGCGGACGACCACGTCCACGCACGCGACATGCTCGTGCCCGTCGAACAGCCCGGTGCAGACACCGACGTCGAGATCGCGGGCAATCCGATCAAGATGAGCGAGACCGAGCCCGAGCCCCGCGGTCGCGCGCCGCTGCTTGACGAACACCGCGAGGAAGTGCTGGGCGAGCAGGCAGAAGAGACGGCCGACGACTGAACTCGATTGGCCAGGACTTCGAGGCGTTTTGCGACTGGCTCGACCGGGCCGCGTAATCGTTTGACACCGTCCAGCGGACTCCCGAATCTTACTCGTTAACGGCCTCTGCTACCAGTACTTTCTTAGGGTGACAATTCAAGTGTCGCGTATCATGAGTCAGGCGACGCTGTCGGACCGCCCGTACACGAACTCGAATCTCTTCTCCGGCTACTATCTCGACGAGCGGATCGAAGACCGCGAGGAGTGGGACTGCGACGCCGCCGCGAGCGAGGCCCTCAAGGAACTGCAGGACCTGTACGATCTCGAGTCTGGACTGGTCGACGGCTACAAGGAAGATCCGTTGATCGACAATTGGATCGACGAGGTCCTCGAGATCCTGGGCTTCGGGACGAACGTCGAAACGACGCTGCCCGAGGGCGGGGGCTACGTCGACGTGTTGCTGTTCGAGGACACCGAGGCGCGTCGCGACGCTGCGGAGGTCTACTTGAGTTCCGAGGACACGACCGATCTGTTCGACCGCGGGGTGGGGTTGGTCGAGGCCAAGCAGTGGGACGCTGACTTCACGACTCGCTTCAGCGATCAACGACCGTATCGCAACGCTTCCCACCAGATCAAACACTATCTCGAGCGGACGCCCGAGCGGATTCAGTGGGGGATCCTGACCAACGGCCGCAAGTGGCGACTCTACGGGACGAAGGATTACGAGACCCAGACCTACTACGAGATCGATCTGCCGGAACTGCTCGAGCGCGGCGACCTCGAGGCGTTCAAATACTTCTACCTGTTCTTCCGGCCGGCGGCGTTTCGCGAGTCGGGCGGGACCACCTTTCTCGATTCGGTCCGGTCGGAAAGCGAGACGGTCGCCCAGGAACTCGGGGAGGACCTGCAGGACAACGTCTTCACCGCCCTGCGGGTACTCGGCCGGGGCTTCGCCGAGACGAACGACCTCGCGATCGAGCCAGGAGACGACGACGGGCTCGCGGAGCTGAAAGAGCAGTCGCTGGTGTTGCTGTATCGGTTGATGTTCGTCCTCTATGCCGAATCGCGCGGGCTGATCCACCCCGAGGGTGGGGACGCCGTCGCGGAGTACGAGGAAAACTTTAGCCTCGACGAACTGCGCCTCGAGATCCACGAGGAGATCGGCGAGGTCGACGAGGGCTTTGCCGACGCCTACAGCGACCACTCGACGACGATGTGGAGCCGTCTCGAGGACCTGTTCCGGCTGATCGACGAGGGTGAGGAATCGCTGGGGATTCCGCCGTACAACGGCGGGCTGTTCAACCGGGACAAACACGAGTTCCTGGCCGACCACGAGGTCAGCAACCGCTATCTCGCGGAGGTCATCTACCGGATTTCGACGACGGAAAACGACGAGGGACGGTACGTGTTGGCCGACTACGCCGACCTCGACACGCGGCATCTGGGCAGCGTCTACGAGGGGCTGCTCGAGCATCAGTTCCGGATCGCCCCCGAGGCGTATGCCGCGGTCGCGGAAGACGGCGGGCAGGTCTGGAAGCCCGCGACAGAGGTCTCGGTCGCGGCGGCGGTCGAGACCGTCGACGAGGGCGGGCTCTACGTGGTCAACGACGAGGGCGAGCGCAAGGCCACGGGGGCCTACTACACGCCGGACTACGTGGTGACCTACATCGTCGAGGAGACGGTCGGGCCGCTGGTCGACGAGATCAAAGCCGACCTCGAGTCGCAGGGCTTCGAGCCCGGTACCCACGAGTATCTGGGGGCGTTCTACCGGCGGGTGACGGACCTGAAGCTGCTGGACCCGGCGATGGGCAGCGGTCACTTCCTCACGCGGGCGACGGAGTACCTCGCCCAGCAGGTCATGGAGGAGGTGCGCGAACTCGAGGAGGCGACGGCCTTCGACGAGCAGCGGGTGCGCCGGGACGTGGCCAAGGAGTGTATCTACGGCGTCGACCTGAACGGGATGGCCGTCGAACTCGCGAAGCTCTCGATGTGGCTCGAGACGCTCGCGGCGGACCAACCGCTTGCCTTCCTCGATCACCACCTCAAGGCGGGCAACTCGCTGGTCGGCTCGGACGTGACCGAGGTTCTCTCGAGCGAACACGCCGACGACGACGGGCAGTTGACCCTACAGCAGGCGCTGGCCCGCGTTCGCCAAGATACGCTCGAGCATGTCATGGAGCGCATGCAGGAGTTGCTCGAGATCGACAACGAGTCGCTCGAGGACGTCAAGTCGATGGAGGAGATCTACGACGAGGTGCGGGCCGACGCGTTCTACCAGCGGCTGTTCGAGGTGGCGAACGTCCACACGGCCGAGCGGTTCGATCTGGACGTGCCCGAGGGGGCCTACGAGCGGCTGGCGCGGGCGATCGACGACGACGAGGCGTGGGCCGAGATGCGCGAGGAGCCGTGGTTCCAGACGGCGCAGGCGATGAGCGAGGACGAGGCGTTCTTCCACTGGGAGTTGGAGTATCCCGAGGTGTTCTTCGACGATGATGGGGAGAAGCGGGCTGATGCTGGGTTCGATGCGGTGATCGGGAATCCGCCGTACGTACAAATCAAAGACAGTTCCGAGAATTACTTAAGAAATCAATACAAATCCACACAGTACAAGATTGATGCTTTTCATGCTTTCATTGAACAAGGCATAATTCATCTTTCTGAGGGTGGAAAGTTCGGATATATCGTCCCAAAGCCATGGCTTACATTAGAAAATACGGAGGGACTTAGAGACTATATTTTTGAAGAAACATGGATTAGACAGATCGTCCAGTTTAAAGAGCCAGTGTTTGATGATGCAACGGTTGACACAATAATACCTATCCTTACAAAATCTGGACATAGAGGGGCTACTAAGATAGTAAATGTGGAGAATGCTGGTAACGAATTGTTAGACAAATCGATTGTAGAGCGTGATAATCAATCGGAACTTAGAGAATCTGCTGGAAAGATAGAAATTAGGCAGTCAAAAGGAGAAGAGCGAATTATAGGGAAAATATCAGATAATTCAACAGATTTAAATAATATAGCTTCAGTTTCGATAGGAATCCAAGCATATGGGCAAGATGACCACACGGAAAACCAAATAAAGAATCGAGTTTTCCATTCTGACACAAAAGAGACTGAACGACACGTTCCACTTTTGTCTGGTGACAATATTCGGCGATATCGTATTAAAGATCTTGAAGAGACATGGATTGACTATGGTAATCATCTACACCGAGAACGAGAGTGGAAGTATTTTGAGGGAGAGCGCATATTTATCAGAGAAATAACTGGATCTGGGCGTTATAAAATACATTCCTCATTTGTCAACCGGGATGCAGTCTGTTACAAGACTGTACTTAGTGTTATTCCTGAAGAAAACGTGTCTGCGCAGTCGTTAGTTCCAGTAATCAATTCGTCAATTATGTCTTGGTATTTCATAAGAACGTCAAATAAGATTGTCACTGATAACTTCCCGCGAATCACGTTAAATGACGTTGAAGAGTTACCGATTCCAGATCTCGATAGATCCATAGAATCACTCACCATCGAACAGAATAATAGTGCAATTGATATTATCGATGGAAAAGGAGAAAACAGTGTGCGGGAATTGATGTCAGACATAAGTAATTCACACGCAGAGAATATCCAACTACGAGAGAATTTAAACCTAAATATAATTGACCATTTAGGTGTGTATGAGGATGGAGTACTGATTACAGATCTCGGATTTGCTCAACCTGCTGAAGGGGTATCAGATTCGATTCTCTCGAACACATCCGAGGACTACGAGAACCTCCGCATCGGCACTGTCGAAATCATCCGGAAATCCCCGATATCACTCGAGATCCACCTCACAGCCCGCTACAAACCGGACAACGAGGACGAGTACGAAACCGACCGCTGGGGCTACACCGAAACCGAGCCCCTGCCGGCCCTCGAGATTTCGGATCTCACCGAAACCGAGGCCGACCTGATCGAGGCCTTCGTCCCCGTGGCCGTCGACGAGGCCGGCGGCTTCGCGAACTTCCGCGAAACCGCCACCAAGACCAACTCGCCCGTCGATCGCCTCCGGAAGCTCACCCTCCCCGCCGTCGACGACGTTCGGGACGGCCTCGAGAGCTACCTCGAGACGAAAGCACGCGCGGAGGAACTCGAGGCAAAGATCGAGAAAACCGACGATCTGATCGATGAGATCGTCTACGAACTCTACGGGCTGACTGACGAGGAAATCGCAATCGTCGAAGAAGCCGTCGGCGAATAGTACCGCGAACGACCGGTAGCGCGGCGCTTTGCGCCGCGAGAAGACGAACGGGCGTGAGCCCGTGAGTCGGTAGAGATAGCCCAAAAACTATTGCGGAGACTGGCATAGCTTTGTCCATGAGCAACGATGATGAGGACCGCCGTGAACAGAAGCGAGAGCAGGCACGGGAGAGTCTTCTCAGCGGCGGTGAACGCGTATCGAAAGGTCGGCAGCGCGACCGAGACGACGACTGAACTCGTTCTTGTCGTGCCGTTCCTCGAACGCTCCTCGTACTAGGGGTTTCCGACTCGGTACTACATCGAATCAGTTACTCGAGTCCGTTCGAATGGGGCAATAGAATCCGAGCCCCGCTTACGGACCGACCGGCCGACCGACGATGCCGACGGAGAGGTGGTGTGTCGAATGGTGGATTCGTCTGCGACGGCCGACCGGCCGGCTAACCGCCGGGGCTCGAGCCGACCCGGTTACTCGAAGCCGACGAACGTCGCCGGCGGCACCGAACAGCCACAGGGCTGGAGGGTACTCGAGTCGGGGCCGGTAACGACCGACACCGTCACCGGCTCGCCACAGCGGGGACAGTCCGGCAGCGACCAGTCGTCGTCCGACTCCCGGTCGCTCAACCGATCCCTACCCATCGCGATCACCGCGTGCGGCGCGCAGCGTCGAGACTCGTCGCGTCGGGCGATTTGTGCGTCGTGCGGGACGTTTATATCCCGGAAGTAGTAATGTAATCATGGCAACCGAATCCCTGTGGGGGATTTGGAAGCCAGTCTCGGGTGCCTATACACCCGGGGCATTTCGATGCGCCCCCTGTTTCGGAGTCTGACTTCCAGTTAGTACGTTTAGCTGTTCGGACTTATATCTACTGTTGGCTCGGTGGAAGGGAGGTCGCTCGAGCGATCCCGCGCGGCGCGTTCCGGCGGGTCTCGAGCGTCGCCGGTTCCGGACGGCGGGTGGCGGCCTCGAGGCGGCCCGTCGCGATCGACCGGCCAGCCACAATCTATATCCGCGTCGTCGCGAGAGAGGGGGCATGAGCATTCGGGACGGGCCCCGCTCTGGGGGCGTCTCGATGGACGAGATCCGCGTCCTCTGCGTGGACGACGAACCGCAGTGGGCCGTGAAGATCGCCGAGTTGCTGGACCGACGCGACGTCGCCATCGACACGCTCAGTGCCACCAGCGCCAGCGAGGCCCTCGAGTACCTTGCCGACCGCGAGATCGACTGTATCGTCTCCGAGTACGATCTGCCCGACGCCGACGGACTGGCGCTGCTCGAGGACGCCCGTTCGGAAGTCGACTCGATCCCCTTTCTGCTGGTTACGGACTCGGGCTCGGAAGCGATCGCGAGCGAGGCGATCTCGGCCGGCGTCACCGACTACGTGCGGAAGGCCGACGACCCGGAGCGGGACGCGGCCCTTGCCGATGCGGTCGTCGACGCCGTCGAGGCGGCCCAGCGCCGCCGGGAACGCGAGCGACACCTCCACGCCGTCGAAACCGCACAGGAGGGAGTCAGCATCCTCGACTCGAGCGGCCGATTCGTCTACGTAAACCGGGCCTATGCCGACCTCTATGGCTACGAGCCGGCGGAGCTGATCGGCGAACACTGGGAACTGATTTACCCGGACGACGAGGTCGCGACCGCCCACGAGGAGATCATCCCGACGGTGATGGCCGAGGGCGAGTGGTATGGCGAAACGACCGGGCTCCGGGCCGACGGAACCACCTTCGTCGAGGCCCACTCGCTGTCGACGACGGGCAACGGCGATCTCATCTGTACGGTTCGAGACATCACGGACCGCAAGGAACGCGAACGCGATCTCGAGCGCTACGAGACGATCATCGAGGCGCTTGGCGATCCGGTCTACACGGTCGGCGACGACGGGCGCTACACCTACGTCAACGACGCCTACGCCGAGATGACGGGATACGAGAAAGACGAGATCGTCGGCGAGCCGATCTCGTTCCTGCTCGACGACGAGTCCGTCGAGCGCGGGGAAGCGACCGTCGGCTCGCTGCTGTCCGCCGACACCGAGGGTCGCCAGTGTACCTACGAGATCACCGTCGAGACGAGCGACGGCGAGCGGATTCGGTGTGAGGACAACGTCTCGCTGTTGCCCCTCGCGGACGGCCAGTACCGCGGCGTCGCCGGCGTCGTCCGCGATATCACCGCCCGCACCGAACGCAAACGCGAACTCGAGGAGTACGAGACGATCGTCGAGACGATCCCCGACGAGGTCTACACGCTGGACGCCGCGGGCCGGGTCACGAAGATCGTCCCGCCGAGCAACGACGAGCTGACGACGACCGGCTACAGCCCCGCGGAGCTGGTCGGTGAACACGTCTCGCTGTTCATGGACGAGGCCGACATCGCTACCGGCGAAGCGGAGATCGCGGCCCTGCTGGCGGATCCGGACCGCGATCACGCCTCCTTCGAGATGGAGACGATCACCAGAGACGGGACGCGACGCCCCCACGAGAACCACATCGCAATCTTGCCGCCCGACGAGGACGGCCGCTTCCAGGGGACCGTCGGCGTCCTGCGGGATATCACGGACCGCAAGGAACGCGAGCGCGAACTGAAAGCCCAGAACGAGCGCCTCGAGCGGTTCGCCAGTATCGTTTCCCACGACCTTCGGAACCCCCTGAACGTCGCACAGGGCCGCCTCGCGGAGGCCCGCCGGACCTGCGACTGTGACGAGACCCACCTCGAGGAGGTCGCGTGGGCCCACGACCGGATGGGCGTGTTGATCGAGAACATCCTGACGATCGCGCGCGATCGGGATCCACAGCCCGACCCGGAGCCGATCGATCTCGCGGCGATCGTCGACGACTGCTGGGACCACGTCGACACCGGGACGGCCGCGTTGCGGGTCGACACCGACGCCGTCGTTCGGGCCGATCGGGCGCGGCTCAAGCAGTTGCTCGAGAACCTGCTTCGCAACGCCGTGGATCACAGCGACGTCGGCCCCGCAGGCCCCGACGGCGACGGGGGCCGCTCCGGCGTCACGATCACGGTCGGCGACCTCGCGGGCGGGGACGGCTTCTACGTCGCGGACGACGGCCCGGGAATCCCACCCGACGAACGCGAGCGGGTCTTCGAGAGCGGCTACTCGAGCGACGGGGACGGGACCGGCCTCGGGCTCGCGATCGTCGAGCGGATCGCGGCGGCCCACGGCTGGACGGCGACGGCGACCGAGAGCGCGGCCGGTGGCGCACGGTTCGAGCTGGCCGATGTCGACTCGGTCGGCCGGTGACGGCGACGAGGAGAAATCCTTTTGCGGGACCCCTACACACGTCGAGGTATGAGCAACGATTGGCCAGTCGATCCCGACGGCGAGGAGGGCAGCGAGGGGATGCGCAAGTTCGACATGCGGATCATCGCGGACAAGGTCGACGAGGAGGAGGACTTCCCGATGGTGCGCGACGAGTTCGTCGAGGAGTACGGCGACTATCCCGTCCGAATCAACCACGAGACGGTCGTCGCGCTCAGCGACATCTTCGAGTACGTCGAACCCGCGGAGTTCGAGACGATGGTCGACATGCACAAGGCCGTCGGCGCGGCGATGCGTGAGGGCGGTTTCTGGAAGTACCACCCACACGGCAAGGACCCGGAGAAGGTCCACGCCTGATCGGGCGCCCGCGCCATCACGAATCTGGATTACGTATCACTTATACGACGGCGTTCGAAAGGAACGTTCACAGTGACTAACACGCAGGTAACGCTCGTTCAGATCGACAACTACGGCCCCTGGACCGTGACCCCGGAGCCCCGCCGAGAAGCGGACCTCCAGACCATGCAATCCCGACTGTACGCCGACATCTCCCAGTTCGTCGGCAACCGTGACGGCTACACCTTCTTCACCCGGTTCGACAACATCATCGCCGTCACGAACGGCTGCTCGATGGAGGATCACGCGCTCCTCCAGGAGTCGATCGGGAACCGGTATCCCGTGACGCTCAGTCTCGGCGTCGCGACCGGCCGGAGTCCCGTTCAGGCGCTGTCGGAGGCCACCGAACGCCTGCAAGACGCCGGCAGCGCACAGGACGAGGACCGCCGGGAGTGTCTCGAGGGGCGGGCCATCGACGAGGAGTTCCGGGCCGACGAGGACGTCCAGATCGCCCACTTCGACGTGATCAACGCGACCGGCAACTACACGGACGAACTCAACGCCTTCGACACCTTCATCGAGATCGAGCAGGGTTATGCGGAACTCATGCGCCACATGCGCCACGCCCACGACAGCCTCTCGTTTTTCGTCGGCGGCGACAACGTCATCGTCGTCTGCCCCGACCTCGGCGAAGCCGACTACGAGGAGGCGGTCACACACGTCGAGGACGCCGTCGACGTCGAGATGCAGGTCGGCGTCGGCCGCGGCAAAAGCGCCCACGAGGCCGGCTACGACGCCAAACACGCCCTCGAGACCTGTCGAGCCGACGGGACGCGGGTCGAACTCGAGTGGGAGAACGCCTGAGTTCGGGAGTTAGAGAACTTCGCTCCCGATTTTCTTAAGTGTGGTGGAGGTAGCTTTTAGCCCGTCCGTGTGATCCGTACACGTATGGAATCGGAACTGTCCGTCAGGGACGTGCTGACGAGCGAGTACGTCGGCGTCAGCGAATCGGATACCGTCCTCGACGTGGTGCGGCTCATGCGCGAGGAACGGACCAGTTGTGCGCTGGTCGTCCGGGGCTCCGAGCCCGTCGGCATCGTGACCGAGTGGGACGTCCTGGAACTGATCGCCGGGGAAGGCGAGCCGTCCGCGACGACCGTCGACGAGGTGATGACGACGCCGGTCATCACGGTCGACCCCGATCGATCGCTGACCGACGTCGCCACCACGATGGCCCGCCAGAACATCCGTAACGTCGTCGTCGACGGCCCGGACGGGATCGTCGGGCTCGTCACCCAGCGCGACGTCATCGCGGCCGCCAGTTCCTTCCAGGCGACGATGACGCCCGCCCGCTCGAGCGAGCCGCCGATCGATCGCGACCGCGGCGTCGCCGATCCCGCGACCGCGCCCCCCGCCGGGGAGGGCGAGGCCGCCGTCCTCCCCAACGGCGGCGACGAGTACACCACCCAGGGCGTCTGCGAGGCCTGTGGCTCGCTCGCGGACGCGCTGTGGGACGCCAACGGCCAGCTGGTCTGTTCGGACTGCCGGACGGTGTAGGCCGCTCTCGACTCCCGCATCTTCGTGCGGTATGTCCTCAATCACCGTGGCCATCTCTCCGATAGAAAGACCTTTCGGGTGCCGCAGTGGACTGACCGGTAATGATCGCGACCCTCGACGACCTGGACGTCGAAGGGACTACCGTCGGTGTTCGCGTCGACGTCAATAGTCCGATCGACGACGATGACACGCTCGCGGACGATGCCCGCCTGCGCGCCCACGTCGATACCCTCGCGGAACTGCTCGAGCGGGACGGTCGGGTCGCCGTCCTCGCCCATCAGGGCCGACCCGGCGGCGACGAGTTCGTCTCCCTCGAGTCACACGCCGAACGGCTCTCGGAACTGCTCGGACAGCCCGTCGACTACGTGGACGCCACCTTCACCGCCGCCGCCCGCGAGGCCGTCCGGGACCTCGAGGACGGCGACTGCGTCGTCCTCGAGAACACCCGCTTCTACAGCGAGGAGTACATGGAGTTCGAGCCGGAGCGGGCCGCCCGGACCCATCTGGTCGCGGGCCTCGAGCCAGTCCTAGACGCCTACGTCAACGACGCCTTCGCGGCGGCACATCGCTCCCAGCCCTCGCTGGTCGGGCTCCCGACGGTCCTGCCGAGCTACGCCGGCCGGGTCATGGAGTCCGAACTCGACGTGCTGGGCTCGATCGAGGAGACCGGCGAACCCCGCGTCTACGTCCTCGGCGGGGCGAAAGTCTCCGACTCCATCGACGTCGCCTGGTCGGTTCTCGAGAAGGGACTGGCCGATCACGTCCTCACAGCCGGCGTCGTCGGCAACGTCTTTCTCATCGCCGACGGTGTCGACCTGGGCGATGCCAGCTCCGATTTCATCTACGACCAGGGCTACTGGGACGAGATCGACCGCGCCGCGGACCTGCTCGACGCCCACGGCGACCGGATCGCGCTGCCCCGCGACGTCGCCGTCGACCGGGACGGCGGCCGCCACGAACTCGGCGTCAACGCCCTTCCGCCAGGCGACGGCGAATCCGCCATGGACATCGGCGGGTCGACTCTGGAGTACTACCGGCGCGTCCTCGAGGACGCCGAAACCGTCATCCTCAACGGCCCCGCCGGCGTCTTCGAGGATGACCGCTTCGAGACCGGGACGCGACAGCTCTACGACGCCGCGACCGACATCCCGACGAGCATCGTCGGCGGCGGCGACACCGCCTCGGCGCTTCGCCAACTCGGCGTCGAGGGCTTTTCACACGTCAGCACCGGCGGCGGCGCGGCTCTCCGGATGCTCACCGCCGAATCCCTGCCCGCCGTGACCGCACTCGAGAATGCCCCCGAGCAACCAGCCGCCGACGATTGAACTCGCCACGCGGGCCGACCTCGACGCCCTTGCGGACCTCTGGGTCGATCTCGCCCGCGACCAGCGCCGGTACCAGTCGGCCGTCCGCCCCGAGGCCAACCGCGAGGCCATGCGGGAGACGCTCGGGGCCTATCTGGTCAGCGACGGCCTGTTCGTCGCCCGCCTCGAGGGCGCGATCGTCGGCTTCGTCTCGGTGACGGTCGAACGCGGCACCCTCGAACTCGACACCACGCGCGGCCTGCTCTCGAACATCTACGTCCGGCCGGCCTACCGGGGGCAGGGGATCGGCACCGCCCTGCTCGAGGCCGCCGAAGCGTCGCTTGCCGACCGCGGCGTCGACGAACTGCTGCTCGAGGTGATGGCCGACAACGAGGCCGCCCGTCGGTTCTACCGCCGCCACGGCTATGATCCGTTCCGCGTGTCGATGACGCGCTCGCTCGCGGACCGCGACGAAAACGATACACACTCAAAGGAGGACGGCTAACCCACGGCCTGCGCCAGGGGAGCATGGGCGGTTCATGCACTCGACTTGTAATCGAGACTTCCGGGGTTCAAATCCCCGCCCTGGCTTACGACGGCACTCGAACTCGCGAGCGCCAGCGACGGACGACAGTCGAGCGCACGCTCCTCGTTGCTGTACGCGTTCGTGAACGCGGCTGACGCCGCTTTTGGCGGTTCAGACGGGACCCGATCACTCGATCGGCTCGAGCGGCACGTCGAACCCGCGAGGGCTACCAGAGTCCCAGATAGTTCCCGGTCGCTAGTACGAGAAACAACAGCAGACCCAACGCCGCCAAAACGATCGATTCGCGGGACCGAACCGCCGCCCGCAGTCCGGCCAGCCGATCCCATAGCGCGCTGCCCCGAGCCGTGGGGCCGGTTCGATCCTCGTTCGTCACGGGGTCCCCCTCGGGAGTCATACTCGTCCTTGGTCCGGGCAGGTGAAAAACTGACCGCACGTCACGCCGTGCGGACGAAGCCGAAACCGGAGCGTCACTGGTCGGGGCCTTTCGCGACGCGGGCCTCGCCGGAGACGGCGTCGACGTGGACGTGAACCGGTCCCGCGTCGGTCTCGAGCGGCACGATCCACGAGGCGCTGGTCCGGTGGGGCTGGTCGGCCAGCGCGAGACCGTCGTACCCTTCGTTCGCGGCGGTTTTGCGGGCGATTTCCTCGGCCTCCTCGGCGTCGTCGATACGGATGTCGTCGGTCAGTCGGACGGTCACCACGGGGGCGTCGGCCATGCGGACGATCCGTTCGGTGACGCTTCCGACCAGGACCCGGTCGAGCCCGGTCCGGCCCTGCGTCCCCATCACGATCATGTCAATGTCGTTCTCGTCGGCGTACTCGAGGATCGTCTCGTGGGGGACTCCCTGTTCGACGGCCGTCACAGCCGCGACGCCCTCGCGGTCGGCCTCGGCCGCGACGCACTCGACCGCGCGCTCGGCCGCGGGAATCGCCTCGTCGGTCTGTAGCGTTCCGAGCGGGCCCTCGGGGACGATCGATAGCGCGTGGACCGTCGCATCGAACCGGTCGGCGATCGCCAGCCCGTGGGTGATCGACCGGCGGGTACCGTCGCTCCCGTCCGTCGGAACGAGGATGTCCTGATACATTGATACCGCGAGGGTAGGGAACGCGGCCCTAAATACCCTCGAGTCGATGCTCACGGGCCGGTGACGGTCCCGCACGGGCCGCTGCCCGTCGTCTCGACACGACGAGTGCGTATCAGCGATCGGGAGTCCTCAGATCGATTATCGATGGTAAGCGATCCGGGCGCGCTCCCCGAACGATGTAAATCTTTTTTACGGTACGCGCGAACGTACCGCACGGACTATGACAAATCTTGTCACTAATCTCGCGGCCGCCGTCGAGGAACACGGCGATAACACCGCGATCGGCTATCAGGGGACGGAAACGAGCTACGAGGAGTTCTGGGGACAGACGGGTGCCTTCGCGACCGCGCTCGAGGAGCGAGGACTGGGCGCGGGCGACCGCGTCGCGCTCTATCTGCCGAACGTGCCGCCGTTCCTGATCGGGTTCCACGGGACGCTGCGAGCCGGCGGGGTCGTCGTCCCGATGAACCCGCAGTACAAGTCCCGCGAGATCGGCCACCTGCTCGGCGACAGCGAGGCCAAGGTCGTCGTCGCGCTCGCCGACCTCGTTCCCTTCGTCAAGGAGGTCCAAGACGAGACGAGCGTCGAACACGTCGTCAGCATCGGCGGCGAGGCCGAGGGCGCGGTCACGCTCGAGGAGTTCCTCGAGCCGGGCGATCCCGACGTCGCGGACCGGGCCGACGACGACGTGGCGGTCCAGCCGTACACCTCCGGGACGACGGGCCAGCCGAAGGGGGTCCAGCTCACACACAACAACCTCGCGTCGAACGCGAACGCGGCCGCGAAGCTCATTCCCGACGGGATCCGCGCCGACGACAAAGGACTCGGCGTCCTCCCGTTGTTCCACATCTACGGGATGACCGTCACCATGAACGCGACGCTGTTCAACGGCGGTGCCTTCTACCCGATGCCCGAGTGGGACGCACAGGACGCCGTCTCGCTGATCGAGGACGAGCAGTTGACGATTATGCACGGCGTGCCCGCGATGTACAACGACGTCATCAACCAGCCAAACGCCGAGGAGTTCGACATGTCGTCGCTGCGGCTCTGTGGCGTCGGTGGCTCGGGCATCCCGGTCGAGGTCCTGCGCCAGTTCGAGGAACTCTACGAGCCGAAGATCTACGAGGGGTACGGCCTGACCGAAACCAGTCCGATCACCCACTTCAACAGCCCGATCGACGGCCGACGCGTCGGCAGCATCGGGAAGACCGTCCCCGGCGTCGACTCGAAGGTCGTCGACGAGGACTTCGAGGAGATCCCGCCGGTCGAAGAGGGACCGATCGACGAGGAGGAAGCCGACCTGCGCGAGATCACCGGCGAGATCGTCGTCGCCGGGCCGAACGTCATGAAAGGCTACTACGGCCTGCCGGAAGCCAACGAGGAGGCGTTTACCGAGGAGGGCGGCCGAACGTGGTTCCACACCGGCGACATCGGCTACCACGACGAGGACGACTTCTTCTACGTCGTCGACCGCGAGAAGCACATGATCGTCACGGGCGGGTACAACGTCTACCCGCGCGAAGTCGAGGAACTCCTCTTCGAACACGAGGACGTCGCCGACGCCGCCGTCGCCGGCATCCCCGACGAGCGCCGCGGCGAGACCGTGAAAGCGTTCGTCGTCCGCACGCCCGACGGCGACGTGACCGAGGAGGAGATCAAGCAGTACTGTCTGACTAACCTCGCGGAGTACAAACACCCCCGCGAGGTCGAGTTCGTCGACGAACTCCCCCGAACGACCACCGGGAAGGTCCAGAAGTTCAAACTTCGCGAGCAGGAGGGTGACGACTGATGGCGCTCGGTGATGCAGTCCTCCTCGATCTCAAGGCGGACGGAGCCGCGACGATCACGCTCAACCAGCCCGACCGCCGAAACGCACTCTCCGAGGAGATCAGCACCGGGATCTCCGAGGCCCTCGACGAGATCGAGGGCAGCGACGCCCGCGTCGTCGTCTTGCAGGGCTCCGGCGGGTCGTTCTCCGCCGGCGGCGACATCGAGCGGATGACCGAGGCCATCGAGGACGACGTCCCCGCGGACGATCGGGTACGCCGCCTCGAGCGGTCGACGAACGAACTGATCGGGCGATTGGTCGAGTTCCCGATCCCGACGGTGGCGCTGATCGACGGGGCCGCCGTCGGTGCCGGCGCGAACCTCGCGATCGCGTGTGACATCCAACTGGCCAGCGAGGACGCCGCCTTCGGTTTCGTCTTCCGACAGGTCGGCCTGAGCGTCGACGCCGGAACCTCCTATCTGCTGCCCCGGATCGTCGGCGAGAACGTCGCCAAGGAACTCGTTCTGACCGGCGACATCTTCGGCCCCGAGCGCGCGGCGGATCTCGGACTGGTCAACCACGTCTACGACGCCGACGAGTTCGACGACCGGGCCGACGAGTTCATCGCGAAAATCGTCTCCGGGCCGCCGATCGCTCTGCGCCACGCCAACCGGCTAGTCGGTGAAGGGCTGAACAAATCGCTCGAGCAGGCCCTGACCGACGAGGCCGTCGCACAGGGAATCGTCTTCGAAACCGAGGATCACGCGGAGGGCGTCTCCGCCTTCCTCGAGGACCGCGAGCCCGAGTTCGACGGACAGTAGGGAGGCGGCTTCGGGGTTTAGTTCTCTCCAGTCACTCGCCTCGGGCGGACCCGCCCAGCGGAACCAGCCTCGAGACCCGCGCGTTCTCCTTGAGACGGAGGCCGCCGCCGGCCACCGTCAGCGGGATCAGGGGCAGGTGATCCCGAACCTGCATCGACGGATGCGAGCCACCCCGGGCGAGCAGTTCGTTGCGGGGCTGGAGCTGTACCGGCTCCGTGAGGTCGGTCAGGAACTCGTTGTGCTGGATGACGTACTGGCCCCCATCGAGGTGCCACCAGCCGTACTCGTCGTCGGGGGCCTCGAGTTCCGTGGGCACGGGCTCGAGGTCGGCGTCTGCGAGTTCGTCGCCGCCGAAGTCGAGCCGGCCCGGTGCGGCTACCTCGTAGACGGCACTCACCGTCAGCTCGATCCCGTTCTCATCGACCTGTACCGGTTCGTAGACGAGGTTGTCGACGGCGTCTGCGAGGGGATAGTCGGCGGACATGTTGGGTGAGCTGACGGTGCCGAGTCTCAAAAGGGTACTGTCAGCGTCGCTCGAGTCGCGGGGCTGCCCGAACCCACTAAACCAGCCCACACAAATTACTATATTAAAATATGCGAATAGAACTCCATCAATCAATCAATAGTTATTTGAAAAGTGGTTTTTAACACACACGTCGATGAACCCTCCACTCGACCGCCGCGATTGCTGTTATATCGCGATGGTACTCGTCGTTTCGAGTATCGTCGGTCTGTCGTCGGAACGGTCACCGTACCCGCTCCGTACAGACCTCATGTACGCCGTTGAGGGCAACGCCGTCGCGGTACTCCAACCTGACCCGACCCTTCTCCTGACCGCGCTGTTCGTCATCGTCTATCTTCTCGTGTACCCTGCGCTGCTTCTCGCCACGTATATTAGTTTGAAACACCGCCACGGCCGCACCCGGGCACTCGATTACGTCACCACGTACACGACTGTCCTCGTCGTATCCATGCCGTTCTTCTACTTCATGCCCGTCGGCGTCACGGGCTACTACCTGGACGGCGTCGAACCGGTACTGTACGAATCGACTGGTCCGATTCAGACCTTTATGACAAACGTCGACACCCTCGAAAAGGCGTTCCCGAGCCTGCACGCCGGCCTCGCCGGAACCGCGGCCCTCTACGCACCGAGGGGCTACGAACGGCTCAGTTGGGCGGCCACCGGTGCCATCCTCGCCGCCACGGTATACCTCGGTATCCACTGGCTCACCGACCTCGTCGTCGGCCTCGCTCTGGCGTACGGCTGCTACCTCGCCACGCCGACGATCCGGGCCGTCCTCAAACGCGTCGAGCCGCAGCCGGAACCGGTTACCGTCACCGACGACTGACCGCGTCGCGTGTCGCCTTCTCGGAGTGACCGTCAGTGGTTACTATAGTGTCCGGCGGTCGTATCCACGCGTATGACCGACGTCCTCTCCGACGAGATCGCGCGATTCGTCCGCGCGGTCGGTCCCGACCCCGACGAAACGCTGCTCGAGATGGACGAGTACGCCGACGCCGAGGGATTTCCCCACGTCGGCCCTGAAGTCGGCGCGTTCCTCCGACTGCTGGCCCGACTGACCGACGCCGAGCGGGTCTTCGAGTTCGGCTCGGGCTATGGCTACTCGGCCTACTGGTTCGCCGCGGCCCTGCCAGCGGACGGCGAGATCGTCCTGACCGAGGTCGACGAGGCGGAACTCGACCTCGCCCGCGAGTACATGGCCGCGGGCGGCTACGACGGGATCGCGACGTACGAACTCGGCGACGCGATGGAGACGATCGACCGCTACGACGGTCCGTTCGACGTCGTCCTGATCGACCATCAAAAGGAGCGCTACGCGGACGCGTTCGCGGCCGTCCGCGATGAGATTCCGGTCGGCGGCGTCATCGTCGCCGACAACGCCATCACCGCGAGCGTCGTCGACTTCGACGACCTGCTGGCGTGGGCCGAAGGCGACGCCGTCGAGACCAACGATCACACCCGAGGGATCATCGACTTCCTCGAGACAGTCCGGGCGGACCCGGCGTTCGAGACGGTCGTCGTCCCGCTGGGCGAGGGAATCACGGTGAGTTACCGCGTCGAGTAGCTACGAGCGGCGGCGATCGGTACGCGGTCCGTCAGGGGCTACTGTAATCGGAGGTCTCGCCCTCGAGGACTGCGTCGTCGGCCGGGGCCGGCGAGCCGTACTCCCGGAGGCCGAGAAAGAGCGTAGTGCCCGTGGCGGCCAGCAGCGTCGCCCACGTGACCGCGGTCACGGCGATGACGGTCGCGGCGGCGGGTCCCGGTGCGACAGTGCCGAGGGTCTCGAGGCCGGCGGCGTGACCGACGGCGGTCGTCAGAAACGCGAGCCAGAGGGCAAGCGCCGTCCGCGCGAGCGCCCGCCGGCTGACCGAGCCGGCGTGGCGGGCGAGGGCGTAGACGCCGATGACGGCCACGGTCGTCGCCGTGAGGGTCAGCCCGAGCCCGTCGACAGTGGCGTTTGCGACGCCGGCGACGGCGAAACAGGCCAGCGCGGCGGCGAGGCGAAAGCGGTCCGTCCCGCGTGGTGTCGAAGTCACGTCAGGCACTGCTTTGCCGGGTTGAATGGGCGATCGAATATATAGCTGTTGACTGGGGACGGGATCGAGGCACGATCCTCGACTCGCCGCCCGCGCGACGGGCTCACTCGGCCGAGCCGTCGGCGGCCGGCAGGGTAACGGTAAAGGTTGCGCCCTCGCCCGGCTCGGAGTCGACGGTGATCTGGCCGCCGTGGCGCTCGATGATCCGGTGACAGAGTGCGAGCCCGATCCCCGTGCCGGGGTGGTCCTCGTGGCTGTGGAGCCGCTGGAACACCCGGAAGATCCGGTCTTGATGCTCAGGATCGATCCCGATCCCCTCGTCGCGGACCGAGATCGCCCACCGGTCGCCGGTTCGTTCGGCGCTGACGTGAATTTCCGGTGGCTCGTCGCCGCTGTACTCGAGGGCGTTCGTGAGGAGGTTCTGGAACACCTGTCGGAGCTGACCGGCGTCGCCCCGGACCACGGGCAGGGGCTCGACCGTGACCGTGGCGTCTTCCTCCTCGATCCTGAACTGGAGGTCTTCGAGGACGTCTGCGACGACGTCCGCGAGGGAAAGCGGCTCGAGGGGGTCCCCGCGGGTCTCGATACGGGAGTACTCGAGCAGGCCGTTGATCATCTCCGAGAGCCGCTCGGCCCCGTCGACGGCGTAGTCGATGAACTCCTGGCCGTCCGCATCGAGGTCGTCGGCGTAGCGGCCCTCGAGCAAGCGGAGGTAGCTCGAGATCATCCGCAGGGGCTCTTGCAGGTCGTGGGAGGCGGCGTAGGCGAACTGCTCTAAGCGTTCGTTCGACTCCTCGAGTTTGCGCTGGTACTCCGTGCGTTCGGTGACGTCCTGAATGACGAGCATCCCCGAGGTGACCGTCCCACCGGTCCGGACGGGAAGGGTAGTTGCGCGGAGTTCCCGGCCGCAGTAGCCGATTTCGAAGGACCGCTGCTCGCCCTCGAGCGCGGCGCGGAAGTGGGGTTCGACCTCCGGGAGCAGGTCGTCGGCGTAGCGCTCGTGGATCGTCTGGCCGACCACGACCTCCTGATCGATACCGACCTCACCGAGGAGACTACCGCCCGCGGCCGTATATCGCAGGTCCTCGTCGAACAGCGCGACGACGCCGTTCGGAAAGTTCTCGGCGAGGGTCCGGTAGCGCTGTTCGCTCTCCTCGAGTCGGCGCTGTCGGGCCTTCCGTTCGGTGACGTCCCTGACGACGCCGATCCGCTCGCGCCCGCGGTCGGCCGACGTGACCGACGTGACCGCCGCCTCTATCGAACGCCGCTCGCCGGATTTCGTCCGAAGATCCGCTTCGACGGTCGGCTCACCGGACTCGTCGGCGGCGATCTCCCGTGCGAGGGCCATCACGTGTTCGTCGACGACCATCGAGGCGTGGCTCCCGAGCAGTTCCTCGCGGTCGTAGCCCGTCAATTCGACGTACGCGTCGTTGACCATCGTGAACCGGCCCTCGGCGTCGAGGACGTAGATCCCGTCCTCGACCGTTTCGATGATCCGTTCGTACTGCTCGAGCTGTCGTTCCCGTCGTTTTCGCTCCGAAACGTCTCTGAAGTACACCGACAACCCGGTCTCGGAGGGGTAGGCCTGAATCTCCATCCAGACCTCGAGCGACTCGGAGTAACGCTCCCACGAGACCGGCTCCTGGGTTGCCATCGCCTCCCGGTAGCGGTCGGCGAGATCCGAGCGCGTCCCGCTGGGGAACACCTCCCAGATGTTCCGTCCGAGCAGTTCGTCCCGTGAACGGCCCAGTAGCTCCGCGGCGCGGTCGTTGACGTGAGTGAAACACCACTCGTCGTCGAGCGCGTAGAAGGCGTCCGAGACGCGCCCGAGGATCTCGCTCAGTTCGGACTCGAGTTCGTGTTTGCGGCGTTGGAGACGGCGCTTCTGCTCTTTCAGTGCCGTGATATCTTCGCCGGCGGAGACGACCCGTTCGACGTCGCCGTCGGGGCCGAACACGGGAACGGCAGTGATGGAGAACCACGTCCGCTCGCCCGAGTCCGCCTCGATCGCCAACTCCACGTCACGGACCGGCTCGCCGGTGTCCCTGACGCGTGCCGACGGGCCGTGATCGGGGCCGATCGGCTCGCCGTCGGCGTCGACGACGGTCCGTTCGGCGAGCAGTTCGGTCTCACCGAGCGGCTCGTGATCCGCGAGGCCGAGCGCCGTCTGTGCGTGTCGGTTCGCCAGCACCGTCTCTCCCTCGGCGTCCTCGACCGAGACCGCCACCGGCATCGTCCGGAGCAGCGTCTCGGTCTGGACCCGTTCGCGCTCGAGGTGCTGTTCGTGGCTGATCCGGTCGAACGTCGCTTCCAGACTCGAGGCGACGATCTTCGCCAGCGAGAGATCGGCCGCGTCGAAGGCCGCTCGCTCTTCAGCACCGATGATGACGATCCCGTGGTCGCCGATCGGGAGACAGATCTCGCTGTGGATCGGCGTCTCGGGGTTGTAGACGGCCTCGTCGGCAGTGACGTCGTCGTAGATCAGCGGCTCGCCGGTCTCGAAGACCTGCCAGGCGATCCCCTCGCCCGCCTCGAACGTCGGCGGCTCGCCGAAGAGGGATTCGGCCGCGTCCGTCCAGGCGACCGGCTCGAGCGTCTCGTCGGCCGGCTCGTGGAGGAAGACGCCGTTGACCTCGAGCGCGAGGATGTCGGCGAGATGGCGACACGCCTGCTCGGCGACCGCCCGCCGCGTGCCGGTGGCGAGCCACTCGCGAACGGCCTCGTTGAGCCGCCGCAGCTGATAGGCCCGCCGGTGTCGGTCGGTCACGTCGTAGTAGAGTTCGAGCCGGCCGCCGGCGTACGGCCCTGACCGGATGGGCTTGCTCCGATGTTCGAGCCAGCGTTCCTCGCGGCCATCGTCCGACGTGACACGACACTCGAACCGTTCGGCGTCGCTGTTGTCGTCGTAGGTCGCGCCGATGATGTCGGCGAACCCGGCCGGTTCGGCGATCCGGTCGCTGATCACGTCGTCGATCACCGTCATCTTGTCCCGGCCGACGACGGTCGCCGCGTCGAGCCCGAAGTATCGCTCCGTCGCGTCGTTGATCCAGACGATATCGAACTCGTCATCGAGGACGAAGACGCCGACATCGGCCTCCTCGAGGACGGCCGTAATCGGTTCGAACGTCGAGGGCGGTCCCGCGGTGGCCGACGGCGCTTCGGACGCGGCGTCGAGTTCACCGACGAGCGCGATCGATCCCCGACTGCCGTCGGCGGCCGGAACCGTCCCGAGGCGAACCGAACAGGCCACAGTGGTCCCGTCGGCCGTCCGAACGGGGAACTCGAACGGGGCATCGTCGGCCGCGAGCGCGTCGGCACCCTCGAGCAGCCACGAGACGTGTTCGCCCCGGAGCGCCTCGCGCGTGTACCCGGTCAGCTCGAGCAGGTCGTCGTCGACGGCGACGATCCGGTCGTCGGCGTCCAGTTGGATCACGCCGTCGTCGACCGTCTCGACGAGCGTTCGGTACCACTGGCGGGCCGCCCGGCTGTCGCCCTCGTCCCACGGTGGCGAGCCCGCTGGTTCCACCCGTTCAGTCATTGAGAGAGCAACGCCACTCCGACGGATAAGTGCAGCGCCGATGGCTATCACGGCGGGGTCCGCATGCGGGTGCGGCCGTCGAACCGAAACACGGCGACCGGGCCGTTCCCGTCAGTCGTCGCCGGTGAGAACGCGCTCCTCGGGGCTCGGCCGACCCGGATGGATCCCGTACGTGGCGAACCCGTAGAGGACCGTCATCGCGACTGCACAGATGACCGTTGCACCCGCGAGCGACTCGACGGCGAGGCCGACGACGGGCCCACGAAACGCCTCGCCGACAGCCGCCGCCGACTCGCCGTCGGGAGCCGCCGACAGCCCGTAGGGGAGAAACGTCGCGAACGCGACGAGCCACCACCGCTTTGTGGCCCGTCGGAGCCCCACCGTTCCGGCATCTCGGGCGGCGTTCGTGAGCGCGGCGACGCCGAGCGCGATCAGGAGCAGCGCCGGCAGCGTTCGAAGCGGGGAGTCAAAGCCGGTATTAACCGCGACGCCGACGGCGACGATCGCGACCGCGGCGACGCGTACCGAACGGGGCAGCCGATGGCCTGTCTCGGGCATCCTGTCGCCCGGTAGCAACGGGTTGTACAAAACTCTCCCGACCCGTCCGTGTCGTCGCGCGGGCGACGCGATCGCCGCGCCCTCGCGGCCACAACAAAGGACGTATTACCACCGCCGGTAACTCGAGGGTGAGAACGAATGCAGGACCGCGATCGAGTCTCCCTGACGGCACTCCGACGGTCGGTGGCGGCCGCTCGCGGCCGCGCGATCCGCGCCGCATCGCGGCTGCCCGGTGCCGGAACCGCCGGACGGCTGGGGCGGCTCTGGCAGCGACACGTCAGGGGCCGGCCCGACCAGTATCAGGCGTCGATCACCTTTCCGACCGGGCCCGACCGACCGGACATCGGCGAGATTCAGGACTGGATCGAGGCCCTCGAGTACGCCTTCGAGGGGCGGCTCGATGTCTACGCCCGCCGGGGGCGCATCGCGGTCGAGACCGATCCTGTGTCGGCCGAGCTGTTCGACCTCGAGGCGTTCGACGCGATCTGCGAGCGGATCGCCGACGGCTACGGCGGCTCGCACTCGCTCGCGCACGTACGGAAGTGGCGACGGAACGAGGGCCAACTCGTGCGGGCCCACGTGATCGTTCCGGTCAAACCGCTGTTTCCCCGTGATGAGGGCGCGAACGCGGAACCCGCGGCGACCGCGCCGGCGGTCGGGGCCGACTGAGGACCGGGCGCAGCTTCGACCGGCCGCCTACGGTCGTCGCCCGCCCGATCAGTCGTCGTCGCTCGGCCCGGGGCCGGGCTCGCGGTCGGTACTCGGACTGCTGCCCGCGCGATCGCGGTCGCCGCTCCGCGACCGATCGCCGGTCGTATCGCCCTCGTTCGGCGTGACCTGACTCGTCCGATTCATCCAGCTATCGATGTTCTCGGCGACGTAATCCTTGCCGCCCCAGCCGAAGGCGACGCCCGCACCGATGGCGATCGCCGCGCCCAGCCCCCACGCGAGCGCTCGAGCGAACACGTAGAGGATGCCGACGTCGATCCCCATCGTATCGAGGCCGATGACGATCGCGGTGAAGTAGAGGAACATCCGCGCGCCGGTCGCGAACCAGGTCGTGTAGGCCGTCTCGGTCGCGGCCCGGGTCCGCTCGATGGCGTCGCCGATGAAGTCCGCGACGACGAACCCGAAGGTGATCACCAGCAGGCCGGCGACGAATGCCGGCAGGTACGAGACCGCCGTCGAGATCCACTCCGACAGCATTGCGATCGCGAGCGCGTTCGCAGCCGCGAGGATCGCGAGGCCGTAGACGAACCACTTCGCGAGCGTTCCGAAGGCGTGTGAAACCGCCCGTTCGGTGCCGCCGAGGATGCGTCCAAGCGGCGTCTCGAGGACCATCCGGTCGAGTTCGACGCCGTCGGCGAGCCGTCGGACGACGCCGGCCGCGACGCGCCCGAGGACCCAGCCGATCGCGAGGATGATCAGCGCGCCGATCAGCCGCGGGAGGAACGTGACCAACTCCGCGATCGGGTCCTGCAGCCAGTCGGGGACCTGTGATTGAGCGGGGTACGGTGGAATCATGGACAGCGGGAGTTGGTGTCCCCCCGCCTTCGTAATTGAGTGCGTACGGATTAGTAGCGAAATCAACTGGTTTCGGCGGTCGTCACCGTGGCGATTGAAGTGTCCGTTACGGCGAATTGCGCGCTGGCCGTACCGTGCCGGATCGGTGGGATTTCCGAGCGGACCGGCGGTCGCGTCGGCCTCGATCGAGCGGGCGACCCGCGAGCCAGCGGGCGATAAATGGCTATTGGGGCCGATCGAACGAACGGCCGGAGACGTACCGTTACGCGGGCGACAGGAACGGGCGACCGCCACTGGCCGAACATGTCCAGTTTCACTCATGGGCCGCCCCGGTGACGCGCCGCCATCGGCCGGTGACGTCGGCCTCGAGGGCGGTGTCGCGGCCGGTCCGCCGAGGGTCGACGGGGCGACCGCCCGACGGGAGCGCCAGTGAACGGCGTCGGGCCCCGCGTTCGGTAATCCAGTTTTACCGAGATCGGGGCTGCAGCGGGCCGCGTTCGCCGGAACGGCGGCGTCACGCCTTGCGTCCGACGGTGCCACAGCACGGTCACGTACTGCCGTTATACCCATGCTTAGGAGGATCCGCACACGAGAGGCAGTATGTACCTCGCCGACCACGCGTGGCCCGACCTCGAGTCGTACTTCGAGGAGGAATCGCTCGCGCTCGTCCCGCTGGGATCGACCGAACAGCACGGCCCGCATCTGCCGGAGGCGACCGACCACCTGATCGGGGAGGCGTTCGCCCGCGAGGTCGCCGACCGGACGGGCTATCTCTGTACGCCGACGATCAACGTCGGCGTCAGCGGCCACCACCGGCAGTTCCACGGGACGATGTGGGTCGAACCGCCGGCGTTTCGCGAGTACATGGAATCGCTGACCCGGAACCTCACGACCCACGGGATCGACCGGGTGATCTACGTCAACGCCCACGGCGGCAACGTCCAACACCTGCGGGAGGTCGGGAGCCGGCTCCGACAGGAGGGCGTCGCCTACGCCATCGAGTGGATGTGGGACGAGTCGATTCCGGAGCTTGTCGACGATCTCTTCGCGCAGAACGGCCCCCACGGCGGCCCGAAGGAGACCTCGATGATCCAGTACCTCGAGCCGGAGCTGGTCCACGACGACCGCCTCGAAGAAGCCAGAGACACCGGCGTCCCGAGCGTCGAGGACGCCGAAACGGTCAAACACGGCTCACGGACGTTCTTCGACGCGGCCGACAACACCGACAACGGCGTGTTGGGTGATCAGACGGACGCTTCTGCGGAGAAGGGCGAGCAGTTGTTCGAGGCCGCGAGCGACCAACTCGTCCAGCTGAGTGAGTGGCTCGCCGCACAGGACTTCGAAGACTTACTCCCGAACGACCACGTCTGATCCACCGACTGCGGTCGTCCGACCCTATCCCGGCCACGGCAATGATAATCCTTAATAGCAACTTCTGCCGAGTTATTATATGGCAGTCGTCAGCGTCTCGATGCCCGACGAACTCTTAGAGCGACTCGACCAGTTCGCCGACGAACACGGCTACACCGGCCGGAGCGAAGTCGTCAGGGAAGCCTCCCGCAACCTGCTCGGGGAGTTCGAGGACACCCGACTCGAGGACCGGGACCTGATGGGGATCGTCACCGTCCTCTTCGACTACGAGACCACCAGCGTCGAGGAGCGGATGATGCATCTGCGCCACGAACACGAACACCTCGTGGCCTCGAACTTCCACAGCCACGTCGGCGATCACTACTGTATGGAACTGTTCGTCCTCGAGGGCGAACTCGAGGACATCTCGGCGTTCGTCGGGAAGATCCGCGCGACCAAGGACGCGCTGACGGTCGATTACTCGGTCATTCCGGTCGACAGTTTCGATCCGCTCGCACAGGGATAGCGGCGAGTCTGCCGACCGGCCCGAACTCGTTCGGCAGTCAGTATCGTTTTACTGTCGTCTCCCGAATGGATCCGTATGACATACCGGAAGGTCAACTACGAGGAGGTCGAGGAAGTTTCGAGCGCGATGCACTTTCTGAGCGATCCGCTCGAGACCGAGCAGGTCGGGGTCACGGTCGCGCGGTGCGATCCCGGCTGGAACAGCAAACCCCACGACCACACCGACAACGGCCACGAAGAGGTCTACGTCCTCATCGAGGGGGCGGCGACGGTCGTCGTCGACGACGACCCCGTGGAGATGGAGACCGGCGACGCGTTGTGGCTCCCGCCCGAATCGACCCGTCAGATCCGCAACGGGGACCGCGAGAGCGCGTTCGTCCTCGTGAGCGCGCCCAGCATCGCCGACGAGGACGGCGACGAGGAGTGGTCGCTCTCGGGCTTTGCGGGCTAGCCGTGTGGTCGGCGGTCCGAAGCGAAACCGGCGGGGATCGGCAACCGCGACTCTCGCACGAGAACCGGCGGGACGGTTTAGTGGGCTGACGTGGTCGCCGTCCGTAGGTGACTCCCGATTTACTCGAAACAGCACGCGGCGATCTCGTTCGTCGTCGCCGGGGTACTGGCCGTCCTCCTGCCACCGGTCACCCTGCTTGGAACGCCGATCCCGACCCCGGCGGTCGTCGCCTACGGCACTGCCGCTGGCGTCTGTATCGACTTCGATCACTTCCTCATCGCCCGGCTCAAGACCGGCCGCTGGGACGCGCTCCGGTTCTGTCTCACCCATCCGCGCGCGACGATCACGGACCAGTCCGAGATCTTCGACCCCGGCGACGTCGGCGTCCTCTCGCGGCTGTTGAGCCACGTCGTCATCACCGGCGTCGTGGTTCCGGCGCTCGCGCTGGCGAGCGTCTCGCTCGCGGTCGTGACCGGCGGCGTCCTCTATGCCCACCTGCTGGCCGATCTCGTCTGGGATCGCCACCTGCTCGAGTCCCACGCCGATGCGGCTGACTCGATCGACGAACTGGTACGGACCATCGGGTAGCCGCCGATCACGGACGAGCCCCGACCGCGTGAGACTCGAGCGGACAGCGTTCTCGGGTTGCAATATTCGCCCGCGGCTATTTCCTTTGTGCGATCGTGTGACAGGACATGGAACTGCTCGACGACGACATCGTCCCCGAACACGCTCACGAGATCAAGGCCGAAGCCCGCGAGTTCGCCCGCGAACACATCGAGCCCAACGCCCAGGAGTACTTCCAGTCCGGCGAGTACCCCGAGGAGATCCTCGAGGCGGGTCGCGAGGCGAACCTCGTAGCACAGGACATCCCCGAGGAGTGGGGCGGGCGGGGGCTGGATCTGGCCCAGTTGCTCGCGATGACCGAGGAGTTCTATCGGGCCGACGCGGGGATCGCACTGACGCTGCAGTTGGCGAGTTTCGGCTGCGAGATCACCTACGAACACGGCACCGACGAGCAGTGCGAGGAGTACATCCGCCCGGTCGCGGAGGGCGAGCAACGCTCCGGACTCGCCGTCTCGGAGCCCGAGACCGGCAGCGACCTCGCGGGGATGCAGACCACGGCGGAGAAAGACGGCGACGAGTACGTCATCAACGGCGAGAAGTACTGGATCGGCAACGGCGTCGAGGCCGACTGGATCACCCTCTATGCCCGCACCGGGGACGACGAGGACAACCGCTACGGTAACCACTCGATGTTCATCGTCCCGACCGACACCGACGGCTACGAGGCCGAACACATCCCCGAGAAGATGGCGATGCGGGCCTCGAAGCAGGCCCACATCGAGTTCGACGACTGTCGAGTCCCCGCCGAGAACGTGATCGGCTCGGAGGGGGACGGCTTCATGCTGCTGGCGGACTTCTTCAATCACGGCCGCGTGGCCGTCGCCGGACACGGGCTGGGCATCGCCGCGGCCGCGATCGAGGAAGCGTGGGAGTTCACCCACGACCGCGAGGAGTTCGGCAAGACGATCAGCGACTTCCAGAGTGTCCAGCACGGGCTCGCGGACATGCTGCTCGAGTTCGAAAGCGCACGGACCCTCGTCTGGCGCGCCCGCAAGAAGGTCGCCGCAGAGGACAACGCGGGCTACTGGGCAGCGATGGCGAAGACGAAAGCGACTGAAACGGCCGTCGACGTCGCGGAACAGGGGATGCAGTTCCACGGCGGCCGATCGGTCCTCGACGAGCGGCGGATCGCGCGCGTCTACCGCGACGCCCGGATCCCCGTCATCTACGAAGGGGCAAACGAGATCCAGCGCAATCTGATCTACGGGCAGGCGGAGTAGCAGTAGCGAACGCGATTTCGTTGTTCGGTCCCAACTCGGAACTGCTGGTCCGCGACGTGGTTCGAACGCACTGATAAAGTGAAGCGGTCGCTACCGGCCACACAGGTGGACAGTCACCACGGGCGAGAGCGGAGGGAGTCGCTTCGAACTCGAGACTTAGTTCTCGGACTGGAGGTCCTGGAACGCACCCACGAAATCGTCGTGCGAGGACATCCCCGCGACCGTCTCGTCGACCCGCTCCTCGAGGCGGTCGACGCGCTCACAGAGGTCCTGATACTCCTCGTTGTCCGCGAGTTCGCGGTCGGCCTTCTCGGACTCCAGCAGCGCCTTCTTCGAGACGAGCGCGTAGTACTCCTAGATGTCGGATTCGTAGTCCGAGCGGTCGGCGACATCTTCGACCATGTCGACGAGTTCGTCCTTCGAGACCGGCTTGACGAGGTAGTCATCGAACCCCATTTCGATGATGTCGAAGTCCGGATCGACGGCCGTTACCATGACGACCCGGGAGTCGTAGCCGGCCTCGCGGATCTGCTCGAGGACCTCGTCACCGGAGAGCCCCGGCATCCGTCGGTCCAGCAGGACGACCTCGACGGAGTCGGCCATTTTCGAGAGCGCTTCCTCTCCGTCGTACGCCGTTTCGACGGTCCAGTCGGCCTGGAGCCACGCGGCGAACAGATCCGCGAGCCGTGCCTCGTCGTCGACGACGAGGACCGATGGCCCGTCACTCATGGGGAACCTCCGTTCTCTTCATCGTTACAGCCACGGGACATCCATGGTACCTCTGGGTGATAAATCTCGCGACCAGAACTCAAACATCAGACAATAATGGTGGGCAAATAGGTGGGATGGTGCCGGTCTCCGTCACGGGTCGGCTCGGGTTCTCGCTGACCGGCCGCTGGCGACAGCGAGTGTCGCCTTACTGCCCCTCGAACTCCGGCTCCTCGTCTTCCATGAAGGCCGTGATTCCCTCCATCAGGTCGTCGGTCCCCATCAGGTGGCCGAACGCGGAGGCCTCGTACTCGAGGCCGGACTCGGTGTCGTCACGGCCGGCCAGCATCGCGCGCTTGGTGAACTTCTGGGCGATCGGCGGGCCGCCCGCGAGGTCGGTCGCCAGCTCGAGGGCGCGGTCCTCGAGGTCGGCGTTGTCGACGATCTCGTTGACGAAGCCGTAGTCGGCCAGCGTCTCGGCGTCGTAGCGCTCGGCGGTGAAGATGATCTCCTTCGCACGGCCCTCACCGACGATATGCTTGAGTCGCTGGGTGCCGCCCCAGCCCGGAATGAGGCCGAGATCGATCTCGGGCTGGCCGAACTCCGACCGGTCGCTGGCCACGCGGAGGTCCGCACAGGTCGCCAGCTCCATCCCGCCGCCGAGACAGAAGCCGTCGATCCCGGCGACGACGGGCAGATCACAGGCCTCGAGCTTGCCGAACGTCTGCTGACCCAGTCGCGAGAGTTCCTGTCCCTCGAGCGGATCGGCACCGCTGCCGGCCATGCTCTGGACGTCCGCGCCCGCGGAGAAGGCCTGCTCGCCCTCGCCGGTGACGAGGATCGCGCGCACCTCGTCGTCGGCCTCGAGGTGATCGATCGCGGTCGATAGCTCCTCGAGGAGTTCGTCGCTGATGGTGTTCATCCGGTGCGGGCGATCGAGAACGATCTGTCCGACGTAGTCGGCGGGGTACTCGAGTCGGATCGTCCCGAAGTCGACCCCCGATGCGTCCTCGTCGTCATCGTAGAAGCCGCCGGTCTCGGCCCGCTCCGCGAGGTAGTCATCGGGCGCGTATCGCTCGTGACCCGTCTCTTCGTAGGCGTCCTCGAGGGTCTCGTGTAGCGTCTCGAGACCGTAGTCGTCGACCAGTGCGACCGGGCCGTCGGGGAAGCCGGCTCCGAGCTGGACGGCCTCGTCGATCGACGCCGGTGGGGCGACGTCGCCGCCGATCAGCTTCGCGGCCTCGTTGGCGATCGTCGCGAGCAGGCGCTGCTCGACGAACTCCGATCCTTCGTCGGTCGGGATCTGGACGCCGTCGCCGTCCTCGTAGTCGTAGAAGCCCTTGCCGGTCTTCTTGCCCAGTTCCTCGTTCTCGACTTTCTCCTCGAGCAGTGGGGCCGGCTCGTAGGCCTCGCCCAGCACCTCGTTCATGTACTCGAGGACGTGGTAGCTGACGTCGTTGCCGACCTGGTCGCCGAGTTCGAAGCTGCCCATCGGCAGGCCCATGTCGTATTTCGTCGTCGAGTCGACCTCGGCGATCGTCGCCTCGTCGTTGCTGACGAGCCATGCGGCCTCGTTCATCAGCGGCACCAGAATGCGGTTGACGATGAACCCGGGCGAGTCCTTGTGGACCCGAACGGCCGTCTTGCCGAAGTCCTCGGCGAGGTCCTCCGTCACCGAGAGCGTCTCCTCGCTGCTTTCGGCCCCCGAAATCACTTCGACCAGCTGCATCCGGACCGGCGGGTTGAAAAAGTGCATCCCGCAGAACCGCTCCGGTCGCTCGGTGAACTCGGCGAGGTCGGTGATCGAGAGGCTCGAGGTGTTCGTCGCGAAGATCGCATCGTCGGGCGCGACCGCCTCGAGGTCGGTGTAGACGTCTTCTTTGATCCCCATCTGCTCGGGGACCGCCTCGATGACGAAGTCCGTGTCCGCGACGGCCTCCTCCATGTCGACCAGCGGCGTCACTCGGTCCTTGGCGGCGTCGGCTTCCTCGTCGGTGAGCCGGTCGTTCTCGGCGAGTTTGTCCAGTGACCACTCGATCTGCTCGTAGCCGTTCTGGACGAACTCCTCTTTGATGTCGCGCATGTTCACGTCGTACCCGGCCATTGCGGCGACCTCCGCGATACCGTGACCCATGTTGCCCGCACCCAGAACTGTGATGGTGTTGATGTCCTCGAGTTGCATGCTCGAAAATCCTATTCGGACCCGTTTCAACGTTTCCCTCTCACTTAATGGGAACTGGAGTTTCGTTTACTATCGGTTACAAAGCTCTTTACCGCTCCGATCGTAAGGGTCGTTCATGGAATTCGGACTCAACGAAGAACAGGAGCAGATCCGCGACGAAGTTCGCCGGTTCGCCGAAAACGAGATCGTCCCCCACGCCGAGGAGTACGACACCGAAGAGAAGTTCCCCCACGAAATCGTCGACAAGGCCGCCGAGATGGGCCTGGTCGGCACCTCGATCCCGATGGAGTACGGCGGGGCCGGCTACTCCACCCTCGAGTCGGCACTCATCGCCGAGGAACTGTTCTCCTACGATCCCGGCATCGCGCTGTCGATCATGGCCTGTTCGTTCGGCACCGAGGCCATCAGCGAGTTCGGGACCGAAGACCAGAAAGAGCGCTACCTCGAGCCGGTCGCGACGGGCGAGAAGATCTCGGGCGCGGCCATCTCCGAGCCCGACACCGGGTCGGACGTCTCCTCCGTGTCGACCCGCGCCGAGAAGGACGGTGACGAGTGGGTGATCAACGGCAACAAGATGTGGATCACCAACGGCTCGGTCGGCGACTACTTCGTCGTCCTCTGTAAGACCGACCCCGACGCCGACAGCCGCTACGGCGGCTTCAGCCAGATCATCGTCGAGTCCGACCGCGACGGGTTCTCCGCGGACAAGATCACCGGCAAGCTCGGCATCCGGGCCTCCGACACCGCCGAACTCATCCTCGACAACGTCCGCGTCCCCGAGGAGAACCTCGTCGGCGACGAGGACGCCGCCTTCCTCCAGCAGATGCAGTTCTTCGACGCCACCCGGACCGGCGTCGCCGCACAGGGACTGGGCATCGCCAAGGGCGCGCTCGAGGCCGCTCGCGAGTACGCACAGGACCGCGAGCAGTTCGGGCAGTCCATCTCGGAGTTCCAGGCCATCCAGCACAAGCTCGCGGAGATGGCCACCGAGACCGAGGCCGCACGCAACCTGACCTACAAGGCCGCCTGGAACGTCGACCAGGGCAACGACATCACCAAGCTCGCCTCGATGGCCAAGGAGTACGCCTCCCGCGTCGCTGTCGACGTCGCCAACGAGGCCGTCCAGATCCACGGCGGTGCCGGCTACGTCAACGACTTCCCCGTCGAGCGGTTCTACCGCGACTCGAAGATCACCCAGATCTACGAGGGCACCACCGAGATCCAGAAGAACGTCATCGCGCGGGAACTGCTGGACGAATAGGAGCGAAATTTCGAAAAGCACCGGAAGACGCATCGCGCCTTCCGAACTCTCGTTCACTTCGTTCACGAGACCGCCTCTCTTTCCCTGCCGCTCGAGTCGCGCTCACGGCCGCGCTCGTCCCAGCAACGCTTTGCCCCACGGGAGCCTACAACGGCCTAATGAGAGAGTTCGTCTTCGCTCTCGAGTACGAGCCCGGCCACAACGGGGTGGCGGATACGCTCGCCGACCACCCCGACGCCCGGATCCGTTCGTTGTCGCTGCACGCCACTGACGAACGGCTCTGGCGGGTCGATCACGCCACTGGCACGCGGGCGGCCCTCGCGGACATCGAGGCGGCCTTCCGCGACAGCGATTACTACGCGGACTGTCTCGCGACCGAGGACTGTGGCGCGACCCAGACCACGCAGGTCCTCGACCGCACCGACGACACGCTCGTCCTCTACTCCGACTGGGAGCGTACCCCCACCTGCGCGTCCGTCCCGCACATCGCCCGCGATCACCTCGGCGAGGGCATCCTGTTCGAGACGCGCCACGAGGGTCGCCATTACACCTGGCGGATCGTTCACTCCGGCGAGGGTGACGTGGCAGCCTTTTTCGACGCGCTCGAGGCGGCGGTCGGTGACTGCGCCCGGATGGAGATGCTCCGGGCGGCGACGGCGGAGACCGATGCACCGACGCGTGACGCGAACGGCGAGGCGAGCGGCCTCGCCCCCGAACAGGAGGCCGCGCTCCGGGCTGCGGTCGAACACGGCTACTACGAGTCGCCCCGGGAGGTCGACGTCGGCGACCTCGCTGCCCACCTCGACGTACCCCGATCGACGCTTACCTACCGGCTCCGGCGGGCCGAGGAACGGTTGGCCAAGGGATACGTTTCGGACGAGCGATTCGCCGACGGGCCGTCGACGCCGCTCTAGCACTCGCGGGATTTTGGAATATTCCAACGAAGGCTTATCGAACTGACGCCCCTACCACGACGTAATGAGTACTGAATCGGACGCGACGCGGGAAACGGACGGGGGCGGGCAGCGACGGGAGCTGACCGCCCGACTCGCCGTTCCCGAGATGGATTGCCCGTCCTGTGCGGGGAAAGTCGACAAGAGCCTCGGACGCGTCGACGGCGTGGTCGACGTCGATCTCAATCCGACCACCGGGACGGCCACGGTCGCGTACGACCGCGATCGAACCAGCGAGGCCGACGTGGTCGCGGCGATCGAAGGGGCCGGCTACGAGGTCACCGGCGGAACGGCCGACGACGGGGCGACGGAATCGGCCTCGAGCGGCGACGGCGTCGGCATCGCGCCGCCCTCGGAGGTCTGGACGAGTCCGCGCGCGAAGAAGACGTGGCTCGGTGCGGTCTTCGTCGTCCTCGGGCTGGGCTTCGAGTTCCTCCTGACGGGCGGCAACGTCGCGGTGGCGAGCGTCCTCGAGTATCCCCTCCACGTCGCGGATCTGCTCTTTCTCGGGGCGGTCGCGGTCAGCGGCATCCCCGTCGTCCGGAGCGGCTACTACTCCGCGAGAAACCGGAGCCTCGACATCGACCTCCTGATGGGGACGGCGATCATCGCCGCGACCGGCATCGGCTACTTCGTCGAAGCTGCGACGCTCGCGGTGCTGTTCAGCATCGCCGAACTGCTCGAGGACTACGCGATGGATCGGGCGCGGGACTCCCTGCGCGAACTGATGGAACTCTCGCCGGACGAGGCCACAGTCATGCGCGACGGCGAGGAGGTGACCGTCGACGCGGACGACGTGGCGGTCGGCGAGACCGTCGTCGTCCGGCCCGGGGACAAGATCCCGCTCGACGGGACGGTCCGTGAGGGCGAGAGCGCGGTCGACGAGTCGCCGATCACCGGCGAGAGCGTCCCCGTGGACAAATCGACCGGCGACGAGGTGTACGCCGGAACCATCACCGAGGACGGCTACCTCGAGGTCGAGGTCACTTCGACGGCGGGCGATTCGACGCTCTCGCGGATCATCGAGATGGTCCAGGGGGCACAGGCCGACAAGACGGAAACCGAGCAGTTCGTCGACCGGTTCGCGGGCTATTACACGCCCGTCGTGGTCGTCCTGGCGATCCTGACCGCCGCCGTGCCGCCGCTTCTCATCGGCGACACCGTCACTGCGGGGATCGCCGGCTACGAGATCGCGTTCGCCGGCGACTGGGGGACGTGGTTCGTCCGCGGGCTCACGCTGCTTGTGATCGCCTGCCCCTGTGCGTTCGTCATCTCGACGCCCGTCTCGGTCGTCTCGGGGGTCACCAGCGCCGCGCGAAACGGCGTCCTGATCAAGGGCGGCACGTATCTCGAGGCGATGGGCGAGGTCGACGCCGTCGCCGTCGACAAGACCGGTACGCTCACGAAAGGCGAACTCGCCGTGACCGACGTTGTGCCCTGCGCGGCGCCCAGCGCCGCGAACGAGGCGAGCGGTGAAACCGCGAGCCAGGCCGACGGAGCCGACGAGGCGACGCTGCTTCGCTATGCCGCCGGACTGGAGCAACGCAGCGAACACCCCATCGCCGCGGCGATCCTCGCGCGGGCCGACGAAGCGGACGTGGGCGACCTCCCCGAGCCGACGGGGTTCGAGAGCCTCACCGGCAGGGGGATCCGCGGGGAGATCGAGGGCGAGACCTACTACGCGGGCAAGCCCGCGCTGTTCGAGGAACTGGGCTTCGATCTCTCGCGGACCCGCGCGGACGACTCCTCGGGCCCGCGGACTGACGGCGGGGCCGCAGCCGAGAGTGCGCTCGCAGCCGACGAGGGAGGCTTCACCGGGGACACGCTCGCCGCGCTCGAGCGGGAGGGGAAGACGGTCGTCCTCGTCGGGACGGAGACCGACCTGCTCGGCGCGGTCGCGATCGCCGACGAGGTCCGGCCCGCGTCCAGACGGGCGGTCGAACGGCTCCACGACCTCGGCGTCGAGCGCGTCGTCATGCTGACCGGGGACAACGAGGGCACGGCGCGGGCGATCGCCGAGCAGGTCGGCGTTGACGAGTACCGTGCCGAACTCCTCCCCGACGAGAAGGTCGACGCCGTGGCGGCCCTCCAGGAGCAGTACGGCGACGTGGCGATGGTCGGCGACGGCATCAACGACGCGCCCGCGCTTGCGACCGCTGAGGTCGGCATCGCGATGGGCGCGGCCGGTACCGACACCGCCCTCGAGACGGCGGATATCGCGCTGATGGGCGACGACATCGGGCGGCTACCGTACCTGTACGACCTCTCGCACACGGCAAACGGCGTCATTCGACAGAACGTCTGGGCGAGCCTCGCCGTGAAGGCCCTACTCGCCGTCGGCGTGCCGCTGGGGCTGGTCAGCGTCGCGGTGGCGGTCGTCGTCGGCGACATGGGGATGAGCCTCGGCGTCACCGGCAACGCGATGCGGCTCGCGAACGTCGAGCCCGACGCACTCACGACCTCCGAGGGCGGCCCCGACGCTCCATAACGCCGCGTCGGCCGTTCGGGCGCAAGCACACTGGTGCGACCTCGGCGGCGACCGGATCGACCGCTCGTATCGATGCTGTAGATAGTCCGCGACGATCGAACGATTGGTTCCCGAGCCGACCTTTATTCGCGGCAGCAGATGCGGCGGTAAAGTCGAATATAGCCTCTCGTAGGCCTGAAAGCCGTCTTTTGCATCGTTCGGGGCGAGGCCTAAACCCGGCCGGTCGTTACATACATTCGATGACAGAATCACCATCCAACGGCAGCGACACGGTCGACGATAATCGCCGAACAACGGGCCACGAGCGGTCGACTGCCGGGATCGAGAACCGACTCGAGACCGAGGGTGATCCCGGCTTCGCCGGCGACCTCGAGTACGAGGTCGTGACGACCCCGGTACTCGTGATCGGGGCGGGCGCGGCGGGCGCTCGCGTCGCGATCGAACTCGCCGAGTCGGGGATCGACCCGCTCGTGATCGGCAAGCGCGATCACGGCGACGCTCACACGACGTGGGCAGCTGGCGGCGTCAACGCCGCGCTGGGCTCGCTCGATCCCGAGGACGACTGGACGATCCACGCGGCGGACACGTTCAACGAGGGCCATCACCTGAACGATCCCGACGCGGTCGAACTGACGGCGCGGGAGATGCCCGACCATATCCGCGAACTCGCCGAGTGGGGCATGCCGTTCGACCGGACCGACGATGACGAGATCAATCAGCGATACTTCGGCGCCCAATCCTACCGGCGGACCTGCTTCGTCGGCGACCGGACCGGCGAGGCCATGCTCGAGACGCTGGTCGACCGCGCTCGCGAACTCGAGGTGCCCTACCGCGAGAACGTGATGATCACGCGCCTGCTCTCGGACGGCCGCCGCGTCGACGGGGCCGTCGGCTTCGATATGGAGACCGGCGAGGGGCTGCTCTTCCGGACGAACCACGTCGTCCTCGCGGCCGGCGGGTTCTCGGCGCTCTATCACCGCCACTCCTCGCGCGACGACGAGAACAACGGCGACGGACAGGCGCTGGCGCTCGAGGCCGGGGCGCGACTCGTCGACCTCGAATTCGTCCAGTTCCATCCGACCGGGATGGTCGGCGACCGCTACGGCGAGCAGTGGGACGGCCGACTCGTCACGGAGGCAGTCCGCGGTGAGGGCGGCCGGCTCTACAATTCGGAGGGCGAGCGGTTCATGGAGCGCTACTCCCCCGACCAGATGGAACTCGACGCCCGCGACGTCGTCGCGCGGGCCATCGCTCAGGAGGTGCGGGAGGGCCGCGGGACCGAGGACGGCGGGGTCTTCCTCGATGTCTCCCACCGGGACGATCAGTACGTCCGCGACCGGCTGCCGTCGATGGTCGAGCGTTTCGAATCGCTGGGCGTCGACATCACCGAGGAGCCGATGGTGGTCGGGCCGACGGCCCACTACACGATGGGCGGGGTCGACATCGACTTCCGAACAGGCGAGACCGGCGTGGACGGTCTCTACGCCGTTGGCGAGACGGTCGCTGGCGTCCACGGGGCGAACCGCCTCGGCGGGAACTCGCTGGCCGAGACCGTCGCGATCGGCAAACTCGTCGGCGCTCACGTCGCGGCCGCGGTGACCGACGGCGACGACGATCCGACCCTCACCGACGGCCAGCGGGCGCTGGCCGAACGGGAGTTCGAGGCGCTGCGGGAACTCGCCGCTTCGGACGGCACCGTCACGCCGACGGCGCTGCTCGAGGACCTCGGCGACCTGCTGTGGGACCATGCCGGCATCCTCCGCGACGACGCGGGGCTCCGGGAGGGGCTCGCGAAACTGGACGCCCTGCGGGAACGCACCGCCGATCTCCGCGTCGCGGGCGACCGGACCTCGAAGTCGTTCGAGTACGCCGTGGACCTCTCGATGAGCCTCACCGTCGCCGAGGCGATGCTCCGGGCCGCCCTCGAGCGCACCGAATCCCGCGGCGCACACTACCGGACGGACTACCCCGACACGGCCGACGACTGGCGGGTGAACCTCGTCGTCGCCGTCGAACCGGAGGGGCTCTCGTTCAGCCGGCGCGGCGTCGGCGACCCCAGCCCGGCCGTCCGGGCGGCCCTCGAGGCCGACCACGAACTCGACTATCACCACCTCGAGTGAGCCCTCGCGGGACCCACCGAGACGCCTATGGGTCTCCGGTCCCCTACACCCGTCTCATACCTGTCCATGAACGACGAGGCACACGACGTTCTCCGTGCGGATCCCGTGATGGCCGGGCTGCTCGACCGACACGATCCCTACGTCGAACCCGACTGGAGCGAGTACGAGCGGCTCTGTATCTCGATCATCAACCAGCAGCTCTCGACCGCGAGCGCCGCGGCCGTCCGGGAGCGGGTCTTCGAGGTCCTCGATGGGGAAGTGACGCCGGAATCGGTACTGGCTGCCGACGACGAGGCGATTCGCGACGCCGGCCTCTTCCGGCGCAAGATCGAGTACGTGCGAAACGCCGCCCGCGCCTTCCGGGAGAACGATTACAGCCGGACCGGCCTCGCCTCCCACTCCGACGGGGAGGTCGTCGACCTGCTGACCGAGATCACGGGGATCGGCGAGTGGACCGCCCGGATGTATCTGCTGTTCGTCCTCGAGCGGCCCGATGTCCTCCCGCTCGGTGACCTCGCTGTCCGCCGCGGGATCGAACAGTTGTACGCCGACGGCGAGGAGTTGACCCGCGCGGAGATGCGCGAGATCGCCGAGCCGTGGCGGCCCTACCGCAGCGTCGCGACGCGCTATATCTGGGCCGAGTACGAGTCCGACTGAGCCGCCCGGCGGGCCGGCATCGCCGCTTGCCCGGCAGGCGAGGGTGGTGTTACCGGTAACAACGCTTTGGAGACCGCTCGAGCGCTGAAACGGGACGAAACGATCGACACTGTCGCCGGCAACGAGTTGTTACGGGCCGGCTCCTGCCGGCCGATCTCGGGGGTCGGAGAAACGAGACACTGAACCGACGGGACGGCCGCGTCGACTGAAGTGCGGCGGCATCCGGACTCTACTGGAGATGGCAAACGACACGTCCCCGACGGACACGGACACACCGGACCAGCGCCGAATGACCAGCGATCCCGAGCGGGTCAGGGAGTGGGCCGAGGCCCGCGACGCCGTCCCGGTACGGGTCCGGGAGGGCGACGAACACGGCCACTCGTTCGCCCGCCGTGACGAACTCGGCGAGGACCACGAGGAGTACTCCTGGGACGAGTTCGAGCGACGGTTCGACGACGAGGGCTACGTCTTCGTTTACCACGAGGACGAGCCGACCGGCGAGGGGCTGGGCTTTTTCGAGATCGTCGAGCGCGAGCGGGCCTTCGAGCGGGCGGATCTCGGCCGCGACGAACTCGAGGACTCGCTGCGACGCGGCGAGACGGTGACGACCGAGATCGTCGAGACGCAGGTCGTCGAGACCGAGGTCGTCGAGCGGGACACGATCGAGAGCGAGGTGGTCGATACGGAACTGGTCGAACGCGAGATCGTCGACTCCGAACGCCGCGCCCGCGAGGTCGTCGACACCGAGTTCGTCGGTGACGATATGATCGAGGTAACCGTCGACGAAACCCGCCTCGAGACGGTCGAGGAGATCGAACGATACATCGTCGAGAGTCGGGTCGTCGACGTCGACATCGAACGGGATCAGGAGATGGAACGCGACGAGATCGAGACGGACGTCGAACTCGAGAGCGTCCAGCGATCGATCCTCGAGAGCGATGTCGTCCGCTCGAGCGTGGCCCCCGACGAAGTCCTCGAGCGGGAAGTCATCCAGAGCCAGCGTACCGAGGGCGACGCCGTCCGGAGCGAACTCATCGAGCGCCGTACCGTCGAGGAGCAACGCGACGAGCGACTGGAGCTGCGATACGTTCTCGAGGAGTCGGAACTGGTCGAGTCCGACGTCGTCAGCAGCGAGTTGCTCGAGGGTGAGATTATCGACGTCGAGGAGTACGGCTCGATGGTGGCCGGCGAGACCGCCGGTGTCGCAGGTGACGAGACGATGGGGGACGCCGACGTGACCGGTATCGAAGGCGAGAACGCGGCGGCCGGCGAGACGGCAGCGCCGACGGTCGAACTCTCGAGGGACGACCAGGGAAAAGACGTCGTCGACGAGTCGGGCCAGCAGATCGGGATGGTCGCCGCAGTCGAGGGCCAGACCGCCTACATCGATCCGGAGCCGGGGCTCACCGATCGGCTCAAGGCCCGCATGAACTGGGGCGGTCACGGCGGCGACGACTACCCGGTCGAGGCCGCACAGATCTCGGCCATCAGGGACGACGAGGTCGTCATCCGCAGCGAGTGAGAGACCGGCCGCGGCGGGGGACCGCGACCGGGCGATGAGCGGTCCCAGCGAACGCGATGGTTTGTCGGACGAATCAGCGACGGCGCGAGCGCTCGTTTACTCGAGGTCGAAGCGGTCGTTGGTCATGACCGTGTGCCAGGCGTCGACGAAGTCCTCGACGAACTTCTCCTCCTCGCTGGCGTAGACGTCCGCGATGGTCCGCAGCCGGGAGTTCGAACCGAAGATGAGGTCGACGCGCGAGCCGGTCCACTCGACCTCGCCGGTCTCGCGGTCACGCAGCTCGTAGACCTCCTCGCCCTCCGAGGCCTGCTCCCACTCGTAGCCCATGTCGAGCAGGGTCTCGAAGAAGTCGTTGGTCAGGGTCTCCGGCTCGTCGGTGAAGACGCCGAGGTCGGAGTCCTGATAGTTGGCGTCCAGCGCGCGCATGCCGCCGACCAGTACGGTCATCTCCGAGGCCGTTAGGTCAAGCAGGTCGGCGTGGTCGACCAGCAGATCCTCGGCCGGCCCGTCGTACTCGCCGCCGAAGTAGTTCCGGAACCCGTCGACTTCCGGCTTGAGCGCCTCGACCGATTCCTCGTCGGTCTGGTCCTGCGTGGCGTCGGTCCGACCGGGTTCGAACGGGATCTCCACGTCGTAGCCGGCGTCGGCCGCGGCCTGCTCGACGGCTGCGTTGCCACCCAGCACGATGAGGTCGGCCAGCGAGACGCGTACGTCGTCGTCTCGAGCGGCGTTGAACTCCTCCTGAATCCCCTCGTAGGTCTCGAGGACTGCCTCGAGCTGGGCCGGCTCGTTGACTTCCCAGCTGCGCTGGGGTTCGAGGCGGATGCGAGCGCCGTTCGCACCGCCGCGTTTGTCGCTGTCGCGGTAGGTCGAGGCGGCCGCCCAGGCGGTCGTGACCAGTTCGGAGACGGACAGCTCCGACTCGAGGATCTCCGCTTTGAGCTGGTCGATCTCCTCGTCGCCGATCAGTTCGTAGTCGGCATCGGGGACGGGGTCCTGCCAGACGAACGTTTCCTCGGGGACATCGGGACCGAGGAACCGCTCCGGCGGGCCCATGTCGCGGTGGATCAGCTTGTACCATGCCCGCGCGAAGGCGTCCAGGAACTCCGGGGGGTTGTCGCGGAAGTTCTCGATGATCTCCCGGAACTCCGGATCCCGCTTGAGGGCGACGTCGGTCGTCATCATCATGGGGGCGTGCTTCTCCGAGGGATCGTGGGCGTCCGGGACGGTGTCGTAGGCCTCCTCCTCGACGGGCTGCCACTGGTTCGCGCCGAGGGGGCTCTCGGTGAGTTCCCACTCGTAGTCGAGCAGGTTGTCGAGGTAGGAAGTGTCCCACATCGTCGGCCACTGGTTCCATGCGCCCTCGATGCCGCTCGTGGTCGTCTCCGAACCCTTGCCGGAGTCGGGCCAGCCGAGGCCCTGCTCCTCGATCGGGGCTGCCTCGGGTGCCGGGCCCATGTCGTCGTTCTCGGCGCCGTGGGACTTGCCGAACGTGTGTCCGCCGGCGATGAGGGCGGCCGTCTCCTCGTCGTCCATCGCCATGCGACCGAACGCCTGGCGGATCCGCTTTGCCGACTCGAGCGGCTCGGGGTTGCCGTCCGGCCCCTCAGGGTCGACGTAGATGAGCCCCATTACGGTCGCGCCCAGCGGCTCCTCGAGTTCGTCGTCCTCGTCGAAGCGCTGGTCCTGCGGGGCCTCCCACTCGGTTTCGGGCCCCCAGTAGACGGCCTCGTCGGGCTCGAACACGTCCTCGCGGCCGCCGGCCCAGCCGAGCGTCTGCATCCCCATCGACTCGAGGGCGGTGTTGCCCGCGAGGACGATCAGATCGGCCCACGAGAGCTTCCGGCCGTACTTCTGCTTGATCGGCTCGAGCAGTCGGCGTGCCTTGTCGAGGTTGCCGTTGTCGGGCCAGCTGTTGAGCGGCGCGAAACGCTGGGTCCCGCCAGAGGCACCGCCGCGGCCGTCGGTAGTACGGTACGTCCCGGCGCTGTGCCAGGCCATCCGGATGAACAGCGGCCCGTAGTGGCCGTAGTCAGCCGGCCACCAGTCCTGTGAGGACGTCATCAGATCCTTAAGGTCGGCTTTGACCTCTTCGAGGTCGAGTTTCTGGAACTCCTCGGCGTAATCGAAGTCGTCGTCGTCGTACGGACCGACGGCTTCGGCGTTCTGGTCGAGAACGTCCAGGTTCAACCGATTCGGCCACCACTCGTGGTTCCGGTTCCGTTTGTTGTCGCTCATGTATTCGTACGGTTCGGAAAACGGATTGAGGAATAATATATGTACCGAATACAAGTTCCACTTTTGCTTCCCCGGCAGATAGTTTCCGATATAGCAAAACAATATCGCATATCGTGTTGAACCGTGTGGGAACGGGACGTGTGGCCGGCCGGCGGAGCCGTACCGCGTCTTGTCGACCGCTACTCAGTACGGGTCGTCCATCGCGGAGAAAGACGATCGCCGTCTCGAGACCGATCCCGATCGGGGACGGACGACGGCGACCAGGGCAGACATCGATGATCGAACCCTGTGACAGTCAGCTACCGCAGTGGGGCCGCCCGCGGGCCACAGGACGGTTACTCCTCTTCTTCGGGCGTGTCTGGCACGTCGCCGTCGATCCGGCGGCTCACGTCGACCTGATAGTTCTCGAGGATGTCCCGGCCGAGGATGACGGGGTAGTCCATGTGGCTGCGGTCCTCGACGCTTGCCGTGACGGTGTGTTGGTTCCCGCCGACCCCGACGACGACGTCGACGACGGGGCGGCTCTTCGATTGCTTGCTGCTGCCCGAGCGGACGCGGGTGATGGACTTGATCGGGCCGGCACCGATGTCGGCGGCCAGCCCGGTGTCGATGCTCGTCCGTGTCGCGCCCGTGTCGGATTTTGCCAGTATCGTCTTCGAACCGCTCGTGCCCGAGAGAACGACCTCCTCGGTGTAGCCGATTACCGCCGGCTCCGTCGCCGACGCCACCGTGTCCGGCGGCTGGGCCGTCGGTCGGGAGTCGTCGAGGACGTTCGCGATGTCACGCACGCGATCGTCGTCGACCTCGCCGCCGGCGCGCTCGATCGCCAGCTTTGCGATGTAGGGGGCCGGGCTCACCTGCGTCGCCTCGTAGAGTCCCTTGAACCCCGCCGTCGGGTTGACCTCGAGGACGTACCAGCCGTCGTCGCCCTCGACGAGGTCGACGCCGGCGTAGTCGAGACCGACGACGCCGGCCGCCTGCCGTGCCATCTCGGCGGCCTCCTCGGGGAGGTCGTCGGTCGCGTCCTCGACGGAGCCCCCGAGCGCGACGTTCGTTCGCCAGTCGTTGTCCGGCGCGTAGCGATACATCGCGGCAACGACCTCGCCGCCGACGACGTACACCCGTAGGTCGCGGTGACGGACGTCCTCCTGATCGACGAGTTCCTGCAGGAAGGCATAGCGGTTGCCGACCTTCGCGTTGATCGGGTCGTCGGGGCCGACCTTCCAGGTCCCTCCGCCGTGGGTTCCGATCGCGGTCTTGTACACGGCCTCTTCGCCGTACCGATCCCGCGCGGCGTTCAGCCGGTCGCCGCTCAACGCGAGGGTCACGTCCGGGGTCCGGATCTCGTTGGACGCCAGCGCGGTCGCCGTCGACAGTTTGTGGATCGCGGTCAACACCGTGTTCGGCTCGTTGAGCATCGGCACGAGCTGGGTAAAGGTGTTGGCAAGTCCCAGTTCCTCCGCTGGCTGTTCGGTGTTCGACAGCAGCATCCGGTTGGCGATCACGTCGACGTCAGGCTCGAGGACGGGGGTTCCATCCGTGACGCTGACGGACGTGTTTTCGGCACGGAGCCACTCGGTGTCGTGGCCGAGATCTTCGGCGGCGTTGAGAATCGCTTTGGTCTCCTTGCTCGTATGTAGACTCAGTACCCCGACAGTGACGGGATCGGAAACAGCCATACGGAACCGACACCGAGACGGCAGATAAGTATTGATAGTTCCGGAACTGACAGTCAACAATAATGACCAGTCACGGCCGTATTACCCGATGACAGACCGAACTTGTCCCGGATCGACCAACCCGCTCAGCACCGCCAGCGCACCCCACGTGATGGCTCCCACTGCGATCGCGCCGAACAGCATAAAGAGGTTCGAGACCAGCGGCGTCACCAGCAACACGGCCACGCCCATCACGCCCGTTATCCCACAGATCATTCCGGTCGTCCGGGCAAGCCGCCGAACGTTCAGGCCGAGTTCGGTGTGGACGATATAGAGGTTCACCGCGACGTAGACCGAGTGGGTCGCCACCGTCGCGATCGCCGCACCGACGACCCCGATCGCTGGGATCAAGACGATGTTCAGCCCGAAGTTGGCGACCGCCGTACCGCCCTTCGCGACGGCTCGAGCGCGGGCGCGGCCGAGGTAATCCAGACTGTCGCTGGTCAGGTTCGTGATCGCCTGCAACACGACGAAGCCGGCAAGCACCTGTAACACGGGGACCGCACCGGCGTAGTTCTGCCCGATCACCATCGTCAGGAACGGTTCGGCGACGATCGCCAGCCCGACCGCCGCCGGGATATAGAGCAGGAGGACGTTCGTCAGCGAGGTCTCGTAGATCCGTCTGGCCTCCTCGAGTTGGTCGGCAGCCTTCTGTTCGCCGAAGTTCGGCGAGATGGTAAAGCCCAGCGACTCGGCGGGCGCGAGGACGAAGTCGGTGATCTGTTTGCCCAGCGTGTAGAACGCGACCGCGGCGGGGTTCAGAAAGATCCCGACCAGCACGATGTCGATCTGCTTGTCGATGACGTTCGCGCTCCGGGTCGCCGTCAGCGGGAGGCTGTACTCGAGCAACCGTTTCGAGAGTCCCGCTTCGTACTCGTCGGCGGCGTCGTGGCGGGCGTAGAAGCCGTAGTAGAGGATGCCGATCCCGACGGCCCCGGCGATGGCATATCCGACGACGTAGCCGAAGAAGGCACCGAGCGCACCGAAGCCCGCAAGGACGAACCCGACGGCAAAGAGCAGCCGCCCCGCGCCGCTGATCGCTTGCACGATCGCGCTGTAGCCCAGATGATTAAAGCCCTGCAAGGCGACCTGCGAGAAGGTACTCGCGGAGAAGACCACGAGATAGACGACGCCGGCCGCGAGGAACGGGGCCGCCCCCGGCTCGCCGAGCGCGGTCGCGAGCCACTCGTGGTAGACCAACAGGACGTAGCCGACGACCGCGAGCAGGATTACTTTGACCGTGATCGTCGTCTCGAGGAGATGGGGGACCTGCCCGGGGTCGGTCTCGCGGTACTCGGAGATGTACCGTGCGACCGACCGGGACAGCCCCAGGTCCGCGAACAGCTGGACGATCGCCAACACCCCGATCGCCCAGTAGAGCGCGCCGTACCCGTCCGGGTCCAGCAGGTACCGCGCCAGTACGAACATCAACAGCGCGCTCGAGAGCATGTAGATCCCGCGCGCGACGAGCGTTGCCTTGAAGCCGTGGACGATGTGATCCTCCCTGTTCATAGTAGCCGACGGAGACACGCGGCGCTGCCGACCGAGCCGGCAGCGACCCACTGACTGACGACTCGAGGGATCGCACAATTGTAATGGGGAGCCAACAGTCCGAAGGGATGGACAACAGCCACGGCGATGTCGGGGTCACGCGGCGGGGCTCGATCGGGCCGAGAACGCCCGGTCGAGAGTGTGGGACCCATAACCGACCGGAAACCGCGGAAAGGACCGCCTACGGGGGTCGCACTCGACCGGTCGAAGCGAAGAAAACGCCGTCAGTGAACGCCTCGCGGACCCTGCTAGAGGTACGAGGAGTCCCAGCGGGTCGCCTTGCGACGGTTGCCACACTCGTTACACTCGATGCGTCCCATCGCGTCCATGGCGTTGTCGATCGAATCGCAGTTTCCACAGAACCAGGCGTAGTGGTCGGTGCGGTCGTCGTCGCTGTAGGCCACGTAAAACGGTGCCTGCGATCCTCTGGCGGCCTCGCCGTAGCTCACGTAGACCGTCTCACCGTCGACGGTCAGTTCGTCGACCGTCCCCCACTCGCCCTCGTCCTCGAGGTCGGCCTCGACGTAGACGTTCTCGGTGAACGTTTCCGAGCCGATCTCGACCTCACGCTGGCCCGCCTGCTCGAAGCCGTGACTGCGGTAGAACTGGTTGCCGCCCTCGTTGTCCGCGAGGACGAAACACTGGATCCCGTCGGCCCCCTCCTCGAGGAGTCGCTCGCGGGTACGAACCAGCAGGCGCACACCCGTCCCATCGCCGCGGTGGTCCGGGTGGACGTGGAGCCAGAGCAGTCGGCCGGTGTTGGCCCGCTGACCGACCAGTTCGCTCTGGGAAAAGCCCGCGAGTTCGCCGTCGCGTTCGACGAGCAAGAACAGCGTCCGGTCGTCCGCGAGTTCGTCCGCGAGCGGGTCGCCGTACCACTGTTCGACCGCCTCGTCGATGGTTTCGGGCTCGAGGAAGTCAGTGTACGTCGAACCCAGCGAGTCGCGGGCGATCGTCCGAATCGCTTCGGCGTCCGAATCGGTTGCCTCTCGGATCTTCATGAGCATCCATACTACTGCCAGATACAAAACGTATGCCCACGCTCCCAGTCGCTGGTAGACGTTGTTCGAGGGAAACGGCTGTTCTCCGGGAAAACTGGCACTGGGCAGTCACGGTCGATCGAGCGTCGAGGCTCGAGGCGGTCCGAGGGGGAACATTCACGTCGCTGCTCCCGGAGAACGTGATATGAGCGACGACGCGACGAGCGACCCTCCCGACGGGGCGGCCGCCGAGGCGTTTACCTACAACGGCGGCCGCGTCGATCCGGGCGAATCGGCGAACATTCGATACGGCATCAGCGAGACGTATCTCGGTGACCCCGTCCGGATCCCAGTAACGGTCGTCAACGGCGAGCATCCGGGGCCGACGGTGTTTCTCTCGGCGGCGGCCCACGGCGACGAACTCAACGGGATCGAGGTCGTCCGGGAGGTGGCCCACGACTGGGACCACTCGATACTGCACGGGACGCTCGTCTGTCTGCCCGTGATGAACGTCCCCGGCTTCCTCGCACAGGAGCGGTATCTCCCGATCTACGATCGGGACCTGAACCGGTCGTTCCCCGGCCGCGAGGGGTCGACTAGCGCCCGACGGATGGCCAACCAGATCTTCACGAACTTCATCGAGCCCTGCGATCTCGGGCTGGACTTCCATACGTCGACGCGGGGCCGGACGAACATGCTTCACGTCCGTGCGAACACGGAGCGATCGACCGTCGCCAGACTCGCCAAAGCGTTCAGTTCCAACGTCATCATCGCCGGCGAGGGGCCGTCGGGAACGCTCCGACGCGAGGCCACCGAGGCCGGGATTCCGACGATCACGGTCGAGATGGGCGAGGCCCACCGGTTCCAGCGGCGGCTGATCGACCGCGCACTCACCGGCGTCGCGAGCGTCCTCGCCGAGTTCGGCCTTCACCGGGAGTCGTCGGTCCACTGGCCCGGCTGGCGGACCGTCATCGACGACGACGACGAGAAGACCTGGCTCCGGGCCGACGCCGGCGGCATCGTCGATATGAAACGTGGCCGCGGCCAGCTCGTCGAGGAGGGCGAGGTCATCTGTACCATCACCAACCCGTTCAAGGAAGACGAGGACATCGTCACCGTCGAGGCCCCCTTTACCGGCCTCATCGTCGGCGTCCTCGAGAACCCCGTCGTCTACCCGGGGAACCCGCTGTGTCATCTCGTCGGGCTCTCGCCGGATACCCTCACCGCACTCGAGCGCGAGCGGACGACCGAGCGGTCACGGTCGGACCTCCGTCAGGGGGACGACTGAGCGAACATCTGACATCCGCCGGGAGTTCCCCGAACTCCTTCGGGACATGTCAACGGAACTTGTTCGTTTCTGGCCGTGTTCTCTCGGACCGAACGGATGAACAGGAGCGATAAAAGTAACTTCTATACCGCCGCGGTCAAACGGTCCACATGAGCGCATGAGTCAGTCTTACAATCGCGGCCTCATCGAGGACTTCGGGCGGTGGAAGGAGTTCTCGGCCGGCATGTGGGCGTGGATCTTCCACAAGTTCACCGGGTGGATGCTGATCGGCTACCTGTTCACCCACATCGCCGTGCTGAGTACGTCTATCAGCGCCGCAGGAGAAAGTACGGACGTGATCGAAGCACAAAACGACATTTACAGTACGACGCTGCAGGGGCTCGAGGGGCTGTTCCTCATCCGCCTGCTGGAGATCGGCCTGCTCGCGGTGGCCGTCTTCCACATCCTGAACGGCCTTCGCCTGCTGATGGTCGATCTCGGGATCGGCCTCGAGTCCCAGGACAAGAGTTTCTACGCCTCGCTGGTGCTGACCGGGGCGATCACCGTCGCCAGCGTCCCGACCTTCCTGACGGAGGTGGGGATCTGATGGCGGAACGATACTCCTCCTTTACGCCCGGCGGCACCGGCTGGTTCCTCCAGCGCGTCACCGCCGCGTTCCTCGTCGTCGTTCTTGCCTTCCACTTCTTCCTCTTGCACTTCGTCAACCACGCGTACGAGGTAAGCTTCATGGGCACTCAGGCCCGAATGGAGAACATCGGGTACTTCCTCACGATGGTCTTGTTCCTGGTGACCGCCGCCTTCCACGGCGTCAACGGCGTCTACAACGCCTTGGTCAATCAGGGACTCGAGGGGACCCAGAAGAAGGTCGTGCTGGCGGTGTTGACCATCGCCGGCGTCGGCCTCGTCGCGCAGGGAACGTACGTCGCACTCACGATGTCGGGGATGATCTAACATGAGTACACAACAAGCCGAACCCGAAAGCCAGGAAGCACCGGAAGACCCGGCGATGAAAGGTGCGGAGTCGCCGGCCGCGGAGGAACAGAACGGCGGCGGCATGGTCGACGAACACGCCGAAAAGGCCGCCGAACTCGAGGGGGAGACGGTCCACATCAAGGTGTTCCGCTACGACCCCGAAGTCGAGGGGAAACAGGAACCACGCTTCGACGACTTCCACGTCCCCTTCGAGAAGGGGATGACCGTCCTCGACTCGGTCATGTACGCCCGCGACGAGTACGATTCGTCGCTCACCTTCCGTCACTCCTGTCGACAGGCCGTCTGTGGCTCCGACGCCTTCTTCGTCAACGGGAAGCAGCGACTGGGCTGTAAGACTCAGATCTCCGATCTAGAACAGCCGGTCCGCATCGAGCCGCTGCCCCATCAGGAGGTCGTCAAGGACCTGGTCGTCGACATGGACCACTTCTACGACCAGATGCATACGGTCGAGCCGTACTTCCAGGACGAGGACACGCCGCCGGTCGATGACCTCGAGGAACAGCGCCAGAGCCAGGAAAACCGCGAGAAGATCAAGATGTCCTCGCGGTGTATCTGGTGTGGCGCGTGTATGTCCTCGTGTAACATCGCGGCCGGCGACAACGAATACCTGGGCCCGGCAGCGATCAACAAGGCCTACAAGTTCGCGATGGACGACCGCGAGGGCGAGGAGATCAAGGAGCATCGACTCCGCATTCTCGAGCAGGAACACGGCGTCTGGCGGTGCCAGACCCAGTTCTCCTGTACCGAGGTGTGTCCGAAGGACATTCCGCTCACCGAGCACATTCAGGAGCTCAAGCGGGAGGCAGTCAAGAAGAACCTGAAATTCTGGTAACTATGTACGAACACGACGTCATCGTGGTCGGCGCTGGCGGCGCCGGCCTCCGAGCCGCGATCGCAGCGCACGAAGCGGGAGCCGACGTGGCGATGGTCACGAAGCTCCACCCCGTCCGCAGCCACACCGGCGCGGCCGAGGGCGGTATCAACGCCGCACTACAGGAGGGCGACGACTGGGAACTCCACGCCTACGACACGATGAAGGGCTCGGACTACCTCGGCGACGCGCCGGCGGTCGAGACCCTCGCCCAGAACGCCCCCGAGGAGACCATCAACCTCGAACACTGGGGGATGCCGTTCTCCCGCGAGGACGACGGCACCGTCTCCCAGCGGCCGTTCGGTGGCCTCTCTTACCCCCGGACCACCTACGCCGGGGCCGAGACGGGCCATCACCTGCTGCATACGATGTACGAACAGGTCGTCAAACGGGGCATTCAGGTCTACGACGAGTGGTACGTCATGGACCTGGCGACGACCGACGAGGATGACCCCAACGACCGCGAGTGTCACGGCGTCGTCGCCTACGACGTCCAGTCGGGCAACATTGAAGGGTTCAAGGCGAACAACGGCGTCGTCCTCGCGACCGGCGGCCCCGGCCAGGCCTTCGACCACACCACCAACGCCGTCTCCTGTACCGGCGACGGCCACGCGATGGCCTACCGTGCCGGCGCGCCGCTCGAGGACATGGAGTTCATCCAGTTCCACCCGACCTCGCTGCCCTCGACGGGGGTCCTGATCTCCGAGGGTGTCCGCGGGGAGGGCGGCATCCTCTACAACAGCGAGGGCGAGCGGTTCATGTTCGAGTACGGCTACGCGAACAACTCCGGCGAACTCGCCAGCCGCGACGTCGTCGCCCGCGCGGAACTCACCGAGGTCGGCGAGGGACGGGGCGTCGACGACGAGTACGTCCATCTCGACATGCGCCACCTCGGCGAGGAGCGCATCATGGATCGGCTGGAGAACATCCTCCACCTGGCGGAGGACTTCGAGGGCGTCGACGGGCTCGTCGAGCCGATGCCGGTCAAGCCCGGCCAGCACTACGCCATGGGCGGCATCGAGGTCGACGAGAACGGCCAGACCTGCGTCGACGGCCTCTACGCGGCCGGCGAGTGTGCCTGTGTCTCCGTCCACGGCGGCAACCGACTCGGCGGCAACGCCCTGCCGGAACTGATCGTCTTCGGCAAGCGCGCCGGCCAACACGCCGCCGGCGAGGACCTCGGCGAGCCCGAGATCCGGACCGGCTACGGCGACGACGTCGAGGACGAGACCGACACCGAACTACCGGTCGCACCCGGCAAAGCGGGGCTCGAGACCAGCGGGAGCGTCGCTGCCGACGGCGGGATGGCCACCGACGCCGAGGGTGTCCTCCAGCGAAAGGTCGAAACCGCCCGCGAACACGTTGACACCCTGATGGACAAGGACGACGGCGTCCAGCACGCCGAGATCCGCGCAAAGCTCCAAAAGGCGATGACCGACTATGTCAACGTCTTCCGGACCGAGGAGGGCGTCAAGAAGGCCCTCGAGATCATCCGGGAGTGTCGCGAGGAGTACCAGGACGTCTACGTCGACGACCCGTCGCGGACGTTCAACACCGACCTCCAACAGACCATCGAGACGCGCAACCTGATCGACGTCGCCGAGACGATCGCGCTCGGTGCCCTGGTTCGCGACGAGTTCCGTGGCGCTCACTGGCGCAAGGAACACCAGGAACGCAAGGACGAGGAGTGGCTCAAGCACACGCTGATCTCGTGGGACGACGGCTCGCCGTCGATCTTCTATCGCCCCGTGATCCTCGAGGGCGAGAACAAGACCTACGAGCCCAAAGAGCGCAGCTACTGACCGCGCCGTCGCCGTTTTCGCCGCGTGATCCCGCCGCCTCGAGTAGAACCGTTTATTGCTGTCCCGACTAATGGCGACGTATGGGAACTGTTTCGCTGCTCGGCGTCGCCGCGGCCTTCCTCGGCGACTCCGTCCTTGCCGGCCCGCTACTGTTCGTAGCGGTCGTGTTCTCGCCCGCGGCGTTCCTTCTAGTGCTTTGGGTACTCATGCGGTTCGTCCTCAGTACCGAATCGACGGCCTGACGCCGCGGTCCCCCGCCGCTCGGTCGAACCGCTACAGCCCCAGCACTTCGAGCAGGTCGACGCCGACGCCGGCGCGTTCGACCACCCTGTAGCCGAGGTAGATCCCGATGATCCCCATGATACCGGGGAGTTCCGGCGGCGCCGGAATCGGGACGTTGAGAAATCGGAACAGCGCACCGGTCACCAGCCCGGTCAACAGTGCGAGGACGGTAAGCTGGGTCGACATCTCCTATTACTCGCGAACCCGGCCACAAAAGCAGTCCGTCCGTCTTCAGCGGCCGCGGTGACTTCGTCTCCCGGTACCACTGCACACTACTACGACGATCGCCTACACTCGAGATCGCGCGATCGCGACCCCGTCAGTCGGTCTGAACATATTTTGACCATCGACGTATGCTATATCGACAGCAGTGGCGGCCGTTCGTCACCGTAGTTTCGACAATCGTTGTAGACGACATTTATTATCGTCGAAAAATACACGGTTCGGTATGGAACGATCAACGACGACGACACCGGCCGTATCGATTCCGACCGACCTCGACTCCGCCCGCGCCAAACTGGTCTACCTGTATCTCGCCGCGACCGACGGTGCGACCGCGGACGACCTCTGTGACGACCTCGCCGTCACGAAAGGAGCCGTCCTCTCGATCACGGGGACCCTCCGGGAACGGGGCTACCTCGAGCGACGGGACGGTCGGTACGAACTCGCGTAAGGGATTCGCTCGAGTCGAACGGCCGGGAGCGAGGGCCGAGCGGTGCGAGGACCTCGGGACCCGGGGGAGGGCAGGCTTTTACCTGTTATCGCCGCGAGCGGGCCGACGACCGATGTGGAGTGAGCAACGCGAACGGAACGGAGGGAGGAGTGCTTTTCATCGAAGCTAAGCGGGATCGAAGATCCCGCGAGGTCCGAGAGAGCGAAGCTCTCTCGAGATTTTGCCGAGGGCGCGGCTTCGCCGCGCCCGCAGAGCAAAAGTTCGGTCTTTAGAGCTCGATCCGCTCGACCAGCCGCTCGTGGTTTTCGTTCGTGTTGACCGCGACGATGCGGATCTCCTCTTCGAGCCCCGAATCCTCGAGTTTCGCTTTGAGGAGGTTGTCGACCTGGTAGACGCCGGCGGCGTTGGTCATCGCGATCTCGACCATCACGGGCGTCGTGTCGCCGGGCTGGAGCGAGACGCGTTTGATCGCCTGACTCGAGAGGGTGTTGATCCCACGGCCGCCGTGTTCGTAGGGGATCCGCGAGCGCCCGCTTTCCATGTCCAACGCGTCGGCGACGCGGATGACGCCGGCCTCGGTCGTCAGGGGCGTCTCGGCGGTGTGATGACAGAGGATCGCATGGAGGATCTCGCCTTTCATCCGGACGCGGTCAGCGACGTCGTAGAACTCCGGGAGGATCCGTTCTAAGATGTCGGCGGCCAGCGGGATCGAGTAGTAGGCGTGGCTATCGCGGTGGACGACGTGGCCCACGTCGTGTAAGGTCGCCGCCAGCGCGATGATGACCGCCTCGTCTTCCTCGTCGAGGCCCTGCTGTCGCGCGCCGTTGAAATCGACGTCGCCGGCCTTGAGCAGATCGTAGAGACACAACGCCCGGTTACGGACGATCTCGATGTGTTTGGTGCCGTGATCGTTGTACCGCATCCGATCGACCGCATTGATGTTTTGGGCCTCGAGATAGGCCTCGATTTCCTCGTCGGTCTCGACGAACTCGAGGACGCGGTTCAGTTTCCCGTCGGGAAAGTGGTGGTCGTCGTCGGGGGTGTAGACATGGTAGGGTTCCTCGGCGGCGGCAGAATCACTCATACGTACTCCTCGGTTGCTGACTAAAAAAGCCCTGCGACGGTCTCGGGTTCGTTACGACAGGTCCTCGACGGCGGCCTCGACCTCGTCGTAGTCGGGCTCGACGCCGGGGTCGTCACTGACCCACGAGTAGGCGATCTGTCCGTCACCGTCGACGACGAACACCGACCGCTTGGCGACGCCGTGGACGCCCAGGTCGGCGAAGTCCATCGAGAGATCGTACTCGTCGACGATCTCCTTGTTGTAGTCGCTGATGAGGCCGAACTCGAGGCCGTTCTGTTCGCGGAACTCGTTCAGGGTAAACGGCGAGTCGCGGCTGACGCCGTAGACGGCGGCGTCGAGGTCGTTGAACGCGGCCAGTCGGTCCTGGAACGTACACATCTCGGTAGTACAGACACCGGTGAACGCGCCGGGGAAGAAGGCGAGGACGATCGGTGCCTCGTCCTCGAGGCGTTCCGAGAGCGTGAACTCTTCGATGTCGCCGTTTGCGAGCGGTGCAGTGAAGTCGGGTGCGGCGTCTCCGGTTGCTGCCATCGTTGTAATCGTTACGTACAAACCGGAAAGACAGTTTCGCTCCCGGACGGGACGTGGATCGATCCGAGCGAGGCCCCGTCGTGGTCGGCGACGGCAGTTGGGGCGGCGTCGACCGGCCCGGCTTGCGTGGAAATTCCGAACTGTGCGCTCAGACGGACTGTCGCGGCCGCATGCTTACCTTAGTGCTCCAAAAAGGTTATAATTGCCAGCGGGTAAGCCACGCATAGAGATGGTAGCCGAAATCACACCGCTGTTCATCCCCGGCGGCATGGGGCCTCCGGAACTCGCCATCATCCTCATCATCGCAATCTTGCTCTTCGGGGCCAACAAGATCCCGAAGCTCGCACGATCGACCGGTGAGGCGATGGGTGAGTTCCAGAAGGGCCGCGAGAAGGTCGAATCGGAACTCGAGGAAATGCGCGAGGGCGGCACCGTCGAGGGCGAAACCGCTGACGACGACGAGTTCGTCGACACCGAGCCCGTCACCACCGAGGAGGAGACGACCACCGAGACCGAAACCGAGACCAACTAACGTTCTTTTTCCGCCGGGGCGTGTGGCCTAGCGGACAGGGCAGGAGGTTCCTAACCTTCTGATCGTGGGTTCGAATCCCGCCACGCCCGTCCTGCGACGAACGGACGTGAGGAGCAGACGGGCACGGGATTCGAATCAGGGAGTGGAGCGAAGCGGAACGACCGTGGTTCGAATCCCGCCACGCCCGTACAGCGAGCCACGAAGTGGCGAGTGAACCGGCATGACAGGGTTCGAACCAGGGAGCAGCGTCGCTGCGACCGTGGTTCGAATCCCGCCACGCCCACGTCCCTCGAGTCGCTCCCGTTCGGACCGAGATCGGAATACGTCGGTTCGTGACTGCCGTCGCCGTCCCTAGACGATCGTGCCACTCGAGCGGTCGAATGCGGTGGTCGACAGTCGAAAAACGGCGGCGGTGAGGGGCCGTCAGTGGTCGGCGCTTCGTTTTCGGTTCGGATCACCGAACCGGGTCAGCGGCTCGAGTTCCTCCTCGGGAACGTCCTCGAAGGCGGCACGAGCGATGACCCGGCGGTGGACTTCGTCGGCACCGTCGACGATGCGGAACTGGCGGACGGATTCGTAGAAGTCCGACAGTGGGAGATCCTTCCCGATGCCGTTGGCACCGCAACACTGTACTGCGAGGTCGATGGCGTCCTGGGTGACGTTGGCCGAGAAGACTTTACACATGGAGACGGGGATGCGGGCCTCGTCGCCGGCGGCGATCCGGTCGGCGGCGTCGCGGATGCCGGTCCGGGCCATGTGGAGTTTCGTCTCGGCGTCGGCGATCCGGTGTCGGAGCGACTGCTTGTCCGACAGCGTCGAGTCGAAGCCGCGTCGTTCGCTGATGTAGGCCTTCGCGATGTCCAGCGATCGCTGGGCCATCCCGGAGTAGCGCATACAGTGTGTGAGTCGGGCGGGACCGAGCCGTTCCTGTGCGTGGGTAAAGCCCTCGTTCAGTTCGCCCAATAGGTGTTCCTCGGGAACGCGGACGTTCTTGTATCGGATCTCGGCGTGGGACGTGCCGTGATTGCCGCCACCCATGTGTGGGACGTCGCGGATGACCTCGACGCCGTCGGCGTCGGCGGGGACGAGGAAGAGCGAACAGGCCTCGTAGGGGTGAGCATCGGGGTCGGTTCGGGCGAGGACGATCAGTACGTCGGCCTCAACGCCCTGCGTCGTCCACCACTTGTGGCCGTCGATGACCCACTCGTCGCCGTCTTTTTCGGCGGTCGTCTGGATCATCTTCGGGTCCGAGCCCGCACCCTGCATCGGCTCGGTCATCGAGAAGCCGGACTTGATCTCTCCCTGGACGAGCGGCTCGAGGTAGGTCTCTTTCTGTAACTCGTCGCCGGCCAGTTCGAGTAGGTGCATGTTCCCCTCGTCGGGAGCGTCGACCCGCATCGCGATCTGGCCGAGCAGACTCCGGCCCGCTTCTTCGAAGGCCGGCAGCGAGTCGCGGAAGGAAAGCCCCATGCCGCCGTACTCTTCGGGGATCTGTGGTGCATAGACGTCGTACTCGCGGGCGGCCTCACGGAGTTCCGCGATGGTCCCGCTCGAGACGGCCATCCCCCCGGCTCGTTCGCGTTCGATCGGCAGGACGACCTCCTCCATCAAGTCGTTGGCACGCGATGCGACCTCGCGTGCTTGGTTACTGTCATTGTAGCGCATAGTTGGGATACCCCCGATCGACGGCTAAGGGTTTGGAGAACACCCACGCGATCACAACTACCCCCGTGATTTTTGATGAAAGATCGCGGGAGCCGAACGTGATCGGCTCGAGAGCAGGGTATCGGCCTTCCGATCGGTCCAAGCGACGGGAGCGGGGAGTTATCGAGCCGTCCAGCCGCCGTCGGCCGCAAGGACGGAGCCGGTCACGTAGCTGGCGGCGTCGCTCGCGAGAAAGACGACCGGGCCGGCGATCTCCTCGGGATCGGCGAACCGGTCCAGCGGTGTGCGGTCGATGATCGACTGGCGGAGCCGATCGTTCCCCTCGAGGTCCGCGGTCAGTTCCGTCGAGACGTAGCCCGGTGCAACGGCGTTGACCCGGACCTCGGGGGCCCAGTCCAGCGACATGCTCTTGGTGAGTCCGACCAGTCCGTGTTTCGAGGCGACGTAGGGATGTTGGCGCGGCAGGCCGACCAGCCCGCCGACGCTGGCGACGTTGATTACCGAGCCGCCGTCGCTTGCGAGGAGGTGGTCGGCGGCGGCGTGGGTGACCTCGTAGGCCCCGTTCAGGTTGACGTCCAACACTCGATCGAGGCTCTCAGTCTCGACGTCCTCGGGTCGGCCCAGTGCGTCGTCAGGATTGAAGCCGGCGTTGTTGACGACGACGTCGACGCCGCCGAACTCGTCGGCCGCCCGGTCGATCACGTCGCCGACGGCATCGGAGTCGGTCACGTCCGCGGGGACGGCGAGGGCGTCACCACCAGCGTCCTTGATGTCCGCCGCCACGGTCTCGATCTCGTCCGTCGATCGGGCACTCGGGACCACTGCCGCGCCCGCGTTCGCCAGTTCGACTGCGATCGCGCGGCCGATGCCACGGCCGCCGCCCGTTACCACTGCGACTCGTCCCTCGAGATCGAAGAGTTCGCTCATCGGTCCCCGTTTCGTGGGTAGCCACGTCAAGCTTTTCGCGCGGCCAGGCGTCGATTGTCGTTTTCCCCCGGCAGCAAGCGTGTCAATAACGGAACCTAAATCCACCTCGATCGAGCCGTAATCGATAGAAAACGGCGGGACTGTGGATTATCAGAACTGGTAATGGGCGGATGAATTTTTTGAGGGGTGAGCGTTCGTGTAGGGGCAATGGCTATTGACGAGGCCGACCAATCGGACGCCGGGGACTTTTCTGAGGGGGAGGCGTCCGACCCTGCGTCGGAGGACGAGCCGTCGGAACGGGACTCGCGTGTCCGTGTCGGCGAGTACACGTGGGAAGCGTTCATGGAAGAACACGGGCACGGGGACGAAGTCGCCGACCTGTACCCGGACGAACCCGAGGGTGACGACCAGCTCGGGCTCGACACCGACGAGGACGTGAGATCGGTCGTCCCGAGCGGGGACGACTGGAACGACGTCGAGTTCGACCCCGAGGAATACCTCGGTCACCACCCCGACGACCTCGACGAGACGGTCCTGCCGACCGCGGGGGACAACGGCGAGGCGATCTGGGACGCCTACTGGGAGTACGCCAACCCCGAGACGACGCCGGTCGTCAAGGATACCTGGACGTGGGAACACTACAAGTGGGAGTACTACTACGAGGACGACGGCAGCCGGCCACGGGATTCCGACGGTGAGATCGTCCGGCACGACCGGGAGGAGGCACTCGGTTTCGATCCCGAGACCCTCGAGAACCACCTCGCGGCGGGCAACGACGCCGCCTTGGAACTCGACGACATCGTCGAGGAACGGACCGTCAACATCCAAGACGAGATCGAGGAAGACGAGTTCTTCTCGACGGCGGCGGGCAACACGACCGTCTCGAACCGATACGATCTCGAGAAAGCGGTTCCCTTCGAGAAGAAGACCCACTTCCGCGAGGTCGAGCGCTACTGGGTCAACAAACCCTACGCTTTCGTCGTCATCTTCCACTCGGAGAAGGAAAACGAGAAGAAGTACTACATGGTCGAACCCTACCAGAACGAGATTGAGACGGAACTCAAGGAGTTCCTCTCGGGCAAGCTCAGGACGGCCATCAAGTACTCCGAGGACGGGATCAAGGAGAAAGCGACCGAGGACGGCCGGCGGACGGTCATCGAGGACGAGACCCGGCGGCTGCTCAAGCGCTATGATCTCTTCGAGGCCACGTCGGGCGAGACGGCAAAGAGCATCCTCGAGACGCTACAGGGGCTGCTCGACGATGAGGACGAAGCGGCGGAAAGCGAGGACGACGGGACCTCGCAGCTACAGGGGATCGAGGTCCGACCGGAGCCGGCGATTCTGGCCGACGATCCGGACACGCTAAGCGAGTATCAGGTCGAGAAGTTACTGTACCTGCTCAAACGCGACTTTATCGGCTACGAACGGATCGACGGGATCAAACACGACATCAACGTCGAGGACATCTCCGTCGACGGCTACAACTCGCCGGTGTTCGTCTACCACTCCGAGTACGAACAAATCATCTCGAACATTTACCACGGGAAGGACGAACTCGACGATTTCGTCGTCAAACTGGCACAGCGCTCCGGGAAAGGCATCAGTAAGCGGCTCCCACAGGTCGACGCGACCTTGCCAGACGGCTCGCGCGCCCAGTTGACCCTCGGCAAAGAGGTGTCCGACCACGGGACCAACTACACCATCCGCCAGTTCAAGGACGTCCCGTTCACGCCGATCGACCTCATCAACTGGAACACCTTCTCGCTGGACGAGATGGCCTTCCTCTGGCTCGCGATCGAGAACCACAAGAGCCTGATCTTCGCCGGCGGTACTGCCTCGGGGAAGACCACCTCGCTGAACGCCGTCTCGCTGTTTATCCCCAGCAGCGCCAAGATCGTCTCCATCGAGGACACCCGCGAGGTCGAACTGCCACAGCGCAACTGGATCGCCAGCGTGACTCGTCCCTCGTTCGCCGACGACGAGCAGGGCGACGTCGACGAGTTCGACCTGCTGGAGGCCGCGCTCCGACAGCGCCCCGACTACATCGTCATGGGTGAGATCCGCGGTGAGGAGGGTCGAACGCTGTTCCAGGTCATGTCGACCGGTCACACCACGTACACGACCTTCCACGCCGACTCCGTCGACGAAGTCCTCAAGCGGTTCACGACGGACCCGATCAACGTCTCGAAGACGATGTTCACCGCTCTGGACCTGGTCTCGATCCAGACACAGACCCGAGTACAGGGCCGGAAGGTCCGCCGGAACAAGTCCCTGACCGAGATCAACCACTACGAGGCCGAACACGACGAGATCAACGTTCAGGACGTCTACCAGTGGCAGGCCGAGACCGACGAGTTCCTCAAAATGGGGGACTCGAACACCTTAGAGGAGATCCAGTTCGACCGCGGGTGGAGTACTGAAAAGCTCGAGGAGGAACTGTTCAAACGCGAGATCATCCTCGCCTATCTCATCAAAAACGGACTGAACACGTACGCACAGGTCGCCGCGACCGTCCAGGCCTTCATCAACGATCCCGACACTATCCTCACGCTCATCGCGAACGGGCAACTCGAGGACAGTCTCGAGGACCTCCGCGAGATGGAGAGCGTCCTGATCGACGTCGACCCGGAGAAAGAGGAACTCGTCCCCCGGCCGGAGGCGACCGACGAGACGTACAACCTCTCGATGGACATCCTCGAACGGGCCGAGGAGTCGGTGTTCGAGGAGTACCGCGGCGAAGTGCCGAGCGGGCTCGCGAGCGCGCTCGGCGACGTCGAGGAGGAAAGCACGATCGAGGTCGACCGAGCCGACAGCGAGGAGTTCGAGTTCGCAGGCGACGTCGACGAAGGCGTCGACGACTCGGAGTGGGAACTCGGCGACAGCGACACGGAATTCGCCGTCGAGGGTGACGACGGGGCCGCCGACGAGCCGGCGTGGCTCAGCGAAGACACCGGCTTCGCGATCGGGGACGAGGGCGACGGCGGAACCGCGACCGGCGGCGACGGTGTCGAGGCCGACGCGGCCGGAGCCGCTGCGGATCCAGCTTCCGATACCGGTGACGCCGCCGAACCCGGGCCGAGTACGGACGAGTCGGAGACGGCCGATGACAGCACCCCTTCGAGCGGGAACTCGTCGGTCGCTGCCGGGGCCGACACCGAGGCGTCGACCGCGGACACCGGGCCGGATCGCTCCCGAACCGCGAGCCAGTCTGGCGATGCCGACAGCGCGATAGCGGGAGGAGAAGCCGACGACTCGACGGTGATGCCCACCGAAGACGCTGGAGACGGCGATCTGGGCGGTCTATTCGACGACATGGGTGAGACGATCGACGAACTCGGAGAGCCGACCGGCTCCGGCCGACCGGCCGTCGAGGACGGGACCCCCGCGGGCCGACCCGACACCTCCGGATTCGATTCGATGTTCCCCGAGGACGACCTCGACTCGATCTTCGATCCGGAATCAGACGACCGTGAAAGCCGTGAGGGCAACGCACAGATCGACGATCTCTCGGACGCCCCCGAAAGCGACACCGCGTCCGCCGCATCGATACCCCCCTCGAGCGACGCGGGCCCGGACGGGACGGCCGACCGTTCGCCGGCCGATCAAACGGCCACGGAGTCGACGGACGACGGTCGCGAACCGGCCGCGGAAGGGACGACCTCGAGCGAGACGCCCACACAGTCAGGCGGGGCCGAAGCCGACGGGGCGTCACCGTCGGAGCCGGAGCCGCCGACGATCGACCTCAGCGAGCCCTCGTCGGATGACGAGGGGGAAAGCGACGGGACGTCAGAAACAGATGCCGTCGATGCGGGGCGCGACGACGAGCCTGCGACGACGGACGACGAATCCGCGGACGCAACGGCGGTCGAACCGCCGACGATCGAGATCGACGAAAGCGGTTCGGACCCGCCGGACGGGACCGATACCGACGACGGAGACGAAACCGCTTCCGGCTCGACTGCCACGGATGTAGACGACGGGCCAAACACTGGCTCCGACGTCGACGAAGCACTCGAGTCCCCGGACGAGACGGCGTCGTCAACGGACGGATCGACGCCGACCGATCGGTCTGGCGGGGGTGATGACTCCGCGACGGACGAGGACTCGATCTTCGGCGGTGGGTCGGATTCGATCTTCAGCGACGAGGCCGACGACGACGATAGCGACGGGTCGCTCTTCGACGGCGGGGACGACGACTCGATCTTCAGGGATGAAGAAGACGAATCAGGCGACGACGACGATACCGGCATCTTCGACGCCGACGACGCGAACGAGGACGGTGACACATGAGCCTCCAACGGGACGACAGTGGCGGGACGGGGATGTCGGCGGGTTCCGACGCCCTCGGTGATCGGTTCTATCCGCTCTACGACTGGCTGTTCGGCGAGGACAGCGAGTTCGTCGCGGACATCGAGACGAAACTCGCACAGGCCCGGATGACCGACACGGTTGAACTCTACCTCTCCCGGGCGCTCGGTATCGGATTCATCAGCGGGCTGAGCCTCTGGCTGATCGGCCTGATGATCGGCTACGGCCTGGTCGCGCTCGGATTCATCGCGAACGAACCGCTGATCGGGATCCCTGTCGGGACCGGCCTCCTGCTCGACATCATCAACCTCCTCCGAATTCCCGCCGTCGTCTTTTTCGCCGGTCTCTTCTTCGGCTCGATCGGCTTCGCGTTCGGGTTCGGTTCGATGGTCGCGATTCCCTACTCGCGGGCTTCGAGCCGGAAACGCGAGATCAACATGCTGTTGACTGACTCGATTTCCTTTATGTACGCCCTCTCGGTCGGCGGCCTGAACCAACTCGAGATCATCGAGGCGATGGCCGAGGCCGACGACACCTACGGCGAGGTCGCCCGTGAGTTCCAGAGCATCGTCAAGGAGACCGAGTACTTCGATATCGACTACCGGACGGCGATCCGCAAGCAAGCACTCGAGACGCCGAGCGACGACCTCTCGCAGTTTTTGACCGACATGCTCTCGATCGTCAACAGCGGCGGTGACATGGAGAGCTTCCTCGAGGACAAGAAGGAAAAGCACATGCGGACCGCAAAGCAGGAACAGGAGTTGACCCTCGAGACGCTCGAACTGTTCGGGGAGATGTACATGACGCTGTCGCTGTTCCCGCTGCTGCTGATCATCATCATGGTGATCATGCAGATGATCCCGAACGCCGACGTCTCGGATCAGATGCTGTATATGGTCGTCTACGGTCTGATCCCGATGATCGGTGTCGGGTTCATGGTGTTGGTTTCGACGGTCAAACACGACGAACCCGGTGACGGCTATCTCACGATGGGCAACACCGACCAGCGGACCGAAACGGGACAGGAGGGCGGCCTGCTGAGTCTCGGCCTCGTCGAGCAGTTTACCGGTCGGCACAGCGTCTTCGACCGGATCAAGAACCGCGAGGGGACCCACGAGACGATCGAAGTCCTGCGTCAACCCCACATCTTCTTCCGGGACCATCCGCTGGTCACTCTCGTACTGACCCTCCCGCTCGCGCTCGTCATCGTCGTCACGGCGCTTGTAAACGGATCGGCCCCGACCTCGTGGGACGAGATGCTCGAGGCCCCGATCTGGGGGACGTTCATCTATCTCTACGTACCGCTGTATATCACGGCGCTGCCGCTCTCGATTTTCCGGGAGTGGAACGTCCGGCATCGAAACGCCGTCGTCAACAAACTCTCGGAGGACCTTCGAAAGCTCTCGAGTTCCAACGACACGGGGCTGACGCTGCTGGAATCGCTCAAGGCCGTCTCGGACACCACGAGCGGCAAGCTGGCACGCGAGTTCGAGATGATGCACACGAAGGTCAACTACGGGATGAGCTTGACTGAGGCGCTCATCGAGTTCAACAACAAGTACCACATTCCACGGCTGGCTCGGACGACGCGGCTGATCACCGAAGCTCAGGAGGCGTCGAACCAGATTTCGGACGTCCTCCGGACGGCCGCCACCGCCAGCGAGAACCACGACGATATCGAACGCGAGCGCAAGTCCCGAACCCGCATGCAGATCGTGATCATCATCATGACGTTCATGACGGTGCTTGCGGTGATCGCGATCCTCAAGACCCAGTTCATCGATACGATGGCTGGGCTCGAGACCGGCGGAAGTGGTGGTGGCGGTGGCGGTGGCGCGATGCAGGGAGCCAACCTGAGCGAAAACATCGACGTCGATATGCTGTCGGTGTTGTTCTTCCACGCGGTGACCCTGCAGGCGATCATCTCCGGCTTTATCTGTGGCTACATCCGAGACGCGGACCTACTGAGCGGCCTGAAGTACGCGGTCGGACTGTCCGCAGTCGCACTCATCGGCTGGACGCTGGTGGCCTAATATGACCGGGAACGGAACGCACGATCGATGCCGGGATCGAACGGACGGACGAGAGCTGCTGGCCCGCTCGAGTCGGGCAGTGGCCGAGCGCGAACGGGGCCAGACGACGCAGGACTTCGCCGTCGGGATCGGGATCTTCCTGCTGGCGATCGCGTTCGTCTTTCTGTTTCTGCCGTCGGTCGTGACGCCGTTTGACTCGTCGGTCGGTGGCGCGGAGACGGCACAGGCCGATCGGATCGCCGACCGAATCGTCAACGATACGGCCACAGGTGAGGGAAACGAGATCAATTTTACCAGTTATCAGGGCAAGGAGAACCTGACCAAACAGGTGGGGCTTCGGGCGAGCAGCGACAAGGACCTCGTCTACGATCGGGTTAACGTAACTATCGAACGTCTCAACGGCAGTTCGGATATTGACACCGGTCTGACGGCAGGGGACGACTACACCGGACAGCCGGCGGCGAGTTCTGTACGGATCGTCACGCTCGCGAACCATCCCGACGAATGTCGGCCGGCATGTCGACTCGTCGTGAGGGTGTGGTAACATGAGTGGGATCAAACGGACCGGGGGCGGTGACCGCGGACAGGCCTACACGCTCGAGGGGTTCATCGGTTCGATGGTCGTGTTGATGGCAGTGCTGTTCGCGCTGCAGTCGATCGTGATCACGCCGACGACCGGCGGCGCGGCCGATCGGACAGTCCAATCGCAAGTGCAACAGGAGACGATGGACGCGCTGTCGATCGCTGCAGAAGGACAGGGACAGGGCGAGAACGGGACGCTCTCGTATATGATCCGCTACTGGAACGATTCCGAAGAGCGCTTCCACGGCGCGAACGCGACGGATTCGGACAATGCCTACGGCGCGCAGTCGTTCAACCGCGAGGCGTTCGTCCTCGGACAGGTTCTGTCCGAACGGTACACGGAGACCGGTTCGTACTACAACGTCGAACTCGTCTATCAGAACGACAGTACGACGAACCGAACGTTCGAGCGTGTCCAGATGGTCAACCAAGGGTCGCCGCCGGAAAGCGCAATCACGGCGAGTCATACCGTCACGTTGTACGACGATGACGAGCTGACGGCACCGGGTAGTAGAGACAAGGGGATCAACCTCTCCGAAGCTGATAACTACCCGATCCCACCCGCTAAAAACGGGGATGACAATCCGATCTACAACGTCGTCGAGATACGGGTGATCGTATGGTAAGTCGTCGTCTGCAATCAAACGGTGATGGTGGGAATGATCGCGGACGCGACCGGGCCCAGTTGATCCTGATCGGTGCGATCACGCTCGCGTTCATCATCCTCGGACTCGTCGTCGTCGTCAACAGCGTGTTGCTCACCGAGACGCTCTCGTCGGAAGATTCGGGCCGAAGCGGAAGCGACGCGGCCACGGTCGAATACGACATCGAGCAAGGAATCGCGGGAATCGCTCACCGTGGAAATCTCAGGTGGGGCAACGATACACCCAGTGACTACAACGAGAAACTCAGGGCTGTTGTCGAGGACGGGAACGGGTTCCGGCGGCAATACCAAAACGTGACCGGGAACAGCCGACCGGTGATCGTCGACATCTCGGTCGACGGCGTTCCCGAGGACCAGCAGGCCAAAGCCAAATCCGACGAACCGATTCCGAATGGGACCGTCAATAACGGATCCGACAGCAAGGTTGGGCACTTATCACTCAATCTCCAATATGATGGCACCGGCGATAACGTTACAGTTTACCGGAACGGGACCGGATCCGAGTCGATCGAAATAACTGGAGCTAGTCTCCCCGATGGAGATGGATTCAACATTACCGACGAGGACGGGGAAATCTGTACGGTCAGAAACGAGCGTGCCGAAATCGATCTCGTCACGGGTGCAGTTAACGCGACGGTCGATGGTTCCTGTGATCGGCAGTTTATCGACCCTGATGTCCCAACGTCACCGCGGATTGAGGGTGACACGAACATGGGGACGTACGACATTGTCACTAGAGCGGATCTGTCCGACGGCTCCGACGCCGCCTGGGCCGTCGACGTCACCGTCACCTACGACTCGAGCGACGTCTCCTACGAGCGACCGTATCGGGTCTTCCTGTACGGTGATCGATCATGAACCGCGGCTTCGAGGACGACGATCGGGGCGTCTCGATCACACTGACACACGTCCTGACGATCGCTATTACGACCGTCCTCGTCGCTATGTTGATCACGAGTGCAAGCACCATGCTCGAGACCGAAACCGACCGCAGCGCCGACACGACCCTCGAGACGATCGGCGAGCGCCTCGCTAACGAGATCGGCAACGTCGATCGGATCGCGACCGGAGACGATGGGCGAGCCAAGCGGGTAGCCGTCACGGCCAGTCACCCGCGGACGGTCGCGAACTCCAGATACACCGTCGAGCTACGGCGTAACTGTACTGCACCGCTGCTCGACGGGCAGACCGATTGCCTGCGACTGACGGCGGCGAGTGCTGATACGGTCGCCTACGTGCCGGTTGAGACGACCGCCGACATCGAGAACAGTTCGGCCAGCGGCGGTGAGATCGAGCTGCAGTACGACGGATCGTCGAACAACATTTCGATCACGGAGGCCCGCTAATGCGGGGGTGTCACGATCGAGCCGGTGGCGACCCCGCGAGCGACGACCGAGCAGTTTCGGACGTCCTCGCGTTTATCCTCGTTTTCGCGATCATCCTCGGTTCCGTCGCACTGCTGTCGACGATCGGATTTCAGACGATGACCGACTATCAGGAGGGTGAACAGGTCCGAACCGCCGACCGAGCGATGGCGGCGCTGGCGGACAACTTCAACGACGTCCTCCGGTACGACGGGGTAACGGCACGAGAGGGGGAACTGTCGCTTCGAGGGGGGACCGTTCGAACGGGATCGGACGGAACGAGAGTGAACGTCTCGATCGATGGGGAATATATTGGCAACGGATTGAACACTAACAGCGGCGGCGAGTTCGACCTCGGCCGGTTCGAGTACGGTCTGGATGAAGACACGGTTGCATACGAGGGCGGCGGTGTCATCCGAGCCGACGACGGCGGGAGCGTCTTCCGCGAGCGGCCGCGACTGCGATGTGACACCGGTAACCACCGGGCAGTCGTCTCGCTCGTTGCGATTCAAAACCCCGACGACCGTTCGGTGCAGGCCGACGGACGCATCGGCCTCGAACTGACGAGTGTCAACCGCGAGACGGTCGTTCGGGAAGACGTCAACAAGGTTTCGGTCAATGTAACCGAAACGGAGTACGAGACCGCGTGGAACGGAACCTTCGACCGGGGCGGCTGGGAAGGTGATGACATCGGCGGAACCTGTAACCCTCCCGGGAACGATCTGACAGTCGTCGTTACCGTCCTCGAGGGCCGGATCGACTACTGAGTTTCTCGGTCCCAGTCGCCGGTGAGCATCGCCCGCAGCCCTGCGCGGTCAGCCAGTGCTTTCACGCGGGCGGCCCGCTGGGCGGCGCTGCCGGCAGTCTCGAGTGCGAGACCGTTCGAGAGTCGTTTCGGTGCCGCCATCGGTGAGCCGTCGGCCCCGACGGGGCCGTCGTTGAGGATCGTGCGGTCGCTCCCGTCGGGACGCCACGGCGGATCGACCCCGGCGAGGCCGCGATCGAGGAGGTATTCGGCGGCCTCGACCAACGCGCCGTCCGACGTCGAGTGGCCGATCGCGCCGATCGACCCGCGCTCGTTGAAAAACCGGACGACGTACTCGCCGTCCCCGCGACCCTCGTCGCCCGGTTTGCCGGAGCGGTCGTCAGTTGCGGTGTCGGCATCCTCGCCCGGAGAGCCATCTCCCGACTCGTCGCGTTCGCTCCCGGTCGGATCGTCGGCCTCGAGCGCGGCGTCGCCGGCCGCCGTCGGTGAGTCGGCCGTCCCCTCACGAGTCGGACCGTCGTCGGTGATCGCGGATTCGCTGAATCGGACCGAGACGGCCGGACCGTCGCTCGAGGCCGGCTGCTGCTCGGCGAACGCGACGACGAGCTGGTCGAGAAATCGCTCGGCTGCGGCCTCGAACTCGGGAGCGTAGGCCTCGCCCTGTGTCGTCACCGCCGTGAGCCGGTCGACGATCGATTCGACGAGGACGGGCCGCTCGACGGCGAGCTGTCTGGCGACCAACTCCCGCGAGTGGCGCTCGAGACGGCTCCCGAGCGTCGATCGCGTGTAGTTGGCCAGCACCGACTCCTCGTCGGTGAGGTCGGCGAGACGGACGGTGCGGTAGTCGATATCGGACGTTCCCGCCAGCAGGAGGAAGTCGCGACCGTTCGTGTAGATCGCCCGGCCGACGCCGGTCCAGGCCATCGCCCGTCTGAGTGCGTTCGCCCGACGTCCGTCCAGCGAGTCGGTCGCGGGTTCGACGGCGACGAACAGCGCCGGCACCGAGTCGACGGTCGGGACGTACTCGAGGTGAACGTCGTCGACGTCCCGATCGGCACGACACGAGTCGGCCCGGACGTCCCAGCCGAGCGTCTCGAGGAGGGGGTCGACGAGCCACCTGCGGGTGTCCCGTAGGGTGGTCGGCGGCGAGGCGTCGACCAGTGCCCCAGCGCGGGCAGTATACGAGCGAATGTCGAGGGGTGGCATTCGTCGGGAGTAGTCGGTCGACCGCCATGTAACGTCCGGTCGACTGCAGGCGGCGACGACGGATCCGCGGTCGCGCAGTTGGGGTGACTACTGGTCTGTCGCGGACGACTCCGCTCGCTGGTAGATCCGGAGGCGGGCCTCGCGGACGGCAAAGGCCGACTGGAGGTTCGGCGGGATGGTTTCGGCCTTCCCGATGACGAGATAGCCCGACGACCGGAGCGACCGGGCGATGGTCTCGAGCATGGAGCGCTTGTACGCGTTGTCGATGTAGATGAACAGGTTCCGGCAGACGACGAGGTCGAATCCGGATTTGGGCTCGTCGTTGATCAGGTCGTGGCGCTGAAAGCGGACGTTCGTCCGAACGTCGTCGGCGATCCGGTAGTTGCGGCCGTCGACGTCGACGTACCGTCGGTAGTCGTCGAGAAAGGAGAGTTGCTCGTCCAGATCGATCGTCCGTGATTCCTCGTAGACGCCCTCGCGGGCCGTCTCGAGCGCCGGCTGCGAGATATCGGTCCCGAGGACGTAGACCGACGACTCGTCGATCTCGGGGTCGTCGTGAGCGAGCATGGCCAACGAGTAGGGTTCGCGCCCGTCGGCACAGGCGGCGCTCCAGACCCGGACGGGCCCGTTTCCGGAGAGTCGCCGGAGGACGGTCCGGATCCCCTCCCAGACGTCCGGGTTCCGAAAGAACCCCGTGACGTTGATGCTCAGCGCCTCGAGCAGCGCCTCCTGTTCGGCCGGATCCTGCCGGAGTAACTCGAAGTACGCCTCGTAGGTGTCACATTGGGTGCGTCGCATCCGGGAGGAGACGCGGCGATCGAGGTAGCTATCGTTGTAGTGGCTGGTCGCGAAGGACAGTTCGTCCTCGACGAAGGCCAGCAGTTCCGTGAACGTCTCCTCGTCGTCGTCGCCGCCGGTGTCGTCGAGCGGGAGATCCAGGTCTTCGGGATCGATCTCGCCGGCACCGTCGCCGATCACAGTTCCGTCACTCCGTTTTCGTCGTCGCCGTCGGAGGTCTTGACCACGAGGCTCCCCGTCCCAGGGGTGAACTCGACGGTGCGACCGTGTTCGCCGCCGACGTCTTCGGCCTCGAGGGGGACACCGAGCTTCTCGAGTTCCTCTTTCGCGGCGGCGATGTTGCGTTGGCCGACACCGTCGCCGAAGCTTTCGAACTCGAACATGTCGCTGCCGCCGGCGATCTTGGCCTCGACGGCCGTATAGTTGGCACCCTGTTCGACCATCCGGCGCAGCAGTGCCCGGATGGCCGTGTCGGCGTACTTGCCCGGCTTGCGGTCGCTGTTGTCGGCGGCGTCGCCATCGGGTAACATGACGTGTGCCAAGCCGCCGATCCCTGATTGCGGGTCGTACAGGGCGATCGCCAGACACGACCCCAGCCCGTAGGATTTGAGCGTGTCGTCGCCGTCGCTGACGACGAGTTCGGAGATGCCGACCTGGACCGGCGTCGGTGCGCCCGGTTCGGTGCCGTAGGTCTTCATGTGGTATCGACTTCCTGGAACTCGGCCGTCGTCTTGGCGTCTTCGATCCGATCGACGTCCAAGCTGTTCAGCGCCCGCTCGAGGTCCGATTCGTCCGGAATGGCGTACACTTCACAGTCGAACTCGCGGCCGTCGGCCACGACGACCGTGTCGAAGACGAACGCGAAGTCCTGGTTCTCACCGAGTTGGATGATAACGGGATCGACGGCCGCGGCACCCATGTCGTGGATGAACTCGGGGGTCGAGTGGTCGATCGTCGTGTCCAAGACGTTCGCCCAGCCGTCGAGGAAGCCACTGGCCATGATGTTGCCCAGTTCCTTGATCGCGCTGGTCCCCATCTCGCCGAAGCCGTCCTCGTCGACCTCCATCGGGACCATCGCGTCGACGATCTCGTGGGCCGACTCCTCGTCGAACAGGAAGAGCAGATAGCCGCTTGGCATCCCGTCGAACTCGAAGGCGACGCCGACGAGTTTCTCCTCGGCGACCTGCTCCGGAATGGCCTCGAGCGAGACGAAGTTGAGCCGCCGGATCTCGACGCTGGTGTCGATGCCGGTCAGCGTCGTGGCGGTTTCGGCGACTTCCTCCGCGCCCCGTTCGGCCATCCGATCGAACCCGTCTAACTTGTCGTACTCGATACCCTCGCTGGTGCGCAGCCGCTCTAAGAGCTTCGACATCGACTCCCGTTTCGGGAACAGGTAGTGATTGAACCCGACTTCGGTGCCGACGGTCTCGATCCGGCTCTGGAAGAGCAAGGCGAGGTCGTCGTCGCCCGGCGCTTCGTCGATGTCGCCGAAGAACGGCTCCGCGGAGACGCCTTCGACGAACTCGGGTGTCGAGACGTCGATGACGGCCTCGAGGACGTCGGCCCAGCCGTCGATGAACCCGCTGTTTATGATGTGGCCGACCTCCGTCGCGGCGCTTTCGGTCATCTCGTCGAACTCGTCGGGTTCGCCCGCGTCGCCCTCGATTTCCGCGTCGGGGCCGGCCTCGGCCAGCAGCGTCTCGACGACGCGGAACGCGCTCTCGCGCTCGAAGACGACGACCGAGTAGCCCTCGATCGCGCCGGTGAGTTTGACGCGAACGCCGACCTTCTCGGTCGAGTCCTCGAAGTCACGGCGGATCTCGCGCCCGCGCATGAAGTTGAGCTTCGTGACGCCGACCTGCGTCTCGACGCCCATCATGTGGGTCAGTCGGCCGGCGGCGATCCCGGCACCCTCGCGGGCCATCCGGTAGAACGTGCCGAGTGCGTTGACGTCGAGTTTCATGCGGGTTGGACTTCGATGCCGTTGACCATTTCCACGAACTCTTCCAGATCCGGGAACGCGTAGATCTCCGCCTCGATCTGGTAGCTGGGGACCGACAGGTCGGAGTCGAAAAACAGCGCGAGGTCGTCACCGCCGAGACTCGCAGTCCGGGTGACGATCTCGCCCGTCGGGGCGTAGACCAGCTGTGGCGCGGCGATATCGATCGCACGGCCAAGCACGTCGGCCCAGCCGTCGATGAAGCCACTGGCCATCATGTTGCCCATCTCTTCGACGGCACTACGGGCCATCTTGCCCGAGACGTCGCCCATGTCGTCGACGACGTCACGCAGCATGATCGCCGTGATCTTCTTGGCGCTGGCCTCGGGGAAGAGGATGAGGATGTGACCGTGTGGGGGATCGAGCAGCCGGACCCGGACGCCGACGCGCTTCCCGGCGTCGAGCTGTGACTCGATGTCGTCGACGTCGATGAAGTTGGTCTTGGTCACCTCCATCTGGGCGTCCTCGCCGGTCAGTTTGCTCATGTTGTCGGCGACGCCGTTCGTCCCGACTTTCGCCATCTCGTTTATGAAACTCAGCTTTCGAATGTCGACCATCATCGTCATGGATTCCTCCGTAGGGTTGGGTGTTGTTCGTTCATAGTGTCGTCACGTCCAGAATGTTGACTACCTCCCCCCGTCCCCGAACCGTCGCGCCGCTGATCCCAGGAACGCCGCTCATGAAGCCTTCGAAGGGCTTGACGACGACTTCCTGTTGGCCGCTGACCCGATCGCAGTGCAGGGCGACCTCGCGGACGTCGTCGCGAATGCGGACGACCATGCCGTTCCCGTTCGCGCCGGCTGCCGGCGTTTCGAGGATGTCGGCCAACGAGACGACGGGGTAGTCGCCGTCCTCGCCGGGCAGGATCGACTCGCCGTCCGTTGTTTCGATCGCAGAGGCGGGCTCGATGTCCCGGACTGCCTTGGTCGGGACGCCGAACTCCTCGCCACCGCTTTCGACGAAGAGGATCTCGTCGATCGCGACCGTCACCGGCAGTTCCATCGTCACCGTCGTTCCCTCGCCGGCCTCGCTGTCGATCGAAACCATCCCCTCGAGATCCTCGACGGTCCGCTTGACGACGTCCATCCCGACGCCGCGGCCGCTGACGTCGGTCACCTCATCGGCCGTCGAGAGGCCGGGATGGAAGATGAGATCGTAGGCGTCCTCGTCGGGAAGTTCGGCGGCCACTTCGGGCTCGAGGACGCCCGCCTCGACTGCTTCGTCGCGGAGCCGATCGGGATCGAGCCCGCTGCCGTCGTCCTCGACGGTGATCGTCACGCGATCGCTTTCACGGTCGGCGTGGACTTCGACGCTACCCTCGGTGGGTTTGTCGGCGGCTTCGCGCTCGGCGGGCGGTTCGACCCCGTGGTCGACGGCGTTGCGAACCAGGTGGATCAGCGGATCGCCGATGCGATCGAGGATACTTCGGTCGAGTTCGACGTCCTCACCGGTCATCTCGAAGGCGACCTCCTTGTCCTGTTCGCGGGCGATGTCGCGGACGACCCGCGGCAGGCGGTTCGTGACCGTCCGCAGCGGAACCAGTCGGATGTCCATCACCGTCTCCTGCAGGTCGGTCGTCAGGTCCGACAGCGCGTCGAGTTCCGTCTCGAGCGCGTCGTTGTCGTCGTTGGCCTCGGCCGCGTGCCGGAGGCGAACGCGACTGGTCACCAGTCCCTCGACGAGGTTCAGCAGGGAGTCGACCTGTTCGACGTCGACTCGGACCGACTGGATCTCGTCGGCCTCGTCGTCGGCATCCTGCTCGACGTCCGTGTCGGGAATCTCGATGTCCGGAATCTCGAACTCGGGTTCCTCGACGGTCCGGACGACATCGTCGCTCTCGTCGTCGTCGGCATCGTCTCCGAACGACGATTCGGATCCGGATTCCGACTCGTCGGTCGACGATCCGAAGTCGGTATCGACGTCGAACGCGTCGGTGTCGTCGAACGCGTCGTCGTCGAGTCCGTCGTCGATGTCGTCATCGAAGCCGCCGAACCCGTCGTCCCCGTCCTCGAGGTCGACGGAGTCGGCCGATACCTCGAACTCGTCGTCGGCACCGAACGAGTCGGCAGCGTCGTCGATCGGCTCATCGCCGAACGGATCCTCGTCGGCCGTCTCGAGGCCGTCGTCGAATCCCGCCGACGGTTCGAAGCCGTCGTCGGTACCGAACGAGTCGTCGGCCGTGCCGGCTTCGATATCGGCGTCGGCAACGCTGCTATCGGCGGCAGGGGTCTCGGCACCGTCGTCGGTCTCGACGTCGTCGACGGTATCGGCCCCAGCGGTGGCGGTATCGGCCTCCTCGAGGTCGGTCCCGTCATCGGTTTCCGTCTCGAGATCTGTCGGGGCTCCGTCGTCGGCGTCGACGGCGACACTCTCGTCAGTGGCGTCATCGATCGCGGGCTCGGTATCGGCGTCCGAGACGCCCGCCTCGTCGGCAGGCGCGTCGTCGACTACGATCGGGTCGTCGGCGGGACGGTCCGTTTCCGCCGCCCCGGGTTCGGTATCGTCGGCGTCGTCAGCGTCGGGCGCTGCCGTGCCATCGGGTTCCGTCGACTTCTCGAGTGCCGTCTCGGCTTCAGTGTCGGCGGACTCGGCGGTGGCCTCGGCCGACGCCGGCGAGCCCGCAGTATCGGACGTCGCTTCGGGTTCGTCGGCCGGCTCCGCCGTCGTGTCCGCCTCGATCCCGTCGGCCGGTTCGGTTTCGGGAGCATCGGTCGCCGGCTCGTCGCTTTCGGTCCCGCTCTCGCGGTCGTCGGAAGCGGGGGCAGCGACCACGTCGGTATCGGCCGTCTCCTCGGCGTCCGCGGAACCGCCGACCTCCGACTCGCCGGCCGCCAGTTCATCGGCTGCCGGTTCCGTCTCCGCGTCGACGAGCATGTCGTCGACAGCGCTCTCGGTAGGCTCTTCGCCCTCGAGGAACGCGTCGTCGTCGGCCTCCTCACCGAGGAGTTCGTCCATGTCGACTTCTTCGTCCTCGTCGAACTCGTCGAACTCGAGTTCCTCGAGTTCGTCCTGCAGTTCGTCGAAACCGACCATCTCGACCTCGTCTTTGAGTTCGTCGAAGACCGCGCTGGCGTCGTCGACCTCGTCGTCGCCGTCGTCGCCGTCGTCGGCCGCCGACCCACCGGCCGCAGCGTCGGCATTGGCGCCGCCGGACGCCGCGTCCGGCTCGCGGTGTTCGGCCGGCGGTTGGCCCGGCTCGGCCTCGAGTTCCTCGACATCCTCCTCGTCGAGCAGGTCGTCGAAGGACCCGGCCTCGCCCATGTCCTCGAAGGCGTCGAGTTCCTCGTCCTCGACGTCCTCGACCATCTCGTCTAGGTTGTCGAACTCGTTGAACTCATCGAGCAACTCGTCGACCTCGAGGTCCTGTGCGTCGGCGGAGGTGATGTCTTCGGCCGCGACGTCACCGGGGTCGTCCGCCGGCGCGGCCTCGAACCGATCGTCGACGTCGACGATCTCGAAATCGTCGACCTCCTCGACGGGCTCGAGGCCGGAGGCGATCGCGGCCTCGCCGACCGCGGTCGCGAAGACGGCGTCGAAGCCGCGGTCGTACTCGTCGGCCTCGATTCGATCCCGAGACGGGGCGGTTCCCATCAGCTCGAAGGCGTCGATCAGCGCATCGACGACCAGTTTGCCGTTGTTGACGCCCTCGCGTTCGGCGATGTCGAGACGGGCGAGGTAGACGTCCCGGTCGTCGTCGGTTGGGGGTGCGAACCGCGAACAGATCTCGTCGATCTCCTCGGGCGTCGGCGATGCGAGCCCGGGCCGGGCTGTATCTCGCTCGAGGTACTCCCGAACCGCGTCGATCGTCGCCGACGGATCGGTGTCGATCTCGCCGTCGGCGGCGACCTCGTCGATCATCGTCTCGAGTTCGTCGACCGCGTCGAAGACGACGTCCATTAGCTCCGGCGTCACTTCGATGTCGCCCCCGCGGACGGCGTCGAGTAAGTCCTCGATCGCGTGTGCGAGATCGCTGGCCGACTCCAGCCCCATCGCCCCACAGTTGCCCTTGAGCGTGTGTGCGATCCGGAAGATCTCTTCCATCGCCTCCTCGTCGTCCGGATCCCGCTCGAGGGTCAACAAGGCGTTGTTCAGCTCCGTGATTCGTTCTTCGCTCTCCTGCACGAAGTCCGTCAGATACTCAGTCATCGTTCTCACCGTCCGTCGTGAACGCGTCGACGATCGCGTCGGCGATGCCGTCGGCGGGCGCGACCGTGTCCACGCAGCCAGTTTCGATTGCCTGACAGGGGATGCCAAAGACCGGGCTCGTCGCCTCGTCCTGTGCGATCGTGTGACCGCCAGCAGCGTCGATCGCCTCGATGCCGGCCGCGCCGTCGCGGCCCATCCCGGTCATGACGACGCCACAGATCGGGTCGGTGATCCGGGCGGCGACGCTTTCCATCGTCACGTCGATCGACGGCCGGACGCCGTGGACCCGTTCGCCGTCGTCGAGTCGCAGACGGAGCCGGTCGCCGACGTTGCTCGCTACCTCGAGGTGGACGCCGCCCGGAGCGACGGCCGCTTCGCCGGGTGCCAGTCGCTCGCGATCCGCGGCCTCGCTTACGTCGTAGCCGCTGCGTGCGTCGAGTCGTTCGGCGAACCGCTCGGTAAACCCCGGCGGCATGTGCTGGACGACCAGTACTTTCGCCTCGAGGGCGGCCGGGAGTCGCTCGAACAGTCGTTCGATGAGCTTCGGGCCGCCGGTCGACGCGCCGATGACGACCGTCGGGGCGGTCTCGGTGTCGCCGTCGACGGTCACTGGCGCTGCGTCCTCGTCGATCCCGGACCCGGAACCGACGCTGGGGACGTCGGGGCCGACTGCGGAGCGATCGGATACCTGCGTCTCCGTACTCCCGCCGGCGACGGCGTTGCCGGTCGTAGCTTCACCCGCGCCGGCCCGCCCAGTGCGGGTCGCATGGGCTGTCGCGGCCGCTCGAGCCAGTGCCATCGAGGATACCTCCGCGGCGGCGAGGTCGTCGACGGCTTCGACGACCTCGTCGGTGAGGTGTGCGATGTTGCGCGAGCCCGAGCCGTCGGGCTTGTGGAGGAAGTCCGCGGCCCCGCGCTCTAACGCGTCGAGCGTGGCCGTCGTTCCCTCCTCCGTGTGGACGCTGAGCATGAGAATGGGTGTCGGATTCGTCGCCATGATTCGCTCGACGGCGTCGATCCCGTCCATCCCGGGCATCTCGACGTCCATCGTTACGACGTCCGGATCGATTGCGGCGGCGCGTTCGACGCCGGTCGCACCGTCTTCGGCCCGTTCGACCTCGTAACCGGCCTCCTCGAGCGCGTTGCCGATGACTGTCCGCATGAACTTCGAGTCGTCGACAACGAGTACTCGCGTCATGCAGCGACGACGTCCGAGAGGGCCTTTCTGACGCTGGGTTCTTCGAACGGTTTCGTAACGTAGCCGTCCGCCCCAGCTTTCACGGCGAGTTTCATTTTCTCACGCTGTCCGACGCTCGTACACATGATGACGCGGGCATCCGGATCGATCTTCTTGATCGCCGCGGTCGCCTTGATGCCGTTGCATTTCGGCATCACGATGTCCATCATGACGATGTCGGGATCGTGTTCTTTGTACAGTTTGACGGCTTCAGCGCCGTTGGACGCCTCTCCGAGGATGCGGTAATCCTGTTCCAAGATCTGACGCAAGAGGTTCCGCATAAAATGAGAGTCGTCCACGATGAGCACCCCTGTCGACATTCAGTAGTACACCAAACTCTCGTTGAGATACAACTACCATAAATGCTGTCTCTCGATTATCAGTCATGATAAACGCCGAATACGGGACGCAGACCCGGGTCAGATCCCCTCTTAGCGAACGGCGTGGGCTCGCCTTTCGTTACGAGCCACCGGACGCCAATAACAACCGCTCGATGTCGACCACGGCCGTCGCTTCGACGACGATCTCCGTCGTCGTCTCCTCCCCGTCGCCCTCATCGGGTTCGGCGGCCGACTCGTCGGTCGGCTCGACTTCGAACGTGTCGCCGATCGACTCCCCGAGCGCGCTGCCTGCCGACCCCATGGACAGGGCCGCGGAGCCGCCGGCTTCGGTTCCGCCACCCATCTCGGCACCGGGGACAGCACCGATCCCGTCGTTGGTCGGTCGCTCGGAGCGGATACCGCCGACGTCGACGCTCGGATCCCGCTCTTTGGTCACGATCGCGACGACCAGCGGATGCTCGAGGGCGTCACCCGTGAGGTCGCTGTCCGCGACCGACTCGGCGTCGACGATGTCGCTTTCCGGCACTGTCTCGACGCCGATGACCTCGTCGACCCGGATCGCGGCCGACTGCCGATCGCTCGGCCGGTCGAGAACGAGCAGGCGCTCGCGGCCCGACCGCTCCTCGGTGACCGGGAAGTGGACCCGCGGATCGATGACGGCCGTGATCTCCCCACGAAGGTCCATCAGCCCCTCGATTGCGGGCGGGGCACGCGGGACCCGTGTCAGTTCGTCCGGCGGTTCCGCGATGGTTCTGACCGCATCGACCGGGAGCGCGAGTCGATGTTCGCCGACGCCGACGAAGACGAACTGGAACAATGTCTCCTGGTCGTCCTCGTCGCCGTCACCGGGCCGGTCGTCGTCGGTATCGATTCCGAGAAGCTTTTCCGAGAGATCCGGGGCCATGGTCCTGTTCGTGTATCAGGTTCCACCAATAAAACGTTGACTCCACCGTGGGAGTCGTCGGAACTGACACGTCGCCGACCATCGATTACCGCTTCGGTTACCCCGTCCGTCATTTCGCCGAAAATTCAACCATCCGGAAGGCTTATTTTCCGAACGGACTTCGTCCAGTTCGAATGGGCTCGGCTTCGAACCCCGACGACCGGCAGGAGACGAACGACCCCGTCACCGTCCTCACGTTCGACCTCGAGGAGCGACGCTACTGTGTCGGCGCCGAATCGGTCGAATCGGTCCTTGGCGTGACGAACGACGAGCCCCTCGCGGACGCTGCGGACCCGTGGGACGCGGGAACGATCACGGTCGCCGGCGAGCGGGTCAGCGTCGTCGATCTCCCGCGGGCCTTCGGCTCGTCGCTTCGGACGACCGCCCGCGTCGACGAACCCAAACTGCTCGTCTTCAGCGTGACCGACGACGAGGACCGATACTACGGCTGGCTGGTCGACGACGTCGACGTGACGCGCTCGGTTCGACCCGGCACCCTCGAGCCGCCACGCGTCGAGACGACCCACGTCAAGGGCCGGATCGAGATCGACGGCGACGAAGTCGTCTGGCTCGACGAGCGAACGATTCACGGCTGAAAACAGCGCTTCGAACCCCTTCGGGCGGGATCGAGCCCGCGTATCGGCGAACTAATTATAACAGTCCCGGCGGCCCGTCGTCGGACTCGTCCTCGGTATCGACGTCGAGCCCGAACTCCTCGCGTTGCTCCCGAAGCCGTCTGATCTGCCGGTAGTAGTAGGCGATCCCGATCCCACCGAGCAGCGCGGTTACACCGATGAGTCCGAGGAACAGCGGGATGTCACGCGTGAGGTAGTACCGAAGCGAGATCGGACTGTCGACTTCGTCCCACACGAGTCGTTCTCGGTCGTCGACGACCTCGCGCTCGTAGCCGTTCGGCGAGACATCCCCGAAGAAGAAATTCGATGTCCGATGGTTTTCGGGGACCGTCACCTCGTAGGAACCTTCGACGTAGGCCGGCAACTGGAAGGTTTTCCGGCCGGCGTCACCGGAGAATGCCAGCGTTCCGTTCCCGTCCGGAACCTGCACCGTCGTTTCGGACTGGCCCTGCTCGATCTCCAGATCCGAGCCGTTCACTTCGGTCCCGTTGGGATACCAGTAGCGGACGGCGCTGATATCGAGCGGTTCGTCCTGATAGAGCGAGGAGCGATACAGCGAGAGTTCGTCGGTGTCCTCGAGGTCGTAGACTGCGCGGAACTCGCCGTTGCTGATCACGTTGCCCCCCTCGATCTCGATCGCGACGTCGGCGTCGCTGTCGCGCAGATCGTCGTATTCGGCGTCCTGATCGAGTTGGTCGTCGGAGATCCCGCCGGAAAACGCCGAACAACCGGCCCCCATCGTCAACAGGGCGACTGCGACCATCGCGAAGAGGAGCCGTCGGTTCATGCTAGGGAACGACACAGCGGAGTTCGGCCGGGAGGTACTCGCCGACGCTCGCGAGCAACCCCGGCGGATCGGTGTCTTCGGGACAGATCACGCTCTGTTCGAGCAGGCCGAGCCGTTCGACGGTGACGTAGTCCTGGGCGTGGCCGGCGCGGTTGAGCGTGGCCCGTACTTCCGCTCGGGTCGCGCTGTTGACGTTGAGACGGCCGTCGCCGCGGGTCCACTCGTAGAGGCGATCCTGTTCGGCGTCGGACAGACGGGACGGGTCATCGCCACCGTACACGAATCGGAGCGGGAGATGCTGGACCAGCCCGTACCGTTCGCGGATCTGCGTCGCCGACCCCGGGCCGAGCCCGAGTTCGTCGGTCGGGATCCGGACGCCGTCGCCCTGTCCCGCGTCGAGGACGAACCCGTCGTCGTCCCACGACTCGAGGGTGCCGACGTAGGTCTCGCCGGGCTCGAGATCGGGGACGATCTCGCCGAACTCCTCGCGGAGGACGTTGCGCGTGACCGTGGCGTCGTCGCCCTCGACCGTCACCGAGGGGAAATCGTCGTGGCGCACGCCGATCTCGAACTCGACGTCGAGATCGGCTATCTCGTTGCCGACAAGCGATCGCAGCGAGTCCAGTGCCCGTTCGCGGGCCTCTCCTTCGACGTATAGCTTGGTTGCAAGTACGACCATTAGGCGTCCGCGTCGATGTTGAGTTCGTCCTCGAGTGCGTCGAGGCGGTCGTCCATCGCGTTGACCAGTCGGTCGTTGTCCATCGATTCCAGCGGCGAGCCGCATTCGGGGCACTCGAAGCCGAAGTCCATCGCCTCGCCGAACTCGAAGCGGATGGAACAGATCTCACAGAGGTAGAACTCGTGGTTGCGCTCGTACTCCCGGCGCTCGTCCAAGGCCTCGCGCAGCCGGTACATCTCCTCCTCGAGATTTTCCGGGATGTTGTCGTACTCGAAGGTCCAGAGGTAGGTCAGCCACCCCGAGTCCTCGTCGCGCAGTCGCCGATACGTGGCGAGATCGTTCTCGTAGAGAATGAACAGCGCGCGCCGCACGTCGTTCAACTCGAGGTCGAGTTCCTCGGCGAGTTCCTCGTCGGTCACTTCCCCGTCCGGCGGTGCCGCCGCGACGGGCATCCCCTTGGGACCGACCAGCTCGTGCAAATATTTCTGGATCACCGGGTCCTCGAGCAGGTCCTCAAAAGCCATTACCTCCATGTAACGGCATGACGCCATTAAGTCTTGCCAACTGCCGCGCGCGACCGACCGGCCGAATCGCGGGACATTCCACTGCGACCGTGACGAATCCGAACGCCGGCGGCGTGTTCGGGCGCGACGTTTATGTGTCTGGGTGGCACTTCTCAGGACAATGACTGCCGATGCCTCCTGCAGAGCCGTCCGAGCTGACCGCGCCCACGAACGGATCCATCGCCTCGAGTTCGACGTTCCCTGGCCACCCAAACACGTCGCCGCCTACCTGCTCGAGGGTGAGGAGCCGATCCTGTTCGACGCGGGCGCACCGGACGATGCCGGCGAGACGGAACTGCGCGAGGGGCTGGCGGAGATCGGCTACGAACCGGCCGACATCGACCACGTCGTCGTAACCCACGTCCACAGCGACCATATCGGCCAGTTGCCCGTCCTCCGGGCGGCCGGCGCGACCGTCCACGCGCCGGCGCGGTCGCTGTCGCGACTCGAGCGAGACCTCGAGACCGCCCGCGAGGGCTTTCGCGAGATGACGACGGCGGCGGGCTACGAGGGCGACAGATACACGGAGATCGTCGAGGAGGAACTCGAGGAACTACGCCGCGATCGGCGACTGGTCGAGCCCGAGACCGCCCGCATGATCGAGCCCGACGCGACGGTCACGATCGGCGGTCGGGAGTTCGAGACGTTCGCGACGCCGGGTCACGCGGTCGATCACCTGTGTTTCGAGACGACCGTCGAGGGGACGACGGTGTTGTTTTCGGGCGACGCGCTCATCGAGCCGTTCCGCGCCGGTGCCTTCCAGGTCGGCCTCGACTACGGTGCCGACGAAGCGGTCGACGCCTACTACGAGGCGATGGACCGACTGGCCGAGACGGACGCGACGGTTGTCTTCCCGGGCCACGGCCCCGTCTTCGAGGGGCCGCAAGCGGTCATCGCGGCCACGCAGGATCGGCTGGACACGCTGCTCGAGGAAACCCGGGAGGCCGCCGCGGCCGTCGGACCCGCGAGCCCGCTGGCGATCGCCGAACAACGCGTCGGGACGGTGCGGCACATGGCTCCGCTGCTCGATACCCTCGGCGCGCTCGGCACGCTCGAGCGAGAGGGCGCGGTAACCTACGAGACGGAAGATGGCGTCAGATACTACGAAATCGCGTGAGGAGGGTGTCGGGAGTTACGCCGCGTCGTCCTCGAGTTTGTACTTCTGGATCTTCCCCGAGGTCGTGCGGGGCAGTTCCTCGATGAACTCGACCTCGCGGGGGTGTTTGTACTCGGCGACCTCGGCGAGACAGAACTCCTGTAACTCGTCGGCGGTCACGTCGCTGCCGGGGTCGACGCCCTCGGTGGGGACGATGAAGGCCTTCGGCACCTCGTTGCGTCGCTCGTCCGGAATCCCGACGACGGCGGCGTCCGCGACGGCCTCGTGCTCGAGCAACAGGTTCTCGAGTTCGCTGGGGTAGACGTTGTAGCCGGCGGTGTTGATCATGTGTTTCTTCCGATCGACGATCTCGTAGTAGTTGTTCCCGTCGCGGCGGGCGATGTCGCCGGTCCGGAAGTAGCCGTTCTCGGTAAAGGCCGCCTCGGTCGCCCGGGGCATGTTGAGATACCCTTTCATGACCTGGGGCCCGCGGACGACGAGTTCGCCCTCCTCGCCGGGAGCGACCTCGTCGCCCGATCCGTCGACGATCTTGCAGTCGGTCATCCGGAGGGGCTGGCCGATTGTCCCGTGTTTCAGGCCGAATGTCGAGCCGCTCTGGGTGTGGGTTGCGCCGTGGGTCTCCGTGAGGCCGTACCCTTCCGAGATGTCGACGCCGGCGACCTCCTCGAACCGTTCCTGGACCGACGGCGAGAGCTTCGCGCCGCCCTCCGAAGCCGACTCGAGACTCGAGAGATCGTACTCGCCGAAGTCCTCGGACGCGACCATGTCGGCGTACATCGTCGTCACGCCGACGTAGTGGGTGATCCCCTCGTCCTCGATGAGCTGCATACACTCCTGGGCGTCCCACTCGAGGGCGCTGCGGAAGTAGAGCCGGCCGCCGCCGACCAGCGGCTGGAGGGCGGTGTGGGTGAAGCCGGTGATGTGGTAGAGCGGGAGCCAGGTCAGACTGCGGACGTTCTCGGGTTCGACGTCGACGTTCGAGGCGGTCAGGGGCCACATGAGCTGGGCCCGCGTGTTCTCGTGGGTGAGCTGGACGCCCTTCGGGTCGCCGGTCGTCCCAGAGGTGTAGGGCAGCAGGGCGACGTCGTCGTCCGCGCGCTCGACCATGGTCGGCTCGCCGCGTAACTCCTCGAAGGCGTGGTCCTCGGGGTCGCGGGGCCAGTCCTCGCTTCGAATCGTGATGATCTCCGGGTCCATCCCGGCGTCGTCGAGCGCCTCGTCGACGACCTCCCGCAGCGCCGGGTGGGTGACGATCGCGCCCGCGTCCGTGTCCTCGAGCTGGTAGGCTACTTCGCGACGCTTGTACTGGGGGTTGACCGGCGAGATCTCGACGCCGGCCTTGAACGCGCCGATCGAGGCGATCAGATACTGCGGACAGTTCGGCAGGAAAAGCAGCGCACGATCCCCGGGCTCGAGGCCGAGATCGTGAAAGCCGCCGGCGAGTTCGGCGGTCCAGTCGCGGACCTCCGCGTGGGTCCAGCGCCGGCCGTGGTGTTCCATCGCCTGTGCGTCCCCGTGGTGGGCCGCCGTCTGGTCGAACAGCTTCGCGACGTTGCCCTCGAGGGCGGATTCGTCGACCGCTTCCAGGTCCATGAATCGTGATACCGAATCCCATGTTTAAAATTGTATCTCTCTTACAGTCGTGACTCGAGCGCAAGCCGGACCCCGTCCGGGCCGCCAAAAGCGCTAGATTTAGGAGCAGTAGTGTTGGACTCTCAATAAATGGCCCTCGAGGAAGTCGCCCGTCTCGCCGACCGGATCGACTCCGGGGAGATCGTCGCTACCGTCGTTGCCGCAGGAGCGGTCGTCGTTCTTGACGTCAATGCGAGCGTTCTCGGAGCGATCCTCGGAAGCGTGATCGGCGCGCCGCTGCTCGAGGCCGCGTTCGACAGGTACGACATCGACCCGGCGTTCGCCTGGATCGGTTTCGGTCTGGTCGCCGTCACCGCAGGTATCGTACAGTTACGAAAGGGGCACCACTGGCTCGCTGGCGCGTTGCTGGCGGCCGGCTGTTGGCTCTGTCTCGACGGCCTGTCCGCGCGGCGGACCGACGGCGGTTCCGGGACCGACGAGGACGAACTGACCGACGAGGAGTTCCACCTCGTCGCGCTCCACAGCCGCTGGCTGCTCGAGGAACTGCGCGAGGCCGACCGGCCGCTCACGAGGGCGGAGATCTGTGATCGGACCGGACTCATGGAACCCGATTTCGACCGGGTACTCGAGACCCACGACGGCTCGAGCCCGATCGAACGGGTCGGCAACGGCTACGTCCTGAACGAGGACGAGACCGGCATCCTCGCGGCCGTCCGGACGACGCTGGGGCTGGTATGGGAGCGGCTCGTCCGACCGGTTCGGTTGCTCAACTCGAGCGGTTGAGGCGGCAGCCAGGCGGTATCACTGCCTCCGGGGCGTCGGGGCGCGGCTCGCTTACTCTTCGGCGTCCGAATCCGCCGATTCGACGCGCTTGCCCGTTTCCTTGGGAATCACGCGCCGGTCAGCGTCGTCCCACTCCCGCTCGAGTTCCCGACCCTCGAACAGCCGGTCGAGAAAGACCGCCAGCCCGGCCACTTCGGAGTGGGGCTGGTTGGTGACGCCGACGTTCCAGTCGGCTTCCTCGTAGACGTCGAAGGGAACCTTCTCGGAGCCGACGACCAGCAACAGCGGCTCGCCCGCGTCGGCGTGGGCCGTCCTGATCTCGGCTTCGACGTCCTGGACGCGCTCGCCGTACATCGTGAGGTGGACGACCCGGCCCTCCCAGTTGCGGATGATCCCCTGTGGTCCCGCGGTGAGTTCGGCCTCGAAGGGGCCGCCAAAGCGGTCGGTGATGTCGGCGACCGTCTCGAGCGACTGGCCGGCGTTGTCGGGAAAGATCACGCGGTCGGCCCCCAGCGCCCGTGCGGTCAGACCGACGTGGGTGGTCATCCGGTCGTCCCGTCCCGGGCGGTGGCCGAGCCGGAGGACGGCGACCTCGCTGTCGTCGTGCATGGCCGTTCCCACGCTCGGGCGGGGTTAGGGGGTTTCGTTTTCCCACCAAACTTTTTGCGCGGAGTCCTCGCTCGCTCCGCTCGCTCGAACCCCGCGCAAAAACTTTGATGAAAAAAGGCCGAGCGCGCCGACAGCGCGCTCGGTGAACCGCTCACTTCGTTCGCGGATGCTGGACTGCGTCTGACTATCGCCTCGTCCACCTCTCGAGCCCGGATCAGTACTCGCCCGAGACGGTTCGGGCCCCGGGAAATATTATACCGTTGATGAGCGTCGGTACCTGGATATGGAGAAGGTCAACGAGAGCGATGTCGACTGGAAGGAGTACGACCGCGAGGAAGCCACCTTCCGCCGAAAAGAACTCTCGAATGCCGTCGACGCCGACGACCTCGGCTGTAGTCTCTACGAACTCCCGCCCGGGGAGCGGTCGTGGCCCTACCACTATCACACGGCCAACGAGGAGGCGATCTACGTGCTGGCGGGCGACGGCCGACTCAAGACCGAAGACGGCCTCGAGTCCCTCGAAGCCGGCGACTACGCGACCTTCCCGGCCGACGAGTCCGGCGGCCATCGGGTCGTCAACGACGGGTCGGAACCGCTGCGGTATCTGGCGATGTCGACGATGAACGAGCCCGACGTCACGGTCTACCCCGAGATGGAGAAGGTCGGCGTCTTCGTCGGCTCGCCGCCGGGCGGCCGCGACGAGCGGTCGCTCGAGGGGTACTACCGGCTCGCGGACGAGGTCGAGTACTGGGGGGCGGACGAGCGCCGATAGGCTTTTTCCGTGACCCTGCGAAAGTCCCACACGATGAACGGATCCGACCGTCGGGTGAGCGGCCGATGACAGGGGCCGGCGAGTGGCTGCGGACCGCCCGCGAGGAGCGGTGGGGAATCCTGACCGACCTCGCGTTCGCGGTCGTCTGGGTGACGCTGGTCGAGGTCGTCGCTTACTTCCTCGAGCCGCCGACCTGGGTGTACTACATGCTCATGCTCGCGGGAATCGTCGCCTACTTCGGGTTCATGTGGAACGCCGAACTGGCGGTCCGGCAAAACCAGTAGTCCCGCGAGCGGTCCCGGCACAGTCGCCCCTTCTTCTCGAGTCTCGACTCGCGGTCCTGTCGCCGCTGATCGATGGGGCGTGAAAAAACGAGCCTCGAGTCGCGTTATTCCTCGTCGGCGTCGATGACGAGTACCGGCGCGCGGGTCGACCGGAGCGTCCGCTCGGTCACGCTGCCGAGCAGCGCCCGGCGGACGCCGGTGCGTCCGTGCGAGCCCATGACGACGAGGTCGATGTCGTTGTCGGCGACGTAGTTGCCGATCATGTCGTGAGGTCGGCCCGCCGAGACGTGTTCGACGGTGTCGATCCCTCGTTCGCGGGCGCGGTCGGCCACGTAGCCCGTGGCGCTTTCGGCGCGTTCCCGTACCTCGTCCATCTCGCCGTAGTGGCCCTGCTCGATGCGGTCGAGCTGTTCGCCACCGAGGCTAAGACTCATCGCGTTGGTATCGACCACGTACAGGGCGTGTACAGTGGCCCCGTACTGTTCGGCGAGGTCGAGCGCGTGCTCGACCGCCAACTCGGCCGTATCGCTACCGTCGGTCGGAACGAGTATTCGATCGTACATGGATTCAGTCATCCGCGGGGGTCTCGCCCCCGTCGGTCACGACGTCTTCGGCGGTCTGTTGCTGGCCCATCGGTTCGGGGCTGTGACACTGCCGGACGACCCGCTTGGTCTCGATGTCCGGCTCCTCGGTCATCAGCGAGACGGCGATAGTGACGATGAACACGACCGGCAGGGTGATCAGCGCCGAGCCGATCGCCGGCATCCACTGTGCCAGCCCCGCCGACAGCGGGGCCTCGAGCGAGGAGACGTAGGTCGGGACGATCTCGTTGATCATCGGGATGGACCAGCCGACCAGCCCGGTGGTCATCCCCGCGAGTGCGCCGGGGCGGTTGGCGTTCTCCCACCACATGCCGAGGAAGAACATCGGGAACAGCACGGAGCCGGCCAGCGCGAACGCGTAGCCGACGAGCGCGGCGATCGACGACGCGGGGTCGAGTGCGGCCAGCGTCGTCAGCACGCCGAGCGCGACGATCGAGAGGCGGCCGACCAGGATCTGCTGGCGCTGGGTCGCGTCCTCGTTGATGATGTTCGTGTAGATGTCGTGACTGATCGCTGACGAGCCGGCGATGAAGAGGCCGGCGACCGTCGCGATTGCGGCGGCGATCCCGCCGGCGGCGACGATGCCGACGAACCACTGTGGCAGGGCCGACAGCTGGGCCGCCAGCACGACGATGACCTCGCTGGCCGCACCGGTCATGCCGGGGTCACCGTAGGTCGCGCCGACGTTTTGCGTGTACAGGTCCGTCCCGAACGCCGCGAACGCGGGGGCGCTCCAGTACAGGATGCAGATGAAGAACAGCCCCCAGACGGTCGACCAGCGGGCCGTACGTTCGCTCTCGACCGTGTAGAACCGCACCAGCACGTGGGGCAGTCCGCAGGTCCCGACGATCAGCGAGAACGTCGTTGCGACCCACAGGTAGTAACTCGAGGTCGCGAACGGTTCGCTGAACTCGCTGCCGAGGTCGTCGATCAGCATGCCGTACTCGAGTTGGGGCAGCACGGTCGAGTAGCCGTTCGTGTAGCCGACGACGAACAGGCCGACCACGAACGCCAGGATGAGGATGACGTACTGGACCGCCTGATTCTTGGTCGCGCCCATCATGCCCGACAGCGTCAGGTAGCCGACGGTGATGACCATCATGGCGACGACCATCACCTGGTAGCCGTCCAGACCGGGGATGAGGCCGCCGTAGTCACCGAAGATGTACAGGCCGACCAGGGCCATCCCCTTTGCCTGCCCGATGGCGTAGACGAACCCGATGAGGAACGTCGTCACGGCCGCGATGGCGCGTGCGCTGTCGGAGTTGAAGCGATCGCCGACGAAGTCCGGCGCGGTGTACTTCCCGAACCGGCGCAGCTGTGCGGCCATGAAGATCAGCAGGATGAAATAGCCCGTCGTCCAGCCGACGACGTACACCAGCCCGTAGAAGCCGGCCAGTGCGATCGAGGCCGCCATCCCGAGATAGGACGCCGCCGACATCCAGTTCGCGCCGATCGCCATTCCGTTCTCGACGTTCCCGATCGACCGGCCGGCGACCCACATGTCCTCGGTATCGGCCACGCGGAAGACGAAGCCGATCGCGAGGAACAGCCCCAGCATTCCGATCACCAGAATCGCCGGGATGATCTTGAACGAGATGTCAAGCGCCTCCGGCAGGAGGCTCTCCTGTAGCGGAACGGTCGCAGCGCTCGTCATTCGTCGATCCCCCCGTCGGCGGCCGTCGCATCACCGCTCTCGTGGCCGGCGCTCTCGACGGACGCGTGGTCGATGCCGTACTTCTCGTCTAGCGCGTCACGCTTGCGCGAGTACCAGAACGACAGGAGCAAGGCGCTGGTCGGCGCGCCAAAGGCGACCAGGAAGTAGTGCAGCGGGAAGCCGAGTACCGGCATCTGGGTCGTCATCGTATCGGTCGCCAGGTACGTTGCCGTTACCGGGCCCCACACCGCGAGAACCCAGATGACAAAGCCCGTCCAGACGATGCGTAGGTGGTCACGCATGAACTGGGTACTCGGGTTCAGCAGGTTCACCTCCGCGTTGAGGTAGTCGGTGTTTCGGTGGGCTTGGCCGGCCTGTCCGGCCACGCCACCGTCCGTTGCGGCTTGTCTATCGGTCGAGTCCTGAGTGTTATTATCTGGCATATGTGTGCGAGTCGTGTGTCAGTCGTTTTTTGTTCGAAAAAACCGTCTCAGTGGGTCAGTCGTCCGATACCTGTTCCGCGATGTCGTCGACGACGTCCGGGTTCCGGAGCGTCGACGTGTTGCCGAGTTCGTTGCCGCTCGCGATGTCCTCGAGCAGCCGACGCATGATCTTGCCCGAGCGGGTCTTGGGCAGCTCGTGCGTGAAGATGATCTGCTCGGGTTTGGCGATCGGCCCGATCGAATCGAGGACGGCCGCCATGGCCTTCTCCTCGAGTTCGGCGTGGCGGTCCTCGTAGCCGTCCTCGGGGATGGCGTAGACGTAGACCGCCTCGCCCTTGACGTCGTGGTCGCCGCCGACGACGGCGGCCTCGGCGATCCCTTCGACGCCGACGACGGCGGATTCGATCTCCATGGTGCCCAGCCGGTGGCCGGAGACGTTGATCACGTCGTCGACACGGCCGAGGATGGTAATGTAGCCATCCTCGTCGATCTTCGCCCCGTCCTCGGGGAAGTAGACCCACTCGTCGGCGTCGGGGTCGGAGTACTCCTCCCAGTACTCCGAGACGAATCGTTCGTCGTTGTTGTACAGCGTCCGGAGCATGCCGGGCCAGGGGTTGTTGACCGTGACGTAGCCGGCCCGTCCGGCCTCGACTTCCTCGCCCTCGGTGTCGACGACCTGTGCGTCGATGCCCGGGAGCGCCGGGCCGGCGGAGCCGGGTTTCATGGTGTTGACGCCAGGTAGCGTCGTGATCATCATCCCGCCGGTCTCGGTCTGCCACCAGGTGTCGACGATCGGGCACTCCTCGTTGCCGATGTGCTTGTAGTACCACTTCCACGCCCGCGGATTGATCGGCTCGCCGACGGTCCCCAGCAGCCGCAGCGAGGACAGGTCGTGGTTCTCGGTGTACTCCGAGCCCCACTTCATGAACGCCCGGATCGCCGTGGGCGCGGTGTAGAAGATGTCGACGCCGTTCTTCTCGACGATCTCCCACAGCCGGTCCTTGTCGGGGTAGTCGGGCGTCCCCTCGTACATGACGCTGGTCGTCCCGAGCGCGAGCGGCCCGTAGACGATGTAGGAGTGGCCCGTGATCCACCCGATGTCGGCCGAACACCAGTAGGTGTCGTCGGCCTCGATGTCCAACACCGCGTGGCTCGTCCACGCCGTGTACGCGAGGTAGCCGCCGGTGGTGTGTTTGACCCCCTTCGGCTTGCCCGTCGTCCCCGAGGTGTACATCAGGAACAGCATGTCCTCGGCGTCGCGGGAGACCGGCTCGACCGTCGACCCCTCGTGGTCGGCCACCAGCTCGTCGTAGTCGTGCTGGTTGTCAGCCAGGTCGTGATCGAGGTCGTCACCCAGCCGGTCGACGACCACGACGTCGGAAACCTCGTGATCGACCCCCTCGAGGCCCTCGTTGGCCTTCGAGATGTGATCGAGCGCGTCCCCGCGGCGGTAGTAGCCGTCGCAGGTGACCAGGTACTCGCTGTCGGCCGAGTTCATCCGGGTCGCCAGCGCGTCCGCCGAGAAGCCGGCGAAGACGACGCTGTGGGGTGCGCCGATGCGGGCACACGCGAGCATCGCGATCGGCAACTCGGGAATCATCGGCATGTACAGCGTGACGACGTCGTCTTCCTCGACGCCGAGGCCCCGCAGCGTCGCCGCGAAGTCCTCGACCTCGTCGAGCAGTTCCTCGTAGGTGTACGTGCGCGTCTCCCCGAGTTCGCCTTCCCACTCGATCGCCACGCTGTCGGCGCGACCCTCCTCGACGTGCCGGTCAAGACAGTTGTACGACGCGTTGAGTTCGCCGCCGGTGAACCACTCGTAGAACGGGGCGTCCCCGTCCTCGAGAACGGTGTCGTACTCCTCGTCCCACGAGATGAGGTCGGCCGCACGCTCCCAACACTCCGGCCAGTTCTCCTCGAACTCCTCGTAGATCCCCTGATCAGTGACGTTTGCCTGCTCGACGAACGACTCGGGAGGCTCGAAGGCCTCCTGCTCCTCGAGTCGTGCCTCGAGTTCGGCATCCTCCTGTGACATGGTACAGACACTCAATCACGTACCTCCATAGTAAAGAGCCCCTCTAGTTGTGCAAAATCGACCCCATTCACCCCGGCTGCCCTAGCATATATTGACTATATTAGGACGTGATAGGCCGCCGCGACGGGCTCACGACGGGGTGAATCGGCGGCGCGACGAATCGACCGCACCGTCGGAGCCGCACCGTCGGCACCGACGGTCGTCGGCTCGAGGCGAGCCTCTAGGTATGTAGCCTTCTGCGTGTCGCCCCGTGACGGAGGCTTCGTGCCTACCCGTCCGGATCGTCGAAAAAGGTCCGCAACAGCTCGTGTTGCCCCTTCCGCAGGTGGTTGTGCAGCGTCGGCGAAGAGACCCCCATCGCGTCGGCGACCTCCTCGGCCGTACTCTCCCGGGGCCAGTCGTAGTAGCCGCCGAAATAGGCCGCCCGGAGCGCGGCCTCCTGGCGGTCGGTCAGCCGGTCCTCGAGGCCCTCGCGGAACTCGCGGGCCGTCTGGACGGCCCGTTCGGTCTCGCGTTTGCCGACCAGTTCGGAGTCGGGAAACGCCGACCGCAGGCCGTCGAGGATCGTCCGGAGATCGGCGTCGGCTGCACATTCGGCAGTGATCGTCGCCGTACCGCTGTCGAAGATCGCCTCGTGGACGGTCGCACCGTACTCGGTCAGCGTGCCGATCGGACACGAGCCCTCGACGACGATTTCGATCCGCCAGCCGTCCTCGTCGGTCTCGACCAGCCGGCAGTCCTCGATCGCGGGGTCGTCCGCCGCGAGGTCGAAGACGTCGCCGGGCGAGCCGTCCGCGAGCCGGACGTAGTAGAGCCGAGTGGACTCGTCGATCGGCACCAGCGAGTCGAGTTCGAGCCGGCAGTCGAGCCGCCCCGAGGCGTCGACGAAAAAGGAGCGGTCGTCCCGGCAGGCGACCTCGAGTTCGATCACACGATCGGACAACAGGAGGTTGCGCCGCCGGATCGCGGCGATGGCGTAGCCGACCTGTCGGCCGATCGTCGCGAGCCACGTTCGTTCGTCGTCCGCGAACGCTGCCGGCCGGTCGGTCGCGACCGCGAGCGTCCCGTAGACGGTATCGCCGTAAGCCAGCGGCACCCTCGCGAGCGTGCCCTCGAAAGACTCCCCACCGACGGTTGCCGCGACGTCGTCGGCCACGGTGACCGGCGGCTCACCGCCATCGGCCCCAGTGTCGGGGACGAACGCGGTACTCTCGAGGTCGACCGTCGGGTCGTCGCCGTCCCACTCTTCGGGGACGAGCCGGGAAACGGCGTCGGGTTCGATCCCGCTGGCGGCGCGCCACTCGCGGCGGCGATCGGAGAACGTCGCCCGATCGATCCAGGCGAACCGGTAGGCCCGGCCGTCGGTCAGGGTCGCGCAGGTGGCCGTCTCGACCTCCTCGTGGTCGGTCGCCTCGAGCAGCGCGTGGGTGACAGCCCGGTGTCGCCGGGCGACGGCGTACACACTCTCGAGTTCGTCGCGTCGGTCGCGGGCGGCCGCGAGTTCCTCGTGGGCGGCGGTGACGTCGCGGACGAAGACGGCGAAGCCGCGGTGGTGGCCCTGATCGTCCCGGAGCGGCGAGACGACCTCGGTCGCGCGGAACTGCGAGCCGTCCTTGTGGACGCGCCAGCCGTCGGTCTCGCAGCCGGATTCGTCGAGGGCGGTCGAGAGGGCCCGCTCGGGCGCGCCGTCGGCGACGGCGTCGTCGGTGTAAAACGTCGAGACGTGGGTGCCGACGATCTCGCCGGCCCGGTAGCCGAACATCGCGGCTGCGCTCCGGTTCCAGCGTTCGACGTAGCCGTCCGCGTCCAGCCGCAGGAGGGCGTACCGATCGCTTGCGGCCAACAGCAGCCGGATCACGCTGTCGTCGCTCACCGCGGGCCCGGACCCGTGGTCGCCGGACCGGGGGCCGGCCGGCCCCTCAACCGGGTCGAAGGCGTCGACGATCTCGGCGTCGGTCGGCTCGGGGAGATAGGTCTCGAGGGCTTCGAAACTGCGCCAGCCGCCGGCGGTCTTGACGACGCGGGGGTTGACGTCGTGGTCGACGAGGGCGGTGTGGGCGAAGTACTGCCGGAGGTCGCTGGTGGAGACGTCCGCGAGGGCGGGGTCGTCGAACAGCTCGCCGGCCCGGTCGGCGACGTCTGAGACGAGCATCTGGAGCCGCCGCGGCGTGACCGAGAAGATCCGATCCTCGGGCGAGAGATCGTTACTGCGGGCGTAGCGTCGGAGTTCGCGCTCGACGCGAGTCGGCAGGTAGGCGGTCCGTTCGTCCCGCTCGTCGTCGGTCGGTACCCGCACCAGATACCGGGGCGGGTCGATCCGGACCTGGTCGACGTGGTCGATGGTCAGCCGGGTCAGTTCGGCCGGCCGCAGCCCCACGTCGCCACAGAGTCGGATCACCAGCGCCTCGCGGTAGGTCTCCGCGGCGTCGAGGAGCGATTCGTACTCCCGCCGCCTGAGTACCGCCCCCGTGGTCCCCTCGAGACTCATGGCGTCTGGTTCGCCTATTCTGGCGACCCGAACATAATTGTATCGCCGATTCGGCGGCGCCACGAACGAGGCGGAGTCTACGGGACTGAATCGCGCACCAATCGCGTTTCGCGGTCGCTGAAAAGCCGAAATAGCTACCGGTCGCGGCCGCCGTCCGGCCCCTCGTCGCCGACCTCGGCCTGGATCTCGCCGACGATCTCTGGGTTGCGTAGGGCGCTCGTATCGCCCAGCGACTCCCCGTTAGCGACGTCCTCGAGCAGTCGGCGCATGATCTTGCCCGAGCGGGTCTTGGGCAGTTCCGGCGTGAAGACGAGTTCGGTCGGCGTCGCGATCGGCCCGATCGCCGCCGCGACGTTCTCGCGGATCGCCGCCCGGATCCGATCGCCGGGTTCGCGGCCGCTCTCGGTGCTGACGTAGGCGTAGATCTCGGTGTCGCCGGCCGGGCTCGAGCGGCCGACGACGGCGGCCTCGGCGACGCCGTCGACGTCGGTGATCGCGCTCTCGACCTCCATGGTGCCCAGCCGGTGACCGGAGACGTTGATCACGTCGTCGACCCGGCCGAGGACGGTGATGTAGCCGTCCTCGTCGATCCGGGCGGTGTCGCCGCTGAAGTAGCGCCAGTCGTCGGCCGCGGGGTCGGAAAAGCGCTGCCAGTACTCGGTGACGAACCGCTCGTCGTTGTCGTACAGCGTCTGTGCCATCCCCGGCCACGGCCGGTCGATGGTGAGATAGCCGGTCCGGCCGGGTTCGACGGGATTGCCGGCCTCGTCGACGACGTTCGCGTCGATGCCGGGCAGGGGCGGCCCCGCGGAGCCGGGCTTCATCTCGTCGACGCCGGGCAGCGTCGAGATCGTCACCGCGCCGGTCTCGGTCTGCCACCAGGTGTCGACGACTGGGCAGTCGCCGCCCCCGACGTGGTCGCGGTACCAGTTCCACGGCCGGGGGCTGATCGGCTCGCCGACGGAGCCCAGTAGCCGCAGCGAGGAGAGGTCGTGTTCGGTGGGGTACTCCTCGCCCCACTTCATGAACGCCCGGATCGCCGTCGGCGCGGTGTAGAAGACGTCGACGGCGTTGCGGTCGACGATTTCCCAGAGGCGGTCCCGGTCGGGATAGTCGGGGGTCCCTTCGTACATCACCGTCGTCGTTCCCAGCGCCAGCGGGCCGTAGACGATGTAGGAGTGGCCCGTGATCCAGCCGATATCGGCCGCACACCAGTAGGTGTCCGCGGGCTTGACGTCGAGGACGGCGTGGCTCGTCCAGGCGACGTGGGCGAGATAGCCGCCCGTCGAGTGGACGACGCCCTTCGGCTCGCCGGTCGTCCCCGACGTGTACATCAGAAACAGCATGTCCTCGGCGTCCCGCGAGACCGGCTCGACGGTCGCGCCGGCGAACGCGTCCCGAAGCTCGTGATAGTCGTACTCGTCGTCGCCGAGGACATGGGGCAGGTCGTCACCGAGTCGGTCGACGACGACCGTCCGCACGTCCTGCTCGAGCGCGAGCCGTGCGTTGTCGGCCTTGCTCTTCTGGTTGAACGCGTCGCCCCGGCGGTAGTAGCCGTCACAGGTCACGAGGAACTCGCTGTCGGCGGCGTCCATCCGCGTCGCCAAGGCGTCCGCGGAGAGTCCCGCGAAGACGACGCTGTGCGGTGCGCCGATGCGGGCACACGCCAGCATCGCGATCGGCAACTCGGGGATCATCGGCAGATAGATCGTCACGACGTCGTCCTCTTCGACGCCGAGATCGCGCAGCGCCGCCGCGAACTCGTTGACCTCGACGTAGAGGTCGCGGTAGGTGTAGGTGCGGCGCTCGCCCTGTTTGCCCTCCCAGCGGATCGCGGCGTGGTTCTTGCGCCCCGACTCGAGGTGTCGATCCAGACAGTTGTACGCGGCGTTGAGTCGTCCGTCGGGGAACCACCGATAGAAGGGGGCGTCCGCGTCCTCGAGGACGGTGTCGTAGGGCTCGTCCCACGAGAGCAGGTCCGCCGCGCGCGTCCAGCAGGACGGCCAGTCGGCCTCGAACGCCTCGTAGATCCCCGGATCGGAGACGTTCGCCTGCTCGACGAACGACGCCGGCGGGTCATGGGTAGTCCCGGTCGGCGCGGTGCCGTCCCGGTCCCACCCGTTCCGATCGACCATTTCGTCCGAACCGTCGTCGGTCAACGGAATAAACGTTCCTCCGAATCGCCAGCCGGTGGCCGGTTCCGACGGGGGTCACCGTTGCACAGACGGTTCCTGTCGGCCATTGTCAGAAGGGGCCAGGTCGGGCCGCGGTCCCAGCGGTAAATCGGTCCAACGGACCGTCTCAGAGGTCGTCCTGCGTCGAGTCGATGTCCGCGAGGTCCTCGGGGTCGACCTCGTGGCCGGGCTCGCGGACGACGTAGACGTCGTAGCGGTGGTCGCTCGCGACCGGGCTCCCGACGCTTGACTGGGGCGCGATCACCGAGCCGGCGTTCTCGGAGCCGATGAAGACCACGCTGGCCTCGATCTCGGCGGCGACCCGGCGGATCTCGCGGACGACGTTGGTCGTCGACGTCGCGGTCGGCTCGTCCGAGTCGACGCGCTCGGTCCGGACCGTCGCCTCGGGCGCGACCTCGTTGGCCCGATCCCCGATCCCCGCGGCGATCGCGTCCACGTCGAACGGTTCGCCCTGCGTGATCCAGCCCCGGTCCCGCGCGTACTCGGGGTCGTCCGGAATCACCGTCAGCGCGACGACTTCCTCGTCGAGCAAGTCGCCGAACGTCGACGCGCGCTCGAGCGCACGCGTCGCCAACGCCGAGCCGTCGAAGGGAACGAGCAGTGACATGGCGCTAGGTCATACGACAGCGAAGGTAAATGTTCGCCCCAATAGTGGGACCTACGTCCGTTCCCCGTCCGCGCCTCGAGTCGGCTCGTTGGCCACCCCGTCGGCGTCTTCGCCCCCGCCGACGACCAGGACCGATCGGGCCGTGGTCCTGACGATCCTGTCGACAGTGCTGCCGAGCAGCGCGCCCTTGAACGACGAGCGTCCGCGGGAGCCGATCACGATCGGATCGGCCCCGACCTCGTCGGCGTACCCGAGGATCTCCTCGTGGGGCACGCCCGATCGAACCGCCGTCTCGGCCTCGATCCCGTCCTCGAGCGCCCGTGTTTCGAGGTCCGCGAGCCAGCCGGCCGCCCGCTCCTCGAGGTGCTGGCGGGCCTCCTCAGGATCGACGATACCGGTATCGTAGTCGGTTCGTTCGTCGACGACGGCGACGCCGAACAGCGCTGCGTCGAACCGGTCGGCGAGCGCAACGGCGTGGTCGACCGCCGTCGCCGCCGCCTCGCTGCCGTCGGTCGCAACCAGAATCGAGTCGTACATGGGCGTCGATACGGTCCCCCTCGAGAAAGGTCTACGGCTCGCTCATGATCGTTGAGTGTGTACCCGGACCTGCTGTCGTGTATGACTGGGACGTTCGCCTGCCGCGATAGCAGCCAAGATCGCCACCCCAAATAAAAGAGAGAACGTGTCTAATATAGACCGTGTTAGTCTTCGTCGTCGGTGTCGTCGTCGCCGGTTACTTTATCAACGGCCTTTGAGAGCAGTTCTCTCCCTTTCCCACTCTTTTGACCTTTCTCCTCGGCTTTCTTTCGACTCTCAGCACTCATGTCTGGACATACTTCCCTTAGCATTAAATAGCTACGGCCGTGACGGCTCCGATGATACCAAGAACCAACGTCGCCTGTGTGGCGGTCAGCAGTCCGGAGTTCCGTCGAATGTCGTCGTAGTTCTCAGCGATCATACCCGCCATCGTTTCGAGCAAATCTTCCTCCCATGGCGGATCGGGAAAATCGTCTTCGGCGAGATCTTCAATATATTCGCCCCGCGGTCCGACGTACAGGTTCGATTCGTTGTACGTTATGACGCCACACAACGTCGAGAGGATGAGGAAACCGAACGCCGCTTGAAGGCCACCCATATGGAACATTCCCGGTGCAAACTGAAGTCCCGTAACTAGTAGGCCGAGTAAAATCGTATTCAGACGCACAGTCCGCATCGCCTTATCATCAATATCGGCCATTGTGGTATTCTGCGCGTCGATGACTGCCCGTGCCTCTGTATAGGCGGTTTCCCGACGCTTATCTGGCCAGTCATTACTCATGAAACTATGTGTTTTCTATAGAATTAAAACGGTTCGGGTACAACGCCTGCATACTCTTCCCCTCTCGTTTTCGAGCGAACGTTCGAGACACGAAGGGGACTTTCGGCGCCGTTTCCGGCGATTCCCTTCCCTGCACCGTTATGTATCCCTCGCGACGCCGCGGACCGCCGTCGCCTTCACCGAGGCGACGATCGACCGGCCGGGCTCGAGCCCCAGCGCATCGACGCTGCGGCGCGTAACCAGCGCCACGAGTTCGGCGTCGTCCGCGTCGTCGCCGTCCTCGGCGGCCTCGAGGGCGATCCCGACCCGAGCGACCGCGTCGCCGGCCTCAAGCCACGAGACGGTCCCGGGGAATCGGTTACGGACGCTGGTGCCCTCGGCCCGTGGCACGTCTTCGGGAGCGTGCAGACTCACGGCGTCGGAGCGGATCGTCACCGACACGGTCGCGGCCTCGCCCGGAACGACCGCCAGCACCTCGCCGGCGGCGGTCGCGACCGTCGCGAGTTCCCCGTCCCGGTCGACGACCGGTCCGGACAACACCGTCTCGTCGACGCGGGCGACCCCCTCGTAGGCTGCGACCAGCCGGTCGAACCGCGCCAGCAGGTCCCGGGCCCGCTCGGTCAAGGAACTCCCGCCACCGCCGGCACCACCGCGGGTGCGCTCGACCAGCGGGCCGATCGCGTCCTCGAGTTCGACCACGCGCTGCTGGAGGCGGGGATAGGACCGCTCGAGGGCCTCGGCGGCCCCGGACAGCGAGCCCCGATCGTCGATCGCGCGCAACATTGCGACGTCGCTCCGATCGACGGTCACGTCGTCGATCCGCAGGTAGGGGTCGAACTCCTTCTCCATTCGACTCGCCTTTGGCCGTCACGCGAGAAGTTCGTTTTCATCGTACAGCAGATCGCCGCGGACGAACCGCGCGGTCCGCTCGTCGCGTGGGTTCTCGAAGACCCGCGCGGCCGGCCCGGTCTCGACCAGTTCGCCCTCGAGCAGGAACGCGACCCGATCGGAGATCCGCTCGGCCTGGTGCATGTCGTGGGTCGCGAGCAGGACGCCGTGACCGCGTTCGCGCGCGCGGTCGATCGCTCGCTCGAGGATGGCCGTGTTCCGCGGGTCGAGATCGGAGGTCGGCTCGTCGAGGACGAGCAGGTCCGGCTCGGTCGCGAGCGCGCGGGCGAACGACACCCGCTGGGCCTCGCCGCCGGACAGCGACCCCGCGTCGCGGTCCCACGCGTTCCCGAGCCCGACGAGTTCGAGGGCCTCGAGGGCGCGGTCGTCGACGGTCGGCCCGTCGCGAAGCCACCGATCCACGAGCCGCCGTCCGAACGCGCGCAGCCGCCGGGACCAGGGCCGGCGGATCCGCTGGCCGACGTCGACGTTGCGGGCCACCGAGGTCTCGAAGAGGCTCGCCCGCTGGAACACTATCCCGATCCGCCGGCGGAGCGTGAGCCGCTCGTCTCGGGACAGCGACCACGGATCGGTTCCGTCACAGCGAACGGTCCCGGCCGTGGGCCGCTCGAACAGGGCAGCCAGCCGCAACAGCGTCGTCTTGCCGGCTCCCGAGGGGCCGATGACCGACACGACTTCGCCCGCACCGACCGACAGCGAGACGTCCGTCAGGATCGCCGTCTCGTCGACCCCGTAGGCGGCGTTCGCGAACTCGAGGTTCATCCGTCACCCACCCCGTTTGCGAGCCGTCCGGGTTCGGTCCCCGGCATGGTCATCGCCCCCCGAGCCGCAGGACGAGTCCGTTGACGAGCAAGACGAGGACGAGCAACACCGCACCGAGTATCAGGGCCACCTCGAACTCGCCCTTTCGCACTTCGAACTGGATCGCGGTCGTCAGGGTACGTGTCTTCGAGGTGCCGTCGGCGTAGGCGATGTTGCCGCCGACGATCAGGACGGAGCCGACCTCGCTGATCGCCCGGCCGAAGCCGGCGAGGATGCCGGTGATGACGCCGTAGCGGGCCTCCTTGAGCGTGATCAGGGCGACGTCGGCCCGCGTCCCGCCGACGCCGTAGGCGGCGTCCCGAACGGCGTCGTCGACGCTCTCGACCGCCGACAGCGCGACGCCGGTGATCACCGGCGCGGCCAGCACGCACTGGGAGATGATCATCGCTTCGGGCGTGTAAATGAGGTTCAGCGTCCCCAGCGGCCCCTGATTCGAGAGGACGTACCAGACGAGCAAGCCGACGACGACGCTCGGGAACCCCATACCGGTGTTGATGACGGCGGTGACGAACCGCTTGCCCCGGAAGTCCGCGAACCCGACGGCAAAGGCGATCGGGAGGCTCAGGACGGTACTGACCAGAACGGCGACGAGACTGACCGTCAACGAGAGCCGGATGATACTCCGGAGATACGTCGGATCCGAGAGCGCGTCGAGTGGCATCTGTAGTGGTGGTGTCCGTCCGTGTTCACGGGCCGAGGGTTACTCTTCCGATCCGTCCGGCTGCCAGCCCGCCGGGACGTACTGCCGGAAGTTCGGGTCCTCCGACAGCGCTTCCGGGAAGAACAACTGCTCGCCGTTCGCGGTGAAGTCCTCGATGACCGCCTGTCCCTCGGGGCTCGTGACGAAGCCGATGTAGGCCATCGCGAGCTGGTAGTTGACGTCGTCGTGGATCTCGGGGTTGACCGCCATGATCCCGTAGGGGTTCGCGAGCAGTTCGGGCCCGCCCTCGATCGGCCCCTGCAACAGGATCTCGAGGTCGAGGTCGTCCCGGGAGAGGTACGTGCCCCGGTCCGAGAGGGTGTAGGCACCCGACTCGTTCGCGTTGGTCAGCGTCTCGCCCATCCCCTGTCCGAGTTGCTGGTACCACTCGCCGCCGGGCTCGAGACCCGCTTCCGACCAGATCGCCAGCTCCTTGGTGTGGGTTCCGGACTCGTCCCCGCGGGAGACGAACGTCGCCTCGGCGTCCGCGATCGCTTCGAACGCCGCGGTCGCCTGCCCGGTGTCGCCGACGCCCGCGGGATCGTCGCTCGGTCCGACGACGACGAAGTCGTTGAACATCAGGTCACGCCGGTTGACGCCGTACCCGTCCCGCATGAACTCGTCTTCCTGGGAGCGGGCGTGGACCAGAATGACGTCGGCGTTGCCGTCCCGCGCCGACCGGATCGCGGCACCGGTTCCGTTCGCGTTGGCCGCCACGCGCGTGCCGAACCGCTCCCTGAAGGCGGCGTTGAGTTCGTCGAGCAACCCCGTCGCCTCCGTGCTGGTCGTCGTCGCCATCGCCAGTTCCTCGCCGGCGATCGACCCCTCGCCGTCGTCGCCGCTGTCGCCGAGACAGCCGCCGACCGCCGCGGCGATCCCCGCCGCGCTCGCTCCCAGTACCTCCCGACGTCGATATTCCATACTGGGAATAACGATGGAACACAATCTCATAAACGTACCGCCAGTCGAACCCACTGGCAGTTACGTGGCGCGCTCGAGAGTCGTCAATCGACGCTAACGTAACCTCAATCGGTTACCCGTGGTGGAGCCGATACGTCTCGGATCGGAGCCACCGAAAAAGGAGTCGCCGCGAGCGAGGTGGGTCGGAAAACGATCGCTTACCCGCGTTTGTCCGGCATCGTCGAGTGGCAGGCAGTGCCGCGCATGTCCGCCCGCTGTGACGGCGGCGGCGCCATCGTCGAGTGGCGACTCGGCCCGCCCGAGGCCGTGCCGCGCTCCCCATCACCACCGAGTCCCGATCCCAGCAGCCCCTCGTCGTCCTCATTGGCTGCCTCGTCGTCGGCCGCCGTCTCGCCGTCCGCGTCTCCGCCGGCGCTCCCGGCGCTTCGCTCCTCGAGTCGCGCCTTCAGTTGCGACACCTCGTCGCCGAAGTCGGCAAGCGAGTCACTCATCGCCGACCGGAGCCTGTCGCCGAAGTCGTCGGTCGTCGACTCGGCCTCGTCGGCCGCCGAGTCGTCCCCGTCGGACTCGGCCGGCGTCTCACCGTCGGCCGCCCCTTCACTATCGTCCGCGTCGACTGCGCTCTCTGCGGTGTCGGCTGCCGACCCGGCCCGTTCGCCGATAGCGTCCTGCAGGTCGTCGACGGCGTCCCCGAGTCCCCCGTCGTCCGCCCGGTCGGCGAGCCTCGAGAGCCGGAGCAATCGCTGGAGGTCCGCGACACGCTCCTGCTCGCCCCGGGCGATCGCCTCGGGGATCGAGTCCGGCTCCGAGCCGTCCTTGAGCGTGTCCAGTCCGAGCGCTCCAAGCAGGTCGTCGGGGTCGGCCGACTCGAGGATATCGTCGGCTTCGCGTGCGGTCTCGAGCAGGTCGGAGTCGGCGTCCCCGTCGTCGCCGGAGACGAGCGAGCCGCCGCGCTCGTCGGCGTCGTGCAGTACCTCGCGGACGCGGTCCCGTAGTGATGAGTCGCTCATGGATGTCTAGACCGTTCGTTCTCGCTGGTCGTCCCCGCGGACGGGACACGATGGGGCGATCGACTACTCGGCTTCGGCCGCTTCCGTCTCCGAGTCGTCCGATCCCTCGTCGGTCACCGTCTCGACGATCTCCGTGGTCATCTCTTCCCGGCTGAGGTTGGCCTTCACGCCGACGTCTTTCGCGACCGACTGCAGGTCGCTGTAGGACAACACCCCGAGGAAGTCCTCGAGGGTGTCTTCCCGCAGGTCTTCGATCTCTTCGACGGACGGCTCGGTGTCTCCGTCCGAATCCGCCGTTTCGTCGGTTTCCTCGCCGCCCTCGGTTTCCGACTCGGTCTCGGCACTGTCCTCGACCTCCTCGTCAGCCTCGTCGGAGTCCGCCTCCTCGTCGACCGACGGTTCGTCCGTGTCCGACTCCGCCTCGCCCTCCGATTCCGCGTCGTCGGTATCCCCGCCTTCGTCGCTGCCTCCCTCGAGCAGGCCCTCGACGCCGCCACCTTCGGTGACGCCTTTCGCCATCGACTCGAGGGAGTCACGGCCCTCGATCTCCGAGATCGATTCCCGAACGGCGTCCGTGACCGCCGTCCGAACCTCGGCCGGCAGGTCGCCGAGTTCCTTGCCCTCCTCGAGGCCCTCGGCGACCGTCTCGTGGACCTCGCGACCGACGGCGGTCCCCAGTTGCCGCCCGAACTGCTCGCCGAACTGGCGGCCGACCGCGGCCCCGACCTCGCCGCCGTCGATACTGTCCTCGAGGCTGCCGTCGCCGAGCAAGTCGGCCACGTCGACCTGTTCTTTTACCTCGTCGGCGACCATCCCCTTCAGCCCGGACTCGTCACTCACGCCGATCACCGCCGCTCAAGCGGGCGTCGTAGCGAAGCCGGCTCACGGGCTTACTCTTCCTCCTCGGCTTCGGCTTCCATTTCGTTCTCGGCGTCCTCGTCGGCCGCGTCGTCGCCCTCCGCCGACTCCTCGTCGCCGGCATCGGCGTCGCTTTCGGCCTCGTCTTCCGCCTCGGTTTCTTTTTCGGTGGCTTCGTCTTCGGACTCGGTACTCTCCTCGTCGGGCGACTCCTCGCCCTCGGATTCCGACTCATCGGACTCCGCTTCGGTGGCTTCCTCCTCGGAGGCGCCGCTTTCCTCCTCGGCTTCCGACTCGGACTCGTCGCTGCTGAGCAGTTCCTCGACGACCATGCTCCCGATCGTCCGGCCGAGCGATTCGCCGACTTTGCGACCGACGAGCGCACCGATCTGCCCGCCGAGTGCCGCGCCGAGGGGCATGTCCTCGTCGATCTCGTCTTCCCACTGGGTCCCTTCGACGAGCTGGTCGACGTCGATGTTCTCCGTGATCGCTTCCGTGTCGATCCGCTGTGTGATGGATTCGTCGCTCATGATGTCGCCTCCGTTTCCGCTGCCGATTCCGGCTCGCCGCCGGACGCCGTTTCCTCGCTCTCGGGCTCGAGTTGCTCGATCAGTTGTTCGATCACCTGCGAGACGACGGCCGCGACGATCTCCTCGACGGGCAGACTGGGGACGAGCCCGGACAGCTTCTCGCGCAGCCAGCCGCCCACTCTGGCGAGCGGGCCGGGTGACTCCTCGCCCGCATCCACCTCGTCGGTCTCGTCCGCGGTTTCCTCGCCGGTCGTCTCGTCGGCCGCTTCATCCGCTTCCTCGCCCTCGTCCGCAGCAGCCTCGCTTTCCTCGGGACCGCCGCCGAAGAGCCCGCGGAGCCACGCCACGGGCTTCCTGAGGATCGCTTTGAGCCAGCCGCCGAGCGACGAGAGCGGGCCGCCGGACTCGCCCTCGGACTCCTCGCCTTCGGCTTCCCCGCCGCCGATACCGAGGAGCGCGGTCAGCCACTCTTTGGGCTTGCTCACTAACCCGCTGAGGAACTCCTTGGGCTTCTCGAGGAGGCCGCTGAGAAGCTCTTTGGCCTTCCCCGGGACCTTCTTGAGCAACTCGAGCGGCTTTTTCAGCAGCGATTTCGCCTTGTCCAGCATGGCACCGGGACCGTCGAGCAGCCCCGTCACCGCCGACAGCAGGTTCCCGAGCAGGTTGTTCGACCCCGGCCGCGCCGAGACGTCCAACTGCACCGGGTTCAGGTTCACCTCGAGGCCGAGCAGGTCGAGAAAGAGCCCGTCGAGATCGAGGTGGAGGACGCCGGCGGCGTCGTCGCCCTCGTAGACGTCCTCGGCGTCCGCAGCGTGGCCCTCTTCGCGATCGTCCTCGACGAGGTCGCCGGTATCGGCCCGTTCGTCCTCGTCTTCGTCCTCCCCTGCTGAGTCCTCGTCTTCGGCGTCCGCGTCCGCGGGCTCTTCGTCGGTTTCCGCCTCGGAGGATTCCGCCGCCGGCCCTTCGTCAGTGTCTGCGTCCGACTGTTCCTCCTCGGCTTCCGCCGTTTCATCGTCCTCGGTTTCCTCTGCCTCGCTCTCCGACGACTCCTCGTCTTCTGTCGCTTCTTCGTCCGCAGCGTCCTCTTGCTCGTCCTCCGCGACCGTTTCGTCTTCGGCACCTTCCTCGTCCTCGGCTTCCGCTTCCGACCCCTCATCGCCGTCTTCGGCCGACTCGTCTTGCTCCGCTCCCGAGGCGTCTTCGTCGCCCTCGGGGCCGTCACCCTCGTCGTCCGGTTCTTCCATCTCCGCTTGGCCGCCATCGGTCAGCACCCGGTGTGGCGGCCCCGTCGGCCGCTTCCCCTCGTCGGGACGGCCCGCGGAGCGCTCGCCCCGCTCGAGGGCCGAACGCTCTCTCGAGCCGTCACGGTCGAACTCTGCGGTCATTATACGACAAAACGGACGGTAGTGAGCGTTGTGGGGGTTGGCCTTGCGTATGCGACAGGCTCGGCCCAGCGGACAACGAACGTCGAAAACAAGTACCGATCCGCTACTCGAGCGAGCTGACTCGGAGCGCGTACTCGCCGCGGGTCTCGCCGTCGTCGTGGTAGGCGACGGGCTCCTCGATCGCGGCGATCGTTCCGTCGCCGACGGCCGCAGCCGTGGCGATTCCCTCGAGCCGTTCGACCCCGGCCGGACCGGACTCGAGGTCGAACCGGCGAACGGCGTGGGTGTCGGGATCGCGAACGCGGAAGTTCTGGGCACAGGGGGCAACCAGCTGGCCGCCGGCAGCGGCCAGGCCGTGGACGAAGCCCCGGACTTCGGCGTCCCACAGCGGGTCGCCGTCGGCGTCGAACGCCGCGACGCGGTGTTCGTTCGGGTGGCGGCTGTCGGTCTCGCGGCTCTCGACGGCGTAGGTGTTGCCGGTCACGAACGCGACCCGGCCATCGTCGGCGTAGACGTGGTTCGGATAGGCGTACAGGGTCTCGCCGTCGATTGCCGTTTCGACGGCGAGATCGACGCTCCAGCGCTCTGCCCCGCCGGGTCCGAGCAGGTAGCCCCGTTTGTCGCCGTGACTCGAGACTGCGATGGCGTCGCCGTCGAACGAGACGTCACCGACGCGGCGGTCGCCCTCGGTGCCGGGGTCCCACGTCCACTCGAGGTCGCCACCTTCGGCGGTTTCACCGTCTTCTCGCGGGCTTTGCCCGCTCGAACGTTCCGCGGAACTCCGTTCCGCGCGACCTCCGTTTCGCGACGACTCAGTCGTCGCGCCCGTCCCGAGGACGACGAGCCCGGTGTCGTGGTCGCCCATGCAGCGGTTGTAGCCGACCGCCAGCCGCTCGCCGTCGGCAGAGGGATCGAGCGCGATCGGCGAGGCGTCGGTCTCGTAGGTCCAGCAGACAGCGCCGTCGGGGGCGAACGCATAGACGGTGCTGTGCCACTGTCGGGTCTCGCCGTCGCGTTCGTACCGCCGCGCGGCGGCGTAGAGCCGTTCGTTGCCGTCCGCGTCGGTCCCCGTCTCGAGCGCCACGACGTAGGGCAGGTAGAAGACGGTGTCCTTGACCGGCTCACCGACGTCGTCGGCAGTGTCGTAGCGCCACCGGCGTTCGCCCGTCGCGGCATCGTAGGCCGCGATCGTTCCGGTCTCACCGCGGCCGGCGACGACGATCGTCTCGTCGTCTTCGAATGATGTGACCCCGACCGCGTGGTCCGGATGAGCGACCGTCCACCGGGCCTCGAGCGAGTCGACATCGCGGGCGGTGACGGTGCCGTCCCACTCGCCGGTGACGACGAGATCGCCGGACTCGGCGAGTCCGACCGCCGAGCGGGTCCACATGTGGCGGCTGCGGGCGGGCTCGATCTCGCCCAGCGAGGCGGTCCGAAAGTCGAGGCCGTCCTCGCGTTCGGTGTCGACAGTCTCGGTCATCGTCATTCCTCTACCGGAAAGGTCTCGTGGAGGGTGTCGTGGGCGTCGCCGAGCCCATCGACGATGCTCGATCCCTGTGTACGAAGCCGCTGGATCGCTCGCTCGGCGTTCCGGACCTCGAGCAGCCGGCCGCGCGTGTAGTCGAATTCGGGGTCCTCGCTATCCAGCGCGGCGACCTCTTCCTCGAGGTCGACCAGCGCCGCGTCGAGGTGGCGTTCGATCTCCGTGAGGCTCTCGGCCTCCGCGAGGCCCTTGATCGGCCCCTCGAGGTGGCCCTCGAGTTCCTTCTCCGCGTGATCGCGGGTGCTGTCGTCCCCGACGCCGAGGACGTTCATCAGTCCGAGTCGTAGTGCTTCGATTTCGTGGCAGCTCATGGGTGTGTCGTGAAGTATCGGATTCGTGTGTTCGAACGGCGTTACAGCGTCTGATCGACGAGGTCGCTCACGATGCGGTCCCGGTCTAAGTGGTCCGAGACGATCCGTTCGGCGTCGCCGTCGTCGACGCCGCCGTACCAGACCCCGTCCGGATAGACCGCGACCATCGGCCCGTCGCCACAGCGGCCGAGACAGGACGACCGCGTGATGCGGGCATCGCAGTGATCCGAATCCCGGACCTCCTGTCGGAGTCGCTCGAGGACCGCCGGCGACCCCATCTTCGCGCAGGTCTGGTTGGTACAGACCGCGACGTGTTTCTCGGGCGCATCGTGGCTGTCCGGCTCCGCGTCGACGTCGTCGCGGTCGGCGTGGGCCTCCTGGTGGGCAAGCGCCCGCAGCATGGCCCGCGCACCGCCGACGTCTTCCTCGTAGCCCTCGAGGTCGACCTTGTACTTGCAGGTGTCACAGGACATCTCGACGCTGTCGGTCCGGGCCTCCTCCCAGCGGTCGGCGAATACGTCAAGCAGCCGGGAGTCGGTCCCGAGTGGATCGCCGGCCAGCGCGTCGACGTAGGGGTAGTCCTCGTCGAACTCGGCGGTCCAATCGCGCACCCGCTGGGTGAGGACGCCGTCACCGAGCATATACGGCAGGACGACGACCGCGTCGGGCCGGTGCTTCGAGAGCCCGTGGAGGGTGTCCTCGAGCGTCGGCTCGGTGACGCCGATGAAGGAGGCCTCGACGCGGTCGAACGCGCGGCCCTCGTAGAGCAGCCGGGCCAGTTTGTGGACGTCGCCGTTGGCGTCCGGATCGCTCGAGCCGCGGCCGCAGACGACGACGGCCACGTCGTCGTCCGCGCGGTCGACGCCGAGTTCGGCCTCGATGGCGGCGGCGCGGTCGTCCAGCAGATCGAGGATCGCGGGATGGACCCCCAGATGCGAGCCGTTGTTGATCTCGATGTCGTGTTCGGCCCGGGCCTGCTCGATCGCCAGGGGCACGTCGTTTTTGACGTGGCTCGCGGCGAACAGCGAGCAGTGGACGACCGTCACCTGCGAGGTGACAGGCGCGAGCTGGGCGAATGCCTCGTCGATCGCCGGCTCCGCGAGTTCGAGGAAAGCGGCGTCGACCGGGATGCCCAGCCGGGACTCGAGGTCGGCGGCCAGTTCGCGGACCTGTTCGTTGGACTTCTCGCGTCTGGAGCCGTGGCCGATCAGGAGGACGGCCTCGTCGTCGAAGCCGGCAGCGGGCGCGGCCGTGGTGTCGTCGGGTGTACTCATATTACTCGTCGTAGGCGTCAGCCTGCTCGAGACTGCGCTCTAGCTTGCGTCGACGACTCGGCGCGAACAGACCCGTTTCCTCGCAGTCCTCGTAGAGCCACGTACCGAAGTCGGGTGCGGCGGCGTCGTCGACGCCGAACCAGTAGCCCCCCGAGGAGGTCTCCGAGAGGTCGCCCGTCGGCGCATCGACCGGACAGTCGGCGATCAACTCCCGTGCGAACGCGAGCAGGTCCCGATCGTCGTGGACGAACGAGATCCCGACGGTGCCACTCGAGGACTTGAAACAGACGGTGCCACAGCCCTCGAGCAGCCCCCGCAGGAGTTCGCGCTCGTGGCCCGCAAAGGCACCGAACCGGTAGTTGCCGCGGCCGTCGACGGGCAGCCCGAGCGCACCGCTGCGGCCGAGCAGCCCCGACTCGCCGTCGTCGGCGTCGATCGTCAGGACGTACTCGTCCTCGGTGCGCGTGATCGACGTGTCGTGGGCGTAGTCCCTGGTCGTCGTCTCGCGCTCGAGGTCGCCGCCCGCGACGGCGGCCAGCACCCCTGCGGACGCTTCATCGTTGGCGACGACTTCGATCCGGTCGTCGGACACGTCGCCGCTGCCGGCGACGTGACCCCAGAAGTACGCCGTCGCGGCGTGGCCGGCCAGCGGGTCAGACGGAACCGATACCTCGAGTGCGTCGCCGTCGGCCGACGACTGGGCGTCGCTCATTCGCCCACCTCCTCGACGATGATGGCGTCCGTCGGGCAGGCCGCCGCGGCCTGCTGGGCCTCGTCGATGCGGTCGTCGTCGAACGTCGCGACGACGCGCTCGGCATTGTCGGTGACCTCGCCCTCGCAGTCGTAGACCGGGTCCGCGTCCGGGTCGACGGTCGCGAGGCCGTCCTCGCCCTCGACGAATCGCGGGTCGCGGGTCAGACAGGCGAAGATGCCGTCGCAGGCGTCTTTCTCGATTGTGACTTCGTATCGTGGCATGATGATGTAGGTCGCTGGTGGGTCGTCGCTCAGTAGTCGTACTTCGTCTCGTAGCCCCGGGGCGTGACCATCCGGTCGTCCCAGACGTAGGTGTCCTCGGTGCCGACGACGATCGTCGTCGTCATGTCGATGATCTCGCTCTCGCCGAGGTCCTCGAGCTCGCCGAGTTCGGTGATCATCACTTCCTCGTCCTCGCGGCCGGCGCCGTGGACGATACCGACCGGCGTGTCGGGCTCGCGGTGGGTCAGCAGAATCTCACAGGCCTTCTCGAAGTTCTCGCGGCGCTTGCGGCTCCAGGGGTTGTAGATGGTGATCGTGAAGTTCTCGCTGGCGACGGAGTGCAGTCGGGACTCGATCTCGGGCATCGGGACGAGGTGGTCCGACAGCGACACCGAGACGGTGTCGTTGACCAGCGGTGCGCCCAGACGGGCCGCACAGGACTGTGCCGCGGGGACGCCCGGCACCACTTCGAAGTCGACCATCGAGGCCGTCGCGCCCTTGGACTCGAGGATCTCGAGTGCGAGTCCGGACAGCGCGTAGACGTTGGGATCGCCGCTGCCGACGATCGCCACGTCGTTGCCCGCCAGCGCGCGGTCGATCGACTCCTCGGTGCGGGAGACCTCGCCGCACATCGGCGTGTCGTAGATGTCGTCGGCCTCGTCGGTGATCTCGTCCGGGATCAGGTCGATGTAGGTCGTGTAGCCGACGATGTGGTCGGCCTCGAGCAGCGCGGCCTTCGCGCGGTCGGTCATCCCCTCGGGATGGCCGGGACCGAGGCCGACGGCGATCAGCTGGCCGGGCTCGGCGTCGAAGTCGTCGACCGTCGCGCCGACCTCCTGCTCGTTACTGTTCGAGTCGTCGGAACTCGAGGCACCGCAACTCGAGGACGAGGAACTCGAACTCGAGGACCCACCGCACGTGGAGCCGCTCGAGTCGTCGGTACTGCTCGAGGCACCGCATTTCGAACTCGAGCTGTCGGTGCTGGCCTCGCTACTGTCGCTCGAGGAGGCACCGCAGTTGGAAGTCGATTCCGCGTCAGCGTCGGCGTTGGTGTCAGTACTCATGGTTGTGGGTTCAAAAGTCGTCGACGTCACGCCCGCCGCGCGGGGTGACGAGGTACGTTCGGTCGTCGTTGCGCCAGGTCTCGGTCTCGTGGTTGCCGATGATCAGCGAGGTGCCCATACCGGAGACCTTGTCGTCGTGGTCGGCGGCCTCGCCCAGCGTGGTGATGAACTGGCTCTCGCCGTTGCGGCCGGCGTCTTCCCGGCCGGCGTCGTTGACGATGGCTACGTAGGCGTCGTCGGTCCGCTCCTCGCGGACGATCTCGACGGCCTCCTCGTAGTTGCGCCAGCAGTTGTAGAGGACGATCACGAAATCGGAGATCGCCGCCGCCCGGAGCTTCTCCTCGATCTCGTCCCAGCCGCGCCACTTGTCCGACAGCGAGACCGTACAGAAGTCGTTACACAGCGGCGCCCCGACGTTCGCGGAGCCGCCCAGTGCTGCCGTCAAGCCGGGGACGATTTCGATCGGAATATCCGTCGCATCGTCCTCCTCTGCCATCTTGAAGATGAGGTCGGACTTGCCGTAGACCGACGGATCGCCGCCGGAGACGTGGGCCACGTCTTTCCCCTCGCGGACGTGATCGAACGCCGCGCGGGCGAGTTCGATCTGTCGGCCCATCGTCGAGCGGACGATCTCCTGTTCGAAGCCGTCCTCACGGGTCGCGGTGCCGTCCTCGTCGGTTCGGTCCTCCGAGGGAATCGTGCCGTCGTCCCGCAGGAACTCCTGATAGAGGCTCGAGGCGATGACCACGTCCGCGGACTCGATGACCTCCTTGGCTCGCTTGGTCATGTGGTCGGGCAGGCCGGGGCCAATACCGACGACGTAGAGGGTGCCGTGGTCGTCGGGCGTGCCGTCGCCGCTGGGAGCTGCGTCCTCCACGCTCATCGGCCGATCGCCACCGTGACCTCGTTCTCGTAGCCAATCTTCTCGAGGACCAGTTCCTGCTCGCGGCCGCCGGCGATCGCGCTGGCCTCGGAGACGCCCGGCCAGCCGATCAGTTCCTTGGACTTCGAGGGGGTCGGCCCCTCGTGTTCGAGCAGTGTCTCCTTGTCGAAGGCGACGACGCCCAGATCGAGTTCCTGGGCCGCCTCGAGCAGTCCCTCCTCGTCTTCTTTCCGGGTTGCGGTCCCGACGAACTCGATGTCGTCGAAGTCGTAGTCAGTTTGCTCGAGGGCTTCCTCCCACGCTGCGAGGAAGGCCTCCTTGCTGGCCCCCGAAACGCTACCGGTCCCGAGGACGACGCCGTCGTCCTTGTTCCGTTTGAGGACCGTCACGTCGTCACCGACGAGGACGGCCTTCGGCCCGTCGAGTCGGGCGACGGGCCCGAGGTTCTCGTCCAGTACGGCGAGGTTCGTCTTCACGGTCGAGTCGCCGTTGACGACGTGGGTGTCCATCGCCTTCGCGCGGGACTCGACGCCCTGCTTGCCCGCGGCCTCGCTGGCGGTGGTCATCGCCGGCACGGCACCCATCGTCGCCAAGTCCTGTGCGACCTGGTTCGCGCCGTGGTGGCCGCCCGTGATCGGGATGGCCCACGTTAGCTCCTCGTCGACGACACAGATCGCGGGGTCGTCCCACTTGTCGTCGAGCAGGTGGGCCGTCTTCCGCATCGCGATCCCCGAGGCCATGAGGCCGATAAAGCAGTCGTACTCGCCCCAGTGTTCCTCGAAGACGTCGCCGTGGTACTCGATGATGTCGATCGCCTCGTAGCGATCGCCGATCTCGGCTTTGATCTCCTCGGCGGTGTCCATTTTCCGGCCGAAGGAGATGATCGCGATCTCCTCGGCGACCTCGCCGTCCGAGTCCGCGGTCGAACAGTGGCCGCCGTCGGATCCCGACTCGTCGTTCGCGTTGTCAGCGTTGTCCGTACTCATATCAATCGTCTCCCGCTTGCGTTTCGTTCGCCTGTGCGTCCGATTCGTTCCCGTCGCTCGAGTCGGGGCCCCGATTGGCCCAGTCGCCGTAGAGGAAGGAGCGCTCGTAGCCCGCGCCGGTCACCGCGTCGCCGATGACGACCAGCGCCGAGGCGCGGTAGCCCGCGTCCTCGACCTTGTCGGCGATGTCGCCGATCGAGCCGATAATAACGTCCTCGTCCGGCCACGAAGCGTGGTAGATCACCGCGACCGGCGTCTCGGGGTCGTGGTCGGCCTCGAGCAGCCGGTCCATCGTATCGCGAACGGCGTGAGTCCCGAGGTAGATGCAGGTCGTCACGTCGCCCATCTCGACGAAGTCGGAGATGTGGTCCTCCTCCGGCGTCAGGGTCTTGCCCTGTGGCCGGGTGAACGCGACGTGATTCGACACTTCGTTGAGCGTCAGTTGGGTCCGCAGCGTCGCGCTGGCCGCGAAGGCAGACGTGACGCCGGGCACGAAGTAGGTCGGCACGCCCTCGTGTTCCAGCGCGTCCATCTGCTCGAGGGCCGCGCCGTAGATGGCGGGGTCGCCGCTGTGGAGCCGGACGACGTTGTCACCGTCCTCGTAGGCGTCCCGCATCAGCGGGATCAGTTCCTCGAGGTCCTTGCCGACCGAATTCACGAGTTCGGCGTGGCCGCAGTACTCGTCCAGCAGTTCGCTGTTGACCAGCGAGCCCGCGTGGACGACGAGGTCGGCCTCCTCGAGCAGTTCCTTGCCCGCGACGGTCAGCAGTCGCGGGTTGCCGGGGCCGGCACCGACGAAGGGGACTCCCTCCTGGTCGTCGCCGGCGCTGTGGTCGAAAATTCGGTCGTCCAGTTCCTCACGGCGGCGCTCGCCCTCGGAGTCGATCGCGTCCTGCGGGTCGTTCGGTGTGTCGTCAGTCATCGGTGTCCTCCACAGTCGCCGCCCTCACGGCCCTCGGCGCGCTCGAGGTCGACCAGCGTTCCGCCGTCGGTCACCGGCTCCCCGTCCGTCGTCGCGTCCTCCGATCCGGACTCGTCGTCGGCAAAGGCGGCCGTCGCCTGTTCGACCTCGAGGTCTTCCTTCTCGGCGTAGGCGAGCGTGTAGTAGTCACGCTCGTCGATGTCTTCGGGGTCATCGGTGACGATCGTCTCACCCTGTTCCATGAACAGCCGGCGGCCGTAGGTCACGTCGTAGCCGGCCTCGACGAGTCCCTCGTGGGTTGCCGGTGCGTCGGTGACCTTGAACAGGATCATCCGATCCGGTCCCGTCGGGCTCGCGCCGCTCGCGGCCTCTCGCAGCGAGAGGCCCGCGCCGGCCTCGATCTCGACCCCCATCGCGGTCGCGAAGGCCGTCACCGCGCTCACGCCGGGGACGATCTCCAACTCGACCTCGGGGTGGAACGCGTCGATCGTCCGGCGCAGGTGGCCGAACGTCGAGTAGACGTTGGGGTCGCCCAACGTGACGAAGGCGACGTCACCGTCGCGGGCGTTCGGGGCGATCTCCGCGGCGGCCTCCTTCCAGGCCGCCCGGAGCTTTTCCTCGTCTTTCGTCATCGGGAAGTCCAGGTCCCCGATCTTCGACTCGTCGACGTGGTTCAAGGCGACGGTCCGGGAGAGCCGGCCCGGCGAGTAGACCACGTCGGCGTTCTCGAGGACTTCCTTCCCGCGAACGGTCACGAGGTCGGCCTCGCCGGGACCGAGCCCGACGCCGTAGAGCGTCATCGGTCCACCTCGCCGCCGTCCGCTGCGATCTCGTCGTCGTTTTCGTCCGTCTCCGGCGTTGCACTCCCGACCAGCATGTACACCGGGTTGTCCGAGTTGAAACTCGTCGCCCCGGCGAGTTCATAGCCGTGACTCACCTGGAACTGGACGACTTCCTCGAGCAGGTCTCGCTCGCGGAAGGCCTCCGTCGCTCGGCCAGCGACCTCGAGCCGCGAGACGTTCATGACGACGCGGTCGATCTCGGTCTCGACGGCGTGGTCGAGTACTTCTTCGAAGTTCCGACTCCCGCCTAGGAAGAGGGCGTCGGCGTCATCGGGCAGTCCCTCGGGCGCTTCCGCGTTGCGCAGTTCGACATCGGCGCGGACGGACGCCTCGTTTGCCGCGAGGTTTTTCTCCGTCGTCTCGAGGCGTTCGGGTTTCCGTTCGAGGGCGGTCACCCGCCCGGCTCGCTGTGCGGCGTCGATGGTGACGGCCCCCGTACAGGAGCCGACCTCCGCGAAGTGGTCGTCCGGCCCGAGCGCGAGCTTCGAGCCGACGACGGCCCGGACCTCCGACTTGGTCGGGCCGGCCTTCGCGTCGTGTGGAAGCGCGATGGGTGGCATCATCCGTTGGAACAGAGTCCGCCCCTAAAACAATTTTGTTTGGGGTAGGACAACTGCGCTTGCCCAGTTGGAGTTGTAGTAGGACAACGAAAATTGTCGACGGTGAGTGGAGTATCCACTCGTCGTGAACGCGACCGAAAACGGATGGTCTCGAGAACCGACCGTCAGTGACGACCCGCCGTCCTTACCATTCCATCCCGCCGTTGATGCCGAGTACCTGCCCGGTCATGTAGTCGGCCTGGTCGCTGGCGAGGTAGCGAACCATGCCGACGATGTCCTCGGGTTCGGCGAACCGATCGAGCGGGATGTCCTCACGGATCTTCTCCTGAACGCGCTCCGGCACCTCATCGAGCATGTCCGTCTCGGTAAAGCCCGGTGCGATGCAGTTGGCGGTCGACCCCGTACTGGCCAGTTCCAGCGCCAGCGTCCGGGTAAACGCGAAGAGTCCGCCCTTCGAGGTGGCGTAATTGGCCTGCCCGTAGTTGCCCTGTTGGCCGACCACGCTCGAGATGTTGATCAGGCGACCGTGATCTGACGTTTTGATGTCCTCGTAGAAGGCCTTCGTGCAGTTGAACGCGCCGTGAAGGTTGACGTCGATGACGGTCCGCCAGTCCTCGTAGGTCATGTCCTCGAAGGTGCGATCGATGGTGATCCCCGCGTTGTTGACGAGGACGTCGATCTCGCCGAGATCCTCGCGGACCTCAGCGGCCATCCGTTCGACGGCCGCCGGATCCGAAACGTCGGCCTGTACCGGGATGGCCGTCTCGCCGTTGTCCTCGATCGTCTCGGTCACTGCCAGCGCTCGCTCCTCCGAGGACCGGTAGTTGACCGCCACGTCGGCACCACACCGGGCGAGTTCGAACGCGATCTCGCGACCGATCCCCCGCGAGGACCCGGTGACGAGACAGGTTCGATCGGTCAGCGGGCGACGCTCCAGGGGCTCGAGGCGCTGGACTGTTTCGGCCATACTCGCCCCTACGCGACCGTTCGTGTTAGTAATTTGACCCCGTTTCAGCTCTCGTGAAAGACGGGTAGATTGTTATATCTCGTTCGACTCGACGGCCTCGAGGAACCGATCGAACGCCCCGCTTTCGGGGTGGACGTGGACGTACGTGCCCAGTGACTCGTACTCGGTCAGGCCGTCATGATCGCCGTCGATGCCGTCGCCCCGGACCGTCTCGAAGGCGAAGCGAGCGTCGCCATCGACGTCGGCGCTCGAGTAGTGGAACTCGTGACCGCGGATCCGTTCGCCGGTGTCGGCCGTCAGCGTGTCGTCGACGGCCTCGAGTTCGACGTGATCGAGGGCCTGATAGCGGTCGTGCATCGTCACGTCGGCGGGGAGGATTCCGGCCATCTCGTGGCGCTCGCCCGCGGCCGTCGTCAGCGACTGACTCATCGCCATCAGGCCGCCGCACTCGCCGAGGACGGGCAGTCCATCCGCAGCTAGAGCGCCCAGTTCCGCGAGGGTGCCGGCGGACTCGAGTGTGTCGGCGTGAAGTTCCGGATAGCCGCCGGGCAGATAGACCCCGTCGCAGTCCGGCACGGGATCGCCAGCGACCGGCGAGAACGTGACCAGTTCGGCGCGCTCGCGGAACCGCTCGAGGGTCGCCGGATACCGGAAACAGAAGGCGGCGTCGCTGGCGACGGCGACGGTAGCGTCGACCGGCCCGGCCGGGTCGGCCGCGGATGCGGCTGCGTCGGGGGCCGGCGGCTCGCTTGCGACGGCGGCGAGCCGCTCGGCCTCGAGTGACTCGGCGGCCTCTCGTAAGGCTTCTCTCGGTAACGCGGCCTCCCCGCCCATCTCGAGCCCCAGATGCCGGTCGGGAATCTCGAGGTCGTCGTTCGGCGGGATCCGGCCGAAGTACCCGAGGTCGTCGGGTAAGGCGTCGCGGATCCCCTGCTCGTGGCGGCCGCCGTGGGCCCGCTGGGCGACCACACCGGCCACATCGATATCGCGGCCGATCTCGGCGGCATACTCCCGGAAGCCCAGCGCGGTCGCCGCGACGCTTTCCATCCCCGCCTTGGCGTCGACGACGAGGACGACCGGGAGGTCGAGCGCCTCGGCGACCATCGCGGTACTCGAGCCGTCACCGTCGTAGAGCCCCATCACGCCCTCGACGACGCAGATGTCGGGGGACGACGTCCCCCGAACAGACGGGTGTGACCCGTCGATGTCGCCCTCGCCGCGGCGGTAGTTCCGCCGGAGGCCGTCCTCGCCACAGAGCCACAGGTCGAGGGTGCGGGAGGGCCGGCCCGCGATCGCTTCGTGGTGGCTCGGATCGATGAAGTCCGGCCCCGCCTTGGCGGGCTGGACCTCGTGGCCGGCGTCCTCGAGTGCTTGGATGATCGACAGCGTCGCGACCGTCTTCCCGACGCCGGAGCTGACGCCGCCGAGGACGAATCCGTTCATCGTCAGTTTCGTTCGCACAACTGTACTTGAATCCGTCGGTGAGGGAGGCGTCCGGCCACGAGCGACCGAAACCGAATTGGGGTCGCCACGACGATCGAGTACTCGAGACCGATGCGCGACCACACTACTGCGACCGCCGCGGAGTCGGGACCGGCGCTGAAGGAACGCGCCGGCGTCGTCAACGCCCTGCTCGATGGCGCACAGACCGTCCTCGTCCGCCACCCCACGCTCGATCCGGGGACGATCGACGAGCGGTTCGCGCTCTATCCCGCGTACAGCCATCAGGAGCCGAGCCGGTACCGGTCCCGGTACGAGGGATACTACCACCGCTCGAGTGCGAAGCCCGAGGCGGGCGTCCCGATCCGCGCCGTCGCCGACATCCGCGAGGAATACGCCGTCTCGACGGACGACCTCGAGGCCCTCGCCGACCACTACGTCTACACGCCCGACGGGCTGCGGGACAAGTACGACCCCGACGGGGAGTTGCGGGTGCTGTTGCTCCGCGTCGCCGAACTCGACTCGCCGGCACTGATCACCGAACGCGGCAGTTACCGGGGCTGTCGCGCCTGGATCGACCTCGCCGACGACGCACCGATCGAGCCCGACGCGGCGACGCCGGTCCTCGACGACGCGACGTTCGCTGAACGCCGCGCGGCCGTCCGAGATGCCCTCGAGTGAGTGCGTACCACCGACGAACTTAACCGCTCGAGTCAGTTACGCTTCGGCGCTCGAATCATGAGTGACAACCCAGGATCCGACACCGAACGGCACCTCCGCGAGGCGCTTCGTCACCTCGGCGCGGCACAGGACGACGACGACCTCCGGAAGACCCACGCCGTCGCGCTCGAGGAAGTGTCGAACACCGTCTCGTCGGTGCTGCGGGAGTACGAAGGCGACGAGTGAGAGACGTAGCGTTTCCGGTAGCGGACCGTCACCAGAGCCCTGGAACGAGTCGATACCGCGTCCGTTCCGCGTACGCTTCGTAGGAGGCGCCTAGTTTCTCCCGCAGGACGCGCTCTTCGATATGAATACGATACCCATAGCCGGCTACTCCGGCGAGAGCCATAACTCCGAGACTCAGCCAGTTACCGGTCGCGACTCCAATCCCGACCATGGTCGTCAGTCCGCCGGTATACGACGGGTGACGGACCCACCTGTACGGTCCCGAAGTGACCACCGTATCGGCCTCGTCGACCGAGACGGCGAGCGAAAAGTATTCGCCGAGCGTCCTGACGGCGTACTGGCGGAACAGGACGCCAAGTACCACGAGTCCGATCCCGATCCAGAACGCTGCCCGCTGACGCGGGAGTGCAGGGACGGCCACCAGCTCGGGAAGGAGTGCAGCGCCCGCGGTACCCCCGCTCACGGCGATTCCGATCACGCGTTTCGATCCACGATCCCGCGGGCCGACGACTCCGTCGCGATGTCGAACCGCGATACTCAGGTCCGAGACGATCCAGACGGCGAGCGCCCCGACGAAGACGTACAGGTGCGGCTCCGCCGAAAAAATCGGTGCCGACATAGTCGCCTGCTCGAGTCGATCGGCGATAACTATTTATATTCTATCCATTTCGAGGCAGTCGTATCGGTCCGGTAAAGACGAGAGCCGCCTCGAGTGCCGTCCGAGACTGCGGGGGTCGTTACGCGGACTGATCAACGACGACCGGCTGCCGGACCGCGAGGACGACCAGATCGGAGAACGGCGTGTCCTCCGTCCCGTTTCCGCCGGCGTGATCCGCTAACTCCTCGAGCGTGAACCGGTGAATCGCTTCGTCGTCGTGGGTCAGCTTCTCACAGACCAGCGCTTCAAGATCGGGGTCGGCCCCCTCCTCGAGCAGGAAGGCAGCGAGATCGCCGGGCATCCGGTCGTACGGTCGGGGGAGGACGAGCAGATGTCGCTCGTCGGTCGTTGCCGCGGCCACGAGGCGGTCCATGTCCGACTCGAGGTCGCCGCTTTTGTGCAGCGTGACGAACTCGGTGTCCTCCATGGGCGTCCGGGCGCGGCTGGCGGCCAGTTGGATCGAGGAGATGCCGGGGATCACGCGGACCGGCACGTCAGGGGCCGCTTGCTCGACGGCGTCCTGTACCTTGCCGACGAACTGATACCCCGAGTGGTTCGGATCGCCCATCGCGACGGCAGTTCCGGACTCGCCGGCTGCGACGCGCTCGCCGAATTCCTCGAGCGCCTCGGCCTCGTCCTTGTAGCCGCAGGTCAGCAGGTCGGCGTCGGTCAGGTCCGCGACGAACTCGACGACGGTCGTAAAGCCGACGACGACGTCGGCCTCCCGGATCGCCCGCTCGCCGCGAGGGGTGAGATACTCCTGATTGCCGGGACCGACGCCGACGGCATACACCGGGTCGTCGGCGTCCGCATCGATGTCCGGCTCCGCCGCTCCCGCGGCGAACGTCGCCGGGTCCGGCCCCGCGTCGAGGTCGTACTCACCGCTCATCGGTTCTTGCCGGTTTCGGCCCGCGTCTCGGCGTCGATCTCGAGGTCGATCTCGTCGGTCCGGACGTCCTTCGCGACGTGGATCAGTTCGTTCGTCAGCGCGGCGGCGAGGCCGCTCCCGCCCCGGCGACCGACGTGGGTGATCGCCGGCACGCCGAAATCCTCGCTGACCTCGCGAATTCGCCCGCGGCTCTCCTCGGCCTTGACGAAGCCGACCGGGTTCGCGACGACGACCGCCGGCCGGGTCCCCTGCTCGATGCAGTCCGCAAGCGCCAATGCGGCCGTCGGCGCGTTCCCGATCGTGACGATCGATCCCTCGAAGGCGTCTTCCTTGTCGAGTTCGAGCATCGCCGCGGCGGTTCGGGTCATCCCGGTCTCGGCGGCGAGTTCCTTGCCGTGACCGATGGCCTTCGAGACCTCGCAGTCGTGGCCCCGGCCCGTGACGCCGGCTTTCACCATCGTGATATCGGTGAAGATATCGGCCTCCTCGAGGACGGCCCGCGCGCCGGCCCGAACTGGCGCGTCCTCGTCGTCGCCGAGGTCGTCGCTGCCGGTGAACTCGACGAGGTGCTGGAACTCGATGTCGCCCATCGAGTGGACCGACTTCTGGCGGACGCGATCGGCCAGCGTCTCGTCCGGCGTGAACTGCCTGACGATATCGAGGCTCGTCTCGGCGATGTCCATGGCGTTCTGTGTCGTTGCTCCCAGATCGGCGTACTCCTCCTCGAACTCTTGGCTATCGCTCATTTGACATCACACTCCGGGCGCCGACGATCGATCGTCGGGCGAACCCGTTCGCTCCCGTCGTCAGTCATCGGTCGATACCTCCGCACCGACGGCCTCGTTGGTCGTCCGCGCCTCGAGGTCACCCTCGACCGCGAGGTTCAGATCGCGCAGGCGGTCGACCGTCTCGTCGTCGGCGTCCCACAGATTGCGGTCGATCGCCTCGAGTAGGGTGTCCGTGATCGACTCCAGCGCCCACGGGTTCACGTCGCGCATCCAGTCCTGACGGTCCTCGTCGAAGGCGAACTTCTCGGCGACCTCCTCCCAGAGGGTGTCACTGACGACGCCCGTCGTGGCGTCCCAGCCCAAGGTCACGTCGACCGTCGTCGAGAGGTCACCCGCCCCCTTGTAACCGTGGTCCTCCATGGACTCGAGCCAGTCGGGGTTCAACACCCGCGAACGCATGGCCTTGCGGACCTTCTCCTCGTTCGTGTAGACGTCGACGTTGTCGGGATCCGAGGAGTCGCCGACGTAGGAGGCGGGCTCCGCGCCCGAAATCTCGCTCACGGCGGAGATGAACCCGCCGTGGAACGCGTACCAGTCCGAGGAGTCGAACTCGTCCTGTTCCATCGTGTCCTCGATCTTCACGGTGGCGTCGACGGACGAAAGGCGGCGCTCGAAGGCGTCGTGGGCGTCGGAGACGCGCCCCCTCGAGCCCATTGCGTAGCCGCCCCACTGGACGTAGACGGAGGCGAGATCCGAGCGGTCGTCCCAGTTGCCCTCGTCGACGGCCTTGTTCGTCCCGGCACCGTAGCCGCCGGGCTTGGTCGTGAAGACCCGATGCTTTGCTGCCTTCCGAGCGTCCGACTCGTCGAGGCCTTCTTCCTCCTCGAGTTCCGCCTGCTCTTCCTCGACGTGCTTTTTCACGTAGTTCATTTCGTGGGGCTCGTCGAGGTCGACGACGGCGTCGACGGCGTCGTGAATGACCCCCGCCGCGGCCGGGAACGCGTCGCGGAACAGTCCCGAGACGCGTGTCGTCACGTCGACTCGCGGCCGGTCGAGTTCCTCGAGCGGAATCGGCTCCACGTCATCGATCCGGCCGGCATCGGTCCACTGCGGTTCGACGCCCATCATGGCAAGCACCTGGGCGATCGTCTCGCCGCGAGTCCGCACCGTCGGGGTCCCCCACGCGACGACGCCGATCTCCTCGGGGTACTCGTCGTTCTCCGAATGGTGGCGTTCGAGGACCCCCTCGGCGACCTCGCTGCCGACCTGCCAGGCGGCCTTCGCGGGCACCTTGCGCGGATCGAGCGTGTAGAAGTTCCGCGCCGTCGGCAGCAGGTCGACGCCGCCGCGGGTCGGCGCGCCCGATCCTCCGGGGGGCACGTATTCGCCAGAGAGGGCGTCCGCAGTCCGAGGAATCTCGTCTTCGGCCCCCTGCACGCGGGGCTGGGCCTCCTCGCAGACGTAGGCCAGCGCCTCCCGGAGGTCGTCGTGGGCCCGCGATTTGGCCCGCGCGTCGCCGATCGTCTCGAGGTCGACCACGAGCAGGTTCATATTGACCTCGTCCTCGGGGCCGCCCTCGAGTTCCGAAACCGGGATGTCGAAGTCGTGTTCGGCAAGCGTCTCGATCAGTTCGACGTTGGTCTCGTAGACCTCGTCGGCCGCCTCGGCGTAGGTCATTCCCAGCGCCTCGTCGTACTCGCCGGGCGCGTTCAGCATTTTCTCGTAGTCGACGCCCAGCACGCCGGCGACGCTCTCGCGCAGGCTCGGCGCGCCGGGGTTCTCGAGGCGCGTGAGGGCAACGAGATACTCCACCAGCCGTTCGTCGGCCGGCGGCTCGGACATCGTATGGAGCCCGAGCCGGATCTGGGTCGTCTTGACGTCGGTGAGGTACTCGTGGATCCGCTCGACGAGTTCGTCGACATCGACCTCGTCACCTGCGACGTCGCCTTCCGCGAAGGTCGACCCCGCCTCGTCCGGACCGCGGACATCGGCCTGCTCGTCGATGGTGCCCTCGATACCCAACTCGACGGCGAGGTCGAGTTCCGCGACCTTCTCGCGCATGAGGTCCTCGAGGTGCTGGCCGTCGTCCGCGCGGGCGTCTTCCATCCCCGCCTCGCGGTACTGGTTCGCGAGTTCCTCGAGTTCCGAGAGTTCGTCGTAGGTGCCCGCGTTGCGCATCACGGGTGTCAGATAGTCCACGATGGCGGCGTAGGAGCGGCGTTTGGCCTGGGTCCCTTCGCCGGGGTTGTTGACGATGTAGGGGTAGACGTTCGGGATGTCGTCGATCAACTGGTCGGGCGCGCTCTCGCCGTTCAGGCCGACGGTCTTCCCGGGGAGCCACTCGAGGCTGCCGTGGGTGCCCAGATGGACCACGGCGTCGGTCTCGAACGTATTCCGGAGCCAGCCGTAGAACGCGAAGTAGTCGTGTGGCGGCTGCAGATCGGAGTCGTGGTAGACCTTCGAGGGGTCCATCCCGAACCCGCGCGGGGGCTGGACGGTGACGAGGACGTTCCCGAACTCGACACCCGGAATCGCGAACGGGCGGTCGGGGACCTCGCCCCACTCCTCGATGATATTCTCCTGAAAGCGCTCGTCAGTGTCGGCGAACCACCCCGCGTAGGTGTCCGGTGAGACCACGTCAACGGAGAGGTCGCGGACGTCCTCGGGCGCGACCCAGCGGTCCTCGAGCGTGAGCTGGGCGGTTAATTTCTCCACCAGGGACTGCCCGCTGTCCGGCATGTCGTCGCCCAGATCGTAGCCGCGGGCCTCGAGTTCCTCGAGCAGGTTCACCGTCGACTCGGGCGAATCGAGGCCGAACGCGGTACCGATCCCGTCGTCGCTGGGCGGGTAGTTGTGCAGGACGACGGCGACCTGCTTGTCCTCGTTCGGCGTATGCCGAAGCTCGGCCCAGTTGACCGCCAGTCGGGTCGCGTGGTCGATCCGGTCCTCGATCGGGAAGTGGTGTTTCGGCGCGGAGCCGATGCCGGCCTCGTCGTCGGTACGCTCTTTGCCGGAAATCGGGTGCGTGATCACGTTGCCGTCGAACTCCGGCAGCGCGACCGAGAGCGCGAGTTCGAAGCCCATCACGCCCGTGTCGCTGGACTCGTACCGCGAGCGCGAGCGCATCGTCGTGACCGTCTGGAGGACCGGGACCCCGAGACGGTCGAGGAAGACGTCCTCCGCGGAACTGCCCTCGTCGTCGGCGCTGCGGCCGCGCTCGTCCATCGAGAGCGAGAACATGAACGAGGAGAGGACGGCGTCGACCACCGGGTTCCCGGTGTCGTCGAGTAACCAGTTGTCGGTGACCCATTCGGCGTCCTCTTGCTCGTCGGTATCGGTCGCGGGGTTACAGAAGATCGGCAGCGCGTTCGCACCCTGTTCCTCGAGCGCCCGGACCTGTGCGTCCACGTATCTGGTGTTCTCGTGGGTCCAGTGGGACTCGTAGAACCAGACCGCGACCGTCGGCTTGTCCGGATCGTGGGTCTCGAGGAGGCCCTCGTACTCTATCCCCGGGTGGTCGGGGTGGTAGACCCCCTCGGTGGGGAGTTCCGTCGGTTCGTCGAACTCGATATCGCGGCCCTCGTACTCGGCGGCGAGGAACCGACAGAGGTTCGCGACGTTGATCGTGCCGCCCTTCTCGAGGTAGTCGTAGACCCGGTCCCGGTGGGCGTCCGAGACCGTCGTGTCCTCGAGGGCGAAGGCGTCGCCGGTCGCCTTGACGATCAGCGGCACGCCCGCCTCCGCGAGCGCGCCCGTCGCGTAGTCGTAGCCCGGCATGCTGTCTTCGGCTCCGTGCAGCCAGAAGATCGCCGCCGCGGCGTCGTCCAATTCGTCGACGAACGACTCGACGTCGGCCTCCTCGTCGAGATCGCTCTCCGAGCGCACCACGAGGTCGATGTCCTCGAGGCGCTCGGCGGCCCGCCCGATCGAGCCGAGTTCGTTCTCCGTCGCAGTATAGATCCCGATGCGTGTCATCGTGTTTTTAAACCTCTGTTGTATTAGCTCAAATATGGTTGCAAACGCCGGGGGCAAAAAGCTGTCGTCACTCCCTTTTCCGGCGATCGTCGGACAGGAGGAGTTAAAGCGCGTACTGCTTTCCGTCGCGGCCAACGACGGCCTCGACGGGGCCCTGATCGTCGGCGAGAAAGGCACCGCGAAGTCGACCGCCGTCCGGGCGCTCGTCGATCTCCTGCCAGAGCAGCGGGCGGTCGCCGACTGCCCGTACGGCTGTTCGCCCGACGACCCCGACCTGCAGTGTGCCGACTGTCGCGACCGCGATCCGGACGATCTACCGGTCGAAACCCGGCCCGTACCGCTCGTAACCCTTCCGCTCGGTGCGACGCGGGACCGCGTCGTCGGAACCCTCTCCGTCGAGGACGCGCTGGCGGGCGAGGCCGACTTCGACCCCGGCCTGCTGGCCCGCGCTCACCGGGGGATCCTCTACGTCGACGAGGTCAATCTGCTCGACGACCACCTCGTGGACGTCATTCTCGATGCGGCCGCCAGCGGCGTCAACACCGTCGAGCGCGACGGGATCAGTGTCTCCCACCCCGCCGACTTTACCCTGATCGGGACGATGAACCCCGAAGAGGGCGATCTGCGCCCGCAGTTGCGGGACCGCTTCGCCCTGCAGGCCAGCGTCGAGGGCTGCCGGGAGATCGACGACCGGGTCGAGATCATCGACCGCGCGCTCGAGGCCGACGGCGGCGAGTCCGATCCGCGGACCGAGTACGCCGACGAAGTCGACGCCCTGCGTGAGGACCTGACCGCGGCGCGGGACCGCCTCTCGCGGGTCGACCTTCCGACCGAGTTCAAGGCCGAGATCGCCGACCTCTGCCTCGAGGCCGGCGTCGACGGCCACCGGGGCGACGTGGCGACGGCCCGCACCGCGATGACCATCGCGGCGCTCGAGGGCCGCGAGACGGTCATTGAGTCCGACGTCCACGAGGCCGCGACCTACACGCTTCCCCACCGACTCCGGAGTACGCCCTTCGAGGACGAACCCGACCTCGACGATCTGCTCGAGGACCGGTTCGACGAGGAGTCGCCGGACGCGGAAGACAGCGACGCCGAGAGCGACGCGGACGACGGTGACGGCACGGAAGGGGCGGACGGCGAGGACGGCGACGCCGAGTCCGAACCCGGCGACGGAGACGAAGGCGGTGATCGCGGCGAGGGAAACGGGCGCGACGGGGACGACAACGCGGATGATGAGGACTCGAGCGACGGCGCAGGTTCCGACGGGGACGAGGACAGCGCCGACACTGACGACGGCCCCGAACGTCGCCCCGACGACGGTGACCGACCCGAATCGGCGAACCAGTCGCCCGCCGAAGCCGGCGACGGCGGGTCCGACGACGGCTCGAGCGACGGGGAGTCGGACTCGGAGGGGTCGCCGGACGACGGGGACGGAGACGACGAGACCGCCCAGCCGCTCGTCCCCGGCCAGCAGCGGGCCGAAATCGGCGAGGCGGCCGCGCCCGACCTCGAGTCGCCGACCGTCGACGGCGGCGAGACGGCGGCCGCGACGGGGTCGCGTGCGAGTACGTCGCCGAGTACGGACAACCGGGGCGCTCGCGTCCGCACCGAACCCGCCTCGGGCGAGGGCTCGATCGACGCCGCGGCGTCGGTCCGGTCGGCTGCCGCCCGTGGGGGGTCCCGCGTCGGCGAGGACGACCTCCGGCAGTCGGTCCGGACCGGCGACACCTCGGTGACGATCGTCTTCGCCGTCGACGCCAGCGCCTCGATGCGGCCCGCGATGCGCACTGCGAAAGGCGTCGTCCTCGAGCTGTTGCGGGACAGCTACGAACACCGCGATCGGGTCGCGTTCGTCGCCTTCGCCGGCGAGGACGCCGACGTCTTGCTCCCGCCGACCGACAGCGTCTCGCTGGCCGCCCGCCACCTCAAGGACCTCCCCTCCGGCGACCGGACGCCGTTGCCGGCCGGCCTCGAGACCTCGCGCCGAGTCATAGAACGGGCCGAGACTGATGCTTCAGTGGTCGTCCTCGTCACGGACGGCCGGGCGAACGTCGCCGACGGGAGCCCGACGGAGGCGACGCGGCGAGCCGCTCGAGCCCTCGGCGACGGTGACACCCGCGTGGTCGTCGTCGACGCAGGGGACGACTCCCGGGCCGGCCTCTCGGAACTGGTCGCCGGCGAGACCGAGGGTGAACTGGTCGCCCTCGAGTCGCTGTCGGTCGAGACGGTCCGGGCTGCCGCGGAGCGGGCGGCCGACGAGACGCGGCGATAGGGCGGGCTCGAGTGTGACGGGCGACAGCGGAGACGCCGACCTACGACGGGACGGCGAGCGCGTTGTGAATTCAAGATCAACACCCCTTTGAGCCCCCTCGCGTGTTATCCGACGAGAATCGATGACGGGGGACGAGGCAGTCGCCGACGAGGCCGTCGGCGACGACATCGAATACGGAATCGACGAACAGCCGCCGCTGGGCGAGTCGGTGGTGCTGGGGATCCAGCACTACCTGACGATGGTCGGCGCGAACATCGCCGTGCCGTTGATACTGGCCGACGCGATGGGAATGACGGACTATCCCGGCGTCACCGCACGGTTCATCGGGACGTTCTTCGTCGTCTCGGGGATCGCGACGCTGGCCCAGACGACGTTCGGGAACCGGTATCCGATCGTGCAGGGCGCGCCGTTCTCGATGCTCGCCCCCGCACTAGCGATCATCGGCGTCGTCACCGCCGGCGGCGTCTCGGGCCAGCCGAGTTGGGAGGCCGCGCTGTTACAGCTACAGGGGGCGATCATCGTCGCCGCGATCGTCGAGGTCGCGATGGGCTACTTCGGACTGGTCGGGAAACTCCGCCGGTTCCTCTCACCGGTGGTCGTCGCACCCACGATCGCGCTGATCGGGCTGTCGCTGTTCAGCGCCCCGCAGATCACCGCGGAAAACCAGAGCTGGCCGCTGCTTGCGCTCACGCTCGGATTGATCCTCCTGTTCTCGCAGTATCTCGACGTCAAACACAGGGCGTTTCGACTCTACCCGGTCATTCTGGCCCTGGTCATCGCCTGGGTCGCCGCCGCAGCGCTGTCGGTACTCGGTGTGATCGGCAGCGGTCATCCGGGATTCGTCGATCTCGGAGCGGTCGCAAACACGCAGCCGATCATGCCGATCTACCCCTTCCAGTGGGGCATGCCACAGGTGACGACCGCGTTCGTCGTCGGGATGTTCGCCGGCGTGCTGGCCTCGATCGTCGAGAGCATCGGCGACTACTACGCGGTGGCTAACATCACCGGCTCGGGCGCACCCAGCGAGCGCCGGATCAACCACGGCATCGGCATGGAGGGGCTCATGAACGTCTTCGCCGGCATCATGGGCACCGGCGGCTCGACCTCCTACTCCGAGAACATCGGCGCGATCGGGCTGACCGGCGTCGCCTCGCGATACGTCGTCCAGATCGGGGCCGCCGTCATGCTCGTCGTCGGCTTCGTCGGCTACTTCGGCCAGCTGATCGCGACGATCCCCGACCCGATCGTCGGCGGCCTCTTCATCGCCATGTTCGGCCAGATCGTCGCCGTCGGGATCTCGAACCTACGCCACGTCGATCTCGACTCCTCGCGCAACACCTTCGTCATCGGCTTCGCGCTCTTCGTCGGGCTGGCGATCCCGGCCTACATGGGCAACTTCGAGAGTACGATCGCGTTCCGCGAAGCCGTCGGGCTCGAGGCCTTCCTCGCGGAGGCGGGCGTCGCGACGCCGATCGAAGCCGCCGCACAGGCCGTCGTCGACACCGTCTACATCATCGGCTCGACGGGCATGGCCGTCGGCGGTCTCGCCGCACTCATCTTGGACAACACCATCCCGGGCTCCCGGGAGGAACGCGGCCTCGCGGCGTGGGACCGTATCACCGAGGACGACGCTGACTTCGAATCGTTCCGGGACCGCTGGCTCGCCCGCGACGACGACTGACCGTCCGTCCGCGGACTGACCGCTCACCGTTTCCCGGTTTTGGACCCCCGTTCACAGCCCGTGCCAACGCAACCCGGCGTTCTAATAGCTGCCGAGCCCCAATGGGATGCATGGCGGAACTCCGACTCGCGGACGGGGAGATCTGGTACGAAACGACGGGTGTGACCGACGGCGACCCGCTGGTGTTCATCCACGGCGGCTGGATGACCGGCGACGCCTGGGCCCCCCAGATCGAGCGCTTCGCCGAGGACTACCGCGTCGTCACGCTCGACGTTCGGGGCCACGGCCGGACCGGCGCGACCGACGTCGACGAGTACTCGATCGAACTCTTCACCGACGATCTCGAGGCCTTGCTCGCCGCCCTCGAGATCGAGCGGCCGGTCCTCTGTGGGCTCTCGCTGGGGTCGATGGTCGTCCAGGAGTACATGGACCGCCATCCCGACGGTGCGAGGGCGGCGGTTCTCGGCGGCGCGGTCCGCTCGATGCCGCCGGTCGATATCCCCGGCGGCCTGAAGTCGTTCTGGTCGCCGCTGCCGGCCCTGTCGGCGACGCTGTCGGTCTCCGGCTCGGCGGGGACCTTCCGGTCGATGCTGTACTCGATTCGGGCGACGACTGGCGAGCAGTGGCTATCGGTCGACGCCGAAACCAGGGCCGCGGCGATCGACGATGCCGGCGAGATCCCCACCGGCGAGTTCCGCAAGATCTTCGACGCGCTCTATCGGTACGACCCACCCGCGCTGACCGGCCTCGAGGTTCCGACGCTCGTGGTCCACGGAGACCAGGAGGCCCCGCTCGTCAAACGACAGGGGGAACAGATCGTCTCGGCGGTCACCGACGGCGAGCGCCTGTTGCTGTCCGATTCGGGCCACCTCGTCAATCAGGACCGCCCGAGTGCGTTCAACGCGGCGACGGCCGAGTTCATTCCCGCCGCGTAGGTTCGATCGGTCGGGGCGCCACGTCGACGACCTCCACTGTCGGCGCCGGTTCCCAACGTGCTTTGGCGATACCCCGAAGGGGATCTCCGTTCTAGGTACGTCCGGAATCGACCGACCGATCGGACCCCTGCTATCCAAACCAATGAGTAGTCACCCTTCCGACGTCGACGACGCTCGCTCCGCCCCGCCGGACGACCACTGGTCCAGCGTCTCGAGACACGTTCTCAACAGCTACCGCGAGGCGAACAACGCATTGCTGGCCGCGATGGGCTTTCGGCCCACGGCCGGTTCGGACGCGGCGCGTCCGACCGCGGGTACGACGGTCGAAACCGCTGCCGCCGAGGTCGCGTTCGGCGACGAGGCCTGGGTCATGGAGCGCTCGACCGACGATCACGACTCGCTCGGTGTCGGCGACTACGTCCGCTTTAGCAAGCCGATCGCCGACACCGACGTCACTGCCTTCGCGCAGGTCTCCGGCGATACCAACCGACTCCACCTCGAGAGCGAGTTCGCCGACGACACTCAGTTCGGCGGCCGGATCGCCCACGGCACCCTCGTCGCCGGGACGATCAGCGCCGCACTGGCCCGCCTCCCCGGACTGACCGTCTATCTCTCGCAGACCCTCGAGTTCACCGGCCCGGTCGAGATCGGCGAGACGGTCACCGCCGAGTGCGAGATCGTCGAGGACCTCGGGGGCGATCGCTACCGCCTGCACACGACGGTCGTCGACGAGGACGACGACCCCGTCATCGACGGCGAGGCCGTCGTCATCATCAACGACCATCCCGACGAGTAGTCGGAGTTGACACACCGACGGTGGCGTCTCCCGGCGGGACGTGACGGACGATCGGCATCGCCCGCTAGCTCGATCGGTACGCTTGCTAACACAAAGCCTGTATCGCTCGAGCGCAAGCGTCGGGACGATGACTGACGACTCGCACCCCGCCCGCGACCACCGAACGTACGGACGGCGCCGAGTACTGCGGACGGTCGGAGGCGCGACGGCGGCGACGGTCGCCCTCGCGGGCTGTCTCGGTGACGGCGAAGACGACCTGATTCCCGAGACGGAGACCGATCGCGAAGGGACCGTACCGGACGGCGTCGCCCAGTTCAGACGCTCGCTCGAGCGGTGGGGCTACTATCCGGACGCGTCGGTTCCCGACGCCGTCGAGCAGGACTGGCGGCTCGACCGACTCAACACGGGCACCCACAGCGCGGCCAAGGCCAGTGCCGCCCCCCTTCCCGACGGCGGCGTCGTCTTTCCGGGCGACACCGGCTATCTCGTGGCACTCGACGCGGACGGCGAAGAGCGATGGCGAACCGGGACCGACACCGGCCCCGATGCCCGGGGAATCCACGGGACGCCGGCAGTCGCCGACGGCCGAGTCTACGTCGGCGCGTACGACGGCGTCCTCTACGCCGTCGACGCCGAGACCGGCGATATCGACTGGGAGACGAAACTCGGCGGTTCCATCGGCTCGAGCCCGCTCTATCACGACGGTCGACTCGTCATGGCCGTCGAATACCCCGATCCGGAGGGGAGTACCTTCGTCGTGAACGCGGAAGACGGCGAGATCGTCTGGGAGGACCCCGAGGGCCGGCCGACCGACCACCCACACTCGACGCCTGCCGTCGACCTCGAGGCCGGCCGCCTCGTCTGCGGGTCGAACGACGGACTCCTCTACGGCTGGTCGTACCCCGACCTCGAGTTCGAATGGTCGTTCGAGACCGAGAGCAACGACAACGACGGCGAGATCAAGGGCCCGGTCGCGACCTACGACGGCGGCGCGTACTTCGGCTCGTGGGATCACCACGTGTATCGGGTGAACCTCGAGGACGGCAGCGAGGACTGGTCGTTCGAGACCGGCAGTCTAGTGATGTCCGGGCCCGCGATCGACCCGACGCTCGATACCGTCTTCGTCGGCAGCCACGACGGGAACCTCTACGCGCTCGACGCGCAGTCGGGCGACCGCCACTGGTCGTTCCCGACCGACCGCCCGATCACCGGCTGTCCGACGGTCTACGACGATCGCGTCCTCGTCGGCTCGAAGGACGGCGGCCTCTACGCGCTCGAGAAACGCAGCGGCGATCTCGTCTGGGAGGTCGACAACGACGGCGTGGTCACGAGTACGCCGCGGGTCATCGACGGGGCCATCTATTACGCCGAACGGGCACCGAACCCGGACCCGGAGGACGGCGGCGAGACCGACACCGACGGCGGCGGCTACAAGCTCGTCGCTGCCGAGTAGGACGGCCGCTCGCCGATACCGTCCCGCGTCTGCGACTACCACCAAACCTATTACGTCCCCACTCACACCCAGCGGTCGACGATGACTGATCGGCCGCCCTCGCCGCCGAACCCCACTCCCGCACGCGACGATCCCCTCGAGGACCGCGTCGTCGCCACGACCGCACAGCTCTCCGAATCGATCGCGGACGCGCTCGGCTGTCGGCTCGCCGACGCCACCCTCGAGACGCTCCTCCTCGAACTGGACCGCCACGGGTTCGTCGACTGGGTGACCGTCACCCGAACCGGCGACTACGTCTGGGACCTCTCCGAGACGCCCGACCGGCTCGGCGATGCCGTGGCCGACGCTCTCGTCGCTCGGCTCGAGGCCTGGCTCGCGTCGTCCGACGGGTGATTGTCGATAGCGGATGCCGACGGCGGTGTCGGCATCATCACGTTCCGTTCGACTCGTCCCCTCCGAAACGACGCCTATCAGTCGACGATGCTGATCTCGTCGGCGTCCTCCTCGTTCTCGAGTCCGCGGCTCGTTCCTCGTAGGTTACGTGCAGTTCGGTTACGCCGTTCTCGCCGGGTCCGCAACGATATCAAACAGGAGTCGCTTGTGTGTCCCCAGTGATTCGATGTGATCCTGTTGGAGATCGCGGCGCGCTTCGTCGTGAACCGTGTCTATGTCCTCGAGCGTGATCTGAGACCGGTCCGAGCGATCGACTCGTCGCGTCGCCTTCTCGAGTAGCTTGATCCCCTTGCGGACGTCCCCCACAGCGAGATCGGCGATGTACTCGACAGCGTCTCGCCCGATCACACCGGGTCGGAGCCCGGCATCGATCCGCGCTAAGAGGATATCGATCAACTCGTCGTTGGTGAACTTCCGCAACCGGATCATCTCGGCGCTCGAGAAACGATATTTGACGCGCCCATTCAACCGGTGGTTCGCGAAAAAGTCGTCCTCGTCGATCGTAATCGCGACGATCGTTATGTTCGGGAGATCCCCGAGTCCCAGGAGAAGCGTTTCGTCCTCGAGCGCGTCACCTCGTCGAGGATCGCGACGATGTGATCGTCAGTCTCTCGGAACTCGTCGATGAACGTACTGGCAGCGGTCCCGTCCTTCGATAGGTGGTTCCCTATCCTGGAGTCCTGAGCGAGCCCATGGGGACCTCAGTTTTCGAAGAGCCGGACATACAGTCCCAATATGCTCGTCGGACACCAAACGATTCCTCACGGAGTTTCCGAACGACAAACTTCGCGAGGGTCGTTTTCCCTAACCCCGACGGACCGAATATGAGGCTGTGTTCGCCGCCGACACCGTGTGTCAGCGGTTCCAACGCCGTCGCAAACTGACTGATTTTCCCGTCCCGGTGTTCGAGATCCTTGGGGACGTAGGTGGTCTCAAGGGCTCGAGCATTAGTAATCATTAGACTTACTGGAAGTTAGTTAGAGGAAGATAAAAAAGTCATCATAAGATGAAAGTTAAATAGGTTACTAGAATGATCAAGGATTCATGTCACAGAGGCCGATCTAAATGAACGAGTTCATTAATAATCTCCGAGATAGCAGACAAATTGCTGCCGCAGCATTAGCAGTTATTTATGGGATCTATGTGTTATTTACTCTGTCCGGTGATCCATCCAGCACACAATTGACAGTCACCCTTCTTGTAGCCTCAGCAATTTCGTATATAATACCGCACTTATCAACATCTATCATAGTAGGCAGGTTGGCAAGTGAGAGTCAATCAAAAACCTACCTTGATATTCTGGAAAGGGAGTCCGAATCCTTGGACGAAGTATACCTAGAGATACCGGATGAGTATATCGTAGAAGAACTCCCAGACAAAATATCTGATTTTGATTCTGCAAAAATGGTCGATAAACAACTCTTTGATCAGGTAGATGGAAGCCAGTTTGATAAAATTGATTCACGGCTTCGTGGAGCAGTAGCACTATTAGTTGTGATTATCCTCACATCAATTACTAGCCCAATATTCAGCCATATATTCTACGCAAACAGAGAGGTATTTTTAGTGAATGTTCTCTGTTCAATTATTATTCTAGGAGTAGGTTTAATTGTCTATCAGGATATACTCGAGATTGTCGAGTACACCCCGGTTGACATCAAAGATGAAAATCAATAAAGTTCTCATCGAAGAGTTTGCACGACCAGAGCTGACCTACACAGGGCCATTGAAAATTGAAGAGATAGAAGGTGGCGATGTTCTTATTAACGGGCAAAATCAAAGCGGTAAGACTCTTTGTTTTAATGCTATACTATATTGTATAGCTGATAGAGTTATCGAACTTCAGCGTGGCCACGGAAATTCGGTAGAAATCGAACTTGGAGATAGTATGACTGTATTTAGGGGAGAGACTGGTCATAAAGTAACCTATCAGAATGAAAGTTATGGACCTGAGATCGCCGATGAGGTACAGAAAGAACAGCTTGGAGAATACCAATTAATCGAACGGCAGTTCCTACATTCACATCTACGTCAACTTCCACTTGAGAGGTTATCAGAACCAGAACGTATCGAGTTGCTACTTGCAGCTACTGGAGATAGCCTAAGTAAAGAAATCCAAGAACTACGAGAAAAAATTGAAGAGACAGATCGAGGACTTGATGAAATCAAGGCAGAGGTAAACACACTAAATGGGAAAATCTCGAGAAGAAAATCTCAACTCACTCAGTTGGAGAACCAAATAGAAGACTGGGAATCCCTACAACAATCAATCCAAGAGGGAGAAATCGAAAACATAAGCGAGCGGCTTAGACAAAAACCTGAAATCGAATCTGAGCTAAATGATCTTATATCTAAGAAAAGAAGCTTATTCATCAATATCAAAGAACTAAGGAATGACAAGAGTAGGTTAGAGGAGTTAAACCAAGATACTCAAGATATTATCGTAGACGCTCTTGAAGAATTTATCTGTCCAGTTTGTGAGGGTAGAGTTGGTGAGGGTGAAGTAATATCTAGGTTGAATGATGGATGTTGTCCATTCTGTTCTGTTTCTCGAGATATAAGTGATATAGAAGACCATCTCAACCAGGAGAGAGATGGATTAGAGGACGATCTTGAGGAAATAGAAGACCAAATAGAGGAGGTAGAAAACGAACGTGCGGAAGTGAAGAATAAAATAAGAGAATTAAAAGACGATAGACTGAATGAAGATAGAATACCGGACATAATAATAGATAAACTATCTGATCATAATCATCAGATAGATCTAGTAGATCAAGAAGTCAGAGAAAAGGTACCAGAACTGTATGACGAACGCGAGAAATACGAAAAGAAATTAGAGGATCTAAGAACGGAACTCTCGAATACCACCGAAAAGCGCATGGAAACCGCTGATAGATTAGAGGAGTTAACTAACAAGAAAGAGGATCTCCAGGAAAGCACCATTTCAAATCTGATTTCTGACTTCGAGTCAATCTGGAAAGATCACTACCAACAAATAGCACCAGAATTAGAACGAAAGTTGAATTTCAATGAGGATGGTACCGTAGTTTTGAATGATGATTCTGGACTATCTCGTGAATATCAACGGCGGGGAGACTTGAGCGATGCCGAGATAACACTCCTGAATATCTCATTTGCACTGGCAATTAATGATTGGGGGGTGGAAAATAACACTACAACATTGGAGACGATCGTATTAGATGAACCGTTCGTGAGATTCGATGATGATATTCAGAATGATGCTCTTTCCTATCTGAATCAAATAGACAAGCAGGTTATTCTCACTTCTTCAGCACAATCTGTCGCAGAAGCATTTGAACCCAAACAAACACTTGAACTTCAACGAAATAGTCAATCTGAACTGGGTGATTTTATCAATGAGTGACGACGAGACCGAACCACTCGATAAGAAAGAGGGAAAATTCCACCCACGACTATTATTATTGGATGAGTTTGGTGGAGAACTGCATGGGAAGAAGAAGTTCCACAAATGTCTATACCACTTTCGAGAAGATTCAGAAGATATCAGCGTTGATGATTGGACGTTTACTCATGACCATTTTGGACCCACTGAAGAGGGACTTTCTAAAAACTTACTAGCTCTTGACAACCTGAATTTGATAGTGATTGAAAAAGACGGTAAGAAATATATTTACAAAGAAACCGAAAAAGGGAGCAGTTTTACTCAGGGGTTGAGAAACGGTTTGAGAAAACTATGGGGTGACGAAATTCAGGAGAGAGAAAAATCGTTAGAATTGGTGGCAGAAGTCAACAAGGATAGATCTGCAAGTGAGATCATTGATGATTGGAAAGAACAAAAAGAAGAACCGTATGGTATCGATCAGTAACCAGAGTATGTTTTTTGTTTGTTGAACCCAAGGTTTGTACGCCAATATAATCTCCACTTCGATCTTGCACAGCAAGAGCAGTTTTGAGTGTGCAAAGTATCCTCAAGTGCGATCATCTCTTGCGATAGTTATGTCAGTTTCAGACCTGAACTGTCCTGTTTATATCTTAGTAGGAGTATCGCGATCGCGTAGAACGATAATTCTGGGGAGTTGTGCAAAAGAGGACTGCCTACACCTGATCTCAGAGCAAGACCTAAACTAGTTATCACTCCCGATAATGTCCATCAATTAGAAGTTCAATCACTCTAAGAGAACTATATGGTTAACCGACGGGACTTTATAGGAACTGCAGGGGTTCTCACAATGGGTTCTTTTGCTGGGTGTCTCGGTAGCGAAAATGGTGGGGATGAGGAGAAAGACACTGGCCAGAATACCGGCGTAGACCAACTTGAAGAGGACGCGACTCGCCGAGACATCTCGCAGCAATATCAATTGGGGACCACGAGCGTAGAAGGGGGGGAAGGCAGGGATTCAGAACGGAATCATCGACTTCAACATCGATAGATATAGTTCAGCAATTGATAGCTTCGAAAGTGCTATAGAGTCCTTTGAACGAGCTGAAGAACAGTTTTCAGAGGGAGTTGAGCTAACCTATGAAGTCGAAAATTCAGTACATCACAAAGCCGCTTAGTTAGAACGTCTGCTTGCTGAAGGTGTGTCTACGACCCAGCAAGCAGACAGTGAGATTCACGAGGACCAGCTCCTTAACTTCCTCGTCAACTGCCTTGACGAGGAAGTTTCTCTCAACCTCGCCAACAACGCTGAAATCGGTGCAGAGGACATCTACGAGGTCCTCGTCGGCGCGACCGCCGACGGGACCTCGATCTCGACGCTGTGCAACTCCAGTGAAGACTCCCCATCGGCGAACACGATTCTCTATCATCTACGGACGAAGTTCGAGCCGGAACGGCTCGAACGCGTCGCTAACACGCTTCTTCGCCGAGACATCGTCGAACTGCTCCCCGAGCAGGTGGAGGTCTGCGCAGACCTCCACCTGCGGCCCTACTACGGTGATGAAGACGACACGGAGAACCTCTATCACTCGGAAGCCAAGCGTGGAACCACCGCATTCCACGCCTACGCCACACTCTACGCGCGTGTGAAGAACAAACGCTACACGCTGGCGGTGCGCCGTCTCGAAGACGGCGACACCGCCAGCAGCGTCCTCGCTGAGTTCCTCGGTGTCCTCGACGGCCTTGACACCGACGTCAAGGCCGTCTATCTTGATCGCGGATTCTACGACAGCAAGTGTCTCACGCTGTTACAGACGCACAACTACGCCTACGTTGTCCCGATCATCCGGTGGGGTGAAGCGATTCAGCAGGAACTCTCGGAAGGGTGGAGTCGCGTCATCCAACACGATCTGACGGGGAAACTCGACGGTCACAGCTGGACCGTCGAGTTTCCCGTCTACATCGACTGTACGTACCTGAACGGACGGTACGACGAGCACGGCGTGGCGCGTCACGGCTACGCCGCTGACGCGCCGTTCATCGAGAATCCACGCGACGCTCGATACCACTACTCGAAACGGTTCGGTATCGAGTCGAGCTATCGGTTGTCTGAGCAAGCGATAGCGACGACAACGACGCGAGACTCCACGGTGAGACTGCTGTACGTCGTGGTGAGTCTGCTGTTGCAGAACACGTGGCGGTATCTGCACTACGAATACGTGGCGACGCCGCGCCGAGGCGGGCGTCGCCTCTGGTGGTGGCCGTACAAGGAGTTCGTGAATATGGTTCGACGGGCAGCGTGGACGGCCCTCGCGGTGCGTCGGGCCGTCCCCGCGAACCGGCCACCAGACGACCGGTTCCACCGGTAGTCACCCACCGAGTACGGCGTCTCCGCAAGTGGCAACGCTGTCGCGTCGGCGGCTGAGCGCCGCCGACAGCGACAGCTCCGCCTTCGATCAGCGTTGCTCAACCGTGATCGACGACTCACCACAACAGAACAGATGGCTCAAGTCGGATTAGCCGGCGATGCTTTGTGAGGTACTGAAATTCAGACGCGCGTGAGATCTGTGAACGGGGAGAATCTCACGCAGCAACACTACGGAACGCAGCGAAACAATATAAGCAAGCAGCTCAAGCCGCAGATAACGATAGAGACCCCGACACGGTGAATTCGCGCATTTCAAAAGCAGAAAGTCTTGAGACTGAAGCTGAACAGTCACCACTTCGGGACCAATCTACTCTCGAAAGCGTACTCGACCTATAGGTCGCTCTTACAAGGTAACTATCGGTATCGACTCTCGATGCTTGTCCGATACCGAAGCCCGACGACCGAGGTGTTGAACCACTGGATCGTCTCCGGTGGCAGTTCGCCGCGAGCGTCGTCGAGGTTCTGCTCGTGTTCAATTAAGTTCTCGAACGCAGCGTCGATGACGACGGACGTAGGCGGGTCGTCGAAATCGTCTTCGGCCACGATTGCGATCGCCCATGGTAATAGAAAGAAACAAAACAGTGTGATAGGATTACAAGTCTGTCATGGGATTAGATCGAAGAGCAGTAATCAGAGGTGCAGGTGTGGCGACGACGGCGGCGATAGCAGGCTGTTCTGGAAGTGGTAACGGTGGTGGAATCGGTGGGGGATTATCGGTCGACAACGTCGATTCTCAGACTACTTCGTTTGGAAATATCGTTCTCACCGTTTCGGTCTCAAACAGCAGTGACTCGTCAAAATCCAACACGCTAATGGGCCAAGTCGATATCTCTGGAGGGGATACCTATACGAACCGGCGAGATATTACAGTTTCCGGGGATAGTTCGAACACCTTTGAACTCGAGTTTGATATTGACTTTTCAGAGTCCCTATCCACCAGTGAATACGAATACAACGCTCAACTCGAAGGATAGATCTACTTAAACTCGATTTCCGTATTTGTGCCTCCAGCGAGTCGATCTGAGTTGATACGTTAGTATCTGCTCTATCGCCACCGGCTTTCGACAGATGTCCGATACCGAAGACCGATCACCGACGTGTTCGCGATCGCCTGAATCGTCTCGGGATCGTACTCGCCTCGCGCATCATCGATGTTCTGTTCAGACTCGACCAGGTGTGTGAGCGCGGCGTCGATGACGACGGACATCGGTGGGTCGTCGAGGTCGTCTTCGGGGTCGATTCGTGTCGCTTGCGGATGAGCGATCGGTCGGTCCTTTATGAACGGGGGTCGGGGCTCCAGCGTGATCACGGTGGGGGTCGGTCGGATCGGCCCCGATTCTATGCACCCGTGTTTGTGCTGAAAATCGCACGACGTGACGGGGCCGCAACCCGTTTCGAACTGGTATCGGATTTCGTCCCTCACCGCTCGAATGCCGAAACGTCGAAAATACCATCTATCAGGCTCTCTACAGAGGAATTAGAACTAGTCGAGAATCGGGCCGTTTGGGAATGGGCGCTGCAGGATTTGAACCCGCGGCAGCTTGGTCCGAAGCCAAGTACTCTGTCCAGGCTGAGCTAAGCGCCCGCACGAGTTCATTTCCGATGTGTCCATATAAGTCACTCGATTCGGGCCGGTTTCGATAGACACCACCACGCTCGCTGCTCGAGAGTTTTCAGTCGGTGACAATCAGCGGCGGGGGTCTTTGTTTTGTACCTGCAACGGCTACGTATAGCATGAGCGAGACCGAAGCCCCCGTCCCAGACGAGGTCGAATCCGGCGCGACGCCCCTCGAGTTGCTCTCGGACGACGAGGGGAGCTGGACGGCCGTGCCGGCCGACGCGAGCGGCGACGACCGGGTGAGCAAATGGCTCGAGATCGATGCTGACGTCCTCTGTGATCTCGAGGAGTGGCGCTGAGACGCCGGTCGGGAGCCGGTGGCCGGCCGAGACGACGCCTTCTCTCCCGTCATCGATCGCGTGAGCGATGCGTGCGATCGTCTTCGGGATGATCCGTCGCCGGGATCGGACCGTACCGTTTAACCAGCCCGCATGACCACTCGAGCGTATGACTGTCGGTGAGACGGGTCGCGGGTTGCTCGAATTGACGCGGCCGGTAAACGTGATCGCGGCGAGTGCCCTGACGTTCATCGGAGCGTTCGTCGCCGGTGGGGTGGCGGAGGAGCCGCTCGCGGTCGCTGCGGCGGTCGTGGCCACGGGGCTGGCGGTCGGTGCGGGAAACGCGATCAACGACTACTTCGATCGGGAGATCGACCGGATCAACCAGCCCGGGCGGGCGATCCCCCGTGGTGCGGTGAGCCCGCGCGGTGCGCTCGCGTTCAGTGGCCTCCTCTTTGCCGGTGCGGTCGCGCTCGCGGTGACGCTTCCGGCGACGGCGATCGCCATCGCGGGCGTGAACCTCCTCGCGTTGGTCGCATACACCGAGTTCTTCAAGGGGCTGCCCGGCCTCGGGAACGCGCTCGTCGCTTATCTCGTCGGAAGCACGTTCCTCTTCGGCGCGGCGGCAGTCGGCGAGATCGCACCGGCCGTGGTCCTCTTCGTACTGGCGGCGATCGCAACGCTGACCCGTGAGATCATCAAAGACGTCGAGGACATCGAAGGGGACCGTGAGGAGGGGTTGAACACGCTCCCGATCGCGGTCGGGGAGCGGAAGGCGTTGGTCGTCGCCGCCGTCTTACTGGTCGTCTCCGTCGTCGCCAGCCCGATTCCGTTCCTCCGTGGCTACTTCGGCGTCGCGTACCTGCTCGTCGTCGCACCGGCCGATGCCGTCATGCTGCTTGCCGCCTACGAAAGTTTCGCGGATCCGACGACCGGCCAGTCGCGTCTCAAGTACGGGATGTTCTTGGCCGCGCTGGCGTTTATCGTCGGTCGAGCCGCCCTCGAGGTCCCCCTGTTGGTGTAGGACACGCCGACGGTATCGAGGTGTGCGCTGTAGTCGCGGCCGGCGGGCCGTCGGATACACATCGTATACGCGGGCCGATTGACCGGAGCCGGTTCGCCCAGCGAGTGGTGGGACCGACCCGTCGCCTCCCTCGTTCAGCGTGCGAAGACAGTGCGAGACGCCAGCTACGTTATCAAAAGTACTATAAGCTGCTTCGCGTATCTTCATACCATACGCCGGCAGTCGGAGTGGGCTGTGGTACCAGCTCGTCGTTACGGCGATGGATGTGAGTATTCCGTATGTATGACCTCGCAGATGTCCTTCCGGACGTCGAAATCGATCCGGGAACGAACGTACTCGTCGCGGGTCCGCCACTGACGGGGAAACGGCGGATCGCCTTCGATATCCTCGCGAGCGGGGCGGCCCGTGGTGACGGTTCGATCGTCGTCACTACCAAAGACAGTGCCGACAAGGTCCTCGAGAGCCTCGACGACCACGTCGGCGAGGGCGTCGAGCCGGATATCGGCGTCGTCGACTGTGTCACCAAACAACGCGGTATCGGAACGATCGACGACGACCCACGGATCAAGTACGCCTCCTCTCCGGTCGACATGACTGGCATCGGGATCAAGCTCTCGGAGTTCCTGCAGGACTTCTACGAGACCCGCGGGCTGACTCGGAATCGCGTCCTCTTGCACTCGGTGTCGACACTGCTGATGTACTCCGATCTCCAGACGGTCTTTCGGTTCCTCCACGTCTTCACGGGCCGGATCCAGAGTGCCGACGCCATGGGCGTCTACGTCATCGACTCGACTGCCCACGACGACCAGACGATGAACACGCTCAAACAGCTGTTCGACGCCGTCGTCGAACTCGAGGAGACGGCCGACGGCGAGGAACCCGAGATCCGGACCGCCGGTTTCTCGGCGTAACCGGTTCCGAACGCCCGGCTCCGTTCGCGTCCACTGGCTTCGGTTTTCCGTGACGATCGCTCGACTCGAGTCCGGTCGGTCCCCAACCGATCGACCCCGAAACGTTTCAGCGAGGACCGCGTACCTTCGGGTACCATGCCAGTCGACACCGCAGCGGAGATCGAGGAGATCCTGGAGTCCGACACCATCGCCGTCGTCGGCTGCTCGAGTACGCCCGGCAAGGCGGCCCACGACGTGCCGAAGTACCTGCTGAATCACGGCTACGACGTGATCCCGGTCAACCCCTACGCCGAGGAGATCTTCGGCCGCGAGGTCTACGACTCGCTGGCCGACGTCGAGGACGAGATCGACGTCGTCTGTATCTTCCGGCCCAGCGAGGAGGTGAGTGGGATCGTCGACGCGGCCCTCGAGCGCGACGACATCGACGTCATCTGGACTCAGCAGGGAATCCGTGACGACGAGGCAGCGGCCCGCGCGGAGACGGCGGGTCGATCCGTCGTCCAGGATCGGTGTATGAAGGTCCAGCACCGCCGGCTCGTCGCCTGAGCCGACGGTTGAGGGAGTCCTTACGAGGCCGGCGCCGATGCGGTCCGAAGGGCCGCGAGCGCATCCTCGACCGTCGTATGCATGCGGTCGTCGACGACTGACTCGAGATGTTCGAGTCGGATCGCCGTCCGGACGAGCGGTTCGTCGGGGAGGTCGCCGAGGGGTCCCGCGATCGCGTCGGGGTCGATCGCCACGGGGGCGTCGGCGGCACGCTCGGCGACGAACTGCCGCGTCGACGCCTCCCCACCGGTTACCCCCTCGCGGATCGCCTCACGACGGGTCTGCGAGACCGTCTCGGCGACCGGGACCGAACAGACCGTCTCGCAGTACCACTGGAGCGCGAGTGTGGCGGCCTCGAGCAGCGCCTCGTCGGAGTAGTCGAGCGACGCGTTGAGGTCGGTAGCCGCCGCATCGATCGCGGCCCGGCGACGGTCGACGAGGGCCTCGAGCCGGTCGGGAACGTCGGACGCGAGGAGATCGTCGACCAGGGCGGTCGTCGACCGGTACGCGCCGGGATCGCCATCGAACAGGACGACCGGAAGCGTCGCGACGCCGTTGTTGACGTCCTCCGGGAGGTCCGCCAGATCGTCGACGACAGTCAACACGAACAGGCCGTCCGTCGCGATCGTTCGGATCGACGCGAGTTGTGCGTCCGTGTAGCCGCCGGTGGCCGCGACGAGTTCGACCGCGAGATCGCCCCAGAGACCGCCGCGTTCGTCGACCCGCGCGATCGCGTCGTCGACGGTCGCCGCCGCGGCGTCGAACGACTCCTCGGCGAGCTGGCCCGCGCCGATCTCGCGGACGGTCTCGAGGGCGTGGCCTAGATCGACGTCGGCCGGTGCATCGGCGACGGCGGCGGCGACGTTCGCGAAAACGAGGTCGCCGGTCGTGACGTGTTCGTTCAGCCGTCGCTTGCGATCGTCCCAGGCGTCGATCTCGTCGATCGCGTCGTCGTGGAGCGCGCTCGTCACGAACAGGTCCGTCGGGATCGACGCGAGCGTTTCCGCGAGGGCCTCGTCGCGGGTCTCGAGATAGGTAAAGAAGTAGGTGAACGCCCCGAGCAGTCCCCCCTGGTCGGCGTAGGCCTCGATCGTTGGGTGGAGGGCCGACGAGAGTGCGTCGTCCGGGAGGGCATCGGGCAGCCGGCTCATATCCCCAGTGGTTTCGGGGACCGCAAAGAGTGTACTGGTTACCGGCGGCCCAGGGCCCGACGACGGTGTCGGCCTACGACGTCCACTCCTCGAACGACCGATAGATGCCCTTCGAGAGGTAGCGCTCGCTCGAGTCCGGGAAGATCGTAGCGACGGTCTCGTGGGGGACGTCGAGGTCGCCGTTGGCGATCCGTTCGGCGACCCGTTTCGAGGCCACGCTCGCGGCACCCGCACTCGAGGCGACCAGATGGCCCTCCTCGCGGGCGAGCCGGACGAGTTCGTCGTGGGCGTCCTGATCCGAGACAGCACTGACGTCGTCGACCAGTTCGGGATCGAACAGTTCGTTGGTCGCGGTGTCGTGCGTGCCGATCCCCTCGATCTTGTACTCGTCTTCCTCGCGCTCGTCGCCGAGGAGTTCGCCGTAGACCGAGCCCTCGGGTTCGACCGCGACGACGTGTGTCTCGGGGTCCTGTTCGAGCGCGTAGCGGGCGATTCCCATGAGCGTCCCCGCCGTTCCACAGCCGACGACGACGGCACCGACCCGTCCATCCAGTGCGTCGTAGATCTCGGGGGCGGTCGTCTCGTAGTGTGCTTCGGCGTTTAGCGGGTTCGAGAACTGCTGGGGGACGACGGCGTCGTCCAGTTCGTCGGCCAACTGCTGTGCCCGGGCGATGGCACCGTCCATGCCGTCCTCGGTCGGCGTGTTGATGACTTCCGCATCGAGTGCGGCCATCAACTGCTGTTTCTCCACGCTGAACCGCTCGGGAACGACGAAGATCGCCTCGAGACCCAGTTGCTTGGCCGCGATCGCCAGCCCGATCCCGGTGTTGCCGGCCGTCGGCTCGACGATCGTCCCGCCGGCGGGAACGTTGCCACGCTCGAGCATTCGCTCGAGCATGTACTTCCCGATGCGGTCTTTGATGCTGGCGCCGGGATTGAACGACTCGAGTTTGGCGTAGATCGATACGTCTCCGGCCCCGCCCTGGAGGCGGACGAGCGGCGTTCGACCGATCGTCTCGAGGACCGAATCCACCGGCTGCTCGTGGGTCGTCATCGTGCTGGCAAATGTTGCTTCCGTTGTTAGCTCTTATTATTACGACCGGTGCGGCGGATATCCGAGGGTACCGGTGAGAAACGGTTACGATCGACCGGACAGCGAAGGTGAGCCGCTACTATCGGACTCCGGTAGCGTCGACGCTGCCGTCCCGGCGGCTCTCCAACGCAGTGATCGGGTCGCCCCGAGCCGGAGAAACACGTTTGCGATGGAGACACCGCGTGACAGCCGTCTCACCGTTTCACTCGGCGGTTGTGTCCGTGGGTTCGCTCGCCGTGTTCGCCGTCGACTCGGATGCGTCGCTCGCTGTCGATTCGTCGGTCTCCTCGGCCGCGAGTTCGGCCTCGTCGATGGCCGCCTCGGCGAGGATTTCCTCGCCGTCGATCCCCTGTTCCTCGGCGATCGCCAGCAACAGTGCGCGCTGCTCGGTGAGTTGGTGGTCCATGCGCGTGACCGTGTCGTGGGTCTCGTCCATCTCCTCCTCGAGTCCCGTTATCCGGTCCTGGAGCTTCTGTACCTGCTTGTACATCGCTTCGGCACGGTCCGAAAGGCCCTGAATCTTCTTTGCAGTGCTGCCAAGTCCCATACCCGGACGATGTGTCGGAGCGCTAATGGGCCTTTTCCTCCGTCGGACGAGGAGTTCGTCCTTCCGATCGACATGCCGGGCTTCAAGACCGGGATCGAAGCGGAGTGACCGGTCGCCGCGAGCGGTCGAGGAGCCGCCCCGAAACTGCCTCATCGGCGCCAGCCCCGCTCGAGTCGGCTCAGACCCCCGTTGACGGCCGCACCGGCTGGCGACGCTTGTGACGCGTCCGCTCGACCCACGCCGCGAGTCGCTCGACGGTCTCGGTCTCGACACCGGTCCGGTCCGCGACGGTTCCCGCGTCGACGCCCTCGTCGATCCTCCGACGCAGGATCCGGTCGACGGTTTCGGGGTCGGCATCGAGTCCCGTCGCCGGCGACCCGCCGGGATGTAACGGCGAGCCCGCCGCTTCGACCGTCAGGTCCTCGGGGATCCCGACGGCTCGAGCGAGGGCCTCGAGTTCGGCCCGGTAGAGGCCGGCGAAGGGGAGACAGTCAGCCCCCGTTTCGCCGTGTTTCGCGACCGAGCCGAGGAGGTACTGGGTGCGGTTGATCGGGCCCGCGACGAGCGCGTCCGTCGCGTTCGCGACGTAGTAGGCGCAGGTCATCCGGAGCCGCGACAGCGCGTTGGTAGTCGCGACTAGGTCGTCGGCCGGCCCGGAAGACCCGCCGATCGTCTCCTGAAACGCCGCCAGGACCGGTTGCAGTTGCAGGCGACTGTGGTCGATGCCCAGCGACGTCGCAACCGCTTCCGCGTTGCGCGACACCGCCTCGTGGCTCAGAAACGCCGGCATCACGAGCCCCGTCACGTGGTCCTGACCCACCGCATCGACGGCGAACGTCGCCGCCAGCGCCGTCTCGACCCCGCCGTCGAGCGGCACGACGACTCCCTCCGCGCCGGCGTCGGCCACCACCCGCTCGAGGAACGTCGGCAGCCGTTCGCGGAGCCGAGACAGCGCGTCGTCAGTCGTCGCGAGGCCGTCGGAGCCGCGAGGCAAGTCCGCGATCGGCGAATCGAAGCCGGACACCGTCATCGCACCCCTCGGATCACGAACGGCAGGGACGCGCTCGAGGGGCTGTCGATACCGCTCCGTCGATCTCCCGACCACGGACCGGCTATCGGTCGGCCGTCGGTCGGGCGGCGGGACTGGGATTTCATCAGTTACTCGAGCAAGTACTTTCAAACGATATAACCGTTTCTTGGCACAACATTCCCTAATTGAAACTCATACGTGGCCTTTGGGTGAATATATATCGTGAAAGGACCCTGGAGCCCGATTGGATACCAACCCGCATTCGGACCGACCCGGCAACCGGTCGGGACCGGGGACGACGATCGGACAGCACTCACCGCGTTGCGACGGGCGGCCGCCGTCACCGGACTCGAGCGATGGAGACGAAAGGTCCTTAAGTTCCCACCCCCTACGGAGGAGTGGACTAGGTCGGGCAGTTTGGCCCTGCTCGTTACCCGCGCTATGGTCATTAGCGGGGACCGAACGCCGCGGGCGTCCGGTCAGACCGACCGGGGCCCCGGGAGCCAACATGGAAGCCTCGTCCGTCGGGGACAGCGGTCCACGATGGCCGTCCGCAGGGACGTCCCATCGTGGTTAGCCGGCGACAGCCCATCAGGCGCGGAAGCGAGCAGTGGACCGCCGGACACCTGTCGCTCGCCGGGTCGCGGGGTGGAGAAGGCAACCGGGATTCCCCCGGTCGGAACGCCGGGCAACCGCGGTCGTCCACATTCATACAACCGACCTTTTACGCTGCGTGAGCGGCGGCGCTGCGCGCCTTGCTCACTCGGTAAAAGGTCGATCAAAAGCCTCTTCCTTCCCCGCCACTCGCTGACTCGCGGTTTCACCGCTCGTCCGTTGGCGGCGCTACGCGCCGCGCAACCGCTCGCTCCGGGTCAGTCGTCGGCCCGCTCGCGCCTTCGGCGCTCGCGGTCGTACCGGGTAGCCGCCTGCCCTCCCCCGGATCGGACGGTTCTCACTGTCGTTCGAGCCGTCCTCTCGGCCAAATCCAGCGAACGTGCGTTCGCCTCGAGCCGGACGACCGAAGAGTAACAATTACTACTACTGTCCGAGTGACTCCGGTAATGACAACGCGCCGACTCGGTGTCCTGCTCGCCGTTCTGGCCGTCGGACTCCTCCTGACCGGCTGCGTAGCGCTCGAGGACCCCGAAAACGGTACCGACGACCCCGACCCCGAAGCGGTCTTCGAGGGCGCGTACGTCCACAGCGAGGACCTCGAGGACCTCCGAGGCGTGCGACGGGTCGAGATGACCGACGGGAACCGGACCGTGACGGAAGTCCTCCGGATCGAGAGACGACCCTACGTCGACGAGCGAAGCGAAGTCGTCGAGGCCTCCGACCCGGTCGTGGTCGGGAACCAGTACGTGTCGAACGGCACCGACAACTGGCTCTACTATCCCGACGCGGCCGTCGCTCAGCACTTCGAGACGGACGAACAGTTCGATAGCGAGGCGGTCCGGTCGAATCGTGCCGAGATGGCGGCGAACGTCAGCAGCCTCTATGACCTGGAGTACCGGGGTACCGACCGGGTCGCGGATCGGGAGGCCCACGTCCTCGCGGTCGCGGCGAAAAACGAGACCGTCGAACGCGACGTGTCCCTGATCGTCGGCGACACCGAGTTCGTCTACCCATTGGAGACGGACGATCCGCGGGACGAGATCGACGTCGTAGAGCAGCGTCTCTGGATCGATACGGAGTACGACTACCCGCTGAAAGAGCGACTGGTGTACGAAACCCCGAGCGGCGACCGCTACGAGTTGCGTATGGAGTATGACTCGATCGCGTTCAACGTCGGCCTCGAGGACGAGCGGTTCGCGTTCGAGCCGCCGGAAAACACGACCGTCGAGGAGTGGTGAGTCCTATTCGGCCGGCTGGACGACGCTTTGTCCGTCGCCGCTCTCGAATCTGAGTCCGCCCTCGAGGGTACGGACCGGGTAGGGGATGTCGATTCCCTCCTCGTCGAAGCGGCGTTTGACGGCGGTGACGTACTCCCCGCGGGTCCGGACGAAATCGGCCCGCGACGGGTTCGAGATCCAGAACCGCGACTGGAGACCGACATCGGAGTCGCCCAGTTCCGTCAGTCGGACCGAGGGGGCGGGATCGTCCATGATGTCGGGGTGGCGTTCGGCCTCCTCGACGATGATCTCGGTCGCCCGGTCGATGTCGTCGCCGTAGCCGATCCCGAAGACGAACTTCAGGCGGAGCTTGTCGGCGTCGACGGGGTTTTTGAGGACGCCGTCGGTCAGCGCCGAGTTGGGGACGGTAAGCAGTTCGTTGTCGAACGTTCGTACGCGGGTGACCCGGAGGCTGATGTCCTCGACGACGCCCGAGTAATCACCGTTATCCCACTCGATCCAGTCGCCGATCCGGAACGGCTTATCGGTGTAGATGAACACGCCCGCCACGAAGTTCGAGATCACGTCCTGCATCGCCAGGCCGATCGCGAGCGCGCCGGCGGCGGCGATGCCGGCCATCGATACCAGGAAGTTTCCGAAGCCGGCGAAGCCAAAGGCGACCGCGAACGCGAGAAATCCAACCCCGAACCGCGTGAGCATCAACAGCGGGTTCTTGGCGTGTTCGTCCAGTTCACGCCGGTCGAGGGCACGACCGACCAGCGGAACGAAAACGAGCCGCCCGACGAACCAGATCGCGGCGAGCGCGGCCAGAAATCGGATGCCACTCTCGGCGACCCCGGCTTGTGCTGCCGTGAGTCCCGCATCCTCGAGCGTCTCACCGATCACGCCCAGGACGATCCCGGACAGCGATGCGCCGACCGCACCGCCGGTCATCGGTACAGCACCGCGGTATGACCGCGCGTCTCGACGAGATCGGCGTTGACGCGGTCCGCGAGGTCGGCGGCCTTCTCCGCGGTCGAACTGCCGGCACGGGCCGCGCGCAGGAACTTCACCTTCACGAGGTCTCTATCGTCCAATTGGTCGTTGAGTTCGTCGACGACGGCGTCGACACCGCTCTTGCCGACCCAGACGGTAACATCGAGATCGTGTGCGCGGCGCTTGCGTTCTGCTGTATCCATGGCCCCGTGTAACGAAGCGAGCCGTTTCAATCTTCGCGATTCGGATGGGGACGCGCCCGCGCGAACGCGTCGACAGCCGGGTCACTCCTCGTAGGGGTATCTGGCGTGGGCACCGCAGTCACAGGTGATGACGACGTGGCCGTCCTGTAGCCTGACGCGAGCGTTGGTCCCCGGCCGGAGATATGCGTCGCACCGATCGCAGGTGAACCGGCGAAACCGCCGTGGGAGCGACAGTCGGTTTCGCTCCGCGACTCGTCGGGCGAGTCGGACGTAGTACCGAGCCCGGTCGTCCTCACCGTCCGCGGCCGCCGCTCGAGCGAGGTCGTGGAGGCGCTCGATCCGCTCGGCCGCGATGTCCATACGCGTGTGTTCGTCGGTCGACGTATCCATGTTGCGCTCCGGACCGACCGCCCACTATCTATGTCCCCTGAGAACGAGAACCAAGCCCTCGATTACGGCGAATGTACCGTCGATTGAAAAGATTCTTTACCCGTCCACGTATTCGGTAGTAGTACGCAGTACTGTTATATATCGCATACAAAGAGGTGCAAGAGAACGGAATGAATTGGTCCCCATCCTCGCCCGACGACGGCGTTAGCAGGCGCTCATTTCTGGCCGCCGGCGCGGCCGCCGCCGCGGTGACGGCAAGCGGCTGTATCGACAGCGTCCGAAACGTCGTCGAACAGGCGGGAGATAACCAGATGACACTCTCGATCACGACGCTGCCGGCCGACGCCGACCGGCAAAACGTCCAGATCGCCCGCCGGCTCGAGGCGAACCTCGAGGCCGTCGGTATCGACGTCGCACTGGACATGCGTTCGCCATCGGAGCTACTGAAGACCGTCCTGATCGACCAGGAGTTCGATCTCTACGTCGGCCGCCACCCCGCCGACTACGACCCCGACTTCCTCTACGACGCCCTCCACTCTACGTTCGCCAACGAACGGGGGTGGCAGAACCCGTTCGGGTTCGCCAATATGTACTTCGATACCCTCCTCGAGGAACAGCGTCGGGTCGACGGCGAGCAACGAAAGCAACGCCTCGGGTCGGTCCTGCACGGTCTGGCCCAAGAGAAACCGTTCGAACCGATCTGTTTCCCCGACGAACGTCGCATCGCACGGACCGACGGATTCGAGGGCTGGGACGAGGGAACGCTCGGCAGTCGACACGGCTACCTCGGGCTCGAGGGCGATGGCCAGCTCCATGCCCTCGCAACCGACAGTCGCGTGACGCGGAACCTCAATCCCCTCTCGGCGACGGCACGAGAGCGGGAGACGATGATCGACCTGCTCTACGACTCGCTGTTGAGCGAGCGCAACGGCGAACTCGTCCCCTGGCTCGCCGAGTCGGTCGAGTGGTCCGCGACGCCGTCCGAAACAGCATCGGGCGACGACACGAACGGCGAGAAAGACGACGCGAACGCCGACGAACGCGGCGACGAGCGGCGGACCGTCTCGATCACGCTCCGGGAGGACTGTCGGTTCCACGACGGCGAGCCACTGACTGCATCCGACGTGGCCTTTACTTACCGGTTCCTCGAGGACACGTCGCTCGGGCGAGCGCCCGAATCGCCGGCATCGAGGTATCGAGGGCAGGTCGAGATGGTCGAATCGGTCGAGACCGAAGACGACCGCCGACTGACGATCTCCCTGCGGGGCGAAACGCCGGCCGGGCAACGGGCACTGACCGTGCCGATCCTCCCCAAACACGTCTGGCAGGAACTGATCGATCAATGGGCGGCAAGCGGCGAGTTCTCCGCGCCACAGGGCCGGTGGGTGGCCGTCACCGGGGAACACATCCCGCCGGTCGGCAGCGGTCCCTACCGGTACGAGAGCCACACCGAGGACGAACAGTTGGTCCTCGAGCGATACGACGATCACTTCACGCTGCGAGAAGACGTCGACCTCGGCGAGCCGGTCGCAGAGGGGCTCCGGTTCACTATCGAGCCCGGGAGCGCAGCGGCGGTCAGACGGGTCACCGACGGCAGCGGTGACCTGACGGCCTCGATTCTCGATGCGTACGCCCTCGGTGGGATACCCGATTCGTCGGATATCACGGAACTGACCGCCCCCCACCGGAGCTTCTATCAGATCGGATTCAACGTCCGTAACGCCCCGCTCAGCAATCCCCACTTCCGACGGGCGATCACGCAACTGATCGACAAGGAAACGATCGTCGACGAGGTCTTTTACGACTACGCGACGCCGACCGCGACGCCGGTGGCCGACGACTGGGTTCCGTCGAGCCTCGAGTGGAGTGGAGAGGATCCAGTGACGCCGTTCGTCGGCTCGAACGGTCGTCTCAACGTCGAAGCCGCGAAGTCCGCCTTCGAAACGGCCGGCTTCCGATACGATGATAACGGACGGTTGCTTGGAGGCTACTAACAGCGATGCTCGCCGAGGTGCTGACACAGGTCGCCCTCGTTATCGGGATCTTGCTCCCGGTTTCGGTCCTCGTCTTTATCGGCCGTGAGCGACTCGTCCGGACTCGAGCCGAGTGGCGTGACCGCTTGCGGACGAACGCGCCGGTTATCGCCGTCTTGCTCGTCGTTCTCCTGATAAACCGCGTCGCCAGACAGACGGCACCGAAACTCTCTCGGGAGATCGGGATCCATCTGACCGCGACGTTTTACAACGTCGAGGGGGAGTTTATCCTCCTGTTCAAGTCAGTCGAGACGCCGGAGCTGACGGCATACTTCGCGTCCGTCTACGTCTTCGGCTACACGTTCCTGTTGATCTTTCCGGTCATCGCGTACTTCATGCTCTCTGATACGCGGATCTTCCGTCGGCTGTTGACCGCCTACGCCCTCAACTACGCGATCGGGCTCCTCCTGTATATCCTCATCATCGCATATGGGCCACGGAACGTGATGCCGGCCGAACTCACTGAGCGGATGCTGTACGACACGAACCCCCAGTACCAGTATCTCACCCGCGAGGTAAACGCCAACACCAACGTCTTCCCGTCGCTGCATACCTCGCTGTCGGCGACCGTCGCGGCGTTTGCGTCGATGACGCGCTCGGCGTACCCCAAGTGGTTCCCCATCGCGGTCGTGTTGGGCGCAAGCGTCGCGATCTCGACGATGTATCTGGGGATCCACTGGGGGATCGACGTCGCTGCAGGGCTGGTCCTCGCAGCGACCTGTGTCGTCCTCTCGGACAAACTGGTCGACCGCTGGTCGCTGTCCGACCTGTTCGGGGACCGCCTCGAGCGGCTCAGCGACCGACTACCCCGATTCCACCGGGAGGAGTGACTCCCGGGCGACCGGCCGATGCCGTCCGGCGGTCGTCGGCCGTTGACTGAGCGCAATACTGTTATATCGTTGCTCTTCAACTATGATAAACGAACGAAATGAACGGAGGATCAGCCGCGCCGAACCGAACGGACCCCGGTGATGGCGGCCTGAGCGTCAGTCGGCGGGGCGCCTTGGCGGCGGCGGCCGGCCTGACGGTTTCGACCAGCGGATGCATTCGGCAAGTTCGGGACATCCTCATGCCGGACAACATCCAGCAACTCTCGCTGACGATCACGACCCTCCCCACGGACAGCGACAGAGAGAGCATTCGGCTCTCCCGGGAGTTGGCCGACGTCTTCGAGGCGGTCGGCATCGACGTCTCGTTCGATATCCGATCCCCGGTCGATTTCCGTCGGACGGTGCTGTACGATCACGAGTTCGACATCTGTCTCCTCGAGCATCCGGGCGGAATCGATCCGGATTTCCTCTACGAGGCGTTGCATTCGGTCTATACCGACGAATCGGGCTGGCAGAACCCCTTCGGGTACACCAACCTGACCGTCGATGACTCCCTCGAGACCCAGCGCCAACTCGAGGGTGAAAAGCGCCGCGAGGCCGTCACGGACGTCCTCGAGGAGGTGGCGATCGAACAGCCGTTCGTCCCGATCTGTATTCCGGACCAACACCGTGCGGTCAGGACCGATCGGTTCGACTGGGACGAACGCGCGCTTGCGACCCCGCAGGGCTATCTCGGCCTCGATCCGGCACCGGACGTCTCGACGCTGCGGGTCACGCATACCGATTCCCGGCCGACGACGAACCTCAATCCGCTTGCGGTCGACTATCGGGGCCACGGTCCGTTCGTCGATCTCCTGTACGACTCGCTGGCGGCCGAAACCGCCGACGGCGAGATCAAACCCTGGTTTGCCCGCTCGTGGGAGTGGGACGCCAGGACGATCGACGTGCGACTCCGGACCGACTGTCCGTTCCACGACGGCGAGCCCATGACGGCCGAAGACGTCGCCTTTACCTATCGGTTCCTCGCGGACATGCACCCCGACGACGCCGAGACTTCTGCTCCCGCGCCCCGATACCGCGGGCTGGTCGAAGCCGTCGACTCGGTCGACGTCGTCCACCGCGATCGACTCGAGTTGCGGATCGACGCCGGCCGGCCGGTCGGTGAACGGGCGCTACTGGTCCCGATCCTCCCCGCACATATCTGGCGCGAGCGGGCGAGCGACGCGAACGGACCGGGAGGCGCGACCATCGCGCAGGGAACCACGGAAGCGGTCGTGACGGACAATATCGAACCGATCGGGAGCGGACCGTTCCAGTTCGTGAGTCGGACCGAAGGTGACGGCCTCACGCTCGAGCGGTTCGACGGCCACTTCACGCTGCGATCGGGTGTCGATCTCCCGGCACCGAGCGTCGACGAACTGACCGTCAGTATCGATCCACCAGGGTCGGCCGTCCAGCGGGTCATCGACGACACCGCTGACGTGACGGCGTCACCTCTCGGGACGAACGTCGTCGGCAGCGTCGATCAGTCCGGCAGTACTCGCGTCCTCGAGTCACCGTCGTGGTCGTTTTACTGTCTCGGGTTCAACGCGCGGGACGCGCCGTTCAGCAATCCCCGATTCCGCCGTGTCATCGCACAGTTGATCGACAAGGAGTGGTTGGTCGACGAGGTGTTCCAGGGCTACGCGCGTCCCATCGCGACGCCCGTGACCGAGGAGTGGGTTCCCGAGAGCCTCGAGTGGAACGGCACCGATCCCGAAACGCCGTTCCTCGGAACGGACGGCGAGGTCGACGAGGACGCGGTCGAGGCGGCCTTCGAGTCGGCCGGCTTCCGCTACGACGAGCAGGGCCGGCTCCGGGTCAGACAGTAGCGTCGGAGCGATAGTTGCTCTTGAAACGGTTCACACCGATCGCAACGATGTCCTGCGATCGGGTGTCCGGTGACTTTCAAGAGCTACTAGTGGACTATCGGGGGCGAAAAACGACGAAAACGGAGCGGACGTTACTGGTCCTCGAGCGCGTCGGCGATCCGCTTGAGCGCGCGGGTCTGGTCGCGGAGTTCGTCACGCATCTGTCGGACTTCGCGGACGAGTTCCTCGTTGCTTTCGTCCTGTCCGCTGCCGCCGGGGCCGCCCGGACCGGGGCCACCGGGACCGCCGCCCATCATGCCGCCCATCATCTGTGCGAACGGGTTGCCGCCGCCCATGCCGCCGGGACCGCCGGGGCCGCCACCGCCGCCGAACGGGCTTTCGGGGGGCTCGCCCTCGCCGTCTCCTTCTTCGGCGCGTTTCTCGCGGATCTCTTCGACTCGCTCTCGGAAGGATTTCTCCTCGCTTTCCTCGCCGGCGTCGCCGTCGTCGGGTGCTTCGTTGTCGTCCGTCATACAATCGGGTTCTGGTGCGGCGGGGAAAAGGGTTGCCATGTCTCGGATGTCTGCCCTCGGCCGTTCTTGCAACGGACCGACTCCGGCGACTGCCGTATCGGTCGGCTGGCCGAAGACGTACCCGAGACCGTCGAACTGACTTGCCTCGACCGTGAGATGACGTGGACCGATACCGGCTCGGCGGTCAGCTGCCGAACGACCCTAGCGACGACTGCAGGTTCCGATCGGGTCGCCCGCCCTCGAGGTCGTAGCCGACGAGGTCGCGCATGTCGACGGCGTAGGCGGTGCCGCCCGTTTCCAGCACCAGTAGTCGACCCTTGACGCCGACGACGGTCCCCGAGGCGATCGTCTCGCGGACCGGCCGGGCCTCGAGACCGAGCCCGTAGTCGAACCGATACCGATCGATGACGTCGAACTCGGCGAGGACCGACTCCCAGCCGGCTTCATCGACGGTCGCGGACAGCGAGGCGACCTTCGCCGGCGTCCGAACGCGGTCGACCAGCCGCTCGGCGATCTCGGCCTCGAGTTCGCGGGCGATGCGGCCGTTCGAGACGGTGTGGACGTGGGCCCCGCGGTCGGCCCCCTGTTCGCGCAGTCGGGTCTCGAGCCGCCGGCGCTTGGTGACGCCGACTTTGAACGTATCGGGGGCGAAGGCGGCAATATAGACCGCGTGGTCCTCGTAACAGTCCATCTCGTCTTTCAGGCAGGTACCGGTACAGCGGGCACAGACCCACGTGCTGGTGTGGTACTCGCAGTAGGGGGCCGGCGGCCGATCGCAGGCGACGTGAGCCCCCGATTCATCGATCGTACCGGCACAGTGGCGCTCGCCGAGCGAGTACGCGAGGTCGTCGCCGGCCTCGAGCGGGCGAGCATCGATCTCGGCGTCGCCGTCGCTGACCAGCAGCGCCGATCCCCGTCCGCTCGGTTCGTAGCCGACCAGTTGCACGACCGGGGGTTGGGACCGGGCGCAAATAGACGTAGCGTCTCGGTCGACCCCGGCGAGGTGACGAAGCGCACGACCCGTGGCTATATGTCGGCTCGAGAGAGTCGCCCCGTATGGACGGTTCGGAACTGCGGCGGCGGGAACTGCTCGCCGGGGCGTCGGGTGGGTGTGTGGCGCTTGCCGGCTGTACGGACGGACTCCTCGGCGGATCGCCGGGGTACGGCGAGTCGTACGGTCGGAGTTACGGGGGGGAGTGATCGTGGCCGACGAGACCCCGCGGCTCGGGCTCGGAACGTACGAACCGGGCGACGAGTGGGACCACACCGACACGGTCGAGGCGGTCGACCGACACGCCATCGTCCGCGGGCCGATCGCCGACCGGCCCGAGACGGGCGAGTACGACGACGAACTCTACCACGCCACCGATCAGGGGATCACCTGGCGGTGGGACGGGGACGGTGGCGACTGGGTCTACTTCGGCGGCCGGGGGAGCCCCGAGCGGCCGGTGCCCGGAACGAGCCACTTCGAGGCGGCGACGATGACCCGCGCCAGCACCGCGGAGTCGCCCGTCTGGAACGTCGAGGCTCACGGGATCGAGGGCGACGGCGAGACCGAGGTCGGCGCGGCGGTCCACTCCCTCCTCGAGACGGTCCACGAGGCCGGCGGCGGGATCGTCTACTTCCCGCCGGGACGGTACCTGCTCGAGCGGACGCCGCTGATCGGCGACGACACGATCCTGCAGGGCGCGGGCCGAGCGACGATCCTCGAGGGGCCCCGGCCCGAGGGCGAGGAGGGGCGGGCACTGCTCTCGAACAGAGGGTTCGACGCGACGGGGTACGACGGCGCGTCGAACTGGGCGGTTCGCGACGTCCGGATCGACGCGCCGGAGGCGACCGGCATCATGCCCGCCCACGCCGAGAACGTCCGACTCGAAGGGATCTACGGCGATCGCATCTACTACCACCACGTCGACGTCGTCTCCTCGAAGAACGTCACCGTGGACGGCTATCGGGCGGCCCGCGGCGGCGAGGGCGACTCCGACGCACCGGTCCAGTTCGACAACCAGAACGCGGGCACCGGCGCGAACGGGGTCTGGAACGGCAAGCGGGAGTCGCTGGTCACCGACGACGGGACCCCGACGCGGAACTGCACGCTCACGGACTTCGAGATCGATCCGACCAACGAACCTGAGTACGGGGTCCACTTCCACCGGGACGGCGCCGAGTCGATCACGATCGAAGACGGGTACATCACCGGCTGCGGGTATGCGGCTATCAGGGCCGACACCGGCTCCCGCTTCTCGGATCTGACGATCGACGCCGTCTCGTGTCTCGGCAACGCGCGGGGGATCTCGCTGGGCCACGTCGCCGACGGCCGGCGGGAGCTGACCATCAGCAACGTCACGATCAGGACCGACGACGACGCGACGGCCGCCGGATCGGGGCTGTACGCGGCCGGCTTCGACGGCGCGACGATCTCGAACGTCGTCGTCGACGGCGAGTTCACGAACGCGGTCGTCTTCGACGACATGGCCGACCTGAAGCTGACCGGAGTCACCGCGAAGGGAGCCAGACACCAAGCGTTTCGGTTCAGGGAAGGCGTCGATGCGACGTTGACGACCGCCCGCGCGGCCGACTGTGGTACCGTGGGAGTCTACGTTGGCCCGGACAGCAGCGTCGCCTACGGCGGCGTCACGTTCGAGGACGTCGGCCGGCGGGTCGAGGTCGACGGCGACCTCCGGGAGTGGGTCACGTCCTGAGCCCGAGCGCTCGAGACGGCCAAGACCTATCCGAGGGGACCGCCAACACGGAGCCATGACCCTCGAGGGCTCGCTCGAGACGACAGCCGACGGCTCCAGAGATGCCGTCATGTTCGTGTTCACCGTGACCAACGCGGGCGAGGCGGCGATCGAACTCGATTTCGCCGACGCCTGCAAGGCGGAGTTTCTCGTTGTAGACGACGGCACCGAAGTCTGGCGGTTCAGCGAGGGACGGGCCTTCGCACAGATGCTCAGTTCGGACCGGCTCGATCCCGGCGAGTCGACGACCTACGAGGCCGAGTGGACCGATCCCGAGTCGGGCGAGTACACCGCCGTCGCGAAACTGCGGGCACGAGAGCGGACCTGCGAAGCGACGACGACGGTCGCGGTTTCGGACTGATACGGATTGCTGTCCCGATGTCCCGGCGCACCCGCGACCCGGGCGACGGGTGTGCCGTGACTGACTGACAGTAAACCGTATGAACGGGTAAGAACTCCCGCGAGGCGGAGCCGATAGTGAATTTGGATTTCTGAAATCAGTTTTAACCGTACCCGAACTCTCGTTCGTCAGACGAAGGGGAACTATTGTGCTTCTCCATAGGGTATAAACCGGCTCCGTCCGAACGGTCGCGCATGCAAGCGCTGGTCATCGCGGCACACGGATCGCACCTGAATCCGGACGCCTCGGACCCCACCTACGCCCACGCGGACACGATCCGCGAGACGGGCGCGTTCGACGAGGTCCGCGAGGCGTTCTGGAAGGAGGAACCCCACTTCCGGGAGGTCATCCGAACGCTCGAGTCCGACGAGGTGTTCGTCGTCCCCCTGTTTATCAGCGAGGGCTACTTCACCGAGCAGGTCATCCCGCGGGAACTCCGGCTCGACGACTGGGACCCCGACAAGTGGGAGTCCGACGGCACCAGCGCCTCCCAGGCCACTCTCGAGGCGGAGGACGTGGGCAAAACGATCCACTACTGTGGGCCGGTCGGGACCCACGACGCGATGACCGACGTGATCGTCCAGCGGGCCGAGACCGCGACGGAAGACCCCGACGTCGGCGAGGGCTTTGGCCTCTCGGTCGTCGGCCACGGTACCGACCGCAACGAAAACTCCGCGAAGGCGATCGAGTACCACAGCGACCGTATCGCCGAGCGCGACCGCTTCGACGAGGTGAAGGCGCTGTTCATGGACGAGGAACCGGAGGTCGACGACGTCACCGACTACTTCGAGAGCGACGACATCGTCGTCGTCCCGCTCTTTATCGCCGACGGCTACCACACGCAGGAGGACATCCCCGAGGACATGGGCCTGACCGAGGACTACCGGCTCGGCTGGGACGTGCCGGCCGAAGTCGACGGCCACCGGATCTGGTACACCGGCGCGGTCGGCACCGAGGATCTGATGGCCGACGTCGTCCTCGAGCGGGCGGCGGACGCCGGGGCCGACATCGGTGACGCCCGGGAGGCGGTCCGCGAACTGGCCGCGTCGGCCGCCGAGTCGGAACCGCACGCGGGAGCGGGCGCGGGGGACTGACTCGTGACGGTGACGACGGCGGATCTCGATGACCTCCTCGAGCGCGCGTCGGCGGGCGTCTCCGTCGACGGGCTCCGCGTGGAGGAGACCGACGACGGCTATCGGCTCGCGACGCCGGACGACGAGTGGACCGGCCTCAACGAGGACGAACTGCGGCGCGCACTCGACGCCGCCGACGAGTACGTCACGAACTGGCGCTACTGGCAGGAGACCGTCGGCGGGGAGGGGACCGCTCGCCGCGCGTTCCTCCGCTGGTGCGAGCGAGCGTCGCTCGCGGACGCCGAGACCGGCAACGCGACGACTGGGCCCTGGAGCGAGAGCGGAGAGGGCGATGCGGATGCCGGCGAAGATCCCCTGGCAGTGCCCGAGCGCTACGACGCGCTCCGCGACGGCATCGACCGAGAGTGGGGACAGCTCTCGATCACCGCCCGCTTCGTCGACGTCGACGACCCCGACGGGGAGCGCGTCTACGACCTCTGGCACGTCGACGACGCCGACACCGATCTCGCCGACCTCGAGGTTTACGACGATCCACGGGACGCCCGCGAACTCGCGACCTACGACGGAGACGGCCGCTACCGGCCGTTAAAGACCGCACCGACGCTGCCCGGTGGCTGGGCCTTTACCGGCCTCTCGGGTGGCGACCTCGTCGAGGCGGTCGAGTTCTTCTATCCCGCGACCGTCGCCAACTGGCACCGCGAACTGCGGGGGAACTTGGATGTCGACCACTGGCTCGAGACCGCCGAGCGCCAGACGGGGATCTACGACGTGATCGACGAACTCCCCCGCGAGGCCGTCGAGTGGATGGCCGAGGCCTGCTGTGTCGACTCACAGTGTCTCCGCCGCCGCGAGTGGGAGTACGAAGAGGGCGACGACCTCGACGTCGATGGTGGCGACGGCCCCTTCCCCTGTCGCGAGCCGTGTTCGCTCGTCGTCGCCGCCGCCCGCAAGTGGACGACCCTCGAGTCCGAGGAGGAACACACCTACGAACTCGAGTTGACGACCAGCGAGATCAACCAGCTCACGGAGCTGATCGACGCCGTCGCCGAGGGCCGTACCGACGAGATCCGCGAGGCCGACGTCTACGACGGCGCGAACCGCTACCGGGCACGATACCTCCGGGCCAAACGGTTCGACGACGAGGGCGACCTCGAGGCGACCAGAGTCGACGACTGAGCCCGACCTCGACCGTTATCGAACGAGTAACAAGAGTGCAACGGCGACGCCGACGAAGACGATCACCAGGCCGGCCGCGGTGACGGGGCCGCCGATCGTCGCGGCGGTCGCGCCCCCGACGCCGATCGCGACCAGCCCCAGCGCGGCGACCGCCAGCGTCGCCGGCTCGAGGCCGCCGATGAGTCGAGCGAGCGGCTGCTCGACCTCGGCCGACGCCGGCTCGGGACTGGCCGGCTCGGCCAGCGAGTCGTCGACGTCGACGGCCGACGGGCCGGGAACGACGGTGACGGGAATCGTGATCGATTCCGCCCCGTACCCCGTGAGTACCTCGAGAGTCCCCTCGACGGGTCCGTCGATCCCGTCGGCGTCGACGGCGACGGGGACGGTGGTGACGGCGTTCGGTTCGACGTAGTAGTTCCCCTCTTCGAGAGCAGCGATCCGCTCGAGGTCACCGGCGAGCCGACAGTGGGCGTGTGCGGGCGCGCTATGGCCCTTCAATCGAAGGGAGAACGAGCCGTCGACCTCGAGCGCGCTCGCGGCCGTCTCGAGGGTGCCCGTGGACTCGCGGTTGACGTGAACGGTGACCTCGGTGTCGGGCATGACTGGCTGGCCCTATGCCGGGGTCTCCTCGCGCATGTCCGGCGGCAGCAGGTTCGGGATGCCGTCCTCGATGGGGTAGGATTCGCCGCACTCGGTACAGACGAGCGCGCCGTCGACGACCTCCTCACCGTCGTAGTCGGCGTCCTCGAGTTCCAGATCGTGTTTGTCGAGCGGACAGCAGAGAATCTCCAGCAGCGACTCCTTCATACTACGTAGGCGAGTCGCCTCCAGCAAAAGGTTTCGGGAACGCTCCGAGCGATTCGACCCCGTTCGGTCGCTGACGCCTACTCGTAGGGGTTCTTGACGACGACGGTCTCCTCACGGCCGGGGCCGACGCCGACGGCGTAGACCGGCGCATCGAGTTCGTCGCTGACGTACTCGAGGTAGGTCCGGGCGTTCTCGGGGATCGCCTCGTAGCCGTCCTCGGCGACCGCGGCCCAGTCGACCTCGGGCCAGCCGTCGAAGGACTTGAACGTGGCCTCACAGCGGCCCCACTGTTCAGTCGTCGAGGGCATCGTGAAGATCTCCTCGCCGTCGAACTCGTAGCTGTGGCCGACTTTGACCTCGTCGAGGCCGGCCAGCACGTCGACGTGGTTGACTGCGAGCCCGGTGAAGCCGTTCGCGCGGGCCGCGTGGCGCAACATTGGCATGTCGAGCCAGCCGACGCGGCGGGGGCGGCCGGTGACGGTGCCGTACTCCCCGCCCTCGTCGCGGATGTAGGTCGCGAGTTCCTCCTCGTCTTCGGCGGCTCCCTCGTCGGGATCGTAATCGGGCGTCTGTCCCTCGACACCGCCGAGTTCGGTCGGCAGCGGGCCGGTACCGACCCGCGAGAGGTAGGCTTTGACGATGCCAATGACCTCGCCCTCGCCGACGACGGTCGGACCGAGGCCGGTGCCGACGGTCGCCCCGCCCGCGGTCGGGTTCGAGGAGGTGACGTAGGGGTAGACACCGTGGTCGATGTCGAGGGAGGTCCCCTGCGCGCCCTCGAGCATGACGTTCTCGCCGGCGTCGATGCGCTCTTGCAGGAAGGTCCCGCAGTCGACAGTCATCCCCTCCTCGGCGAGGCGCTCGCCGTACTCGCGGTAGGTGTCATAGAGGTGGTCGATGTCGAACGCCTCGCCGGTCTCCTTGTCGAAGACGTCCTCGGCGAGGGCCTTCTTCTGGGGAACGACGTACTCGAGGCGTTCGCGCAGCGTGTCGGGGTCGAGCAGATCGCCGATCCGGACGCCGCGGCGGCCGGCCTTGTCCTCGTAGGTCGGGCCGATGCCGCGTTTGGTCGTGCCGGCGGCCAAGTCGTCTTTCTCCTCCTCCTCGATCCCGTCGAGCGCGCGGTGATAGGGGAGGATGACGTGGGCACGCTCGGCGACGCGGACGTCCGGATCGAGCCCGCGTTCGCGGAGCGTGTCGATCTCGTCGAACAGCGTCTCGGGGTTGACGACACAGCCGTTGCCGAGGACGCCGATCTTGCCCCGGACGGCACCGGAGGGTACCAGCGATAGTTTGTACTTCTCACCGTCGTGAACGACGGTATGGCCGGCGTTGTCGCCGCCCTGATAGCGGGCGACGACATCGGCGGCGTCGCCGTAGAGGTCGACGACGCCACCCTTGCCTTCGTCGCCGAGTTGCGACCCGACGATAGTGACGGTCATAACAGCGGCGGGTTCATGCCGGGCCGATAAACAGATTACGGTATACGGGTCCGTCCAGAAGGTATCAGTATTTATGCGCACAGCACCAACGACGGGATAACGTGTGACACGACCGATACTGTGTCGTGGCGTTGCCCCGATCGGAAGCGTTAACTACTGACAGGAACGAGCATTGAGTTGAGAGTGGACGTTTCAGTTCTCGAGGGCAACCTTTAAAAGGTCCAAAGACAAGTTAACAAATGCCATGATAGACCGACTTGAGAAGGAAGTCGATATGCTGGAACGCCATCTGCAGGTCCTGAAGATGGTCATCGAGAACGAGCCGATCGGCATCGTCAAGATGTCGAACGAGACCGGCTACCCCCACCACAAAGTCCGGTACTCCCTCCGGGTCCTCGAGGAAGAGAACCTGATCGAGCCCTCGAGCCAGGGTGCGATCAAGACCGAGCGCACCGCCGAGTTCGTCGACGAACTCGACGGCAAGATCGACGACATCGTCGACAAGCTCGAAGGCATGAAGATCGAAGACGTCGCCGAGATCGAAGGATAGTCCCTCCGCTCGCTTCGGACATCGCCCGTCCCCGCGATCGGAGTCGACGCGAACCGATTTCTCATCGCCGTTTTCAACCGCGGTAGCGACTGCCAGAACCCGTCGAGCGATCGCCGGACAGCCGTCGAAAACGAGTTCGGAACCCGCGAGCCTACAGTTCGGGCACGTTCATGTGGAACCCTTCCGATCGCGATTCGACCAGACAGAGGTGATACCCCGTCTTGCGCGAGAGGTTGACGTAACTGAGCTTCGAGCCGCGGCTAAGCAGTCCGCCGCTGGTGGCCTGCTCGGCCACCTCGAGCGCGCCGGGTTCGAAGAAACTCGAGGTGACCGCGATCGCCGCGGCCAGATCCGGGTAGTTGGCCTTGACCGCGGAGGCGGCCGCCTCGAGTTCCTCGAGGGTGTCCTGGGTCGCAGGCTCTCGCGAGTCGTTGAGCGCGACCAGCACGAGCGGATTCCCCATCTTGTCGAACGCGACGATGTCGAAGGTGACCTCGTCGGGGACGTCCTCGGTGTCGTCGTCCTCGAGCGAGATCGTCGCGCCGAGTTCGGCCCGGTCGATGCGGGGGATCGCGTCGTAGAGGTCGCCCAGCCCGTCGGCGTTGCCGGTGTCACGGATCTCGTACAGCAAGGTCGCGGTGAGCCAGTCGACGAACCGGTACTCCATCGAGGCAGCGAGGAACTCGTCGTACGGCCGGCCGTCGACGGCCGCATCGGCCGAATCGAACTGCGTGTGATGTTCGAGTTGCAGGTTCGATGCGACCTCGCTGCGGTCGGCGTCGCCGTCGTGGGCCGTCTCGAGGGTCGGCTGACTCTTCGAGGCGTACCGGACGAAGAGGTTCGTCCCCGCGAGCGCTCGCTGGGCCGAGAGCTGGGTACTGGCACCGGAGTCGGTCGTTTCACTGTCGGCTTCTCGCGCCCGTTCGAGTTCCGTCTCGAGGCTCTCGATCCGGGACTGGAGCCGCTCGACCGTCGACGAGAGGTCGTCGTTCTCCGATCGCAGCCGGTCGCGTTCGGCCTCGAGTTCCTCGGCTCTCGTCTCGAGAGCCCCGTATCGCTCCTGAAGCGTCTCGAGTTTCTCGGTCAGTGCGGCGACCCGCTCGCTTGCGGCATCGGTCGCGGCCGACCGACCGCTCGCGTCGGTGTCCCCGCTACCGGCGGCCCGGTCGCGGGACGCGTCCTGACTCGCTCCCGTCGTGGTCGTCTCCGCCGTCGTCGACGGGGTTTGGGTCGCGCTCGAGTCAGTCCGCCCGTCGCTCGACCGGGAACCGGTCGCCGTCGCGGACCGGTCGCCCGAACGCGTGCGCTCGTCGGACGCCGACTCCGACTCGCTGTTGTCCGGATCGATCGACGGGATGCGCCGCGTCTCCCGCCACTGTTCCTCGCGCTCGAGTTCCTCCTCGAGGTCGCCGTCGGGCGTCTCGGCGTCCTCGGCCGTCGTGGGATCGGTGGGTGTCGCGGGACCCTCGACCGTCGAGTCCGCGTCGTCCTCGTCGACCCACGAAATATCGTTGCGGTCCAGTTCCTCGGCTGCCGCCTCGACCTCGGCGAGGTCCGGGTCCGTGGGACGGTCCGTCTCGACTCCGGTCGGTTCGCTCGAGTCGGTGGCGTCGTCCACGGGTTCGGCCGCCTCGGCAGATGCCGCCGGCTCCGTCGCTGTCGGGCCGTCGGCGGCCCCGTCTTCGGCCCCGGTGGTCGTGGGATCGGCCGGCTCCGTCGTCCCTCGATCGGCGTCGGACTGCGAGGTCGCGCTAGTGTCGGCGGCGTCTTGCCGTTTCGTCTCTGCAGCCGCGGGGCTCGTCACCGAACCGGCGTCGGCAGTACCGTCGGGGGCCGGCTCCTGACTGCCGGACGGGTCGGTATCGATAGCCGACTCCGCGTCGGTAATACCGGTCGGTTCGGGTTCGGTGTCGACCTCGTCGGTCGCGGTGATCCCCGACGGGTCCTCCGTCAGATCGATCTCCGACGACAGCGACGACGCGTCGTCGGCCACGCCCTCGGTCGATTCGGTGTCGGCGGCGGCCACGTCCTCGATCGGATCGGCCTCGACCGAGTCCGCTCCCGAAACGTCGATCGGCTCGATAGACGAGTCCGTCGGATCGGTCGTCGGGCTGTCGGCCGCGGATGCGGTCGAGTCGGAAGCCGGATCGGCATCGGTCGCGGCGTTTGCCCCGGCCCCGGCCGTCCCGGTACTGGACGCCGAGTCGGTGCCCGCTGTCCGACTCGAGCCGGCCGCGCTGTCGGTCGTGTCCCCGGCCGCCGGCTCGTCGTCGGCCGCACCCGGAACGTCGGTCACGTCGATATCGACGTCGATGACTTCGTAGATGCCGACCTCGTCGGCCGCGCGCTCGAAGGCCTCGTCGCCGGTCAGCAGCCGTTCGGCGTTGCCGATGTAGGCGGCGGCCATCCGGCGACCACCGTAGTAGACGGCGTAGTAGTCGCCGCTGAGGACGTTCTCGCTCAGTTCGATGTAGCCGGTAAACGAGCCGCTCTGGAGGGTGTTATCGACCTCCCGGAGCGGCGTCTCGTTGGTGTAGTACTTCGCCCTCGTGTCGCCGCCGCGTTCCTCCATCGCACAGAGTAGCGGCAGCGACGGGTGTGGTGCCTCGTAGCGGGTCCCCGAGGCGGTTTCGAAGTCGTCGATGTCGCCGTCGACGACGCCGACGATCCGGCCATTGAGCATAAAGAGCCACGTGCCGTGTCCCGAGACGGCACCCGAGAAATCGGCGGCAGCGAGATCGGAGAGGCCATCGAAACCGCCGCTGAACGGGCGGGAGTCCCACTCCTCGACGCGCTCTTGCGTGCGCGGGTCCATACGTCAACAAGCGGGAACCACACCAAATACGTTTCGCCTAGACTACGGCGCTAAATTCCGCCGCGAGTTATATTTTCGATTCGGCGTCCTCGGCCAGTTCCTTCATCCGCTTGCCGATCCGGCCGGCGCTCGAGAACTCGTCTTCGCTCATCGCACTCGCTAGGGCGTTGCCAAGCACGAAAACGGCGTGTTTGTGTTCGCTCTTGGACTTGTGGACGTGCGAGGGATCGACGTCGAGTTGGCGGTAGGGATCGAACAGCGTTTCGTCGACCTCCTCGCGCTCCGAGAAGTACTCCATGATGACGACGAGTTCTTCGTGGAGCTCGAGAAGTTCGTCTTTATGCATACACACCGCTTGGAACGGTTTGAAGTTAAGCGTTGTGTGGCGAGACGTCGCAAATCCGGCTCGAGGCGTTCAGCGTGCCGACCAGCCGGTGTCGTCGTTCCGGGATGCGATCGTGACCGCGAGCAGGAGGACCCAGCCGCCGAAGGCGACGGCGGCGACGAACTCGGGGACGGCGAACCACGTGTCGGTATCGGCCCCGCCGTCCAGCGAGAGTATCCACACTGCCCACGCGAGCGGGTGGACGAGTCCGATGAGAATCGACGAGAGGGCCAATCGGCGGTCGCCGGCCAGCGCCGCCCCGGCCCCGTAGACCCAGCCCGCGAACGGGGCGACGCCGAACACCGATAGCGCCGCGACGGCGTGGAAACTCCGCTCGAGGTAGACGGCCGTATGCTCGAGAAAGAAGATCCCGACGCCGATCTGTCCGAGTACGGTCACCGCGAGCAATACGATGCCGGCCCGCTCGAGTCGGTTGCGACTCGCGGTCCACAGCCGCCAGGCGAATGGGAAGCCGATCAGTCCGCCGACGATCAGACCGCCGTTGAAAAGCGGGAACGTCGGCGCACCGTACCGGCCCATGTCCGAGAGCGCTCGCGTGCGCCAGGTAAACGTCTCGGGGGGAGCCACGAACGTCGCGAGGAGGATGGCCCCGAGCGTGACGACCGGGGCGGCGATTCCACAGTAGGTCGCGATTCGCTTCGTCTCAGTCATGGATAGCGTCGCGGGAGTTCCGTTCTGGACGGAGTCCCGAAGACATATATCTATTTCCGATTATGTTTGTTTAATTACAGGAGTCGTCCGGCGACTGAACGCGGTCATCGGACTCCAGGTCGTGATCCTCAGTGTGATCGTCGCCTCGACGCTTCCGGCCGCGGTACTACCGGTGGTTGTCCTCGGTGGAGTCCGGCTCAGTCCGACGCTCGTACTGGCGCTGTTGCTCGTCTACTCGTGACGTCGGGGCGACAGTCCGTTTCAGTCGTCGTCGGAGGTCACAGCCGCGTCGGTCTCGTCCTCGCGGTGGTCGGCGGGGAACCACGCGAGGTCGTGATCGGCGGTGACCCGGACCCCGACGCGTTCGTCAAGATCGATCCGGTCGGAGTGGTTGTGCATGCACTCGATCGTTTCGCCGCCGTCGAGTTCGACCCGATAGAGGACCGTCGGACCGAGATAGCGGCGGTAGACGACCCGGCCGTCGGCCTCCGCCCCCTCTGCGGGGTAGGCCGTCACGTCGTCGGGCCGCACCAGCAGGTCGACGATGCTGCCGTCGTACTGGTGGGCGAGCCCGTTGACGTCGTCGCGGAGGACGCGCCCGAGCGCGGTATCGACGTGATCGCCATGGACCTCGCCCGGGAGGAAACTGGCATGGCCGAGAAAGCCCGCGACGAACCGTGATTCGGGCTGTTGGAAGACCCGCTGTGGGGTGTCGATCTGTTCGATGTCGCCGTCGTTCATCACGGCGACTCGGTCGGAGATCGACAGCGCCTCCTCCTGATCGTGAGTGACCGAAACCGCGGTCACGCCCGTTTCTTTGATGATCCGGCGGACCTCCTCGCGCATCTCGACGCGGAGGTCCACGTCCAGATTCGAGAAGGGCTCGTCGAGCAACAGCATCTCCGGCTCGGGCGCGAGCGATCGGGCGAGCGCGATCCGCTGTTGCTGGCCACCCGAGAGTTCGTCCGGGTGGTCGTCGCCGTGGTCGGCAAGCCCGACGAGTTCGAGCAGTTCGTCGACACGGGCGTCGCGCTCGCTCTCCGTCCAGTCTTTCAGCCCGAAGGCGACGTTTTCGCGTGCGCTCAGATGTGGAAAGAGGGCGAAGTCTTGAAAGACGACCCCGACGTCGCGTTGTTCCGGCGGCACGAACCGGCCCTCACCGGCGACGGTGTCGCCTTCCAATCGAACCCGGCCGTCGTTGGGTCGCTCGAGGCCGGCGATCAGCCGGAGCGTCGTGGTCTTCCCACAGCCGGAGGGGCCAAGCAGGGTCAAGATTTCGCCGTCGCGAACTGACAGCGACAGGTCGCCGATGACGTCCTCGCTGCCGTATCGCTTGGCGATGCCGTCGAGCTCGAGGACCGCCTCATCGGCCGTCGGCGCTCCAGTAGGTTCCCGCGTTCCGTCCTCGGCGGCCGTAGTAAGTAGGTGTCCGTTCGCCATGGGTCCTCTCCGGCGTCTGCCGGCGTACATTCCCTTTAGGCGGCCCTAAAACACTTATAATTGCCGGTCGGCTCCCAGTCGCTGGGAGCCTAGAGTTCGACGCCGCTCGGGATCAGGCTGTGCTGGCGAAGCAGGCTCCCGTCGTCGTCGTAGACGAGGAACGTTCCCTTGTCGTAGCTGACGAACTGGTCGCCATCGAGCGTGATCGTGACCTCGTAGCGGCCGTCGTCCTCGGCGGCCGCCTCGCCGTAGCCCCGGGCCGCGCGGATGAACTGCAGGACGTCGTCAGCGTCCTCGTTGAGTTCGAGAATGAACTCGCCGGTGACCCGGTTGGTCACGCTCACGACTCCCTGAGTGTCGTCCCCGAGCGGCCCCTGGAGCCGGAGTGCGACGTCGGTCTCGCTCGCGTCGAGGACGTCGCCGTCGGGGCCAGTCAGGCGCTCGCGAAGCATCGTCGCCGGGCCGGTGAAGTCGATCGATACCGATGGCTTGCGTGGTTCGCCGTCGGTTTCGACCCAGTCGATGTGCGTGACGTCTAGCGTGAAGTGCTCGCGCCTCATTCCGTACGCGGTAGTTCGGACTCCCACGGTATGAACGTAACGCACAGCAACCCGTTCATACGACGGGGTCGACGCACGTCGCCTCGCCGTCGCACGCGCTACGTCGATCGGTGATCGAAACGGCCGCCTCATTTATGCCGGTCGCGTCCGGACTGTCACGGAGCCCTGATCATGGACCAGCGGGACACGACTCCTCGAGCCGACGACGAGCCGGCGGTCGCGGGCGCGACCGATAGCGCAGCCGACGGGGCCATCGAGGAGATCGCGGAACCGGCCGCGGCCGCGGGCGGCGACGCCGAGGATTCGACGATCGAGACCGCGCGGCGGGTCGTCCGGCGGGTCGTCGAGACGCTCCGTGGATCGACCGTCGATGTCGGCGACTACGAACCGGACACGCACGGGCCGCTCGTCGAACTCGACGATCCCGGAGACCTCGAGGTGATCGAACGCTACTGGGTCGACGCCCCCTTCTCGTACATCACGATCGGCTACGATCACGAGGCCAACGAACACCGCTACCGGCCCGTCGAACCGCGGCTGCGCGATGACGAAGCGGTGCTGCTCGAGACGCTGTTCGAGGACGTCCGCGATCCGCTCCTGTATCGCGCCGAGGACGGCGACGACGTCGAGTCTTTGCTCCGGGAGACGGTCCGCGAGTACCTCGAGCGCTACGGTGCCGCGGTCGACACCGCGACGTTCTATCGCCTGTTTTACTACCTCTACCGGGATTTCCGGGGCTACGGCCGGCTCGCGCCGATCATGCACGATCCCCACGTCGAGGACGTCTCCTGTGACGGCTACGAGCTGCCGATCTTCGTCTATCACGACGAGTACACCGACATCGAGACCGACGTCTCGTTCGAGGCGGACGCGCTCGATCGGTTCGTCGTCGGACTCGCCCAACACTCGGGGCGACACATCTCGATCGGCGATCCGATGGTCGAGACGACCCTGCCGGACGGCTCGCGGGCCGAACTCGCGCTCGGTGAGGAGGTCACTCCCCGCGGCTCGGCCTTTACCATCCGCAAGTACGCCGACGAGCCGTTCACCCCGATCGACCTGCTCGAGTACGGGACCTTCGGCGTCGAACAGTTGGCCTACCTCTGGCTGGCGATCGAACACAACAAGAGTCTGATCTTCGCGGGCGGGACCGCCTCGGGGAAGACGACGAGCATGAACGCCGTCTCGATGTTCGTCCCGCCCCGGTCGAAGGTGGTGACGATCGAGGACACCCGCGAACTGCAACTCTCTCACGACAACTGGCTCTCCGCGATCACCCGCGAGCGGGTCCACGAGGGGACCGACGTGACGATGTACGATCTGCTGCGATCGGCGCTGCGTCACCGCCCGGAGTACATCGTCGTCGGCGAGGTCCGCGGCGAGGAGGCGATGACGCTCTTCCAGGCCATGAACACCGGCCACACGACCTATTCGACGATGCACGCCGACTCGGTCCAGACGGCGATCAACCGCCTCGAGAGCGAGCCGATCAACGTTCCCCGATCGATGGTCCAGAGTCTCGACATCCTCTCGGTCCAGACCCTGACCCGGGCCGGCGACGGGCGCGTGCGCCGCAACAAGGTCCTCGCCGAGATCGAGGGCGTCGACCAGCGTACTGGCGAACTCGACTACTCGACGGCCTACAGCTGGGACAGCGAGAGCGACAGCTTTCGGAGCGCCAAGAGCCGCGTCCTCTCGGAGATCCGCGACGAACGTGGCTGGAGCCAGACGGAGTTGCTCGCCGAACTCGAGAACCGCAAGCAGTTCCTCGAGTACCTCCGCGAGAACGGGATCAGCGACTACCGACGGTTCACCGCCATGGTCAACGAGTACTACAGCGACAAGGCGGGCGTCCTCGAGCGGATCGGGGTCGAGAGCCGGCTCGAGGCCGAAGACGGGGCCGACGAGGGGCACGGGGACGAGAACCGAACCGGAGGCGAGGACGGGCTCGCGGACGGGAGTGTTCCGGCCGCCGACTCCGATGCTGCGGACTCGAGCGGGGGACCGGACGTCCCTCGGGACCGATGAGACTGGTCCCTTTCCTCCCGCTGGCGCTCGCACTGGCGTGTCTCGTCCCGATCGCGGCGGCGAGATACGTCGCCCGGGTCGATCGCGTTCTCGCCCGGATCGCGAATCGCTGCTTCGGGTCCCACGTCGATCTGTTTCGCGGCGAGCGACCGGACCGACGGGCGGCCCTGCGGGCCGCACAGCTCCCGACGACCGATCGCGAGTACGGGGCGACGACGCTGCTGTACGCCACGATCGCCACCGTCGTCGGTGCCGTCCTCGGGATCTACGCCGGCTGGGGACTGCTGTCGCTGCTCGCGATCGATCCCGAGACCATCCGGGCAGCGGTCCCGGGACCCCTCGCGTTCCTCGCGGGGCTGGCCGGTGTCCCGTCGCTGTCCGCGATCGAACTCGCCGCGCTCTTGCTCGGCTCGGCGGTGACCGTCGGGGCCGTCGCCGGCGCGGGGACCTACTGGTTCCGGTGGTGGTATCCGAGCTACCTCGCGGACGGCCGTGCCCGCCGAATCGAGGCGAGTCTCCCCGCGGCCGTCGCCTTCCTCTATGCCCTCTCGAAGAGCGGGATGGCCGTCCCCGATGCAGTCCGGGTCCTCGCCGACCAGGAGGACACCTACGGCGAGGTCGCCGCCGAGTTCTCGGTCGCGGTCAGGGAGATGGACACGTTCGGTACCGACGTGATCACCGCCCTCGAGACGATGGGGCGGCGCTCGCCGAGCCCCCAGTTCCGGGAGTTCACCGAGAACCTCGTCGGCGTCCTCCGGAGCGGACAGCCCCTCTCGACGTTCCTCGAGCGCCAGTATCGAGACTACCGGGAGGAGGCCGAGTCCCAGCAAGAGAGCGCGCTCGGGCTGCTCGCGACGCTTGCCGAAGCCTACGTCACGGTGCTGGTCGCCGGGCCGCTCTTTCTGATCACCATCCTCGTGGTCATCGGGATCGCCGCGGGCGAGACGTTCGGGCAACTGCAGCTCCTCGTCTACCTGTTCCTGCCGCTTGCAAACCTCGGGTTCGTCGTTTACCTGAGTACGGTAACCGAGGACCTCACGCCGGGCCGTGGCTCCAGCGGAGGTGAACAGGCCCTCGAGTCCCCGTCGGTCGACGCCGTCCCGACCGAACGCGCCCCCGATCTGCCGGGGGCGCGGCCGCATCCCAACGTCGAGCGCGTTCGGTACTACCGGCGGCTCCGTGGCCTTCGAGAGCGGCTCGGGCAGCCACTCCGAACGCTCGTCGGACGGCCGTCGCTGACGTTCGTGATTACCGTTCCCCTCGTCCTCGCGGCGTTCGTCGGTCGCCACTCGCCCCTCGCGGGCGAGGTCGCCGTGACCGCGGTCGACGACACCATCGCAGTCGGGGCGCTGTTCGCGATCGGCGTCTTCGCGGTCGCCGAGGAGGTTCGGCGTCGCCGGCTCTCGGCGATCGAGGCCGCGGTGCCGGACCTGCTCGATCGACTCGCCAGCGCCAACGAGGCCGGATCCTCGATCGTCGCGGCGATCGACCGCGTCCGGGACTCCGAACTCGGGCCGCTCGGCGACGAACTCGACCGCGTCTGGGCCGACGTCGAGTGGGGTGCGGACCTTCAGACCGCGCTCCGCCGGTTCGAGGGTCGCGTCGGCACCCGGTCGGTCTCCCGGGTCGTGACGCTGCTGACCGAATCGATGGCGGCCAGCGGCAACCTCGGGACCACGCTTCGCATCGCCGCTCGCGGCGCCGCCGCCGACCGTCGACTCGAGCGCGAACGCCGGCAAGCGATGCTCGAGTACGTGGTCGTCGTCTACGTCTCCTTTCTGGTCTTTCTGTTCATCATCGGCGTGCTGTCGGGCTATCTCCTGCCGAACCTCCCGACCGAGGGGGCGGAGATCGCCTCGGGGACCGGCACGACCGAACTGGGAGGTCTCTCGGGAGGCGACGCCGAGGCCTACGCGACGCTGTTTTACCACGCGACGCTGGTACAGGGGCTGCTGTCGGGACTGATCGCCGGCCAGTTGAGTACCGGCGACGTCAGGGCCGGCGCGAAACACGCCGCGATCATGCTCGCACTTACCATCGGGCTCTTCACGGTCGTCCTGTGATACGGTCTCCTGTCAGTCATTGCCGATGGGACCGCGACCGCCCTGCGATCCCAGGGACATCGAGACAGCGAACCGTCCGAGGCGTTGACCGGCGATGAGAAACCCTTTAGTCTCCGACCCCGGAAGCGGTAGTGGGAAGCGCACGGCCGCAAATCCGACTCCGCCGCCCGCTCTTTGGGGCGGCTTGGGATTGCGGAAGTGCAGACGAGAGCAGTACAACGCAGCGGTCAGTGCGATTCCTATCCTCAACAATGGCACGAATGCACACCCGCCGACGCGGCTCGTCCGGTTCGGACAAGCCCTCGGCAGACGAACCACCGGAGTGGAGCGACGTCGACCCAGAAGACATCGAATCGCGGGTCGTCGAACTGGCCGAGCAGGGTCACGACCCGAGCCAGATCGGGATGAAGCTGCGTGACGAGGGCGTCACCGGCACCCCGATTCCGGACGTCAAGCTGGCGACCGGGAAGAAAATCACCGAGATCCTCGAGGAGAACGACGCGCGAGCGGACATCCCCGAGGACCTCTGGAACCTGATGGAGCGTGCGGTGCGCCTGCGCGAACACGTCCAGCAGAACCAGCAGGACCACCAGAACAAACGCGCTCTGCAGAACACCGAAGCGAAGGTCCGTCGCCTGGCCGACTACTACCGCGGCGACGAACTCGAGCCTGACTTCACGTACACGCCCGAACTCGCGAAGGAACTCATCGAAGACGCCGAGTAACGCCACATGGCAACCGAGGGTCGATCCGCACCGTCGTCGTCCGCCACGACCGCGCTCGAGAGCGCCGGCTTCGTCCGGCTGATCGCGCGGGCCGACGGCGACGCCATCGCCGCCAGCGCCCTCCTCGCGAGGGCGCTTGCCGAGCGCGATACGCCGTATCAGATCACCGTCGGCCGGACGATCGCCGAGCGGGCGCGGCGCATGCGCGCGCCGACCGCCGACGGCGACGCCACGGTCGTCGTCGGCACCGCTGACGCGGCTGCCACCGATGCGATCCGGCTACCGGCGACCGACCGACCCGCGGCGCTCGAGGCCGTCGATCTCGTCCGCGATCTCGGCACGATTCCGGATCCAGTCCTCGCGCTGGCCGGCGTCGTCGCCGCCGGGGGCGACCCCGGCGCGGGCGAAAGCGAGTGGCTCGTCGAACGCGCGCTCGAGCGCGGCGTCGTCGACCGGCGACCCGGCGTCGCGGTGCCGACCGCCGATCCGGTCGACGGACTCGCCCACTCGACGCGGCTGCACGCGCCGTGGTCCGGCGACCCGGAGGCGACGCGCGAGGCGCTCGCCGACCTCGCCGCCGATCCCGACGCGCTCGAGGCGGACGATCGCCGCGCGATCGGATCGCTGGTCGCGCTCGATACCGTCGGTGCCGACGCGGCGACCGACGCCGCCGCCGAGGCGATCGGCCGGGCGCTCCGGCCCTACGCCACGCCCGAGGCCGCCGTCGCGACGCTGGGCGGCTTCGCCGACGTCCTCGCGGCACTGGCCCGGACCGAGCCCGGCACCGCAACGGCGCTCGCGCTCGGCCACGACGTCCGCGACCGGGCGCTCGAGGGCTGGCGCGATCACGGCCGCCGCGCCCACGCGGCGCTTGCCGACGCCTCGATCGACCGCTACGACGGGCTGGTCGTCGTCGACGTCGACGACGCCCCCGTCGAGACGGTCGCACGGCTCGCGGTCGACTTCCGGTCGCCGGAGCCGGCCGCCCTCGCACTCGGCGAGGACGAGGCTGCGATCGCGACCCGCGACGCCGACGCTCTCGGCGCGGCGCTTGAGGCGATTTCGCGGGACCTCGCGGATGCGGTCCCGGCGACCGACACGGCTGAGCCCGACGCCGATGGCGGCGTCGAATACGACGTCGGCCATCGCCGCGGCTACCTGCGCTTCGGCCCCGGACTCGAGGACGAGACGATCGTCACGACAGCGAGGGAACTGCTATGAGCCGGCGAGCGACGATCCGGACGACCCACGACGACGCAGCGCTGGTCGCACGGGCGCTCGAGCCGGACAACACCGACGAGATGGCGACGACGGTCGACGACGGCACGGTCGTCACGCGGATCGACCGCGAGACGACCAGCGGCCTGCAGTCGACGGTCGACGACTACGTCGTCAACCTCGCCGTCGCGATCGACGTCGCGTCGACGGCGCGAACCGAACAGGACGACCGACCGACGGACACGGGACCTGTGTCCGACCACGACACCGATACAACATACAATGAGTGAACGATCAGTTTCACGCGCGAAACAGGAGAAGCGGTGGTACACCGTCCTGGCACCCGAACAGTTCGACCGCCAGGAACTCGGCGAAACCCCCGCTGACGAACCGGAGAAAGTCTACGACCGAACCATCGAAACGACGCTTGGCGACCTCAACAACAACGCCAGCGAGAACAACACGAAGCTGACCTTCAAGATCACGGACGTCGGCAGCGACTCGGCCTACACCGAGTTCGTCGAGCACTCGCTGACGCGGGACTACCTGCGCTCGCTCGTCCGACGCGGTGCCTCCAAGATCGAGGCCTACGTCACCGTCCTCACGACGGACGACTACCGCGTCCAGATCCAGCCCGTCGCCTTCACGACCAAGAAGGCCGACGCGAGCCAGGAGAAGGCCATCCGCGAGCAGATGGTCGAGATGATCGAGGAAGCCGCCGAGGAGCGCTCCTTCGAGGAACTCGTCGACAGCGTCGTCGAAGGTCGTCTCTCCTCCGCCATCTACGGCGAGGCCAAGACGATCTACCCGCTGCGACGCGTCGAGATCCAGAAGACCACCCTCGAGGCCCACCCCGAGGAAGTCGCCGAAGAGGAAGCGACCGCGGTCGACGTCGAGGACTGACCGCGATCGGCGCGGCTCGTCATCGCTCGCCCGACCGAAATTTCGTATTTTGACGACGACCTGAACCGTGAGCCGTCGCTATTCCGGCTCGCCCGAACCGACGCAGCTACCGGTGGGCAGCGCCGCCGCCGCTCCGCTCGAGGTGGTCGCCGATCGCTCGAGCGAGTAGCTGGCCGCTACAGTTCGACGTCCGCGGCCGAGTCGACGTCGAACCGGGTGACCTCGGGCTCGCCGGCGAGCAGGTCCGGCAGCGTGGCTTCGAACTCCTGGTAGTGGTCGCTCCGGGCGTGTGCGCCGACGGCCGCTTCGTCCTCGTAGCGCTCGAAGAAGCGGACGACGTTCGGCTCGGCAATATCGGTCGTGGCTCGGTAGTCGAGGATGCCGTCTTCGGCCTGCGATTCGGCGACGAGGTCCGCGATCAGCTCGAGGGCCTCTTCGCGGCGGTCAGGGTCGATCGGGAAACTCGCGTGGATAACGATCGTGCCGGGCACACGGTGCGGGCGAGGCGTGATAAAGGTAGGCACACGGGCAAGGCGGGACCCCGTTTTTGGTCCGCGGCTCACTCGGTGACGACGATTTCGCCCAGCATCTCCGCTCGCTCGTGGGGGATACAGACGTAATCGTAGGTGCCGGGAACCTCGAAGGTGTGTTCGAAGGTCTCGCGGGACGAGAGACGACCGCCTTGATCCTCGTGCCAGGCTTCGTACGCCGTCGCCTGGTCCTCGAACCCGCCGGTGGCGAAGTAGTCGGCCCCGTCGGGGATGCTCGACTCGAAGGCGGTCACGGTGTGATAGGCCTCGCTCGTGTTCTTCCAGACGACGGTCTCGCCGACGGAGACCTCGTAGGATTCGGGCCGGAACTCGGTCCGAGTCATGCCGATATGACAGTCTTCGCCAGTACAGGAATCGTCGTCGAACACGCTGAGCGCGGACGAACAGCCGGCCAGTCCGACAGCGGTGGCAGTGCCGACGGTAGCGAGATAGGCGCGCCGGTTCATACGGGCGCTTAGGGGACTCCCGGTATAATCACCCCGGTTCGATTCCCGGTCCGTAGGAGTAGCCTCCGCCCCGACTCGCGGACGGCCGATCCGTGGAAACGAAAACACGTAAGGGAACGCCCCGCCGACTCGGCGATATGCTCCCCCGGTTCGTCGGTCGACTCGGTGTCGCCGACGCGGTGACGATCGCGAACGCCGCCCTGGGATTCGTCGCCGTCGTCGTCGCGGCCGTCGACATCGATCTGGCCGCCCGACTGATCCTCCTGGCGGCGATCGCGGACGGGCTCGACGGCATCCTCGCGCGCCGCTACGGCGGCACCGAGGCCGGGCCGTACCTCGACTCGCTCGCCGACGTCGCCTCCTTCGCCCTCGCCCCCGCGGTCCTCTCCTTTACCGTCGTCACGGACGGCCTCGCGGTCGATTTCGACACGATCACGCCGGAACTGCTCGCGGTGGCCGGCGTCTGTGCGCTGTTCGTCGCCATGGCCGTCACCCGGCTCGGGATGTACACCGCCTACGACATCTCCGGCAGTTACACCGAGGGCGTCCAGACGACACTAGCTGCGACCGTGCTGGGTGCGGCGATCCTCGCCGGCGAGACCCAGCCGTGGCTCGTCCTCGGCGTCACCGGCGCGTTCTGTTACCTGATGGTCTCCCGGATCCAGTACCCCGACCTGCTCGCCCGCGACGCCGGCATCATGGGGATCGTCCACGCGCTCGCGATTCTCGTCCCCGACCTCGCCGGCCGGACGTTCCCCTACGCCCTCCTGACGCTCGGGTTGGCCTACATGACACTCAGCCCCTGGTTCTACTGGGGCGACGCCGAACGCACCGGCGAGGTCGACGTGCATGGAAACGCTTAGGGCCGTCCTGACACGACCGTAGGATATGTACACCGTCACGCGTCGGCGTCGTCCCGAGGTGGAACCATGAGCGAGGACGAGGCAACTGACGACGCGGCCGAAGCGGGGGCAGACGAGCAAGAACCCGTAGACCTCGAGGCGATCCGGGAGCGCCTCGACGGACTCGCCGCCGACCTCGAGGCCCTCGAATCGAGCCTCGAGGCGGCCGAGACCGAGGACGACTTAGATGTCGTCGAGGCCGACCTCGAGTCGTTCCGGGCGGAACTCGAGAGCGTCGAGGTGCCGGAGCCGCCGGAAACCGACGACGAGGACGAGGAAGACGAGGAGCCGGCCCCGGAGGAGGAACTCCAGGAGCAGTACGACGAGATCGAGAGCGATCTCTCGGATCTCGAGTCCGACCTCGAGGACCAGCGCGGTCCCTACGGCGAGGACGTGGTGAGCGAGATCGAGGGCGTCAGCGGGACGATCACGGGCACCCGCTGGACCGAGGAGGGCAACGCCGAGCTGATCGAGGCCGTCGATAGCTTCCTCGACGAGCTGAACGACCTGCTCGAGACGTCGGTCACGCTGGTCAACGAGGGCGACGACGTGTCCGACCAACTCGAGGCCACGCTCGACGACGCGGCCGACGCCGTCGCCGACGCCGGTCTCGACGCCGACGACGACGCCGAGACGATCGCCGGCCTGCTCACGGCCACCGACGACCTGGAGGGCGGCGTGGACGACGCCACCGAGTGGACCGACCTCGAGATTCGCGAACAGCTGCGCCGCGAGGGCTACTACGATGTCCTCGATCACGTCAAGGACTTCCCGCCGGAGTGGCACGCGCTGAAGGTCCACGAGAAGCAGGGCAACGTCGAGATGATCCTGCTTGCCCTCGAGACCTTCGACTCCGATTTCATGGAAGAACACTGCATGGAGTCGCTCGAGCGCATGGGCTCGCGCGCGGAACCGGCCACCGACGCAATGTTGCAGAAGGCCAACCGCCGCGATAAGGCCGCCATGCGCATCCTCGGGAAGATCGGCGTCGCCGACGAGGAGGTCGTCGAGACGCTGGTCGACTACGTCGACTCCAATCCGAACCTCCAGCAACCCGCCTTCCGTGCCCTCGGCGAGATCGGTGCCGAAGACGCGGTCGAGCCGATCGCCCAGCAACTCGTCGCCGAAGAAGCCGACGTCCGCAGCTGGGCCGCCCGCGCGCTCGGCCTGATCGGCGACACCCGTGCCATCGAGCCGCTCGCGGACGTCCTCGCGGACGACGAGGCCGACCGCGTCCGGGCCAGCGCCGCGTGGGCGCTCAACCGCATCGGCACACAGGAGGCCCTCGAGATCGTCGCCGACTACGACGACGACCGGGCCTATCTCGTCCAGGCCGAGGCCGAGAACGCCGACCTCGAGCCCGCGGCCTGACGCGGTGTCGGCGGTGGTTTGTCACGTCGTTCGGTCCTGCCCAACAGCCGCTGCTGCGGTGGCGCGCGCTGGATCGCGGCTCACCCGCGGGTTCGCCGCGATTCGACACTGCGCGAGGTCGTCGCGAGTGAAACGAGCGACTGCTTGGAAGACGCGAAGCGTCTTCCAGTGGCTGAGCGAGGGAGCAAGGCGACCGAGCGTTAGCGCGGGACCTGCGGTCCCGCGAACCATCCGAACGGGTGCGTCGCACCCGTGAGGAGAAATCGGCTGGGGAGGATGTGGATCCCCTAGCTGCCACGATAGCAGGACGCCCGTCCGGTTTCGGAAAGACGGGTATCGATCGATACTCGTCCTGCTATCGTGGCGACGGGGAGTCGCCACGCCCTCCCCAGCCGATTCACTCACGTACTCGCGCGGCGCGAAGCGCCGCGCTCCGTTCGTTCGCTCATCCCTCGCACAGTGTCATCGGCCGCCTTCACGTTCGTTCAGTCGACCGACAGCGCGCGCCACCGCACGTCGGCCGGTCAGTCCGTCGGAAGCCGTCGGTTCCCTCATCTCGTACGGGCCGCTCGTCCGGTCGGTACCCAGTCCGCTCGAGTCGGCCCCGACAGTTTAAGTACGAACGGCCGGCCAGACGGAGCGATGGATCCCCTGCGGGCCGCCCTCGCGGCCGCGGTCGTCTGTGGGCTCGTCGTCAGCACGGCGCTACTGGCGGGCTTTGCCGTCGCCAACGAACCGGCAGTAGCCGATCGTGCCCTCGCTCGAGCGACCGCCGATCAGCCGGCGAACGCAACCGACCTCGCCTGCCCGCCTCGAGCGGGCGAAACGAACTCCACCAGCACGGAGACGCCTGACGAACCCCGGATCGCCGGCCTCTATCCGAATCCGACGACCGACGAGAACGTCGGCGAGTTCGTCGTCCTCGAGACGCCGCCCGATACCCGACTCGGGAACCTGACGCTGACCGACGGCCACACGACGGCCCGGCTTCCGAACGAAACCGTGACCGGACGGATCGCCCTCTCGATGGCCCCCAACGTGACGGAGACACTGACCGACGTTCCCGTCAGAGAACTCGAGGGTCGGCTCCGGCTTGCGGCCGACGGCGACGACCTCCGGCTCCGAAACGCGACGGCGACCGTCGACTCGGTCTCCTACGACCGGGCACCGACGGCCGAAAAATGGTATCGAACGGCACCGGCCGACGGCGAGGCGAACCGCCGGAGCGACGGCCAGTGGTGGCCCCGCGACGCCACCTGCCTCCCCGTTTCGACGGCCGCCGTCGACGACGCCACGGCGTTCGTCCTCCCCGACGGTCCCGGGATCCCGCGGGAGACGATCCGCAACGCCGACGACCGACTCCTGCTGGCCGGCTACACCGTCACCTCCGAGGCGATCGCTGCCGACCTCGTGGACGCGGCCGATCGCGGCGTCGAGGTCGCGGTCCTCCTCGAAGCCAGCCCAGTCGGGGGTACGCCCGCGGCGACCGAGGGCGTCCTCGAGACGCTCGCGAACGGCGGCGTCGAGGTACGCGTCATCGGCGGCGAGGACTCGCGATACCGGTATCACCACCCCAAATACGCCGTCGCCGACGACCACCTGCTGGTCACCACCGAGAACTGGAAGCCGTCCGGTGTCGGCGGCGAGAGCAGCCGCGGCTGGGGTATTCGCCTCGAGTCCGACCCCCTCGCGGCCGACCTGGCGACCGTCTTCAGGGCCGACTTCGCGGGCCGGGATACGACCACGGGCGCGGCCTATCGCAGGAACACGACGTTTACCGACGACGGGCCGGTCTACTCCTCGTCCGCTCCCGAGTATCCCACGACCCACGAGCCGACTCCGGTGCCAGTCGAGTCGGCCGAACTCCTGCTCGCGCCGGACAACGCCGACGCCCGGCTGACGGCGATGCTCGCAAGCGCCGACGAGGAGATCCTCGTCCTCCAGCCGTCGATCGCCGACGACGTCTCGCTGCTCGAGGCCACGCTCGCGGCCGCCCGCCGTGGGGTCGAGGTCCGTATCCTGGTCGGCTCGGCGCGGTACAACGCCGCGGAGAACGAGGTGCTGGCGGCGGATCTCGAGCGGATCGCGGATCGGGAGAACCTGCCCCTCGAGGTTCGACTCGTCGGTGACACGGACCGCTTCGAGAAGATACACGCGAAAGGGATCGTGATCGACGGCGAGACGGCGGTCGTCGGCAGCGCCAACTGGAATTCGAACTCGCTCGAGAACAACCGGGAGGTGTTGGTGGCACTTCACGGCGAGGCGGTCGCCGACTACTACGCGACCGTCTTCGAGTCGGATTGGGCGGGCGACTCGTGGTCGTTCCCGATCGGTGCCGGCGTCGCGGTCGCGGTTGCACTTGCTGTCGCCGCGGTCGTCGGCCGGCGCTATGTCAGGTTCGGGGGCGAGTCGGCCGTGGAGAACGAGTCGGCTGTGGACCCGGTCACGCCGGACGCGAACGACGAGGACTGAGCCGGCTCAGTCGGCGTGGCCGCTGGCCTCGAGTTCGAGCAGCTCACAGCAGTCCTCCTCGGCGTCGAAACAGTCGGGACACTGGTCGGGTCGGTCGATGATCGTGTCGAGCCGCTCCGCGACGGTGTCGTCGATGACGCTCTCTAGGGCGCGGGCCTCGTCTTTGAACTCCTCGACCTCGAGGACGTTCGCGAGGAACCGCTCGATGATACAGTAGGTCTGGAGGGCGTCGTGGGCGCGCTCGAGCCCCTCGTTGGTCAGACTCGCGCCCTTGTACTTCTCGTGGTCGACTAGCTCGCGGTCCTCGAGTTTGCCGATCATCTCGTTGACGCTGGCCGGGCTCACCTCGAGCAGGTCCGCGAGCGTACCGGTCGATGCAGGCCCGTCCTCGATGCGCTGGGCCAGATAGATCGCCTTGAGGTATTGATCTGCAGTGTTCATGCCGTCCCTCCGTCGGTGTGTGACACGTCGGTTCCTCGCCGGCAGTCTCGCGGCCGGGCGTCGATACGCGTCATGGACGATGCCGCCGACTCCGCGGCCGTTCCAGCCCCGGTCGCGGTGACGATCGCCCCGATCATGCTCGCTGCTCCATAATTGCGGTCACTTCCTCGACGCCCTCCTTTTCCTCCTCGCGGATGCCGGACAGCGTCTCGAGGAGTCGCTCGCGGTCGACCGCGAACTCGGAGTCGGAGGCCTCGATCGCCTCGATCAGGTCGTCGTAGAACTTGTAGGCGGTCTCCTCGTTTGCAAGTTGGTCATAGAGGACGCCGTCCGTGTCCTCAGGCGGTCCGTACTGGGCGTCGACTAAGGCGTTTATCTCCTCGTATCCGACCGTCTCGGCCTCGAGATCGTCGATCAGCGCCTCGAGTCGCTCGCGGTGGTCGGCCGACTCCGTGGCGGCCTCCGCGAGCAACTCCTCCACCTCCGCGTCGACCGTCGCCCGCTCGTCGGGCGGGAGCGACTCGATGTGGTGGGCGGCGCGTGACTCGACGAGTTCCTCCAGCACGACCCCGATCTGTAGCAATCGGGTCAGCTGGTGGTCGCTCGAGACACGCTGTCCCAGACTCATATCACGACAAGGGAGCCGCGGTTACTTAGTCGTCTCGGAGCGCGGATGTCGGAATCGCGGAAAAACGACGGTCGATCGGCGACGGCGCTCAGTCTCGCTGGCGGAGTCGCGCTCCGATCAGGTCCTCGAGGTCCTCGCGGAGTTCGTCGACGTCGATCTCCGCGAGAACGGGCACGAAGAAGCCCTCGACGAGCATGTTTCGGGCCGCGCGGGGGTCGACACCGCGGGAGGTCATGTAGAACAGGTCCTCCTGATCGATCTGGCCGACCGTCGCGGAGTGGCTGGCCTCAGTGTCGTGGTTGTTGATGATCAGCTTCGGGGAGGCGTCGGCCTCGCTCTCGTCGGAGAGCATCAGCGTGTTCTCGCGCTGGTAGGAGCTGGTGTCCCACGCGTCGGAGCCGACGTCCTGGACGCCCTCGTAGACCGAGCGGGCGACGTCGTCGGTGACGCCGCGGGTCACGAGGTCGGCCGTCGTGTGTTCCGCACGATGCCAGACCTTCGCGTCGAGGTCGAAGTGCTGGTCGTTGTGGCCGTAGAAGGCACCGACGATCTGCGTCTCCGAGGAGTCGCCGCGCAGTTCCGTCGAGACCTCTGTCTTCGTCAGCTGGGTGCCGAGGTTGCCCTCGATCCAGTCGATCGTGGCGTAGGTGTCAGCGACACCGCGCTTGAGCGTGAAGTTGTAGGCCTCCTCCGAGAGGTTCTGGAGGCTGCCGTACTGGACGTAGCTGTTCTCGCCGGCGGCGACCTCGACAATCCCGCTGTAGTACTGCTCCTCGGCCTCTTCGCCAGTCGACTGGCGCTCGAGGATCGTGACCGAGGACGACTCCTCGGTGACGACGAGCGTGTAGTTAAACAGCGAGCGGGAGTTCTGCTCGGTCCGGACGGTGACGTCCTCGGCGTCGACGCCCTCGGGGACGTAGATTACCGTGCCGGTGCTAAACAGCGCCGTAGAGAGCGCCGTCAGGTAGTTCTCCTGGGGGTCGACGATGCTGCCGAAGTGGTCCTGCAGGAGGTCCTCGTGTTCCTGGACCGCGTCGGCCCACGAGAGAACCTCGGCCTCCTCAGGGCCGACCTGGTCCTTGTCCTCGGCCGCGTTCAGCGGATCGACGAGGGACTCGAAGTCGAGTTCGTGGAGGTTCGTCCAGTCCCGACCCGGCGTCCGGATGACTTCGGGCATCTCGAGGTCCTCGAGCGCCGCAAGCGCCTCGAGACGCGTCTCGAGGAGCCAGTCGGGCTCGTCGAGGTCGCCCGAAATTTCGCGTACCTGTTCCTCCGTCAGATTGGCGTGTACCTGCGTACTCATATTATCCGAGGCTCCCCTCCATCTCGAGTTCGATGAGGCGGTTGAGCTCGACCGCGTACTCGATCGGCAGTTCCTCCGTGATCGGCTCGATGAAGCCGGCGACGATCATCTTCTTGGCGTCGTCGTCGTCCAGTCCGCGCGACTGCAGATAGAAGATGTCCTCGTCGCCGATCTTGCCGACGGTCGCCTCGTGGGCGACGTCGACCTTCGACTCCTCGATTTCCATGTACGGCATGGTGTCCGAGGTCGACTCGTTGTCGAACATCAGGGCGTCGCACTCGACGGCGGTCGAGGCGTTCTCGGCGCCGTCGGCGATGTGGACGAGGCCGCGGTAGTTGGTGCGGCCGCCGTCCTTGGAGATCGACTTGGACTCGATGGTCGAACTCGTCTCGGGCGCGTTGTGGTAGACCTTCGCGCCGGTGTCGATGTCCTGTCCTTCGCCCGCCAGGGCGATGGTGATGTGGGTGTCGGTCGAGCCGCGACCCTTGAGGATGGTACACGGGTAGAGCATGGTCACTTTCGAGCCCATGCTGCCAGAGACCCACTCCATCGTCCCGTTCTCCTCGCAGATGGCGCGCTTGGTGTTCAGGTTGAACGTGTTCTTCGACCAGTTCTGCACGGTCGAGTACTGAACGTGAGCGTCCTCGCCGACGAAGACCTCGACGCCGCCGGAGTGGAGGTTGTGGGTCCCGTACTTGGGCGCGGAACAGCCCTCGATGTAGTGGACCTCGGAGCCTTCCTCGGCGATGATGAGCGTGTGTTCGAACTGGCCCATCCCTTCCGAGTTCATCCGGAAGTAGGCCTGCACCGGCATCTCGACGGTCACGTCTTCGGGGACGTAGACGAACGACCCGCCGGACCAGACGGCCCCGTGCAAGGCGGCGAACTTGTTGTCGCTCGGGGGCACGCAGGTCGTCATGAAGTGCTCTTTGACGAGCTCGGGATGTTCGCGGACGGCCTCATCCATGTTACAGAAGATGACGCCTTTCTCCTCCCACTGCTCTTGCATGTTCTGGTAGACGACCTCGGACTCGTACTGGGCACCCACGCCCGAGAGGGCGTTCTTCTCCGCTTCCGGGATGCCGAGCTTGTCGAAGGTGTCCTGAATCTCGTCGGGCAGCTCCGTCCAGTCGTCGACGCCTTCGCGTTTGTCGACGTCCGGTCGGATGTAGGGAATGATCTCCTCGACATCCAGTTCGGAGAGGTCGGGCATGCCGGGCCAGTCGGACGGCATCGGCATGTTGTGATACTGCTCGAGCGCACGGAGACGCCGCTCGAGCATCCAGTCGGGCTCGTCCTTGTCCTCGGAGATCATGCGGATGACCTCTTCGGTCAGGCCTTTGCCGGATCTGACGGCGGAGTTCTCCTCTTTCTTGAACTCGAACCGGGCCTCAGTGTCTGTCTCTTTTAGGTGGTCTTGATCGGAACTCATGATTGATGTAGTTGTGTTTACGGCTGTAGCGTTATTACGGTTGTTCTAGTCGAATCCGGTTACGCAGTGCCGTAGACGTCTTCGCGGACCCAGTCGTACCCTTTGTCCTCGAGTTTCTCGGCGAGTTCGGGACCGCCGCTTTTGGCGATCTGGCCGTCGAGCATCACGTGGACGTGATCGGGCTCGACGTAGTCGAGGATGCGCTGGTAGTGGGTGATCTGCAGGATGCCGGTGCCCTGCTCGTCGCGCAGGGCGTTGATGCCCTCCGAAACGTCCTGCAGGCGGTCGATGTCGAGCCCGGAGTCGATCTCGTCCAGTACGGCGACCGAGGGCTCGAGGATGGCGGCCTGCAGCACTTCGTTTTGCTTCTTCTCGCCGCCGGAGAAGCCGGCGTTGAGATAGCGCTGGGCGAACTTCTCGTCCATCTCCAGCTGCTCCATCTTCTCCTGGAGGATGCCCTGGAACTCGGCGACGCCGACCTCGCCCTCGTCCGCGGGGCCTTCCATCGGCGAGTTCTCGAAGCCTTCGTCGTCCTCTTCCGCTTCGTCCTCGCCGTCCTCGTCCTCGAAGAGTTCCTCGCGCTCTTCGATCTTGGCGTTCAGCGCCGTGCGGAGGAAGTTCGTCATCGTGACGCCCTCGATCTCGGCGGGGTACTGGAAGCCGAGGAAGATCCCGAGCGCGGCACGTTCGTTGGGTTCGAGATCGAGCAGGTTCCAGGTGCGCTGGTCCTCGTCGATCTCGATGTCCTCGCCGAACTCGTCGTCCTCGAGGTGGAGAAGAACCTCGCCCTCGGTGACCTCGTAGGCGGGATGGCCGGCGATGACCTTCGCGGTCGTCGACTTCCCGGAGCCGTTCGGGCCCATCAGGGCGTGGATCTCGCCCGACTGGACCTCGAGGTCGACCCCCTCGAGAATCTGCTCGTCGCCCTCCGCTACTTCCGCGTGCAGGTTGGATAGTTCGAGACGTGCCATAGTACTCTGTCACTCGAACGATGGGCCGTATGACTGATAACGGTTTCGTATCCAATTGGATACAGTCCTGCATTAGCAAAATAAGTTTCCCATTCGAAAACCAGCCTTTGGGTAGATGGAGAAATACCGCCATATAGACCCCTATTCCCCGATGGGATCGGCAGGGCCACAGGAACGGATTACGGGGCTGTTCGAACCCCGAAGACGGCGGGAAAACTCGTCGGAACGGCTGCGATAAGAAGCGACGACCGGGACCGAAGCGTCCCGACGTGCTACATAAAGGAGTCGAGACCTTTCTGTTCCTGGCCGTTTTTCACTTCGTCCCAGGAGATGTCCAGTGCTTCGAGGATGCGCTCGATCGGCCCCTGCAAGGTCTTCTCGAGCATCTTCTCGTAGTCGACCGCGAACGCCTCGGGGATCTGGTCCTCGTACTCGAAACAGATCACGTCGGGATCGCGCTTGAACGCACCGTAGAGCGGGTCAGTCCGGGCGTCGAACCCTTCCTCCGCCTCGAGCCGTTCGAAGAACGATGGATCGACCCGCTCGAGATAGAGTCGCTTGGGCTTGCTGCCCCGCTGGAAGTTGGTGCCGAGCAGCAGGTTGGCATACTTGGCGCCGCGGACCTGTGCCGTGTCGGTGTCGTAGTTGTCGAGTCGCTTGCCGATCCCGCCGGGGATGGCGATCTCCTCGAGGGAGATCTCGCCCGCCAACACGTCTTCGATGACGCCGTTGACGTACTCCTTGGCACCCTCGATGTCGCCCTCGCGGACGATCATCTCGATGACGCGGTGCTGGACCTCCTTGGTGATCGGTGCGATATCGGACCGCTGGTACTCGAAGCCGACGATGTCGACGTCGTTGACGTCCTTGCCTTCCTTCCAGGTGATGTGGCCCGCGTAGCGTTTCTTCTTGCCCGCCTGGAAGAACCGCCGGTAGAGCTTCTCGAACTCGATCTGGAAGCGATGGAACTCAGCGTTCAGATCGTCTTTCGCGAAGTCGTCGTAGCGGCCGTTGATGTACTCCTCGATCTCAAAGGACTGCTCGAGAGCCTCTTCCTTGGGCACGTCGGGGCCCAACTCGAGCATGACGCTGTCCGTGTCCCCGTAGGTGACTTGGTAGTCCAGTTCCTGTGCGGCCGAGTCAGTAAACTCGATGACTTCGCGACCGGTGGCGGTGATCGCCGAGGCGGCCTCCTTGTCGTAGAGCCGGAACTGCTCCCAGCCGGAGACGCCGTACAGCGACTGACCGACGAACTGGAACTTCCCGTTTCGACCTGCGAGCAGCGTGTGATTATCCTCGACAGTGACACAGTAGACGCCGTTTTCGGCCGTGCTTCGGGAGGAACTCCGGTGCATCCGAAGCGTATTCTTCGACTCTTCAGTAACGTAGATCCGCCACGTGCCGCTGTCTCGACTGTAGTTGGCCGTTAAACCAAGGTGCGCACAGAGTCGAAGGACATCATCTCGAAGCCGGTCGCTGGATGTGGAGTAGCGCCATGAATTTACCTGACGGTCGCCATCGCCGTCGATGAGTCCCTCGAGGAACCGTCGTTTCTGTCGGCGACTGCAATCGAAGACGAACTCCGGGATTCGCTTCTCGAAGCTCCCGTCCCCACAGAGAGACCGCAGCAGATTACCGAGAAGCTTCGACGTGACCGAATACGAACGGTCGTCGACGTAGTAGTCGAATCCCATATCGTCGAGTAGTTCGCCGATCGTCGCGTGGTGATTACCACCCCCATCGGTCATGGGGAGTTTTTCCTGTGCAAGTTGTATTTTCGTCGCCGATCCACGGAAGTTCTCGCCGAACTGCTTGTCTTCAGACGTGTAGACGTTCCCCTCCGTCACGAACCATGCCAGCAGGTCGAGGAAGTCATCGCCATCGTACGTCCGTGGAATCCACTTCCGGCCGGATTCTCGGTGGACGAAGCTCGTCTCACAGACACTTTCGATATATTCACGGTGTTCTTCGAACTCCTCGGCAGTGAAGACGTACCCCGTTTTCCCGATATCGGCCTTCGGAACACGACGGGGAGTCCAACCGAGTTCTGCGGTGAACGTCCGACCATGAACCGACGGTCGGACCCAAACCTCGTATTCACCGTCTATCAGTTCCGTGAGATCGACTTCCGCTAGTTCCTCTCCGCCGGGCCCGTCCCAATCGTGTGGTAGCTCGTAGTTCGTTGCTCGGTCGAGGTCCCCGGCCTCGACGAACCCGTATTCGTCCTCGGTGATCCCGTTCGTCTCGTTCTTGCGGACGAGCATCCGGTGGTTCGGCGTAACGCGGAAGTCGATTTTGCTCGTCTCGATGTCTATTAGGTCACCGTCGTAGTCGGGATAGTCGTGCGTTTCGACGACGGGCTTAACCTCTAGTTCTTCCGTCTCCGGATCGAGTGAATACACCTCGTCACCGACCTCGAGGTCGGTGATATCGCGAACGCCGTTCGGAGTCAAGACCTCCGTATCCGGCGTAAAGCAGTTCATGATGACCTTTACCGCGCCCTGCTGACGGTCGTACTGTTCGTACTCTGGCGAGCCGGGTTCGTGCTGGTCTCGCAGTTCCTTTTTCTCCTCGCGCTCGGCGAGCAGTTCCGTGATCATCTCGCGGTTGACGCCGTCGGGTTCCTTCCGGAAGTGGGTCCCCGTCGGCGCAACGTAGGTCTCCCCGTCGTACTCGTCGGGGTCGACTTTCGTTTCCGGGGAGGCGTTGATCGTCGTCATACACATCGGGTACAGCGACTTCAGGTCCAGTACGGTGACGTTCTCCTTGACGCCCGTGATGGGCTCGAACACCGCGCCACCCTCGTATTCCTCGCCGGCCTCCTGTTGGCCCTTCGAGGGCAGCGCGAAGCGGCCGTGGGCCTCATGGAGGACGTACATGTCGACCGCATCGCCCGGCGTCGGCGCGTCCTCGAGTTTGCAGCCGACGAACGCCCGGACTTCGTCCCAGAAGGGGATGATCTCCTGCTGGCGGTCGAGTTCGACACAGAGTTCGACGTCCCGGAGGTTGTACGCGAGCAGTTGGGTCGGGTCCTCCTCCCAGAGGTCGCCGATATCGCCGGCGTAGCGTTCCTTGCCGACGCCCAGCTCCGCCTCGCCGACGGCGTCGAGCCGGTAGGAATCCAGCTCGGAGAAGACCATCCGCTGATAGCCATAGAGCAGGTCGAAGACGACGCGACCCTTGATGTCCGGGCCGCCCCAGTTGCTGCGCCAGACCTCGTCGACGCGTGAGAGCCGATCGATCGAGAGGTCGTACTCGTGGTGGGACCCGGCGAGTTCCTCGAGTCGGTCGAGGAAATAGGGCGCGTCGAAGTCCTCGAAGTTCCAGCCGGTCAGGACGTCGGGGTCGGTCTCGTCGACGTACTCGATGAAGGCCTCGAGCATGGCCTCCTCTTCCTCGAAACTGCGGACCTCGTGGTCGATCTCGCCCTCGATCGGGTCGTAGTCGTCGATCTCGGCCGGAGTCTCGCCGTCGCCGATCGGGGCCTCGTAGAGCCACATCACGTACTCGTCGCGGTAGGAGTCGTGGCTGGTGAGACAGACGATCGGCTCCTCGCCGTCCTCGGGAAAGCCCGACCGGTCGTCGACCTCGATGTCGAAGGTGTTGATGCGGGGGTCGGCGTCGACGTCGACCGGTTCGACCTCGTCGTGGGGGACGACCAGCGAGTCGTCCTCGGCCCGTCGTTCGGGTACCCGCATTCCGCTGCGGATGTCCTTGTCGATCAGAAAGCGGTTCGGGAACAGGATATCGGCTTCGTAGTGTTCGAAGTCGTCGCGGACCTGCCCGACGTCGCGGGGGGTCTGGCCGAAGATTTTGGTGAGTCTCTCCCCCCGGATGCTCTCGTAGGGGTCGCCGTCGTGGTCGTACTCCCTGCTGCCGGTCAGTCGGTCGTACTCTTCCGCCGGCGGTCGCTCGAGGCTCTCCGTCGGCGCGTAGAAGTAGGGTTTGAAACCGACGATCTGGACGTGTTCGAGTTCCTCATCGGGGGTACGCCCGAACACGTGCATGATGGGTCGTTCCTCGTCGCCGTAGCCGACGATGGTGTAGTCGACCTGCATCACGGCGAGTTCGAGGTCGCCCTCGGATTCGGGGAGGGTTTCCTCGACGACGTCGATCACCTCCGCGGCGTCGCTACCGCCGTTGCCGGCGACGGCGACGGCCTCTTCCTCCGGCCGGTCGTCGGCTGCCTCGGAGTCGCCGCCGAACTCCGTGAGTCCGGTCTGGCCCGCCTCAGTCATGGTACTCCGGTTGGCAGTCGCCGGATAAAAACCCCTGCAATCCCCGCCCGCGAAGGGCTCGCGGCGGGTCGTTCGGAAGGGGGCGGCCATTGCGAACAGTCACGCGCAGGACACGGTCTCATCGGACCAGCGAGACGGCGTTCGAGGGAACACTTGCGGGGGCAACAAGACATATAACGTGGTAACACTTAGCATGCGTTCAGGTGATCGATGTGTCCACCTACCTAAACGACGACGCGACGGACCGGCGCGAACCGAGTAGCCAGCCGGCGGGGACTGCGACCATCGAGTCCTACGAGACCGAGGACGGCGTCGTCTTCTATGACGCCGAGAACCCGCTCGCCTGGGTGGAAACCTCCCGGACGCTTACCCTCTCAGAACTGGCCTGATACGGTCCGTTGTACCGAGCCCGGTGCAACCGCAAGGCGGTCGGGGTTGCACCGTAAATGACGTACAACAGGCCGTATGAACCGGCCGCGAAGCGAACGCTTTTCCTTCCGCTGCCCGACGGTTCGCGTGTGGTCTTCGACCGGACCGAGAACGAACCCGAGGAGTGGGACCCCGAAGAGGAGTACTACGACCCCGACAGCGACGGGTTGACCATCCCACAGGTGTCGGGAGACGACGGTCCGGACGATCTCGATGACCTCTCGAGCGCGATCGAACCCCCCGAAGTGGAGATGGGGGAAACGGACGCATCCGCGGACCTCCTCCAGACCTTCTGGGCGCTCGTGTTGGTTCTCAACGCCGCCGTTCTGGCCGTCTCGCTTGGGTCCCTCATGCTGGTGTTCGAGGGAGGCTCGACACACGCGGTTGCACTGGTCGTCGCCGGCGTGGTACTGTTCGGGTTCGCCGTCCGGCGCTACCGGCGGTTTCGCGATGGGGCCGACGAACCCGACGAGGCCGATCCCGACCCGTCATCGGACTCCGACGGGGGAGAGTCTGGCGCTGCGGTGGAGGCCGACGGCCAGCCGGCCGAGACGGCATCCGACGACGCGGCCGAAACTACTTCAGGGTCGGTGACCCAACGCCAGTCACCGAACGGAAACGACCGCTCATGAACACAGTCGAGGACGATACCGGAAAGCGGTACCTGCTTCGCAAACGCTCCGAGGGCGCGAGCCTGGTCCGCGATCCCGAAACCGGCAACGAGTGTTACATCCGAAACGACCGCCTCGAGGCCGTCGATCAAACGGCCCTCGAGACGGCAGCACAAAGCGTCCCAGACCCGGTTCTTACCCTCCTGACGAACGTTCACGACGCGGAGACGCTTGGCCTCCTCATCGAACTCACCGAGCGGGGGCCGCTCGGGGTCCGGACCCTGCTCGACGCCTACGACTTCTGCGAGAGCGACCTGCACGGCCGCCTGACGGTCCTCTCGGCCGCCGGCCTGCTCGAGGAGACCGAGGTCGCGGGGGAACGCGGGTATCGAGTGACCGCAGACTGCGAGACGGCGCTCGAGACGATCCGACCGACCGTCGACTCGACGGCCGAGTCGGATGACGACACCGCCTGAGCGGGCGGTCCCGTTTCCTCAGTCCGACGCGAGCAGTTCCGACTCGGGCGGCTGGCCTCGCTCGAGTCGCGAGCGGTTCGACGTGGCGTCCTTTTCGACGCGGACGAGCGAGTCGGCCGCGCCGACGAGTTCCTCGTCGTGGCTGACGACGACGATCTGTTCGACGCCGAAGTCGTTGCGCATCGACTCGATCAGCGAGACCAGTTGCGTGACGTGGCCCGAATCGAGGAAGACCGTCGGCTCGTCTAAGATCAGCGGCGGCATCGGTGCCGATCCCTCGACGCCCTCCGCGAGCAGCCGGTAGATCGCACACCGCAGACTGAGGTTGAACAGCGCCCGCTCGCCGCCCGAGAGCTGTTCGGGTTCGAGGGCCTCGCCGTCCTTCTGATAGACCGTCAATCGATAGTCGCCGTCCAGATCGATCGCGGCGTAGGAATCGTTCTGATAGACCAGTTCGAACGTCTCGTTGAGCAATCGCTCTAACGTCTCGACGTTGCGCTGGCGCAGTTCCGCGCGCAACTCGCCGTAGGTGGTCTGGAGCGTCTCGGCCTCCTCGTACAGCGACTCGAGACGCTCACACCGTTCTTCGACGGTTTCGAGTTCCTCGCGTCGTTCCTCGAGTTCCGCGAGTTCGTTCTCGGCGGCACCGATCGCGTTCTGAATCTCGTCGCGCTGGGCCTCGAGTTCGTCGAGTTTCCCGTCGACCTTGTCGATGTACTGCTCGGCGTTGGCCTTGTCCTCGCGGGCGGTCTCGACGCGGTCCTCGTCGAACTCCGACTCGAGGTCGCGCTTGCGGTCGCGCTTTTCCGAGAGCGTCTCGCGGCGCTCGTCGTTCATCGTCTCCCAGTCGGCTCGCCGCTCGCGCAGGTTCTCGATCTCCGTCTCGAGAGCGGCCTGCTCGTCGGTGATCTCCGAGATTCGCTCGAGCGTCTCGAGCGTCTCTTTGATCTCCCCCCGCTCGGTGTTGATTTCGCCGAGTTCCGCCCGGGCATCGGCGACCTCGTCCTCGCGGTCTGTGGCTGCCGCCCGTTTCTCCTCGGCCTCGGCCTCGTACTCCTCGGCGTCGTCACGGAGCCGATCGCGCTGCTCGCGCCGGTCCGCGAGGCTCTCGCGTTTTTCCGCGAGCAGTTGTTCGATGTTGTCCCGGTTTTCCTCGAGCCGGTCGACCCGCCGCTCGGCGTCTCGCAGTTCCTCGGCGCGATCGATCCGCTCGTCTATCTCGTCGCGCTCGGTCTCGAGAGTCGCCCGCTCGGCTTCGAGGTCGGCGAGTTCCTCCCGGCGATCACCCAGGACATCCACGTGCGGTGAGTCCTCGACCGGCTGGCCGCACTCGGGACACTTCCCTTCCTCGAGCAGTCGTTCGCCATCCTCGATCGCGTTCTCGGCAGTCCTGATATCGGCGGTGACGTCGTTGATTCGCGACACCAGTTCGTCGCGCTCGGTCTCGAGGTCCTCGAGGTATGATTCGGCCGCGCCGAACTCGACCGGCGCGTCGTCGAACGTCGCCTGCGCGGATTCGATGTCGTCGTCGAGGTCGTCGAGTTTCGCCTCGCGATCCGCGATGGCTGCCTCGTCGGCCTCGATCTGTTCCTCGAGGTCGTCGGCCTCCTTCCGGGCCGCTTCGGCGTTTTCCTCGAGGTCGTCGGCCTCCTCACGGAGCCGCTCGACCTCGTTGTTCCCCTCCGTGATCGTCACGCGAACGTCTTCGAGTTCGTCCCGGAGTTCCTCGTCGCGGTCCTCGAGGTCGTCGATGTGGTCCTGAACCACTGTTTCGTCGGGTTCGTCGACCTCGAGATCGACGGCCGCAACGAGGTCGGCGCGCTCGTCTGCGAGTTCCTCGCGTCGGTCTCGGATCTCGCTGATCTCGTCGCCGGCCTCGTCGCGCTTGCGCTCGGTGTCGCTGATCTTCGAGCGCAACTCCTCGATCTCCTCGTCGAGCGTTGCGATCTCCTCGCGGGTCTCCTCGTGACGTTCGAGGACGTCCACCGCGGCTTCCAGGGTTTCTTGGGCCTGCTCGCGCTGTGTCTCGTAGTGATCGATCTCCTCTGTGACGTCGTTCCGGTTGGACTCGAGGCTGTTCAACCGCTCGTGGAGGTCCTTCTTTTCTTTCTCCTGAACCTTTCGTCGGACGTTTTCGAGGATCTCCCGCTGGCCGTCGAGTACCGTTTTGACGCCGAGTCGGGCCTCGCTGGCCCGCTCGCGGTAGTCCTCGAGCGCGCCCAGTTGGAGGAGGTCGTCGATCATGTCCTGGCGGTCGCTCGGCGAGGCGTGGATGAGCTTGTTGACCTCGCCCTGGCGGACGTACGCGCAGTTGACGAACGCCTCGGCGTCCATCCGCAGGAGTTCCGTGACTTCGCGGCGGACGTCGCGGGCCCCCTCGATCGTCTCCATTGGCGTCTCGAGGACGCACTTGGTCGTAGTCGCGCGGTCGCCGCGCAGTTTGAGCCGGCGCTCAATGTGGTACTCGTGGCCGTCGTGGGTGAACCAGAGTTCGACCTCGGCCTCCTCCTCGCCGGTCGTGATCACGTCGTCGAGGGTGCGGTCGTCCAAGGCCTTCGAGCCGTAGAGCGCGAAGAAGACCGCCTCGAGCAGCGTCGACTTCCCGCTGCCGTTGACGCCGTGGACGACGGTGACCCCGCGCTCGAGCGTCAGGTCGGCGTCGCCGTAACACTTGAAATTCAGCAGGCGAACGCGGTCGACCCTCACGCGAAATCACCCAGCGAGGCGGTGTCGGCGTCAGCGTCGGCGTCGTCGTCCGCTCGGGCGTCTCCCTCTCCGGACCCGTCGGCCGCATCGGCGACTGCACCGTCCTCGTCGGTGGCCGCCCCACCGTCGCCGTCGGCGGCCGTCGGCTCCGTCTCACCGTCGGCTCCGGCACCGCTCGAGTCGGCTTCCGCCGTCTCGAGTTCGTCGGCGACCGTCGTCACGTCGTCGTCGGCTGGCTCCCGGTCGGGCGCGGGCTCGAGCGCCGACGTGTCCTCCTCGAGGAGGTCCCGGACCCGGCGTTCGACGCGCTCGCGGACGTTCGCGTCGGCCAGGTCGTCGGTCCGGACGGTTTCGTCGATCTCGCGGGCGGCGTCGCTCAGGCCCAGTTCGCGCACCCGCTCGCGGACGGCGGCGTCGGGGTCGGCGAAGCTCACCGAGACATCCTCGTCCTCGTCGGGTAGCTCCCGGCGGTCGTTGACCCGGGCGACCAGCGCCCCGCGATCGATCGCGAGTTCCTCGATCGCAGCGGGGGTGATCGGCCGGCCCTCGCCCTCGACGGTGATGATAACGACCGCGTCCGCGAGGTCGTGCTGGCGGACCCGCTCCTGAACGCGGTCGACGCCCTCGCCTTCGGCCAGGTCCACGTCGACGAAGACGAACTCGCGGGTGTCGGTCAGCCCGCGGCGACTGATCGCGACCTCGTCGTCGAAATCCACGAGGTTGTAGCCCCGGTCCGCGCGCTCGCTGGCGCTCGCTCGCTCGGTCGACCCGCAGTAGGTGACCCAGGTGTCACGCACCTCGGCGGTATCCGGTTTGTGGTTGTCCCCCACTAGGAGGGCGTCGAAATCGACCGTCGACGCCGCGAGGACGGTGTCCGTATCCCAGTCCGCGTGCGCGAACGGTTCGAAGAGACCGTGGCTCACGAGGGTCGCATGGTCGGCCTCGGCGGGGACGGGATCGAACTCGTACTCGAGGTCCTCACGCCGGGACCGGGGGACGAAGTCGAGGCCGTAGACGGCGACGTCGTCGACGACGACCGGTTCGGCACCGAGTCGCGTCGCGAGGCCGAGATCGGCGAAGAGATCGAGCCACTGGGCGTCGCGTTTCGACTCGTGGTTGCCGACGACGGCCAGAAAGGGGATTTCGGCCGCCGAGAGTGTTCGGAGGATATCGACGGTGCCCTGCAGGTCGACGAGGCTCGGCCGGCGGTCGTGAAAGAGGTCGCCGGCGTGGATCACCGCATCGACGTCATCGGCGACGGCGTCCTCGACGACCGAGCGGAAGGCCTCGAGGAAGTCCCGTCGTCGCTCGGGCGAGTTGTACTGCTGGTACCCGATGTGGGTATCGCCCGTATGGATAACCCGCGTCATTGGCCAGTCGTTGGCGAGCCCGCCCTAAAGGGGTTCGGTGATCGAGGTGAAAGTAAACCGGCCGGTCCGAACGGCGGCGAGACCCGACAGACCGAGGGAAGCGTCGGAGCGATCGAGTCGACGCAGGGCCCGTCGGCAACGTGGCTACGTCCCGTTCCGCTCGAGGCGGACTACCCTGTTGACGTAACTAATATATAAATAAAAATTAAATTATTTGTATGGATTCTAACAAGTTGAAAACAAGCGTCCTGCTGTTGATCGGCGTAGGGCTGTTACTGAATCCGATCTATCTGGTCCCCGAAACTCTCGACGGATCGGAAACACGAGTCAGGTACGACATCGAGCGAGTTACCAACGAGTCGACCGCGAAAACGGTCATCCATCGATCCGATCAGACCCTCCAGTGTGGTGGTGACCCCGTCGAACGGGCGTGTACACTCGAGAGGAGAATACTGGAGCAGGGACCGATCGAGTCCGATCGACCCATGGGCCGATTGAACGTCTCGACGGAGCGGTATAAGCGGGCGTGGAGCAGATATACGCTCGTGTCGATTGACGACGGGTTCTACGTCCCCGACACACGGACCGAGGGGAACACGACGCGACTGTCGCTGCGCGAGGTCTCGCCCATGGACGCAGTCGAGCGGATCGCAGTTCCGAGCCGACGAATGCCCGTCGCGGTACGGGAAGCCGCCGAGACGGGATCAGTTACCGTCCTCGACCGGCGACTACCCGTATTCGAGCGGCATGATCCGGTCGTCCACGACGGCGACGTATACTATCGGACGGCGAGGGAAGTACAGCGTCCGCGAGAGCCGACCCAGCTCGTCGGTGTTCGTCTCCTCGCGTTTGTCGGGGGCGGAGTGTGCATCGCTATCGCTTGGAAGCGGCGGGGTCAGCGACGCTCTTCTTGAACGGACTCGGAGACGAGAACAGCGACGTCTACTCGAATGAGGGCTACGACTGAATGTCGAGGCTGTACAGCCGCTTGCGGGCGTCGGAGAACGAAAAGCGCGAGTCGATGACGTTCTCCTCATCGAGTCGGTTCAGGGCGTACCGAACCGTCCGCGAGGGCAACAGCGTCTCGTCGGCGAGCTGTTGCTGAGTCATCGTGTCGTTGTACTCGAGGACCTTCGCGACGAGTTTCGCACTCGGGGGCAGGTCTCGGACGTCATCCCACGTTCCACGCTCGTTGGTCTCCTGTCGAAGCGGCTCTGAAGCACTCATCTTACTCCTCCATTCCGAATACGGGGTAATAATATTTTCTATTCCTATTAATGTCCATCAGTTATACCTCGAGTTGAGTGCACCTACCCGAAGTCTCTTAAGAACCAACACCCAAAGGTCGGGTGATGAGCGACACCGTGGACGACGTCGACCTCCCATACGACGAGGACGAGGCGTCCCAACAGGAGAAAATCCAGGCGCTCGAGGAACGGCTGGAGATCCTCGAGGCGCAAAACGAGGAGATGCGCGACAAACTCCTCGACGCCAACGCCGAGAACAACAAGTACCAGCAGAAACTCGAGCGGCTCACACACGAGAACAAGAAGCTCAAGCAGTCCCCGCTGTTCGTCGCCACCGTGCAGGAAGTCACGGAGGAGGGCGTCATCATCAAACAGCACGGGAACAACCAGGAGGCCCTGACCGAGGTCACCGACGAGATGCGCGACGATCTCGAACCCGACGCCCGGGTCGCGGTCAACAACTCGCTGTCGATCGTCAAGCCCCTCTCGAACGAGACCGACGTCCGCGCCCGTGTGATGGAAGTCACCGAGAGCCCCGAGGTCAGCTATGAGGACATCGGCGGGCTCGAGGAGCAGATGCAGGAGGTCCGCGAGACCGTCGAGATGCCCCTCGAGAAGCCCGAGATGTTCGACGACGTGGGCATCGATCCGCCGAGCGGCGTTTTACTCTACGGGCCGCCGGGGACGGGGAAGACGATGCTCGCGAAGGCCGTCGCCAACCAGACCGACGCCACCTTCATCAAGATGGCCGGCTCGGAACTGGTCCACAAGTTCATCGGCGAGGGCGCGAAGCTGGTTCGAGACCTCTTCGACGTCGCCCGCGAACACGAACCCGCAGTTATCTTCATCGACGAGATCGACGCCATCGCGGCAAAGCGAACGGAGTCGAAGACCTCCGGCGACGCCGAGGTCCAGCGGACGATGATGCAACTACTCAGCGAGATGGACGGCTTCGAGGAGCGAGGCGAGATCCGGATCATCGCCGCGACCAACCGCTTCGACATGCTCGACCGCGCCATCCTCCGGCCCGGTCGGTTTGACCGCCTGATCGAGGTACCAAAGCCCAACGCCGAGGGTCGCGAGATCATCTTCGAGATCCACACCCGTGGGATGAACGTCGCCGACGACGTCGAATTCGCCGAACTGGCCGAAGAGGCCGACAACGCCTCCGGTGCCGACATCAAAGCCGTCTGTACCGAGGCCGGCATGTTCGCCATCCGCGACGACCGCACCGAGATCCGGATGGAGGACTTCCGCAACGCCTGGGACAAGGTTCAGGCCGAGTCCGACGAGACCGAGGACGTCTCGAAGACCTTCGCCTGAGACCGCGTCGGGAGGTCGACGCCGTTTCTCACACCGCTTTCGACGCAAACCGCGGTCGGTGCCGTAACTACTGGCTTCGTTGCAGAACGACGAGCGACTCGTTCGGTCGAGCCCCCTCGAGAGCGGACGGGACCACAAGACATATTCTGCCCAACGCCTACCCATCGGGTAGGACGGTGGACAGCGGGTAGGGGTACTCGCAGTTTCTGTCCACCGATTTATCACCGCTCTCGAGCGGCGTCAGTGCCGTTCGACGGCCGAAGCGACGCCCGTTTCGACCCGGCGTCACTCGTCGCGTTCGATGACGAACTCGGTGAATTCCTCGAGCTTGCGGGTCGTTTCGTCGTCGAAGCCGAGACCGTCGATCTCGGCACGGGCCTGCGCCGCCAGTTCGAGGGCGCGATCGCGAGCGTACTCGATGCTGCCGGCGTCGGCGATGATCTCGAGGGCCTCACTGACGTCGTCGTCGGTGGTGTCGTCGGCCGCCAGAATCGTCTGGAGTCGGTCGGCGCGTTCGGGATCGCTCGCTTCGATCGCGTGAATGACCATGAGCGTCTTCTTGCCCTCGCGGATATCGTTGCCGAACGCCTTGCCGAAGTCGCCGGCCCGCCCCAGCGAGTTCTCGACGTCCAAGATGTCGTCGCCGATCTGGAAGGCGACCGCGGTCAGTTCCGCGTACTTCGCGACCGCCGCCTCGACTTCGGAGGGCTGGTCGGCGATGATCGCGGCCAGTCGCGCGACGATCCGCCCGAGACAGCCGGTCTTGCACGCGCACATCTCGAGGTATTCCTCGGTACCGATTCGGACCTCGCGCTCGTTGTGCCAGCAGATGTCCATGCCCTGCCCGAGATGCGTCCGGTTGAGTTCCTCCATGAGCATCTCGTAGGCGGCGAGTTGCCGGTCGGCCGGGAGGTCGGCCGGGTCGTTCGTGATGATCTTCAGCGGCAGGAAGTACATCGCGTTGCCGGCGTTGAGCGCGATGTCGCGGCCGTAGACGCGGTGGAGCGCTGGCTCTCCACGACGGATCGTGGCCCCGTCCTCGACATCGTCGACGATAATCGTCCCGTTGTGCAGGATCTCCGGAATGCAGGCGTAGGGGAGATACTCGGCGGGATCCTCCCCGAACCCCTCCATGAAGACGAGAAAGAGGACCGCCCGCCAGCGTTTGCCGCCACGGTCGAGCAGGTCCCACAACGGTGTCGCGAGGGCTTGCTGGATACCCTTGGGATCGTACGCGTAGGTCGGTGATCCGAAGTACGATTCGAGGTAGTCGGCGTCGATCTCACGTGGGACCAGTTCAGCGATGGCGTCGTCGATAGCCGGTCGCCAGTCGGCAAGCGTTTCCCGCATACGCGGTCCGAGAGGGAGCGGCGTAAAAAAGATTCGTAGTTCCGTGTGACTGAACTGTCATCAACCCCGGGACAGTTCCAACGGCGGACCGGCGCCGCGAGCGGAACCGTTACCCGGGCTTACCGTGATAGCTCGGACATGTCCGAGTGGATCGGCAACGTCTTCGAGAGCGACGTCGGTTGGGACCACCTCGAGGCCCTGGTCGACGTGGGGAACCGCATGGCAGGCAGCGAGGGCGAACGCGAGGCCGCCGAACTGACCCGGGACGCGCTGGCCGACGCCGGCGCGCGAAACGCCCGCCTCGAGCCGTTCGAGATACAGGGCTGGGAACGGGCAGACAGCGGGATCGAAGCCGGCGAGACGAGCCAAGACTGTATCGCACTGCCGCGCAGCCCTGCGGACCGGGTCGACGCACCGCTGGTCGATCTCGGCTACGGGCTGCCCGCCGACTTCGAGGAGACCGACCTCGAGGGAACGATCGTCATGGTCCGCAGCGACGTGCCGGACTACTACGACCGGTATCTCCACCGCCGTGAGAAGTACTTCCACGCGATCGAGAACGGCGCGGTCGGGTTCGTCTACCGCAACCACGTCGAGGGCTGTCTGCCGCCGACCGGCAGCGTCGGCTGGACGGACCAGCCGATCGGGCCGATCCCGGCCGTCGGCGTCTCGAGCGAGGTCGGCGCGCGTCTGGCGCGCCGGTTCGACGGCGACGAGATCACGCTGTCGGTCGACGCCGATATCCACGCCGCTGAGAGTCAGAACGTCCATGCAGAACTCGGGCCCGACACCGACGAGCGCGTCCTCGTGACCAGCCACGTCGACGCCCACGACATCGCTGAGGGGGCGATGGACAACGGGGCCGGCACCGCGATGGTCGTCGAACTCGCGAACGCGCTCGCGGCCCGTGAAGCCGACCTCGAGACCCGCATCGAGTTCGTCGCGTTCGGCGCGGAGGAAGTCGGACTGACCGGCTCCGAACGGTTCGCCGCGGCGGCCGATCCCGAACGCATCAAAGCGGTCGTCAACAACGACGGCGTCGTCCGCGATCGGACGCTGTCGATCGTCACCCACGGGTTCGGCGGCCTCCAAGCGGCCGCCAACGAGGTCGCGGACCGGTACGACCACCCGATCGAGACGGTCCCGACGCTTGGCCCCCACAGCGACCACTGGCCGTTCGTCGAGCGGGGCGTCCCCGGCTGTCACGTGAAAGCGAAGTCCGAGGGGCCGGGTCGGGGCTGGGGACATACCTTCGCCGACACCATCGAGAAACTCGAGCCCAGAACCCTGCGCGAACAGGCGATCCTGCTGACCGAGTACGTCGTCGAACTCGCCCGGGCGGACACGACCGTCGACCACCGGGATACCGACGCCATCGCCGCCGATCTCGAGTCACAGGGGCTGGCCGAGGGGATGAAGATCACCGGCGACTGGCCCTACGACGGGTAGCGACGCCGCCCCCCGTCCGGCCGCCGTCACACAACGACAACCGTACGCTTTTGAGCGGGCCGTGTGAATTGGCGGCCATGGATGCCGCGTGGAGTGCGGGCGACTCCCCCGTCGTCGGCGTCGTCGACCCCGAGGACGACGAGACCGAGCCCATCGAGGTCGACCGCCTCGAGGGGGCGGTCGCCGACGCCGGTGGGACGGTCGTCGACGGCGGGCTCGAGGGGGTTCTCGCGGCGACGCCGTCGCTGCTCGTGATCCCCGGCGAAGCGGGGCTGTCGGCACTCACCCGTGCCGGCGTCGACACGCCCGTCCTCCCGGTCGGTCCGGTTTGCGGAATCGAGTCGGTCGACCGAGAGCGGCTGTCCGACGCGGTTCGGCAGGTACTTCGGGGGGCGGCGACCCGCCAGGACCGACCGGTTCTCGAGGCCGCACTCGAATCGCGTTCCGGCGAGAGCGATCCGATCGCTCGAGAGCGCGCACTGTTCGATGTCACCCTGATCACCGACGAGCCGGCCCGCATCTCGGAGTACGGCGTTTACAGCCGTGGGTCGTCCGTTGCGACGTTTCGGGCCGACGGCGTCGTCGTGGCCACGCCGGCCGGCACCCACGGGTACGCCAGCGCCGTCGACGCACCGCAGCTATCGGCGGCCGTCGACGCCGTCGCGGTCGCCCCCATCGGTCCGTTCGTGACCCAGACGCGACAGTGGGTCCTGCCGAACGACGGGCTGGACGTTACGGTCGAGCGCGAGGAAAGCGACGTGACGCTCGTTGCCGACGGCGACGCCGTCGGCGCCGTCACTACCGACCGGCGAGTCACCGTCGCCGTTACCGACCGGCTATCGACGCTCTCGGTCCCGGAACGGCGTCTCGCGGACGACTGAAAGCGCGCGAAAAACGGCGTCGATCGCGGAGCGACGGACCGCACGGGAGCTACCCGTTGTACGGCTCCTCGTCGCGGTGGTTATCCGGGTTCTGGTTCTCGAGGGCGTCGTCCTCCCGGTCGACCGATCCCTCGTCGATGTCCTGCTCGCGCTCTCGTTCGGCCTCCCGCTCGCGGGCCTCTTTCTCCTCCTCAGTGAGCCCCTCTTCGTCGCGGGCCTCTTCGGGATCGGTCGCCTCGTGTTCGAGTTGGATGTCGCGCCCGTGTTCGTCCTTGCCGGTGTCGTCGCGTTCGTCGGATGTATCGGACATGGTGATCCCGTCCGGGGATACCCGCGGTCCGCGAAAAGGCGTTGGGCTTGCGACTGGCGGCCTGGGATGTTCCGCCGTTTCCGGCCCGTAGCGCACCGGTTACCAGGGATCGCCGGAGGCGAGATCGATCTCGCCGTCACCCTTCTCCGAGGGGCAGACGTCCGCCAGTACGCAGTCGCCGCAGTCTGGGTTTTGTGCCGTACAGACCGCCCGTCCGTGATCGATACAGAGGTGGGTAAACTCCTGCCAGCTCCCCTCGGGGACGATCTCGATCAGGTCCTCCTCGATGCGTTCGGGGTACTCCTCCTCGGTCAGCCCTAGCCGCCGCGAGAGCCGCTGGACGTGCGTGTCGACGACGATTCCCTCGACGATGTCGTGGCCGTGCTGGAGGACGACGTTGGCCGTCTTCCGACCCACTCCCGATAGCTCGGTCAGTTCGTCCATCGTGTCGGGCACCTCGCCGTCGTGGTCCTCGAGGATCGTCGCACAGGAGTCGCGGATGTACCCCGCCTTGCTGTTGTAGTAGGTGATCGAGTTCAGGTCCTCGGCGAGTTCGTCCTGATCGACGGTCGCGTAGTCTTCGGGGCCGTCGTACTTCTCGAAGAGGTGTTTCGTCTCCTTGTTGACCCGTTCGTCCGTACACTGGGCCGAGAGGATCACCGCGATCAGCAGCTCGAGGCGGTTCGAGTACCGCAACGAGATCGTCGAGTCGGGGTATTCGTCCTCGAGGCGGTCGACCACTACCTCGGCTTGGGCCTGCGTCGAGTCCCGTGGCGTTCCCATAAGGCGTGGTTAGCGTCGGCTCGTTTCAGCGTTCGGGTTCGGGTCGGCGGATGCCGTGAGCTTTAAGCGGCCTTCAGCCACCTATCAGGGTATGAAAGCCACGGCCATGGCCCACCCCATTCAGGGACTGGTCAAGTATCACGGGATGCGCGACGAGATCGAGCGGCTCCCCTATCACGACAGTATCAGCGTCTGTACGGCCCCCAGCCACACCCGCACGACCGTCGAGTTCTCGATGGATTACGACGAGGACACCTTCATCGTCGACGGCGAGGAACTCGAGGGGCGAGCGTACGAACGGGTCGAGGCCGTCGTCGAGAAGGCCCGCTCGAAGTCCGACGCCGCCCACACCGTCTACCCGGTCCGCCTCGAGAGCGAGAACAGCTTCCCGACGAACGTCGGGCTGGGGTCGTCCTCCTCGGGCTTTGCGGCCGCGGCGATGGCCCTGGCCGAGGCGGCCGAACTGGACGCCTCGAAGGGGGAGATTTCGACGATCGCCCGCGTCGGGTCGGCCTCGGCCGCGCGAGCAGTCACCGGCGCTTTCTCGCATCTCCGCACCGGGATGAACGACGAGGACTGTCGCTCCGAACGGGTCCCCTCGAACCTCCACGAGGATCTCAAGATCATCGTCGGCCTCGTTCCCTACCACAAGGATACCGACGACGCCCACCGCGAGGCCGCCGACAGCCACATGTTCCAGGCCCGCAACGCCCACATCCACGAACAGATCGCGAAGATGCGTGACTCCCTGCGCAACGACGACTTCGAGGGCGTGTTCGAACGCGCCGAACACGACTCGCTGTCGCTGGCCGCGACGACCATGACCGGTCCCTCGGGCTGGGTCTACTGGCAGCCGGCCACCCTCGCGATCTTCAACACAGTCCGTGAACTCCGCGAGGAGGAAGACATCCCCGTCTACTTCTCGACGGACACCGGAGCCAGCGTCTACGTCAACACCACGGAGGAACACGCCGACGAGGTCGAGGAAGCCGTCGCCGACTGCGGCGTCTCCACCACCGTCTGGGACGTCGGTGGCCCCGCACGGCTGCTCGAGGACGACGACCACCTGTTCTGAGGACCGGGCCGTAAGACGGCCCCCGACCGCTGCTGATCGGTGTCGTTTCGTCGGCTCGAGGGCGAGAGGGCCGTCGTACTGCCGTTCCGGATCCTCGTTTTCAGTAGGCTGTGCTGAATGAACCTTATATACCGTGTGGCCGAGTATGGGCGTAGTGACTCGCTGATGGCCGATCTCGACAGGGACGATATGGCGATTCTCCACGTACTGCAGGACGACGCCCGGAACGCAACCACCGAGTCGATCGGCGATCGAGTCGATCTCGCTTCGAGTACCGTCGCAGCACGGATCAACGACCTCGAGGAGCGAGGGATCATCACGGGCTATACGCCCGGGGTCGACTACGAGGCGGCCGGGTTCGAACACCGGATGCTGTTGGTCGGCACGATGCAGGGCGACGACGACGGGATCGTCGACGAGGTCGCCGACATCGAGAACGTCATCGGCGTCAGGCAGTTGCTGACCGACGAAGACGACCTCCACATCGAACTCGTGAGTCGATCGCAAGAACGCGCCGAGGAGATCGCCGACGATCTCAACGATCTCGGCGTCGAGGTCACGGAGACGAGCGTCGTCGTCGCGGCGAACGACCGGACGTTCAACCACCTCGGGAAGAAGTATACGACCGACGGCTGATTTCGTGGCAAGTTTTCCGAAGCGTATTCCGTCCTCGGCCGATTCGATGGGTGATTGAAGTCCCGCCGAAGAAATATACGATCGGAGATAGTTTTTAGGAGCCGACACCGATAGCGTGGGGTGATGTCCGACCCCCATTCGAAGATCACGGAGCGTCGCCCACCGAGCGAGACCGTCGTCAGGGCGGTCGCATCGGCTCTCGATACGACCCCGCTAGATCTCAGGCCGCCGCTGTACGAGCGGGTCGATCCCGAAGCCCTCGACTCGCTCGTCCGCTCCGGTTCGAGGGACCTTCGCGTCCGATTCCGATATCAGGGCCGGCCCGTCGTCGTAACGGGAGACGGGCGCGTCGAACTCCCGGCGGCGACCGAGAACGACTGCTCGAGCGAGGGGGCTACCGGGTGCGAGTGACTGCGTCTTAGACGAACCGACCAGTCAGTACGGGTCACTGTTCCGCCGATCGATCGGCTCCGCGATGCTACGTCCAGCGGTCCAGTCCCGTCTGCGTGACGCTCTCCTCGATGCGCTCGAAGCCGCGTTCGACCTCGCCGGCGTCGATGCCCCACTCTCCGGTGACGTACTCGCGTGCGGCCTCGAGATCCGGTTCGATCTCGGGGTCGAACCCGTAGTCGTCGGTTACGTCGGGATCGCGAAACAGCTGGCGGACCCGGTCGCCGTGTTCGACGTGATCGCCCCGCGCCTCGAGGACGCTCCAGAGATCGCCGTGTTCCGCGATCGCCGACAGCGCCGTCTTCGGACCGATCCCCGACACCCCGTCGTTGAAGTCGGTCCCGATGAGGATCGCCGCGTCGATCAACTGTTCGAGGGTCAGGTCGTGGCGCTTCAGCGTCGCCGCGAGGTCCATCAGTTCGGGGTCGCCCTTGCTGGTCAGCTGCCGCAAGGTAAGCGGCGCGCCGAAGAGTAAGGCGTCGTAGTCCTCGGAGCCGACGTAGTCGGCGTCGCCGTGTTTGACCATGTGGGCGGCCTGGGCCTCGCCTTCCGCCGGCGCTTCGACGATCGGCACGTCGAGCAGGCGCAGGAGTTCGCGGCTGGTCTCCTGAATCGTCGGCGTCAGCCGCTGGGTTCGGGACTCGAGTTGTGCGATAGCGACCGCGTCGCCCTCCTCGCGGGCGGTCTCGAGTTGTTCTTCGTAGCTGCGGCGCTGTTCGCGCCGGGACTCGATCTCGTCGTCTTTCAACTCGGAGGGGCCGCCGTCGAAGACCATCACCGGCGTGATGTCGTGTTCGAAGAACTTCGGCAGCCCCTGCACGATGCCGACGAGGTTAGCGACCTCGGTCCCGTCGGCGGTCGTGTACTTCGCGCTGTCGGTCCATTTGACCGTCGTCGTCAGATAGCGATAGAGCCAGTTGTGCGCGTCGACGGCGACGACACCCTCGATATCGTCGAAGGGGATCTCCTCGATCGCGGCGATCTCCCGGAGTGCAGCGTTTCCCATTGGCGGTAGTTGGGTCGACCGGGATTTGAATCGTTGGCTTCGGCCGCCTGCGGTACCGAGTCGATCAGCGTCGATACGAATCTTTATTCCGGTTACGAAATGAATATACACTAATTGATAACATGAATAACGCCTCGAGCCCTCGCCGTCGAGCAGTACTCGCCGGCGTCGGAACGCTACTCGGCGCGGGCGCGGGCTGTCTCGGCGCCGATCGGACGCCCGCCGCGAGCGAGGCCGACTGGCGAATGTACGGCCGCGATCCGGGCCGGACACGGTTCGTCCCGGACGCCACCCTGCCACGGGACGGCGTCGAGGTCGCTTGGTCGCGCTCGGTCAGTGCGTCCGGGTGGCTCCCGCCAGTCGTCGCGAACGGGACCGTCTACTGCCAGTCCGCCAACGGCCTGTTCGTCGTCGACGCGGAGACCGGCGACGGTGACGTCTCCAATACCTACGGTGGCTTCGGCCGGAGCGCCGGCCCGATGGCGTTCGCCTCGACGACGGTCTACCGGGACGGCGTGTTGCTCGTCCCCTACGGTGGCGTGATCGCCGGCTACGCCGCCGACCCTGACGGCTGGCCCGAGAGCGTCTCGGGACTCGGCGATGATCTGGCTCGCTGGTGGATCGACGATGAGGGGGTCGATGTGGCACCGCCCGGCGGATTCGGTGCGGATGCGACACTGTCCGGTACACCGGTCGTCGCGGACGGGACCGTCGTTAGCCTCCATCCGCAGGGAACCGTTTCGGCCGTCACCCCCGACGACGGCAGTGAGTGCTGGCGATACGCCCTCGCGGCCGCCAACCCCGACGACGAGTACTCGCTCGTTCCCATCGACCACGTCGTCGACACCACAACCGGGACCGTCGTCGTGAAAGGGCGCGTCCTGGGCGGACCGGTGCTTGTCGGACTCGACCTCGTGGACGGCACTCGCCAGTGGACCGTCGGCGAGGGACGGACGCTCGAGTGGCGGGTCGAGGCCGGCAACAGCATGACGGCACGCGGCGGGACGGTCTACACCGTCGGATGGACGGAATCGGACTCGGGACGGGCGGTTCGGATCCGCGAACTCGACGCGGCATCGGGGGATCGCGGCTGGACTCGCCCGCTCGACCGCGGCGCTCACGTCGGACTCGCCGTCGACGAGACGACCATCTATCACGTCGGCACGATCGAGGCGGACGAGGGATCGGACCCGATCGGCGTCGCAGCCGTCGACCGTGAGGACGGCGCCGTTCGGTGGACGGAAACCCTCGACGACGTGCCCGGCAGTACCCTGACCGAGGGGGACCCGCCGCCGACGGTCGCCGGGGATCTCCTGCTCGTCCCTGGCAGTGCGGGCCTCCACGCCCTCGCGACGGCGGACGGCGAACGGCTGTGGACGTTCACGGAAACAGTCGGGACCTCGGGCGGCGGCGAAATCGAACGCGCCGCCCTGACGCCGGCGATCGTCGCCGGCGACCGTATCGTTATTGGGACGACACTGATGCTCTACGGGCTCGGGGACGATGGCGACTGACGACTCCGATTCCGACACCGTAACCGAGGGCGAGACGAACTCGGAGCCACTCGTCTCGAACCTCGGGGCCGGTCCCGGTCTCAGGTCGATTCTCGCGACCGCGTTCGCCCTGCTCCGCGGGCGGCCATCGCTGGCCATCCCATTCGCCGTCGCCGGCGCGCTCGGAGCCACAAGCACGGTCGCCAGGCTCGAGTCGCCCTATCCAATCGGCCTCGCCCCGTTTCCCGAGGGCGGCCTGGTCCGGCTCTCGCTGCCGTTCGTCCCGCGGCTCGAGCCGACGGTCGAGATGAGCCCCGCGCTTCTCACCGGAATGAAACCCCGGTTTCTCGTCGCCTTCGTCGGTTGGCAGGTCGCGATAAGCGCCGCGACGGCGGTCGCGTTCGCCGGCTGCCTGTGGCTGGCGGACGCCGACACGGACGGGCTCACGCCGCCGCTCGATCGAGTCGCCTGGCTCGTCGCGTACGTCGTCGTCATCGATAGCGTCCTGTTCGGCGCGCTGTTCCTGTCGAGCCCGGCCAGTGCTGGCGTCGGACTCGCACTCGTGGCGCTGTTCACGCTCGCTCCGTTCCTCGTCTGGCTGTTCGTCGCTCCCGCAATCATCGTCGTCGGCGGGAAACGACCCATCGCGGCCGTGATCGAGAGCCTCGACTACGCGGTTGCGAGTCCCGGCACCATTCTAGCGATACTGGTCGGCCTCGGCTACGTCGGCTACGCACTAACCGGCGTTTCGCGGCTCGCGTCGTCGACGACCGCCGGAGCCACGCTGGCGACCGTCCTCAGCGCGACCGTCACGGGGACGGCCCACGCCGTCGCGGTCACCGCGCTGTATCGGATCCGACTGCAGTAGCCGCGCTATACACTCACTCACAGCCGATCTCCGGCGGGTCGCTCCCGGTTCGCGACTCGAGGAACCGTTCCTCCGCGTCGGAGAGGTCCCGATCGCGGTATTCCTCGAGGCCGGCCTGGTACCGCTCGCGGTCGGTCCACGTCGCGGTATCGGGATCGTCCGGCATCGGGTACTCGAGGATCAGTTCGGCGATCCCGGTCGTCTCGCCGGTGTAGGCGAAGCCGGTCCGGTAGAGTGCTTCGTAGGCGAAGGGGTTGTTGACGGCGATCCGGAGTCGCTCGTAGCCTCGCTCGAGGGCACGATCGCGGACCAGCCGACAGAGCGCGGGGCCGATCCCCTCGCCACGCCGGTCCCGATCGACGGTGACGTACCGTAGCCACAGCGTGTCGGCGTCAGTCCGGTCCTCGTTGAACGCGACGGCGGCGACGAGCCGGCCGTTGTCAGTACGGGCGACGGCCTTGCCCGTGTTCGTCATGACGAACTTGCCGGCGTAGCTGAACCGTTCGTGATCGAGCCGGAGTGTCGGGCCGTCGGGTGGCCAACCGAGCAGATCGTACTCCACGGCTTCGCTTCGCGGGGATCGCACAACAACCCTCGGAATCGGACGGTCCCGTGGGGCAATCGTCGTCGATGTCGACGGAGACGATGGTGAGACCCGTCCCTATCGATCGGTTCCGGCCAGTTTCCGTCGCCTCAAACGATCCGTTCACTCGGTTACTCAAAACACAATCGCTGCGTGAAAACCGCACTACGTCAAGTGAGCAGTCATGCTGTCAACTGACAGAGGTACCCCCATATGGTCGATGACGCGTTCGATGCGCTGGCAGACGGTCACCGGCGACGGTTGTTGCTCAGTCTCTTGACTCACAACCCACAAGACGTCTCGACGGGCGACGGCCTTCACTGGGAGATCGACGAGGCGGGCGACGAGCTGACACGGAAATATCACGTCCACCTCCCGAAACTGGCCGACTACGGCTACATCGAGTGGCACCGCGAGGACGAAACCGTCGTCAAAGGGCCGCGGTTCGGCGAGATACAGCCGCTGCTCGAGCTACTGGACGACAATCGGGACGAACTCCCCGATGGCTGGTTCTGAGCGGCGGACCGCAGTTCGGTGTTACCGATCTCGAGAGCGGATTGGCGGAGACGCTGTCCCGTCACTAGTGGCGACTGCTGAGAAGCGAAGTCGAACGGATCCGCGAACGAAACGACACGCCCCGCCGTGGTTGGGCCGTAACGGGGCGCGCCAGCGAACCATATCGGGCGTAGACTCAAGTAGCTTGTGTGATAATCCGGGTGAATGCGATAGTTCGGCTAAAACCGCCGTTTTCGGCGGTTCCCACTACTGATTCCAAGCCATACACGAATCCTTTTCCCGCCGTCAGTTCCTATTGTACGTGTTCGGAACGCCGGACACGTGGTTGGGCCATGACACAGGACGACATTACGAACGAGGCGGTTAGTCTACTCCAGGATCTCGGTCTTCAAGAGTACGAAGCCCGGTGTTTTCTGGCGTTGACGCGGCTACCCAGCGGTACAGCGAAGGAAATACACGAGATCTCGGAGGTTCCCCGAACGCGGGTCTACGACGCCATTCGGGTACTCGAGTCACAGGGACTCGTCGAAGTACGACACTCGAGCCCCCAACAGTTTCGGGCGGTCGGCATCGACGAGGCCACGCGGACCCTCCGCCAGAAATACGACGACCGGGTCGACACCCTCGAGTCATATCTCGAAACCGTCGAACACCGCGAGACCGAGTCCGATGACGACCGGATGCAGGAGGTGTGGTCACTGACCGGACGCGACGCGATCGAATCGCGAACGCTCGATCTACTCACGGAGGCCACCAGCGAGATCGCACTGGTCGTTGCCGACGAATCGCTCCTGTCTGACCCGCTCTACGAGACGTTACACGATGCGGTCGATCAGGACGTCCAGGTCATCCTCGGCGGCCGGACCGACGGCATTACCTCCCGGCTGGAAACGGAACTCCCGGCCGCCCGCGTGTTCGAGACGAACCTGGATTTTCTCATCGGATCGGGAACCGACCACGAAGTCGCGATCAGTCGCATCCTGCTCGTCGATCGGGAGGCGTTGCTGATCGGCTCGTACTATCCCAACAGCGAGGACTCGGCCGAACAGGCGATCTTCGCCAGCGGCCTCGAGAACGGAATCGTCGTGTTACTCCGGCGGTTGATCTCGTCGGGACTGACCGCCGTCGAGGACTCGGAACCGTAACCGCAAGCGGGCGTTGCGTACAGCAGTTCACGACTGTCGTCGGTGAAAATCAATCGGTAGCCACTGTCAGTTCGGTGCCGTCGATCCGAATCCGATACTCCGCCATGGAAAACGATACGACGACGTGATCACCGGCGACGAGAGCGTCCAGCGCACCGGGATCGATATACGAGTACAGCGTCATCTCGGCGGTCGTCGGGAGGTCGATCGGATCGACGTTCTCGAGATCGGCGATCACAGTCACGATAGCGATGCTCGGCGGCGTCTCCGACCAATCGAACTCACGTCGTACGATCACATCGTCCACGGTGATCACCGGTGCAGTAAACCCACGACGACATGGAGGACTATATAACCGTTGTGAGGACTCGAGAGACAGCCGGCGACCGATTTCGGCGGCGTCGTCACTCTTGAGCCACGCCGGTCGTCACCGCGGGTATCGACCGATGGCTCTCGAGGGGAAGGGTGTCGAAGAAACGAAGTCACGCGACGTCGCCGTAAGACGACGGTGCGAACCCGTGTTAGTTACGAACGACGTTCGTCGCTCGCGGGCCCTTGGGGGCCTGCTCGATGTCGAACTCGATGTCTGTGCCTTCTTCGAGGTCCGGACCGCCAACGTCCTCCATGTGGAAGAAAACGTCCTCGTCCGCGTCGTCAGTCTCGATGAAACCGTAACCGCCCGTGTCGTTGAAGAAATCAACCGTTCCGTTTGCCATTGCGATTAGACGAAAGTCCGATACACGGATAAGTGTTCTGCATCTGTTTTCCAAAACCCATATCGAGTAGACGAGTGTTTAGAATAGCATAGTCTGTCTGTGTTTTCGTCCATCACTCGTATTTTTGTCCGAATAAGCGACTGCACCGTCGGAATGATCTGTTGCTTCCGCCGCATCGACACTTCTGAACCGCTCGATCCGCCATCGCTCGAGCCACCCCGCGACCGACGGCGGTCGGTCCGGCCTGTCACCGGCTCGAGTCATCGCACAGCGTCCCGCAAACGGGGCCGAGTACTGCTGTCTCTAGCGAGTTCGGAACTGTGGCCTCGACGCGTTGTTCCCGTCGTCTGCTCGTCGAAAAGTGCGCGGACCGGGATTTGAACCCGACTGCGAGACGGTCACTCACGACGGTCGCGCTGCGACTCGCGTGCTTCAAGTCTCTCTTCCGATTGCTGTCGCTCTCGAGTTTGCTCGCGACAGCAATGCGCGGACCGGGATTTGAACCCGGGCCATGAGCTTGGAAGGCTCAGGTCCTACCACTAGACCATCCGCGCGCATCACCGGCTTTTCGGTCCACGTTTAAGGCTCTTCCTTTTCTGTGTCGCCGCCCGCTCGCGATCACGGTCGCCGAGGGAAAAACGGGAGATCGGTACTCAGCGATCAGCGGGCTACTGGGTGGTCCGCGGGTCGGCCGGCGGTTACCGCTCGAGCAGCGAGCCCGAGGAGCCGACGACGATGTCGACATCGCCGGTGGCGACGGCACGGAGGTTTTCGCCGACCGGCGTCGTGTTCTGGACCCACTCGCCGTCCTCGAGTTCGAACACCGCGCCGCCGCTGCCGACGGTGTAGCCCGTGCCGGCCTCGGTTTCGATGTCGAAGAGGGCGGCGTCGCCGAGGCTCTCGGGGATCCAGCGGCTGCCGGTGTAGTCGAAGACGGACGCGTTACCGCCGCTGACGTAGACGTCGTCTTCGGCGTCGCTGTCGAGTCCGTAGTAGGTGACGCCGGCGTCCTCGATGCCGATCGGGTTCCAGGTGACGCCGTCGTCGGTGGCGAAGACCTTCCCGTTGGTGTCGATGACGTGGCCCGCGCCGTCGGCGTAGCACTCGATCGCGTTCAGCCCGGAGCCGCTGCCCGGCACCTCGTAGTTCCAGGTGCCCTCCTTACCGTTGTCGAAGCTGTAGTGGATCGAGCCGGAGTCGTCGGCCACGTAGACGTCAGCCTCACCGGCGGGACCGGTGACGGAGACGTCGTTGAAGTTCGCCGTGTAATCGTTGGGCGCCGAGCGGTCGACCAGGTTCCCGGTCGTTACGTCGTACTCGCCGATCGCACCACTCGAGCCGACGATCCAGAGCCGCTCGCCGTCGTCGGTGGTGTCGACCCCGTAGAGGTCGTTCCCGTTGCCGGTCGGGCCGCCCTGCAGGACGACCTCCCAGCCGGTGGCGGTGCGTTCGATCACCAGTCCGCCGCCCGCGACCGCGTGCGGGTTCGTGGCCGTGTAGGCGACGTCGTGGAGGGTGCTATCGACCGGCGTCTCGACGACGGTCCACCCGTCGTCGCTCTCGGCGGCGGCAGCCGTCGCGGGGACGGTGGCTGCGGCAAGCGATGCGCCTGCGACCTTCAGCGTCGAACGTCGAGTCAAGCGCGTCATAGCGCATCTCGGTCTGGTGACGAGACCATCATAAAAGCCGGACGTTCTTCAGATCGTTAGCGTCTATTCCGGACCTTTTACTCGATTTCAAACCGTTTTCATCGAGTGGGACTGGAGCCGATATCTACGGATTCGACCGGCTAAAATAGCGAGTCGGATCGCTTGTGGAATCACCTGTCACGGGAACAACTACCACCACAGCCACCGGGCGACTGTCGGCCGAACGATCGCGACCGAAACCGGTTCCGGGGCACGGTTGTCTATCCCGACTGGCCCGCGCCCACGACCGTGGCATAACAGTTCCCGCTCGAGAGTTCCCACTCCCGGAGCGTGAGGTCGCTGGCAGCGAGGTCGGCCTCGAACTCCTCGGGCGCGTAAATATGATAGAACCGATCGACCGGCTCGCCGCCGGGGAGGGTCCACTCGACGGTCGTATCGAATCCCTCAGTCGCATCGAACCGGTCGTGAGCGGTCGACCACGCACTGACCAACGCACGACCGTCCGGGGACAACACGCGAGCGAGTTCGTCGAGGCTTGCCAGCCGTGCCGCTCGCGTCGGCAGGTGATGCAGCGTCGCGACGTAGACCGCTAGGTCGACGCCGTCGTCAGTAAGCGGCAGCGCGGCCGCGTCTCCCTGGACCAACTCAACGTCGAACCTCCGCTCGAGGGCGCGTTCCCGACCCGTCTCGAGCAGGCCACGGCTCACGTCGAGGCCGACGACGGACCCACACTCGGCTGCGAGCAGTTCGGCGTGGCGACAGTTGCCACAGCCCAGGTCGAGCCCCACCGCATCGGAGCCCCGATCGGTCGCGTGGGACGCGACGAACGATTCGACCTCCGGCCACGCGTACTCGCGCGTGGACGCGAAGTGAGTCGCGATCCGGTCGTACGTCTCCCGGACATCGCCGCGTTTCACATCACTTTCGTCCCGACGCTGCGTTCGGTCCCGGTTCCCGGCCATCCGTTGGCCCTCGTCCCGGAACGGTCAAAAAGCGTTCGCCACCGCGAGCAACGGCGGGTTGCCCGTGTCGCCCCGACGAATGTGTATCCGTGACGGACCTCGATGAATTCGAGGGGTTTATCTATTCCCGACGGGAACTGGAGAATGCGCTCGAGGGCTCGTAGATCAGGGGTAGATCACTCCCTTGGCATGGGAGAGGCCCCGGGTTCAAATCCCGGCGAGTCCATCGCTGTTTTGTCGTTTCAGACCTTCTACTTCCCGAATACGTACGTTTGAGGGTGTTCTCAAGACTATCCGTGAGTCGATGCTTTCAGCCGCTTGTTCGTGGGTCATGTTCCTGTCTATAGGTCTTCGATGAAGTCGCGTCGCTGTTCCCTCTTCTCGCGGTCTGTACGGCGGTCGTAGTGGCGCTCGAGGACTTCCGAGGATACGTCGCAGCGATCGCTGACGATCTTCTCGGGAATGTCCTCACGGAGCTGGTGGGTGATCGCCCCGCGCCGGATCGTGTGCGGCGAGAGACTGCTCGGACACTGCGAGTAGTGGCCGTACTCCGTCGCCTCGCAACCCATCGGCTCGTGGTCGTGGGGACAGTCCTCGATCATGCAGGGTACAGATAGACTTTGGTTTAATCAGTAAATTGCGGAGAGTTAGGTATTATTGTGCCGTTTGAGAACGTAATGAGACAATCTGGGACATGGATGACGATCTGGGATGATCGGATCCTCGAGATCAGTCGTGACGAAGATGCAGGTCGGGTTGGGGATCTCACTGAGAGGGACGCTATTCGTATCTCTCCGTCCTCGGTATCCCGACGATGCAAGAAACTTGCAGAACATGGTCTTCTTACTCCTCTTGGAAACGGAGTCTATACGATTACCGAGCGAGGCGAAGCATACCTCGATGAGGAGTACGACGCCGAAAACGAGACCTACCTCAACGGCGGCGACTCGAGAGACGGACCGAGTGCCAGTGGAACCACTCAATCCTAATGAGCCGAAAACCCGCCCGCTGGATGTGTACGCTTGATGAACGGATTCTCGAGCATCTTTCGGAGGATCCGTGGTCGACACCGCAGCATATGTCTCAAGCTGTCAAACTCACTGCGTCACGTGGGCGGGTCGAGGAGCGATGTCTAATGCTTTCTCAGGTCGGACTAGTTGCTCCGATCTTCGAGGATAGCAACATGTACGAAATCACCTGCGAAGGACAGAGGTACCTCGATGGCGAGTTTGATGTTGAGAATCGGCCGGTGCCATCGCCTCGAGCGCTCCAAAATAAGGATTCTCACAACCCTCCCATAACCGTCAAAATCACGCCAAGAGTGTCCTTTGGGCGTGAGTTCAAATGACGCTATTCTATGAGGTAATGAGAATTAGTCAGTCTACATAGTCGACTATCTCCCAATCAAACCTCCATTCGAGTATGAACACGGAAAGAGAGAATAACCCAACAAAGAGAAGAACTCCAATGGTCACCAACAGGAGTATGAATCCGACGGTGGGATCGATGAAATCGAGCCCCAAATCATCTACCAGATAGTTCAAGAGTTCATCAGTATTCCCGAATAGGGATAGGATTCCAGTTAATGCTGCTACAGCGCTAAACCAACTAGACATTTTACTAAGTGAGTTGATTGTACTGTCTAAGTCTGCTCTTGAGTCAGATAGTCGATTTACCTCATCAATCAAATGACTAAGTTCTGGGGATTCTTCTGCATCAGTCAACTTTCCGCCCGAAAATCGATGTATATGTAGGTCATTAACCAGGTCACACTCGCAAAGAACAACTTTTTCGTCGTCAGATCTAATTCCTGCGGTTAGCCCACGTTCGGAGACAGGTATTCTATGACGGTTTGCTTCTCTCACAGACGATCCAATATTTGACTGTGGATCATATCCGATTTTATTAAGGTATTCCTGAATAGATGATATAATAACTGACTTTTTCGTACTTATCTGATCCACATTCAGTAAACGGTTTCCAGATGTGCCAAAAAAGTCGTCTAATTTTTCGTCGGCAGATGATTCAAACCGATCTTCTAATGGCTCAGTCCAAGCAAATATCCTCTCCGATTCAGATAACCCCTCGAGGATATCTGGATGCAAAAAACCAATACCAAACTCGGGTGCCTCATCAGAAAAAGTATATTCAGAAGCTTGTCGCTCCGTTGTAAAGAGAAGAAAATCAACCTTAACAGAGTCGACTTCACACTCTAATACTAAGATTCCTGACGGTCTTTTTTCCACATCACCTACACCAAAAGAGGTGTTTTCCTTAAACCACTCTGCCCACTCCTGTTTTACAAACTGCTCTATCTCGAGAGTCCATTCTTCAATTGTTTCTTTTCCCGCATTGTGAGTACAATACGATGGACGGTCCTCACAGATGTCACAAATATCCACCTCGCTCACAGAAAAGAATCTCTTTGAGCGATCAACAACATCAGGAGGATATCCAAAAGAATCTGCGGACTTCTTTAGTCTCTTTCTTTCAACTTTGATTTCAAATGGGTTTGGATGAGGCTCATGAAAGTAGCAATCCTGAAGAAAAGCTGCACGTTCAGGCAAGCTCATACTTTTCCCGAATATGATCAATGAGTGAGAGTGGTTTTGCCCAAGACTCGACATCTGAACTCCGATTTGATGGCAAGTCTTTTCGGATAGATAGAATATAATTCAGGTGGTTTGCTAAATCTCCCTGATTGATTGTTTGTATATCTAATACATGGTCCGCATAAAGTTCGAAAAACCTATCAACGGTATACTTGTCCTCTGAATAATTATCAAATTCAGTTCTCTTGATTTCATGTACGCCATCTATGTCGTCTGTATCTGGAACACCAGAATCAATAATCCCAACACCCAAGTTCGCAAATATATTCATATATAATTCCAATTCTGTCTCAGAGTAATTGTTATAGTCGAAATATTCATTGATCGAGTCCTCAAAAGATTGTTTAAATTTAGAGGCGATTCTTCTACGTCTAGATCTAGATGTTGTCCGGTATTCATCTTCTAAGAACAAATCTATTAATTCGTCTATTGTTGATAGATAGTCTCGATATCTCTTTATTTTATCTATATCATCAACAATCTCATCGAATAGGTTTGGCTCGACTGGTTGGGTCGAGGTGATGTGACCATCTTCGTAGACCCTTAGTTGAACATTTCGTTCACCTTCGAACGGATCTTCTGGATAGCTCACATAAAACCAAATTTTTCTTAGGTCACCTCTGTCATGTGAATCTTCTACAAGTTGGTGGCCCATCGTATCTCCACTGGGGTCACCACTATAGTTTGCTCTTCGAAGATCACTATAGAACTTATACCCCATATCGCTAACCTTCCCATCCCTTTCTAGTGCTAATAGCAGGAGTTCTGTCCCATTTAATTCAATTCGCGGAATACTTCCGGAGTTCATTGTTCTGTTTTCCGTCCAAGTGCACCAATTATTTCTACGATATCTGTTTGATCGCCTTCACGAATTCCCGATTGATTGGAAACCGCAATAAGCCCCTTGTCGATATAAATCCTGGCCTCAATTTTGTATGTTGCTGGTGCCCTTATTTCATATCCCTCTCCCCTGTACTCCTCGACTTCATTACCGTCTTTGTAAATAACAACAGGCAAGTCATCAGTAGGGTTTATTTTTTCTTCCTTCTCGATGGTTTGGAAAGATACGTCTATTGTATTCTCAGCCTCATTTACTTCATTCAGAACCAAGGGCAAATCCCGTCGGTGACTGAATTCGGATTGGAGGTCCTTTCCCTCCCTTGTTGCTAAATTCTCAGTTAGTGTGTTCCTATTCAACGTACCGCCACTATTCTCAAATAGCTGAATATTAAACTTATCGCCTTTCTTCCCATATTCGGAAAATAGATAGTCAATATATTCTTCATAATTCCCTGTACTACACACTTCCTTAACCAAGTCGAGATGCTGTGTTTTATTTATATTGTCTGAATGACTCACCCCAATATCTTCGAACATTTCCCGAATTTTCGGGTCATTTGGATCAATAACATCCTGAACGATTCTATCTCTCTTTTCTGGTGTAGAATATTCATCTTCCCGGAGAAAGAAAGCGTCAGTCGTCATTATCTTTGTTTGCGAAAACAGGAGACTTTTCAGCTAATTTATCCATCTCTCGTGCTTTCTCACGCATTTCATCTGCAGATTCTTTCAATAGATCATGCGGCTCTCTGAGTTCATCATAAGCATCTTGGACATCATCCTTTGTAACTTGGCTTCGGCCATCATCACGAGTCTGTTTGCTCGCTTGTATCCAGAGCTGTATAGCAAGAAATTCCAACTGGTCCTTTAGTAATTCTACACCATCTTTCGTTGTTTGGCAATCTGTTTCATCTTTCAACATTTCTCTTAAAGGATTAAACTTTATTGGGTCATATTCATCCGACACATCCTCAGACATTACCCGAAGAACATTGTGTACAACATTTATATTTTTCGTCTGAGACGAATTTGGTGGTATTACATACATCAAATTTTAGCTAAGTGATATGTATGACAGCACCATGCTCAACTCGAGTAGGTTACCCCGAGTAGGGCGTAGATTGTGAACATCGAGGAGAGATCAGTATAACCCCACTCTCGCCGTGATTCCATTCGATAGTCAGTGAACGTGGTTCGTTTCGGTCGTTGTTGCCGGTGGCTGCACGACTTCGATCCTACTTGAGACATCATCTTCGAGGTAATTTACCTTCCCCCGCTCCCGTCGAATCGCCTCTGGCGAGAATTCACCGAGGTAGTGCCGCCGGAACGTTTCCCAATCTTCCCAGCCGCCCCAGTCCATCACAACTGACGGTAGGACACCCTGCTCGAGTAGATTCGTCCCCCAGGTCCGCCGCAGGTCGTGGACATCGAGAAACGACCAGCCGCGATCGCCGCTCTCGGCGTGGAGTCGTTCGGCAGCTCGCTGCACCCAGCGGTAGACTGTCTTGGCGGTCACGTCGACGACCGGTTCGTCCGGTGCGATCCCGGCGGCGTCGGTGTGGGCGTCGATATACGTCGCCAGTTGGTCAGGGACCGGTGGCTCACGGTAGTGTTCCTGTTTCGCGACATCCTCCCAGACGCGCAGGTGCGTCCCGGTCGGCGTCTCGACGACATCGGCGGGCGTTATCTGGACGATCTCGCAGCGACGGAGTCCACATCGACCGGCGAGCAGGAACGCGATCATCTGGCGGTTGTCCTCCGCCTCGTCGATCACGGCCTGCAGTTCGTCTTCACTCAACCACACGCGCTTCCCTTCGCGTTGCGGGTAGGGCTTCAGTCTCATCGCTGTCCTCGATACTCAGTTTTAGCCCAACAAACCATGAAGAATAGGGTTATCAGTACGGGAATCGGACCCGGTCTCGGGGTAAATTGTCCTCGAAGACCGGCTTCGCGGACAGGGTAATCCGAAAGGCTAGCCTCTCGAAAAAGAGCTACTCGTCGGCCAGCGCGTCGTAGATATCGCGGTGCCGATCCATATCTCGTTTGACGATGAACCGGAGCATCCGCTCACGAACTTCGTCAGGATCCATGTCCGTGAGTTCGTCGGCGTCCGGTTGGTCTGGTTGACTCGCCATCTTATCCCTCGTTTTGATCGCTACCGGGATAGTCGTTTCGTGCCCGTTCCTCGAGATCGAAGAAACTGAGAACCGCGACCTGTACGTCTGGATCGATCGGAGCCGCCGTCTCTTCGAACTGCTCGATAGCGGCTTGCTGGTCGACTTCGCTCTCGTCCGTTGCGAGTTGCTTCAGGAGGGTCCGAATCTCGTTTCCGTAGTCAAAGTCGAACCCGTTGAGGGCGTAGAAGGCGACCGTCGACGAAAGTGCGGTCCGCTTGTTGCCGTCGACGAACGGATGGTTTGCCGTCAACAGCCGCATGAGGTGAAATGCCTTTTCGTGGATCGTCTCAGGCTTCTGGCCGAACGCGCCGGCTTCGATAAAGCCGGTCGCGTATCCGATGTCCGATCGGTGTTGCACACCCGGATCCGTCTCCGGATCGTCCTCGACGATCAGTTCGTGAATCGTCAGTACGTCGTCGACGCTCAGATATCTCATCGCATCATGCCTCTGCGTTCGGGTAGTCGTTCGGATCGATCACTGATACCTCCCACGTCCCGGTATCGGTCCGCGTCACCCGCACCGGCTGATCTTTCACGTTCCCGTCCTCGTCTACCAATCCGAGCGCCCGAAGTTCGCCCTTCGGGAGTACAACACCGCCCGACGTACGACCAACTTGTGTCAACTGGTGGATCGGCATGGCTACGTTCCTAACTGGTCCTGAAACTGTTTAAACATTGGTCTCAGCAGTACAAGACTATGATATTCCCGACCGCTATCACTCGCTCGAGAGTCCCATCTGAGCATGGGTCAGACAACCCGCCACCGACTGACGAGAAGCCTATCGACGAGGTCTATCACGACCGAAATCTCCTCGCGATCGCCGAGTTAGTGATCCGGCCGTCGCTCGAGGATGTCGAAGATATCGATCGCTTTGTACTCCTGATTCCGCTGTTTGCCAGTCGTCTCGACGAGGACTCCGTCGGATACTAACTCCTCGATGGCGTTGTACGCGGTCTGTCGACTGACATCGTACTCGTCTTGGACATCGTTGGGGGTGAAGTACGGCATGTCGAAGACGCCCCGCGCAAGGCGATGGCTCGTTTTCTGGTGCGGATACCGTTGCTCGTAGTCGCGCCGAAGTTCTATCAGCCGCTGTGTCCGCTCGTACGAGTCCCGTGCCTGCACCTCGATCCCTTCGATGAAGAACGCGATCCAGTCGCGCCAGTCCCCGGTTTCGCTCACAGCGCGCATCTTCTCGACGTATTCCTGCTTGTTGCGATTGAAGTAGGCGCTCGGATAGAGATACGGCTCGCTCAGATAGCCCGCAGCGCAGAGCTGTAGGACGATGAGAATGCGGCCGAGTCGGCCGTTCCCGTCCTCACAGGGGTGAATCGTCTCGAACTGGTAATGCGTAATCGCGAGATCGACGAGCGGGTGATATTGGCCGCCCATCTGGATGTACGTCTCTAGCGAGTCCATCAGCTCGGACACCGATCCGTGCGGCGGGGGAACGAACGGCGGTTGACTGGCGTACGGAGAGGGAAGGTGGACATCGGTCGTCCGCCAGTCTCCGACGACCTCACCCTCGTTCCGGACGTTTTCGAGGAGCAACTCGTGGAGCGACTGGAGGAGATCGAGCGTTATCGACTCGCCCTGTTTGATCGCGTTGAATCCCTTCTGAAGGGCACGTTCGGCGTTCAGAACCTCCTGCAAGTCCCGACTCACGTCGACGGTCTCGTCTCCGCTGGTCCGCGTGTGATGGGCGTATACCTCGTCCACGTCGACATCGGCCCCTTCTATTTCGGCGGTCTCGACGGCCTCGAGGCGGACGAGTGACGTGTAGAGAACCGGCGAGAAATCGACGGTTGGACTGATCCCGTCGATCCGGCCGAGTTGAAAGGACGCGTCGGCGATACGCTCCGTGAGTTCGTCGTCGATATCGATCCCCCTCGAGAGGGGGAGCTTGTCCGGAACGTAGTATGGATGTGGATGAGACTCGAGATAGTGGCCAGGAGCCTCTTCCGGAAGTTCTCGAGTCCGCATTTGACTAGACCACGAACTCCGGCGTGTTAATCATACCGCTTTTAAACCGATTTGATTACTCGTGTCTGAGGCGGCCCCACTCAAAATACGAGACGGGAGGTTTGGAGAACGGGCCCCTCGTGACAGCGGTTGACTGCGGATTACCGCGGACCGCCACCATCTACGTCGGCTAACTGCGGACCTGACGCGCTCTTATATCCGAATTCGGCCGGTCGACCGGCGCATGGCGATGAATTTCGATCCGGCTACGCAGGCCCTGACTGACAGCGACGTGTGGACGGACGAGAACCACCGGCACGAGCGACGCAGCGCCCTCGATCGAGGGGAAGACACCACGGATCGAAGCGCCGACGAAGTGAAGCGTGAGAACCACGCTGACGAGCGCTCGTCGCGGTGCCAGTAGCGGGCAGTCGCTCGAGAGTTTTTGAACAACGAAACCGTCTACGGGCCGTCGCCAACCGCGCTCACTCGTCCCCGAACTCGCGTCGGACGGTCTCGCGCTCCGTCTCCGAAAGGTCGTACAACGCACTGACTCGCTCGTCGATCCGGCGGTCGAGCGCCTCGAGTCGTGTGTCCAACGCCGCTACACGCTCCCGAGCCTCACGATAGGCCGCGAGTCCGTCGGCGACGTCCTCGAGTCGGGGTAGGGCCAGCGACTCGAGTCGATCGAGCGGGGAGATCGTCTTCGTCGCGTCGCGTCTGCAACTCGCGGCCCCGTCGCCTGCCGAGACCGCGTGGGGGACGAACGCCGCGAGCAGCGCTGCCCGGTCGTCGTCGGGATCGGTGATCTCGAGAGCGGGGATGGGATCGGTTTCGGCGTACCCCCAGCGGTCGGTGTCGACGGCAGCGTCGTCGGGCTTGTACCGGACGGTCGCCGAGAGTCGGAACGTCGTGCCGTCGTCGACGGTGACGGAGCCGAGTTTCAGGGTCGGCCGATCGGTCGTCGTCGCCACGAGGGGCGTCGTCGCTACGCCGTCAGCTCGACGGACGATGGGGAGGTCGCCGACCGACGGACCAGTTCGGTAGTCGCCGAGGTAGTCGGGAAGCGCCAGCGAGAGGGTGGCTCGCTCGGCGGTCAGCGAGCGCCGTTCGTCGACGGCTGCGACGAGTTCCGGATCGGGAGCGTCGGCCATCGGAACGGGCAACGACTCGACGGTGGACTGGTTGAGCTGGGGGAAGACGGCGCGATAGGCGGCGTGTTTGTAGTGGTGATAGAAGGCGAGTACCGACGAGTTCAGGACGCCGAGCAGGTGTTTCAGCGCGGCCGCCGATCCCGACTCGAGCCGGACGTTGTATACCGACTTGATCGTCGCGAGGTCGTCGGCGTCGTAGGCGGCGACGAGGGCGTCGCCGGTCTGTCGGAGGAGGAGTTTCGGGCTCTCGTACTGTCGCTCGGCTTTCGCCAGGTCGGCCGGATCGACGTATCGGAGTTCGTCCGTGTCGAGTCCGTACCGGCGGATCGCCGCGCCGGGCGCGATCGGACGGCGGTTTGCCCCCGGGCTGTCGGCGAGGGAATCGGCGCGCTTGCCGATCTCTTCGCCGCGGGAGATGTCGATAAACGAACCCAGAGCCGGCCGTTCCTCGAGCGTCGACAGCACGCGTCGCGTCTCGGCGTCCAGATAGATGCGAAACCGGGCGGCGTCCTGCGACTCGAAGACCGAGCCGGGGATCGATTTGTAGGACAGCGCGTCGAGGTCACCTACGTCGGTCGTATCGGCACAGTCGACCATGGCATCGCCGTCGCTGGAGGTGTCGCCGCCGCTGACGACGATCGCCGCGCCCGTTTCGACGCCGTCGAACGCCGCGCCGACGCGGACGATCGTCGACGGCGGGGCGTTCGCCAGAAGGAATTCCCTGAGTGGCGCGTTGCCCTCGCGGGTGAGGATCGAGTCAGGGACGACGAACCCGACGCGCCCGTCCGTCGACAGGCGGACCGCCCGTTCGTAGCAGGCGACGTAGAGGTCGAACTGGTTCTCGGTCGTGACGAACGCGTCCGCGAGGTACGAGCGGAGCGTGGGCTCGAGCGACGCGCTGATGTCGGCCCGGCCCGCGGTCGCGACCCAGGGCGGGTTGCCGACGACCGCGTCGAAGCCGGGGTCGTCGAGCGGGCGGCCAGCCGGGTCGGAGAACCGTTCGGGGAACGCCAGCCCCCAGTGGAGGAAGCCGTTGGCCGCAGCCGCCTGCTGTGCGGCGGTGAACCACTCGGTCCGTGAAAGACGATCCCACGCTTCGTCTCCGTCACCGTCGAGCGCGGCCAGCAGCCGATCGACCGCGTCGTCCGGGACACACTCGAGGCCGAACGCGCGGGCGGTCCGAACGTTCGCGATCGTCTCGAGTCGCCGGCGGTGGGGATCGCGATCGATCGGTTCCCCCCGTCCCGGGGTCGCCGTTCCGAGCGGGTCGCGGTCGCTGCCGACCAGTGCGTTCCCGGCCCGGAGATGACCCTCGAGGGCCACGGGCGGCCGGTCGGCGGTCAGCGTCCGGAGCCGGAGCGACGCGGTCGCCAGTTCCACCGCGAGGGGACGGCGATCGACGCCGTAGACGCAGTGCTGGGCGACCCGTCGGCGGGCCCAGTCGGCGTCGCGCTCGGAGGCGAGGGACTCGAGTCCCCGCTCGCGGGCCTGTCGTTCCTGTGCGGCGACGAGGGCTCGGGTGAGCGCGTCGACGACCGCGGTCAGGAAGTGGCCGCTGCCCATCGCGGGGTCGAGGACGGCGAGATCGAACACGCGGTCGGCGACCCGTTCCGCGAACGGCGCGTCCGCCTCGGGGTCGTGATCTGCGAGGTCGGCGCGGATCTCCGACAGGAGCGGCCCGACGGTTCGATCGACGACGTACTCGACCATGGACGGCGGCGTGTAGTACGAGCCCGAGGTCTTCCGGTGGCTCCCGTCGGCGGCGAGATACGGCTCCCCCCGGTCGACGGCGACGGGGCCCCCGTCGGCCGGGACGTACTCGCCGTCAATCAGCGCGAGTGGTTCGTCGGCGATCTCGAGGCGCGCCTCGAGCAGCCGTTCGTAGACGCGTCCGAGGTCGCGGACGTCGAGCGACGCGGGGACGAACGCGAGCCGCCCGTTCCCGTCCCGTCGGGCGAGCAGGTCGAGCGCGTGCGACAGGCTGTCGTCGCGGACACCGTGTGCGGCGAGAAAGCACAATGCGGGGCTCGAGCGCTCGTCCGCGGAGCGGGAGCTAGAGACGCCGGCCAGTCGCTCGAGTCGATCCTCGAGGCACGTCCAGGCGTCGTCCCCGCCGATATCGTCGGATGCGTCGGACTGCACTGACGCGTCGGGACCGAGCGCGATCGAGCGCATGCACGACCGCAGGCCGCCGCCGTCAAACCGGTCGTTCGCGCTCGAGTCCGTCCGTTCGCGTTCGACCACGACCCCGATCAGCAGCCGATAGACGGCGGTGAGGGAGGCCTCGAAGAGCAGTTCGCGGTCGCTCTCGTCGAGGGCGTCCCGATCGAGGTCGGTAGCGGGCGACGCGAGTAAGCCGTCGGCGACGACGGCGACGGCCTCGGCGACGTTCGATCGGAGGTTGTCCCGGAGTGTCTGCGCGTGGCCGGCCGACCGTTCGGCTGCGCGATCGAGGACGCAGTCGCCCTCGGCGTTCGGGCGAAAGGCAGCGCCGCGAAAGAAGTAGTAGACGTACCTGAACGCTTCGTGATCGTCGGCCTCGAGGATCGCGGGAAGGTCGACTTCGTAGTACGAATCCAGCCGGCCGCTGGTCGAGGCGTCGTAGAGCCGCCATCGCCGGCCGTTCGTCAGGACACCCCAGCGAACGTCGTTCTCCTGCACGGCGACGTGGAGCCTGTGACTGGGGTTCTCGGCGGGTCGATCGTCTCCGGCGGCCCCGCGCCCGTCGAGGTCTCGGCCCCACGACCTGACGTCGGCGATCGCGACGGCCGCGTCCGGGACCTCGCTCGCGGCCGCGTCCAAATCGGCACGATCTGGACGGTCGGTTCGCGCCGTGCGCTCGGCCCCGTCGTCGCCCGCCAGAATCGCGTAATCCGGCCGACTTCGCGGTGGCCCGGTCGACTCGATCGGGACGACCGACAGTCCAAGAGTCCGGAACGCCGGACGAACGAATCGCTCCTCGATGGCGTCGGTCGCCGCCGAGTCACGGACCCGCTCCCAACAGCGGCGCAGGTCGTCGAACGTCTCGCGGCAGTCGGCGTCGTCGATCGTATCCCACTCGTCGGTCTCCGGGAGCCGCCGCTCGAGGAAGGCGCTCGAGAACGGGCCGTGAACGGCGCGAACGTGTGGCGACTGCATGGCTGTGTGGACAGCTCGCGGGCCGGGCGGGCCGGCGGGACGCGAGGAGCCGATAGCGATCGGGCGGCTCCGGTGCTGTGTCCCTTCCCACGTCAGGCCCGCGACACATAGGTTTTCCTCAGTCTCCGACGACTCGAGACGATGACCCGGCCGCGTCATCGATCACCGCGCGGATACCGATCCGGCGCGGCGTCGGGCGTCCGTCGCTCGAGCAGGTCCAGCACGGGTTCGCTCGCGGCGAGGCGGATCCCGAGTCGAGTGAGTCGGTCCCGGATCGTCGCGGGAACGAGAGTGCCGTACAGCGAGCCCAGCAGCGGGACCGGCCCGACGCGGTAGTGCGTGTCGGGAGTTCGAGCGGTCGCGGCCTCCCGGACCGTCTCGGCAACCCGCTCGGGTTCGTTGACGAACGGCCCGCCGCCCTCGACGGCTCGGAGCCGCTCGAGGATCCGATAGAGGTCGGTGTTCCCGTCCGATCCGACGACGGTCACGTTCCTGCGCGCCGCGGTCGTGGGGTCGTGATCGGGGGTCGCCCCGTCGGCGTCGGGTCGCGGCGACTCCGCGCTCGCGGCCGCGTCCTCGACGGCCGCCAGCGCGCGGTCGTAGAACGGCGTCGCGACGATCCCCGGCTGGACGACGACGACCGCGATCTCGGTCTCCGACAACTCCTGTCGAAGCGCGTCGCTGAGACTCGCCAGCGCCCACTTCGAGGCCGTGTAACCCCCGATACCAGCAAGCGCGAGCCGGTCCGCGGCGCTGGTCACGTTCACGATCCGGCCGCGACCCCGTTCGCGCATCCCCGGCAATACCGCACGAATCAACCGGTGTGGCCCGAAACAGTGAACCGCGAACTGGCGCTCGAGCAGGCGGGTCGGCACGTCCTCGACGGGCCCGAACTGCCCGTAGCCCGCGTTGTTGACCAGACAGTCGACGCCGCCGGCCTCCTCGCGGATCCGCGAGACGACGCGGCCGGGCGCCTCGGGCTCGGTGAGATCGAGCGCCGCGATGTCGGCCCCGCGGTCGGCCAGCCGCTCGAGGCCCGGCCGGTCACGATCGCGAGCGGTCGCGTAGACGCGCCACCCCTCGTCCAGCAGGGCGCGGGCGGTTTCGTAGCCGATCCCGGACGAACAGCCGGTCACGAGTGCGGTCGATGGCATGCGAGCGCCTACGACGGCCCGACAGAAGGGGTTCCGCGTCGGCCGATCGAACGGACCGTCACGGGAACCGACAGGTCCGGGCGTAGCTGGCGTTACCGGCCCGACGGACCGGCGCCGTCGGGCGGACCGCGATCACCGCCGGGTGGTCCGGCCCCGTCCGGTGGGCCACGCTCGGTGCCGTCGGGCGGTCCCCGACCGTCGCCGGCCGGCTGCCCGCGGTCGTCCTCCGGTGATCCGCGGTCGTCGTCAGTCGGCGCTTCGGGGTCGCCCTCGGCCGCTCGATCCCGATCCGCCATGCCGGGCTCGTCCCCCTCGGCGGTCGTGTCGACGCGCTCGAGTGGCCCATCGGACCGGTCGCCGGCCGCCGTCTCGTTCGCATCGGTCGCGTTCTCGCCGGCCGCCGATGACTCGTCGATCGAACCCCCGCCGCCCGGGGGACTCGCCGGTTGCAGGCTCGGAGCCAAGGCGACAGCAACCACGGCGACCGCGAGCAGGACCGCGGTGACGGTCCCGAGCAGCGCTGCCGTCGACGGCGAATCGTCTCGAGACTGGGGCATTCGGCTCGCCAATAGGCGCGCTTCCCGCTTTGTTACGCGCGGCCAACAGCCGGGACGGCGTCGCCCGCCGTCTCTGCCGTCCGCTCGAGCGCGTCCGAACAATGATATGGGCGGCCCGCACAGTGACAGCCAACGGATCTCGCCGACTATGACGAGTCATTACGATCACGCGCAGGTGCAGGAGTTCTGGCAGTACGTCTGGGAACGCGACGACGTCTACGAACTCGACGACGACGCCGTCGACCCGACGTACGTCCTTGGGATGTTTCCCTACACGTCGGGGACGCTTCACATGGGACACGTCCGTAACTACGCGATCACGGACGCCTACGCCCGCTATCGGCGAATGCGCGGCGACGACGTCCTCCACCCGATGGGGTGGGACGCGTTCGGCCTCCCCGCGGAGAACGCTGCCTTCGAGCGCAAGACCGACCCCCGCTCGTGGACCGAGGCCTGCATCCGGCGCATGCGCGAGGAACTCGAGACGATGGGCTTTGGCTACGACTGGTCGCGCGAGATCACCACCTGCGAGCCGGACTATTACCGGTGGAACCAGTGGCTGTTCGAACGCTTCTACGAGGAGGACCTCGTCGAGTACGAGGCGGCGGCGGTCAACTGGTGTCCGGACTGCGAAACGGTGCTGGCCGACGCGCAGGTCAGTGAGGACGATGGCGAGCGGGTCTGCTGGCGCTGTGAGACGCCCGTCGGGCGGCGGGAACTCGACCAGTGGTTCTTCACGATCACCGACTACGCCGAGGAACTCCACGAAGGACTCGACGACCTCGAGGGCTGGCCCGAGGGGGTCCGCGAGATACAGCGAAACTGGATCGGCCGACAGGAGGGAACAAGGATCACGTTCGACGTGTCCCACGATGGGGGCAGCGACGACGACCGCGGTGACGGTAGTGACGCCGGCACCGTCGACGTGTTCAGCACCCGCCCCGAAACGATCCACGGCGCGACCTACCTCGCGGTCTCGCCCGGCCACGACCTCGCCCGGGAGCTGGCCGAGACCGACGACGCCGTCGCCGAGTACGTCGACACCGCCCGCACCCGTGACCCCGACGAGGTCGGCTTCGACGGTGTCGAGACCGACGCGACCGCCGTCCACCCCCTGACCGGCGACGAACTGCCGGTCTACGTCGCCGGCTACGTCCTCGAGGACGTCGGGACCGGGGCCGTGATGGGCGTCCCCGCACACAACGAGCGCGACCACGCCTTCGCCGACGAACACGACCTGCCGATCGAGCGCGTGATCCGACCCGCAGACGACGCCGACGTCGAAACGGCGGCCTACACCGGCGAGGGCGTTCTCGAGGAAAGCGGCGAGTACGACGGCGTGGCGAGCGAGCGTGCCCGCGAGCGGATCGTGGCGGAAAACGACGCCCTCGAGGCCGACGTCACCTACCGGCTGCGCGATTGGTTGATCTCCCGGCAGCGCTACTGGGGGACGCCGATCCCGATCGTTCACTGCGACGACTGCGGCCCCGTCACGGTGCCCGAGGACGAACTTCCCGTCGAACTCCCCGAGTTCGTCCGGACGACCGGAAACCCGTTAGACGCCGCTGAGGAGTGGAAAGAGACGACGTGCCCGGACTGCGGCGCGTCGGCCGAGCGCGAGACCGACACGATGGACACCTTCGTCGACTCCTCGTGGTACTACCTGCGATTCCTCTCGCCCGACCTCGCGGACGCACCCTTCGACGTCGACCGTGCCGACGACTGGCTGCCCGTCGACGTCTACGTCGGCGGCGACGAACACGCCGTCTTGCACCTGCTCTACACCCGCTTTTTCACGAAGGCGCTTGCCGATCTCGGACTGCTCGAGGAACGGGAACCGATTCGGGAACTCAAGAGTCAGGGGACGGTCCTGTACGACGGCGAAAAGATGTCCAGTTCGAAAGGCAACGTCGTCGTCCCCGAGGAGTACGGCGCGGAGACGACCCGGCTGTTCGTCCTCTCGGCGGCCCACCCCGAACAGGACTTCGAGTGGACCGCCAACAACGTCCGCGGGGCCTACGACCTCCAGCAGACCCTCTACGGGATGGCCGCGGACTTCGTCGACGAGGGCGACACCCGAATTGAGCGCCGCGACCACGACGACTACGTGGCCCGGGAGATCGACCGAACCATCGCGGCGGCGACCGAGGAGTACGAACGATTCCGATTCCATCGGGCCGCCACCGAGATCCGGGAACTCGCCCGACTGCTCCGGCGCTACCGCGAGTACGACCGTCCCAACGGCGCGGTCCACCGACGCGGTCTGCTGACCCTGGCCGCGCTGATCGCGCCGATGGCCCCCCACCTCGGCGAGGAGTGTTGGAACAAGCTCCGCGGCGAGAGACTGGTCGTCGAGGCCGACTGGCCCGAACCCGACGGCGACGTCGGGGCCTACCAGCGAGAACGCCAACTCGTCGACCGCACCCTCGAGGACGTCCGGGACATCGTCGACGTCGCCGACATCGACGAGCCCGACCGGATCGAACTGGTCGTCGCCGCCGACTGGAAGTACCGGGCGGCCGAACTGGTCGCCGACGCCGCCGGCGGCGACGGGATCGATGTCGACGGGATCGTCGACCGACTCTTCGATCACGGCGCGCTCGAGATTGCTGCCGACCGCGAGCGAGTCGCCGCATTTGTCGGTCGACTCACCGGCCGCGACGGCGGGGACGGCGAGGACATGCTGCCGGCCGACCGCGAACTGGCCGTCCTCGAGCGTGCCGACTGGCTCGTCACCGACGAGTTCGGCGCGACCGTCGCCGTCCGACAGGCCGACGCCGCCGACGACCTCGCGGCCAAGGCCCGGCCGGGCAAACCCGCGATCCGCATCGAGTGATCGGGGGCAGCGGCGGCGGTCGGCCGCTCGGTGGTCGGCCGCAGTGAGTGGGCGGCCCGGCGGTCGAGAGGTAGTTTTATTCTACCGGCATGGAAAGCCCCGAACACGATGGTGGAGGGTGGCGATACCGTTGGCGAACCGTCGAACCGGCCGCCGAGTCAGGCGGTGATCGAAGCCGTCGCCGAGGCCGAAGGCGTCACACCGGAGGGACTCGCCCCGCCGGCGTACGAACCGCTACACGCCGTCGTCGATCCGACGGCGCTCGACGGGCTCTTCGCTGCCCGGTCGGACGGCACGGACCGACCGAGCGGCACCGTCTCGTTTCGGTTCTGTGGCTACGACGTGACCGTCGATCGGGACGGTCGGGTCGCGCTCGAGGAGCCGACTGAGCCGGCCGACTGAACGGCCCGTCGGACCCTGATCGGCGTCTCGGAACAGTGGCTTTCTCCGCGCTCCCGACACCGGCCTCCGGCCGCTCGAGTGGCGGGGCCGGTGACACCGAGCGCTCCCGCTTCGAACTGCGACCGCTGGTCCGCGAGCGGCGCAACCGGCTGCCGTTCGAGCGTGACTGAAACCGTGCGATGGCGGACGAGGAGACGGGCGAGAGACGGCTCGGCCGACTCGAGCGAACGACGTTGCGTTTCGGACGCGGTCTGCTGGAACAGCAAGGGTGAAAGGGTGGTACTCCTAACGTCCGGCAATGGCAACCGCTGACGCGAGACGGCGACTCCGGGAGCGGCCGAAGGGTGCGACGATCCTCCTGACCATCGTCGGCTACGCGCTGGTACTTGGCACCTTCCTGCTGGACGTGCCGATCTACCCCGACCTGACGAACGCACAGGTCAACCTGCTCTCGCATCTCATCGCGGGTATCAACACCACCGCGACGATCGTCCTGACGCTCGGCTGGTACTGGATCCGCAACGGCGAGGTCGAGAAACACCGGCTGGCGATGGTCTCGGGATTTGTCCTGATCCTGGGCTTTCTGGTCGTCTACCTGCTGAAGGTCGGCGGCGGCGGGACCAAGGAGTTCGTCGGCCCCGATCCGGTCTACTACGCCTACCTGGTCATGCTCGCGATCCACATCATCCTCTCGATCGTGTCCGTCCCCGTGGTCCTCTACGCCCTGATTCTCGGGCTGACCCACACGCCCGCGGAACTGCGCCGAACGGCTCACGCCCGGGTCGGGCGGATCGCCGCCGCCGCGTGGATCCTGAGTCTGTTCCTCGGGGTCGTCACCTACGTCCTGCTCAATCACGTCTTCGACTACGAGTTCGCGGCGATGCTGGTCCCAGTACTGTTCTGACCGACCGGACCACCGTCCCGCAGGACCCACAAGTTATCCCCGCGCCGGTCATAGCCTCGAGCAACGAATGCAATTCGTCGAAGAAATCGTCGTGGACGAGTTTCTGCCCACCGTCCGCTCGCTGCTTGCCGGCGATCTCCGCGATCGCGGACTCACCCAGAGCGAGGTGGCCGCGGTCCTCGGCATCAGCCAGAGTGCCGTCTCGAAGTACGCCCACGGCGACGTGACCGTCAACGACCGCATCGCAGACGACGACCGCGTCCAGTCCCTCGTCGACGAACTCGGCAGCGGGCTGGCCGGCGGCGAAACCTCGCCGGTCCAGGCCCTGATCGAACTCGAGGTCCTGATCCGCGAACTGGAGAGCGGCGGCGACCTCCTCGCACAGCTCCACGAGGAGGCCGTCCCGGAACTAGCAGACCACGGCTCGAGCTTTCGGGTCCACGACCCCGAGAGCGACCTGCGCTCGAGCGAGCGAGTCCTCTCCTCGCTGCGCCGGGGGCTGCGGGTCCTCGAGACCACGAGCGGCTTTACGGGGCTGATCCCTGCGGTCGGCTCGAACCTCGTCGCCTGTACGCCCGACGCCGAAGGGGTCGACGACGTGGCCGGCGTCCCGGGCCGGATCTTCGACGTGAAGGGGCGGGCGACCGTCCCCGCCGACCCCGAGTTCGGCGTCTCCGAACACGTCGCGCGCGTGCTGCTCGCCGCCCGCCGCCACGGGGCCGCCGTCGCGGCCGGGATCAACGTCACGTACGATCCGGATCTGATCGATGAGTTGGCTCAGCGGGGCCACGTCGCCGCCGAGTTCGACGAGTCGGGCGACGTCGCCTCGAGCGTCGGCGCGGCGATCGAGGAGGAACCCGAAGCGACCGTCCTCTACCAGACCGGCGGGATGGGGATCGAGCCGCTGATCTACGTCCTCGGATCGGACGCGGAGTCGGTCGCGGACACGATCCGATCGCTGGTCTGAGCCGACGCCGCACGATGTCCGAATCCGCACAGGAGTTCTACGGCCGCTGGGCCCGGTGCTACGACCTGATCGCGCGCGAGACGCCGGGGATCGCCCGTCTCCGACGACGAGCGGCCGCTGCCTGCCGCCTCGAGCCCGGCGACACCGTCGTCGAGATGGGCTGTGGCACCGGTGCGAACCTCCCGTATCTGCGCGAACAGGTGGGCCCCGAGGGGACCGTGATCGGGATCGATTTCACCCGGCCGGTCCTCGAGCGGGCGCGAGCCGCGACCGCCGAGTACGACAACGTCCACGTCCTACAGGGGGACGCGACGGAACCCCCGGTCGGGCTCGAGGCGGCGCGGTCGTTCGCGAACGGCGATGATAGTGTGGACGGAGAGGACGTCGCGGCCGGTGGCGTCGACGCCGTCCTCGCCACGTTCGTCGTCGGTATGCTCGCAGACCCGGCAGGCGCGGTCGACGACTGGTGTGAGCTGGTCGGCTCCGGGGGGCACGTCGTCCTCGCGAACGCCGCCCGGAGCGACGAGTGGTACGCGCCGCCGGTCAACGCCGTCTTCCGGGCGATCGTCGTCCTCTCGACGCCGCCGACGACGCGACTGCGCTACGACGACCCGCCCCATCTGCGACTCGACGCGAAGATCGACGCCGCCCACGCCCGGCTCCGGGAACGGGCTGTCGCCGTCGCGGACGAAACCCACCTGTTCGGCGTCGTTCGGCTGACCGGGGGTCGGCTCGAGTAGGCTAGCCGTCGGCACGGGGAGAGCGGGGCCGTCATAGTAGCTGTCCACGTACAGGGCAACCGATAGAGGCACCCCCGAGGAGTGTCGGACATGGCGACCGTTGCGAACGTCCTCTCGTCGATCTTCAGCACGATCCCGGAGCTACACTCCGGGCAGCTGGGGCTGCTCTCGGGGGTTCTCGTCGGGATCCTCTACTGGCACGGCCATCACCGGTCGTCGCTGGCCGCCCTCTCGGGGTTCTACCTGCTGGCGATCGGCGTCGTGCCCGCATCGACGCGGGGGCTCGCGGTAGTCCAGTCCAAGCCGTGGTACTTCTGCTCGCTGCTGCTTGCCACCGCACTCTGTGCGATCATCGGCCGCGTCCTCTGGATGCGGCTGCCGCTCCGGCACGGCGTCTCGCGCTCGAGCAGCGTCGAGAGCCGGAGCGAAGTCGCGCCCTCGGGTCGAGCAGACGGCGACGGCCGCCGCTGATAGCCGCGACGGTCACTCGCGGTCGCGAGTGACGGGGGATCTGAATCCGATACCGGCGTCGCGGAGTCGCCACCGGGCCTCGAGGACGGCCCAGCACAACCCCGTCAGGACGCCGCCGGCGATGGCGACGGCCTCGGTCTTGCCGACCCAGACCGGGGCGACGAAGAGCAACGCGTTGGTGACCCGGTGTGGGAGGACCGACTCGACGAGACCGCCGAGGAACTCGAGCGGTCCGAGTCCCGACCCACCGCCGGCACCCTCGGCGACCGTCCGCGACTCGAGCCCGAGCGACCGGGCGCTGTGTCCGCCGGCGCTCTCGGCGCCCGTCTCGAGGCGTTCGGCGTCGTAGGCCAGCGTCGAGTCGACCTGCCAGACGATCGCGCCGCTCTCGTTGACTTCCAGCACGCGGTTGCCGTGCGTATCGGTGATCAGCGTGTTGCCGTTGGGCAGTCGGTCGGCGTCGCGAGGCCACTGGACCTGGTCGTCTTCCCACTGCCAGGTCCGGGTCCACTCGCCGTCCTCGCGCTGGAACTCCTGGACGCGGCCGTTTTCCGAGTCCGCGACGACGATCGCGGGGCCGCCCCGACGCTCGGGAATGTAGTCTGGATTGTGCTGCTCGTGGAGGATATCGTACTCGTTCTCGCTGCCCAGCGTCCAGTCCTCGAGCAAACCCTCGTCGCGATCGAGAAAGACGACCTGATCCTGATTGCGGACGCTAACCATGATCCGGCCCGCCATCCGACCGTCCTCAACGTACTCGACGTCGTTGATGTGGGTCCAATCATTGGGGAAAGAGTGGCCGCTCTCGAGATCGAACGCGCTCTGGGCGTCCCAGAGCCACTCGACGATCTCCGTCTCGGTGTCGACGACGAAGACCTGATCCGCGATGATGTCGGCCACGACGACGTGGTCCTCGTCGATGCGATCGGCGTCGTGCCACTCGCCGGCGTTCTCCGCGTGGTCGTAGCGTTCGTAGACGACCTCGACCTCGCCGGTGGTGAGGTTCGCCCGCTCGATGACGTTGCGGGCACACGGCGGGTCGCCACAGGTCGGTCCCGCCGTGTGGATCGTGTCGGTCGCGGTGTACTCGACCGTCAGGGGCTGTCCCTCGACGGGGTCGACGTCGAAGTACTTCGTTCGCGAGTTGTTGTAATAGACGACCTCGCCGTCGGGCGCGTAGGCGGTGATCGTCCCCGCCCGCCCCGACTCGGTGACGACCGTGTGATTCTCCGTCGGTGGGGCCTCTGGGACGGCGTCGGCGGACCCTGTCGAGAGGCTCTCGGATGCCGCGCTGGCGACGACGACTGCCGAGGCGAGGAGCAACACGGCGAAGAGCGCACGGAGCCGGGTCCGCGTGATTCCCACTCGAACGCGGGCGATACCCGACCGGACCCGACCGCGCGACTGTGATCCGTCACCCACGGTTCGGTCCCCCTCGAGCCGGACGCGGCTCGTCCGTAGCGGTTCCGTCGCAGTCCCGTCTGGCGTAACGGTGATCGGCGAGTCGCGTCATCGAACCCGTATCGACTCGGCCACACCCGAACGGAAAACCGTGACCGTGCGATTGCAGCCCCTGAGAGTTCCGGTCGCCGGACCGCTTCGTTCGGACCGACGCCCGCGGCGGACGCGAGCGCGACGCAGATTCGCCGATTACGCCGCGGCCTCGAGCCCTTCGTACGCCCGAATGCGGTCGGCGATCCCGTCCGGGATGGGGCTCGGCCGCTCCGTCTCGGGATCGACGTGAACGATAGTCGTCTCGGCGGTCGCCGCGATATCGCCGTCGACCCGAATCTCATAGTGCATCGTACAGCTCGTCTCGCCCAGGTGCGAGACCCACAGCGCGACCGTCGGCTCGTCGCCCATTCTGATCGGCCGCTCGTAGGAGATCTCGAGGTTCGCGATGACGAAGGAGATGTCCTCGGAGCGCAGTTCGGCGACGTCCCCGAGGTAGTCGGTCCGGGCCGCCTCGAGGTAGCTGGCGTAGACGGCGTGATTGACGTGATTCAACGGGTCGAGATCGCGATAGCGAACGGGAACGTCGACGGTAAACTCCGCACTCATTGTACGTTGTCGAAGCGGACTGGATCAAAAATACGTACCGGTTACGGCTCCGTCCGCGAGACGGCGACGCGGACGGTCGATCTCACGGCCCGTACAGTCGCGCGTGGTCGTCACAGAACGCCGGCTCGCGAAGGTGGGCCGCGAGCAGGTCCGCCTGATAGTGGGCGTTGAACAGGCGACAGCCCTCGCGGTCGCAAAACGCCTCGCCGGTCTCGAGGTAGTGATGCCCCTGTAACACCGTCCCTTTCAGCACGTCGGTGGTCCGGGGATCGTCCGCGATCAGGAACTCGCCGTCGACCTGATTCTCGAGGACCTCCCGGGGCGGCGTATCGCCCGAGAGCAGTGCGTGACGTTGCTTTTCTTTGTAGTAGGACTCGGGCTTTGCGGGAGCCTCGTAGAGCCCGGGCACCGAGACCAGCGCCGGCTGCCCGAGGACGGTCACGCGCTTGTGCCAGCGGCCGTCGTGGTCGCCCCAGGTGCCGATCGCCCGGTCGAGAACCGGGACGTGCAGCGTCTCGAGGCCGCGCTCGGCCGCGGGCAGTGCGGCGTTGAGCGCGCGCTGGACCTGCACGCCGTCGTAGAGGACCCCGCCCTCACGTTCGGGGTTCTCGAGGGCGCGTTCCTCGTAGCGGATCGTCCCCAGCATCGTGTTGCCCGTCTCGCGCTCGTAGGGCGAGGGGACCCGCGCCTCGGCGAACCGCTCCGCGAGGTCGTCCGTGCGGTGGACGTCGAGGAACCGGTCCCGGACGGCCACGTCGGCGTCGACCCGCGCGGCCAGCCAGTCGGCGACCGCGTCGACGTCTGCGACGGTCGACGGCGCTCGATAGCAGATGATACGCTCGACCATGTGGGGCCGCGATCAGTCGTCCGCGGGCGTCGCACGCGAGGTCAGTTCGACGGGGTCGGCGTCGACCCCGAGTTCGTCGAGCGCTTCCTGGGCGGCCCGTTTCCCGGAGACGAGCATGGCACCGAAGGTCGGGCCCATCCGCGGGAGGCCGTAGGTCGTCGCGGTGGCCATTCCGGTGGCGATGAGGCCGTCGTGGACGAGGCCGGTGTGTTCGACGACGGCGTCCTCGGACTTGCCGACCCACATCGAGTCGTGGCCCGGCGAGTCGTGACCCGGCGCGCCGTAGGAGTCGTCGCCGGTCTGGTCCATGCCGGTCGCCGACGCCTCGGCGTCGCCGATGCCCGGCGCATCAAGGACGCCCCGTTCGTCGAGTTTCTTGACTGCCATCGCGTCGTGGCCGGTCGCGTCGATGACGAGGTCGGCCTCGACGGCGATCGGGTCGACGCAGGTGATCTCGCGGGGCAGGGCATGCACCGGCGTCCAGTTCATCACGATGCCGCCGACGCGGTGGTCCTCGCGGATGACGATGTCCGTGAACTCGGTCATGTTTTGCATCTTCGCGCCGGCGTCGCAGGCGGCCTTGATGAGGCCCGAACAGGCCTCGGGACCGTTCGCGACGTAGAGCCCTTCGCTGTCCTGAGACTCCTTGAAGTCGACGTCGAGATCCGCGAGGATCTCCTGTGCGGGGTCCCGTACCGTGACCTTGTTCATCAGGAAGCCACCGAGCCAGAAGCCGCCCCCGAGGTAGTTGTTCTTCTCGACGACCATCGTCTGGACGCCGCGCTCGGAGAGTTCCTTCGCCGCGGTCAGCCCCGAGGGGCCGCCGCCGACGATGATAACGTCCGAGTCCGAGAAGTCCATGAACTCCTCGGTCCACTCCTGTCCGATCGCGCGGGTGACATCGGCTTCACCGACCTGACTGAACTGCTCGAATTCGCTCATACAACTAGGTGGTATGACCTAGTAGTAAAAAGTCTATCGCAGCCGATGCCCGAACGTGATCGGCGGTCGTGAGCGGCCCGCGGACGGCTCCGTCCGTGTAAGAGGGCATCAACACGGTCGAACGCGGCTCCGGTCCTCGAGTCGCGTCAGAAGCGGGTGCGAACCGAGACGGTCCGTCTCAGTCGTCGACGAACCCGGCGTCGTCCTCGTCGCCGGTCGGCCGTCCATCCGGCGGCCGACTTCGCTCGGGACGGTCGTCGATGACGCCCTCGGTCCAGGTCCCACGACGGAACCAGACTACGGCCGCAACGAATGACCCGGCCATCCCGGCGACCATCGCCCACCAGATCCCTTCGGGACCCCAGCCTAGCCCGGCGATCTCGAGGCCGGTTCCGGGGATCGGTACGGACCAGACGAACGCGAGGACGACCACCAGCGGGAACCGGAGGACCCACCGCGAGAGGATCGAGAGGACCATCGCCTTGCGGGTGTCTCCGGCCCCGCGGAACGCACCCTGAATGACCATGACTCCGGCGTAGGGGGCCCAGAAGAGGGCGGTGATCCGCAGGAAGACCACGCCCTCGGCGATCACGGCGGCATCGGCGACGAAGGCCCCCATCGCGGTCGCCGGAAACACAAACAGCACGGCCGCGACGGCGAAGATACAGACCGTCGTCGCGGCGGTGGCCGTCCGCGTGACCGCGACGGCCCGATCGGGAGACTCCGCACCGAGGTTCTGTCCGACGCCGGTCGCGGTCGCCTGCCCGACGGCCCCGGCCACGGCCCACGTCACCGACATGAGTCGAACGCCGATCCCGAACGCCGCCGTGGGCGCGGCCCCGAACCGGGCGACGAACCCGGCCAACGCGACCGCCGCGAAACTCCGGGCCCAGCCATCGAGCGTGGCCGGATACCCGACGTCGATTAGCCGTTTCAGGAGGGCAACGTCGGGGGAAAGATCGCCGAGTCGGAGCCGAACGCCGAACCGACCGTCCAGCAGGACGGCGATCCCGGCGGCAGTGGCGAGCCCGCGCGAGACGAAGGTCGCGATGGCCGCGCCTCGCGTCCCCATCGCCGGGAACGGCCCCCAGCCGAGGACCAAGAACGGATCGAAGACGACGTTGAGACCGGCCGAGACGAAGACGAGCCACATCGCCGTCTTCGTGTCGCCCGCCCCCTGCAGCGAGGCCCGAAAGGCAAAGAAGAGGAACGTAAACGGCAGTGCCAGGAAGATCACCTCGATATACGCGAGCGCCTCGACGAACACCGGCCCGCGAGCGCCGATCAACTCGAGCAGCGGCCGCCGGGTGGCGAACCCGAGACCGGCGAGGACGGCCGAGACGGCGAGCGTGAGCAGGATCGTCTGGGCGACGACGCGATCGGCGATTCGTTCGTCGCCCGCACCGACGTACTGGGAAACCAGCGCGATGGTCGCGGCGGTGATCCCCATCGCGGTCGAGACGAACAGCCACGAGAGGGGAAACATCAGCGAGACGGCGGCGACGGCGTCGCTGCTCACGCGGCCGACCCAGAACATATCGGCGAGGTTGTAGACGGTCTGGAGGAGGTTCCCCAGGACCAGCGGCCACGCGAGTCGGAGGAGGTTCGGGGAAATCGCCCCCGTCGTCATGTCGACGCGCTTTCGCTCGGGGTCCGTCGCTGCCACGAGATCTCGTGTGTGAATCTCAGCCAGGTATCGTAAAAAGGATTGGCCCACGGGAGCCGTTGCCGGTTCCGGTGCCGGCGGCGCTCGGCCGCTTCTGGCGATGATTCCGAACCGCTCGCGGATCACAGACCCAGTCGATCGGTTAGTTCGGCCGTTCTACAGTAGCCGCTGAAACGATTCACACACTGATCGCAACGCCGTCGTTCGATCAGGTGTGCAATGACTGTCAGCGGCTACTATATCGAGACGTCGTCAGCCTACTCTGCCTCCGCCGGGTCGCCGCGATAGGGTGTCGACCCCCGGCAACCGGCTGACGACGCGCCGCCGACGGGCACCGGTCGAGAGCGCCACCGGAACGGCGACGAGCAGAACCACGGTAAGGGCGAGTCCGATCGAGACGAGGCCGACGAAGGAGGCGACGAAGACGAACGCGACGAGTGCGCCGCCGATCAGGCGCCACGCGAGATCGAATCCACCGAGAGTTTGTTTCATTGCAGTATTCTCCGCGTGAGTTCACGCGATCTCCTCTATGACTCGAGCGAATATAAGGTGGCTGGTAACATACCACATGATGTTCGCTCGAGCGAGCCGTCCCCGCTGCCGGTGCGCCGCGCAGTTATTTTCGTACTCCCCACGCGCCTGCGCGACGCCCGACCGCACGCACACCCGCGCTGTCTCCCGGTTTTCGGCGAAAGCGTTATCAGATCTTCAGTCGTACCGAGCGACGATGACCGACACTCGTCCGCGACGACCCCGACCGGACGGCCGAGCCGGAGGTGAGCCGCGGTGGAGCTGATAATCACCGAGAAGGACAACGCGGCCCGCCGGATCGCCGACATCCTCTCCGGTGGGACCTACGACTCGAGCCGGGAGAACGGCGTCAACGTCTACGAGTGGGGCGGCAAGCGCTGCGTGGGGCTGTCGGGCCACGTCGTCGGCGTCGACTTCCCGTCGGAGTACTCGGACTGGCGCGACGTCGAGCCCGTCGAGCTGATCGATGCCGACGTCGAGAAGACGGCGACGAAGGAGAACATCGTCGCGACGCTGCGGCTGTTGACCCGTCGCGCGGAGCGCGTGACGATCGCGACCGACTACGACCGCGAGGGCGAACTGATCGGCAAGGAGGCCTACGATATCGTCCGGGAGGTTGACGAGGACGTTCCCATTCGTCGGGTGCGGTTCTCCTCGATCACCGAAAACGAGGTCCAGAACGCGTTCGACGAGCCCGACGACCTCGACTTCGATCTGGCGGCCGCCGGCGAGGCCCGCCAGATCATCGACCTGATCTGGGGGGCCGCGCTCACGCGCTTTCTCTCCCTGTCGGCGGGCCAATTGGGCGACGACTTCATCTCCGTCGGCCGGGTCCAGTCGCCGACGCTGAAACTGATCGTCGACCGCGAGCGCGAGATCGAGGCGTTCGATCCCGAGGACTACTGGGAACTCTTCGCGGACTTACGAAAGAGCGAGGCGCAACGCGCCTCGGAGACGTCGAGCGGTGAGGAACCGCGAGACGACGACACGAGCTTCGAGTCCCAGTACTTCTACCGCGACGAGGACGGCAACGAGGCCGAGCGCGTCTGGGAGGAGGAAACTGCGGACGAGGTCTACGAGACGCTCGCCGATCGCGAGAGCGCGACCGTCGTCGACGTCAACCGCCGGACCCGAACCGACACGCCCCCGGAGCCGTTCAACACCACCCAGTTCATCCGGGCGGCCGGTGCCATCGGCTACTCGGCCAAGCGCGCGATGTCGATCGCCGAGGACCTCTACACTGCCGGCTACATCACGTACCCGCGGACCGACAACACCGTCTACCCCGACGACCTCGACCCCGAGGAACTGTTAGACGAGTTCACCGGGCACTCGACGCTGGGCGACTCGGCCGAGTCGCTGCTCGAGGCCGACGAGATCACCCCGACGGAGGGCGACGAGGAGACGACCGACCACCCCCCCATCCATCCGACGGGCGAGATCCCGAGCCGCGGCGACGTCTCCGACGACGAGTGGGAGATCTTCGAACTCGTCGTCCGGCGGTTCTACGCGACCGTCGCCGACGCCGCCGAGTGGGAACACCTCAAGGTCGTCGCCGACGTCGACGACTACCGGCTCAAGGCCAACGGCAAGCGGCTGGTCGAGCCCGGCTACCACGACGTCTATCCGTACTTCTCGACGACGGAGAACTTCGTCCCCGACGTCGACGAGGGCGAGGAACTGGCGCTCTCCGACGTCGAACTCGAGGCCAAACAGACCCAGCCGCCCCGGAGATACGGCCAGTCCCGGCTCATTGAGACCATGGAGGGAATGGGGATCGGGACAAAAAGCACGAGACACAATACTCTGGAAAAATTATATGACCGCGGCTATATCGAGAGCGATCCGCCGCGCCCGACCAAGCTCGCGATGGCCGTCGTCGACGCCGCCGAGAACTACGCCGACCGCGTCGTCAGCGAGGAGATGACCGCCCAACTCGAGGCCGACATGGACGCCATCGCCAACGGCGAGGCGACGCTCGACGACGTGACCGACGAGTCCCGGGAAATGCTCGAGGAGATCTTCGAGAACCTCGCCGAGTCGCGCGAGGAGATCGGCGACCACCTCCGGAAGTCGCTGAAAGACGACAAGCGACTCGGCCCCTGTCCGGAGTGTGGCGAAGACCTGCTCGTCCGCCGGAGCCGCCACGGCTCGTACTTCATCGGCTGTGACGGCTATCCCGACTGCGAGAACACCCTGCCGCTGCCCTCGACGGGCAAGCCGCTGATCCTCGAGGACGAGTGCGAGGACCACGGGCTCAACGAGGTCAAGATGCTCGCGGGCCGGCAGACGTTCGTTCACGGCTGTCCGCTCTGTAAGGCCGAGGACGCCGGCGAAGGGCCGGTGCTGGGTGAGTGTCCCGACTGCGGTGCGGAACACGGGGGGGAGCTGGCGATCAAAACCCTCCAGAACGGCTCCCGGCTCGTCGGCTGTACCCGCTATCCGGACTGCGAGTACTCGTTGCCGCTGCCCCGCCGCGGCGAGATCGAGGTCACCGACGAGTACTGCGACGACCACGACCTGCCAGAACTCGTCGTCCACAGCGGCGACGACCCTTGGGAGTTGGGCTGTCCGATCTGTAATTACCAGGAGTTCCAGGCCCGCGAGAGCGACTCCGGCTCCGACCTCGAGTCGCTGGACGGCGTCGGCGCCAAGACCGTCGAGAAACTCGCCGACGCAGGGATCGAGGACCTCGAGGATCTAACTGAGGCCGATCCCGACGCCGTTGCGGACGACGTCGAGGGAGTCAGTGCGGATCGCATCCGGAGCTGGCAGGCGAAGGCCTGACCGACCGTTCACGGCTGGCCGTCTAGGCGATGTCGAACGTCGTCCACGCCCTCGAGCGGCGGGCGTGAGAACAGTCACGGTCGACCTGACAGGGGCCGATCAGGCCGTCGCGGATTCGTTCGTTTCGGCCCCGGCGTCGTCGCGCTCCTCGAACGATTCGAACGCGTCCTCGACCGCCCGAACGATGTCGTCGCTGGAGCCGACGCCAAGTTTCTCCCACCGTTTCTCACCCGTGTGGTCGATGACGGTCGTGACCGGGTAGCCGACGATGCCGTAGTTCGCCGCCAGCGACGACGTCGTATCGCGGCCGACGGCCCAGTTTCCGTCGTGAGTTCGCCACCAGGACCGGAGTTCGTCGTCCGGCATCGAGTCCGCCGACTGGTAGGTAACGGAGAGGACCGTGAGATCATCCCCGTAGTCGTCGACGAGTCGCGACCGAGCCTCGGCGAGGCGCGGCATCTGGGACTGACACATGCCACAGCCCGTGACGAAGAACTCGGCGACCGTGATCCCGTCGTTTGGAACCGTCACGGTCCCGCCGTCGCTGCCGCGAGCGTCGATCGTCTCGACTTCGATCGGCCATTCCGAGCCGTCGTCGCCGTCCGAGTCGGCGGCCGGTTCGTCGGTCCCGAACGACGGGAGGCCAGCGAGGACAACGCCGGTTCCGCCCGCGAGGACGCCAATACTGCCGACGCCCGCGAGCAGTTCGCGCCGTCTCATCGCCGACTCACCTCCGCGGCGCGGACGTGCGAGCCGGTGGTGGGGATCGACGGTCGGGTTCGATGGGCCGTCATACGTCCCAGTACGTACGCGAGACTGAAAGAAGACACTGGTCCGAACGTCGAACCTGCCGGCGAGAGGACACGAACTAAGGGACCCGCAGTCGTCGGAACGGTCGTGAACGACGACCGCGAGCGCTGGAACGAGCGCTACGAGAAGCGAGACCGCGAACCCCGCGACGATCCGGTGGGAGTCCTCGAGCGCCGGATCGAGACGCTTCCCGACGGTCGCGCGCTGGATGTGGCGACCGGCAGTGGGCGAAACGCGCTCTTTCTGGCCGAGCGCGGCTACGACGTCGACGCAGTCGACGTCTCCGACGCGGCCATCGAGACGGCACGCGAGCGGGCCGACGAGCGCGGTCTCGATGTCGACTGGACCCGGGCCGACCTAGCCGAGTTCGATCCGGAACCGGGCCGATACGACCTGATCGTCGTGAGCTACTTCGCCGCCCTCGAGTACCTCCCGGATCTCAAGGAGGCGCTCGCGCCCGGCGGCGTCCTCGTCTCCGAACACCACCTCCGCTCGAGCGACCCGGTCGCGGGCCCCTCGACCGACCGCTATCGGTACCGCTCGAACGACCTGCTGCGGGCGTGTCTCGACCTGACGATCCTCTCGTATACCGAGTGGCGGCGGCCGACCGACGACGGCGACCCGGTCGCGGTCGCGACGCTCGTCGCGAGACGCTCGAGCGGCGGCAGGCAGTCCTATCCGCGGCTGTCGGACGCGGCGCTCGAGCCGTAATACTCTGGAACTGATCCGTGCGGTCCCGACAGTCCCACTGACGATCGGTCCCCGCCACGGGCGGTTCGTCGTGTTTTTCACGCCGCGGCTCCCACCCGAACCCGATAGCCGTGATCGAACTCGTCGTGACGGGACTGGCCGGCGTGGTCTTCGGGCTCGCGCTCGCGGCCCCGCCGGGACCGATGAACGCGATCATCGCCGAGGAGAGCGTCGTCCGCGGCTGGCCCGCCGGCTTCCGGGCCGGGCTCGGTGCCATGCTGGCCGACGCGGTCTTTTTCGGCCTCACGCTCGCAGGGTTCGTCGCCGTGATCGACCGCGTGTCGATCGTCCGACCCGCGCTCTATCTCGCCGGCGGCGTCCTCATGCTGTACTTCGCGGTCGGTGCGATCCGGGACGCCCGGACCGCGAGTTCGTTTACCGACGCCGACCGGGGCGTCTCGAGGGGGTTCCACAAGACGTTCGTCCTCTCGCTGACCAACCCCTACCAGATCGGCTTCTGGCTCACCGTCGGCGTCGGCCTGCTCGAACCCGGGACGCTCGACGTGCTGGCGTACGTGCCGGCCGTCGGGGAGCTGCTCGAGGGGGCCCTCGTCGTCCGGACCGGCTCACCCGCGCTCTTGCTCGGCTTTTTCGGCGGGATCGGTTGCTGGATCGTGGGCTACCCGGCGGCACTGGTCGGGGCCGGACGACGCGTCGACACGTTTGCCCCCCTCGTCGCGGCGGGCAGCGCCGTCGTCCTCGCGGGGTTCGGACTCGCCTTCCTGGGATTGGGAACGGTACAGTTCGTCTGAGTCGCGGACGCGACGAGAAACGGCTCGCAGATGGCGGGGGCTGCGATAGACGGCGATCGAGGGGGCACGTACTATTACCGACAGTCTCGCGACTATGTCTGCAAGAACCCACTGGTCGACTGGTCGACGCTCCGATACGTGGCCGTCGTTGCGGGGACTGGCGCGCCGACGGCTCACTCACCCAGCGCGGCGATCTCGTCCTCGAGCCACTCGCTGAACCACTTGACGCGTTTCAGGCGTTGGTGGGCGATTCCCTCCGCGGTGTCGCTTTGGACGCGAGAGGCGGCGTCGTAGCCCCGCTCTAAGACGCGCTGGACCATCTCGTCACAGTCCATGTGTGTGCGGGCCTCATACCCCATCCGCAACAGCATCAACGCCGTCCCGTTCGCGCCGACCTTGTCGAGCAGGTCGGCCTCGATGAGACACTGCGTCTCCAAATCGAGGTCCGTCAGGTCGCCCTGATAGGAGTGGTGTTCGATGGCGCGACACACCTGCTGGATGAACGACTCGGGATAGTCCGCACGCGACTCGAGGAACTCCCGGGCGACCCGGGCCCCGGCCTCGGCGTGGAGTTCCTGATCGGTCTCGAGTTTGGCCACGTCGTGAAAGAGGGCGGCGACGCGAGTGACGTCGACGTCGGCACCCTCCTCCTCGGCGATCTCGGTCGCGAGATCGACCACGTTGAGGATGTGGTTGTGTCGGTACTCGGCGGAGTGCCACGGGTACCAGCGCATGCGGCCGCCCTCCTCTTCCTTCTCGACACTGGCCGCGAGATACTCGAAGACGAACCCTTTCATCTCCTCGAGTTCGGCGTCGGACACCCGCGTCTCCTTTATTTCGACGCCCACGATAGATCCCTCCGCAGTAGACGAACGATAGTCATTGACTGAATGTTCGGTCGTTTCGCTCTTTAGCCTTTGGTTCGTGACGGTTTCGCCCGCTCGTGACAGTCACGAGTCGAACAGCGTCCCCGATCGACGGGACAGACTCCCGGCGAAATCCCGACGCTCCGTCGACGATTCCCACGATCTTCCGTTAAAGTCAAACCGCGGGCTCGGGAAGTAGGGGGTATGAGCAGCGAACAGGAAGCGGAGTCGATTCGGTGTCTCGTCGCCAAAGTCGGCCTCGACGGTCACGATCGCGGCGCACACGTCATCGCGCGCGCGTTCCGGGATGCCGGCTTCGAGGTCATCTACTCCGGGCTCCACAAAGCGCCCGACGAAATCGTCCAGGCAGCGGTCCAAGAGGACGTCGACGTCCTCGGCATCTCCATCCTCTCGGGGGCCCACGACACGCTCGTCCCGAAGATCATGGACGGCCTCGAGGAGTACGGTGCGGCCGAGGACACGCTCGTGCTGGCCGGCGGCGTCATTCCCGAGGAGGACCGCGACGAACTCAGAGAACAGGGTGTCGCAGCCATCTTCGGCCCCGGAACCTCCGTCGAAGAGACGATCGAGTTCGTCCGCGAGAACGCGCCCCAGCGATGACCATGGACGCCGACGACCGGTCGCTCCTCGAGGACCTGCTCGCGGGGGAACACCGTGCGCTCGCCCGCGTGATCTCGAAGATCGAGAACCGGGCACCGGGCTATCGCGACCTCGTCTCGGAGCTGTATGCCCACACCGGGAACGCGGACGTGATCGGGATCACCGGCTCGCCGGGCGCGGGTAAGTCGACGCTGGTCGACAAGCTCGCCGAGACCTACCGCGATCGGGGCGAGACGGTCGGCGTCATCGCGATCGACCCGTCCTCACCCTTTACCGGCGGGGCGGTACTCGGCGACCGCATCCGGATGGCCTCCACGGTGGGCGACATGGACGTCTTCGTCCGCTCGATGAGTGCCCGAGGAACCCTCGGGGGACTCTCGACCGCCACCGCGGACGCCGTCAAGGCCATGGACGCCTTCGGCAAGGACAAGATCATCATCGAAACCGTCGGTGCCGGACAGAACGAGATCGACATCGTCCGAACCGCAGACACCGTCGCCGTCCTCGTCCCACCTGGCTCGGGCGACGACATCCAGACGCTGAAAGCGGGCATCCTCGAGATCGCCGACGTGTTCGTCGTCAACAAGGCCGACCGCGACGGCGCGGATCGGACGGTACAAGAACTCCGCGATATGGTTCAACTCGGCGACGGGAGCGGCCACGAGGGCGGTGGCCACCACAGCCAGGAGATCATCGACGCCCACGACGACTGGGACGGAGAGGCCGACGACGCCGACGAGACCGACACGGGCTGGACGCCGCCGATCGTCGAGACCGTCGCCATCCACGGCACCGGCGTCGACGAGTTCATCGACGAACTCGCGGCCCATCGGGACTACCTCGTTGCCTCCGGCGAACACGCCGAGCAGGTACGTACCCGCTACGCCGAGGAGATCCGCACCCTGTTGCGCGAAGACGTCCACGCCATGCTCGAGACCGAACTCGAGGCCGCCGGGGGAATCGACGGCCTCGCGGAAGACGTCCGGCAGGGCGAGACCGATCCCTACTCGATCGCGACCGACGTTCTCGAGCCCGTCGCGACCTGCCTCGAGAACCTCGAGACCGGGTCGGACGGATCGGGCACGGAGTGAGCCGGCCGGCACCGACGCGGCGTCGCTCGAGTCTTCGACCCACCGGCGAAACCGCCGTCTCCGCCGGCCGTGACCGGGACCCTAGCAGAAACCGTTCCCGAACCGGAGACCTAAGTTCGTTGGCAACTTACGGCAGCGTATGAAAGCCCGAACAGTCCTCGGTGCAGCCCTCGGAACCGTCGGTGGAGCCGTTCTCGGTAACCGCCTCCTGAAGCGGCGCGCTGGCGACCTCGAGAACCCGCTCGTCGGCATCGAACGGACGTATCGCTGGCGCGGAATCGAGACGCAGTATACGGTCGCCGGCGACCCCAACGCCCCCGACATGTTGCTTCTCCACGGGGTCTACGCGGGCGCGAGCAGCCACGAGTTCGAGCCGATCGTCGACCGGCTGGCGGAGGATTACCACGTCTACGCGGTCGACCTGCCCGGCTTCGGCCGCTCGGAACGACCGCCGCTGGTCTACTCCGCGACGCTGTACGCGGAGTTCGTCCGCGATTTCGCAAGCGACGTGACCGACGAGCCGATCGTCGTCGCCTCCTCGCTGTCGGGCTCCTTCGCCGTCGAGGCCGCCGACGAGACCGACTTCGAACGCCTCGTGTTGATCTGTCCGACCGGCGAAACGGCCGACGAACGGCCGTGGGTCCGCACCCTCCTGCGGACGCCGATCGTCGGCACGACGCTGTACAACCTGCTCGCGAGCAAGCCCTCGATCCGCCACTTCTACGACCGCGACGGCTACTACGACGCCGATCGCATCGATGCCGACGAGGTCCAGTACGCCTGGGAGAGCGCCCACCAGCCCGGGTCGCGTTATGCCCCAGCCTCCTTCGCCGCCGGCACCCTCGATCCCGACTTCGACCTCGCGACGGAGCTGGCCGCCCTCGAGACCCCGATCACGCTCGTCTGGGGCCGCGACGCCGAGTTGGTCCCGCTGCGTGACGGGCGGAATCTGGCGGCGGCCGCGGATCTCGATCTGGTCGTCATCGACTACGCGACCCAACTACCCCACGCCGAACACCCCGACGAGTTCGTCGAATACCTGTCCGCGGAGCTTCCGCGGGCCGACGCCGGCGACTGAGTCAGCGTTCGACGCGCTCGAGTAGCTGCGGCGACACCCCCTCCGGTGCCCGCTCGTCGCCCATCCCGGTCGTTACGATCAGGCGCATCCCGCGGCGGACGCTCATATCGGTCTCGTGGACCTGGTCCTCGGGGAGCAAGAGGAGCCGGCCGGCGGTCGGGTTCGGACTGTTCGGCAGAAAGACGTTGTAGACGTCACTGCCGGCGATCGCCTCGGCCTCCCGGGGTCCCTCACCGGTGACGAGCCCGATCATGTAGACGCCCTCGCGGGGGTACTCGACCAACACGACGCTCTCGTAGCTGGTCTTGCGCTCGACGAGCGAGTCGGCGACCTGCCGGACGCTGCCGTAGATCGTACTGACCAGTGACATCCTCCCCGCCGTGAACGGCGGGGCTTCCCACACGGTGGGAATCCGGCTTGGCAGGTTTCAGTCCGAGTACGCCGAGAGCGTCATCTGCGAGGATTTCTCGCTCGTCTCCCGGTGGACTGTGGCGCTGTCACAGGCGCTCCTATCCCGAGGTGAGTCATCGCGTTCCGGTTCCCAAGGAACGCTCTCTCCCCACGGGTTAGCGCGACCGGCGATGTTCGCCGCCGCGTTAATATCTGCTTGGAACTCAGAAACGTGGCAGTCGTCGTGCGGACACACGAACTCCGCTTGCTCTTTCCGCCGACCGAGCCGGTTGCAGGCGTAGCAGGTTTGTGAAGTGTACGCCGCGTTGATGTACTCGACGCGAATGCCTGCCTCGGTCGCTTTGTCCTCGATTCGACCCTGTAGCCGGGCGAACGCCCACGCGTGAAGCCGCCGGTTCATGAACTTCCCGCAGTCCAACCGCTCTCGGATGTACGACAAGTCTTCGAGGACGATAACGGGATTCTCGAACTGTTGGGCGTATTCGACGGCCTGCCGAGACGCCTTCTCGACAACATCCGTCAGGGAGTTTTGGTAGTGATCGAATCGTTCGTCCACGCGCCACTCGGCGGCGTCTCTCGACTGTAGCCGCCGGAGCGTGGTGAACATTTCTTTGCGAAGGTGTCGCGCTCGACTGCCGCTGACGAGCATCGGCTTCCGTGGCACGTCGCGTTTGAGGGCACAGCCCGTAATCAACGCGCTCTCGCCTACGTCGAAACCGATGTACGTCGGGTCGTCCGAATCGGTCGGTTCTTCGACCGGGTACTCGGCGGTGACGTGCAACTCCCACGACATGCGGTGTCGCTGTAGCCGCAACTCGCCCACCGTCGCATCTTCGGAGAGCAGGTCGAACCATAGGGATTCTTGCTCCGGGTTGATACGGAGTGGAATCCAGAAGTTCGTCCCGCGTCCGGGTTGCGGGGCCTGCCACACGAAGCCGTGTTCGCGCTCGTCGGAGTAGTCGAACTTCGCGGCCCGATTGACGAGTCGAAGCGGATGCTCGTCGTCCAACTCCTCGGCGTTGTACGTCGAACGGAGTTTCGGGACGTAGAATTTGAGCGCGTCTTTTGCTTGGTACGGCAGGTCGTAGGGCGTCACAATGTCGTTGACGGCTGACATTGTGTCAGCCTTGTTGTCGAAGGCGTCGTGGAGCGCTTCGCGGTAAGTGTCTAAGAGTCGCTGTAGGCGTTGCTCTTTGCCCGTGGTGGGCGTGACGAGCGTGGCCTGTAGCGTCTTCGTCACCGTCTCGGACACACCCGTAGATAGAACGTAGACAAAGTTAAGTGTACCGGAGTGCGAGAATGATTTATGCCACACATCAACTTCGAGGTAGACGAAGAACAGTACGAGTCGCTGAAAGAGACGAAGAAGCGCCACGGGCTGACGTGGAAGGGTATGCTACTCCACGCACAACGGGAGTTGGATTCCGGCCCGGCCACCGAGTAGCCGTTGGTCAGCACCGTGTCGCATTCCCTCCCGCCCTAAAGGGCGGGATTCCCTGCTTGTAGAAAGATGGGACGACGTTGACGAGTCGCCCGACGTTCCCGAACAGGTGTCGGCCGACGCTCAACTGGGCGAGAAAGCCGAGAACGACGGCCGCAACAGCGATCAGTATCACGGCAAACGCCTGCGCGACGACCGTCACGTTGCCGGTGTACTGGGCCAAACCCGCGGTGCGTACGAGCGGATCCACGAACTGTAACGACCAGTTGACGAGGAACCGCAGGACGTACAGCGTGACGACCAGTGGCGCGACCAGAATGAGTCCGGCAACGAAGCTTTGCCTGACAGTGTCCCAGACGTTCATAGCGGCCGTATCGTCTTGCGGATGAAATACTCATCGGCAGACACGACGATGGCTGCTGCCGTCCGGCGGCTTACGCCGGCCGCAGGCCGATCACGCGCTCGCCGGTCGTCTCGGAGGTCGCGATCTCGAGTTCGACCGCGAGGCCGGTCTCGACGTCGTCGACGTCGATCCCGACGACTTGGCCGGTCAGGCTGACGGGGCCGAAGTCCACGACGGCCGTCGCGTAGGGGGCGTCCTCCTCGAAGGCCGGCGTCGGGACGTGTGTGACGGTGAACGTCCGAATCTCGCCGGTGTCCGGGAGGGCGAGTTCCTCGAGGTCGGTCGCGCCACAGTCGGGACAGACCCGACGCGGTGGCAGGGACGTGTGATCCTCGGGACACTCGAGGTAGTAGGCTGTGCCGTCCTCGGCGGCATCGAGCCAGTCGTCGAAGCCGGCGTCAGTGACGGTGTCTTCGGCGTCGCTCATTACTCCATCACCTCCAGAACGTGAACGGTCGCGCTCGCGACCGTGCCGCCCGCGTTGTGGGCGACGCCGGTCGTCGCGTCCGCGACGTGGTCGCTGTTTGGATGCTCACCGGCCAGCAGGTCGGTCACCTCGGCGATCTGGGAAGCACCCGTCGCACCGACCGGGTGGCCTTTGGCCTTCAGCCCGCCCGAGAGGTTGATCGGCGTCTCGCCGTCCGCGGTCGTCCGCCCGTCGCGGGCGGCCGTGATCCCCTCGCCGATCGGCTCGAGATCGAGCGCCTCGAGTGCCAGCACTTCGGCGATGGTAAAGCAGTCGTGGACCTCCGCGAGGTCGACGTCGCCGGCCGAGACGCCGGCGTCGGCGTAGGCTTCCGCGCCGGCTTCGCGGGCCGCGGGCGAGCGGGCGAGGTACTCGCGGTCGTGCAGCGCCATCCGGTCGCCACCCTGTCCGGTGCCCGTGATCGCGACCGGGGCCTCGAGGTCGTGTTCCGCAGCGTAAGACTCGCTCGTGAGGACCAGCGCCGACGCGCCGTCCGAGATCGGACAGGCGTCGTAGAGCCCGAGCGGTTCGGAAACCGGCGGTGCCTCGAGGGCGTCCGAGACCTCGATCGCGCTCTGGTACTGGGCCTTCTCGTTCGAGAGGGCGTTGGCGTGGTTCTTGACCGCGATATGGGCGAGATCCTCGTGTTCGCCGCCGAACTCGTCGAAGTAGGCCCGAGCCATCAACGCGTACGCGCCGGGGAAGGTCACGCCGGCCCGTACCTCCCAGAGGTCGTCGGCGGCGATCGCCAGCGCCTCCGTCGCGCCAGCGGTGCCGAGGTTGGTCATTCGCTCCGCACCGCCGACGAGGAGAACGTCGTTCTCGCCGTTGCGAATCCGTGTGACCGCCTCGCGGACCGCGGTACCGCTCGAGGCACACGCGGACTCGTACCGGGTCGCAGGGGCCTGGACACCGGCCGCTTCGGCCATCAGCGGCCCCTGGTGGCCCTGATGCTCGGAGAGTTCGCCCATAAAGTTGCCATAGAAGACGCCCTCGACGTCCTCGCGGGGAACGCCGCTGTCCTCGAAGGCCGCGATACTCGCCTCCGCGAAGAGATCACGGCTGGTCCGCTCGGGACTGTTCCCGAACGGCGTCAGCCCTGTCCCTGCAACACGTACGTCACTCATGTACACACGCGTAGTGGACGGATCCGTTAATACTCGGCGGTTACGGCGACGAATGCCACTTGCGTGAGTTGGGTGGCGGGTCGATCGATATCGCCCTGTCCCACGACGAACGGCGAACGCTACGAGGGGCTGCTCGCACTATTCGATGCCAGCGGAAAGATCGCAGTCAGCAACAGTAGCTGGGACGCCACTCAGAAGTTCGGCAACCGTCTCGAGATCCGCCAGGTCCACGACCTCGACGGGTGTGTGCATATAGCGGTTCGGGACGCCGACGTTCACCGATGGAATCCCCCCGCGCGAAGTATAGAACGCATCGGCATCCGTCCCGGTGTTCGTTCCCGATGCCTGTAGCTGAATATCGATATCGGCCTCGGAGGCGGTCTGCCGAACCGCATCGACGAGTCGCGGATGGTTCGCGCTTCCGCGTACGACGACTGGGCCATCACCGAGTTCGACACCGGTTTGTTGCGCTGACGTGATATCCGGAGTATCCGTCGCGTGAGTTACGTCTATCGCGACTACTGCATCGGGTGCAAGATCGAAGCCGACCATTTTCGCGCCCTGTAACCCGACCTCCTCTTGAACCGTAGAGACGGCATAGATCGTTGCCTCGTGGTCACGTTCGGCTGCCCGCCGAAGTGCTTCCGCCGCAGCCCAGATACCGATACGATTGTCCAATCCACGGGCTGCGATCCGTCCGTTCTCCAGTTCGGAGACCGTTTGATCGAACGTAACCGGATCGCCGCGTTCGACTAATTCCTCGGCTTCGGCCGCATCGTCAGCGCCGATATCGAGATACTGCTCGTCGATATCGGCGACCGATTCGTCTTCGTGATCACGAAGATGAATCGCCGTCTGACCGATCACTCCCGAAACTGGCCCAGCATCGGTATGAATACGGACGTGCTGGCCCTTCGAGACGGTCCGGTCCGACCCCCCGACAGGAGTTATTCGGAGGATGCCGCTTTCTTCGATATCCCGCACCATGAAGCCGATTTCGTCGCTGTGTCCAGTGAGGGCGATCGACGTCTCGTTCCCTTCCAGCACGGCGACGGCGTTGCCGTAACTGTCGGTTCTCACCTCGTCGGCAAACTCCTCGACGTACTCCACCCAGCGACGTTGACCCGGGGTCTCGAACCCCGACGGCGTCGCTGTGGTGAGTAATTCGTCGAGAAACTGACGGCGTTGTTGCTCCATGTACCGACATGGGTCCCGATAGGTGAAAAATTCGACTATGATTTCGCGGACACACCCGTCGCGACATTCGTGGTGATCGTGGGCCAGAAACGACGATTCCACCGCCGCCGGACGGAACGCATTTCAAGTCACCGTAGTATGTCTCCCGTAACTGACGCTCATGGATACTTCCGACCTCCCCGATCCCGAGGGAATCTCCCCGCTGGCGTGGCGACTCCTCCGTGTTGCGGCCGGATACGAACAACGGGCGGTCGAACGGGAAATAGACGACCTCATGCAGGCACACCTCTCGATGCTCGAGAGCGGGAGCCGGTCCCTGTCCCGACCGCGCCGGAAGACGTTGCTGGAACTCTACGCTGCGGAACTGACCGTCGAACAGGTGCGGGCGATCGTCGACCACTTCTAAGGGAACTCTCGAATGGAAGCGCTTAAGATCCATAATGATAATTCCTCCGTGTATCAATGATACACGGACTTTTGGGTGGTTTAGACCGCCGGACATCCCTATTCGCCCTCGCAGGGATCGGGACAGTAGCAATCGCGGCCGCACCGTCGCCGTCGGGGCTGTCGATGACGGGCCAGTACGCGCTCGCAACGATGTTCTTCGCCGGGTTCCTCTGGGTCACCGGCGCGCTCCCGCTCGCGGTCACCGCGCTGACGATTCCCGTCTTGCTCACGGGGACCGGCGTCTACGACTCGATGGACGCGGCCCTCGTCGGGTTCGCCGATCACATCATCTTCCTGTTTTTAGCCGGGTTCATGCTGGCTAACGGGATCCAGAAGTACAATATCGACCGGCGGATCGCGCTGTATTCCATCGCCAAAATGGGCAGTTCGCCGCGGCGGCTGATCTTCGCGATCATGGTCGTGACCGCCGTGTTGTCGATGTGGGTGTCAAACACCGCGACGGCCGCGATGATGATGCCGATCGCAGTCGGCGTCCTCAGTCAGGTCCTCGATCGGGACGATCTTGCGTCGTCGGACGAGCAGGATCGGGCGAGTGATGCCGCCGAAACGGCCGCCGACGGCGGGACCGCCGAATCGACGGCTGCCTTTACCAACCTCCAGATTTCGATGCTGCTCGGGACCGCCTACGCCGCGAGCGTCGGCGGCGTCGGGACGATCATCGGCACGCCGCCGAACGCGATCCTCGTCGGCCAGCTCAACGCCATTCTGGACTACGAGATCGGGTTCACCGACTGGTTCCTCGTCGGGTTCCCGGTCGTCGTCGTGACGCTGCCACTCGTCTGGTTCCTTCTGACGTACGTGCTGTATCCGCCCGAGGTGCCGGACGTCGAACGGGCGCGAGCCACCGCCCGGGAGCAACTCGAGGCCGAAGGCGAACTCGATCCCCGCGGGAAACGGGTGGCGGCGATCTTCGCCGTGACGGCGGGGCTCTGGATGCTCGGCGGGCTCGGTGACCTCTTCGAGCCGTACCTCCCAGCCACCTGGATGACGACCGTGTTCGGCGGCGAGGGGATGACGGTCTTCGGCGTCGAGGGCCATCAGGGGCTGCTCTACTACGTCATGGTCGGCGTCGCGGCGATTCCCGCGCTCGTGCTGGCCGACACGATGGAGTGGGACGAACTGGTCGACATCGACTGGGGAACGCTGTTGCTGTTCGGCGGCGGGATCTCCCTCGCGAACGCGCTGGCGGACACGGGCGCGACGGAGTGGATCGCAGACACCGTGTTCGGCGGGCTCGTCGGCGCGCCGATTATCCTCGTCATCGGCGCGGTCGTGCTGGTCGTCATCTTCCTCACCGAAATGACGTCGAACTCCGCGACGACCAGCATCATCGTCCCCATTCTGATCAGCCTCGGGAGCGTCTTCTCGGCGACGCTCGGGCTGACCGACTTTTCGACCGCGCTCTTTCTCTCCGTCGCCGGCGCGATCGCCGCGAGCTTCGCGTTCGCGCTGCCGGTCGCGACGCCACCCAACGCCATCGTCTTCGGCAGCGGATACGTCAAACAACGCCACATGCTCCGAGCGGGACTGGTCCTGAACGCGATCATGACGGTCGTGCTGACGGCCATCATCTGGGTCCTGTTTACGTTCGTCTGGCCACACCTGCTCTGGTAACCCGCCTCGAGGGTACGTGATTCAACCGAGGCATCTCGTCGTTGTGCTGGATCGAAGGGGCTGCGAGATCCGCGAAATCCCAGGTCGATCGGTACGGCAGGGCAGAATCTTGCGAGTGGTCACGACAGTGACTGTACGTATTCGATCTGTTTCGGTCTGAAATCCGTCTCCCGGTAGAACCGCCGTGCATCTTCGTTCTGCCACTCACAAGATACTTTGAGGTGATCACAGCCTCTGTCGCGGGCCATCTCTGTTACGCGTTCGACGACCGATGTGCCGTGACCGCGACTCCGTTGGTCGTCGTCGATGAACAGGTCCACGATGCGAAGGAAATCCGAATACTGGCGGGACGGGTGGTGGCCTTCCCGAAGGATGACGTAACCGATGGTCTCGTTTTCGCGGACGATGAGATAGGCAGTGGTCTTCTCGGCATCGAGGTACTTCTGGAAGCCGTCCTTGGCGATATCACGAACATCCGTACGGACGAGTCGGTTCAATTCGTCGTATGCTTCCATCGACTGTGCGAGGGAGTGCCAGCGGTCAACTAACGCATCGAGATCGTCTGCTGTGGCTTCTATGAGTTCCATACGTCGACTTCTTACGTTCCAATAATATATTCGGAGGGGAAGCGTCAATAAAACAGGACGATACATCGTTCTGTGACCGGTATCTCCACCCCAAGTAACTGCGGAATAAACGCCGAGCAGTCACTGAATACACGCTCTATTCAACACGCTGTTCTCAAGGGCTAACGATGAGATCGATCGCGTCTGTGTTATCCGTGTCCCAGATGCACTGTCTCGACAGCGGGAGAGGCGCGTATTCCGTGGCATCGGAGTTGGCTTCCACCCCGGCCGTAACGTTGCGGTATCCATCGGACAGCCGTCCAACCGGGACGGAACCGGCCCGCTCGAGCCGAGACCGCGATCGGTCAGAACGCCAGCGCGTCCACGAGGATCGCGACCAGCACGGCTCCGAGGAAGGCGTTCGAGGCGTGGAACGAGCGGAACGCGGCGGCCTCGGTCTGTTCGAAGTGGAGTCGCACGGCGGTCCAGAGGAAGATCCCGCCGAAGACGACGACGGTCCCGGCATACAGTGCGCCGAGGTCAGTGATCCAGGCCAGCGCGATCGTACTCACGAGCGTCGCGGCGATGTAGTAGATGATCTGCTTTCGGGTCTCCGTCTCGCCGCGGACGACCGGCATCATCGGGAAGCCACCGCGGGCGTAGTCGTCCTTGTAGGCCAGCGCGAGGTTGTAGAAGTGCGCCGGCGTCCACAGGAAGATGACCGCCGCGAGCGCGAGGCCGGGCCAGCCGATCTCGTTGGTCACGGCGGCCCAGCCGATCAGCGCGGGCAGTGCCCCCGCAGCGCCGCCGATGACGGTGTTCTGGACCGTGTTCGGCTTGAGAAGGAGCGTATAGACGACGCTGTAAAACAGGATCGCGGCCAGGCCGAGCGCCGCGGCCAGCCGGTTGATCGTCAGGAAGGCCGCAAGCGACAGCCCGGTCAACGCGAGCCCGAAGGCCAGCGCGTTCCGGACCGGAATCAGATCCACCGCGAGCGGGCGCTCGGCGGTCCGGGACATCTTCTGGTCGACGTCGCGCTCGAGGACGTGGTTGAACGTCCCGCTGGCACCGATCGCGAGGACGCCGCCACCGAGCGTCGCGACGATCGTATAGATCTCGAGGCCGGGGCCGGCAGCCAAGGCCATCCCGGCGGCGGCGACCAGACAGAGCAGCCACATCAGGCGCGGCTTCATCATCTGGAAGTAGGCGAAGGCGGTCAGCCGGGCGCGTGCCAGGCGACTCGAGGGGAGCGTGCGTTCGCTCGCGGTCGGGACCGACTCCTCGAGGGGTTCCGGGGAGGTGACGCCGTCCTCGTCTTCGCTCCCGGTCGCGATCTCTAAGTCCCAGGCGAGCGCGAGGACGACCGCCGAGAAGATGACGAGCCCGAGCCCGAGGTGCAGCCCGGGGACGATCGCGGCGGGGCCGATCGTCGCGGTGACGGCACCGACGCCGACCTGGACGATATAGAGGACGGCGGCGACGGCCAGCGTCGTTCGGACGCGGCTCGAGACGTCTCCGAAAACGGCGGCGGCGGCCGTCGCGGCCACGAGCAGGCCGACGACGACGGCGGCGAGCCGGTGGGCCCACGCGATCGCGAGTTCGGTCTGGCTCAGCGGATCGACCGGTGCGTGACAGGTCGGCCACGTCGAACACGACGCGGCGGCGTTCGTCAGCGACGTCGTCGCGCCGACGATGAGGAGGAGGTAAACGCCCAGCGCGGTCGCTGCGAGCAGTGCGGAGAAGCGATGTCGCGTGCCGACGGGGCGGGGAAACGACTCTGTTGCCACGGCTATTCTCGTCTACACCCTTCGACTCCGCGTATTTAGGGCTCCCGCTTTTTCCCACAGCGGGACACCGATGCCGGTCGTCTCGGCCGGCGAGACAGTCGGCGAAAACCGACCGAAAACGCATATGACGGGTCGTCGTAGTCGTCGCCGTGTCGGGCGACTCGAGCGATCACGCGCCGACGGGTGCGAGTTCCACCCGCGGAGCCACGACGGGCACCGAACCTGCAGTCGACGCGCCCGAGGGTGGCAAAGACGGCGACCCGCCAGCGCGGTGTCCGTACTGCGGGCGGCCGTTTCGGCGGGTCCGCTACGAACGACTCCACCGGGGCCGCGCCCACCCCGCGCGACTCTCGGACCGGGAGCGGGCAGCCCTCGAGCGGGCCCGCCGTGCGGAAAGCAAGACGATGCGACGAGTCCGCCTGTACGCCGTCGGTGCCGTCGTCGTCATCTATTTCGGCCTGTTAATCGTCGCGGCGTTCGTCGTCTGATCCGGGGAGCGTCGTCTTCTCCCGGCCTCGTTGCCGGTCCGTTCACATCCCCATATCTTCGGCGGCCTCGGGGACCGGCAGGTCGTGTGGCGGGACGCCGAGCAGTTCCCCGACGTGATCCAGCGCCATGTCGAACCCGTAGTAGCGCTCGAGTTCGTCGCCGTCGGCCGTCGGGCGTACCTTCAGCATGGCGTACCCCTCGACGTTCTGTGCGATCGCGGCGGTCGCGCTCGGGCCGGCTCCGGAGTCGCGCTCGAACGACAGGATCCGTTCGGTCTCGGTCTCGTCGTAGGTCGCGGCGATCCCGTTGGCGTCGGCCGTCCGTTCGTCGGTCATGGGCGACAGTGGGGAACCGATCACCGGGAAACTGTCGGTTCCGGTCGAGCCCGCCGGGAGGGGCGAACATCGACACCGATTTTTCGGTCGCCTTCGAGATGCGGGCCGTGAACCGATCGGATGCCGCTACGGCCCGTCGCCCGCTCGCGACGTTCCGACTCACTCGGGCGGTCGCCCTCCAGTGGCTCGTCGTCTCCGCCGCGGGGTTTTTCGGCGCGGTCTACGCGTTCGCCCGCGTCCTCGCCCGGCTCCGCGGCGTCGCCCTCGAGCCGATCGTGATCGCGCCGTCGTCGCCGCCGACGGTCCTCGTCTGGCTGGCCGTCTCCGTCGGCCTGCTGGTCGTCGTGGTCGTCCCTCACGAACTGCTGCATGGCCTCTTTCTGGCCCGATACGGCGGCTCGCCGCGCTACGGCGTCGGCGTCTCCCACTTCGTCCTCCCCTACGCCTACGCCGAGACCGACGGCTCGAGCTACACCCGCAACCAGCTGTTGATCGCCCTGCTCGCACCGTTTGCCGTGATCACCGTCGTCGGCCTCGCCGCGATGGTCGTCTCCCCGTCGCCGCTGCTTGTCGTCCCGCTGGCGGCGAACGCGGCCGGCTCGATCGGCGACCTCTGGATGGCCGCGGTCCTCTGTCAGTACCCCGCCGACGTCCGCGTCGGCGATCCGCCCGGCGGCGTCCAGGGCTTTGGCATCTACGGGACCGACGAGGGTGCGAGCGACCGGTCGCCCGGAATGCGGATCCTCTCGCGCTTTGTGACCGGGAGCGTTGGGACCCTCGCCGCCGTCGTGACCTACGCGCTGGTGGCCGTCTTGCTCTCGCTGGCTTTCGGCTCCGGCGACGTCGTCCTCGGCGATCCCGATCAGGGGTGGCTGCTCGTCCGGCACGACCGCCGCCCCGACGGGAGCGCCCTCCTCGAGATCGGCGATCGAGCCATGCTCGGCGCAGCGGCCCTCGGCGGGCTCGCATGGACGATCGTCGCGACGCTGCGACAGCGCCTCGAGTGAAACCGTAACGCTCGAGCCGCCGGTAGCCCACCCCGCGGTATGACCAAGTGGCTCCGGAGCGGCCGCCGGCGGGACATCTGTTTCCTGCTCGCCGCGGCCGCGGACGGCGAACTGCGCGGCCAGCAGCTGAAAACGCGCCTCGAGTCCCACTACGACGACCGGCTCGAGCCCAAATCGTTCTACGGCTCGCTGTCGGCGCTGGTCGACGCTGGATTCGTCGAGAAGCGGACTGAAGGACTGCACGACGTTTACGCACTGACCGACGGCGGGAAACGGCGAGTCCGGGACCACTACGACTGGGTCAGTGACTGTCTCGAGGACGACGACTGACGGCGACGGCGTGGCGGCTGCGGTCGGCTCGCCATGCCGTCACTCGAGCGAGGGGTTTCTGAGCAGATGGACGACGACGTAGATCGGGAGCGCAAACAGCAAGACGAACAGCGGAATCATCGCGCCCTCGGCTTCCTCGCCGAACGTTCGGACGATCAGTGTGTACGCGATGATCGCGAGGAACAACTCCGTTCGGTCCATAGACACACTGCGCTCGGCACTTGTATAAGTATGACGAATAGATAGAATAGAAACAAAACCGGGCGACAAAGAGTGAGGGCAACCGATCCACGAGCCGTATCGACTCGCGGGGGCGCCGGGGAGTTACTCCTCGAGCAGTTGGTCGCCGATCGTGTTCCGCAGCACCTCGCTGGTGCCCTCGTAGATCTCGTTGAGCTTGGCGTCGCGGTAGAACCGCTGGGCGGCGAAGTCCTTGGTGTAACCGTAGCCGCCGTGGATCTGGATACCCTCGTTGGCGACCTCGCGGCTGACTTCGGAGGCGTAGAGCTTGGCCTGCGAGGCGTCCTTGATGTAGTCCTCGCCGCGGATCTTCTTGTCGGCGGCCTTGTGCATGAGCATCTTCGCGGCCTGGATCTTGGTGTCCATGTCCGCGAGCTTGTGTTTGATCGACTGGAACTCGCCGATCGGCTGGCCGAACTGCTCGCGTTCGCCGGCGTAGTCACGGGCCTCCTCGAAGGCCGCGCGGGCGATGCCGACCCCGCGGGCGGCGATCGTGATCCGACCGCCGTTGAGCGTCTTCAGCGCGTGGACGAAGCCGTCACCTTCCTCGCCGAGCCGGCGCGTTTCGGGGATCCGGAGGTCGTCGAACCGGAGTTCGGCGGTCGGACAGCCCTTGTCACCGAGTTTGTCCTCGGTGCCTTCGACGATGAAGCCGTCGTCCTCCTCGGGCCGGACGATAAAGGACGAAATGCCCTTGTTCCCCGCATCGGGATCGGTCTTGGCAAAGAGCGTGACCGTATCCGCGACGGAGCCGTTCGAGATCCAGAGTTTACCGCCGTTGATGACGTACTCGTCGCCGTCTTTCTCGGCGGTGGTCTCCATCGCCGGCACGTCGCTGCCCGCACCGGCTTCCGAGAGCGCGAACGCCCCGATGTCCTCGCCCGCCGCGACGGGGGTCAGGTACTCCTCTTTCTGGGACTCGTCGCCGAACTCGTAGAGCATGTTGCCCGCCAGCGAGGTGTGGGCGGCGACGATCGTCCCCAGGCCGCCCGAGCCACGGGCGATCTCCTCAAGCCCGATCGCGTAGGAGTGATAGTCCAGCCCGGCACCGCCGTACTCCTCGGGGAAGGGCATCCCCATCAGCCCCAGTTCGGCCATCTGGTCGACGAGGTCCTGTGGGAACTCGTCGTCGTGGTCGATCTCTTCGGCGACGGGGACGACCTCCTCGTCGACGAACTCCGACACCATGTCCCGAATCTGTTGCTGCTCGGCCGAGAGTGCAAAGTCCATACGGCGGAATTAGGAATCATGATCCTTTACTGTTCTCTCTTTGCGCTATCGTGCCCATTAGTGTCATGAGAAGCAACGTCGTGCAGTAATGTCTCGACCGGCAGTAATCGACGACGAACCGCACTCGGTCCCGGTACGAACGCGGACCCAAAAAATCGGCAGCCGATCGCCTCAGTTCTCGTCCGGCGCGGCGTCTTCCGGAACCTGTCCCTCGACGAGGGACTGGTCGGCGTACTCCTCGCGGATGTCCTTCTTCGAGAACTTGCCCGTCGCCGTCTTGGGCACTTCCTTGATGAACTCGATCTCGTCCGGGAGCCACCACTTGGGATACTCGTCGGCGAGCATCTCGTTGACCTCGTCGACGAGCGCGTCCCGATCGGCTCCCTCGGCGGGGACGACGAACGCGACCGGTCGTTCCTGCCAGCGTTCGTGGGGCACGCCGACGACGGCCGCCTCGGCGACGCCGTCGTGGGCCATGATCGCGTTCTCGAGTTCGACCGAAGAGATCCACTCGCCGCCCGATTTGATCACGTCCTTCTCGCGGTCGACGATCTTGATGTAACCGTCCTCGTCGACGGTGACGACGTCACCCGTCTTGAGCCAGCCGTCCTCGAAGTCCGTCTCGTTGGCCTCGGGGCGCTCGAAGTACTCCGTCGTCACCCACGGCCCGCGGATCCACAGTTCGCCGAACTCCTGTCCGTTCCACTCGATCTCCTCGCCGTCGTCGTCGATGACCTTGAACTCGAGGCCGGGAACGACCAGCCCTTGCTTACCGCGCTTTTCGACCCGCGTGTCGTAGTCCGCGTTCTGCAGGTCGGATTTGAGATGGGAGACCGCACCGATCGGCGCCATCTCGGTCATCCCCCAGGCGTGAAGCACCTCGACGCCTTGCGTGTCGAACCACTCGATCATCGACTTCGGCGCGGCCGAGCCGCCGACGATGACGGTATCGAGCGTCGAGAGGTCGACGTCGTTCTCCGTACAGTACTCCATCAGCCCCAGCCAGACGGTCGGGACGCCCGCGCTGATCGTCACGCCCTCGTTTTCGATGAGGGACGCGAGGTCTTCGGGCTCGGGAGAGGGGCCGGGGAAGACCTGTTTGGCCCCGCCGGCGGTCGCGGTAAACGGCATTCCCCAGGCGTTGACGTGGAACATCGGCACCACTGGCATGACGACGTCGTCGTCGGCCATCGGGATTCCTTGGGGCGTCTGGGAGGCCATCGTGTGGCTCCAGAGCATCTGCTGGGTGTATTCGACGCCTTTCGGGTTGCCGGTCGTCCCCGAGGTGTAACACATCCCCGCGGGCTGTTCCTCGTCGACGTCGGGCCAGTCGTAGTCGGTCTCGTGGCCGTCGATGAACGACTCGTACGGTGTTGCCTCGAGGTCGTCCGCCGACTCGCTGCCCATGACGACGAAGTCGATATCGTCGAACTCATCGTCGGCGTCGGCGACGGCACCCGCGAGTTTCGGTGCGAGCGACTGGTCGACGAAGATCAGTTCGTCGTCGGCATTGTCGACGATGTACTGGATGTGTGCGTCGGGGAGCAGCGGGTTGATCGTATGGAGCTGTGCCCCGATCGATGGCACGGCGAAATACGTCTCGAAGTGCCGCGAGTGGTTCCAACAGAAGGTTCCGACCCGATCACCTTCCTCGATTCCGTACTCGTCGAGCGCGTTCGCGAGTTGGCTCGTTCGCTGCTCGTACTCGCCGTACGTGTATCGTTGCATCCCGTCGTGATTCCGGGAGACGATCTCCGTGTCGGAATACAGCTTGCTTGCCCGCCACAAGAACGGCCGAAGCGTTTGATCAGTACCTGCTGGCATGTCGTCCTATATAGAGGGGGAAATACTGTATTATTCTTTCCATACATATGATGGGGGTCGGACGCTTCTTTCGCCCAACGTATCGTCTGCAGTCCCCGTAACGGCTGGAGGTTCGGCGATACAATCCGTCTCGGCCGAGACAAGTGTGAGTCCGAGAGGTGGCCGGCCACCGGCGACCGAAACGGTTCACACACCGACCGCACGGCAGCCGTACGGTCGGACATGCATCGACTGCCAGTATAGAACAGGGACTCGTCTCTGCAGTCCGTTCCGCGACGGGCTCAAATCGAGCCGACGGCCTCGAGCGCGTCCGGAATCGGGTTCTCGCCCGACAGGATCTCGAACGTCTCGCCGACGACGGGCTCGCAGTCGATCGCGGCCACGAGCGTCGCGGCCACGTCCTCGCGCGGGATGTCATCCTCGCCCAGCTCGAGCCCCTCGGCGGCCCGGATCTCGCCGGTGCCGGACTCGTCTGTCAGTTCACCCGGCCGGACGATCGTGTACTCGAGCCCGCTGTGTCGGAGGTACTCGTCGGCTTCGGCCTTCGCGATCAGGTAGTCCCGCAGCGGCTCCGGCCCCGCATCCGGGTCGTCGGCCCCCATCGAACTGAGCATGACGAACCGGTCGATGCCCGCCTCGCCCGCGGCGTCGATCAGATTGATCGCGCCGTCGCGGTCGACGCCGTAGACGTCCTCGCCGCCGGAGCCGGCCGCGAACACGACGGCGTCACAGCCCTCGAGCGCGCGCTCGAGCGTGGACGGCTCGGTCAGGTCCGCAACGACCGGTTCCCCGCCCAGTCGTTCCAGTTCCTCCCGCTGGGACTCGTCGCGGATCATCGCTCGCGGGGTGTAGTCGCCCTCGGCTAGCAGCGCCGTTACGTGCTGACCGACCCCGCCGTGGGAGCCGGCGACGAGTATCGACTGATGCATGGGTCCGGATTCGCCGCTCGCACGCATACGGGTTTCGGCGGGAGTTGCCGGCCCCCGATCGGTCGGGCCGGCCCGCTCGGAGCGCCGGGCGGAAGAGCGCGCCGCGACCGCGGTGTTTTTCCGGGATGATAACGAAACTAACTCGAGTAGATGACCACGGGCCAGCCCGAACCCAAACCAGACGCCGACCTCGAGGACGACCTCGAGTGGTGTTACGATGCGGTTCACGGCGTTTCGCGGACTTTTTCGATCACGATCGATCGGCTCGAAGAGCCGATGGCGAGACACATCTGTCTCGGCTATCTCCTCTGTCGGATCGCGGACACCATCGAGGACGCCGGCCACATCCCGCCGGCGCGACAGACCGAACTGCTCACGCGGTACGACCGGCTGCTCGATCCCGATGCGACGGAGTCGGTCGACGCGTTCATGGACGACATCGAGCCCTGGATTCCCGACGACCGCAACGACGACTGGGAGGTCGTCGCCCGGACCCCCCGCGTCCTGCGGACGTTCGAGTCCCTCGACGAAGAGCCTCGCGAGATCATGCGCGACCCCGTCCGGGAACTCGTCGACGGGATGGCGATGTTCACCGACCGGTACGCCGACGAGGGCGGCCTGCGCTTACAGACAATCGAGGAACTCGAGGAGTACTGCTGGTACGCTGCCGGGACCGTCGGCACCCTGATCACCGGGCTGGTCGCCCGCGGTACCTCACAGGACCGGGCCGACGAGATGCGGGAGAACGCCCGCTCGTTCGCCCTCCTCCTGCAGCTGGTCAACATCGCGAAAGACGTCGACGACGACTACCGCGAGGAGAACAACGTCTACCTTCCCGCCGAATGGCTCGCCGCGGAGGACGTCGATGTCGAGGCAGTCACCGACGAGGCCCACCACGGTGGCGTCACGAACGTCATCAAGCGGGTGACAGGCCGCGCCGAGAGCTACCTCGACGACGCCCAGCGATACCTCGAGGTCGTCCCCGAACACAACGGCAACCGCCTCTCGGCGTGGGCGATCCCCTATCTGCTCGCGGTCGGCACGCTCCGCGAACTGCGCGAACGGCCCGAGGACGTCGTCCGCGAGGGTGACGTGAAGGTCTCGCGGGCGGAGGTCTTTGCCCTCCTCCAGCAGTTCGAGGACGGCGTCTCCCGCTCGCGACTGGCCGAACTGCGCGAGCAGATGGCCAACCAGCCGCTCCATCAGTGAACGGCCACCACTGCGCCTGAAACGCCCGACGAGGGCCGTTCTCGAGCCGTTGACCCGAACCGGCAGCGCCGTTGCCCGGCCCGCGGCGGAGACACAAGACGTATGCGAGCGTCCTGACGAGTTCTACCCCGATGGTCCGTCCCGCCCTCGAGCGCCGCGTCGGTATCGACGAGCGCGCGCTGGCGGTGTTTCGCATCGCGCTCGGTGCCCTCCTCCTGTTCGACCTCTGTCACCGGGTGCGGTTTCTCAGCGCCTTCTACACCGACGACGGCGTGTTGCCGCGGGCGCTCCTTTACGAACAGTACGCGCTCGGACGCTACTCGATTCACGCGCTGTCGGGCGAGCCGTGGCTCCAGGTTGTTCTGTTCGGCTGTTCGGCGCTCTTCGCGGTCGCACTGCTGGTCGGCTACCGGACGAGAACCGCGACGGCCCTCGCTGCACTCTTGCTCTTCTCGTTGCACGTTCGCAACCCGTTCGTCCTGAACGGGGCCGACAGACTCCTGCGCGAACTGCTGGTGCTTGCCGTCTTTCTCCCACTCGGCAACCGCTGGTCGATCGACGCTCGAGAGGGGGCGGGACGGAACGACGCCGCGACGCGAGCAGGCAACGACGCGCTGATCACGACGCCGGCGACCGCGGCGGTCCTCGTTCACGTCGTCACCCTGTTCGTCGGCAACGCCGTCCTCAAGACCGAGGGCAGCACCTGGTACAGCGGCGATGCCCTCGGCTACGCGCTCCGGCAGGACCAACTGACGCTCCCGCTCGCCGACGCCGTCGCGACCGACCCGCTCGCGCTCACGGCCGGCACCTACGCCTGGGCGGGACTCGTGACCGGCGCACCCCTGTTGCTCCTGCTCACCGGCCGTCTCCGAACTGCCTACGCCGCGGCGTTTCTCGCCGCGGTCTCCGGGATGGCGTTCTCGATGGCGGTCGGCCTCTTCCCGGCGGTCCTGTTCACCGCGGTCCTCCTCTTTCTCCCACCGGGTGTCTGGGACGTCCTCGAGCGCGTCGCCGCCGGTGCGGTCGGTCGGGTCGCCCCGCTCGAGCGTCCCCTGACGGCCTGCCGAAGCGGGATCGATCGCGTGACACCCCCGCAGTCCGTCGGCTCCCCGCTGCCGGCGGCGGTTCGGGACCGAACGCATCGGTACCGGTCGGCCGCACTCGTCGGCGTCCTGACGGTCGTCCTCCTGTGGAGCGGACTGTTGCTCGGTGCGACGGCCGGTCTCGAGCCGGCCGACTCGAGGGTCCCGGACGACTATCAGTGGACGATGTTCGCACCCGATCCGAGTACGACCGACGGCGGATTCGCAGTGGTCGGCCACGTCGACGGTGGGCCCGATATCGACGTTCTTCGCGGCACCGCCGTTCGGGCCGATCACCCGCCCGCGGCCGACACGGGTCCCGACTTCCGCTGGCGGAAGTACCTCTATTCGCTACTCGAGAACGATGCTCGCGCCGAACGGTTCGCTGGCTACATGTGCGAACGGGCGAGCGTGACGAGCGGTGGTTCCGTCGAGAGCGTCACCGTGACGTACACTGAACGGCGGATCGCGCTCGAGGGGGCGGCCCCGCCGGCGGAGACGGTGACGGTCGTCGAACGATCGTGCTGATCGAGGGCGAGGGTTGCGACGTGGCGTCGAACGATCGCGTCGTTAGTCGTCCTCTGCCGCGAGCGTTCGTCCGAGCAGCGCGAGCGGACAGCCGAAGACTCCGACGACGATGACCCACGGGAGAAAGAGTATCGTTCCGATGAGGACGGTCAAGACGCCGATCGAACTCGTCGGATAGACGATCGCGATGACGACACTCGGAACGAGCGCGACGACCCCGAGTAGCGCCCCCGGCGTCCGACCGCACTCGAACGCGTGGCCGATCGGCAGGAAGAGCGCGGTAGCGAGCCCGAACAGGAGGGGGAGCGGGTACGCGATCCCGCCGGCAAGCGATCGCGTGTAAGCGGCGGCGACGAGCGTCGCGAAGACCGCGAGGACGAACAGCCCGCGCGTCTCGAGTCGGGGACCGATTCGCGCGGCGGCCAGCCCGAGCAACGCGTATCCGGCCCCCAGCGACGACAGCACGACGGCGACTGGCGGAAACGCCCGCCCGGTCGCCACCGCACCGTAGCCGAGGAAGCCGATCGCGCCGCCGACGCCGACGGCGACGAGCAACCGCTCGAGCGTCGTTGCCTCGACCGTCGATCGCTCGAGGCCGAGGCGGCTTGCCAGTCGCCCGAACACGGGAGACCCGCGTCCGGGACGGCCGATCGCGATACCGAGGAGACCGACCAGCGCGCCAGGGACGGCCCCGATAGCCAACCCGCGAGCGAGCGCCGACGGTCCGACCGCGAGGCCGATGGTCGCGTAGCCCCTTGCGGTCCCGAAGAGGCCACCCTCGCCGTAGGTGACGTACGTCTGGTCGTCGAAGTCACGGTCCCCACCGTCCTCGGTCGCCCAGGTCGCCTCGTTACCGTCGACTGTAGCGGCGGGGAGACGGTTCGTGATCGTCGTTCCGTCGGGCGTATGGATCGTCAGTCGCTCGGCCGCTAACTCGTAGCGCGTGGACGACGTGCCCGTCGCGAAGTAGTCGACGATCCGACTGTCGCCGACGCCGCGACGAGCGACGTCGTCGACGGTGTAGTTCACCACGACAGTATCGTCCTCGATCGCCGTCTCGACGGCCCGAACGTCGCCCTCTGCGGCGTGGGTGTGAGCCCAGGCGGCATCGACTGCGGCCTCGAGCGCGCTCGCGTTGGTCCGGTAGCGTTCGGCAGCCGAAGCGGTGACGGGGATCCGGGCGTGCCACAGCGAATCACCGTTCTCGTCGATGTAGATGTCGAGGGTTCCGTGGCCGGTCGCGCCCGCTATTTCGGCGTCGTTCGCGACGCTGGGTCCGCAGACGCCACAGAGCTGTGTCGGAGGCGGTGCGGCCGCCACCGCGACGACGGCGATCAGTCCGACGAGACACCAACAGAGGAGGAGCGGGAGAACGCGGGCGGTTCGCATCGTCTTCGCAGACGCATGTCGGCACCAAATAAATTATGACGAGGTGAAACGAACGGGCGCGGCTATTCGTACTCGTAGAACCCCTGCCCCGTCTTCTTACCGAGGTCGCCGGCCTCGACCTTCCGCTTGAGGAGGTACGCGGGCTTGTACCGATCACCTAACTCCTCGTGAAGCGTCTCGGAGGCGTGGAGACAGACGTCGAGGCCGATGTGGTCGGCCAGCGTCAGCGGCCCCATCGGCACGTTGGTCCCGAGTTCCATTCCCGTGTCGATGTCGTCTTTGGAGGCGACGCCCTCGTCGTAGGCCCGGATTCCCTCGTTGATCCAGGGCATGAGAATGCGGTTGGTGACGAAGCCGGGCTTGTCGTCGGCCTCCCAGGTCGTCTTCCCGAGGTCCGCGGCGAGGTCGTGGGCCAGTTCGGTCACTGTGTCGGTCGTCTTCTCGCCGACGACCACTTCGACGCCCTCCATGATCGGCACCGGGTTCATGAAGTGCAGCCCGATCACGCGCTCCGGGTACTCGAGGTCGCTGGCGATCGAGGTGATCGAGAGCGTACTCGTGTTCGTCGCCAGCACTACGTCGTCGGCACACACCCGCTCTAAGTCGGCGAAGACCTCCTGCTTGACTGCGAGTTCCTCGAGGGCGGCCTCGACGACCAGATCACAGTCGCCGAGATCGTCGAGGAGCGTGGTCCCCTCGATCCGGTCGCGGATCGTCGCCGGCGCTTCCTCGAGGGCACCCCGACTCTCGAGGCGGCTGAGACTATCGTCGATGGTGTCGAAGCCGTTCTCGACGTACTGCGATTCGATGTCGCGCATGACGACCTCGTAGCCGTTCGTGGCGGCGACCTGTGCGATGCCGCTGCCCATCGTCCCCGCGCCGACGACGCCGATCCGGTCGAGCTGCTCGCGAACCATACGCTCCCTTCCGTCGTCGCGGCCGTAAGCGTGCTGGTCAGCTGGCGGGTCGTGTCGGCGCGCGAGGGCAACTTTCAAGACGAGACAGTGTGAGCTACGCACGACCGGTGAATCGCGTGAGCAAGGAAGAAGTCGTCAGCGACGCGGAGACGGGAGCCGACCCGGCGAGCGATGGGGAGGACGGGGACACGACCGTCGTCGACATCGGGATCACCGTCGACGTCGGCGACGACACCGCCGATGTCGCCGACGCCGGTTCGGACCCCGTCGAACTCGCCTTCGACGAGGACGAACTGCTCGCGGCGACTGACGACGCGACCACGGACGCCGACGACGAAGCCCCCGCAGGTTCGGAGCGGGACGCGGCGATCGAGCCGGCCGAACGCGAGGCGCTCGCGGCCGCCGACATCGACCCCGAGGCGGTCGTCGACAAGGAGTACTCCTATCGACTGTTGCTCGAGAACGGGGTCGACGAGGACGTCGCGGCCGCCCTCCGCAGGCGCTTCTCGTTGCCGTGGTCGTTCGAGTCCAACGGCGACTTAGGGCGGCGCTCGAGCGAGGTCCGCGGGCTGGGCGAGGCCGAACGCGAGTGGATCGCGGTCAGCGACGACGAGGACTGGCAGGCCTTCGAGTACGACGAGGCGACCGTCTCGATCGGTCGGGAGCGTCCCTCACAGCGGCCGTATCCGAAGCCGACCCCGGTGACCGCCGTCACCGGGGTCGGCCCGGACGACGCCGATCGGCTGGCCGAGGCCGGAATCCAGTCGGCCGAGCGGCTGGCGACGATCAGCGCGATGACCGTCGCCACGGCGCTCGATCTGAATGTCCTGCACGTCCGTACGTGGCGACACAACGCCCGCGAATTACTCGAGTGAGGACTGCGATAGCACGGTGACGCTGGCAGCACTCGTCGCTCGAGCCGACGCCGCGTTGGCAGTCAGCTCCCGATAGCTGATTTCGATCCCGTTTCGAGTCCTCGGCGAGTCGGATCGCCGTCACGTCGCACGGCTCGAGAGCGTGCTATTACTACACGTGTACTCAATATCGACAACCAGGACCATCAGAGATTTATAGCGCACTGTTGGACCGTCTAACAGATGATTCCGATCGACGATTCCCCGATCGTACGCGACGGCAAGTCACTGATTCTGGCGATGGACCACGGCTTAGAACACGGCCCCGTCGACTTCGAGGAGGTTCCCGAGAAGCTCGACCCGGCGACGGTCTTCGAGACGGCGACCCACGACGCCGTCTCCGCGATGGCGGTCCAGAAGGGGATCGCCGAGGGCTACTACCCAAGCTACGAGGACGACGTCAATCTCCTGTTGAAGCTCAACGGCACCTCGAACCTCTGGATGGGCGAGCCCGACTCGGCGGTCAACTGCTCGGTCGACTACGCCGCCGAACTGGGTGCCGACGCCCTCGGATTTACCGTCTACGGCGGCTCGAACCACGAGATCGAGATGGTCGAGGAGTTCCGCGACGCCCAGGAGAAAGGCCGCGAGTACGACCTCCCTATGGTCATGTGGTCCTACCCGCGCGGCCAGGGACTGAAAAACGACACCAAGCCCTCGACGATCTCCTACGCGACGCGGCTGGCCCTCGAACTGGGCGCCGACATCGCGAAGGTCAAGTACCCCGGGAGCCCGGAGGCGATGGCCCACGCCGTCGACTGCGCCGGCGACATGAAGGTCATCATGTCGGGCGGCTCGAAGACCTCCGACTACGAGTTCCTCTCACAGGTCGAGGCGGTCATCGACGCCGGTGCGAAGGGGCTGGCCGTCGGCCGCAACGTCTGGCAGCGCGAGGATCCGACGCGACTGCTGGACGCCCTCGAGAAGGTCATCTACGAGGAAGCGACGGCCGACGCCGCGCTCGAGGCCACCGAATAGATGACGGTCTCGGACCCGGTCGTCGAGGACATCGTCGCGACGATCAGTCGCTCGGCGACCGAGATACGGCAGGGACTGATCGGCCGCCGCGGGACCGTCGACGAGGAAAACCCAAGCGGCGAGACCCAGGCCAAGGCGGACGTCTGGGCGGACGAACTGCTCGGCGAGCGCCTCGCCGGGATCGACGGCGTCGGTCAGTACGCCAGTGAGGAGCGCGCCGACGTCGTCGACTGCGGTGTGGATCCGGCCGACGGCGACGCCTACGCCGTCGCGGTGGACCCGCTCGACGGCTCCTCGAACCTCAAGTCCAACAACACCATGGGGACGATCTTCGGCGTCTACGACGCCGCACTGCCCGCCCGCGGTGAGACCCTCGTCGCGGCCGGCTTCGTCCTCTACGGCCCGATCACGACGATGGTGATCGCCACCGAGGAGACCGTCGCCGAGTACGAACTCTCCGGGGGCGAGCGGAACGTCGTCGACGACGACGTGACCCTCCCCGACGAGCCGGTCGTCTACGGCTTCGGCGGCCGCGTCCCGGACTGGCCCGCGGACTTCCGCGAGTACGCCCGCGAGATCGAGGACGAACTCAAACTCCGGTACGGCGGCGCGTTGATCGGCGACGTCAATCAGGTACTGACATACGGCGGCACCTTCGGCTACCCCGGCCTCGAGTCCCGGCCCGAGGGCAAACTCCGCCTGCAGTTCGAGGGGAACCCGATCGGCTACGTCGTCGAACGGGCCGGCGGGCGCTCCTCGAACGGGGACCGCTCGCTACTCGCCGTCGAACCCGATGCCCTCCACGATCGCACGCCGGTCCACGTCGGCAACGACGAGCTGATCGAGCGCCTCGAGGCGGCCCTCGCGTAACCCGCCGATCCGTTTTTCGCTGTTCGGTATCGTCAGTCGAGCCAGGCGGCCGTTACGGCGACGTAGACGCCAACACCGACGAGCAACAGCGCGTAGAACGCCCAGCGGGGCCAGCCGGTCGCGAGGAACGCCAGGGTGAGAAACAGGACCCACAGGGAGATGGCGATCAGATCCCCGACGACGCGGCCGATCGTCCGGACGGCCGTTCTGACGGGTCCGGTCGCGCCCTCCTCGGACCGACTGGTATCGTTACGCATCGCGGTTCGGTCCTCGTGACTCTGGTCGATCCTCGGTTCGATCCTCGTGACCCCCGTCGGTCATCGATTCGATCCTCGTGACTCCCGTCGGTCGTCGCTCAGAAGTGATAGCCATGTGTTTCGGTCAGTCGATAGGCCCCCACGCCCCAGACGTAGCTCTGGCCGGGCCACCAGGTCCGGGCGTTGTTGAAGCCGGCGATGAGGACGTCGTCGGGCCCGCCCTCGGGATCGCGGTGGTAACTCACGGAGCCGCTATCGCCGTCCGTGAGGTCCATCTCGCCGCCCCAGCGGAGCTGCCCGCGCCGGCAGAAGTCGTCCGTGAAACAGGTCACGGCGTCGATTCCCTGTACCGTTCCCACCGTGTGACCGGTCATCGCACCGACCTTCTCGAGTTCGGCGTCGCGTGCGACGAGCGTCGCGAGGCCGAACTTGGTGAACTGGCCCCGCACCCGCGGGCTCGAGGGGGCGTCGATCCTGTTCGTCGGTTCGATGCCGCCGGTCGGCTCGACGGTCGCGACGTCGGCGACCGGGTGGTGTCGTGCAACGGTTCCCAGCTCGGCCGCGTCGTCGCCACTGATGGGCAGCGACAGGGACTCCGCGGTCGACCCCTCGATCCCGTCGAAGGCATGATCGGCCGTCACGAAGAACCGCCGTTCCCCGTCGGGATGATACAGCGCCGGGCCGAGCGTCGCCAGACTCGTCGGCGTCTCGCAGGCGACGCCGCTGGGGACGCGACCGTCCGTATCGGGGTAGCCGAGCCGGGGTTCGCTCGCCTCGGAGTTGTCCCCGATGTCGTCGACATCGATGAACGTCTCCACGTCGATCTCGACGCCCTCGGCGAGTTCGCCGAGCAGTTCGTTCACGGAATGCCCCTCGCTCGAGACGCCGACGGAGACGGTTGCGGTCCCGCTCTCGAAGTCACCGGGGACGACGGCACTCCCGAGGTAGCCGGTGAACCCGACCCGGGACAGGAGATCATTGATTTCGAACGCCTTCTCGACGGCGGCGTACCACGCTGCAGGGACGCGTTCCGTTCGCTCCCGGATCGACCACGGGTCGGCCGGGTCGTCCCTGACGAGGGCAGTGACGACGGGGACCTCGCCGTCGCCGGCGGCGAGGAAGTCGTCGACGCCGAGCAAGTGGGCCATCCCGAGGGCGTAGCCACCGCCGGCGACCGTCCGCAGGAACTCGCGTCGGTCCAGTCCCCGCCCGATCCGGTCGCGAAGCGTCGCTCTCCGTTGTCCCAAACGTTCGGTGTGTCCCTCCGACATATCGCTATCTACCCCGCTCCACACTACTGGAACGGATCGCTAACCGTCGAAACGAACGGCGATTCGACGGAAAGCCGTGCTGCCTGCAATTGCCGTCAAACGTCTTTCTCGCGGCCGGATCGTCGGTCGGCAGCGGCCGTGGTGTGCCCGCCAGTCGATCGCGGCCTCCCGGACACCGCTATAACGCGGCCTCCCACGTAACGCGTGGACTACTGAACGCGAGCGTTCGTATCATCCGACCCGACAGTGTATGGTGTCTCCGTGCTGGTGACCACGGAGACAGAACGCACTCTCGAGCGGGTCGCGCCATAGTCGATCCGTCTCCCCTCGCGACGACCGCCACACGATCAGTGGCGATCCGTCGGCGCGACCCCTCTCCCCCTCTACTGTCCCATCCAGTCCGTGATCGGTTCGTGTGACCGTCCGACACGGAGACGACGGTAACGACAGTATTCGGCCGGCAGGAGATCCAGTATCATGTGGTTTCGACGCATAGTTGCCCCTGCCCTCGAAGTACGACCCGGTTACAACCTCGAAATCGTCGCGGCCGCCGCCCGAACCGTTTGCCGTCGATTGTAAGCGATTACCAGCGACGGCGATCCCCCTACGCCTGCCATAACAATACCCCGTGTACTGGTACGGGCTCGTACTCCCGACGGCAACGGTCGGTTCGATTCCGGCCGGGAGTCTATGAGTTCCGAGCGCGCGACCCCAGGCCAGTGGCTGCCGGGCGATGTGACGCCCGTCGACCTCGAGCGGCTGCTCTGGGGGCTGGTCGCGCTCTCGCTGATCGCCGACATCGTCACGACGTTCGTCGGGCTCAACCTCGGGTTGGCCGAGTCCAACCCCGCGGCCCGCGGGGCGATCGAGAGCCACGGCGTCGTCGGCATGCTCGGGCTGAAGGCGTTCGCGGTCGGCGTCGCGCTGGCCTGTCGGCCCCTCCTCGAGCGGGCGTATCGGCCGATCGTGCCCGCGGGGCTCGCGGTGCCGTGGCTGGCCGCCGCGGTCGTCAACATGTATACGATCTCGACAGTACTCTCTAGTAGCCACTGACCGTCATTGCACAGCTAATCGCGCGACTGCGGTGCGACAGTATGGAAACCGTTTCAGTGGCTCCGAGAGGCGTCCCGGTCGCGATCTATCGGTTCCCGTTCGTCAGTCGAGCAGGGACCGCCCGTAGTTTATACCAGATCACGAGGCCACTCCGGGTATGGCTCGAACCCAAGCAACACGCCGACGCGTACTCCGGGGCTGCGGTGCCCTCGGCGTCGTCGGATTGGCGGGTTGTGCAAACAGGAGTACCGATGCGACGACCGACGCCGACTTCCCGCCGGGGCTGACCGCCGACGGTCTCGAGGATCCGGCGGCCCTCCTCGAGGCGCACCGGCGAGCGCTCCCGGAGACGTCGTTTACCGGGTCCTTCGAGTATCGGTATCGGGACTCGGTCAAGGACACCGAGGCCACGACGACGGTCGATTCGTTCGACATCCGGGCCGACCCTGCCGCCGACCGCGTCGTTCGAACACGTCACGGGACCGTTCCCGGCTACGATCGAGACCGCGTGGTCTACGTGAACGGCGAGTACAGGGCGACGAATCGCCCCGCCCCACTCACGCACGACGGCGCTACTGCCGTCATCGACGACTCTCTCGAGTCGATCGAGAACTGGATGCTCGATCCCATCGACGAGTACGAGGGAACGCGAGCGACCGATACGGGCCCCGTCCACGAGTACCGGCTGTCGGAGACGACCGCCTTCGAGGCGTCGGAGGGCGTCCCGGTCCCGGATGCGTTCCCCGGGTCCAACCCCGCGGGGACCGGCCGGATCCTCGTCGACGAGGCCGGCCGCATTCGTCGCTATCGGACGACGCAACGAGGACAGTTCGAAGCCATTTCGTCGGTAATCGATCTCGACATCACGTTCGGTCAGTTCGGACGGACGGAGGTGGCGGAACCCAAGCGCGTCGATCCGGTCGGAGCCGACGGCCACCGAACGTTAGACGCCGGAACGAAGATCGAGTTAGCGCTTCGAGATTATAGTTGGCTCGGCGTCGAACCAGCCGAGATACGGGGATTCGACGACCCGACGCTCGTTCTCGCAGCGGGGAAGCCATACGAGGTCTCCGTGACGGGCGTCGGACGGGCTCATGACTTCGAGATACGGGATGCCAAGGGAGATGTCGTCGACACGACGGACGGCACTTCCCTCGAGTTCGTCGCGAGCGAGGCAATGACGTCGTATAGGAGCAACAGTATCGATGTCGGCGGCGAGGTCGTCGTCCGCTGATTCGGGAGGGTCCTCAGGGCCCGGATGTACGAACGATCACGGCCGGACGTCCCTGCCATCTCGTCCGTTTGCGATGGCACCGGTCACGCGGGTCGGTCACCGCGAACGTCTCGATGCGCATCGTGACGATCCCACGCTCCCCGTCGCTGGTCTCGCGTTCGTCGGTGACCATCGACAGCCCCACCGTCAGACGGACCGTGTAGAGGCCGTTGACTACTCAGAACTGCTGGGTTGTGCCCTCGGTGATCGTCCGCCGGCGCTCGTGTTCGATGGTCTCGCCGACGGTACTCGCGGGCCGTCGGATTCCGACTCGAGCCGCCGATCGATGCGGTGTTCATTCAATCATGTCGGTCTCCTCGCCGGCGTCCTGCTGGACCCAGATCGTCTTCGTGTTGACGAACTCCGTGATCCCGTGTTCGGCGAGTTCCCGGCCGTAGCCCGAGTCCTTCACGCCGCCGAAGGGCAATCGAGGATCGGATTTGACGAGTTCGTTGACGAAGGCGAGCCCGGACTCGAACTGCCGGGCGACCCGCTCGCCGCGCTCGAGATCCTCGGTCCAGACGCTCGCACCGAGACCGAAGCGGGTGTCGTTTGCTTTCTCGATGGCGGCGGCCTCGTCGGGGACCCGGAATAGAGAGGCGACGGGGCCGAACAGTTCCTCCCGGTCGGCGGGGGCGTTCTCGGGAACGTCCGTGATCACCGTCGGCGGGTAGTACGCGCCGTCGCGGTCCATCGGCTCGCCGCCCAACTCGAGTTCGCCGCCTTGCTCGACCGTTTCCGCGACCTGCTCGTGGAGGTCGTCCATGAGGTCCGGACGAGCCTGCGGGCCGAGGTCGGTGGCATCGTCCATCGGATCACCGACCGTCTGGGCCGCCATCTCGTCGATAAAGCGGTCGACGAACTCGTCGTAGACGTCGTCGACCACGACGAACCGCTTGGCCGCGATACAGGACTGGCCGTTGTTGATGAGCCGCGCCTGGACCGCCGTCTCGACCGTCTCCTCCATGGGGGCGTCCTCGAGGACGACGAAGGGGTCGCTCCCGCCCAACTCGAGGACCGACTTCTTGAGCTGGCTGCCGGCGGTTTCGGCGACCGCTCGACCCGCGGCGTCGCTGCCGGTGATGGTGACGGCTCGGATCCGGTCGTCCTCGATGACCGCGTCGATCTCGCTCGAGTCGATCAGCAGCGACGTGAAGGCGCCGTCGGGAAACCCCGCTCGGTCGAAGACGTCCTCGATGGCCCGGGCACAGCCGGGAACGTTCGAGGCGTGTTTCAGCAGGCCGACGTTGCCCGCCGCGAGGTTCGGCGCGGCAAAGCGAAAGACCTGCCAGAACGGGAAGTTCCAGGGCATGATCGCCAGCACCGGCCCCAGCGGCTGGTAGGCGACGACGGTGCGGGCGTTCTCGTCGCCGGCGATCACCTCGTCCTGAAGGTGTTGTGCCGCGTTCTGGGCGTAGTAATCACAGACCCACGCGCATTTCGCGACCTCGTCGCGGGCCTGCCCGATCGGCTTCCCCATCTCTTCGGTCATCAGTTCGGCGTACTCGTCTGTGTTCTCCCGAAGGACATCGGCCGCCCGGGCGAGCAGCCGCTGGCGGGTCTCGATCGGCGTCTCCGACCACTCCGAGAAGGTCTCGGTCGCGCGCTCGAGTCGGGCCTCGCGTTCCTCGTCGGAGGTCGCCTCGAAGCTGTCGACCACGTCGCCCGTCGCCGGGTTCGTGCTTTCGATTGACATGCCGTGACCGACCACGACGAACCGCTTAGTACGCGGGGCTGCCAACCAATGGTGAGTCGATCCGTCACGGTCGTTCGTGCCACACAACCCCTATGCCGGTCGAATCCCTACGAGCGACCATGTCAACCGACACGTCCCACGACGATTTCGAACCGCCACCCGAAGCGCGGAAGACCGTTCTCTTCTGTCCGGACTGTGGCCACGAGAGTCCGGTTACCGGCGACTGGAAGACCGTAACGGCCGGCGACGAGCGACTGCTCGTTTGTGTCGACTGTGGTTGCGTCGTCGACCGCCGATCGCGACGCCAGCACGAGACCGTGAAAGCGGTCTAGCGCGGGACCGGGGGATGGTCCCACACCCCTCGTTCAGAGTGAAACGCGTGTTCGAGGTGGTGGCAGTTCGACGGGTCAGGAAAAGGACTCGAGGTCGGCGTCGCGGTTCCCCGTCGACGGCCCCGTCTCCCGAAGTCGGTCGTACGTCGGCAGGTCCTCGAGCGAGGCATCACGGCGGACCGCCTTGACGATGTGTTTCGGGTCAGTCACGAGCCGGTGCAGGAGGTAACTCCCCTGTGACCGACCGCCACCGGTCTTCTCGGATTCGATGACGCCGAGAAACGCCTGCTCTTTCAGTTGGCGATAGAGGCCGTTCTCGGTGATCGGATCGGTCGCGACCAGCTCACAGATGCCGACGTAGCGCTCGTACACCTCCCGGGTCTTGTACGTCTCCCGATCGCCCGTGATGATACAACTGGCGAGCGCATAGAGGGCGAGTTTCGCGTGAACGGTCGCGCCGCTCGTGAGTTCCTCGATACGGTTGATCTCGGCGACCTCCTGAGCCTGCTGAATGTGGGTCTCCGAAACCGTCTCGCTGTCGGTGCGGCGGGCGAGTTCCCCGGCTTCCTTGAGGATCTCGATCGCCTTTCGTGCGTCGCCGTGTTTCTTCGCCGCGAGGGCGGCACAGAGTTCGATCGTTCCGTCCTCGAGGACATTGGGCTGGAAGGCGTCCTCGCGATTGCGCATGATCTCGCGGAGTTGGGAGGCGTCGTACGGATGGAAGAACAGCTCCCGGTGGCCGAAGCTGCTGTCGATCCGCTCGTCGAGCGTCTCGCGGTACTGGACCTTGTTGCTGATCCCGATGACGCCGATATAGGCGTCGGTCTTTCGGGCCTCTCGAGCGCGCGAGAGCTGCATCAGAATGTTGCTGTTGTCCAGTTTGTCGATCTCGTCCAAGATGACGATGACGGCGTCGAAACAGTCCTCGAGAATCCCCCAGATGTGCTGGTAGTACTCCATCGTTCCAACGCCGCGAAGCGGGATGTTCTGCTGGTAGTCGGTCTGGTCTTTCAGACTGAGCGCCAGCTGTCGGGTCGCACGGGTCTCGGTGTTCGCTTCGGAGCAGTCGACGTAGAGAACGGCACAATCGATGTCGTTGCCGCGGGCGGCGTCCTGGGCCCGCGTCGAGACGTGTCGTGAGATCAGACTCTTTCCGGTCCCCGTTTTGCCGTATATCATCACGTTGTTCGGCGGATCACCGCGCGTGATCGCACCGACTTCGGCGGCGACGGACTGGATCTCGTCGTCGCGCCCGACGATGCGGTCCTCGTCGGGAACGTGACCGACGTGGAGGAGTTCCTTCCGATCGAAGATGGGATCATGAGATTCGAAGAGCGGGTCCCCACCGGTCTGCTCGGCCATAGTTCAGATCTGGAGACGGACATTATAAAGCTGTGGAAGCCCGTTCAGACTGATAGTGAACAGAGATAGAACTGTTACTGTCTATTGAGGGCCGTTTCGGAGTATCCGTACTCGCTGCCGGGTGCAGACTGAACTGTGAACGCCCGTCGGGAACAGGCCCACACCCCGTTCAGACTGAAAGCGGTCAATAAGCCGTAGTCACCAATCGGAGTGTACACCGAAATCGCGTGGAACGTCGAGAGTACGACGGATGCAGTGTTCCGGACCGTCTCCCTCTCCCTCTCCCTCTCCTCCACCTAGAAGTAATATTATATTTTATGGTAGCGGAAGCTTTTGCGGCACCTTACAGTACCAAATCGTAACAATCGCTCGTCTCCACCGCGGGTCGATTCCGTCGGTCACAACCGGATACCGTTCACTCGGTATTCACTCTGAATGGGGGGTGTGGGTCCGGCGCTACGAATCACAAACCATCCGATCGCGTTCGATCGGATCCCCCGCCGTTCAGAGTGAACCCGGCCATCCCCTCACGACCCCGTTTCACTCTGAACGAGGGGTGTGACTACCCCCTCGATCGTGATCCGTCGATCGCCGAGATGATTCCGAACGGCCGGCGACACCGCCCGGCTTTTCACTCTGAACGAGGGGTGTGTCACCGAGCTGTCGACCCGCACTCGAGATCGGGCCTCGAAACGGGCAGTAGAGAACTGACCGATCGCCAATCCGCTCGAGTGCGGACGCGATCGTGTTCGACCTCGAGGGCGCGCGGTTGCCCCTAACGGGACCCGCGTCGACGGCGTCGTGACCCGTCCGGAGCAACCGGCGAAACCGACTGAACGGTCAATATATAGGGTACTTAGGTCAGCCTTGGAGAACGTACATCTCTTTCCATGATAGATATTCGCTACGCTTATCCCTTGGTCTCCGAAACCCCCCGCGTATGAGCGAAGAGACCAACCCGTTCGAAAGCCTGCAATCACAGATCGACGACGCGGCGGCGTATCTCGACGTCGGCGACGACGTGATCGAGCGACTCAAACACCCCGAGCGCGTCCTCGAGACGAACCTCACGATCGAACGCGACGACGGCGATCTGGAACGGTTCAAGGCCTTCCGTTCGCAGTTCAACGGTGACCGTGGGCCCTACAAGGGCGGCATCCGCTATCACCCGGGCGTCTCCCGCGACGAGGTCAAGGCCCTGTCGGGCTGGATGACGTACAAGACCGCGATCGTCGACATCCCCCTCGGCGGCGGGAAGGGCGGCATCATCATCGATCCGGCCGACTACTCCGAGAGCGAACTCGAGCGGCTCACCCGCTCGTTTGCGAAGGAACTCCGGCCCATGGTCGGCGAGGACCGCGACGTGCCCGCGCCCGACGTGAACACCGGCCAGCGGGAGATGAACTGGATCAAAGACACCTACGAGACCCTCGAGAACACGTCGGAGCCGGGCGTCGTGACCGGGAAGGCGCTGGATTCGGGCGGCAGTGAGGGCCGCGTCGACGCGACCGGCCGCTCGACGGTCATCGCCGCCCGCGAGGCCTTCGACTACCTCGACAAGGACATAGAGGGCGCGACTGTGGCCGTCCAGGGCTACGGGAACGCCGGCTGGATCGCCGCCCGACTGATCGACGAGATGGGCGCGACCGTCGTCGCCGCCAGCGACTCGAGCGGCGGGATCTACAACCCCGACGGCTTCGATCCGGTCGCGGCCAAGGATCACAAGAACGAGACGGGCAGCGTCGTCGGCTTCGAGGGAAGCGAAGAGGAGATCACCAACGAGGACGTCCTCACCCTCGACGTCGACCTGCTGATCCCCGCGGCGCTGGAAAACGCGGTCGACGCCGACCTCGCGGAAGACGTCGAAGCCGACGTCATCTCGGAGGCCGCAAACGGGCCGCTGACGCCCGCGGCCGACGAGGTCCTCGAAGCGAAAGACGTCTTCGTGATTCCGGACATCCTCGCGAACGCGGGCGGGGTCACCGTCTCCTACTTCGAGTGGGTGCAAAACCGCCAGCGCTTCTACTGGTCCGAGCAGCGGGTCAACGAGGAACTCGAGGGCGTCATCGTCGACGCCTTCGACGCCTTGATCGAGGCCTACGAGGAACACGACCTCGAGAACCCCCGGACCGCGGCCTACGTCGTCGCGATCCAGCGGGTCGCAGACGCCTTCGAGGAAGCCGGCAGCTGGCCCTGACCGACGGTCGCTCGCCCACCCCGGACCGATTCGGACGGACCTCCTTTTCGAGTGACACACTGTCAGGATTTCAGTAAACACTTACCACCTGGACCGCCATTTGCAGGGAAATGAATCGACGAACCGTTATCGCAGGACTCGGTGCGGCGGGACTGGCCGGCCTGTCGGGCTGTCTGGGACTGCTCGGTATGGACGAACACGAATCGTCGCCCGCGGGCGTCGAATCCGAGGCCCGCGCGGAGACCGGCTACGAACAGACGGCCATCGACCCGCTCGAGATCAAGCGCGACGTCGGCCCCACCAACGAGACCGTCACGGTCACGAACTACATGACCAAACACGAGAAGCAGGTCGGGATCGAGGGGCTCGGCGAGCGCCGCGCCGCGGTCTTCAACGTGTTGACCACGCCGCAGGTCAACATCCTCGGGCGGGAACTCAACCCCGTCGGAGAAATGTCGACCGAGGAACTCATCGACCTCGTCCGGGAGAACTACGACGGCATCTCCAACGTCTCACACGACCGAGACACCGAGGTCACGATCCTCGAGGAGTCGACGACGCAAGCGCAGTACACCGCCGACGCGACGTTCGACGGCCGCGACGTCGAGGTCGACGTTCACATCACCGAGGCCGTCGAGGCCGGCGACGACTTGCTCGTGACCATCGGCGTCTATCCTAAGCGCCTCCGGAGCCAGGAACGGCCGAACATCACGACGCTCGCCGAGGCGGTAACCACCGACGTCGACGAGGACGCCTCGAGCGGCGACTCTGGCGGCAACGAATCCGATTCCGACGACGGGTCACAGAGCGACGACAACGAGAGCAGCGACAACGAGAGCGACGACGGCATCCTCGGCTGATCGGCTCGCTTCGTGGCCGGGCCGGTCCGCCGACGAACGGCTCGAACCGCGGATCCGAGTCGAACGACCGTCGCGGCGGCGCTACAGTCCGAGTTCGCGACCGATCACTAAGTGCTGGATCTCGCTTGTTCCCTCGCCGATCTCCATCAGCTTCGCGTCGCGGTAGAACCGCTGGGGTGCGAAGTCGGTCGTGTAGCCGTAGCCCCCCAGGACCTGGACGGCGTCCTCGGCGACCTCGCGGGCGGCCTCGCTGGCCTCGAGTTTCGCGAGGGCCGACTCCCTGGTGACGGGGTCGCCCCGATCGTCGGTGCGGGCGGCCTGCCGGGTCAGGAGCCGCGATCGCTCGGTCTTGCGGTGCATATCGACGATCGTGTCCCGGATCGCGTCGAACTCGCAGATCGGCTGGCCGAACTGCTCGCGTTCCTTACTGTAGGCCTTCGCGTGTTCGTAGGCCCCCTGTGCGAGCCCGGTCGAGAGCGTGGCGATCGAGATGCGGCCGCCGTCTAGGGTCTTCTTGGTCTGGTCCCAGCCGTCGCCCACCTCGCCGAGCAGGCGGTCCGCGGGGAGGCGAACGTCGTCGAACGCGATCTCACAGGTCGGCGAGGCGTTGAGCCCCATCTTCTCCCAGACGGTCGTCACCTCGAAGCCGTCGTCCTCGTCGGGGGCGATGATGAACGTCGAGATGCCGTCGTAGCCCGCGTCGGGGTCCGTGACGGCCTTGACGAGAATCGATCCGGCCTCGGAAGCGTTCGTGATGAACTGCTTGGTCCCGTTCAGTACCCACTCGTCGCCCGCTTTCCGTGCCCGGGTGTTCATGTCCGAGGCATCCGAGCCGCTCTCGGGTTCGGTCAGCGCCCAGCCGCCGATGGTTTCGCCCTCGGCCAGCGGCCGCAGCCAGCGTTCCTTCTGGGCCTCGGTCCCGAACCGTTCGATGGGTTTCGAGGCCAGCGACGTGTGCGCGACGTAGGAGAGGCCGACGGCCCCGGAGACCCGGCCCAGTTCCTCCGCGACCAGCGTATACATCAGGGTATCGCCGCCCAGCCCTCCGTAGTCCTCGTCGATCGGTACCCCCATCATATCGAGGGCGGCCAACTGGTCGAAGACCTCGGCCGGGAACCGATGGTCGTCCTCGATCTCCTGAGCGATCGGCTCGATCTCGGCCTCGCAGAAGTCCCTGACGGTCTCCCGAATCATCCGGTGTTCGTCGGGCAGATCGGCAGCCATACGCAATACTTGCCGAGAGAAGGAATAAACGCACCGCCGCCCGCAGGGGGCGGCCGAGAGAGTCACCCCTACCAGCCGCTTCGATCGTCCCGATCGTCGTCATCATCGTCCGACCCGCTCGAGTCGCCCCAGCCGTCGCCGTCATCGTCGGAGTCGCCTCCGCCGACCCCGCTGTCCGACTCGTCGCGGTCCCCCCAGCCGCTCGAGTCGTCGGAATCCGGTTCGTTCCAGCGGTTGTCGAACGATTCCGAGTCGTCGCCCCACATGTCGTCGGTCCCGAGGTCGTCGCGGTCGTCCCGGCGATCGCCCTCGGCTCGAGAGTCGGGCGTCTCCCAGGAGCCGCCGGCACCCGGGCCGCCACCGCGAACCGCTTCCCGTCGGTCGGGAATCAGATCGAGGTCCGCGTCGGTATCGCCCAGCAGGAGCAAGGCGTAGTAGCGCAGGTAGACGACGACCGGTACCTGGACCAACAGAACGAGTACCACGAGCAGCGGAATAGCGACCAGCAGGACGAGCAGGTTCAGAAACGGAATGAACAGGAGAACGAACAGGACGATCACGATCGGGATCGCCAGGATGAACAGCGCGATACCGATCGCAAAGGCAAAGACCAGTTGCAGGAGCCAGACCAGCAGGAAATAGACGATGTACTCCGCCCAGTTTCCCGACAGCGTCGGCCAGAACCGCTTCCAGGCGGCGACGACGCCGAGATCCTTCTGCAGCATCGTCGGGGCGATAAAGACCGTCGTGAACCGACTGATGACTGCATAGGCCAGCGCCACGGGGATCGCGACGAGGATCACGATGCCGATCATCGCCAACGAGACGGCGTCCGACCCCGAGAGGAAAACTGCGGCCACCGGGAACCCGATCACTGCGAGCGCGATCAGCCCGAGGACGACCCGAAACCCGAACAGTTGAACGCCGTGCCCGACGTTGCGCTTCGTGTACCGACGGACGTGTACCTCCCCGGAGCGCAGCGACTCGAGGAACGTGAACTCGAATATCGATCCGACCAGCAGGAACGCGAGTCCGACGAGGAGGACGGCGACGGTGACGACGACGAGTATCGGGAGTAACTCGCCGACGTCGACGGTGCCCGGATCGACCGTCGCTCCCTCGTCGCTAACTCCCCCACTGCCGCCGGAAAAGGCGGGGTTGCCGAACCCGATGCCGCCGATGAAAAAGAGCAGCAAGGCGAGTTTGAGCCACATCCAGGGACGGATCGGCGTCAGAAACTCGCGGGTGACATCAATTGCGTCGCTGAGGTCGTCGATCGCATACATTGGCGACGAGTAGAACGTCCCGACTCATAGTGTTAGCGTTCCAACTCCTGGTTCCCCGCCGCCAGCGACACCTTCCACCGATAACACTTCGGGACGCATTTAACGCCGCCGCTCCTGACTGGCGGTATGGACATCCGCCGGCTCGCACGAGGGACCGTCGAGTGGAGCCGCATCGAGCGTGTCGTCCGCACGCTGGCGGATCGCTACGACCGCGAGTCGGTCCGCGTCGAGTTCCTCGAGGCGGACAACTGGCTGTCGACGCCCTGCGTCATCGACGACGAGTGGTTCGTCAAGATCGTCTCCCGACAGAACGCCCTGGTGCATGCGGTGTTGACGACCGGCCGAAACGTCGGCGCGTTCTCCTCGGGCACCGAAGGCTTCTTCGATCGGTTCGACACCCCTCGAGAGATGGTCGAACACGAGTACGAGGCCACCCTCCGAATGCGCGAGATCGGTATCAACGCCCCTCGGCCGATCGATGCCTTCGAGGTCAACGGACTGGGCGTCCTCGTCCTCGAGTACCTCCCGGAGTTCCGGTCGCTCGACGACGTGGCCGACGACGCCGTCGCCGAACGCGCGCCGGAGCTGTTCGCCATGCTCGCAACGCTGCACGACCACGGACTTGCCCACGGCGACCTGCGGGCCGAGAACATCCTGCTGTGTGACGACGAGTTCTACTTCATCGACGCGACCAGCGTCCACGACGACCGTGTCGACGAGACGACCGCCTACGATCTAGCCTGTGCGCTCGCGGTCCTCGAACCTCGAATCGGGCCTCGAGCGGCCGTCGACGCCGCTGCGACGGCCTACGGACCCGACACCTTGCTCGCCGCACGGGAGTTCCTCGATTTCGTGCGGCTCCGGCCCGACCACGAGTTCGACTCGACGACGCTGCGCAGCGAACTCGAGAAGGCGGCCGAGCTGGGCGGGGCGTGAGGGCGAGGACCGGTCACGCCCCGACCACAGGCGGCTGCAGGCACGACAACGGACCGTCACCGAGGAGCGCAGCGAGGAAGCGGACCGATAGACGACTCCGTCTTCGAGCGCCGTACTCGGGTCGGCGGACCGGAACGAGGCGGTCTGCTATCGTGGCAACACGGGATGACCACGCCCTCCCCAGCCGATTCGCTCGCTCATCCCTCGCGCACCATCGATCCGCGGCTCACATCGGTTCGCCGCGGAACAGCGCGCGCCACTGCAGGGCGGATGATCAGGGGGAACGAGACTGCCACCGATACGAGCGAACGTCAGTCCGTCGGCTGAGAGCGGGCTCGAGTCGACGGGATCCACCGGTTTCACTCGAAAATCCACACGACCGATCCGTGACATGTGAACGACCAGCAGGATTTTGGCCGCGCCGGTCGTAGTCGATCGTATGAGCCAGCAAGCCACTGAACAGGTATACGGCCACTACATCGGCGGCGAGTGGACGGAGGGCTCGGGCGATACCTTCGAGAGCGAAAACCCCGCAACCGGCGAGACGCTGGCGACGTTCCGGCGAGGCACGGCGGCCGAGGTCGATCGGGCGCTCGAGGCGGCGGACGAGGCCTTCGAGGAGTGGCGCGAACTGTCCTACATCGACCGGGCGGAGTACCTCTGGGACATCTACCACGAGTTGCGCGAGCGTCACCAGGAACTCGGGGAGATCGTCACCAAGGAGTGTGGCAAGGAGATCTCCGAGGGGAAGGCGGACGTCACCGAGGCCTGGCACATGGTCGAATGGGCGGCGGGCAACGCGCGCCATCCACACGGCGACGTCGTGCCGTCGGAAGTCGCGGGCAAGGACTCCTACATGCGCCGTAAGCCGCGCGGCGTCGTCGGCTGCATCACGCCGTGGAACTTCCCCGTCGCGATCCCGTTCTGGCACATGGCCATCGCCCTCGTGGAAGGCAACACCGTCGTCTGGAAACCAGCCGAGCAGACCCCGTGGTGTGGCCAGATCATCGCGGAGATGTTCGAAGACGCGGGCATCCCCGACGGTGTCTTCAACATGGTCCAGGGCTTTGGCGACGCCGGCGCGGCGATCACCGACGACGAGCGCGTCGACACCGTCCTCTTTACCGGCTCGGCCGAAGTCGGCCACGGGATCGCCGACAAAGTCGGGGGTGAACCCGGCAAGCTCGCGGCCTGCGAGATGGGCGGGAAAAACGGGATCGTCGTCACGGAGAACGCGGATATGGACACCGCGGTCCACTCCGCGGTCATGTCCAGCTTCAAGACGACCGGCCAGCGCTGCGTCTCGAGCGAGCGCCTGATCGTCCACGAGGACGTCTACGACGAGTTCAAGGAACGCTTCGTCGACATCGCCCAAGACATCGCGGTCGGTGACCCGCTCGAGGAGTCGACGTTCATGGGGCCGGCGATCGAGGCCGACCACGTCGAGAAGATCCACCGGCATAACGAGTTGGCCCGCGAGGAGGGGGCCGAGGTGCTGGTCGATCGATTCGAACTCGAGGACAGTGAGATTCCGGAGGGTCACGAGGAGGGGGCGGCTACTGCCGCCGATGGTGAGCGTAGCGGCAGCTACGCGAACGGCCACTGGGTCGGCCCGTTCGTCTACGAGATCGACTACGAGTCCGATCTGCGCTGTCTCAACGAGGAGTGTTTCGGTCCCCACGTCGCCCTCCTCGAGTACTCGGGTGATATCGAGGATGCAGTCGAGATCCACAACGATACACCCTACGGGCTGGCAGGGGCAATCATCTCGGAGGACTACCGGCAGCTCAACTACTTCCGCGACCACGCCGATATCGGACTCGCGTACGCGAACCTGCCGTGTATCGGCGCGGAGGTCCAGTTGCCGTTCGGCGGCGTCAAGAAATCCGGCAACGGCTATCCGAGCGCCCGCGAGGCCATCGAAGCCGTGACCGAACGCACCGCCTGGACGATGAACAACGCCGACGAGATCGAGATGGCACAGGGGTTGTCGGCCGATATCACAACCTCCGAGGACTGAGCCCGTTTCGCCTCTCCCTATCAACGCCCGGCTTGCGTTTCAGATCCTACTCGGAAACGAATCGCTTATCCGGGGATTCGTGGAAGGGCCGGACATGAAAGCAGTCGTTCTCGCGGCGGGCCAAGGAACCCGAATGCGACCGCTGTCGGAATCGGTGCCGAAGCCGATGCTGCCGGTCGCTGATCGCCCGCTCGCGGCGCACACAGTCGACGCGGCGATCGAGGCCGGAGCCGACGAGATCGTCCTCGTGATCGGCTACGAGGCCGAGACGGTCCGTGACTACTTCGGCCCCGAGTACCGCGGGGTCCCCGTCTCCTACGCCGTTCAGGAGCGACAGGCCGGGACCGCCGACGCCGTCAACGCCGCTCGTGACCACCTCGAGGGCCCCTTCGCCGTTCTCAACGGCGACAACCTCTACGATCCGGCGGCGATCGACCGGCTGTTCGACGCCTGTCCTGCGATCTGTGCGATCGAAGTCGCGGAGCCGTCCAACTACGGCGTCCTGAGTACCGAAGGCGGCCCCGATGGCCCCGTTACCGGAATCATCGAGAAGCCCGACGAACCACCGACGAACCTCGCCAACGCCGGCGCCTACGCCTTCCCAGCCGAGGCCCGGCAGTGGCTCGAGGTCCCCGCCAGCGAGCGGGGCGAACACGAGATCACCGACGTCGTCGCGCGGGTGATCGAGGAGTTCGACATGACACCGGTCACGCTCGAGCGGTGGCTCGACGTCGGCCGCCCGTGGGAACTGCTCGAAGCCAACGAGTGGAAACTCGCCACCCTCGAGCGCCGGATCGACGGCGACGTGAGCGAGGACGCCCACCTTGAGGGCGACGTGGTCGTGGAAGCGGGAGCGACGATCGAACCCGGCGTCGTGATCGAGGGCCCGGCACTGATCCGCGAGGGTGCCGAAGTGGGGCCCAACGCCTACGTCCGCGGCGCGACGCTGATCGGCCGGGACGCCGAGATCGGCCACGCGGTCGAAGTGAAAAACAGCGTCGTCTCCCCGGGCACCTCGGTCAGCCACCTCTCCTACGTCGGCGACAGCGTCCTCGGGCGAAACGTCAACGTCGGCGCGGGGACGAACGTCGCCAACCTCCGACACGACGATGCCGACATCCGGTTCACCGTCAAGGGCGAGCGCGTCTCGACTGGCCGTCGGAAGTTCGGCGTCGTCGCCGGCGATGGTGTCAAGACCGGCATCAACACGAGTCTGACCCCCGGACTGAAACTCGAGGGCGGCGCGACCACGCGGCCCGGGGAAGCCGTCGAGCGGGATCGGTAGTCCGACAGTCCGCTCGAGTGACGGCGGCTCCCCCCTCGGACAGCGTTGCGTCGGCAACATCGTTTATAGGGGATTAGTGACTTCTCCCGCACATGTCGACGGCGACGGTTCGCGGCACGATCAGGGGGATGGGGCAGCGAGCGAATCCGGCCTTCGCGGTCGCGGTGATACTGATTCCGCTGGCCGCCTTGGGCTATGCGGTGACTGTCGCGACGGTCCAGCAACACACCTACGTTCACGTGATGGCGGGGGTTCTCTGGACGGGGATCGATGTCTTCATGGGTGCGGTCCTCGGCCCGGTCATCGGCGGCTTGGACGACGAGGAGAGTTCGGCGGTGTTCCAGCGGCTCACGCCGAAGACGGCGTTTCTGCTCCCGTCGCTGGCCTTCGTCACCATCGCGGGCGGGATCACGCTGGCCCAGCGGATCGGTCTCTTTCCCCACGCCGACGCGTGGCTGGCGCTCTTTACCGCGGTGAACGTGATCCCGATCCTGCTCCTGCTGGGCTGGCGACTGGACGCCTGGGACGACCGCCGCTGGCAGATTCCATTCGCCGTCGCGACGGTCGGCTCGCTGGCTTGGGTCGCGCTGACGATCGACGGCTTCGCGATGACCGAACCGACCGTCGCGGTGGCACTTGCCCTCGTCACGGTCCTCTCGGTGCAGGGCTTTGGCTTCCTGTTACCCGGCGAGATCCGGATGTACCGCGAGATGCGCTCGGCCGACCCCGATCCGTCGATCATCGCCGGGATCGGCAAGCAAAACGCGATGCTCGGCGGCGTCCAGGGAGTCTTTCAGTTGCTTCTCATCCTCGATATGGTGTACCTGCGCTACGGTGGCTTTCCGTTCTGACCACCGATCGGTCGTTTATCGTGCGGTGGCGCGCGCTGTCGGCCGACCTCGTATTGCGAGCGGTGAGCAACGCGAACCGTGAGCCGAGCGAGCGCTAGCGAGGCTGGCCGACGACACTGTGCGAGGTCTTCGCGAACGGAGTAAGCGAACGGCTCGGAAGACGCGGAGCGTCTTCCGGTGGATGAGTGAGGGAACGTCGTGACCGAACGTTAGCGCGGAACCTTCGGTTCCGCGAACCATACGAACGGCGGCAGAGCCGCCGTGAGCAGCAATCGGCTGGGGAGGGTGTGGCTACTCACTGTTGCCACGGTAGCAGGACACTCCGTTCCGGTCGCACGATCCTACCTCAATGCACGATCTCAATAGTTCATAACTCTCACGAACACTACAGTTGACCTCGAGACGTTGCTCGAAGCGATCGGAACGAAAGCGAGAGGCGAAAGGGTGGACGAGGAGGCGGGCGCGGTGTAACGCTCGGGTCCCGGGACCCGAGCGCGCGACGGGCCGGAGCGACGCGCAATGCCGGGTAGACGTGAAAAGCGTCTGTGCCGGCAGCCAAACAAATGGCGTGGGACAGTAAAAAGTCAGCGGTCGGCGAACCCGTGTCCGGCCCGCGGTCACAGCCGTCCGTCCGGGCCCGTTACAGCCGCCGGTCCAGCCCCGTCACAGCCGTCGGTCCCGCAACGCGGGGAACTCCTCGCGGACCTCGGCGACCGTCGCCGGATCGATCTCGGCCGTGACCAGCGCCGGCTCGTCTCCGCTCGAGGAAAGCGCGACGCCCCAGGGATCGTAGACGCTCGAGCGCCCGAGCAAGGTCGCGTCGTCGAACTCGCCGGCCCCGTTGATCGTCGCCACGTAGGCCTGATTCTCGATGGCGCGGGCCCGCGAGAGGGTCTGCCAGTGTTCGATGCGGGGGTAGGGCCATGCGCTGGGGACCAAGAGGAGTTCGACGCCGTCGTCGACCAGCCGTCGGTAGAGTTCCGGGAACCGCAGGTCGTAACAGGTCGTCACGCCGACGGTCAGGCCGCCGATCGTCGCCGTCTCGAGGCGCTGGCCGGGGACCAGCAGTTCGGACTCGGCCGACTCGTAGCCGAAGAGGTGGTGTTTCCGGTAGACCAGTTGCAGGTCGCCGTCGGAATCGAACAGGGCGGCGGTGTTCGCGAGGCCGTCGTCGGCCGGCGTCGGGACGCTATCGGTCGCGGCGAGGTCCTCGACGATGGTCCCCGCGAGGACGGCGACGTCGTGATCGGCCGCGGCCGCGCGGAGTCGCCCGAACGTCTCGCCCGCGAACGGCTCCGCCTTGCGCGCGTAGAGATCGAACGCGAAGTAACCCACGTTGAACAGTTCCGGCAGGGCCACGAGGTCCGCGCCGCGGTCGGCGGCGCGAGCGATCGCCGCCAGCGCGCGGTCGACGTTGGCCTCGACCTCGCCGGCCTCGACGCGAATCTGTGCGAGCGCGATCGACAGCGAGTCGCCGGACTCACCGCCGTCGTGGTCGGCCTCGGTCTCGTTGCTCATACCTCGAGCGTGGCGGCCCCACCACCGTTACTGTGTCGTCTGCAGGTCCCGCTCGAGCGCGCGCTGGAGGTTCCGCAGCTCGGAATCGAGGTTGCGCTTGAAGAACTTCTCGACGCCGGGGAGCTTGCCGTCGACGTCGAAGTGGTTCTCGAGGCGCGTCCCGTCGTCGGTCTCGACGATCTCGTGTTCGCCGGTGACGTCCATCACTTTCGACTTGCCGACGAATTTGACGTACTCGGGCGGTCGCCGGGTGACGTCTTCGGTGTTGACCGTCACCGTCTTGCGAACGAGCGGGATGGGCAGCGCCACCTGCCAGGTCACGCGCCGGCCGTCCGCGTCGTCGACGGCGTACTCCTCGACGACGCTGATCGCCCGGGCGCGGTTCGACGGGTCGGCGATGAACTCCCAGACCCGCTCGGGCGACGCGGGCACGTCGAACGACCGGTCGACACGTACAGTCATGCCCGTACCTCTGCGATTGTTGGATAAAAAGGCCGTGGACCCATCGGCGGCGTCGACTCGAGTCGGGCACGGCCGTCGCGGTCCGGCGTGGCCGATCAACTGGTGGTGACTCGCCAGGTCGTCGACCGGGCACGACCCCACTTCTCGATGTCGACCTCGTCGGCTTTCTCCGCGAGATGCGGGAGCCGAGCGCCGACCTGTTTCGACGAGAGTCCGATCGCGTCCGCGATGTTCTTCGCCCGGAAGTACTGTTCGCCGCGGGCCGCGCTCTCGCGGAGATACGAGAGGATCCGTTGCTCTTCGTCGGAGTAGTCCGTCATCGTCCGTAGGTCCCGCTAGGGGAGCAGCGCTCTTAACTGTTAACGGCAACGGCCCGCGATACCCAGCGAGCGGTCGAAACCGGAGGCATGTGGCCGGGGCTGCCGACAACCTCAGTAGGAGAAGAGGTGGATCCCGACGACCGCCAGCGAGCTAAAGAGAACGGCCGCGGCGAAGCCCCAGGCCGCCGTTATCTCCGGTGCGCCGACGAGCATCAGCAACGCGCCGATCACCGCGAGCGCACCCAGTGCGAGCGCCAGTCCAACGCCTTTGTCCGTCGTTTCGGATTCCGTAGCCATGCTCGGGGGTTGCGTGTGGGGTCCCTTAACTTCACCCATTCCTGACGGATCGAGCGTCGAACGGACGCCGGCCGCTCGGCCACCGATTCGCGGGAGAATCGACCGAACGTCTTCGCCACGCTCGCGCGGCTGTCACTTGATCGTCGTGTGTTCGGACTCCTCGTTGAGCGCGAGGTTGGCCGCGATTTCTCCGTTTCGGGCCGCGTACTGGGCGGTCTGCTCGAGGCTGACCAGCACCTCCCGCACCCGAAGCAGGTCCTCGTTGTCCATCTCCGGCAGCCCCGAGAGGATCTCGTCTTCGCGGGCGGAGATCTCGTGGAACAGTCCGCGGACCTCGTTGGACTTGTCGTAATCGCGCTCGACGGCCGCCTCGACCGACTTGGTCGTGATCTCGTCGACCAACTCGTTCAGTTCCCGGATCTCGCGCATGACGGCGCTCTCGACGTTCAGGGTGTGGCCCTCCGTCTCGATGACGATGTCGGCGATGTCCTCGCCGTTGTCGGCGGTCAGCTCGAGGTTCTTCGCGATCGAGCGGTAGCCGATCAGCGGGAAACCGGTGTTCAGGCCGACTGCCCGCGCGAGGTTGGGGTTCTGGTAGGCCGTAAAGATCAGCCGCAGCAGGAGGACGAAGATCTTGTTGGCCTGGCGCTCCCGGTTCAGGGCGCGCTGGGCCAGATCGGGGTTGCCGTGGGCCAGCGCCTTGATTCCCTCGCCGCGCATCGTCTGGCCGGTCCGCTCTAAGCGCTCGAGGAGGTTGTCGAGCGTGAAGTCCTCGGGGTCGACCGAACAGCGGATCGAGATGCTCTCGGGGGTCTCCTCGATGACGCCCAGCCCCATCAGCTGGGTCTCGGCCTGGTAGACCGCGTTGATGTGATCCGACTCGAGCGCGCCGTCCTCGCGTTCGATGCGGATGATGCGGCGGCCGAGAACGTACTGCGCGACGATCGCGCGCTCGACGGCGTCGGCGTCGAGATCGTCGGTGTGGATGATCGCCTCCGTCTCCTCCGAACTCGCGGACTCGGGCATCACGGTCAGGGTGCCCTTACCGCTGGTGCGCAGCGAGACCTCATCGCCCTTCTCGACGCCGTGTTCGGACGCCCACTCGGCCGGGAGCGTCATCGCCAGCGTCGACGGACCGAGTCGTTGGACTTTCCGCGTTTCCATACGGGCCCCTAGGCGGGACTTGACCTTAATCTTGACTATATGGTCATTATATAGCGCCGCATGGTTATATGGTTGATTTACGTGGCCGTTTTGCACAACCCCTTATACGCTTCGAGCGTGACGGGGCCGGCTACACGACGTTGATCAGCCGCGTCGTGAACCGGCCGGTCCGGACCTGTAACCACCCGCGGAGCCGCTCGTCGATCTCCTCGTCGTCGGTGTCGACGCGCAGCGAGTCGAGGTCGGCGAGTTTCTCGTCGGACGCGACGACCTCGATCTCCTCGGCCCGCCGGATCACGGCCGGCGAGATCTGGTGGTTACCGCGACCGAAAACAAAGCCCTGGCCGCCGATCGGCGAGACGACGATCGTGGCCGGCGACTCGAGTACCGAGAGGATCTCCGATTCGCCGGCGTCGCGGGCCAGCAACGCGCCGCCTGACTCCCCGTCTTCGGTCCCAGCACGCCAGACGTCGACACCCAGCGGCGAGGGGTCGATCCCCAACTCCGCCTCGATCGCGCCGACGGTGCTGCCGGGGCCGAAGACGTAGGTCCGGCCGGGCTCGACCTCGCGAGCGAACCCCGCCGCCAGCGAGTCGACGCTCCCGCTCGAGACCTGTTTGCCCGACTGGACCGCCGGCGCGACGGGGACCGGCACGATCGCTTTGAGTTCCGTTCGGACCTCCCCCTCGCGGTAGGCGTCCTCGTCGATATCGTTGACTTCGCGGCGCTCGACGCGGTCGAACTCGGCGGCGATTCGGCCGGCGTCGGCCGGCGTCACGCCGAAGACCGACGAGTAGATCTTGACGCCAGCTGGGACGCCCAGCATCGGCGTCTCCCCGTCGGCTTCCGCGAGCGTCTCGGCGACGTCGACGGCGGTGCCGTCGCCGCCGACGAAAAAGACGAGATCGACGTCGGCCGCGAGCAGCGCTCGGACGGCCGCACGCGTGTCGTCGGCCGACGTCTCGGCCGTCTCGGGGTCGGCGACCCGAGCCGGGCCGTCGGTCACGGCGGCGTCTGCCGGGTCGTAGACGATCTCGGGTTCGTAGCCGGCGTCCCGGACCGCGCGTTCCCCCATGACGCCCGCGGCCGTGGAGACCGCGAGGTCGGGGGCACGGCGATGGAGCGATCGCAACGCCTCGCGGGCCCGGTCCGGCGCGCGCGGCTCGGCACCGCGGCGCCGCGCCTCCTCGAGTTTCCCGTCGGTCCCCTTTAGTCCGACCCGACCGCCCATCCCCGCGATCGGGTTGACGACGACGCCGATGGCCTCCATACCGCCCTCTGGGGAAGCCAGCCGGAAAGCCGTATCGCGTCGCCTCCGGTGGTGTTCCGCTGCAGGCCCTCGAGCGGCCGGTGGGCCTCGAGGGTCGCGGGCGGAGACGCGGCGGGGTCGACCGGCCAACGGACTCGAAGGTCCGTGGCCGACGCGCTCGCTTTCTGAACAATTAAGGGGGACGGGTACCGATCGCCGACTATGTCAACACTGATCGAGGCCGCTGTTCTCGCGTCGGAAACGGAACCGGAACTGCCGATGCAACTCGTCGGCTGGGGCGCGCTCGCGCTCGGCCTCCTGGTGACGGTCGCCTGGGCGGTCTCGCTCTACCGGTAAGATCACGGCGAGTCGACTCGCTCGCGGAGCCAATCGGCAGCGTCGGCGACCGTCGCTTCGTCGGTGCCGGTCAGTTCGATCCTGACCGACTCGCCGGGGTAGCTGCCGACCGAGACATCGAACCGCTCCCGGACGTCGGCGATCCGATCGAGCAGGGCGCTCTCGGCCTCGCCGGCGACGACCGTTTCGCGGTAGGTCGGGGTCCCCGCGAACTCGTCGGCGATCGACTCGAACATCGCCTTCATCTCCGCCGGGACGCCCGGGAGAACGTAGACCCCCTCGAGGGCCGCGCCGGGGGCGACGCCCGCGTCGTTGTGCAGGGCCCGCGCGCCGGCGGGTAAATCGGCCGTGCCGGCCGCGAGGTCGTCCCGCGTGTAGCCGTCCTCCTCGAGCCAGGCCAGTGCAGCGTCGTGTTCTTCGACCTCGCGGCCGAGGGCCGCCGCGACCCCGTCCATGGTGAGATCGTCGTGGGTCGGGCCCAGCCCCCCGGTGACGATGACGGCGTCGTACTCCGCGCGGTACTCGTTGACCACGCGGGCGATGTCGGCCACGCGATCGGGAACCGTGGTCACCCGGCCGACGGTGACGCCGCGGTCGTCGAGTTCCGAACAGAGCCACGTGGCGTTCGTGTCCGTCGTTCGTCCGGCGAGCAGTTCGTCCCCGACCGTTACGACCGCGACGTTCATACCCCGTCGTTCGGGCCGGACCCCCAAATGCGTCTCGCCCTCGGCCGATCGCCGCCGGCTCGTGGGCCTCGCCTCGACCTGTCTGATAAAGTAGTACTCACGGTAACCACAAGATTCAATCCAGATAATTACTCAGCTTTGCACGCTAGCCTCGGTTGTTGAGTGAACGAAGAGATGATCGATCTCGGTCATAAGGTCATCAACACCGCGGTCATCATTGTCTCGAACCCACGAGAGAAGGTTGTAGACGGCTTCCTTCAGGGAGTGTTCGAGGTTCGCTCGAAGCGATGACGCCTTCGAGCGAACCGTTCCCAAGGCGCTCGAATCGGGATCAAGACGAACGAGACTGTAGGCAGCCATCAGGAGGTGCCAGTGGCGACTGGCACCTCCGTCAGTCTGCAGCTCGCAGTCTCCCAAGCCGAGATCCTGCTTCGAGTCCTCGAAGAACGTCTCGATGCGCCAGCGCATCCCGTAGGAGCGAATGATGTGGGCGGTTGGTGCGTCGGTCTTGTTCGTAGCGAGGTACTTGATCGGGTTATCTTCGTCTCCGTCGGTCTCTTTCTCTGCGATGACCAGCTTCACGTCTCCCAACTGGGAGACGGGAAGCTTCTTCGTCCAGATGTGATAGGTTTCGTCGTCAATATCGCGCTCAACCGTGTCGATGCGCTCTTCCAGCGCATCGACGCGGAGCTCTTTGCCGGCGTAAGTCACCTGTCGATTGCTCCGGAGCGGGCCGATCCAGTCCTTGCCGTAGGATTCGATGTGTTCAGGAAGGCCAGAATCGTGAGCGAACCACGAGTCGAAGAGGTAGGTGTTCGCAGGCACACCTACCTCTTCTTCGAGTTCGGTGATGATCTCGCGGGCGAGGTCGTACTTGGTGTCGTGGTCTTGGTCATCCTCGTCTTGCTTTTCGTAGAGGCGGAAGGTGAGCGGGTAAGCGGTTTTGTCGTCAGCGTAGAAGGCGTAGATGAGGTCTTGCCCCCAGACAGTGTCACCTTCGGCGTGATCGTAGAAGTGGCCGACGCCGGGGACTTCGTCCCCGGCTTTCTCGGTGATCGTGTCGTCGAGGATAATGTAGCCATCCGTTGACCAGCGTGTTTCACCGTGTTTCTGGAGTTCTTCAAGGCGTTCGTGGTTGAACTGCTGTTCGTCCCAGTCGTACTCGGTGAGGAACTTGTTGAGAGCGCGTTTGCTGTTGGCTGGAAGGACTTCGCGTGCGATGCCCGCCACGGTCTTGTTGCTGGCCGCAACAAGACCTGTGGCGTAGGTTTTGGCGTGATGACGTTGTGCTGGAGACAGCGACTCGAACTCGTCGAACGCACGCGTACACGACAAGAAGTCCGTAATCGGCATCATCCGTCTTTGCCACCGCCTACGTCACGCTCCTACTTCAACGTGCAAAGCTGAGTAATTAGTAAGGAGGGTACTATGTCTCGGAGTCGGACGGAACGAACGGAGGCGGACTCGGCCACAGTGCTATCCGCGCTAGGGAACAAATACAGCGCGGAGATCCTCTGTGCGGCCGGCACGCCGAAATCAGCGCAGGCGCTTAGCGAGGACATCGAGATCCCGATCGCGACCTGTTATCGCCGGATCGAGGAACTCGTCGACGCCGGACTGTTGACCTGCGAAGGTCGACAGCTCTCCGACGAGGGGCGACGGACCAATATCTACCGACGGACGCTCGACGAGATCGAGATCGACTTCTCGAACGACACCCCCGAGTTCTCCCGCAAGCGCCGGACCGAGGCGAAAAACAGGCTCCAGGACAAACTCGAGGATTAACGCCTCGAGCCGGCAGTTCCCGCCGGGAGGCGGGACGGTCCGCGTTCCGTTCTCGAAGCGACGACTCCGATCCCAGCGTAGCGGCCGTTCGGTCATCCTTAAGTATTCCCACGAGAATCCCATGATATGACCGACACCGCCGATCCCCGCGAACGCGGCTCCGACGCGACGACCGACGATGCGATCGTCGGCACACGTCGCACCCTCCACGTCGGCCGCGACCGGCCGATCCGGATCAGTACCGGCCACCGGATACGACACCACGACGGCAAGTGTGCCCGCCCGCATGGCCACAACTACGAGATCACCGTCACCGTCACGGGCCGGCTCACCGAGGAGGGATGGATCGCCGACAAGGGCGATATTACCGACGTGATATCCGAGTGGGACCACCGGTTCCTGCTCGAGGCCGGCGACCCGCTGATCGAGGCCTTCGAGGCGGCCGGCGACGGGGACGGCGTCGTCGTCCTCGAGCAGCCGCCGACCGCGGAGGTGATGAGCGTCGTCTTGGAGCGAAAGCTCGCGGCGGCACTGCCCGAGACGGTCACCGACGTCGCCGTGCGGGTCAGCGAGACGAGCGAACTCTGTGGGGGCAGCGGGTTCTGAGATGCCGGTTTCCGACTCCATCGACCTCGATTCGGACGCGAACACCGCGGGCGAGGAGACGCCGGACGGACTGCCGATCAACGAACTGTTTCACTCCCTCCAGGGGGAGGGCACCCTCGCCGGCGTCCCGTCGACGTTCGTCCGCACGAGCGGCTGTAACCTCCGCTGTTGGTTCTGTGACTCCTATCACACCTCCTGGGAGTCCACCCACGCGTGGCTCGGTCGTGAGGAGATCCTCGCCGAGATCGAAGCCCGTGACGCCGACCACGTCGTCCTGACCGGCGGCGAACCGCTGCTCCACGACGAGAGCGTCGCCTTGCTCGAGGCCCTCGACGAGCGGGGGTATCACACCACCGTCGAGACAAACGGGACGATCTACCGGGACGCGCCGATCGATCTCGCCTCGATCAGCCCGAAACTCGCGAGCAGCACGCCGACGCCGGAACGCACACCGGAGGACGCCCCCGCCGGCGAGTGGGAGGAACGTCACGAACGCGATCGGATCGACATGGACGCGCTGACCCGGCTGGTCGAGGAGTACGAGTTTCAACTCAAGTTCGTCGTGACCGACGGCGACGATATGCCGGAGATCCTCGAGTTGCTCGGCGACCTCCGCGACGCCGCCGCGGTCCCGATCCCCGACGACGACGTCCTCCTGATGCCCGAGGGCGCGACCCGCGAGCGCCTCGCGGAGACCCGAACCCGGGTCGCCGACCTCGCGATGGAGTACGGCTTCCGGTATACGCCGCGCCTGCACGTCGACCTCTGGAACGACGCCCCCGAGACGTAACGCCGACCGATCGACCGCTCGAGACACGCATGACCGACGATACCCACACCACGACCGACGAACCGTCCGAAAAACGCGCCGTCGTCCTCCTCTCGGGGGGGATGGACAGCGCCACCGCCGCCGCCGTCGCCCGCGATCGGGGCTACGAGATCTACGCCCTGCATACCTCCTACGGCCAGCGCACTGAAGATCGGGAACTCGAGTGTGCCCGCCGGCTGGCTGAGGAGTTCGATGCGGCCGACTTCCTGCGGCTCGAGACCGACCACCTCGCGGCGATCGGGGCCTCGAGCCTGACCGACGAGGAGATGGCCGTCGAAGACGCGGACATGGAGAGCGACGAGATCCCCACCTCTTACGTCCCGTTCCGGAACGCCAACCTGCTCGCGATGGCCGTCTCCTACGCCGAGGCCAACGACTGCGGCGCGGTCTTCATCGGGGCCCACAGCGAGGACTTCTCCGGGTATCCGGACTGCCGACCCGCCTTCTTCGAGGCCTTCGAGGACGTGGTCGACGTCGGGACCAAGCCCGAGACCGAGATTTCGATCGAGGCACCGTTCGTCGAGTGGTCCAAGACCGACATCGCCGAACGGGGCGTCGAACTCGAGGTCCCCTACGAACACACCTGGAGCTGTTACCGGGAGAACGAACCCGCCTGCGGCACCTGCGACGCCTGTGCGTTCCGGCTGCAGGCGTTCCAGAACATCGGCGTTCGCGACCCGATCGAGTACGCCGAACGGCCGTCCTACACCGACGAGTAGCGATTCCGACGACTCGGCGCGTCGCTCACCCTTCGCGAACGCGGAGATACGTCGTGTACACCGTCGTCAGCAGGCCGGTTCGCTCGCTCTCGATGCCGAGCAGTTCGTGGGAGGTCTGTGCCGCCAGCTGCGGATACTCCTGTTTCGACCGTTTGTCCGTACTCCGGATCTCGAGGACGGCCCCGTCGGGCAGGTCCTCGAGCGCTCGCTGGACGGCGGCGATGCCGTTGGCACAGCCCCGGCCGCGGTTGTCGACGGTCCGGTCGGGGTCGACATCGGGCAGCTCCGTCGGGACGGCCGCGTCAGTCATCGCTCGTCACCTCCGTCGGCTCGGGGCCGGCGGCGTCGGTCGTCGGTCCGTCGCGCTGGCCGCCCATCTCCTCGAGGTCACAGACCCCGTCGATGGGCGAACAGGCCCGCCACATCGGGCAGAGTTTGAAGATGACCACGAGGACGCCGATCGATCCCAGTTTCGCCGCGACTGCGAGTCCGAGGGTCGTTCCCAGATAGGTCCCGATCGTCGTGCCCAGAGCGTCGACGGCCTGATACAGTCCCGTCGCGATCAGGGTCGGAATGATAAAGCGGACGGCCCACCGGAACCGCTCGAGCTGTTGGCCGGCGGCACGGATCACGGGCGTCGTTGGGTACTCCTGACCGGTCGGGACGGCGACGAAGATGTTCCAGACGGCCCCGCCGACCCACACCGCGAACGCCAGCAGGTGGAGGACTCGGACGCCGACCGCGAGGCCGTCGCCGGCCCGGAGTCCAACCTCGAGCGCGGCCGTCAGGACGACGGCGGCCAGCGCCAGCGCCAGCGCCGCGAGCCCGAGTGGGCCGCGGAACTGGGCGTCGACCGATGCGGAACGCAGCGACTGCGTCCCGCCGGCCGCGACGAGTCCGAGGACCGCCGTCCCGAGCGCGAGGACGGGAAGCGGCCGCGAGACGGCCGCGGCGTACCGATCGATCGCGACGGCGGCCCCGGGGACGAGAACGACGAGCGCCCCGATCGCGATCCAGTGGAACCGGTCGTACATCCGCGCGCAGTAAGCGTCGGCCCCGGTCTCGAGATCGCCCGGGCTGACGAAGCCGTGTTTCCAGAGTAGTCCGCCGGCAAGCACGCCGAGGGCGACGAAGTAGCCCCACTTGGCGACCGCCACCGCGAGGCTTCCGCTGCCGGCGAGTCGGCCGGTCACCACCGTGCCGAGAAAGGACGCAGCCAGAATGATCGTCAGCGCGATTTTCGGGAGCGTGTACTTGTCGAAGAGGTCGTCCGCCGTCGTCTCGACGGATTGCCTCGTGGAGCCGGCCATACTGTGGGGTCACCCGCCTCGTCGTTGGGTCGGTCGCCACTAAGGGCTGGTCGCGGACATATTCGCTCGCGCGGTTTCAGCGGGCCGAACCAGTTCGGAGTCCCGGACGAATCGGTTCGGGTCCGGACCTTAGCGTCTCGACGCCCTAACGCCGCCCAACGCCATGACCGGAACCGACGCTCGAGAGTCGACGACGCCGATTTCGTGGACGAGGGGGAGCCAGGAACGGCCCGCACCCCTCGTGGAACGGGTACCGTACGTCGAACTCCGTCTCGAGCATCCATCGCTCGAGGCCGACCGGTTCGGGGACGCGTTCTTTCCGGACGCGATCCCCTACGAGTTCCGGGGCGAACGGCGCGTGTTTTACTGGCGCTCGGTGCTTCCCCCCGACGGGCCGGCACCCGCCGACTGGACCGGCGTCTGCGCGACGACGCACGGTCTCCGCGCGCTCACCGCCGACGGGACGCGGTCGCCGTCGCTGTGGCCACAGGACGGGACGATCGGCGACGGGGCTGCCTCCGGTACCGACGCCGTCCGCGAACTCGTCGTCGATGGGACCGTCGCGGGCGATTCGACGGTCGCTGCCGTTCGCGACTACTCGCCGCCCGCGATCGCGGTTCGGGCAACTGACGCCGACGCGGTGTCCCTCGAGACGCCGGCTGGTCCGCTCTCCGTGCCGGCCGGCGAGCGGACGACGGTCGAGCTGTCGTCCCAGTCCGTCCGCTCGGCGACCGACGGCGAATCCCGGACCGTGACGCCGCGGCTCCGCGTCCGCTATCCCGGTCAGCGGACCCTGTATCATCCCGCTCGCGGTGCCGACACCGCCGTCTTTCCCTCGTTCGGGCTCGACCTCGAGACTCTGCCAAACCCCGTCCCCGTGCCGACCGCGGCCGGCGAACTGGACGACCGCGGGCTGGCGGCCGCGCTCGGGGTCGATCTCTCCGAACGACCGTATCCCGAACGCGTCCTCTGGCAGGCCATCGCGTACGGTGCGTTCGATCCCCACCGAGGGGCGGAACCGCGGCTGTCCCAGCCGAGAGACGACCTGCTTCGACTCGAGAACCCGACGGCGTGATACCGCCGCCGGCGATCACCGTCGTGACCGGCCGTCGATCCCCACCGGTGTTATGACGTGACGAATACGTTCGGGAGAGTCCCTATTCGAATCCGGTTCGTCGATTCGTCCCGATGGAAGACCCTCTCGACGTCCGCGACCAGCCGCGAGCCGAGCGACGGGATAGCGTGTTCGACCGCCTCGATCGAGCGGAGGCCGGCGAGACAGTGGCGATCACCGCCGAGACGGACGTCCGCCCGAGCGTCGCCCAGTACCGCATCGAACGGGAGACGGCCCTCGAGTGGACGCTCGAAACGGACGGTCCCGACGCGTGGGAAGTCCACGTGACGAAACGGGCCGAATCGGCGGCGGAGGCCCCCGAGTTCGATGTGCGGGAGATCCCGCCCAAGCGCCGCCACGAAGTCCTGACCGACACGTTCGACCGTCTCGAGCCGGGCCAGGGGTTCGTGCTGGTCAACGACCACGATCCGGAGCCGCTGTATCACGAACTGCGATCGACTCACGGCGACGTCGTCGGTTGGGAGTACGCGAGCCGCGACGCCGGCGAGTGGCGCGTCGAAATCGCAAAGACGGACGAGAGCGACGCCGCAACCGACGACGACGTAGCCGCGACCTTCGACGTTCGCGAGATCCCGAAGCCGGAGCGCCATCCGACGATCCACCATCGGTACGGCAACCTCGAGGCTGGCGACGCGATGGAAATCGTTGCCCCCCACGAACCCAAACCGCTCCACCAGGAGTTCCAACAACAGTACGGCGACGCGTTCGAGTGGGCGGTGATGGATCGATCACCCGGCGAGGTTCGGGTCCGGATCACCAAGGGATCGGGCGGGGCCGACGGGGCCGACGAAGCTGGAGGCGACCTCGCGGTGACGACCGAACTGGACGTCCGCGATCGGCCGCCCGCCGAGCGTCACGAACTGATCTTCGAGTCCTACGCCGACCTCGAGGCCGGCGAGGGGTTCGTATTGGTCAACGACCACGACCCGAAGCCGCTGTACCACCAGTTCGAGGCCGAGGCCGGCCCCGAGTTCCACTGGGAATATCGGTTGAAAGACCCCGGCGAGTTCCGCGTACTGATCGGGAAGACCGACGCCGGCAGCGGGTCGGTATCGACGGCAGCCAACTCCGACGCCGCCACGGCGGACGACGGCCCACAGGCCCCGTTCTGACCGCGCCGGAAACGACAGCTGATAGAAACGTTCACGGTCGCTCGCGGTGAAGCGAGCGGTGATGGCACGGCGGGAACGGATCCGCGAGTGGTTCCGGGACGACGACGGGGACTGGCAGGTTCCCGAGGGCCGTCGCGGCGAGTTCGTGGCGTTGCTCGTCGGACTGCCGCTGTACGCCTGGGCCGCCGACTTCTATCTGGGACTGCCCGCCATCGTCCACTACTGGCCCGCGGTGTTGCTCGGTGCGTCCTGCGGATTCGCCTACACGACCCCCTATCGGGACCGCGTCACCGACCCGCTTCCCGACTGGGCACCCGCCAGCCAACTCCTCTCGCTACTGGTCGGCGGAATCGGACTCGATCTCCTCGAGATCGTCCAACTGGCCGACCCGTTCGTCACCCTGCTCCTCGCCGCGGGATGCACGGTCCTGTCGATCTATCTCGTCAGACTCGCCTCGCCGTTCCACCGCGGCCTCGAGCCGCCCCGCCGCGGCGTCGAACCGCCGACGGCCGTCGACGGTCAGGAGAGCGAAGCCAACGGCTGAGACCGCTCTACCACGCCGCCTCGAGGACCCCTTCGATCTCGTCGACGGTCGGCTCGAGCCCCGGCGGTGCGTTGGCCATGAACGGGTCCGCGAGAACCGCCTCGGCGACCGTCGTGAACTCCTCGGGGTCGGGGCCGTCGACGTCCCGGAGCCGCGCGGGCAGCTCGAGCGCGTCCCGAATCTCGGAGACAGCCTCGACGACCGCGGCCTCGTGATCGGCCGCGTCATCGACGCCGAGCGCGGTCGCGAGCATGCCGGCGCGTGCGTCGACTCCCGACTGCTCGAAGCAGTACGCGAGGACGTGCGGGACGACCACACCGTGGGCCGCGCCCTGTTGGACGGCGTCCGTCCGCGTGAGAGCGTGGCCGAAGGCGTGAACGATCGAGGCCGTCGTCTCGCCGGGCCGGGAGATGCCGTACTGGACGAGGACGATCCCCTCGAGGATCGTCTCGACCGTCTCGATCCCGCGGTCGCCGTCGCCGAACGCCCGGAGGCCGGCCGCGAGCGTCTCGAGGCCGGATCTCGCCGTCGCGTCGGTGATCGGCGTGGCGTTGCTCGCGTAGAGCGTCTCGATCCCCTTGTCGAAGCCGTTCATCGCCGAGCCGGCCAGGATCGCGTCCGGCGTGGTCGCGACCAGTTCCGGGTCGTAGACCGCGGCCGCGGGCATCAGGTCGGAGTCGGAGATCCCGCCGGCGATTTCCTCGTCGACCGGACTCGAGTCGGGCGCGGCGGTGACGCCCGCGACCATCGAGAGATCGGCTCCGGCGAGCGTCGTCGGAATCGTGAGAATCGGCGTCAGTCCCTCGTCGGGCACCGCGATCGTCCCCGTCTCGGCGAACTCGGCGGCGACGTCCTCGTGGGTGCGATCGCCCGCCGCGAGGACGCTGATTACCGTCGCGACGTCGAGACTGCTGCCGCCACCGAGTGCAACGAGCGTGTCAGCGTCCGCCGCACGCAGGCGTTCCCGACCTTCGACGGCCGTCGCGAGCCGCTTTTCCGGCGTCGTCTCGTCGAAGACATCGGCCAGTCGATCGCCGAGTCCCTCCCTGACCGGATCGATGACGTCGGGGGTACTCCCGACCGTCGAGCCACAGACGACCAGCGCCCGCTCGAGACCCTGCGCCTCGAGTTCGGCCGCGAGATCGTCGACGCAGCCGGTCCCGAACCGGATCGTCGGGGGCTGGTAGTCGAATCGGAACGCTGGGTCGCGGCCGCTCGCGTCGAACGGTGTCATGGACACCCATACGAACTGGCCGGTGTTAAAAGCGCGAGCAGCGGCGATCCGGTCTCAGTCCCCCGCCGCCGGCGTTCAGTCGTCGTTCGAGGTGTTCAACGATGGCCACACCAACGAGACCCGCGGTCTGTTAGAGCGCCGGAACCTCGCCGAACCGGTCTACGCGACGCTGATCTTCGGCCGGCACCAGCTGCCGTTCGCGACGCCGGCACAAGCGCGGGAGATCTGGGGCTGTGAAGCGCGGCGTCCCAACTACTTAGCGAGTGCCGATGATAGCTGGGGTATGGACCCCCTCGAGGCGCTCCGGGCCGAGTCCGGCCTCGTCGCGGTCGTCGGCGCGGGCGGGAAGAAGACGACGCTGTACGCGCTGGCGGCCCGAGCCGCCCGCGATCGGTCGCTTCGAGCGGCCGTGACCGCGACGGTTCGGATCCCAATCTTCGACCGCCGCGTCGAGCGCGTCGTCATCACGGACGACCCCGCGGCGGCGCTCGAGCGCGCCGAATCGTGGCCGATCGGGGTCGTCCCCGAACGGGAGGGCGAGGACCGCTACGTGGGCTACGAACCGGCGGTCGTCGACGACCTCGCGGCGACCGACGCCGCGGACCTGCTCCTCGTCAAGGCCGACGGCGCGCGGACCCGGGAGTTCAAGGCTCCGAACGACCGCGAGCCCCAACTCCCCGCGAGCGTCGATACCGTGGTCCCGATCGCGAGCGTCCGGGCGGTCGGGGAGCCGCTCGCGGCCGCGACGGTCCACCGACCCGAGCGAGTAGCGGCGATCACCGGTCTCGATCGCGGCGACGCGATCCGCCCCGTCGACGTGGCCCGGGTCCTCGCGAGCGACCGCGGCGGACTGAAAGGCGTCCCCGAGGGTACGACGGTCGTCCCGCTGCTCAACAAGGTCGACGGGCCCGAACTGCGCGAGACCGCCACGGCGATCGGCCGGGAGCTGCTCGAGCGAGCGCCGGCCGTCTCCCAGGTCGTGTTGGCCCGGATGATCGACGACGAACCGATCGTCGACGTCCTCGAGCGGTGATCACGAGTCGGCCGCGAGCCGCTCGGCCGCCGCCTCGAACTCCTCGCGGGTATTGAGGTTCTCGAAGGTCTCGAGCGACGCGTACTCGCGGACGTCGTCGTCCTCGCAGACGACGTAGTCGAGGTCCGACAGCGGTTCGACGACCCGGCGGTCGCCCCGCTCCAAGGCACGTTCGCAGGCGGCGATCATCGGATCGGCTCGGTAGACGGCCTGCGTAGTCTGGAACCACTGGTCGTCGACGCGTGGCACCGCGGCGTCGCGGCCGGCGGCCCGCTCGAAGAGGTGGGCGATCAGCGCCGGGTCGACGAAGGGCATGTCGCAGGCGACGACGGCGGCGTACTCCCCAGTCGCTTCCTGAAGGCCGGTCATGATGCCCGCCATCGGTCCGCGGTCCGGGACCGGGTCGACGGCGAACGAGGGGTCGGGGCCGCCCGCGAGTGCGTCCTCGAGCGCCGGCACCTGTGCCTCGCGGCAGTTGACGACGACCTCGTCGACGACCGGCTCGAGACGGTCGACGACCCGGCGGACCATCGGCGTCCCGGCGAGGTCGGCGACGGCCTTGTCCGCGTCGCCGAAGCGGGTCGAACCCCCGCCCGCGAGGACGACGGCTGACCGGTCGGACTCGAGGGTCATGGTCGAGCGTTCGTCCAGCGATGTCAAAAGTGCCCCGCCGACGGGAACGGCCCCGGTGACGGCGGCCGGAGCGGGGCAGGGCGGTCGAGGCGGATCGGTACTCAGTCGGAGAGCCGCCAGAGCGCCCGGTACAGCGTCCAGAGGTCGCAATCGAACCGGTCGGCGAGGGTCCGGCAGCGCTCGAGGTAGCGTTCGTAGTCGGCCACCGACGGCGGGTCGGGGTAGGGCCGCTCGAGTTCGTCCGCGTCGCGAAGCATCGCCCACTCGCGGGGGCCGACGACGACGTACTCGTCCGGATCGAGAAACATGCAAAACGCCGATGCGACGGGAACGTCGACGGCCTCGAGGGCGGTCAGCGCCTCGACGGCCGCGGCGGCGTCGGCCGCATCGACGGCCGCCGCGATGGCGCTCCGGACGGTCTCGAAGTCGTTGTCCCGGAAGTGGTCCTCGGCCGCGCGGCGGTCAGCGTCCGGGTAGTCCCCGAGGAAGCGCCGGTAGTACCACCGGACGACCCAGACCGCGTCCCGACGGCCGTACTCGCCGGCCGCGAAGGCGGCCGGCAACGTCTCGAGCTGTTCGGCCTCAACGGCGTACAGCGGCTCCCGCTCACGGTACTCGCGGGCCTTTGCGGCGACGAGCGAGTCGGCGAGTTCCATCGTGCGACTATTTGACGCGGTGTCCCGTAGGCGTTGTCCCGATGGTCTCGAGTCGGGGCCGCTGACGAAGAGGTTCCGAGACGATCTATCGATAACCACATACCACCTGTGTGGTAGAAAGTATCATGCACGTGGGTGTAGACTGGTCGGCCAACGGGTGTAACCTCGATGTCCAGCGATCAACAGGAGCCAGTCAAAACGATCTGTCCGTACTGCGGGGTCGGCTGCGGGATCAAAGTCCAGCCGGGCGAAGAGCCCGGCGACGTCCGGTTCATGCCGTGGGGCGAGGCCCCGGTCAACGAGGGCCGGATCTGTATCAAGGGCGGCGCGGCGACGGAGGTGGTCGACCACGAGGACCGACTCACCGAGCCACGGATCAAGGAGGACGGCGAGTTCCGCGAGGCCACGTGGGAGGAAGCCTACGACTACATCGTCGACGAACTCGAGCGGATCCGTGAGGCGTACGGCCCGGACGCGATGGGCTTTTTCGGCTCTTCGAAGGTGATGAACGAGGAGAACTACCTCCTCCAGAAGCTGGCCCGCCGGTACGGCACCAACAACGTCGACAACTGCACGCGGATGTGCCACGCCTCGACGGTCTGGGCGCTGCGGACGAGCCTCGGCGCGGGGGCGATGACCAACAGCATGCGCGACCTCCGCGAGGAAGCCGACGTGTTCTGGATTCAGGGAGCTAATCCGGGCGAGCAACACCCCATCGCCAACAGTCAGTACTTCCGGCAGGCGGTGCTGGAGGGCGCGACGGTCATCCAAGTCGACCCCCACGCGAACAAGACGACGCGGTCGTTCGGGATCGACGACACGGAGCGCCACCAGCACCTCCAGTTGAATCCCGGGACCGACATCCCGCTGCTCAATATCGTCCTGAAGACGATCCTCGAGCATCACGAGGAACACCCCGAGGACGGCTGGATCGACGAGGAGTTCGTCGAGGAACGCACCGAAGGGTTCGAGGACCTGAAAGAGACGCTCGAGGACTTCGACAAAGACGCCGCGGCCGAGGAATGTGGCGTCCCGCTCGAGGCGATCGAACGCGCCGCGGAGCAGTACGCGACGGCCGACAACGCGGCCATCTTTACCGGGATGGGGATGAGCCAGCACGCCTGCGGCGTCGACAACGTCCAAAACGAGATCAACCTCGCGCTGATCACGGGCAACCTCGGCCGGCCCGGCACCGGCGTCAACCCGCTGCGGGGCCAGAACAACGTTCAGGGAACCTGTGACGTCGGCGCGATGCCGAACGTCCTCCCGGGCTATCAGCTGGTCGACGACGACGAGGCCCGAGAATCGGTCGAGGACGTCTGGGGGTTCGAGATCCCCGACGAACCCGGCCTGACGAACGTCGAGATTTCCTACGAGGCGGGTGACTCGATCAAGGGTCTCTACGTCATGGGCGAGAACCCCGTGATGAGCGAACCCGACGCCAATGCGGTCGCCGAGCGGTTGGCGGACCTCGAGTTCACCGTCGTCCAGGACATCTTTCACACCGAGACGGCGGACTACGCCGACGTGATCCTCCCGGCGACGACGTGGGCGGAACGGGGCGGCACCGTCACCAACACCGACCGACGCGTCCAGCGGATGCGCGGTGTGGGAAAAGTCCACGAGAACACGAGACACGACCGGGAGATCCTGACCGAGATCGGGACGCGGCTGTTCGACGAGGGCTTTGACTTCGACGATCCCGAGGCGATCTTCGAGGAACTCCGGCAGGTCTGTCCCAGCTACCACGGGATGACCTACGACCTGCTCGGCGAGGAGGGACTGCACTGGCCCTGTTACGAGCCCGGCGACGAGGGCGACCCGTTCCTCTACGAGGACGTGTTCGAGACCGAGAGCGGCCTGGGCCACATCGAGGGGGTCGAACACACCCCACCCGCGGAGACCCCAGACGACGAGTACCCGCTGATACTGACGACCGCGCGCCTCGAGGAACACTACAACACCGGGACGATGAGTACCCGCTCGCCAACGCTGAACAAGCAAACCCCGGAGAATTTCGTCGACGTCCATCCGGCTGACGCCGAGCGCTACGGCATCGAGGACGGCGAGTACGTCCGGTTGCACTCGCGGCGGGGCGAGATCACGCTCGAGGCCCGCGTTACCGACGACACCAAGGAGGGGGTCGTCTGGACGACGCCGCATTTCGCCGCCGCGTCGGCGAACAAGCTGACGAACCACGTCCTCGACGAGCGCGCGAAGATCCCCGAGTACAAGGCCGCCGCCGCGGAGATCGATGTCGAGGTCGAACCGATCGGCGAGACCGCGGATCCGACGGCCGAAGACTGACCCGCTCAGGGTTCGGACGGCGATTCGTCCGCGAGGGCGAGGTCGGCCATCTCGAGCCACGGGTCGGCCGCCGATTCGGCGACGGCGAGTTCGACGAGCGGCCGGTCACAGTCCTCGCAGACGGCTCGAATCGCGACGCGGGGCCGCCGACAGCAGTGATCGTGACGGTCGGCGGCGGTCGTCACCGCTCCGCCACAGATCGGACAGCGATCCCGGAGCAACCGGACCCCCCGCAGGAGGTCGCGGCGCTCGTCGATGGCGAGATCGTCCCACCCCTCGAGGCGGGCGCGAAGCAGGGGGGCCGCGGCGATGTCGGCCCGCAGCGTCGCGGTCGATTCCCAGCAGACGCGTTTACGGCCGTCGACGACGAACGCGGCGTCGTCGATCCGCTCGAGGTCGTCCGCACCCAGGATCGCTGCGACGGCGGCGGCGCTCGGTTCGGCCGGCCCGTCGCTCGAGCGGTCGTCGGCCCACCGCTCTCGGACGGCGGCGGTCGGTCGGAGGTCACCCGCCCGGTCGGTCGCGATTTCGGCAGCGAGCAGGACGTCCGTCAGCTCCGCGGGCGAGACCGTCTCGATCGTCGCCTGCGGCGACGGCGTCTTGCCGAACAGCGCGAGAACGCGATCGGGGAGGTACCGCCGGGTAAGCGTCGGCGTTCCGGGGAGCAGGTAGCCCCGGTAGCGGACGACGGCGAGACAGCCGGCGAGTACGAGCGCGCCGACCGACGGAGCGACGGCGATCCCCGCCGCGATCCCGGCGGCGACCGCGATTACGATGTTGACGGCCGTACACGGCCAACACCGGTTCTCACCGACGTACGCCGGCTGCTCGAGGCGCGTCCGGAGGTCGCGGAGATCGATCACCGGGTCTCACCCACGGAACGTACGGTCGCGAGGATCAAAAACGGGTATCGTCCCGTACGGGCCGATTACTGGGAAGTTCGATCCAGCGGACCGGCCTCCCGTCACGCGATAGGGTAGCCGTACAGTCTGTGCGAACGTTCCCGCGCAGCGACGGTCCCTCCGGTGGACCGTACACTCGTTTAGATGGACCCTATAGCTCCGGAATTCTTTGATAAGCATTATCAAAGCACGTGATGGCGTTCTTTGTGCCGTGGTATCATGGCACAAATATCCACTGCGGCGAACATGACAGCCGCGGAACAACGCGATCTGGCAGCGGTCCTCGGCGTCGACGATCCGTCGGACGGAGCGGTAACGTGGGCGGGGCTCGCGGGACAGATCGAACCGCGGTCCGACTCGTCATTTGCCTCCCGTGGCGAAGCGATTCGGGCCGACCTCGATGGGCGACTCGAGCGGGACCGACTCGAGCGGGAGCGGGCAAACATCGCGGATGCGATCGGTCGCGTACCGGCGGTTCGCGACGGCGGCGTCCCCGACGGGATGGACGGCCCGTATACCGCGCTGGCGGCACCGGGCTGGCGACTGTACGACCACCTGCTCGAGGCGGGCTTCTTCGAAAGCCTCGACGAGAACCTGCCGCGGTTTACCGCGGGACACATCGAGACGACGGTCCGCGAACTGGTACTGGCGGAGCCGCTGTCGTCGGCGCTCGACGGCGTCGGGTTCGACGAGGCCGAGAAGACGGCACTGTTGACCGATGTCGCGAACAACAGCGAGCGGCTCGCGCGATGGGTGCCGTCGAACCAGATCCCGGACGGGGTCGAGTTCGAGACGGCGACCGTCCCGCCGCTCCACCAGCGCGCGATGGGCGGGGCTTTGCTGTGGATCCGCGGGCTCGACAGGCACCTCAGCCAGTACGGGGTTCTCCTCACCGACGAGATCCTCGACGACGCAGTGCGGTACACGAAGGCGATGCTGGGCGGGCTGTTCGTGACGGCGACGGCCGCCTGCGATCTCGTCGGGGACCGACGGCTCACCGACGAACAGTTGACCGCCGCGTTCACCGCGGGGTCGGCCGTCCAGATTGTCGCCCAAGAGGAACTGTGTCACTCCGTGTTCTACATCACGGACGAGATGCGCGCCCCGAGCGAACTGCGGTGATTCGATGGCACTACGCAACGACAGGGCCGTTCAGGCCGCACGCGAGATCGAACTCCAAGAGACCGACGACGGCTATACGCTGGTCGGCGGACCCGATGAGGCGGTCACCGAACAACACGACACCGACCGGATTCCCGAGGTCGACGTCGACCAGGAGATGCTGAGCGACACGGGCGAGGACCCCGAGTCCTGGCTCATGTACGGCGGCAGCTACGAACAACACCGCGCGACGCCGGCCGACGTCATCACGCCGGAGAACGTCGCCAACCTCGAGCTGGAGTACGAGCTGTCGGTCGGGACGGGCTCGAGCATGGAGGGGACGCCGATCGTCGTCCCGGGCGACCCGCCGGTGATGTACCAGACGAACGGGCCGAACCACATGAAGGCGATCGACCCCCGCGAGGGCGAGATCCTGTGGAGCTACACCTACGCGGTCCCGATGGGGGTCGAACTGTGCTGTGACGACAACAACCGCGGGGCCGCCGTCCACGGCGACACGGTCTATATGACGACGCTCGATTCGGGCGTCGTCGCGCTGGACCGCTACACCGGTGAGGAGCGCTGGTACACGAGTACCGCCGACCACGAAGAGGGGTACTCGGCGACGTGGGCACCGGTCGTCCACGACGGGACGATCTACACCGGCAGCGCCGGCGGCGAGTACGGCGTTCTCGGATTCATCGCCGCAATCGACGCCGAGAGCGGCGAGATACAGTGGCAAACCGACACGCTGCTCGAGGACGAGTGGGTCGGTGCGAGCCGCGAACACGGCTGTGGGACGAGTTGGATGACACCGACGATCGACGAGGAGGCGGGCGTCCTCTACACGGCGGTCGCCAACCCCGGCCCCGACTTCGATGGCACGGTACGGCCGGGGCCGAACTTCCCGACCTGTGGAACGATCTCGCTGGACCTCGAGAGCGGCGAGTTCCAGTGGGGGTTCCAGAGCAGTCCCCACGACGTTTGGGACTACGACGCGGTCGCGCCGCGCGTGCTGATCCGGGACGTCGAGACCGACGACGGGTCGATGGACATGGTCGTCGGCTCGGACAAGACCGGCTGGGTGTACATGATGGACGCCGAATCGGGCGATCTCCACGAGCGCAGCGAGGAGATCTGCCAGCATATCAATATGTGGGAGATGATCCCCCACATCAGCGAGGACGAACGCGTCGCGTTCGTCCCCGGCGCACCTGGGGGCAACGACTGGCAGCCGCCGTCGTACAACCCCGAGACGGGACTGGTGTACGTGATTCACCAGAACTACCCGCAGGACCTCTACTGGCGCTACGAGGAGTACAGCGAGGGCAACCCCTACTGGGGCGGCGGGTTGGACGATCCGGCCAGCGAGTTCCCCGACGAGTGGAACGGCGCGATCACGGCCTTCGCGGCCGTCGATCCGACGACCGGCGAGCGCGTCTGGCGCGAGTGGATCGAGAGCGAGGACGACCACTACATGTGGGGCGGCTCGCTGTCGACTGCCACCGGACTCGTCTTCAACGGCACCCAGAACGGCACCTTCGTCGCCTACGACGGCGAGACCGGCGACCGCCTCTGGGAGTACGAGTTCGACGTGCCGATCAGTGCCTCGCCGATGAGCTGGTACGACCCCGGCGAGGGGAAACAGTACGTCGCCGTGCAGGTCGGCGGCAGCGGCTGGCTCCGGCAGGGACCGCGCGGGGACACGCTCGCCGTGTTCTCGATGGAGGACTGACCGACGACCGATCACCACTACACAACCATGTCGAACGAACAACGTTCACGCGACGACGTGTCTCGCCGCGGCGTGCTGCGAGGCACCGCGGCGATCGCCGGGACGGCAGCCGCCGGCACTGCGGGCGCGTACCGCGACGAGATCGATTTCCGGCTGCCGGCCACGCAGAACGACGGGGAGGGCCGAACCCTCTCGCTGCTGGGTATCGTCGGCGGCTGGGTCGGCGTCGCCCCCGCCGAGATCGACGGCCGCTCGAACCCGCCGCTGCGACTGATCGAGGGCGAAGACCACGAGATCGTCTGGACGAACGGCGATGGCTCGCGGCACAACTTCACCCTCGAGGACGAGGACGGCAACGTGATCGAGGCGACCGACTTCGTCGAGGAGCAGGGCGAATCGACCTCGCTGACGGTCACCGCCGAGGAGGGGATGGCGGGCTACTACTGCGTTCCCCATCCCGTCCAGATGCGCGGCCCGATCGAACTGATCGACGCCGACGAGGTCCACGAGTTGCGGGTACGGGTCGAAGACGAGAACGGCGACCCCCTCGGCGCGGAGGTGTTCGTCGGCGATCACCACTCCTTCTCCGACGTCGCCGCCAAACCGGGCCAACAGGAAGCGGAAGCACCGCCCGCAGTCGCCCGCTTCGATATGCTCGAGGACGGGGAGTATGACGTCGAGGTCTGGACCTACGGCCACGAGCGACTGACCGACACGGTGACGATCGACGGCGACGACGCCGCGTTCACCGCCACCCTGTCTGCAACCGAGCCCGGCGACCCGGCCGAGACCTACTCGATGCGACTCGAGGAGGGACGCTGGGTCGGGGTCGGCCCCGACGCCATCGCCGACGAGGAGAACCCGACGCTCGAACTCGAGGCCGGCGAGACCTACGCCCTCGAGTGGGAGAACGCGATCGGGCAACACCAGCCCGAAGGCGAGAACAGGACCTACGAACCGCTGCCCGGCCACAACTTCGTGATCGCCAGCGCGGGCGGGACGAACGAGTGGAACACCTACGTCCGTTCGGACTTCCTCAGCGAACAGGGTGAGACCCAGACCGTCGAGTTCGTCGCCGAGGAGGACATGGGCGTCTACCTCGACCAGTCACAGCTCGACGCGGTCGGCGAGATCGACGTCCAGTAGCCCGCTGCCGGGCTCTTTTTCTGTCGACGACCCCGCCACGGCCGTCAGTCCGCCGTGTCGACGCGCCGGTCCCGCTCGAGCGTCGTCACCGCGACGCCGGCGATCACGACGAGGCCGCCGCCGACCGTAACCGGGCCCGGCACTTCCCCGAGCAGGACGAGCGCGAGCAGCGTCGCACCGACCGGCTCGCCGAGCCAGGCGACGCTGACGACGACCGACTCGAGGTGAGCCAGCGCCCAGTTGCTCACCGTGTGCCCGAGGAGGCCGGGGCCGATAGCCAGCCCGAGAAAGAGCGCCCATTCGTGGGGCGGATAGCCGACGTAGGCGTGGCCCTGCAGACCCACGAGAGCAAAGAGCGCGACCACACAGGCCCCGTAAACGACGGTCACGTAGGGAAAGAGCGGGACCCGCTGGCGGATCGAGCGGCCGGCCAGTACGTAGCCGGCGACGGTCACCGCGCCGAGGACTGCGAGGGCGTTGCCGTACGGGGCCGTCCCGGCGAAGGCCGAACCTCCGGCGTCGCCGAGCGACATCGCCGTCGCCCCCGCGAGCGCGACGGCGATCCCGGCGGCCGTCGCTCGCGTGAGTCGCTCGCCGAGGACCAACCATGCCCCCAGCGCGACGAAGATCGGCTGGCTCTGGACGAGCGTAACGCTGGCGGCGACGCTGGTGTGGGCGAGGCTCTCGAACCACGCGGCGAAGTGGACTGCCAGCGCGACGCCGGCGACGATCGCACCTGCGAGGTCCCGGATGGAGAGCCGCGCGAAGGCCCCGCGGTGACGGGTCGCGGCGACGGGCGCGACCAAGACGGTCGTAAAGAGGACGCGGTAAAACGCCGCAACCGAACTCGGAGCCGTACTCCAGCGGACGAGGACGGCGCTGGTACTCGTCGCCGCCACCGCGACCGCGAGGGCGATCAGCGGTGTCGGCTCGCGATCGACGTACACGTCCATCGCTCCCGCGCGACCCCACAAACGGCTTCCGGAACCGGTCGAACCCGAGCTACTCGTCGGGTACTCGATGTGGGCGGTAGATCGCCGCGATCTCGAGGTCGACCGGCTCGAGCCCAGTGATGATGTCGTCCTCGGGCGAGAGGTCCTCGGCCTCCCACGCCTCGAGATAGTTCAGGGCGTCCTCCCGGTCGGCGAACGCTTTGGGATCGATCCCCATCGGATCGTCGACCGCCTCCTCGTCGGTGATCAGGACGTAGTGGGCCTCGGTCGCGTCGATCTGCTCGCCGGTTTCGCGATCGACCGTCCACGCGCCGGCGATCGGCGAGTCCGGCGTCGACGAGGCGACGTACGCGAACAGACAGCCCGGCGACTCGAACACGGCTGCCTGCCCGTTCTCGTGGACGAGCTGACTCGATTCGGGGTACTCGGTCGCGGCCATGCTACAGACCGCACAGGACTCGCCCTCCGGAAACGCGAACGGCCCTTCCTCGATCCCCTCGAGCGTCGGTTCGTACACCTGTGCGGGGGGGCCGTCATCGGACTCGCTCTCGCCGAGACAGCCGGCGATACCCACACCCGTCCCCGCCGCGAGCGCACCGATGAACCGTCGCCGGTCGACCCCGTCGTCAGTCATACATCCCGGTAGGCCGGCAACGGGCAAAACGGGACTGGTTCGGGTGTCGAATCGCCCGATTGGGCCGCCGACACGTCACCGCGGCTCGGTCACTCGAGTTGGGCTTTCGCCAGCCGGTGGCGTGCCCGAAACATGGCCTCGAACCCGAGGTTCGAGAGCGGGGCGACCGCATCCCCGAGCCCGCCGATCGGGAGGTCGTAGGTGACCCGGTCCCGGATCCGGGTTCGACGGCCGTCGGCGTAGAACGAGTGGGTGTGTTCCCAGCGGTCGAAGGGGCCGTGGACCATTTCGTCCCGGAAGTACGCCGATCCGTCCTCGCGCTCGCGGTCCGTGATCACCGACGTCCAGTGCTGTCGCGGCCCGACGCCGAAGGGCCGCATCGAGAGCGCGATCTCCGAGCCGGGCTCGAGGACATTCGGATCCGGCTCCCCGTCGGGCCCGATCACGCGCTCGACGCGCAGGTTCATCCAGTCGGGCGTCAGTCCCTCGAGGCCGGAGATCTGTGAGTGGAAGGCCCAGACGTCCTCGAAGGGCGATCGAACGGTCGTCTCGCGTTCGTAGGTAGGCATCGCTCGGTGACGGCTACGGCGGCCACGGGGAAAACGTCGGTCCCAACGACCGGCGACGAACGGCGACGCGCGTTACTTGAGACGCTCCTGGAGGAAAGATGGATGGGCCGCAGTCACGCCGTCGATCTCGAGGAGATCCTCGGAAATGATCTCACCCAGGGCGTCGCCGTCCTCGGCACGCACCTCGGCCATTAGCATGTGGTCGCCGCTGGAACTGTACAGGGCCTCGACCGCTTCGAGGTCCTTGATCGCCTTCGTCGCCTCGACGTAGCGTTCGCTGGCCACGTCGAGCCCGACCATCGCGATCGTCTGGCTCGAGAGCTTCTTCGGATCGATGTCGGCCGAGTAGCCGACGATCACCCCCTCCTCCTCGAGCTGGTTGATGTACTTCCGTACCGTGGGTTTCGAGACGTTCGCCCGATCAGCGATCTCGGCGTAGGACGCCTGGGCGTCCTCCTCGAGGACCTCGAGGATACGATCTTCCGTCGCCTGGGTACTCATGACCGTACGTTTTGCTCCGGCGGAAAAATATCTTTTGTATCCGAAAACGACGTATATCCGAACGGAAGACACGGGGAGACGACCGGCTCGAGGCCCGAAATCGCGCGGTTTATTCCCGTGGTGGACCCAGGGCGACCATCGTGGTCGCTCCGACTCTCATCAGCGGCGTCGTCTGGATCGGCTGTGGACTCGCGATCCTCGGATTGGCGTGGCTCATCGCCGTTCGCGGGCGGGCGGACCTCCACGCCAACTACGACGAATCGGTCGACCCCGCATACGCCTCGCGGTGGGCCGGCGGAACGGCGCTGCTAATGGGACTGTTGGTCGTCGCCTACGGCGTCCGCGAGGCGCTGTACGGGTTCGATCCGCGCCTGCTCGCCGGGCTCGTCCTCGCCCTCCTGATTCTGAGCTACGTCTCGAAGCTGTTCGCTAAAGGGGTCGGCGCGGACGGACGCGACTGAGTTCGATCCAGCCAGTCACGTCGCGGGCTCCTGCAAAGCAGTGAAACGGGGTCGACCGATTCGGGGTCGTTCGCGACCGTCCTCAGGTGTGGCGCTCGAGGAGGTCGTAGCTGCGTTCCCACTCGGCGTCGTCGTCGAAGTACCGCTCGGCCAGCGGCTGGTCGGGCAGTTCGCCGACGGCGGCCTTCTCCTCGGTGTAGGACGGCCGGTCCTCGTCGACGTAGTACCGGCCCGTGAGGACGGTCCCCTCGTTGAGGACGTCCTCGGTCTCGCGCATCATCTCGGCGGCTTCCGCGCGGTCGGTGACGTCGAACTCGTAGTCGTCGGACTCCTGGACGTCGATGTAGGGGACGTACTGACGGGCGTCCTTGTTCCAAGTCGGACACTGGGTCAGGAAGTCGACGTGGGCGAACCCGTCGTGTTCGATGGCCTCCTTGATGATCTCTTTCGCCTGGTTCGGGTTGACCGCGGCGGTGCGGGCGATGTAGCTCGCGCCGGCGGTCAGCGACTGCGAGAGCGGCCGGATCGGCGTCTTCGCGCTGCCCGAGGGCTGGGTTTTCGACTTGTGGCCCTTCGGACTCGTCGGCGACGTCTGGCCCTTCGTCAGCCCGAAGATCTCGTTGTTGAACACGATGTAGGTCATGTCGTGGTTCTCCCGGGCCGTGTGGATGAAGTGGTTGCCACCGATCCCGTAGCCGTCGCCGTCCCCGCCCGCGGCGATGACCTCGAGTTCGGGGTTGGCGAGTTTGGCCGCGCGGGCGACCGGCAGCGAGCGACCGTGGATCGTATGGAAGCCGTAGGTATCGAGGTAGCTGTTCAGCTTGCCCGAACAGCCGATCCCGGTGACGGTCAGCACTTCCTCGGGGGTCTTACCGACCTCCGGAAGCGCCTGTTTCAGGGACTTCAGGACGCCGAAGTCGCCACAGCCCGGACACCACGTCGGCTGCGGTTCGACGCCGGGGGTGAACTCGTCCCGGTCGATCTCGCGTTCCTCTCCGATTGCGTTGAATGCACTCATTGTCAGTCACCTGCAGCAGGTTCGATTCGTACCTGTGCGGTCGGTTCGCGGTCCTCCTCGGCGAGGTTGACCTCGTAGCCCTCGACGATTTCAGCGGGCTCGAAGGGGTTGCCGTTGTACTTCAGCAGGCTCGTGAGCTTCTCGCCGAACCGGCCCAGTTCCTTCTGGAGCAGCCCGCGGAACTGCGCCGTGGCGTTCATCTCGACGACCATCGCCTCGTCGACGCTCTCTAAGAACTCGGTCACCTCTTTCTCGGGGAACGGCATCATATCGGAGACGCTGAGCCCCTTGACGGAGTGGCCGTTCGCGTTGAGTCGTTCGATGGCCTCCTCGACCGCACCCTGTGAGGAGCCCCACGTGATGATGCCGTAGTCGGCCGTCTCGTCGCCGAAGTAGGTCTGGGTGGACTCGCGCTCCTCGTCGAGTTCAGCGCGGATGGACTCGAGTTTCTCGAGGCGACGGTCCATCTGGGCGACGCGGTTGTCGGGATCCTCGCTGATGTGGCCGACCGGGCTGTGTTCGTTCCCGGTCGCGAGGAAGCGCCCGCCCTTCTGTCCGGGGATCGACCGCGACGCGACGCCGTTCTCGGCGTTCTCGTAGTCGAAGCGCTTGAACTTCCCGGAGTTGTCGTGGGCGGCCTCGCGGAGTTCGTCCTCGGTCAGCGTCGAGCCCAGGTCCGGCGAGACCTCGCGGTCGAAAAAGTCGACATCGACGTTGGTGTTCTCGCCGGAGAGTTTCTGGTCGTAGATGACGATCGCCGGGATCTGGTAGTCCCAGGCGATGTCGAAGGCCAACCGGGTCTGTTCGTAGGCCTCCTCGATGTTACCGGGCGCGAAGACGACCCGCTGGGAGTCGCCCTGGCTCGTGTAGAGGACGTGTTCGAGGTCGGCCTGTTCGGGTTTGGTCGGCATCCCGGTCGAGGGGCCGGCCCGCATCGACTCGACGAGGACGACCGGCGTCTCGGTCATCTCCGCCAGCCCGAGCGGTTCGGACATCAGCGCGAAGCCGCCGCCGGAAGAGCCGGACATGGCCTTGACGCCGGCGTGGCTCGCGCCGACGGCCAGCGCGGCCGCGGCGATCTCGTCCTCGACCTGCTCGGAGACCCCGCCCATGTCGGGGAAGTTCTGCGCGAGGATGGTGAATACGTCCGTCCACGGCGTCATCGGGTAGCCGGCGATGAACCGACAGCCGGCGTCGATCGCGCCGTAGGCGATCGCGTTCGAACCCGACAGCAGCGCCTGCTCGGCGTCGTGAGAGCCTTCGGGGGCCCGCAGGTCGTGTTCGAACTCGTACTCCTCCCGCGTCGTCTCGTAGGCCTCGTGGAGAATCTCGAGGTTCGCCTCGAGAACGTCCCCGCCCATCGCGTCGGACATCAGGTCCTCGATGTGCTCGAGTTCCATGTCCAACAGCGCCGCGGTGACGCCGACGCCTGCGGTGTTGCGCATGACCTCGCGACCGTGTTCGCGTGCGAGTCCGCGCAGGTCCATCGGGAAGACGTGCCAATCGTTTTCCTCGGCACGCTCGTGGAGGTCGATCGCTTCGACGTCTTCCTCGCTGATGAGGCCCTCGTCGTAGACGATGATCCCGCCCTCGCGAAGTTCGTCCAAGTTCTCCGAGAGGGGCTTGATCTCCTCGTTGCCGTAGTAGGCTTCCTCCTGCGGGTTGCGGGCGAAGGAGTCACCCAGCGAGAGCAGGAAGTTGTAGCCGTCGCCGCGTGACTGTACCTCATGGTCCGCGGCTCGGATCTCGACGTAGGTGTGGCCGCCGCGGATCCGCGACGGATAGTGGCGGTGGGTAAATACGTCGAGCCCCGAGCGCATCAGCGCCTTGGCGAAATTCTGGCTCGTCGAGTCGATCCCGTCGCCGGAACCGCCCGCGATTCGCCAGATGAGTTCGTCGTCGCTCATAGTGGATCAGTGGCCGATGATCGACCGTATCCTCGATTTTGCTCCACGTGACCTAAAGACTTTGCTATAGATTACCAAGGATCTTTCGTGAAGAATGGACGTACATTGAAGAATATGTATGAACGATCATTACGATAGCCGGGAACCCGTTGCTGTTCGTCACATTCGATCGGGAACGAGAGTCTCGTTTCTCGGCGTTGAAGGAGACGTGACGGCTCCCGTCGATTCACGCGTCAGTCCCAAGTCCGTCCGGATCGACTGCCTCGAGACCCCATTCGTCGAGGAAGTCCTCGAGGAAGGCGGCTCGGTCGGGGAGTTCGTCGGGGTGGTGGGAGTCGGTGCCGACGGTGACGGCCACGTCGTGGTCGCGGAGAACGGTGAGGAACCGCTCGGCGGGATGGACGACCCCGGCGTCGGAAAGCGCCCGCCCGGCGTTTACCTCCGGCACCGTTCGCGAGTCGGCAAGTGCCCGCGCCACGCGCCGGTAGTGGGCCTCGGTCGCCCGCCCCCGCAGCGGCGGCGTCCGCTCGAGCAGGTCGACGTGGGCCGCGATATCGAACAGTTCCGACTCGACGAGCGCGACCAGCCGGTCGAAGTACCTGTCGACGACCGCGTCGCGTTCGGCGTCGGACATCGCCGCGAAGTGGGACGCGACCTGGACGTTGTTGCCGTCGACGGCGTGGACGCTGCCGATCGCGTACTCGAAGCCCGCCTCCGAGAGGAAAGTGTCGATGGCCGCCTCGTCGCGCGGATCGTAGTCCATCTCGACGGCGTCGTAGATCTCGAGGTCGAAGTCGCTCTGCAACCGCTCGATCCCCCGACGGCGGCGCTCGTAGGTGAGATCGAGGTTGAAGCCGTAGACCCCTCGCATCGATTCGGGCCGCTCGCGCGAGGCCACGTTGCAGTGGTCGGCGAACCCGATGCCGTCGAGACCGGCCGTCTCGGCCGCCCGAACCATCGATCGAAGGAAGTCTCCGTCCGAGTAGTTCGAGTGAACGTGAAAATCACGCATACGTTACCGACCACGGGTGACGTGTTAGTCGTTTTGCTTATTGGCGGTATTCGACCCGGTAATTCGTGATTGGGCCCAGCGTGTGGCACTCGCGGACGGCAGTGCGGGCCGACCGAACGACGAAGTAACACCGGTGTAATCAGCTAACACCGGTATCCGCGAACACTTACGGTGATCTCGGCCCCAGACGAACGTACGGCAACGACACATGTCACAACGAAAACCGGACTACGTAGACGACACCGAGATCGACGCGACGCTCGACGAACTGCCGACCGACGAGGCCATCGAGGCAACCGTCGACAACCTCGAGGCGAACGGCTTCGACGTCGTCGTGGCCGACTCAACCGAAGCGGCCCTCGAAGCGGTCCAATCACAGATCCCTGCCGGTGCGTCGGTGATGAACGGCCACTCCACGACGCTCGAGGAGATCGGCTTCGATGACTACCTCTCGGCGGGCGACCACGAGTGGGAGAGCCTGGCCGACGAGATCTGGAGCATCGACGACGACGCCGAGCGCCAGGCGGCCCGCCGCGAGTCCCAGACCGCCGACTACTTCCTCGGCGGTATCAACGCGATCGCCCAAACGGGCGAACTCGTCGCGGCCGACCGCTCTGGCAGCCGGATCGGCGCGTACCCCTTCGCCGCGAGCAACGTCGTGATCGTCAGCGGCGTCAACAAGATCGTGCCGACGCTCGAGGACGCGCTCGACCGCCTCGAGTCGGTCGCCTACCCCCTCGAGAACGAACGGGCACAGGAGGCCTACGGCGTCGAGTCCGCCATCGCCAAACAGCTCATCTTCCGACAAGAACTCGAGGACGATCGGACGACCGTCGTCCTGGTCCGCGATCAACTGGGCTACTGAGGTCCCGGTCGGAGCGACGCCTGCAGTTACGCGCCGCTCCGGTCGCGCCCTCGAGTAGGGGCGGCCTCCGTCGCGACCGTCGCATCTCGTCCCGCCGAACTCGTCGCCTTCGGACGAGAAAGAGCATAAGGGCCACTGGCCCGTGGCCCTACGAACGTGGGTCGTGGAAACGATACGCGACGGGAGGCCATGTCAAACCAGTACATCACGGCAGCGGACCATCTGCCCGACGAGGAGCGGACGGAAACGACACTCCAGATAACCGATGCGGAGACGAAGCGGATCTTCGAGGCGCGAGTCCGGATCGCAAACGATCCCGACGAACTCACGGATCCACAGCCACTGACCGTCGTCGCCGGGCCACACGAGAGCGTCAGCGAGCAACGGTACGTCGAACTCATCGACGAGATCGACGCGGCGGGGATCAACGAGGACCTCCTGCGCCGGCTCGCGGCGGACCAGGAATCGACCTCGAACATCGTCAACACCCGGTCCGACGACCTCAACGTCATCCTCCGGTATCTCGTCGAATCCGGCCAGTACGACTCGACCGCCGAGGCGCTTCGCGAGATGGCGTTTCAGTATCTCGCGGCGAACCGCCCCGCGTTACTTGACGCCTACGAGACCGTCCGGACCGAGTTCGAGGACGATCCGCTCCGCCGCGCCCGCTCGGAAAACGAGCCATGACGGTGGATTCGTTCCGGGGATTCCTCCAGTGCCTCGACGAGGCGGACGCCCTCGTCTCGTTCGACGAGCCCGTCTCGTGGGACCTCGAGGCGAGCGCGATCACGACGCTCGCCAACCGGTCCGACGGCGACGTCCCGGTGTTCGAGTCGGTCGCGGAGACGGCGGTCGACGCGTCGCTCGTCGGCGATCCGTACCGGGGCCCCCGAAACCGACCGTGGGATCACCTCGCCCGAGCGATCGGGCTGCCGACCGGCCTGTCCGGTGGGGCGTACTACGAGCGGCTCATCGACCGACTCCGATCGCCCCAGGAACCGCGGGTCCTCGAGCGCGACGCGGCGCCCTGTAAGGACGTCGTTCGGACCGGGGACGACGTCGACCTCCTGTCGCTCCCGTGGCCGTACATCCATCGGGGCGACGGCGGGCGATATTCGAACCTCCACACCGTCGTCGCACCGGACCCGGAGACGCGGTGGGGCCGCTGGTCGAGCCATCGGCTGATGATCCACGACGGGCCGTTCGCCAGCCTGCTGTTTCTGGCGGGTGAACAGGTTCCCAACCGGTATTACTACGACTACGAACCGCGAGAGGAACCGATGCCGGTGGCGGTCGTCATCGGTGCCGAGCCGGTCGTCCAGTCGACGACGGAGATGTGGATCCCAGCAGGGCGGAGCGAAGCCACCTTCGCGGGCGGCATGAAAGACCGACCCGTCGACCTCGTTCCGTGTGAGACGAACGACCTGTACGTCCCGGCGACGGCGGAGGTCGTCCTCGAGGGCCGTGTCCTCCCGAACGAACGGCTCGACGAGGGTCCGTTCGGCGATTACTTCGGGTACATGAACGGGCCGCGGCGATCGATGCCCGCGTTCGCGATCGACGCGATAACCCGCCGGACGGAGCCCCGCGTCCCGTTTTGCGTCGAAGGGACCGGCGTCGGATACGGGCGAAACTCCGGCAGCACGCTCCAGCTCGCCGCGGCCGGCCCGGACGCGACGCTCGGGCTGCAGGCCGCCGGCTTCGACGTCGAGTCGGCCGTGCCGTGGCGCTTTACCTCCCGGACCGTCTGGGTGATCTCGACGGATCGTCCCTATCCGGGCTATCTCCATCAACTGGCCAACTTCGTGTTCACGACCTGGGGGATGCTCCACATCGATTTCTTCGTGTTCGTCGATGCCGACGTCGATCCGTTCGATCCGCAAGCCGTGCTGACGGCGATCGCGCTGGACGCCGACCCGGACGCCGACTTTCACCAGTTCGGCGTCGAACGGATGCCCAAGGTCCCGCTCAACATCTACCAGACGCCCGAGGAGAAAGGCAGCGCCGACGTGGGGACCTCGAAAGCCAAGACCGCGAAGGCGTACATCGACGCCACCAGTGACGGTGACCGAACGGACGGGACGGCCGACGACGACCGTCGGAAACGGGCACAAGAGCGACTCGTCACCGCGGGCATGTCGGCGGCGCGGTTCGACCTGCTCGACGGGGAGGGCGAGGCGCGATGATCCCGTTCGCCCAGTACGTTGAAGGGTTGGCGAGCAACGACGAGTTGCTGACGCTCGAGGGTCCGTTCGACGTGCCACCCCCTGTCATCGCGGCGGAGGCCCTCCGTGCGAACGGCCCGGCGATCCGGTACGAACGGACCGACGGTGCCGATCTCACCAGCGGTGCGTTCAGCGGCCCCGACCAACTGCAGCGACGCGAGTCGGCCCCGTGGTCGCGGCTGGCGCTGGGTCTGGGGCTGGACCCCGAAGCGTCGTTCGTCACCGTCCTCGAGACGATCACGCGGCTGGGGCCGGCCGGCGATCGGCCGGAGCCGACCTACGACAGGCAGGCGGCCGCACGCACCATCGACGGGATACGGCAACTGGCCCTGCCGCGCGATGCCGACGATGTCTGGCCCGCCCTGACGCTCGGCGTCGCGTCGGTATCGACGGCGGCGGGGACCCACTGGGCCCCGGTTCACGGTGCCGTTATCGGCGACGACACGCTCCGGGTACGGACGCCCGCGGCGCTGTCGTCGCTGCTCGACGGCGGGACGGTGTCGGTCGCCCTCGGCGTCCCGCCGGCGGCCGTGACGACGGCCTATCTGCTCGCCGTCAGGGACCGCCTCGAGGTCCCGATCCAGGACTGTGGCGTCGCCGAACGCGTGTCGCTCGTCCCGACGAACGGTGGGCTCGTCCCGAGCGCCACCGAGGTCGTGATCGAAGCGACGGTCGACGATCGACATCCCGACTCCCGGTCGGATCGGCGCGAAGCGTGGGAGTACGGCACCGAGAGTACGTCGATGGCGCTGTCGGTCGAACGGATACTCGCGACCGAGGATCCGGTACTTCCCTTTTCACCGCTCGAGCGGCCGCTGTCGGACGACCTGCAACTGACGGGGTTGGTGACGGCGGCGACGCTGTACGACCGCATCGACGACTACTGGGGGATCTCGCCCGTCGAGTGGGTGCTGGTGCCGGCGGCGGCCGAACTCGGGATCTGTGTCGTCGCGACGAACGTTCTCTACGCCGGGTTCGAGTGGCAACTCGCCAATATCCTCTTTGCGTTCTCGTCGCTGTTCGATACGGTCATCGTCGTCGACGACGACGTCTCGCCGCGGGACCTCGGCCGCGTCCTCGGCGAAATCTGGCTCAAAGCCCATCCGTCTCGAGACTGGATCTTCAGCGAACCGTCGGCGCCGATGGCGGACCGGCCTCGGTATCGCCGGGACGGGGAGACCGGCTCCCGGCTGTACGTGAACGCGGCGTGGGACCCGCGGTGGGACGACGCGTATATCGCGCCGCGAGTCGCGTTCGACCGATCGTTCCCGGCGTCCGTTCGCGACGATGTCCGACGGTTGTGGGAGACGCGTCACGACGGGCCGGCCGACGACGAGAACCGCGACGGCGCGTAGGACGAGGGGGTGTTTTCAGTCGATGAAAATACATATATAATCGTATAGGCTGAAAACAGGACCGTTTACGCATGACTGGCTCGATGAAACTCACCTCGACGTAACAGTTCTCTCTACGATGTGTCTATTAGCATCGCATAATTTACCGATACTATTATATCGGGAAACGGGATCCGGGGCGGTGTATGGTGTCCAGCCACAACCTCTCGGACTACGAGGCCGAACGGGAGCGGTTCTCGTGGGACGAGATCTACGCGGAAGCCGACTGGGACGCACCGGCGGACCTGAACATCGCCCACGAGACCGTCGACCGACACGCTGCCGACCGCGAGAAGGTCGCGCTCTATCAGGTCGACACCGACGGCGAACTCACGACGACGACCTTCTGGGAACTGGCCGACCGCTCGAGCCAGTTCGCGAACCTCCTCGAGGAACTCGGCGTCGAGCGCGGCGATCGCGTGTTCTCGTACATGCCGCGGATTCCGGAACACTACGTGGCGATGGTCGGCACGCTGAAACGGGGAGCCGTCTGGGGGAGCGTCAACGAACGCTTCGGGCCGGACGGGATTTCCTACCGGCTCGACGACTGCGACGCGAAGGTCCTCGTGACGACGACCGACAACCGCGAAACGGTCGCGGACGCCCTCGAGGACGCGCCGTCGGTCGACCACGTCATCACCGTCGACCGTGGCGGCGGCGCACCCGCCGACGACGTCGTGTTCAACACGGCACTCGACGGCGCGAGTACGGACTACGAGGCCGCCGACACCGGCGGCGAGGACGACGCTTTGCTGTACTACACGTCGGGGACCACCGGGCTGGCCAAGGGCGTCCGGCACAAGCAGCGCTGGGTGGCCGGCGTGGCGGCGACCCAGAAATACGCCGTCGACCTCCAGCCCGGCGACCTCTACTGGAGTACCGGTGACCTGGGTTGGCTGACCGGCGTAATCAATACGCTCGGGGCCTGGTACTGGGGCGCGTCGCTGTTCACCTACGAGGGCGAGTTCGATCCGGCTGAGTGGGCCGAACTGCTCGACGAGTACCCGATCACCGTCCTGTTCTCGGTGCCGACGGCCTACCGGATGCTCCGCGAAAAAGAGGAGCTACTGGCGGACGTCGACCTCGACTTACGGCACGCGCTCTCGATCGGCGAGCCGCTCAGCGCCGGCGTCGTCGAGTGGGGCGAGGACGAACTCGGCGTCACCATCCTCGACACGTACGGCCAGACGGAGACGGGCAACATGATCATCAACAACTACCCCACGATGGAGTTGCGGCCCGGCTCGATGGGGAAGCCCCTGCCGGGCATCGAGGCCGACATCGTTGACCCCGAGACCGGGGCCGTCCTCGAGCCCGGCGAGACCGGTGAGATCGCCCAGCGCGGCGACTACCCCTGCTTCTTCGCCGAGTACTGGAACAAACCCGAGAAGACCGCGTCGTGTTTCGTCGACGGCCCCGAGGGGGGTGAGCAGAGCGAAGCGATGCGATCCTCGCCAGACGAGACGTCTGGCGGTGAGTGGTACCTCTCGGGCGACCTCGCACACAAGGACGAGGACGGCTACTTCTGGTTCGAGGGGCGGGCCGACGACGTCATCCTCTCGTCGGGCTACCGCATCGGCCCGTTCGAGGTCGAGAGTTCACTGGGCGAACACGCGGCCGTCGCCGAGGCGGCCGTCGTCCCCAAGCCCCACACGGAGCGGGGTAACATCGTGAAAGCCTACGTCGTGCCAAGCGAGGGGACGACGCCGTCCGAAGACCTCAAAGAGGACATCAGGACTCACGTGCGCGACGAACTCTCGGCCCACGAGTACCCCCGCGAGATCGAGTTCCGCGAGGAACTGCCGAAGACGGTCACGGGGAAGATCCGGCGAACCGAACTGCAAGACGACGCGGAAGAAGAGTCCGAGGCGTCGCCGTAAGCGACCCGCCCTCGAGACGCCTCGATCACGAGCGATCTATCCCACAACATGAATTTCGAATCTACCGACGAACGCGCGATGATCCGGTCGACCGCAGAGGCGGTCGCGGCCGAATACGGACGGGAGTACTGGCGAGAAAAAGAAGCGGACGGCGAGTTCGCACAGGAGTTCTGGGACGAACTCGCGGAGGCCGGGTTCCACGGCTTGTTGGTTCCGGAGGAGTACGGCGGTGCCGGCATGGGCATGCAGGAGATGGGCCTGGCGATGGAGACGCTCTGTGCCGAGGGCTGTGGCATGGCCGGGACCTGGTATCTGGTCCTTACCGCGGGGATGGCCGCCGTCGGCATCCGCGAGAACGGGACCGAGGCCCAGAAGGAGCGGTACTTACCTGACATCGCGGCCGGCGAGCGAAACTTCTCGATCGGCATCACCGAGCCCGAAGCGGGAACGAACACGCTGAACGTCGCCACGCGCGCGGAGAAAGACGGCGACGAGTACGTCCTCAACGGCAACAAGGCGTGGATCACCTTCGCCGACCGGGCGGACAACATGATCCTCGTCACCCGGACGACCCCGCGAGCGGACGTCGACCGTGGCACCGACGGCATCAGCCTGTTCATCGTCGATATGGACGACCCCGGGATCGACGTCTCACCGATCCCCAAACACGGCATCAACTACTCGAAGTCCTGTGAGGTGTTCATCGAGGACGTTCGCATCCCCAAGGAGAACCTGCTCGGGGCGGAAGACGAGGGCTGGTGGGCGCTGCTCGATATGTTAAACCCCGAGCGCCTCGGCTTCGCCGCGGCCGGGACGGGGATCGGGAAACTGGCCGCCGACACCGCCATCGAGTACGCCACCGACCGCGAGGTGTTCGGTGCCCCGGTCGGTAGCCACCAGGCCGTCTCGTTCCCCATCACCAAGGCCTACGCGCGGATGGAAACGGCCGCGCTCATGCGCGAGAAGGCCGCCTGGCGCTACGATCAGGGCGAGGAGTGTGGCTACGAGACGAACGTCGCGAAGGCGACGGCCGTCGAGGCCGGCATCGAAGCCGTCAAGCAGTCGATGCAGGCGTTCGGGGGCTGGGGCTACGCGAAAGAGTACGACGTCGAGCGCTGGTGGCGCGAGATCAACCTCACGAGACTCGCACCGGTCTCCCAGCAGATGGCCTACAACCACATCGGCCAGGAACTCGGCTTCCCCAAATCCTACTGACCATGTTCGACAAAGTCCTCGTCGCCAATCGCGGCGAAATCGCGGTCCGCGTGATGGCAGCGTGCGAAGAACTCGGTATCGGAACGGTCGCCGTCTACAGCGACGCCGACCGCGACGCCGGCCACGTCGAGTACGCCGACGAGGCCTACAACGTCGGCCCGGCACCGGCCAGCGAGTCGTACCTCGACCAGGAGACGATCGTCGACGTCGCCGACCGGGCCGGCGCGGACGCGATCCACCCCGGCTACGGCTTTCTCGCGGAGAACGCCGACTTCGCCCGTCGCGTCGAAGCGACCGACGGGATCACGTGGGTCGGCCCGCCGAGCGACGCGATGGAGACGCTCGGCGAAAAGACGAACGCTCGAACCGTCATGCAGGCGGCCGACGTCCCGGTCGTCCCCGGGACGACCGAGCCGGTCGCCGACGCCGACGAGGTGCGGACGCTGGGCGAGGAGTACGGCTACCCCATCGCGATCAAGGCCGAAGGCGGTGGCGGCGGCCGCGGCATGAAGATCGTCCGCAGCGAGGCCGAAGTCGATGACGCCCTCGAGAGCGCCCGGCGCGAGGGCGAGGCCTACTTCGACAACGACTCGGTCTACGTCGAGAAGTACCTCGAGTCACCCAAACACATCGAGGTCCAGGTCCTCGCCGATCGGCACGGCAACGTCCGGCACCTCGGCGAGCGCGACTGTTCGCTGCAGCGCCGCCACCAGAAGGTCATCGAGGAGGCCCCCAGTCCGGCGCTCGACGACGACCTGCGCGACGAAATCGGCGAGGCCGCCCGGCAGGGCGTCCGCGAGGCCGGCTACACGAACGCCGGGACGGTCGAGTTCCTCGTCGAGGACGGCGAGTTCTACTTCATGGAAGTGAACACGCGGATCCAGGTCGAACACACCGTCACCGAGGAAGTAACCGGAATCGACATCGTCCGGTGGCAGCTCCGGGTCGCCGCCGGCGAGGAACTCGCCTTCGACCAGGCCGACGTCGAGATCGACGGCCACGCGGTCGAGTACCGCATCAATGCCGAGAACCCGGCCGCCGACTTCGCGCCGACCCCCGGGAAGCTGACGACCTACAGGCCGCCGGCGAGCATCGGCGTCCGCCTCGACCACGCGGTCGCACAGGGCGACGAGATCGGCGGCGACTACGACTCGATGATCGGGAAACTGATCGTCAGCGGCGACGACCGCGACCACTGTCTCGAGCGCTCGAAACGCGCGCTCGAACACTTCGCCGTCGACGGCGTCCACACGACGATCCCGTTCCACCGGCTGCTGCTCGACGACGAGACCTTCGTCACCGGCGATCACACGACGACGTATCTCGACCGGGAACTCGATGACGACGCGCTCGAGGCGGCCGTCGATCGCTGGGGCTCCGCGACGGCAACCGACGGGAACGGGTCCACGGCGACGACGAGCGAGGTCACCGTCGAGGTCGACGGCCGACGGTTCGACGTCGTCATCGAGGACGGCGTGTCGCAGGCGACGGGAGCCCGAACCGAGACGGGAGCCGCTTCCGGCGGTGGGGCCGCGGGCGGGGACGACGCCGAACTCGCCGCTGCCGGGGCCGTCACCGCCGAAATGCAGGGGACCATCCTCTCGGTCGCCGTCGAGGAAGGCGACGAGGTCGCGGCCGGCGACGTCCTCTGTGTCCTCGAGGCGATGAAAATGGAGAACGACGTGGTCGCCAGCACCGACGGTACGGTCCAGTCGGTGCCGATCTCGGCGGGCGACTCCGTCGACATGGGCGACACCCTCGTGACACTGGAGTGATATCGATGCGAGTCAAAATTGCAAGCGACACGACCGACGCGCAGGCGCGGGCCATCGCCGAAGCGATGGCGTCGAAGTACCGGGAGGACGTCACCGTCGTCGACGACGGCGGGACGGAACTCGCCAGTGCGTCCGCCGACGGTGGGACCGACGAACCGGCCGACCCCGAGCCGGAACCGGAACTCGGACCGACGGCCCGCGAGGAGGCGCTGCTGGCGGAGATCGACGATATCCTCGCGGGCGGCCCCGAGAAGTACAAGGATCAGCTGCCCGATCAGGGGAAGCTGTTCGTCCGCGACCGGATCGATCTCTGGTTCGGCGACGACTTCCTCTTCGAGGACGGGAAGTTCGCGGCGTTCGACGACTGGCATCCGGACGGTGCAAACACCGACGCGGACGACGACGACCGGCTGCCGGCCGACGGTCTGATCACCGGCGCCGCCGAGTTCGAGGGCCGCGACGTCCACTTCATGGCCAACGACTACACGGTCAAACGCGGAAGCATGGCCGCGAAGGGCGTCGAGAAGTTCCTCCGGATGCAACAACGGGCCCTGAAGACCGGGAAGCCGGTGTTGTACCTGATGGACTCCTCGGGCGGACGGATCGACCAGCAGACCGGCTTCTTCGCCAACCGCGAGGGCATCGGGAAGTACTACTACAACCACTCGATGCTCTCGGGTCGGGTGCCCCAGATCTGCGTCCTCTATGGCCCCTGTATCGCCGGTGCGGCCTACACCCCCGTCTTCGCGGACTTCACGGTCATGGTCCGGGACGTAAGCGCGATGGCCATCGCCAGCCCGCGCATGGTCGAGATGGTCACCGGCGAGCAGATCGACCTCCAGGAACTGGGCGGGCCGGACGTCCACGCCGCCCACTCCGGGAGCGCGGACCTCATCGCCGACGACGAGGAACACGCCCGGAAACTGGTCGCGAAACTCATCGGCTATCTCCCGAACAACAGCGACGAGACCCCGCCCCGAACGGACGGGCGGGCACCCGCCGCCTCGCCCGACGGCATCGACGCCGTCGTGCCCCAGGAGCCCAACAAGGGCTATGACATGTTCGACGTCATCGACCGGATCGTCGACGCGGGGTCGACGCTCGAGTTGCGGTCCGAGTACGGCCCGGAGATCATCACCGCCTTCGCCCGGATCGACGGCCGGCCGATCGGGATCGTCGCCAACCAGCCGGCACACCGGGCTGGCGCGATCTTCCCCGACGCCGCCGAGAAGGCCGCCGAGTTCATCTGGACCTGTGACGCCTACGACATCCCCTTGCTCTACCTCTGTGACACGCCCGGCTTCATGGCCGGCTCACAGGTCGAGAAAGACGGGATCCTAGAGCAGGGCAAGAAGATGATCTACGCGACTTCCTCGGCGACGGTACCGAAACAGTCGGTGGTCGTCCGCAAGGCCTACGGCGCGGGCATCTACGCGATGTCCGGCCCCGCCTACGACCCCGAGAGCGTCATCGGGCTCCCCTCCGGCGAGATCGCGATCATGGGCCCCGAAGCGGCGATCAACGCCGTCTACGCCCGCAAACTCGCCGAAATCGACAACGAGGACGAACGCGAACGGATGGAACGGGAACTCCGCGAGGAGTACCGCGAGGACATCGACGTCCACCGGATGGCCAGCGAGGTCGTCGTCGACGAGATCGTCCCGCCGAGCGACTTGCGGGAGGAACTCGAGGCTCGATTTGCCTTCTACGAGACCGTCGAGAAGGACCTGCCCGACAAGAAACACGGCACCGTTCTCTGATTCCCCTTCGAACGTTTCACAACTACCAATGACAGGACGCTACTACGAGGAGTTCGAGGTCGGCGAGACCATCGAACACGAGAAACGACGGACGATCAGCGAACGCGACAACCAGCAGTTCTGCGATATGACGATGAACCAGCAGCCGCTGCATCTCGACGCCGAGTTCGCGTCGGCGACGCAGTTCGACGGCCGGCTGGTCAACGGGCTCTACACGATGAGTCTGGCCGTCGGGCTCACGATCCCCGACACCACCGACGGTACGATCGTCGCGAACCTCTCCTACGACAACGTCGAGCATCCGAACCCGGTCTATCACGGCGATACGATCCGGGTCCAGTCGACGGTCACCGACAAGCACGAGACCAGCGACGGTGAACGCGGCATCGTCACCATGCACGTCGAAGTGTTCAAAGTGAACGATCCGGAGGAGCCGCTGGTCTGTGCGTTCGACCGGACCGCGCTCTCGCTGAAACGCGACCACGCCGACTGACCTCCCCTCGGCGTGAACGTCGGGGAACCATCAGTCGACGACGCCGACGATCCATCGCCACCGCTGTTCGACGGTACCCTCGAGGCCACCAAGCAGATCGCGCGCCTTCGCGACGCGCTCCTCGGCGTCGAGTTTCGGGTAGAGCCGCGCCGCCATCGCCGGAATCGCGTGAAAGTGCCGTACGTCCGCGGCCGTCGTCGCGAACCGCCACGTCCCCGTCGTGACGGTGAACTCCTCGGCGAGCGCCGCCTCGACCGCGTCGGCACCCGTCGGCGACCGCGACTCCCGCTCGAGGGCCGCGAAGACGTCCCGTCCGTCGGCGTCGACCCAGCCAAGCGGCGCGACGGCCCCCACGACCCCGCCCGGCCGCAGGACGCGGGCCGCTTCCCGCGTCGCGACCGCGGGATCCGGGACCAGAAAGAGCGACGCGGTAAACGCGACGGCGTCGAACGAGTCCTCGACGAAGGGGAGGCGATCGAAATCGGCTTCAACCCGCGGCGCGCCCTCGAGTTCGCGCAGCATCTCACGGCTGATATCCAGCGCGACCGTTCGCCGGGCCCGGTCGGCGAAGACGCGCGTACTCACGCCCGTACCTGCACCGGCGTCGAGGACGGCATCGACGGGACCATCCGCTCGAGCCGACAGTTCGGCGGCCAACAGCTTCGCGAGTGCGGTGAACCGACCGGTGCGTTGCTCGTAGGCGTCGTACGCAGAGACGCTCTCGTCGAAGTTCGTCCGGACGGCGGCCTTCATCACGTCCACTGGACGGTGGGAACCACCTATTCCTATCGGTCGAGGGCTCACTCCACCTGCTCGGCACGCTCGAGGATGCGTTCGGCCTGTGCGATAAGCGGCGCATCGATCATCTCGCCGTCGACTTCGAACACGCCCGCATCCGTCCGGTCTCGGGCGTCGAGAACGCGCTCCGCCCACTCGACGTCGTCGTCGCTCGGCGTGAAGGCGTCGTTGATGACAGGGACCTGCGCGGGATGGATCGCGATCTTCCCATCGTACCCGAGCCGCGCGGCAAAGGCCGTTTCGTCGCGAAGCCCGTCCGTATCCGTGAAGTCCGTATAGACGGTATCGATAGCGTCGACGCCGGCGGCGCTGGCTGCGAGAACGGTCCGCTCTCGAGCGTACAACACCTCCGTTCCCTCGCTCGTCCGCGTCGCGCCGATGTCCGCCGCGAGGTCCTCGGCGCCGAACAAGAGTGCGTCGGTCGCGGCGGCCGTGGCGATCTCGTCGGCCCGGAGGACGCCCGCGGCGGACTCGATCAGTGATAGGACCGGGAGATCGGCATCGTATTCGTCGAAGAGGCGCTCGACCGTTCGGACGTCGGCTGCTGACTCCGTTTTCGGGAGCATCACGCTATCCGGCTGCGTTCCCTCGAGGATCGCCTCGAGATCGGTCGCGGCCGACGTGCCGACCGGATTTACGCGAACGCAGCGTTCGGGCTCGGCCGCGCCGTCGTCGAGGACGTCGCGAACGGCCTCGCGTGCGGCTGCCTTGTCGGCCGGTGCGACCGCGTCCTCGAGGTCGAAGACGACGACATCCGCCTCGCTCGTGGCCGCTTTCCGCATGATCTCGGGTTCGTCTCCCGGGGCGAACAGAACGCTTCGGCGAACCATACATCCTGTTGGTAGTTCTCCCGATTAAGCGGTGTGGTTCGTCATCCCAAGAAAAGCGGTATCGCACCGATCGCCGCCCGCTCGGTCGACCGGTCGCGAGCGAGCCCCGACTCGTCGGTTGTGGGTCTGTCCCAATTGGACACACCGTATCTCGTTCCGCGGTTCTTATACGCGACCCGACCAAAGCCCGGACATGTACGATCTCACGGGCTTTCAGCGTGACCTGCTGTACGTGATCGCCGGACAGGACGAGCCGCACGGACTCGCGATCAAGGACGAACTCGAGACCTACTACGAGAAGGAGATCCACCACGGGCGACTCTATCCGAATCTCGACGACGTCGTCGAGAAGGGTCTCGTCGAGAAGGGCGAACTCGACCAGCGGACGAACTACTACACGATCACGGCGCGCGGGCGGCGCGAACTCGAGGCGCGCCGGGAGTGGGAAGATCAGTACGTCGAGGAATTGCTCTCGGAGTCGGAGTGAGAACGGCCGCTATCGCCGCATCGATATCCGGACCCAGCTGCCGGCCATCTCTCCGGACGACGGGTGCAGCGGGAACTACGCCTCGTCAAGTACTTGCCCCCACAGTCCGGGCAACTCGTCGATGCGTTGCCAGCCGGCCGCCTCGTCGACGTCGTCGGCGACGACCGTGATCTCGTCGAAGTACTCCTCGAGGACCGCGCCCCGCTCCATCGCCAGTGGCGGCGTACAGTAGTCCTCCTCGATCCACACCGCCTCGCCGGTCGTCGGATCGAAGCGTGCGTTCTCGAGGGCCGTCGTCATCGCACGGCCGAACGGGTCCAACTGCTCGATATCGCCGTCGTCGAGCCGATCGCGTAACTCGGGGAGTCGCTCGCGCTTCGGCCGGGCGCGCACGAATCGATGTGCCATGTGTTTACGAATGGGTTTGTCGGCGATAAACCCCGAGATCGATCCGGTGGGTTGACCAGCGAAAGCGGGACCGTGCCGGTACCGGCGCGAGTACTCTCATCGGTTCGTGTCGTTGTTCGGCCCGATACTGACACGGCGATTATACAACCGCCTGCGCTGTCATTTCCGGGGCGACGGGAAGTGGTGGCAGTCAGTGGAGTTCGGGATCGCTCGGGACGGTTCGACCGAGAAATTCGCGAAGGGAGTCGACGTCCGCGGTCGACGAGAGGGTCCGAAGCGCTCGAGTCGCGTCCGCGTGCTGGGATCGTGCGTACCGACGCAGTTGCCGGTCGTCACGGACTCGGGGGCCGGGACGGGACGACACCGTGTCGGTTGCAACGTCGTCTCGGATGCGCCGTTCGACACTGCCGCCGCGTCCAACCGTTTCGAAGCGACCTCGCTGCCGATCGTCGACAGCCGCAAGCGTCGCGCCGATATCGGCCGCACCGCGACCGAGCGCACCCGCCGTTCCGTCGACGAACGACCGGTACGCCGCCGGCGTCGGCTGCGAGTCGAAATCCGCGTCGGCGAGCGTTTCGACGAGTCGCTCCGAAACGGTTGCGAGGCGTTCGATGCACGTCCCTCCCGCTGTTCCCTCGAGCGATCCGAGCATCGAATACGCCGCCGTCTGGAGGTAGTCGGCGGCCAGTAACGCCGCGTTCGACTCCCACGCCACTGCTTCGGTTCCCGGCGTGTCGAGTCTGGCCAGCAACCGTTCCCGAAGGTGCGAGTAGCCCCGGAACAGCTCCATCGCGGTCGCAGCCCGGAGTATCGACGGCGAGTCCGGCGCGTCCGTGACCGAGTTCGCGACGAGCGCGACGAGCTGTCCGTACCACCGATCGTCCCGGTCGACGACGGCCGTCCGTGCCGGCAGCAGGTAGTCGCCACGCGCGGTTTCGAGCGTCCCCTCGAGCCGCTCGTCGATCGCGTCCCGACGTTCGCTGAGCGAGAGTTCACGAGTCATCGACGGTTGGTCTCCGACCGGGTCGCGGTCATCGCGGGAACACCGACGTCCGTTTCGGACGGCACCGTCGCCGACGTCACGAACCCATCCCGCGTTCGATGCCTACTGCACGAACTCTCGGCTACTGCATCGGTATCCATGTCGTTCCGTGTTCTTGGCTATTAACCAGTTAGTCAAAAGCGTTCGGGAACGGTATCGACTCGAGAGGGGCGTTTCGGAGTCGATATCCGACAGACTCACGTGGGGGAGTCGGAACGACCCGCGACGGGCTAACGAGCAGGTCACAACTGTTATCCGCCGCCCGACCGACACTCGAACAATGGCAAAGTCGCCAACTGAGCCGGTCTCCGACCCGAACGAGGAGATCATGCGTGCGACCTATCGCGCGCTTCGCGAACACGGATACGCCGACCTCACGATCCAACGGATCGCCGACGAGTACGGGAAGTCGACGGCCGCGATCCACTACCACTACGACACCAAAGAGGACCTGCTCGCGGCGTTTCTGGATTACGTCCTCGATCGGTTCAAGGACACCGTCCACGAGGTCGAAACGACGGATCCGGAACGGCGACTCGACAAACTGCTCGACAAACTGCTCGTCGAGCCCGAAGACCACCAGGACTTACTCGTCGCGATCCTGGAGATGCGGAGTCAGGCACCGTACAAGGACCGGTTCAGCGACCGGTTTCGGCAGAACGACGAATACGTGCGGTACCTGCTTCGCACGGTGATCGACCAGGGGATTCAGGACGGCGTCTTCGTCGACGTCGACACCGAACACGTCGCACGCGCGCTCATGACGATCGTCGACGGGGCCCGAACTCGAGCGGTCGTACTGGACGAAGACTGTGCGCTTACAACGGCGAGACGGACCGCCGACGAGTACGTAACGAGCGTCCTCTTGAACGACTGAGCGCGTCGCTTTTCTCCGTGGATCTCAGGTGCCGTCGGTCGCCGCGTCTCGATCGGCGTTCTCGACCGCTCTCGTACACCAGTGACAGAACTCGAGGTCCGGATCGAGTTCGTTTCCGCAGTGGGGACAGTCAGTCGGTTCCGTCTCGGACGGCGGTGACGGGGTCGTCCTCGTCTGCTGTGTGTACGCGAGCAGGTACGCGTCGACGGTACTGAGTCCCACGACGAGGAGCATCGGTGCGACGGCAAGCAGTGTCTCCGTGGTTCCGTTCCCGGCCAGTAACGCGTCGATCGCTGCCGGATCGACGAACGCGGCGGACACGCCGAACGAAACGACGATCCAGCCAAGCGCACGGCGCAGCCGTCGGAGGTACAGGTGCCCGAGTCCGGTGGCGAGCGCCGCGAGCAGTGCTGCAAGCCACGGTCGCTTCTGCGATATCGACTTGGGCATACACTTACTAACCGGTTAGTATCGCATAAGTCTTCGTTTCCAGACTACCCTCGATCCCTCTCGAATCAGTGATCCGGGGCCGTTCGGAGCGGGTACTCAACGAGCCGTGAGGCCGACGCCGTCGGCCAGTAGTTCGTGCGAACGGAGCGCGACGTCGTGATCGGGGACGACGTGCTGGATCATCACCTCGTCGACGCCGACGCGATCGGCGAGTTGCTCTAGGAGGCCTGCAACCGTCTCCGGATTCCCGGAGATCGCCCGCGGCCACTCCTCGGCATCGAGCGTCGCAGGCGTCGGCTGGGGCACGCCGCCGAGTTCGTCGATGGCGTCCTCGATCGACGGTCTCGTCCCGATTTCGCCGCGTTGCATCCGCTTGTACGTCGCCTCGGCGACCGCTCGGATCCGCGCCGCCGCTTGGTCCGTTTCGGCACAGACCGCGTTCACCGCGAGCATCCCCTGTGGTTCGTCGAGTCCGTCGGCCAGCCGCGACGACTCGAAGTGATCACGGTAGGCCTCGAACGAGCGCGTGGCGAGTTGCGGCCGAATGAACGCCGCGAAACAGTATCGCAAGCCGAGTTCACCGGCGATCGCCGCACTGGACGGACTCGAGCCGAGGACCCACGGGACCGGCTCGGCCTCGCCCGAGCGCGGGATCTCGAGGTCGCTGTAGGCGTGTCCCTCGGGATAGTCGTCGTAGAGGTGATCGACGACGGCCTTGATCTTCTCGGTGTGGTCCTCGTCGGGGTTCTGCACGCGTCGGTCCGTGCCGAGGGCGCGGTCGGCGGCCGGCGAGCCGTTCGCCCGCCCGAGACCCGCGTCGATACGGCCCGGCGCGAGCGCGTCCAGTGCGCCGAACTGTTCGGCGACCTTGAACGGGCTGTAGTGGTTGAGCAGGACCGCCCCGGAGCCAAGGCGGATCGCGTCGGTTTCCGCGGCGAGATGGCCGAGCAAGACTTCGGGTGCGGTGCCCGCGATCCTGGTCGCCATGCCGTGGTGTTCGGCGACCCAGAACCGTGAGTAGCCGAGCCGCTCGGCCTGTCGTGCGGCCGCGACGGTGTTCGCGTAGGCGTCGGTCGCGGTACCGTCGTCCGGGACCGGAGAGAGGTCTACGGCGGAGAGTTCCATACCGATCCTCGGAGACTGCGAGACATAACGGTTCGGTTAGCAGTACGTCTGTACGCGACCGGCTGCCACCGCACCGCCGTCCCCGCTGTACCATCGTCGGATCCGGTTCGTATCGGTGCCCAGTTCACGTCCGCCCGGTCGGACCCATCCGCAGACATCGCTCGGGAACGGCACCGCCCGGCGTCTGCACGGACCGGAACCCACCTGCCGGAACTGCCGTCTGTAGTCGTCGTATCGGCCGCTCGAGGCGATCGCTCGCAACTATCACGTGGAGAAAGTATATCAGTCGCAGTCCCTTCGGGTCGGATACTGAACGGAGTTTTATGAGTGAGAATACGAACGGCGGCGATCCTCCCGAAGACGCCTCGGAGCCCGCTCCGACCGACGAGCGACCCGAGGAGCCCGCCGAGCGTCAGGGAGATCGATCGTCGCCCGAGGACGAGAGCGGCCGTCGTGACAGCGCCGACGATCCGATCGACGGGGTCGACCCGTCGTCCGACGAGGACGACGACCTCGAGACAGTCGAGGACCTCGGCAGCACGGTCGAGGTCGATCCCGGCGTCGAGGTTGACGAGGAGATCGCCGAGGACGACCTTCTCGGTGGACTGAAGATCGATACCACCGAGGACATCGAGGTCCCGGAGCGGCTCGTCGATCAGGTCATCGGCCAGGACGAAGCACGCGATATCATCATCAAGGCGGCCAAGCAGCGCCGCCACGTCATGATGATCGGCTCGCCCGGGACCGGCAAATCGATGCTGGCCAAGGCGATGAGTCAACTGCTGCCCAAGGAAGACCTCCAGGACGTTCTGGTCTATCCCAACCCCGACGACGAGAACGAGCCGAAAGTTCGGACCGTTCCCGCCGGCAAGGGCGATCAGATCGTCGACGCTCACAAGGAGGAAGCCAGCAAGCGAAACCGGATGCGATCGATCCTGATGTGGGTCGTCATCGCAGTGATCCTCGCCTATACGATCCTGTCGGGATCCTCGCTCCTGCTTGGCCTCCTCGCGGCAGGCGTTATCTGGTTCATCTTCCGGACGCTGGGCCAGGGCTCGGACGCGATGGTGCCGAACCTGCTGGTCAACAACGGCGATCAGCGCGTCGCACCGTTCGAGGACGCGACCGGTGCCCACGCCGGCGCGCTGCTGGGCGACGTCCGCCACGACCCCTTCCAGTCCGGCGGCATGGGAACGCCGAGCCACGAGCGGGTCGAACCTGGCTCGATTCATCAGTCCAACAAGGGCGTGCTGTTCCTCGACGAGATCAACACGCTCGACATTCAGACCCAGCAGAAGCTGATGACGGCGATCCAGGAGGGCGAGTTCTCGATCACCGGCCAGTCCGAGCGCTCCTCGGGCGCGATGGTCCAGACCGAACCCGTCCCCTGTGACTTCATCATGGTCGCCGCCGGGAACCTCGACGCCATGGAGAACATGCACCCCGCGCTGCGCAACCGGATCAAAGGGTACGGGTACGAAGTCTACATGGACGACACCATCGAGGACACCCCCGAAATGCGGCGCAAGTATGCCCGCTTCATCGCCCAGGAGGTCGAACGCGACGGTCGCCTCCCGCACTTCACCGACGACGCCGTCGAGGAACTCATCCTCGAGGCCAAGCGTCGCTCGGGTCGCAAGAACCACCTCACGCTGCACTTCCGAACCCTTGGTGGACTCGTCCGTGTCGCGGGTGACATCGCCCGCGCCGAGGACCGAGAACACACGACTCGAGACGACGTACTCCGGGCCAAGGACCGCTCGCGCTCGATCGAGCAACAGCTCGCCGACGACTACATCGAGCGCCGCAAGGACTACGAACTGCAGATCACCAAGGACGGCGTGGCGGGCCGGGTCAACGGTCTCGCGGTCATGGGCGAGGACTCGGGCATCATGCTCCCGGTCATGGCCGAGATCGCCCCCACGCAGGGCGGCGGTCGGGTGATCGCCACCGGCCAGCTCAAGGAGATGGCCGAGGAGTCGGTCCAGAACGTCTCCGCGATCATCAAGAAGTTCTCCGACGTCGATCTCTCGGAGAAGGACATTCACATCCAGTTCGTTCAAGCCGGCGAAGGCGGTGTGGACGGCGACTCCGCCTCCATTACGGTGGCGACTGCCGTCATCTCCGCCCTTGAGGACATCCCGGTCGACCAGTCGGTCGCGATGACCGGCTCGCTGTCGGTCCGTGGCGACGTGTTGCCGGTCGGTGGGGTCACCCACAAGATCGAGGCCGCCGCCAAGGCCGGCTGTACCAAGGTCATCATCCCCGAAGCGAACGAACAGGACGTGATGATCGAAGACGAGTACGAGGACATGATCGAGATCATCCCCTGCTCGCACATCAGCGAAGTTCTCGACGTCGCCCTGATGGGCGAACCCAAGAAGGACTCGCTGGTCGCCCGGCTCAGGTCGATCACCGGCACCGCGTTCGAACAGGAGGCCGTCGGCTCCGCGAGCGGCTCGAGTCCGAGCCCGCAGTAACCGACTAACGGCGCTCGGCCGACGAAACCGCCGTCGCTTCTCAGTTTTGCCGTCCGCGTCTCCGATCGAGTGGGAGCCGACAGCGCTTTCGATCCGATTCGCCGCGGTGTCGATACGCATCGGAACCGCCGACCGGACCGCCGATGGGACACCACATGATCGGCGAGAGACCGATCGACGGCGTTGGATTCGGCTGGCGAGGTCCTCGAGAACAGGTTACCGCAGGGTGTCGACGACTGCATCGAAACGGAAACCGGCCGATCCGTTTACACCCATACGTATGTAACCAAAAGCGACGCTATCGCTAATCGAAATATTGGCCAGCATAGTTATAAAAGTTACTAATCGGTTAGTTACTGACGACACAGCTGTAGACCGGCGGCCGTCGCTGGTATCGTCGCTACCCCAACAGGGGAAACGGACACCGCAGAGAATGATCGTACGGTGTTGCGAGAGAGGTACGGATCCGTAGTCACGGTGCAGTCTCCCCTCCGCTTCTGTAACGCACGCTCGAGACAGCGACATCGATCCATCATCGAGTGATAATCGATAATTGAACAGTTAGTTATCGGAGACAGCGCATCGTCGGCAGGACAGTCGTCATCGACGTGGACCGGGATAACCGCTTTACCGGCGCAGAAACGCGCTCTCGGTCGAGTCACGTCTCGGGTCAGCAACTGACCGGTGACCAACTGAGACGTTCGACTGCGAAACGCGACGCAGACCCAGCGCGACGAGGTGGGGACCTCGTCCGTGACCCGGTCCCAGTTCGTCCGACAGTCCGTTCTCGGGGCGATTCACTCCGCCTCGAGGAGGCACTCGCGGACGTATCGTTCGAACGCACTCCGTCCGTCCTCGAGGATGTCGTCGTCGCTGGTGACGCGCTGGGTCATCGTTCCGACGAACACGAGCTGAAACAGCGCCGCCGTTTCCTGTGGATCGACGTCCCGAAAGACGCCCTGTTCGATGCCCGAGCGAATCGTGTGGGCGACGTGTTTGCGGACGAACTGATCGCTACGCGTGAAGTGTTCCCGGTAGCCCTCGTCGTGGGCTGCCTGCGCACGCAACTCGACGAGTGCCCGGGTGAAGTCGGTCCCCATCTCGGCGACTCCGAGATCGAACGTTTGTTCAACGATTTCCGCGATGTGGTCGTCGGCCCCGCCCGCGCGATACGTCGGTATCTGTCCCTCGAGCTGGTCCAGCATGAACGACAGGAAATCGAGCAGGAGGTCGTCCTTGCTGTCGTAGTGGTGATACAGCAACGACTTGCTCTTCGAGAACTCGTCCCCGATCCGCTGGATGGTCAGTTCGTTGTAGCCGTGTTCACAGAGCGCGGCGTAGGTCGCCCGCATAATGGCGTCTCGCGTGTCGTCCGTTTCCTCGAGGAACGGCGGAAACTGCGTCATAGCGGTCGCGTCCCCCCCGACTCAACGAGCGGCAGACAGTCGCCCCGCTCCGGTGGTTCGACTCGAGTCCCGGCGTCGCCCGCCGTCCGATCCGCTGCCGTAACAGCCTCCATCTGAGTACGACGTACCGCTGCAACGTATAAAAATTGATTGAATGGTCAACTGTCGGTGCTACCGATTCGGTCCGAGTCTCGTGTGACGGTCGGTAGCAGGACCGATCTAGAGGGAGAAAGTAGATAAGCACTGACTGAATATTCAGTTAGTATATGGCCGAAGAATCGAGACGGGCTCCCGAGACGGGGTGGCCGACGGCCGTCGTCGGAGCGTTCTCCCGTCCGGAACGGAGAGCAGTATCGAGACGGTCGCGAACCGCGTCGGAGACACCGGCACGCGTTCGTGTCCCGACGGAACAACTGTCGGATCGGCCGACGTGGACCCGCCGCCCGATCGCGGCCGCGAGTCCGGCGGGTCGCGGTCGATCCCGATCGGGATCGCGTCGTCCTGACGCCGCGACGGTTCGCGGAGGGAAGACCGGCACATGAGTTGGATCGACCGGATCGCCGACGGCGTCACGGAACACAGTCGGCTCGTAATCGCCGTCATGCTCGTTCTCACGGTCGTCGCGGGCTCCGGAGCCGGCATGATCGAGCAATCCTCGTCGCTCGATCAGTTCCAGAGCGACACCGAGGAAGCACAGAAACTCGAGTACGTCGAGCAGAACTTCTCGACCGGGCAGGAGAACACGTCGGCGGCACAGGTGATCGTCAGGGGTGACAACGTCCTCTCCCAGGAGTCGATGGTCGAGACGCTCAGACTCCAACAATCGTTCCGCGAGAACGAGACGGTCTCCGGGACGCTCGTCGACGACCGGCCGACGGTCGGCGCGGCAAACCTCGTCGCGATCTCGTCGCTTACCGCCGACCAACAGCGCGAACTCGAGGCGACGGCCGCGGAGTTCGAGGAACTGAACGCGACCGTCCAGGCGGAACGCACCGCCGTGGCAGAACGGAGCGCGGCGCTGAACGCCACACGGGCGGAACTTCGCGGGGCGCTCGAGACGCTTCGGGCCGATCCGTCGGCGTCGCCGCGTGAACAGTTCGCGACGGTCGACGAGAACTCGTCGGTCGACCTGAACGAGACGCAGTACGCGACGTTCAACGAATCGGCACAGCGCCTTCGTGCCGCCGAGAACGAGTCACGGATCGACGCGGCGTACCGCCTCGGGACACAGGGCGTCCTCGAAGACGAGTACGCGGCCCTCGACCGGCGCAGTACGGCCCTCGAGTCACGGAGCGAGCGACTCCAGTCGCTCGGCGCTGAACTGTCGGCCGAGCGAGCCGCCCTCGAGAACGCAACCTCACCGACGCTGCCCGAACAGATCGATGCGCTCGAGTCGATGAACGCCACCGAGTACGAGCGCGCCCTCGGTGCCGTCCTGAGCGAGGACTCGTCCGGTCGGACGAGCGGTCTGGCCTTCATGCCGACGAGCTACGAGGCCGGATCGACGAGCGCGAACGCGACGATGCTGCTGGTCACCCACCAGACCGAGGGTGATGGCGGCCAGGGCGGAATGGCCTCCGACGCGCTCGTCGACGCGCAACTGGCCATGCAGTCCATCGCCACCGACGCCTTCGAATCCGACGGTGCCGACGTCATCGTCTTCGGCGGCGGCATCATGGGCGAGGAGATCGACAATTCGATGGGCGATAGCCTCGCGATCGTCGGCCCGCTCGCGCTGCTGTTCGTCGTCGTCGCCCTGATCGTCGCGTACCGCGATCTTCTAGATATCCTCCTCGGCCTGTTCGGCATCGCCGCCGTCTTGCTCTGGACGTTCGGCTTCATGGGCTGGACCGGAATAGACTTCAACCAGATGTTCATCGCGGTCCCGGTCCTGCTGATCGGGCTCTCGATCGACTACGCGATCCATATCTTCATGCGCCACCGCGAACAGCGGCAGGCGGGCGGCGCGTACGATGCCGACGACACGCGCGGCTCGATGGGGACCGCGCTGGCCGGCGTCGGCGTCGCGCTCGTGTTGGTGACCGCGACGACGGCGATCGGCTTCCTCTCGAACCTCACGAGTCCGGTGCCACCGATTCAGGACTTCGGCATCGTCAGCGCCGTCGGGATCACGGTCGCCCTGCTCGTGTTCGGCGTCCTGATTCCGGCGCTCAAGATCGAACTCGACGAGTTCCTCGAGAGCCGCGGCTTCGACCGAAAAAAGCGCGCGTTCGGGACCGGCGGCGGGCGGTTCAGCCAACTCCTGTCGACCGGTTCGACGGCGGCACGCCGGATCCCGATCGTCGTCATCCTGCTCGCGCTTCTCGTGAGCGCCGGCGGTGCCTACGGCGCGACGCAGGTCGATACCAGCTTCAGTCAGGAGGACTTCATCGCGGAGGACCCACCGGCGTGGACGGACGATCTGCCCGAGCCGTTCAAACCCGACGACTACTCGATGAAGGAGAACCTCGAGTTCGTCAACGAGAACTTCGTTCGGGAGGATTCACAGGCACAGATTCTCGTGGAGGGCAACGTTACTGATCCGGCGACGATACAGCGGCTCGAGGCGGCCGAACGCGAGGCCGCCAACAGCTCCGTCGCCGCCACCCTCTCGAGCGGCGAGGCCGACGTCCGAAGTCCGATCGGGACGATGCAGCAGGTCGCACGCGAGAACGAATCGTTCAACGCGACGCTCACCGCGGCGGATACCGACGGTGACCGCGTCCCCGACCGGAACCTCGAGCAGGTGTACGACGACCTGTTCGCGGTCGCCCCCGACGAAGCGAGCGCCGTCCTCCACCGGACCGCGGACGGTGACTACGAGGCCGCCCGACTGGTTATCTCGACGAGCGGCACCGCGGCCATGAGCGACGTCACGACCGAGATGCGATCCATCGCGGACGGGATCGACGGGAACGGGCTCGAGGCCACCGCGACCGGGCAGACGATCCTGTTCGACATCATCCAGGACCAACTCATGGACACGGTCATCGAGAGCCTGCTGATCACCCTCGTGGCCGTCTTCGCCTTCCTGATGATCGCCTACCGGCTCACGAAAGGCAGTGCGACCCTCGGTGCGGTGACGCTGTTGCCGGTCGTGTTCAGCGTCTCGTGGATTCTCGGGACGATGTACCTGCTCGAGATCCCGTTCAACGTCATGACGGGGATGATCACGAGCCTCACGGTCGGGCTCGGCGTCGCCTACAGCATCCACATGAGCGAGCGCTACAGCCTCGAGTTGGAGCGGACCGGCTCCGTCTGGGAGGCGATGTCCCGGACGGTCACCGGCACTGGCGGTGCGTTGCTCGGCAGCGCCGCGACGACCGTCGGCGGCTTCGGCGTCCTCGCGTTCGCCATCCTCCCGCCGCTCCAGCAGTTCGGGATCATCACGGGGCTGACGATCATCTACGCGTTCCTCGCGAGCGTCCTCGTCCTCCCGAGCCTGCTCGTGGTCTGGACGCGGTATCTCGGGCCGGACGTTTCGTTCGACGCGCCGAACAGTTCGCCCGCACCCACGGCCAGCGACGGCGGGCAGCCAGCGGATCAGCCGGACCGAACTGAGGAGTAACTCGGTCCCGGTCCGCCGTTCGATCCTCGCTCGAGCGACGCGGAACACGGACGGACCGATTCCGTTCTACCGGTTTGCTACTCAGGAGCGTCTCAGGCGATCAAAAAGAATCGCGGGGTGCCGTTCCAGCTTCGGCGCTACTCGTTTTCCGGGTTACTCGGGTGGTAGTCGGTGTCGTACTCCCCCGGGCTGTCGTCGACGCGGTCGGGGTTGAGTCGGCCCGACAGCAGCATGAAGTCGACCAGCGTCAGCGCGAGCATCGCCTCGACGACGGGGACCCCACGCGGCGGGAGGACGGGATCGTGGCGGCCGATGACCTGCTCCTCTGTTATCTCGCCGGTCTCCCAGTCGGCGGTCTGCTGGGACTTCGGGATCGAGGTCGGCGCGTGCAGCGTGACCTCGCCGTAGATCGGTTCGCCGCTCGAGATACCGCCCTGAATCCCGCCGTGGTCGTTTTCGACTGGAACCGGGTCGCCGTCCTCGCCGAACTCCCAATCGTCGTTGCGCTCCTTGCCGGTCCACTCGCGGGCCTCGCGCCCGAGGCCGAACTCGAAGGCGGTCGTGGCGGGTACCGCCATCATGGCCTGACCGAGTCGCGCGGACAGCGAGTCGAACCGCGGCGCGCCCAGCCCGACGGGAACGCCCTGTGCCTCGAAGTAGATGCTGCCGCCGATGGAATCGCCTTCCTCCTGATACTCTTCGATCCGCTCTTGCATCCGCTCGGCGGTCTCGGGGTGGGCACAGCGGACGTCGTTTTCCTCCGAGTGTTCCTTGATCTGGTCGAAGCTCACGTCGGGCGCTTCGATGTCGCCGATCTGGTTGACGTGGGCCTTGAGTTCGATCCCCTCTCGCTCGAGGAGTTTCTTCGCGATCGCGCCCGCAGCGACCCAGTTAACCGTTTCACGGGCCGACGAGCGACCGCCGCCGCCCCAGTTGCGCGTCCCGAACTTCGCGGAGTAGGTGAAGTCGCCGTGGGACGGCCGGGGTGCGGTGATGAAGGGTTCGTACTTGCCCGAGCGGGCGTCCTTGTTCTGGATGACCAGCCCGATCGGCGTCCCCGTGGTGTAGCCGTCCTGAATTCCCGACTTGATCGAGACATCGTCGGGCTCGCCCCGAGACGTCGTGATCATCGACTGGCCCGGCTTTCGCCGGTCGAGGTCCGCCTGGATGTCCTCCTCGGACAGCTCGAGGCCGGCGGGACAGCCCGAGACGGTACAACCCATCGCTTCCCCGTGGCTCTCGCCGAACGTGGTCACCTGAAAGAGGCGACCGAAGCGGTTGCCGTTCATTACCACGTCCTCGGGGACCGGGCCACTTAGCCCTGCAGGGTTCGGCCACGGCCGGCGGGCCGCCGCTGCCCGGGCAGTCGGCGACAGCTTGCACGCGTCGAAGCCGTTCCGTTTCGGACCGGCCTCGAGTATGAAAGCGTCCGGATATGTACCCGAAAGCACGCGACAGCAGTACGGGACTGCGGTCGAGTCGTTCCCGACGATCCGATGTAATCACGCTTATACAGCTCAGCGAGAAAGTCACCGGTAGAGTACATGCGCTGGCAGTACCGGACGACGGTCCTCGGCCTCTGTCTGCTCGCGTTCTTCGTCACGTACTTCGCCCGGATGGCGATCAGTCCCGTCGTCCCGTTCATCGTCGCGGACTTCGGCGTCTCGAACACGGCAACCGGGGTCGCGCTGACGGGAATGTGGCTGGCCTACGGCCTCTCGCAGTTCCCCAGCGGCGTCCTCAGCGATCGCTACGGGGAGAAGCCGGTGATCCTCGTTGCCGTCGGCGGGACCGTAATCGCGAGCGTATTGCTCGCGTTCTCGCCGATCTTCGCCGCCTTCGTCGTCTTCGCCGTTCTCCTCGGCTCGGTCGCGGGGCTGCACTACGCCGTCGCGACGACGCTGCTCTCGCGGACCTACGACGAACTCGGCCGCGCGGTCGGGATCCACTCGATCGGCGGCCCGCTGGCCGGGCTCGTCGCCCCCGTCGCGGCGGCGTGGGTCGGCGTCCGGTTCGGCTGGCGGCCGGCGCTCGCGCTCACGCTCGTCGTCGGCCTGCCGGTTTTCGTCCTTTTCGCGTGGCGGATCCGCCCGACCGAACCGCGGCGGCCGGACCAGCCGATGCGGGAGCGGTTCGAACTCGCCACCCTGCTCGAACTGGTCTCGCGGCCGGCGGTCGCCTTTACCCTCGCGATCGCCATGCTCGGTACCTTCATCGTCCAGGGGTTGCTTACGTTCCTGCCGACGTTTCTCGTCGAACACCACCACTACTCGGCGACGCTCGCCGGAACCGCCTTCTCGGCCTTCTTTTTCGTCCGGACCGTCGGCCAGTTCGCCGTCGGCGAACTCTCCGATCGGTACGGCCGCGACCTCGTGATCGGCGCGTCGCTGTTTGCCGGATCGGTCGGCCTGTTCGGCCTCGTCGGCGGCGGGAGCCGCGCCACTGTCGGCATTGCCGTTCTCGCAGCCGGCCTGGGCTCGAGTTTCTTCGCGGCGATCGATCCCCGGTTTCTCGACCAGTTCGGTGACACCGAACGCGGGGCCGGCTTCGGGCTCGTCCGGACGTGCTACACCGTCGTCGGCTCCGCCGGCTCGGTCGGCGTCGGCCTGCTGGCCGACCTGTTCGGCTGGGGTGTGGCGTTTGTCGTTCTCGGCGGGCTGTTTTCGATCACGTTCCTCGCGCTGGCCGTGAACTGGGCGTTCGGACTCGGCTATTGATCGCGAGCGCAGCGACGGGTCGTCGGTCGATGGGGTGTGTCTCGCCTCCCGCCGTATGATATAGATACGTTATGAAAACCTATGCTATCACACATCAGCCCATCTATATATACTCGCGTGGTATTCTAGAGAGTAGGAAGTATTCTTCCGTTACCATGACTGCATCCCCTATTTCCACAGACGCTCGCAACACGTTCGAAAGCACCGTCGGCGGCTACACGGTCGGCGGTCGCGCCCACAGCCTCTCGGCCTGGTTCGTCCTCTCGCTCCGGCTCATGATGGGTTGGGCCTTCGCCTACTCCGGGTTCACCAAGCTCGTCGCGGCCGAACCGTTCAGCGCCGGCGGCTACCTGACCAACGTCGCCGCGACCAACGGCAACCCCCTCGCCGGCCTCTTCGCCTGGATGGGCTCGACGCCGTGGTTCGTCGAGTTCGCGAACGTCGCCGTCCCGTGGGGCGAACTCCTGATCGGCCTCGGCCTGCTCGTCGGCGCGCTCGTCCGCCTCGCGGCGTTCTTCGGCGCGCTCATGATGCTCATGTTCTACTTCGGGAACTGGGACATCGCCCACGGCGTCATCAACGGTGACTTCGCGTACATGCTCGTGTTCCTCGCCGTCGCCGCCTTCGGCGCCGGCCGCATCCTCGGCCTCGACGCCTGGATCGAAAGCTACGATCTCGGCGGCGAGACGTTGCTCGAGCGCTACCCCCGACTCGAGTATCTCCTCGGATAGGCGGCTCCGCTCTTTTCTCTCGGACAGTAAGGCAGATATCTGAACTGTAAGAAAGATATACGCGCTCACTGCTCGAAAAGGAGACTATCACGGATCGTTTCGGACCCGCTGAAACCCCTCCTGAGTATCGGAGCAGGGAGCGACGGAGTTCGAACCCGGTCGGAAAGCTGGATCAAAAAGGGGTAACGCAACCGCTTCAGGGCAGTTCGAACTCGATCGCCGCACCCTGACAAGACCACCTTTTGTCTCGCTCGTCGCTCCGCTCACGGGTCGCTTTGCTCCCCGTTCGCGTTCTGCGGTTCTCGCTCACTTCGTTCGCTTCAAACCGCACGCTCCTCGCTCGCAAAATCTGGACCAAAAGGGCTAATTCGAACGTATCAGGGCAGTTCGAACTCGATCGCCGCACCCTGACCGAAGCCGACACACTCCGTCGCGATGCCCCGTTCGACGCCCTCGCGGTTCATCTCGTGGACCAGCGTCACCGGGAGACGTGCGCCGGAACAGCCCAGCGGATGGCCGATCGCGATCGCGCCGCCGTTGACGTTCAGTTGATCGTCCGGAATGCCCAGTTCGCGCTGGGAGTACAGCGTCTGGCTGGCGAAGGCCTCGTTGATCTCGACCAGCCCGTAGTCGTCGATGTCACGACCCGCGCGCTCGAGCAGTCCTTCCGTCGCGGGGACCGGCCCGACGCCCATGACCGTCGGGTCGACGCCGGCGACGTAGCTGGTGCCGACTTCGGCGAGGACCTCGAGGTCGTTCTCGTCGGCGAACTCCCGGCTGGTCAGCATGACGCCGGCCGCGCCGTCGGCGATCTGAGAGGCGTTGCCGGGTGTGACCGTGCCGTCCTCCTTGAACACCGTCGGGAGTTCGGCGAGCTTCTCGGGGGTCGTCCCCGGACGGAGCCCCTCGTCCTCGTCGTGGACGCCGTCCTCGGTCTCGATCGGGACGATCTCGTCGTCGAACTTGCCCGCCTCGGTCGCTTCGACCGCGCGCTGCTGGCTGCGCGCGCCGTACTCGTCCTGTTCCTCGCGACTGATGTCGTATTTCTCGGCGACCTTCTCGGCGGTCATCCCCATCTGGAGGTTCCGCATCCCGTACTCCTCGTCGAGTTTCGGGTACATCTCGCCGCTGTCGGCCGCGCCCATCTTCACGCGGCTCATGCTCTCGACGCCGCCGGCGATGACCGCCTGATGGCGGCCCGCGGCGATCGAGTCCGCGGCGCTGATGATCGCCTGCGCCGAGGAGGCACACTGGCGGTCGACCGTCGTCGCAGGGACCGACTCGCCCAGCTCGGAGAACAGTGCGATCTGGCGCGCGATGTTCGTCCGCTGTTCCGAGCGCTGCTGGGCACACCCCCACATCAGATCGTCGACGTCGTCGCCCTCGACGCCGGTCTCGGCGAGCATCTCGTCGACCAGCGGAATCGAGAGGTCCTCGCTCCGAACCTCCGCGAGGGCTCCGTCTTCTTTCCCCTGTGCGGTCCTAACAGCGCTAACGATTACCGGCGTATTGCCTGACATTGTATGCCATTATTTTTCCTGGGGATAAATAGCTACCCTTGGCGGAAGATAACGTGGGTCTCGAATCGTCGATGGCTGGCGTCGGCTACGCCCGCCGCTCGAGCGCGACGCCTAGCTCCTCGAGCAGGTCGAAGAAACCGGGGAACGAGACGTCGACGTGGTCGGCGCCCTCGATCGTGGTCTCGCCGTCGGCCGCGAGGCCGGCCAGTGCCAGCGCCATGATGATCCGGTGGTCGTCGCATCCGGAGACGGTCCCGCCCTCGAGTCGCGAGTCGCTACCGTGGACCGTCAATGAATCCCGCTCTTCGGTCGTCTCGACGCCCAGCTTGCCCAGTTCCTCGGCCATCGCACTCACGCGGTCGGTTTCCTTGTAGCGGACGTGTTCGGCGTTCGTGATCTTCGTATCGCCGTCCGCAACCGCCCCCAGCGTCGCGATCGTCGGCAGGAGGTCGGGCGTGTCCTCGACGTCGACCTCGATCCCGGCGAGCGGGGCGGCTGCGACGTCGATCGTCCCCGACTCTCGGTCCCAGTCGACGTCGGCACCCATCCGCTCGACGATCTCCACGATTGCGGTGTCTCCCTGTGCGCTGGGATGTGCGCCCTCGATTCGGATCCCCTCGCCGTCGGCGGCGATCGCACCCGCGGCCAGCGGGTACGAGATCGAGGAGAAGTCGCCGGGAACGGCGTACTCCCCGCCCGCCGGCGCGTAGGACTGGCCGCCATCGACCGCAAAGCCGTCCTCGGTGTGGCGGGCGTCAACGCCGAAGTCGTCGAGGACCTCGAGCGTGATGTCGACGTACGGCGCGGACTTGAGTTCCGTCTCGAGGTCGATCACGATTCCCTCGTCGGTGACCGCACCGGCCATCAGCAGGGCGGTGATGTACTGCGAGGAGACGTCGCCCGGGATCGACACCTCGCCGCCCGACAGCGGGCCGGTGACGACCAGCGGGGCCTGCCCGTTCCCGCGGGTGCTGTCGGCCGCCGCGCCGAGATCGGAAAGCGCCTCGAGCAGCGGCCCCTGGGGCCGCGAGCGAAGCGACTCGTCGCCGGTCAGGACCGTCGTCCCGTCGGCCAGCGCCGCGGCCGCGGTGACGAGTCGCATCGTCGTCCCGCTGTTCGCGCAGTCGATGACGTCGGCCGGCACGTCGGGCCGGCCGTCGAAACCGTCGATCTCGAGACGGCCGTCGTCGCCGCGGTCGACGTCGCCGCCGAACAGGCCGATCGCGCGAGCGGTCGCCCGCGTGTCGGCACTCCAGAGCGCGTCGCGGACGGTCGCGCCGTCGGCGTAGCCCGCTGCGAGGATCGCCCGGTGGGTGTAGCTCTTCGAGGGCGGTGCCCGCGCCGTACCGGCGACGCTCGAGGGGGAGATGGTAACGTTCATGGTCACCCTGTGGCGTGGCCCCGTCTTACCGATACCGATCTCACGAACAGCCGATCGACGCCGTAATTTCGCGCAGTGGATCGTCCGTGACCAGACTCGAGACTTCGTAGCTCACGTCCTCACAGTCCCAGAAGAAGCTCTTGACGCCGCCGTCCCGGAAGTACGTCGTCTGCCCGTCGACCTCGGTTCGCTCGAGGCTATCGAGCGACGGATCGAACCGCCCTTCCTCGCGGACGACGACGAAGAGTTCCCGGGCGACGACGTTCGGATCGTCGTACCACAGCGTCGTCGTCACGCCGCCGTACCGTTCCTTTCGCTCGACGACCGTGATCCGGTCCAGTACGTACGACCCCGGGAGATCGGGATCGGGTAGATCGTAGGGAACGGTGTCCGCGGCCGCGTCGCGGGACCGGAAGATTCCCGCCGGTTTCGCGCCGTCGCTGACGACCTCTGCGTCGGCCGGGGGCTGGTAAGTAAACGTCTCCGGGTCGATGCCGTCGTCGATCGTGAACTCCTCGTACGTGACCGTCTGCGCGTACAGCGTTTCGCCGTCGTCGCTGACCGCGTTTCGTTCCTTGATCGGGTAGCGGGTCTCGTCGTCGATCCAGATCGTCCGGGAAATGTCCAACTCCTCGAGTTCGTCGGCGCTCAACGGAACGCTGTAGGTGGTGTCCCCGACGACGAGATCGATGGAGGACCCCCTGTCCTCGACCGGCGGCCGCGTCTCGATGACGTGTGCCTCCCGCCCGTCGACCGGTTCCGTCCCGGCGTAGCCGAGTCGATACTCCTCGAGCAGGGCCTCGAGTACCCGCAGCGTCCGATCCGTGTCGGTCTTGGTCCCGTGGAACTGGAGTTCCACGATCCCCGTCGACGGGTTGTACTCCCACGTCTGCGCCCGGTTCGTCACGCTGACCGAGCCGACGGGCACGTCCTCGTCGGTCGACTCGAGGACTTCGATGCGCTGTTTGGCCGGCGGCTCGCGGGCGATCCGTTCCGTCCGCGTGTCGGTTTCGCCCGGCGTTTCGATCGTCATCGACCGACGGGCTCGGAGCGCCGACATGTGGCGACGTGCGTCGACCGCATCCTGAACGATCTCCGCGCCGGAGGGGGACTCGTCGCTGCTCGGATAGCTGATACAGCCGGCGAGTACAACCCCGGTTCCTGCCGCCAAAATCCGACGCCGGTTCATACGCGGGGGATTGCCACGTTTAGTCATAAGTTTGCGGGTTCGAAACGATATCCAACCTCGATCCGCGGGATTATGTGGCCAGCTGTCATCGATCCGAATATGAACGTCGACGTGGATCTCGCCCCGCTGCGCGAGTATCTCGCCGCCGAAGGAGCCGACGGCTACCTGATCGACGACGACGCATCGGATGCGGACCAGCGGTACGTTTCGGGCTTTACCGCACCGGATCCCTACCAGACGCTCGTCACCGCCGACGGCGTCCACCTGCTCGTCTCCGGACTCGAGTACGGACGCGCCGCCGCCGAGGCCGGTGCGGACTCAGTCAGCCGCCGCGCCGCCTACGACTATCAGCGGCTGGTGGCCGAACACGGCCAGTACGAGGGCAAACTGCGGACGCTGGCCGCCTTCCTCGAGGACCACGGCGTCGACGCGCTTTCGGTCCCGCGGACCTTCCCGACGGGGACCGCCGACGGCCTGCGCGAACAGGGGGTCGCGGTAACCGTCGAGCCCGAGGGGATCGTCACGGACATCCGGGCGACGAAAACCGAGTGGGAAGTCGAGCGGATCCGGGCGAGCCAGCGGGCGAACGAGGCCGCGATGGCGCGGGCCGAGGAGCTGATCGCCACCGCCGACATCGAGGACGGCACGCTCGTTCACGACGGCGAACCCCTGACCAGCGAACGCGTCACGGAGGAGATCGAGGTCACCCTGCTACGCCACGGCTGTGCCCTCGACGAGACCATCGTCGCCTGCGGGGCCGACGGTGCGGACCCCCACGACCGGGGCAGCGGGCCGCTCGAGGCCGACGAGTTGATCGTGATCGACATCTTCCCCCGGGACAAGGAGACGGGCTACTTCGCCGACATGACTCGCACCTTCGCCCGTGGCGACCCCGGCGAGGAGGCCCGCCGGCGCTACGAGGTCACCCACGAGGCCTACGAGGCCGCCCTCGAGACGGTCGCGGCCGGCGTGACCGGAGCCGACGTCCACGGCGCGGCCTGTGACGTGATCGAGGACGCGGGCTACGAGACGCTGCGCAGCGACCCCAACACCGAGACCGGCTTCATCCACAGCACCGGCCACGGGGTCGGATTGGACATCCACGAACAGCCCAGCGTCTCGCCCTCGGGCGGCGACCTCGAGCCCGGCCACGTGATCTCGATCGAGCCCGGGATCTACGACCCCGCGGTCGGCGGCGTCCGCATCGAGGACCTGATCGTCGTCACCGAGGACGGCTACGAGAACCTGACCGAGTATCGGGTGGGACTCGAGCCGACCACCGACGCTCGAGAGTGACCTCACACGGGCGGTCGCGAGTCCGCCGGCTCCGGCACCGTCCACGGAGACCAGCAGTCGCGAGCGAGAGCGCGGGACCGACGTCGGTGATCGACGAACACCGGCGAGTACGACGGCGTCTTCTCCGGGAAAATGAGTGACTTCGAATCGCGGGCGGGATTCGCCCGTGTCGTCGCCGTTACTGCTATTCGACTTCGATATCGGCGACCATCGACGTCGGATGGACCTCACAGATGTACGTGACCATCTCGCTGCTGGCCTCGAACTCGAGCCACTGATCGTCCCCGGGTTCGGTGACCCGATCGGTCGCGAGGTCGTCGACGACCTCGTCGTTCTCGTCGTAGATCGCGATGTTGTGTTCGGCGCCGTCGCCGGTCGTCCAGCCGATCTCGTAGGTTTCCCCCTCCTGGAGGATGAGCGTCGGGTTCTCCTCGTCGGCGATCGAGTCGGGGGCGATGCCGACCCAGCCGGACGTCTGTCCGTCGAACTCGATCTGGGTATCAGGATCGATCTCGATGCCGCCATCACCGTCGCCGTTACCGTTGCCGTTGCCACCACAGCCGGCGATAAACGCCGTCGATGCTGCGACACCTGTCAGCCCGAGCATTCGCCGCCGGGACATAGCCCCATCTTGTGCCATCAACCGGATTTGGTATGCAGTAGCAATAAGCGCCTTGGAGAATCCGGACGACTGGGAACGTTGCCGTCCGACGGCCTCCGGACTCAGCGATAGCCGTCGTCGTCCGGCCCGCGAGCCGCGTCGATCCGCTCGAACTGCTCGTCGGACAGCTCGAGGTCGACCGCGCCGACGTTCTCCTCGAGTTGAGCGGGCGTCCGAGCGCCGACGATCGGCACGCAGGTAAAGCGGTCCTGCTCCATCAGCCACCGCAGCGAGACCTGTGCCGGCGTGGCATCGATCTCGTCGGCGACGCCCTCGACGGCCTCGAGGACCTCCCACGCCTTTTCGCTCGTGTAGCGGTCCTCGAACAGATCCGTGAGGCTGCCGCGAGCGCCGTCGGGCGCGATCACGGTGCCGTCGTCGGCCCGCTCGTACTTCCCGGTGAGGAAGCCGCCGGCCAGCGGCGAGTACGGACAGACCGCGATGTCCTGATCCGCACAGACGTCGAGGTAGTCGCTCACGTCGTCCGTATCGGCAGCGTTGAACATCGGCTGGGTCACGTCGAAGCGCTCGAGGCCCTCGGCGTCGCTCGTCCACAGCGCCTTGGTGAGCTTCCAGGCGGCCATGCTCGAGGCACCCAGATAGTGGACCTTGCCCTCGCGGACGAGTTCGGTCAGTGTTCGCATCGTCTCCTCGATCGGCGTCTCCTCGTCCCAGCGGTGGATGTAATAGAGGTCGAGGTAGTCGGTGTCGAGTCGCTCGAGCGTGCCCTCGATCTGGGCCCGGATGTGCTTGCGCCCGAGGCCGGAGTCGTTCGGCCCCGGCTTGCCGCGGCCGTCGAAGGGGAAGTAGACCTTCGAGGCGAGTACGAGATCCTCGCGGTCGACGTCCTCGCGATCCGCGAGCCACTCGCCGATCCAGCGCTCGCTTTTCCCGTTGGGATCGCCGTAGACGTTGGCCGTATCGATGAAGTTGCTCCCGTGGTCCCAACAGGCGTCGAGCAGGTCGTGGGCCTCCTCGCGGTCAGTCTCCACGGTGCCGTCGCTTTCCTTCCCGAAGCGCCAGGTGCCGAAGCAGAGCTTCGAAACGGTCGTTCCGGTATCGCCGAGCCGAGTGTACTCCATGGACGCGGGTTCGCCCGCCGCGTCCAAAACGGATGGGGAAGCGGCGAACGGCGGCCGTCGAGCGCATCGGCGATCCTGCGAACGCGTTCCCGGCGACCGTCCGACCGACGTGTTCGGCGCTCGGAAAGCGGTCCCCGTTTCCGAAGCTACAAACCGCTCGACAGTCACTACCCGGTGATGAATCACTGGTGGCGGCGGATCGCGCTCTCGCTGGTCGCCGTCCTCGTACTCGTTCTCGTCTACGCCGGGCTCTATCAGTTGGGAATGGCCGCCTTCGAGGGAGAGACGAAGACGTACGCGCAGTCGATCCAGGCCGTCATCGAGTCGCTGACGACGGCCGGGTTCGGCGGTGACGCCCCCTGGGAGAGTACCGCGATGAACCTCTTTGTGATCGGGATGAACCTCACGGGCGTCCTGCTGGTCTTTCTGGCCCTGCCGCTGATCGTCGTCCCGCTCTTCCAGCAGGCCCTCGAGGATCGGCCGCCGGAGTCGACCGACCTCACCGACCACGTCGTCATCTGCTCGTACACGCCGCGATCGGACGTCCTCGCGGGTGAACTCGAGGCGGCGGGCGTCCCCTACGTCTTCGTCGACGACGATGCCGAACTCGTCGTCGAACTCAACAACGAGGGGACCAACGCTATCTACGGCGAACTCGACCAGGAGGAGACGCTACGGGCTGCAAACGCCGAGCGGGCTGACGCGCTCGTCACCGACATCGACGACGAGACCAACGCGATGGTGATCCTCACGGCGCGGGAACTCTCGAGCGACCTCAGGATCGTCAGCGTGGTCGAAGACGACGAAGTCGCGAGTTACCACCGCTATGCCGGAGCCGACGAGATCGTCCGGCCACGTCGGGTGTTGGGCCAGAGCCTCGCGACGAAGGCGACGACGACCGTCTCGGCCGATCTCCGGGACACGATCGAACTCAGCGAGGACCTCGCGGTAACCGAACTGCTCGTTCAAGACCACAGCGATCTGGTCGGCCAGACGATCCCCGAGTCGGGCATCCGCGACCGGATGGGGATCACCGTCATCGGCGCGTGGTTCAACGGCGAGTTCGTCCCCGTTCCGGGGACGGAAAACGTGATCGACGGCAACACGATCCTGCTCGTCGCGGGCCGTCGCGACGATCTCACGGAGCTGAAATCGCGGACAGTCTCCGCGCTGCGGTACAACCCGGACCGGATCGTCGTCGGCGGCTACGGCGTCGTCGGCCGGACTGCCGTCGAGACGCTGGCGTCCGGGGGTGTCTCGACGGCCGTCGTCGATCTCGAGGACCTCCCCGGCGTCGACGTCGTCGGGAGCGTCACCGACGAGGCGGTCCTCGAGGCCGTCGACGTGGACGACTCCCGGGCGATCATTCTGACCCTCGACGACGACTCGACGTCGATCTACGCGACGCTGGTCCTCGAACAGGTCGCCCCCGACGTCGAGATCATCGTCCGGGCGAACGAGACCGAGAACATCCCGAAGTTCTACCGGGCAGGCGCGGAGTACGTCCTCTCGCTGTCGACGGTCACCGGCCGGATGCTCGGGTCCATCCTGATCGAGGACGAGGAGATCCTCACGCCGGAGACCCAGTTCGAACTCGTCAGGACGACCGCCCCACAGCTCGCCGGACGGAGCCTCGGCGACGTGGACCTGCGGGCGCGGACCGGGTGTACCGTCGTCGCGGTCGAACGCGGCGAGGACCTACTGACCGACCTCGGGCCGGAGTTCGTCGTCCACGAGGACGACATGCTGATCGTTGCGGGAAGTGACGAGGCTGTCAACCGGTTCGTCTCGTTGGCGTGTTGAAACGTCCAGCGGTCGGCTCGAGAGCAGTTGTCTCCCCCTCCCCGCCTCGAGCGGCGCTCACCCGACTCACTCGAACGACGGCAACACCTCGCCCTCGTAGAACTCGATCGCTTGCTCCTGTTCGTCACCGATCTGGTGGAAATAGACGTGATCGTAACCGGCGTCGATCGCCTGTTCGATGCTGTCGATGTGTGCCTGCGGGTCGGGTTCAGTGGTCGTCCCCGCCTCGGCGATGTCTGCTTTCTCGACCATCCCCGCCGCCTGCTCGAAGTGGGCCGGCGTCGGTAGCTCCTGCCCGAGTTCTCCCGGAAGCGAGCCGTTCGGCCACTGCTCGAGGATCGTCTCGATCGCCTCCGCTTCGCTGTCGGCGTAGCAGCCGTGCAGTTGCGTGTATTTCGGCCCGTCGCCGCCGGCGTCCTCGTAGGCTGTGACCGGCTCGGACTTCGGCCCGGAACACCAGAGCCCGTCCGCGTTCTCGGCCACCCATTCGGCGGTCTGTGGGCCGAACGCGCTCCCGATCGTCGTCGGCTGCTCGTCGGGACAGGTGTAGAGCCGCGCGTTCTCGACCGTGTAGTACTCGCCGTGGTGGCTCGTCGTCTCGCCGGTCCACAACGAGCGCATCACCGCGAGTGCCTCGTCCAACATCTCGAGGCGCACGTCGTGTTCGGGCCAGCGCTCCCCGGTGACGTGTTCGTTCAGGTTCTCGCCGGTGCCGACGCCGAACGTGAAGCGGTCGCCGAGCAGCTCGTCGACGGTGGCGACGGCGTGGGCGACGTTGACCGGATGGATCCGGATCGTCGGACAGGTGACGCCGACGCCGACGTCGATCTCGTCGGTCGCTTCCGCGATCGCTCCCAGCGTCGACCAGACGAACGGCGACTCGCCCTGTGCCGACACCCACGGGTGGAAGTGGTCCGAGATCGAGACGAAGTCGAAACCGGCCGCCTCCGCGCGACGTGCGATGTCGACCAGTTCCGTCGGCCCGAACTCCTCGCTCGAGAGGGTGTACCCGAGTTGCGTCATTCCCGGCCCGCTACCACGAATCGACGGGTAACGGTTGCACCTGCAAGAGCGCGGGCGCGTTTCAGTGACTCGACTCCTGACGCCGATGACAGCTGCTCGAGTCGATCTGCCGTGGCGCGCGCTGAACTGTGCCGAACGGAAGTGAGGCACAGTTCGATGCCGTGCGAGGGATGAGCGAACGCCGTCAGGCGTGAGCGAATCGGTTGGGGAGGGCGTGGCTACTCCGTGTTGCCACGATAGCAGGAGACTTCCGTTCCATCATCCTCCCTCGAGTACACACCGTATGTAGTTCCATCACCGATCACAAGCCCACGTGAACCCCGAACCGAACTCCTTACCCACGACGGGCCGGAACCGGCCCGTATGGAAGCCGTAGTCGACGCGACGGACCTCGAGAAGGTCTACGGCGAGACCGTCGCCCTGTCGGGGGCCTCGCTATCGGTCGCACAGGGGGAGGTGTTCGCGCTGATCGGCCCGAACGGGGCCGGCAAAACGACGCTCGTCCGGTCGCTGACGGGGACGACCGAGCCCGACGGCGGGACGGCGGCGATCCTCAGCACGTCGCCGGCGGCCGTCGACCGCGACCGCCTCGGCGTCCTCCCGCAGGAGTTCTCGCCGCCGGCCCGGCTCAGCGCCCGCGAACTGCTCGCGTACTACGCCGGGCTCTACGAGGACCCGCGTGACCCCGCCGACGTCCTCGCCGACGTCGGCCTCGCCGACGCGGGCGACACCTGGTACGAGAACCTCTCGGGCGGCCAGCAACGGCGGGTCTGTGTCGGCTCCGCGCTGGTCAACGACCCCGACCTGCTCTTTCTCGACGAGCCGACGACCGGCATCGACCCCGCCGGCCGCCGCACCGTCTGGCGGCTGATCGAGGACCTCGCCGACGCCGGAACGACCGTCGTCCTGACCACCCACGACATGGCCGAGGCCGAACACCTCGCCGACCGCGTCGGCCTGCTCGCCGACGGCTCGCTCGTCGCCCAGGGCCCGCCCGAGGACCTCGTCCGCGAGTACGGCGGCTCGAGCCGACTGACCGTCGAGACGGCCGCCGACCCGGCGGCCTTCGACGACCTCGAGTACCCCGTCGAACGGCCGGAGCGTGGCCGCGACCGAACGCCCGAGGCGGCGGTCGTCGTCCGGGAGATCGACCCCGCCGCGATCGGGAGCGTGGTCGATTACCTCGAGGCCAACGGAATCGAGTACACCGGGCTCTCGTGGGCCGAACCCGACCTCGAGGACGTCTACCTCGCGCTGGCCGAACCGACCGAGCGGGAGCGGACGGCTCCGCTCGAGGGCGGGAGCGGCGACGCCGCGGCGGACGACTCCGACCTCGCACAGGCGGGTGAGACCGCATGAGCCGGATGGGGCGGGTCAGGGCCGAGACCAGCGCCGGCTGGCGGTCGTTCGTCCGCCGGCGGACGGCGGTCTTTTTCACCTTTTTCTTCCCGGTGATCCTGATCGTCATCTTCGGGGCGCTCGTCCGCACCGATCCCGCGGGCGGCGGGCTGTTCACGGAGCCGGCGGCCTACTACGTGCCCGGGTATCTGGCCGTCGTCGTCCTCTTTACCCCGCTGTCGCGGATGGGCAGCGAGGTGGCTCGCCACCGCGAGGGGAGCCGCTTCGAGAAGCTCGCGACGACCCCGCTGACGCGCGCTGAATGGCTGCTCGCCCAGACGGCGGTCAACGCCGCAATCATCGGGCTGGCGAGCCTGCTCATTCTCGGGCTGGTCATCGTCCTGACCGGCGCGAACATCGCGTTCTCGCCGCTTCTGGTGCCCTACGTCCTCGTCGGCGTCGTCTGCTTCTGCGGGATCGGCGCGATGTTGGGCAGTTACACCGACTCCCAGGACGGCGCAGTCGCGGCCAGCAACGGGATCGGACTGCCCCTGCTCTTTCTCTCGGAGACGTTCGTCTCGCCCGAACTGCTCCCCGGCTGGTTCGGCCCGCTGGTGAACCTCTCGCCGCTCACCTACTTCGCACGCGGCGTGCGGGCGGCGACCTACTCGGGCGCGGAGACGGCGGCCGTCGCCGGCGTCGATCCCGCGCTCGCGAACCTCGGGATCCTCGCCGTCCTCGCCGTCCTCGCGTTCGCATTGGGCGCGCGGTCGATCCCACAGACGGACTGAAACGGGGTCGGACCGGCGGCGTCCGTTGCCCGCCGTTCGCCGCGAGAACGAACCGATTTACGCGCGGCGCTCGAATCGCCGGCCGACATGCGCTCGAGTCACCCCAGGGAGGCGACCGTCGGGATGGAGTACTACGTCAGCGACGCGGACGGCGTCGGCGGCCGCCTCCGCGCGGACGACGCCGACTTCCGGGTGCGCGAACTCGAGCGGTTCGACACCGAACCCGTTGACGCACCGACCGACGCCTACCCCCACCTCGTCTTCCGGGCGACGCTGCGTGGCTGGGACACCAACGACTTCGCCGCGCGGGTCTCGGACGCGCTCGGCATCTCCCGCGAGCGGGTCAACTGGGCCGGCACGAAGGACAAATACGCCGTGACGACGCAGCTGTTCTCGGTCTACGGAGCCGATCCCGAGGAGCTGCCGGAAATCGACGGCGTCGAGATCGAGGTCCTCGGCCGGGCCGGCCGAAACCTCGAGTTCGGCGATCTGGCGGGCAACGCCTTCGAACTCCGGGTCACCGACCCTGTGCGACCGGACAACGCCGACGCGATCACCGACGAGTTGCGGGCATTCGGCGGGCTCGCGGACGAACACCGGAGCGACGGTGCGGACGGCTCGAGCGACGACGCGACCTCGATCGGCGTCCCCAACTTCTTCGGTCAGCAGCGCTTCGGTAGCCGTCGGCCGGTCACGCACAAGGTCGGCCTCGCGATCGCTCGCGACGACTGGGAGGGCGCAGTGATGGCCTACCTCGGGAACCCAACCGACGCGGAGCCGGCGGGGACCCAGGAGGCTCGCGCGTTCGTTGCGGAGACCCGCGACTGGCAGGAAGCCCTCGAACGCGTTCCGCACCGCCTGCGCTACGAGCGGTCGATGATCCACGCGCTCGCCGAACACGACGGCGAGCCGGGGCCCGACCAGTACAGGGAGGCCCTCGAGCGGGTGCCCTCGAACCTCCAGCGGCTGTTCGTCCACGCGGCCCAATCGTACGCGTTCAACCTGATGCTCTCGGAGCGCCTCGAGCGCGGGCTGCCCTTCGACCGGCCCGTCGAGGGCGACGTAGTCTGCTTTTCGGATACCGACGCGCCCGACGGGCTCGCACTGCCCGACACCGACCGGCTCCAGCGGGTCGACGAGCGCCGGGTCGACTCGGTGACCCGCCACTGCGAGCGCGGCCGGGCGTTCGTCACCGCGCCGCTGGTCGGCACCGAGACGGAACTGGCCGACGGCGAGCAGGGCGAGATCGAACGCGCCGTCCTCGACGACCTCGGCCTCGAGCCGGCGGACTTCGACCTGCCCGGGGAGTTCGGCTCGACCGGCACCCGGCGGGCGATCCTCCTGCGGACCGATCTCGGCCTCGCAACCGACCCGCTGACCCTCGAGTTCGCGCTGCCGAAGGGGTCGTACGCGACCGTCGTCTCCCGGGAGTTCCTGAAGGTCGACCCGATCAACCTCGGGTAAGGCGGGGCTCGAGTCGGGCGTTGCCGTCCGAACCACCGCGGCGAAGCTTTTAGCACGGCGTCACGAGAAGTGGACGACAATCATGGGCTCCGCACGCAATCGGCCGTCGAACCGGGGTGGCCCTCGCGTATGATCGGCACGACCGAGGACCGCGAGATCGTCGACTGGGAGAAGACGACGGAGAACGGGCGGACGGCGTACGTCATCGAGTACAGCGAGCCCGTCCCGGAGCCGACGGGCCGCTCGAAGACGCTGTTCGGCGCGGGCAGCGGCGGGACGGTCCCGGCCGGCGAACAGTACTTCGAGATGCCCGACGGCGAACGGATCCCCGCGACCGAGGCCGCCTTCGACGCCGACGGCACGACGCTGCGGGTCCGCCGCGAGCGGTCGGTGATCGATCGCCTCCGGCGCTATCTGCCGTGGTGACGAGTCCGCCCGTTTCGATCCCGTTCGAACCACCGGCGGTATCGATCGGCAAAGAAGTTATCTGACTGTCACGAGACATCGTTCGTATGCTCGAGCCGTTCTCGCTGTTTACCTCGGTGCTGTACGTCGTGCAGGGCCTGCTGGGACTGACCGAGCAGCGCGTCCTCACCGGCGACCAGCGATCGCGCGCACAACCGGCCGCGAGCGTGCATCTCGGCAGTTCGATCGCGTTCCTCGTCGCCGGCATCGCCAGCGCGTCGTGGGTGTGGCTGTACGGTCTCCCGACGGCGTGGTATCCGACGATTCTCTCCCTCGGACTCCTCGTCTCGATCCTCGTACAGGGCTGGCTGTACCGATCGATCGGCGTCTCGGGGAGCCCCATCCTCGAGCGAGCGTGGACACGCCTGCACTGAGCGGGAGTCGATGCCTCACTCGAGCGCGCTCCGAAGCACCACGCCGAAGCCGGCGGCACCGATACAGAGCGCGAGGAGACCACCGACGCCGGTGACCGCGAGCGCGCCGCTGATCGCCGCGGCGACGAGCAGCCGTTTGAGCCACTCGTCGTTGCGCCCGACCAGCCGATCGGCGATGGCGAGATACGCGATCGCGCCGCCGACCGCCCAGACGAGATACGCCAGCAGGAACAGCGGAATCGCCACGACGATCCCGACGATCGTAACGACGAACAGCAGTATCAACAGCCCGATCGCAAGCAGCGACGCGATGCCGTAGAGGAAGGATCCGAACGGGTCCGCGAGGACGTCGTCCATCATCCGGTCCGTGTAGTCGGGCGCGATCGCGACGAGGATCGCGCCGACGACGAGCGTCGTCAGGGCAGCCGTGATCGCACCCCCGAGGAGGCCGTCGGTCGTCCCGACGTCGATGTCGATCCCGGGATCGACCTGCGTGATCACCGCGACTGCGAGGGTCGGCCAGTCGAATCCGATCATATCCCCAGAACGTCCGGTTGCGGTATAAACTGCGGTGTCGCTTTGGTACCGCCTCGAGTCGCCGACGACCGGCCGTTCGCTCGCGACTGCTCCGCGGGGAATCGACTTCGCTGAACCGAACAGCTACGTAGCTCGCCCTCAATCCACCAGCCAATGGAACTGGACTCGGACCCGCACATCCTCCTGACGAACGACGACGGGATCGACGCGCCCGGCATCCGGGCGCTCCACGACGCGCTCTCGGCGGTCGGCGAGGTGACCGTCATCGCGCCGGACCGGAACCGGAGTGCCGTCGGCCGGTCGCTGTCCTACGGGCGGACGAACTCCTCGAGCGGCGGCGATCTCGAGCTGGACCTCGAGGCTGACTCCTTTACCGCGCCGGTCCCCCACACCGATCACGAACTCGGCTACGCCGTCGACGGCACCCCCTGTGACTGCGCCATCGTCGGTGCGAAAGGACTCGAGCCGAATCCCGACATCGTCGTCTCGGGCTGTAACGAAGGGGCGAACCTCGGCGCGTACGTCTTCTCCCGGTCGGGGACCGTCAGCGCCGCCATGGAGGCTGCGTTCCTCGGGACGCCGTCGATCGCCGTCTCGCTGGACACGCTGGGCTACGACGACGACCTCGAGCCGGCGGCCTTCGAGCGGGCGGGCGAGATCACCGCCGACCTCGTGGCCGGCGCACCCGGAACCGGCCTCTTCGATCGCGTGGATTACCTGAACGTCAACGTCCCGCGTCCCGATCGGGAGCCCAACGGTCACGCGCTGACCCGGCCGACAGAAGTCTACGAGATGGACGCCGCCTTCGAGAACGGCCGGTTCCAGCTGACCAATCGCCTCTGGCAACAGATGGCAAACCGGGACATCCCCGACGGCGAGGATACCGACCGCCACGCCGTCCTCGAGAACGAGGTGTCGGTCTCGCCGCTGCGGGTCCCCTACGAGGTCGTCGACACGGAGCCGGTTCGGAACGTCCTCGCCGACATCCTGTAGCCGGTGACTGTCGCGGCGGCCGGACCTTCATCGACCATGACGGTTTAGGTGGTTCGGTCACAAGGAAAACGCAGTTCATCGATGCCGGACGGCAACCATTCGACAGGAGACGGGAACCCAAGCCGCGTTCCCTCGAACCCGCCCAGCGACATTGGCCCGGCCTCGAGCCTCGAGGACGATGGCGACGCCGGCACTGACGACGCGCTCGAGACGGGGACTGGCCCGGATCCGACCTCGGCTATCGCCCCGGACGACTCCCGGTCTGCGGACGCGATCAGAGACGCCGTCCTCGACGACGTTCGCGCGTCCTTCGACGACCGGCCTGCGGACGCGTTTCCGGGGCGACCCTCCGACGCGTTCATCGACGAGGAGTTCTTCGATTTCGGCTATCTCGAGGCCTACGAAGAGGTCGAGCGCTACTGGGTGAACCGCCCCTACGCCTACGTGACGATCCTCTACGACGAGGCGACCAACACCAACCGGTATCACGTCGTCGAACCCGACTTAGACGAGTTCGAGGAGTACGTCCGCGAGGACCTCATCCGATCGCTGCGCAGCGACCTGCTGTACAAGGAGTTCGACGGCGAGGTCGACCGGGCGGCGACCTTCGACGAGGAGGTCCCTCGCGTCATGCGCGAACACGCGGCTACCGTCGGCGACGGCTCGCTCCACCAGCTGCTGTACTACCTGCGCCGGGACTTCGTGAGCTACGGGAAGATCGACCCCATCATGCGCGACCGGGGCGTCGAGGACGTCTCCTGTGACGGCGCGGACCGGCCGGTCTTCGTCTACCATCACGGCTACCGGGACCTGCGGACGAACCTCTCCTTTAGTGACGAGCGCCTGAGCGCCTACGTCGTCCGGCTCGCCCAGCGGGCCGGCAAACACCTCTCGGTAGCCGATCCGCTCGTCGACGCCTCCCTGCCCGACGGCTCCCGGGTCCAGCTGACGCTGGGCGGCGAGGTGACCACCGGCGGGCCGAACTTCACCGTCCGGAAGTTCGCCGAAGTGCCGTTCACGCCCGTGGATCTGGTCAACTGGGGCACCTTCAGCCTCGAGGAGATGGCCTACCTCTGGCTGGCCGTCGAGAACAACGCCTCCGTGCTGTTCGCGGGCGGCACGGGCTCGGGGAAGACGACGAGCCTCAACGCCGTCTCGATGTTTGTCCCGCCTGAAAGCAAGGTCGTCTCGATCGAGGACACGCCCGAGTTGACCCTGCCTCACGACAACTGGATTCAAAGCGTCACCCGCGAGGGGGTCACCGCCGGCGGCCGTGGCTCCGTCTCGATGTTCGACCTCCTGCAGGCCGCTCTGCGCCAGCGGCCGGAGTATCTCGTCATCGGCGAGATCCGGACCGAGACCGACGTCGCCCTGACCTTCTTCCAGTCGATCGCCACCGGCCACACTGCCTATACGACCTTCCACGCCGACTCGGTGCGGGGCCTGCTGAGCCGCCTGCAGAACGAGCCGCTGAACGTCCCGACGGGGATGATCGGCAACCTCGACATCGTCTCCATCCAGCGCCAGACGACACAGGAGGGCAAACGCGTCAGGCGAAACCGCCGGCTCGTCGAGTTCGGCCACCACGAGGACGAGGGCGACGGCGTCGACCCCCACGAGGTGTTCCGGTACGAGCCCGCATCGGACGGGTTCGAGCGGAGCGCCGACTCGCGAGTCCTCGAGCGGATCGCCGACGAGCGAGGGTGGCCCCACGGCCGCATCGAGCGCGAACTCGAGCGCCGGGCGGCCGTCCTCGAGTACCTCCTCGACGAGGGGATCACCGACTACGAGCGCGTCGCCCGCGTGATTCAGGGATTCATCCGGGACCCAACGTACGTCTTGGAGGAGGTCCGCGCCGGCGACCTCGATCCCGAGACCATCGCAGTAACGGAGGCCGACGACTGAACCGTGACCGACCGCGACCGAACCGACGACGGTCCCGACCGCGATTCCGCGCCCGCGACCGACGACCCCTCCTTCCGCGAACCGGCGGTCGACGAGGAGACGGCCGAGGCCGTCCTCGAGGACGCGTTCGACGATGGTCCGAACCCGCTCGAAGCGGGGGACGGTGATCGGACCACCGGCGACGACGGCGACGCGGAACGCGACGAGTCGGAGGCGGCCGCGCTGTTCGACGCGCTCGAGGGAGACGGGCGAGGCGACCGCCGCGAAGCCGAGCCGGAACCGGAGGAGGCGCTCAGCCAGCCCCTCCTCGAGGAGCGCCAGCTCGGCGCGGAGGAGCAACTCGAGTTGCGCGAGGCCTACGGGCGGGTCCGAACGTTCTTCAAGACCCGGCCGGAGCGATATCGCGGGCTACAACGGCGGCTCAAGCAGGCCCGGATCCGGGCCACCTACGACACGTATCTGACCGACAGCGTCAGACTTGCCGCGATCGCGGCGATCGGCGCGTGGGTCGTCGCGTTCCTCGGGCTCCTCGGGTCGGCGCTTACCGGGACGCTGGTCGACGTACTGGGGCCGGTGTTCGGCCTCGCCGGTATCACTCGCGGTGTCTTCCTGACGGCCCCGCTGCTCGTGGCGGGGCTGGTAGTGCCGGTCGTCTGTTCGACCGTCGCCGCAAGCGCCGTCTGGATCGGTCGGAACTACTACTACCCGCGCACCGTCGTCGCGGCGCGACGCCGCAGCATCGCGTTGAACCTCCCCTACGCGATCACGTTCATGTACGCGCTGACCAGCGGCGGGATGAACGTTATCGAGGTCTGTCGCCGACTGGGCGACAGCGAGGCGGTCTACGGCGAGGTGGCAAACGAGTTCGACCTCGTCGTCCGCGAGATCGACCTGTTCGGCAACGACCTGTTGGGGGCGCTCGACAACGTCCGGACGCTGACCCCCAGCGACGAGTTCCGCCGGTTCCTCGACGACCTACTGGGCGTCATCGAGTCCGGCGGCGATCTCGAGACGTTCCTCGAGGCGGAGTCCGAGGAAGCCATCGACGACGCACTCGAGGCCCAGTCGTCGTTCATCGAGACGCTGGGAGTACTCAGCGAGGTGTTCGTCGTCGCGTTCGTCGCCGCGCCGCTGTTTCTGATCGTCGTCCTGATGGTCGTGAGCTTCCTCGGCGCGGAGACGGTCGGCACGATAGCCGTCCTCGTCTACGTCGGCTTCCCGCTGGCGATGATCGGCTTCTTACTGCTGGTCGACCTGCTCTCGCGGCCGTTCGAGGTGCCGACGGCCACGCTCGCGGATGCGGACGACCGGACGGTCGACCCGGAGGACGTCGCCGATGATCCGCGATTCGACGCCTACGAACGGGCCAAGCGCGATACGGGCGTCCGGGCGTTCCTGTCGGACCCGTTCCGAGCGATCCGACGCCAGCCGCGGCTCTCGCTGGCGGTGACGGTGCCCGCGGGTCTCGCCGTCGCCGGCCTCGCGATCCGGTCCGGGATGGCCGACCCGACCGTCGCCGGGGTCCTCGCGGCCCCGCTGCAGTCGACCGTCGGGCTGGCCGTCGCGCCGCTGGTGACCGCGACCGCACCGCTTGCAGTCCTCCACGAGCGCGAGCGCCGGCGGACCGAAACGATCACCGAGCGGTTCCCCGACGTGTTGGGCATCCTCGCCAGCGCGAACCAGATGGGGGTCGACGTCGTCGATGCCTTCGAACTAGTCACGCGGTGGGCCAGCGGGACGCTCGCGGTCGAACTCCGTCGTGTCCGCAACGACGTCGCGTGGAACCACGACCTGACCGGTGCCCTGCTTTCCTTCGCCGACCGGCTGAACGTCCCCCAGCTCACCCGGACGATGACGCTGGTCGCCGAGGGAAGCCGCTCGAGCGGCGACCTCCATGGCCTGCTCGAGATCGCGGCGAAAAACACTCGGGCACAGGCGAAGATCGCCCGGGAGCGCCGTCGCGAGGTCGGTTCCTACGTAGCGATCGTCGTGATCGGCTTTCTGGTCTACCTGCTGGTGATCGTCATGGTCAGTGCGAGCTACCTGACACCGATCGCGGAGTTGGCCGCCGAGTCGGACGCGACGGCGGCCACGGCGGAGAGTCCGGTTTCGCTGGGTGACATTCCCGTCGATGCCTACGAGGCCCTCTTCCTCCACTCGGCGCTCATTCAGGGGTTCGGGAGCGGACTCATCGCAGGGAAACTGGCCGACAACGACGTCGTCAGCGGCCTCAAGTACGGGCTGGGATTGGTCGTCCTCACCGTCGTCGCGTTCTACCTCCTGGTGTAACCATGATGGGACCTCACTCCGACGACCGGCACGACACCGACTCGCGACCGATCGGGCGGTTCGGCGGCTCCGGATCGGGCTCGGATGCCGATCGGGCCGTCTCGCCGGTCATCGGCGCGATCCTGATGTTCGCGCTCGCGCTCGCCTTGCTCGCGCTCCTCCAGACGACGGCGATCCCTGCCCTGAACGAGAACCTCGAGTTCCAGCACAACGACCGGGTTCGAGGCGACCTGGGCGAGGTCGACGGAGCCGTCGATCGGGTGGCCGCGTCCGGCAACGGGGAGACGGTCGCGATCGGGGCCGGATTCCGCTATCCGCCGCGGCTATTCTTCGTCAACCCGCCGCCGGCGTCCGGGACCGTGCGGACGACCGACGCCGGGACCGTCGCGATCGACAACGCCGCGGCGGCCGGCGAGACCGGCGACTACTGGAACGGCACGCCGCGGACGTTCGAGACCCGCGCGCTCGAGTACGTCCCCGACTACAACGAGTACGGGGGCGCACCGACGACCGTCGTGGAGCCGTGGGTCCGCTACGACCGGTTCGACGAGCGAGCCGTCACGCGATCCGAGCAGGACCTCGTCGACGGTCGCCGGCTCGATCTCGTCGCGCTCGAGGGCGAGCGGTCGGTCTCGCGGGCGGACGACGTTTCGATCGACGTCGACCCGACCAGCGCGCCGGCCCGGACAGTGACGGTTAGCGACCGAGGTGAGCCGATCACGCTGACGCTGCCGAGCCGGCTCTCCGAGGACGAGTGGCGGGACCTCCTCGCGGCCGAACTCGACCCTGCAGGCGATTCCGATGACGATCGGTACGTCACGAGCGTGGACTGTCGGCAAGCGCCGCCCGAGCCCTGCGGACAGGTGACCCTGACCCTCGAGGAAGGGGCGACCTACGAACTCCGGCTTGGGGCGGTCTCGGTCGGCGACGGTGGGAGCGACGGGACCGCGGCGTATCTCACCGACCTCGAGGGAGACGAGACCGCGATCCCCGAAAGCGGCCGCCAGCGACTGGTCGTCGAGGCCCGCGATCGGTTCGACAACCCTGTCAGCGGCGTGGCGGTAACCGGCAGCGTCGACGGCGACGGAACGGTTCGGCCGGTCGAGCCGGTCACCGACGCCGAGGGACGGGCGACGTTCGTCTACGAGGCCCCGGCTGACGTGGACGGGACCCGCGACATCGAGGCGACCCTGCAGTTTGGCGACGGAGCCGAGCGGACGGCAACGTTCGACATCCGCGTGATGGACCGGGACGGCGACGGGGCCACCTCGTCCGTCGCGCCCGGCGCGACGATCACCGATGTGGTCGCAAACACCGGCGGGAACGACCGCTACGACGTCACGCTCAACGCGACCGACGTCAACGGCGACCTCGCGGGGGCCGTGTTCGAACTGCGCGATCCCGACACCGGAACCGTCATCGACCGGGTCGAACGGGGCCTGCGCGGCGACGCCGACACCGCGAGCGCGAGACTAACGGCACGCGGGAACGACCGCCGCAGAAGCTACCGGATCGTCGCGACCGTCACCGACGGGGCCGGCAACGTCGCGAGCGACGAGCGGATCGTCAGCGGCTGACGCCAGCCGCGGCAACGGGCGACCGCCGCCGTGCCCGTTCGAACGCAAGTCTGTTTTAGGTCCGTCCCCTCAACGGCGAGTATGGAGTGTCGTCACTGCGCGTCGCCCCTCGAGAAACCCGGCGACTTCTGTCTGGTCTGCCGGGAGGCGAACACGGAAGCGATCGTCCTCGAGGCGGCACGCGACAGGGCGACGATTACGATGCTCGCCGGCGAGCCCGACGAGCGCGATCCGGACGCAACCGACCCCGAGGAACTGGTCCTCGGGGAGACGACGATCACGACGACGCCGGAAGACGGCGAGAACGAGCCGATCGAACTCCGGAACTTCGCGGGGCTGATCGGCGACGAGATCCGCCGCAAGCGCCCCGAGGAGGTCTACGCCGGCGGGTCGCGGGCGGTGATCCGCGCCGTCCGCGAGGACGTCCACCACCCGTTCTATCGCGTCGACGACGACGATCCCGTGCAGGCGGTCCTCGAGCGTCGCGGGAATCGCGCGCTCGACGTCGTCGAGACGCCGCCGGCCGAGAAGATCGGCGGCAGCCACTCGACGCTGATCGGCGGCCGAACGGGGATGAGCGCTATCCAGACCGTCGCCGGACACCCACACGTCAAGAAGGTGATCCCCGGCCCCATCGACGCCGGCGGCAAGGGCTCTCAGTCCGGCATGCGCGCGAAGGTGACCCGTGCCGACGACGGCGGCAACGTTCGCATGCTGCTCCGAGACGGTTCGAGCGTCCAGGAGAACCGCGTCGTCACGACCGCCCGCGATCGCGAGATGGGCGAGCGCATCCGCGAGGACTTGAACGACGTCCTCTCGGACGCGGAATTCCAGTGACGGCGTCGATTTCGGTCCCGACGGCAGTCGTCCGGCCGTGACTCTCTCGAGGCAAGTATTGTACCGAATCGGTGGAGGAGTCAGTTCCTGCTGGTTGTCCGAGCCTTAATGGGCCCGGTGTAATTAGATATAATTAGCATGCTCGAGCGACCGGACGCGGTACTGACGCTGATCCCCCTGCTGGCAGTCAGCGGCCTCGGGATTCGGACGCTACTTGCGGCCCCGACCGTCGGGACGGGGCTGGTCACTGCACCGCTTGCCGTGGCCGGCTACCTCGCCGCGCTCGCCGTCGTCTTTCTGGAACTGCTCGCGTGGCCGGTCGCCGAACGGGTCGGCGGCTCGTGATCGCCGACACGGGGAGTTCAGGGATCGGTGCGACTCAACAGGTTTAAGAATCCGCTGCCGATAGTGACGGTCACTATGGCCAAGAAAGGAAGCGTCGGTAGCGCCGGCCGCTTCGGTGCCCGCTACGGTCGCGTCGCGCGACGCCGCGTCAGCGAGATCGAAGACGACATGGAAAACGCCGAGGTCGACGGCGACGACGTCACCCGCGTTGGGACCGGCATCTGGAAGAACGAGGAGACCGGCAAGGTCTTTACCGGCGGTGCCTACCGCCCCGAGACCCCCGCCGGCCGCACCGCCCAGCGCTCGATCCGCGCTGCCCTCGCAGAGGACGACGACGAATAACTCCCTTCGATCCCAGTATGAGCTACAAATGTTCCCGCTGTAAACGCGACGTCCAACTCGACGAGTACGGCGGCGTCCGCTGTCCCTACTGCGGCCACCGCGTCCTCCTGAAGGAACGCAGCCGCGACGTCAAGGAAGTCGACGTTCAGTAACGTGGCCGCCCACGAGGCGACCCTCGAGTTCGACTACGACCGGCCGTCGCGGGCCGCGCTCGTCGCCGAATCGGTCGCCCGCGAGATCGGCGAGATCGACGACGACCGCTCGCGGACGACCCTCGAACGGACGGACTCGCGCGTTCTCGTCGAGATCGACGCGGACGACGTCATCGCCCTTCGTGCGGCGTTGAACACCTGGTTCTCGCTGATCGACGTCGCGGAACGGACAGCCGACGTCGGCGAGACGGCACTCGAGTCCCGATAGTTCCACCTCCCCTGTACCGGCAGGCAGCGGGGTCTTCGTTCCCGTCACCGAACCCGACCTATGGCCGACCGGAACGGAACGTGGCTCGGGCTCGACGCCGCCGCCAAGCCGCTGGTGATCGCCGGGCTCGCACTCGGCATCGGGCTGGGCGGGTTTTTCGACGGTATCGTCTTTCACCAGATCCTCCAGATCCACAACATGCTCTCGTCGTATCCGGACGCGAGCGTCGCGACTGATCTGGAACTCAACGTGATGGCCGACGGGATCTTCCACCTCGCGACCTACACCTTCACGATCATGGGCGTGGTCCTCCTGTTTCGCGCATGGCGGTTGCCATCGGTACCCGGGTCCGGACGAACGCTGCTCGGTGCGTCGATCATGGGCTGGGGCGCGTTCAACGTCGTCGAGGGACTCGTCGACCACCAGCTGCTGGGGCTCCACCACGTCTGGCCCGCCGGCCCCGGCCCGCTCCTGCTGTGGGACATGCTCTTCCTGCTGTGGGGGCTACTCTTCCTGGGCGGCGGCTACCTCGTGATCCGAACCGACGGTGTGGCCGCGGCGACGGCCGGCGACGAGGCGGTCGCGGCCGATGGACGCGGCCCGGAGTAACGCGGGCCAAGCGGGCGTCGACCGGTTGCGATCGGACCGGAAGACAAAGCTGGTCTTTATCAGTCCGGAGGGCGACGGTCGAGACATGCAAGGAAATCTGCCTCCTGAAGCCCAGGAGAAAATCGAGCAGCTCCAGGACCTGCAGGAGACGGCACAGGAAGTCGCCGTCCAGAAGCAGGAAGCCGAATCGAACCTTACCGAAGCCAAGAACGCCCTCGACGAACTCGAGAACATCGACGAAGGGACGACGATGTACCGAAACGTCGGCGAACTCCTCGTCGAGACCGACTACGAGCAGGCCGAGGAGGACCTCGACGAGAAGGTCGACTCGCTCGAGATCCGCCTCGAGACCCTCGAGAAGCAGGAAGAGCGCGTACAGGACCAGTTCGAGAGCCTGCAGGAGGAACTCGAGGACATGCTCGGCGGCATGGGCGGCGGACCGGCCGGCCCCGGCGGCCCGGGCGCTGGCGGCGCGTAAATGTCACCTGACGAGCCGTCCGACGAGACCGTCGTTCGGACGGCCGCCGACGCCGCGGAGGGCGTCATCTTTTCACAGTACAAACAGTCCGACGTGCGCGATTACGACGTCACCGTCGTCTTCGAGGACGGCGTCTTGGAAGTCGACGTCTACCTCAACGCGCCGGAGGGCGAGGACGAGCCCGACCCCGAGCAGGTCGCCGACGACGCCGCGCTCACCGCGCGACAGGCCGTCGACGACCTGTTCGAAGCGTAGCGGCCCGGTTCGGCGGTCGGGATCGCCCCTTCTCTCGACTCATCGGTCCAGATAGCCGCCGCCGACGAACGCGAGTCCAACGGCACCGATCAACAGCACCACGCTTGCGACGGACCCCGAGAGGGGACCGATGGAGTCACCGACGTACCCGACCGCGACGAGCGCCCCTACGGCGGTGGCTGGGATCAGGTGTGCCACCAGTTGCTGTTCGAAGGCTCTGAGCCGCCAGTAGAGCATCTCGAGGCTCGAGGCGACGGTCGCCCCGAGCGGCCGGTTCCCGTCGGGGTTGTCGGCCGGTTCGAACGCCTCGAGATCGCTTTCCTCGACGGTGACGATTTCGCCGGTGTTGACCCGCCGGCCGTCGGCGTCACCGACCCGGAGCAGGGTCACGGCGTCGCCCGTCCCGACGGCGCGGTAGATTCCGCCCGGATAGTCGCCGTCGGTCGGCCGGACGTGATCGCGCATGGAAAGTGACTGCATACCGGTACGGCGTCACCGGAACTACGTAATACTGGAGGCTCGACCGCGAGCGACGGTCGGCACCGAGGCCGAGCGCCCGCTACGTCCGCCGGCCGTCGGGAGCGAGCAACTCGATCGGATGCGGAACCGACCGCTCGAGCAGCGCCTCGAGCTGGTCGCCACACGACGTGCCGGACGCGACGACGGTCTCGGCGTCCTCGACCTGCGTCGCCAGCCGTTCGCCGACGTCCACGCTGAGTTCGTAGTACTCCCGCTTGTAGCCGAAGGAGCCGGCCATTCCGCAGCACTCGGCGTCGGAGGTCGTGGGCGCGTACCCACACTGCTCGAGGACGGCCACAGTGGGTGCCTCGAGGGCGAGGGTCCGCTGCTGGCAGTGGGAGTGGTAGGCGATCGGCTCGGCCCCGTCGCCGGTCGACAGCGCCGAGGGGGCGGCCCCGTTCTCGAGCAGGCCGTAGACGTACTCGCAGATCTCGTAGCTGTTCTCGCGGAGCCGCTCGAAGGAGGCCTCGGGGAGCAGGCGCTCGTACTCGCGGTGCATGGCCGCCAGGTCCGACGGCTCGACGACGACCACGTCCCGGCCGGCATCAAGGTCCTCGGCCACGGCGGCGTAGAGCCGGCTGGCCTGCTCGTCCGCCGTCGCGATCATCCCCTGTGAGAGCGCGGCCCGCCCGCTCTCGGGCAGGTCCGGCACGCGGACCGGGACCCCCAGCGCCTCGAGGGTTTCGACCGCGGCCTTCCCGCGCTCGACGTCGACGTAGTTCGTGTAGACGTCGGGGTACAGAACGACCTCGCGCTCGAGGTCGGTCCCGCCGCTCCGAGCGGCGGCTTGGTCCGCCCGTCGGCTCGAGGCGGCGACGCCACCCCGGTCCTCGAACCAGTCGACAAGAGATTCCCGCTGGAAGGTCGGCAGATCGCGCCGGCGGTCGATCCCGAGGGTTCGCTCGAGCGCCGCGCGGACGGGACCGGCGTCGGCGAGCCAGTTCGAGACGGGTGCAGTCGCGCTGGCGGCCTTCGCGACGGTGCCGATGTTGCCGAAGAAGCGCTTGCCGGGATCGAGCCCGCCCGACTCCGCGTCGGGGGTGAGGCCGTCGACGAGGAAATCGTAGGACTCGGGCTCGCTGCTGCGGTTCACGCGATCCCGGACAACGGTGTTGATCCACGGGATGTCGATCTTCACCGGGCAGGCGTCGACGCAGTTCGTACAGCCGGTACAGAGGTCGTTGAACTCCGCCGCCGACTCCTGGCCGTGGACGCCGGCCTCCCAGCCGGTGGCGATCCCGCCCGAGTAGGTCTCGCCGCCGAAGCCGTGGCCGCCGACGGACTGGAAGTTGGCACACGAGTTCGAGCAGGCCCCACAGCGGATGCAGTACAGCGTCTCCCGGAGCTGATCGTCCTCGCGCATGTCCATGCGGCCGTTGTCCAGCAGGACGAGGTGGAAGTCCCGGTCCGGATCGCCGGTTCCATCGGTCGCTCCCGTGCCATCCACTCCATCCGCCCCGTCGCCCATGATCGGCTCGTCCGGCGAGTCGAAATCCAGCGTCGGCGAGTCCGTCGGCGGCGACAGCATCGTCACGTACTGGGAGATCGGCTGGCCCGTCGCGCTCTTGGCGATGATGTCGACGAACGGCTCGAGGTCCGACAGCGTCGGGATCAGTTTCTCCACGCCGGCGACCGCGACGTGGGTGTCGGGCGTGACCGCACACTTGCGGGCGTTGCCCTCGTTGGTCACGAGCGCGATCGTCCCGCTGTCGGCGACGACGAAGTTCGCGCCGGTGATCCCCACGTCGGCCTCGGTGATGATCTCGCCGAGGTGGTCCCGGGCGAACCGCGTGAGTTCCTCGGCGGTCTCGAAGGGCTCGTCGGGGTCGAACCGCTCGTTGAACAGTTCGGCGATCTCCGCGCGGGAGATGTGCATCGCCGGGCCGACGATGTGGGAGGGGGTATCGTCCGCGACTTGGAGAACCCACTCGCCGAGGTCGGTCTCCGTGACGTCGATCCCCTCGGCCGCGAGCGCGTCGTTGAGGTCGATCTCCTCGGTCGTCATCGATTTCGATTTGACGACCGACGGCGTGTCGGTCTCCCCGGCCACCCCGTTTTCCTCGGTCCGGTTCTCGACCACGTCGGCCACGTAGGCGTTCGCGTCCGCGGCGTCGTCGGCCACGTAGACGGTGCCGCCGTTCGCCTCGACGGCCTCGCGGACCGTCTCGATCAGGTCCGGCAGCCGGTCGATGGCGTCCTCCTTGATCGCCCTGGCCTCGGTTCGCAGTGCCTCGATGTCGTCGGTCGCCTCGTAGGCCGCACCGCGGCGCTCGTTCGAGTGACTGGCCTGTGCGTGGATAGCTTCGCCCTCGGTCTCGAGCAAGTGGCGGATGCGATCGGCCGTCCCCGCGCGGGATCGTTGTGCCATCTTATCGGTCCTCCAAGACGATCACGTCGACATCGCCGGGGCCGTGGACCCCGTGGACGAGGTCGCCCATGTCGGCGGTCGCGCTCCGGCCGGTCGCGAAGACGACGCTGTCCCGGCCCGCGTCGAACCCCTCCGCGAGCCGCTCGAAGCCGGCGCTCAGATCGGGGACGACGTCGCTCTCGGCGACGACGGCCACGTGGCGGTCCGGGTAGAGGCTGATCGGCTCCGCCCCGTCGGCCGTCGACTCGACCGCGACGGTACCGTACTCCGCGACGGCGAACCCGACCGGCGTGACGCCGGTCCGGGCCGCCTCGAGTTCTCCCGCCGTCGGCTCGGTCGTCACGCCCTCGGGGAGCGAGACGCCCTCGAACGGCAGTGACGCGCCGACTGCCGGCTCTTCGACGATCCGTTCGATCCGCTCGCTCGCGTCGGCGGCCGACACGCGCTCGAGTCCCACCTCGAGTCCCTCGAGTGCGCGTTCGAACCGACCGACAGTGTCGACTGTCATCGTCTCCCACATCCGGGCGGACCGGCAAGAGCGTGACGGTCGGGTCGGGACCGACTGACGGAGAGCCCTCGATCGACCGGCGATCTCGTAGCCTTCGGACTCCTATAGTAGCCACTGAAAGTCATTGCACACCTGATCGTACGACAGCATTGCGATCAGTGTGTGAATCGTTTCAGTGGCTACTATAGCCGCGGCGTTGAACCGGTCGATCGCCTCCTAACTGAACTCCTCGGCCAGGAACTCCCCGTGGGCCTCGATCATCCGCTCAACGACGGGGCCCTCACTCGCCTCGGCGTTGACGTCGACCCGCTGGAACACGTCCTCGAGGCGCTCGGTGGTGCTGTGTCTCCTCGCGGCATTCGGCGAAGCTCGAGACGAGTTCCTCGCCCGAGGCCCTCGGGAGTGTCGACGAATCGTAGTTCGGTGTAATATACCTGCCTCAGGCCATCTATGAAGAACTGTTCGGTCGAGACGATCGTCATAGCACTCGCCGGAGAGGACAGCTTCTATTTGACAAACGACGAGCGTGCAACGAAAACGATGGAGTCGCCGATCGAGAGGGGCCGACGACGCCTACTGCGACTCGCAGATCGCCAGGAAGTTCTCGAAGATCTCCTCGCCCTCTTCGGTGTGGGCGACCTCCGGATGCCACTGGACGCCGTAGAGGTCGCGGTCGGTGTCGCTCATCGCCTCGACGTCACAGACGTCGCTTTGGCCGGTCAGTTCGAACCCTTCGGGCAGTTCCGTGACCTCGTCGGCGTGGCTCGCCCAGACGCGGGTCTCGGGGTGTAGCGAGCCCGTCAGCGGGTCGTCGTCGTCGACGATGTCGACGGTCACGTCCGCATAGCCGCCGTATTCCCCGCTTCCGACGCTGCCGCCCAGTTCCGCGGCGATCAGTTGCATCCCCAGACAGATGCCGAGTACCGGCACGTCCGCCTCGAGGTAGTCGGCGGACTTCCCGATCCGGTCCATGTCCGGGCCACCCGAGAGGACGACGCCGTCGGCGTCGACCTCCTCGGGCGGCGTGTCGTTGTCTACGATCTCCGTGTCGACGCCGAGGTCGCGAAGCGCCCGGCCCTCGAGGTGGGTGAACTGTCCGTGGTTGTCCACCACGACGATCTTCGTCATTGGGTGTCTGTAGCGGACGGGCCGATAAAAGCAGTCCGGAACGCGCTCTCGCGAGTCCTCGCGCCGACAGACTGGGTCTTATAAAGCGGCCACGGGTGGAGGTGAACGCGTTTCCGAACGCCGCCACCACGTGTTTCGAAGACAGCATGAGCCGACGGCGAACACACGCAGGCGACGTGCGATGGGGCTGGACCTGTCCCCGCTGCGGGACGGACGTCTCGGTTCGGAGAGATCCCGACTCCGACACCTTCCGCTGGGAGTGCGATGCCGACCACTGCGTGGCGGTCGGCTTCGGCTTTACCTCCCGGCGCAGGGCCCGACTCGCACTCCGAGAGTACCGCGAACGGTATCAAAACATCTACCGCTGAGCCGATCCCGCGGCGGGATCGCACCGCTCGAGTTGCGCGTTCCGGTACGTTTATGCGTTCGTCACCGGATGCCAACGGTATGGCAGTCGATCTCGGTCAATTCGATCATCCGTCGTGGCTTACCGTGGCAGGAACCGGCCTCGGGTACGCGCTGATCCTCGCAGTACTGACGCTGACCATGTTCATCGTCCCGTGGCTCGTCTTCTCGGCGCTGTAGGCGACGGCCCTCGATGTCAGTCGGCACCGTCCCACCGTGAGGAACTCCTGTGCCACTCGCGGCGACGAACGAGTTCCGGACAGTCGCTCGCGTCCTCTCGGATCCGTTCTCACGACAGTCACGGCCGCTGAGGGGTAGGGCCAGATACTACTCCCTCGACGTGGACGGTCGCCTGTGAGCGACCACACGCAGCGAATCGAGCCCGAGCGGGCCGACGGGACGAGTCCATGGCCGGTCCTCGTGGCCCTCGGCCTCGCCGGCTCCGAGGTCGGCATCGTCGTCGGCCTCGGTCCCGTCGCCGTCGCCGGTCTCGTCGTGTTCGCCGCCAGCATCGCCGGGATCCTGGCCGATGCCGGCTACGTCGCTCGGCTGCTTCCGTTCGCGGCCAAAACGGGCGCGGCGTTCGTGGCCGTCGGCGCGGTACTTACCGCCCACGGAACCGGAACGGTGCCGATCGCACCCCTCGAGCCACTCTCCGGGCTCGCGAGTCGCGGCGCGGCGCTGGTCGTCGCCGGATTCGTGACGATCGGCGGTGCGGGGCTGCTGTTGACGCGGCGACCGGCGGACGAACGCCCAGATCGATAACCACACAACCCACTCGAGGACCAAGACAATGAGCAGACGCGCCTTCGACGCCGAAGTCACGCTCGACCTCGCGGTCAACCTGCTGCCGTTCCTGATCATGGCGTTTTTCGTCGGCGTCTTTGCCGTCTTCAACCCGTGGGGGGTCGATCCGCTCCAGTCGGCGCTCCAGTTTTCGATCCTGTTCGCGACGATGGGGATGCTCGCGGTCGCGACCTATCTGGCCGCGCGGGTGATCGAAACCGACGATCGGACCCGCCACGACACGAGCGACACCTGACTCAGTTGATCACCAACACGAACCCGGTGATCGCCATCAGGACGGCGATGCCGACCAGCAAAAGGAGAAACAGCTCCTTCTCCGCGAGTCGGCCGCGAGCGTCCCGAGTGGTCCCGTCGTCGATCTCGTTCGGAGACATTCTCACGACGGCTACACCGCGGCCCCAAAAGAGCGTTTCCCGGGCCGGTGTAATCGTCCCCGCCGTCACCGGTCGCGGTCGGGGCCGGTTTTGTACCCCCTCAAGCCAGCCCGATCTCCTCGCTGTAGGCACCGTACCGCTCCTCGAAGACGCCCATGATCTCGCCCAGCGTCGCGTCGGCCTTCACCGCGTCGACGATGTACGGCATCGCGTTCGCGCCGCGCTCGCAGGCCTCGTCGAGCGCCTCGAGATCCTCGTCGTCGTACCTGCTCGTGATATTTGCCGCCAGCGTCAATGAACGGTCGGGGGTGATGGATCTGCTTCGAACGCCACCGTTCGGGCTCGACGGCGAGGTCAAGCGTGTCGGTGACCGTGTCGGGCCGTAAGGATGTCGTCGGCCCAGTCGACGTCGACGCGGTGGTGTGGTGTGCCCGAGAGTCCGTCGCGGCTGACGATCTCGAACGTCCGGTTCCGTGCGTCGGGGGTAAACGGTGCGGCCGCCATGATCCGTGCGACGTCCGCCCGGGGGATCGAGCCGGTGACGGAGTCCCCGCCCTGGCCGACGACGACGTCGCCGCTTGGCGGATCGTCCGTGAGTCGTCCCGGGCGCACGATCGTGTACCCCAGTCCGGATCGGCGCAACGTGGTCTCGGCGTCCCGTTTGGCCCGGAGTGAACTCCGGAGCAAGAGCCGAGCCGGGAGCGACAGCCCCGCCTTCGAGTCGCCGACGCCGATCGCGCTCTGGAAGACGAAGTACGAAACGTCCGCGGCGACGGCGGCAGTGATGAGGTTGATGACGCCGGTCCGATCGACCAGTTTAGTGCCGATCGTGTGACGCAGGCCCGGCGGCGTCCCGAGCGCACAGCAGACGAGGTCACAGTCCTCGACGGCCGCGACAGCGTCGCCCGAGTCGAAGAAGTCGGCGACGATCACCTCGTCGGCCCCGTGGCGCTCGAGCGTGTCGACGTTCCCGTAGGAGCGCGTCGTCGCGCGGACCGTGAGATCGGTCGGTCGGAGGACGGATAGCAGTTCCTCGCCGGTGGCCCCGCTGGCACCGGCGACGAGGACGCGGTCGAGTGGGTGGGAGTCGGTCATCGAATCAGGTACTGGATCGACACGGAAAACCCTCAGCAGCGGTCGGTGGGCATGACAGTCTCCGCCGAGTGCGAGACGCCGGGCGATGCCACGACCGGAACCGAACGCGTCGTTCGCCGGTGAGGACAGGTCACGAACTTCGCAGTCGGGATGGTCGGCCGGACCGAATCCCGATCCGGCTCGAGTCGGTCGACCGATCGTCTTGCCGTCGTAGTCCCCCGATCCGTTACCGCGCCAATTATTAACTGGGGACATGTTGATAGCCGACATGGATCGAATTTCGCTCGGCAACGACGAGTTCGAGGGTCGGAACAACGCCTACGTTCTCGCCGACGACGCCGCGGGCGAACTCGCGCTCGTCGATACGGGGATCGCGGTCGATCCGGTCCGAACGGACCTCCGTGACGGGCTGGCCGACCGCGGCTACGAGATTGCCGATATCGACGACATCGTCCTCACGCACTTCCACGCCGACCACGCCGGACTGGCCGGCGAGATTCAGGCCGAAAGCGGGGCCACCGTCTACGTCCACGAGGCCGACGCCCCGCTCGTCGCCGGGGCGGAAGACGCCGTCGCGGCCGTCGAGGATCGCCGTCGCGAACTGCTCGCGGAGTGGGGCGTCCCCGAGGACGCCCGGCGGGAACTGCGTACCTTCTTCGAGTCGGCCGAGATCGAGGGGCCGCCGGCCGAGCCGACGCCCATCGAGGACGGCGAGGTCCTCGCGGTCGGCGGCCACCGTCTCGAGACGGTCCACGCGCCGGGCCACGCGGCGGGCCTGTGCTGTTTCGAGATCGACGACGGGGACGAGGCGTTCGTCGGCGACGCCTTGCTACCAGTGTACACCCCGAACGTCGGCGGCGCGGACGTCCGGGTCGAGCGCCCCCTCGCAAAGTACGTCGACACGCTGGAACGACTCGCCGACCGCGACTACGACCGGGCCTGGCCCGGCCACCGCGACCCCATCGACGACCCGACTGCCCGCGCCGAGACGATCCTCGAGCATCACCGCGAGCGGGCGGCAACGATCGTCGAGTTGCTGGCCGACCATGGGCCGGCCGATGCCTGGACGATCAGTGCCCACCTGTTCGGCGACCTCGAGGGAATCCACATCGTCCACGGTCCCGGCGAGGCCTACGCCCACCTCGATCACCTCCGCCACGAGGGCTTTGTCACGGCCGATGGCGGCACGTATCGCCTCGAGCGGGAACCGAACGCTACGGAACGGATCGTTTGAGCCGCTGACTGACGGCGTCCGAAGTCACAAACACCACACGTATTCACTGTTCTCAAGAGCCGCTCGAGAGCGTCTGAGCCGAAGTATTGTCGGTGCCGTAGTAAGAAACTCCATATTAGTGTATTGTTCACAAGATCCTTGCTAACTTCCCTCACCTTTATTACGGGTGACTCGAAACTGGTGGGTGAGAATCGGTAACTCAGTGACACACAATGGTTAACGAAGATAACGATACGATCGATTCAGGTGGGATTGGTAACGGTAGTGTCGGACGGCGGACGTTTTTGGGGGCTGCAGGTGCCGGTGCGGTGACGACGGCGCTGGCCGGCTGTCTCGGCGGCGTCGACGGTGGCGGTAGCGATGATGGCGTCTTCAAAATTGGGCATCTGGCACCGACCGCGAACCCGAACGGCATCGGTTCGGAGCGAAGCGCCGAACTCGCCGTCGGCGAGATCGAGGACGACGGTGTCCTCGATCAGGAGGTCGAACTCATCGCCGAGGACACGCAGGGCGATACGAGTGAAGCGACATCCGAGGTCGAGCGGATGATCGAGCAGGAGAACATCGACCTGCTCGTCGGGACCTTCGCCAGCGAAGTGACCCAGTCGATCGCCGACTACGTCGGCGAGCGCAACGTACCGTTCCTCATCTCCGGATCGGCCGATCCGGACACGATCACGGAAAACCACGGCGAGGACTACGACACGTTCAAGAACATCTTCCGCGTCGGACCGCTGAACTCCGAACTGCAGGTCGAAGGGTTCGGCGACTACGCCGAGTACCTCAACGAACGACACGGCTGGACCGACTTCGCGGTCCTCCCCGAGGACGCGGCGTGGACGACGTCGTTCCAGGACGGCATCGCCGATGAATTCGAGGATCGCGGCTTCAACGTCGTCTACGAGAACACCTCGAGTACGGAGACCGAGGACTACACGCCCTTCTTCAACGATATCGAGGAGGCCGGTGCCGACGCGCTGTTCCGCTTCTTCGCTCACTCCGGACAGGGCCCGGACGTCGGGGCGTGGAGTCAGGGCGAGTACGAGTTCGCCCTCGAGGGAACGCACGTCGCTTCGATGTCGCCCGAATTCTATGGATTGACCGAAGGGGCTTCCCTGTACGAGTCGACAAACCAGTCCGGGGCCGGCGGTATCACCGACCTGTCCGACAAAACGGGGCCGTTCGTCGAGGCCTACGAGGAGGAGTACGCCGACGACGATGCGCCGAGCAAACCCATGTACATGGGGTTCAACACCTACGACGCGATCCACCTCTACAAGGAGGCCGCCGAAGAGGCGGGGACGGTCAACTACGGCGAAGACCTCGATACGATCGTCGACACGCTTCAGGGAATGTCCTACACCGGTACCGCCGGAAAGATCGAGTTCTTCGGCGAGGACGAGGCGTACCCGAACGACCTCAAGCCGACTCGGGACGACAGCGGGAAGATCGAGAACTTCCCGATCACGCAGTGGCAGGGAGACGGAACTGTCGAATGTGTCTACCCCAGCGCCGATCAAACCGCCGACCACGTCGCGCCCGAGTGGATGTAAGAAGACATGCTCGATTCTATCATTACCGTCCTCCTTCTCGGAGCGACGATGAGCGCCATCTACGCGCTGATCGCCCTCGGGTTCACGATGGTGTTCGGCGTCGGCGGGGTGTTGAACCTCGCCCACGGCGGCCTGATCATGGTCGGCGCGTACGCGTACCTGGTCACTACCCGATCGGGCGCGCTCGACTGGCTTCCCGGGGCGGGCCCGGAAGTTGCGAGTCTGCTCGTCGCGGCACTCGTCGCTGCACTCGTCTCGTACGTGTTGTACGCCGGACTCGTCCGCTATATCGAGGAGAACGTCGTTATCACGTTCCTTGCGACGGTCGTCGTCGCACTCTTGCTCACGGAGATCGCGCTCTACCAGTTCGGTAGCCAGCCGAACACGCTCCGTGCGATCTGGGGCGGTGCGACGAACCTCGAGAGCGTCGGAACCCGCGTGCTGCACATGCACGTCCTCGGGTTCGTCGTCTCCTGGGTAATCATCGGCGGGCTCTGGTACTACGTGAAACGGACCGATGAGGGACGGTCGATCCTCGCGGCGTCGATGAGCGAACGCGGCGCGGAGCTGACCGGCGTCAGCCTCCGGAAAGTCAAGTCCCGAACGTGGCTGATCGCCGGCGCGTTCGCCGGTGTCGCCGGGGTCTTCCTCGGCGCGACGACGCAGCCGGCGTCGCCGAACATGTGGCTTAACCCGCTAGCGCTCGCGTTCATCATCGTCGTCATCGGCGGTATCGGCAGCATCAAGGGATCGGTCGTCGCGGCGTACCTCATCGGGTACCTCGAAGCGTTTACGATCGAAGTGATCGGCGCGAGCTACCAGGGGATCTTCTCGCTGGTGGTTCTGGTCGCCGTCCTACTGGTCTTACCTGAAGGCCTCTACGGGAGGGAGTTCGTCCATGAGTAGCGAAACCGATAGTTCAACTACGATCACTGGAGAGTCGTCGGGGAGAGTCGTCGATCGCCTGCGCCCCGTCACGGGACCGGTCGACAGCGCGCTTTCACCGCTTTCGAGCACGTATAACCGCTTCCTCGGACCACACTTCGGCAAGATGAACGGGCTCCAGCTCGCGCTCGTGGTCGTCTCGCTGGTCTCGCTGGTGACCGCGCCGTTCTGGTCGAACTTCATCATTGTCCAGACGTTTACTCTCGCCTCGATCTGGGCGATCTTCGCGATGAGCTGGGACATTCAGAGCGGCTACACCGGCTACATCAGCTTCGGCCATTCGGCGCTCTCCGGCGCGGCGGCGTACACGACCGCAATGTTGCTCTACAACGTCGGTGACCTGCCGTTCATGGCCACGGCACCGGTTTCGGTACTCGTGACCTTAGTCGTCGGCCTCGCGATCGCGCTGCCGTCGCTGCGGCTGAGCGGGCCGTACTTCTCGCTGATCACGTTCGTTGCGGTCCTGATCTTCTATCGGCTCATCCGACCGTTCAGCGATTACACCGGCGGCGAGACGGGACTCCAGTCGGTGGAGGTGTTCACCTACGATCCCATCCCGAGGTTCTATTACATGGTGATCCCGATGCTCGTCATCGCGGTCGCCCTGCTGTTCATCGCCCGGTCGAACATCGGACTCGTGTTCACGGCGATCCGCGAGAACGAAAGCGCCGTCGAGGCGGCCGGGCTGAACGCGACGAAGTTCAAGCTCTGGTCGTTCGTCATCAGCGCGATCCCGATGGGGATCGGCGGCGTATTGCTCGCCCACTACTCCGGCGGCGTCGACCCGAACGCATTCGTCGTCGTCGACAACAGCATCGAGATGATCGCGATGGCGGTCGTCGGCGGCATGAGTTCGATTCTCGGACCGCTCGGCGGCGCGTTCCTGTTCCTGAGTCTGGACCGGATCATCCTGACCGAGTTGCCGACGAGGCTGCGCTGGATCCTCATCTGGGTCTTCGTGCTGTTGGTCCTCGTGTTCGCCCGTGACGGCCTGTTGCGCAAACTGTGGCACGGGCTCGATCGACTCGGGGGTGATCGCCGATGAGCGTCCTCGAGGTCGACGGGCTGACCAAGAAGTTCGGCGGACTCGTCGCCGTCGACGACTTCTCGTTCGAGGTCGGCGAGGGCGAGATCGTCGGCCTGATCGGGCCGAACGGCTCGGGCAAGTCCACGGTGTTCAACTGCATCATGGGCATCTACGGCGTCACCGACGGCGCGATCCGGTTCAACGGAACCGACATCACCGACGATTCGACCCACGAGGTCGTCAACAAGGGGCTCTCGCGAGTCTCCCAGGAGTCGAACCCGATCGACTCGATGTCGGTCGCGGGGAACATCAAGCTGTTCACGCTCCCGAACAGCATCGTCTCGCTTCGCGGCGGTGCCAGCGAGGAGGAGATCTACGACTACGCCGCCCGCATCGACATCGAGGAGCATCTCCACGAGATGCCCGACGAGTTGCCCCATGCGGACGTCCGCCGGCTCGAGATCGCCAAGTCGCTGGCGACCGAGCCCGAGATGATGCTGCTCGACGAGCCGTTTGCGGGGATGAACCAGGCCGAGATCACCGAACTGGCCGAGCAGATCGAGCGGTTCCGCGAGCAAGGAATGTCGATGGTCGTCGTCGACCACAACATGGGCGGTCTGATGGATCTGGTCGATCGGATCGTCGTCCTCAACAACGGCGACTTCCTCGCGGAGGGCACGCCGGAGGAAATCGCCGAGAACGAGCAAGTCCAGGAGGCGTACCTCGCTGGGGAGGGACTCTAATGTCCAATACGCTACTCGAGATCCAAGACCTCAACGTCTACTACGGCAAGTCACACGCGCTGAAGGGCGTCTCGCTGTCGATCCAGGAAGGCGAAATCTATGGCGTCATCGGCCCCAACGGGGCCGGGAAGACGACGATGCTGAACGCCGTCGCCGGCTTCCTCGACTACGAGGGATCGATCAGCTACGCCGGTCGCGATCTCGCGGGACAGCCGTCCCAGGAGATCGTCGAGTCCGGGCTCATCTACTGCACCGAGGACCGGGATCTGTTCCCGTACTTCTCGGTCCACGAGAACCTGCTGATGGGCGCGCAGTTCCGCGACGACAAGGCGGCGGTACAGGACGATCTCGACATGGTCTACGACCTGTTCCCGCGGCTGGACGAACGCCGCGAACAGGAGGCCGAAACCATGAGCGGCGGCGAACAGCAGATGCTCGCCGTCGGCCGCGCGCTGATGAGCGACCCCGACATGCTGATGTTGGACGAGCCGACGCTCGGACTCGCGCCGGTCATCATCGAGGACATCGGTGAGGCCCTCGAGACGCTCCAGCAAGAGGAGGGGCTGACCATCCTGCTGGCCGAGCAGAACTCGACGTTCGCGCTGAATCACGCGGACCGGCTCTCGCTGATCGAGACCGGCGAGATCGAACTGTCGGGCCCGCACGACGAGTTTACGGACAACGACTACGTCCGCGAGGCGTACGTCGGCGTCCACTGACCGGCGGTTCGGGCTCGTTTTTTGCTCGATTCGACTGGAATCAGCGGCTACTATACCCGTCGGTCTCGAGGCCGCCCTGAAACGCCGCGACGGCGTCGCGGAACGCGTCGGGGATCCGGGTCGGCTCCTCGGTCTCGGTGTCGACGGCGACCTGCGTGACGGTACCGTCGGCCAGTACGGTGCCGTCGTCTTTTCGCTTCGCCCGGTACTCGTACTCGAGGCTCGAAGTTCCGATGTCCGCGACCCGGAGTTCGTTGACGATCACGTCCTCGAACTCCGCGCCGGCTCGGTAGTTCAACTCGGTGTTGACGACGTGGATCTGCCAGCCGTCCTCGCGCATGCGGTCGTAGCCGTAGTCGATCGCGCGGAAGAACGCGGAGACGGCCTCGTCCTGAAAGGTGAAGTACTCCCCGTAGAAGACGATTCCCTGCTGGTCGGTCTCGGCGAACCGAACGCGGTTCTCGAAGACCGGCTGGAACGCGGGGCCGTCCGCGTCTCGATCCGCGTTCGCCGTGTCGTTTGCTCCCATACCGACAACGCCGCCGCGACGGCCAAAACCGTACCGGCCACGGCAAGGGGCCACAGTCGAGGGTCGCTCGCGCCCCGCTGTGAATGCGTGCCGATACGCTATCCGTCGCGACGGCGTGACCGGCACATGGTCAAGCTCTCGACGCTCGTCGTCCTCGCCGGCGTAGTGATGCTCGTCGTCCCGATCCCGCCGATCGCCAGCACCCTCGGCGGGGTGGCCGTCATCGTCATCGGGCTCGTGCTTCGGTTGCTGACGGACAAGTGACGAGGTGTGTGACGGACGCGCTCGCCCGCCGGCGAACTCCAACGCCTGCACTGTTGGGTCGACTCTTTTATTCGTCGGCGATCGATCAACGGCTATGCACTCGACGCCGCAGGTAGTCGTCGCCGGCGGTGGGCTGGCCGGGCTCGTCGCTGCCCGGCACCTCGCCGCCGCCGGTACAGACGTGACGTTGTTCGAACGCCGCGAGACGACCGGGGGTCGGGTTCGCACCCTCGAGCGTGACGGCTTCCGGTTCGACCGGGGCTTTCAGGTCTGCTTTACCGCCTATCCCGCCGTTCGGCGCGAACTCGACCTCACGGCGCTGCACCTCCGTCGGTTCGCGCCGGGAGCGACGATCGCCGGCCCCGACGGACTGTCGACGCTCGCGGACCCGCTCAGGGAACCGGGGACGATTCCGGCGACGCTGTCGAACCCGTACGTTTCGGCGGGCGACGCACTCCGGGTGGCCCGGCTCTGGCTCCGGCTCCGGCGAACCGATCCCGGCGACATCTTCGCCGGGGACGACGAACGGATCGATGACTTCCTCCGTAACCGGAGGTTCTCCGAGCGGTTCATCGAGGGCTTCGTCGCGCCGTTCTACGGCGGGATCACGCTCGATCGGTCGCTGGCGACCTCGCGGCGCGTCTTCGAGTACACCTTCCGGACCCTCGCGGCGGGCGAGACGGTGGTCCCGGCCGCCGGCATGGAGGCGATCCCGTCGCAACTCGCCGACCGCGTCCGCGAGGTCGGCGGAACGATCCGAACGGGCACTACGGTCGAGTCGGTCGCGGCCGACGGCGGGGACGCTAGCGATTCCGCGGGCTCGGTTACGGTCGAAACCGATGCGGAACCCCTCGAGGCGGACGCGGTCGTCGTCGCGACCGATCCGCCGACGGCGCGGGACCTAACGGGGATCGAGTCGATCCCGACCGAGGCGCGAAGCTGTGTCACCCAATACTACGCGCTCCCGGCGGGAACCGATCTGGGGACCGGCCGTCGGCTCCTGCTGAACGCGACCGGGCGAGGGCCGAACCACGTGGTTCCCCACAGCGCGGTCGCCCCCGAGTACGCGCCCGACGACGCGACGCTGATCAGCGCGACCTATCTCGGGGAGCAGCCGGCGAGCGACGACGACCTGGCCGAGCGGACCCGCCGCTCACTCGAGTCATGGTCTCCGAACCGGGAATTCGACGACCTCGAGACGCTGCATACCGAGCGGATCCCGTTCGCGCAGTTCGACCAGCCGCCGGGAATCCACGACCTGCTCCCCGACGTTCGCAACCCCGCGGGCTCGGTCTATCTGGCCGGCGACTACACACAGTGGTCCTCGATACAGGGCGCGATGGAGAGCGGGCGACGGGCGGCCGAAGCGGTCATCGACGATCTGTCGGGCTGATCCGTCGGTCGACTCGAGCGACCGGACAGGGTTCGACCCGAGCGCCGGCGACGCTACCGCAGTCGAGCGACCGCAGACATCCGGCCAGACATCCGGTGTGTGTCGTACTGGACAGTCACTCGACGGCCAAACGACTACGGCGCTTGGCGTCGTTCCGTCGACAGGCATCCATGGCCATCGACGAACTCCTCGAGGGGGCGGACCTCACCGGGCGACAGGCGGCGATCATCTTCTTTAGCTTTCTCCTCTTGATCGTGCTGGCCGCCGTGCTGTTGATCACGTTCAGCGACTTCTTCCGGAACCTCGTGGTCTCCGTTCAGGTGGCCGTCGTCGTCCCCGCTGCCCGACCGACTCGAGCGGCTGTCTCGGAACGAGTGGAGTGACTACAGGAGCCGTCGGCACCGCCCGAGCGGCGGGAACCACAGCACTTCGTCCGCCGCGTCGTCCCTGACGGCGGGATGGAACGCGTCTGGAGTCCGGACCAGCGGCGACTGGAAGTCCCGACCGCGCATTCCGTTGACGGTCGCGCCGGCCGCGAGGCGCGTAAACGCCGGCAGGACGATCACGTCCGCGCCCTCGTAGCAGTCCGGCCCGTAGAGGAGGCAGGGTAACTTGCGGCCCTCGATCGACAGCGCGGGGTGGTCATGGCCGACGACGTACCGCTCGGCGCTTTCCACGGGGCGCTCGTGACCGTGACAGATCACCGTCTCGCCACCGTCCGGCCGGTACTCGGGAACGGTCTGCCCCGAGAAGACCTCCCCGAGCATCGTATCGTGGTTGCCCGGCGTCACGACCAGCTCCGCACCGGCGTCCGCGACGGTCGCGACGACCGCCTCGAGGTCGCGCTCGAGGCCCCGTGGCAGCCGCGAAAACGAGTGGAGGAGGTCGCCCGCGACGACGACCGTCGCCGGCGCGGTCGTCTCGAGTACCGCCGCGAGCCGGTCGCGAACGTCGGCTCCGTCGTCGATCGGCGCGTCGACGCTCGAGTCGGCAGCCTTGCCGAGATGGACGTCCGCGAGGACGAGCGTCTCGGTCGCCGGAAGGAAGATCGACCGGTCGTGGACGGCGAACGGAACGTCGACCTCGACGCCGTCGGTCATCGATCCGCGTCGTCGTCCACGGCCGGTCCGCTATCGTGGTCGGCGGACGCGCCCGCGTCAGTTCGCGCACCGCCGTCGGCCCGCATCTCCTGTCCCAGGGCGTCTGCGAGGTCGTACTCCGTGCCGGTCAGGATGTAGAGGACGTCCTCGAGGGGTTCCAGCACCTCCGGGAGGATGCGGAGGACGAGGTAGGTGATACCCAGCAGGGCGACGATCGACAGCGACTGGGCGATGAAGTTGTGGGCGACGATGTAGGAGGTCCGGTCGGCCGGCGCGCCCATGAACTCCGTCGCGATGGTGACGAAGATATCCTGCTGGAACCAGCCCCACGGCGAAGCCAGCCCGATGAAGACGTTCCGGACGAGGTTCAGGAACCAGATGACGCCGACCGCGAGCGGGAAGGCAACCGCCTTCCGCTTGAGCGGCGCTTTGACGGCGGCGATGAGGCCGCCGAAGATGGCCATGCTCCCGATGCCCGTACAGGCCGTGATGATGTAGGTCGTCCGGCCGGTCACCGTCTCGTCGGGATCGAAGGCAAAGCGGCTCTGATAGCCGTTTGCCCCCTCCTCGAGGCCGGGGCTGTGGCCGAGCAGCTCCATCCCGAAGTGGGTCTGGGCGGCGGTCGTCTCGATCAACCACGTGCGGACGACCGGAATCGTCTCGACGGGCAGGTAGATCAGCCCCATGAACGCGACGGCCTTCGAGAGCAGGAGCAGCGACTCCCGGCCGGTGGCAAGCAGATAACCGGTGTAGGCACACAGCGGCAGCGCTGCCACCGTCAGCAGCGTCTCGATCGGGCTCTTGACCTCGAGGTAGTAGTGGGGAGCAAGCGTCAGCCAAAAGACGCCGAAGACGACCCACGCGCCCGCTGCGAGGTATCGTGCGGGATCGGTAGCCCCGTACCATTGGATGACGGCCGCGACGACGAACGCGCCGATCGCGGTCCAGGCGAGGGCGTCCGACAGGGGAACGGATCCGATACTCATCGAGAGTACCGTCGCGGATCCCGCCACGGGGTCGACAACCGCACCGGGGGCTGCGGTCGTCACTGGGAGGGGCGACATAGTCACGTAATCCCGAGGGACTCTCGCGCTATCAACTTGACGCCTCGCGGTCGCTTTCCAGTCCGGCGAGACGCGGCGGCCGACCGACGGTGCGACCGCGTACCTTTTTGCATCGCTCCCGCTAACCATCGACATATGGTCGACGTCCTCGACAACAAGCGCACCGCGACGCGGTTTCGGATCCTCGTCCAGATCGCGGAACGCCAGCCCGCGGTCAGCCAGGGGGAGATCGCCGGGGAAGTCGGCGTGACGAGTCAGGCGGTCAGCGAGTACATCCGGGAACTCGTCGATGACAGTCTCGTCGAGAAGGAGGGCCGGTCGCGATATCACGTCACCAACGAAGGCGTCGACTGGCTGTTCCGGACCGCCGACGACATCCGCCGGTTCGCCGACCACGTAACCGGCGACATCCTCGGGGCGATGAGCGAGGCCGCCTACATCGCGACCGACGACATCGAGGAGGGTGATACCGTCTCGCTGTCGGTGAAAAACGGGCTCCTCCACGCGACGCCCGGCGAGGAGGGACCGGCGACCGGCGTCGCGACCACGGACGCCGCGGCCGGCACCGATGTCGGCGTCACCAGCTTCGAGGGCGTCATGGACTTAGAGCCCGGCTCGGTGACCGTCCTGCAGGTTCCCGGTGTCCGGACCGGCGGGAGCCGCGCGATCGAGTCCGACACCGTCGCCGACCGCTGTACCGACGCCGACCTCGTCGTCGCTGCCGGCGTCGAAGCGATCGTCGCCTGTCGGGAGGCCGGGACCGATCCGACGGTCACGTTCGCCGCGGGCTCCGTCGCCGCCGACGGGGCCAAGCGCGGGCTCGATGTGACGGCCGTCGCCACGACCAACGAGGTCGGCCGAGTCACCGACGCGCTTCGCGACGCCGACGTCTCCTACGAAGTCCTCGAGGGCTAGTCGCCGTCTACAGGCGTTCCCGATCGCGAACACCATTTCTCACCACCGACTGTCGGCACCGGCTGGTTCCACGAAGACGATTCGTCCGACTAGAAGCGATTGGTTACGCGAGCGGTTCGTCGAGCGACGCGACGGTCGTCCTCCCCGAGAACAGGCGCTCGAGCGGGTCCTCGCGGTGGACACGGAGTTAGACGACTGGCCGGTAGACCCTCGTCTCACACACCAGCCGTAGAAATCGACCGGAACGCGTCGCAGCCCCGCCTAGCCGATGTAACGCAGGTCGTCGTCGGTCGGCACGTCCATCCCCTGTTGCTGTTCCATTTCCTGGATCTTGCCGATGACCTCCTCCATCTCGTCGGCCCGTTCGTCCAGGGACTCGTAGTCGAGTTCGAAGCCGAGTACGGCTTCGAGGACCTCCAGTACCGCCCGGGCGCTTTTGGGATCGACGAGGTAGCCGCTGGTCTCGCCCATCAGGCAGGTCGCCTCGAAGCCGCGACGTTCGCCCAGGCCGAGCAGGAGTCCCGAGACGCCGACGATACCGCCCGCCGGCTCGTCCTCGCGGAACTCGACGCCCGCGTCCTCGAGTGCCTCGAGCAGCGACTCGTCGCTGACGGCGCCGACGACCGCGTACTCCTCGATGAGTTCGCCCGTCGGGACGCCGCCTAACGCGTACACCTCGGTCGCACCGAACTCCTCGGCGACGTCGAGGAAGGCATCGGTCAGCGTGTAGTGGCCCGCGTTGCTCTGAGCCTGGTGGTCGCCGGTCAGAAGGAGGAAGTCACGACCGTCGGGGACCTCGACGGCGTGGATCTCGGCGCAGGTCAGCTCAGAGACGCCGTCCTCGACGCTGACCTGCGGCGGGAACTCGCGGGAGTAGAGCCGCCGGACGAGCGTACTCTCGCCCTCGAGTTCCTCGAGCAGATGTTCGACGGCCAGCGTGCCGACGTGTCCGACCCCGGGCAACCCCTCGACGAGAACGGGGTCGTCCAGTTCGACCTCGGCAACCGCGTCGATCTCGAGTTCGTCCATACCCCTATCAGCGGTTGCGACGTTTAAGAGAGCGTCGGTACTCGCCATGGGGGTCCGCGGGGTCGAGCGGTGCCGGCGCGCTGTTTTCGGCGTCGGCACCACACTCCGGACAGGTCGAAGAAAGCGTATACACCGGGCGATCGTGGACGTCCTGCCACGCCGAACACACCCGGATGTCCGATTTCATTCGTCGTCGGTGCGTCGCTCGCGGTGGTACTCGCCCGCACCGCCGTGGCCCTCGATCGCGGCGATCGCTCGATCGGCGCTTTCCTCGAGTTCGGATTCGGCAGTCTTGTAGTTCGGTGCTTGCACCTCGATGCGGTACTCGGGCGCGCCGACGTAGCTTACTTCGAGGTCGACCTCCTCGGGCACCGTACCGTTGCCCTCGGCGGCTTCCAGCGCCTCGCGGATCCCGTCGACGCCGCTTGGCGATGGGTTCTCGAGGTCGACGTAGCCGGTGACGTTGACGTACGGCACCGAGACGTTCTCGCGTGCGGTGTCGACGATCGCCTCGATCTCGTCGCCGTCGAGGTCAGTGTCCTCGAGGGCCTCTTCGCCGTGGATGGCGGCCTGTTTGAAGCCGTCGTAGAGGCCGCCGTGGGCCGCGATCAGTTCGTTCGCGATCGCGGTGTAGACCTCGTCGTCGATCTCCTCGCCGAAGGCCAGTTCCATCCAGTTGTCGGCCTTCTGCTCGTTTTTCCACTCCTGGATCTTATCGGAGCGCTGGTGATCGTTGACGTCTTTCAGCGAGAGGTCGATCTGCTGGGAGCCCTCGTCGACATCGAGGACCTTACAGACGACGATCTGTCCCTCGCGGACGTGGTCGCGGACGTTCTTGATCCAGCCGCTGGCGACCTCGGAGATGTGGATCAGTCCGCGTTTCTCCTCGTACTCCTCGAGATCGACGAAGACGCCGAAGTCCTCGATCTCGTCGATCTTGCCGACGACGAGTTCGCCGGGGTCGGGCCAGCCGCTGTATTTCATCGTGACTCGACTGTCTCGACGATCTCGTGGTCGATCTCGGCGTTGCCGCCGGTCGGTCGGGCGAGCGTCGTGCCACAGACGGCACAGGCGACCTCCGTGGAGGCCTTGCCGAAGACGGTCTGTTCGTTCTCGCAGTCACTGCATCGGACGCTGTAGAAATTTCCTGCCATTGGTATCACTCCTGGAACTCGAGTCGGCCGGCGCGCCATCCCTCGCGGAGGTGGGCCTTGCCGCACTCGCTGCAGCGGTATTTGAGGTCGGTCTTTTTCGTGGGCTTTTCGCCGGCGGGCACCTTCGAGAAGCGACCGGAGTTACCGATCGACGAGGAGTTTCGCCGGGTGCGGCGAGCGTCCCATTTCAGTCCCGAGGAACGGCCGGTTCGGGACTTCTCGACTTCGTGTTCGTGGTGTTCGTTGCAGTGCGGGCAGTACGTATTGAAGCGGCGTGGCATCTGCATGGTTATCTCACTTGGCGTGGGCTAAGACACCGCTGTTTAAAACCCGTTTGGTTCGTCCCCGTCGCCGCCGGCCGTCGGTTCCACAATTGGTCGTCGAGTCGGCCCCGAACGGATCGACACTACCGCTCCGAAGCGTTTAATCGTCTCTCCTGTGAACGCTCGCGTATGAAACAGCTCATCATCCACGGCGATCCCGGCATCCGCAACGGGGCCATCGTTCGGTACGAGGGGGACGAGGGGGAGGCCGAGGTGGTCTGTTTCGGGATCAACCGCAACGGCGAGTACCACGGTCCCGATCGGGTCCAGCTCTGGTGTACCGTCGGCGACGAGGACGAGTACGAGGACTACGAGAAGCGAAACTTCACGCCACATTTCCTCGACGTCGATCGGGTCGACGCCGACGACGTCGAGGTCGTCCGGGCGAAAAGCGACCTCGCGATCTGATCGGGCCGGGCGAGCGGCCGCGCGTCGTCCCTCGAACATCGTCGCAGTCCTGCCGATCCGGCCGACGGAACCGAGCGGCGATCAGTTATTTTTGGTGACTGTCAGCTTTACGGATCGATCGCAAAAGGGAAATCGTTGCCGCCGACACTGGGGAGTACGCTCGAGCATCCACGATGAGTGATTCCCTCACAGAGGCCGTCCGGACGCGGGCTCGAGCCCTTCTTTCGACGACGCGGTTCGGGCAGTTCGTCGGCGTCGGGGCAGTCGGCGCGACCGTCGACAACGTCGTGCTGGTCCTGTTGGTCGAGGCCACGTTCCTCGGGCCGGTCGTCGCGAAGCTCCTCTCCTGGGAACTCGGGATCGCGGTCATCTTCGCGATCAACGAGCGATGGACCTTCTCGGAGTACGGGGAAGTCGGGCTGGGGCCGCTGGTGAGGCGGTTCCTGCGATCGAACGTCGTTCGCTTTGGCGGCTTTCTCGTGACGCTTGCCGTGTTGACACTGCTGGTCCGTCGCTACGCGATCTGGTACGTCGCGGCGAACGTGGTTGGCATCGGCGTCGGCTTCTTCGTCAACTACACCTGTGAGAGTCTCTACACGTGGCAGGTCCACCAGGACTAACGGTAGAAACCCGCATACGGCGACCGAATCACAACCCTTAACTAGCACACTCGGGTATGAACTGGTAGCGGGATGGGATAGCCAGGAGATTCCGGCGGGCTCATAACCCGCAGATCGGTAGTTCAAATCTACCTCCCGCTATACTTCTGACGCGAGCAAGTTCGCGAGCGTCGAGTTATAGCACGGCGGTAGTTTGAACCAGACAGCACTCGAGCAAAGCGAGCGTGCTGGCGTGGTTCAAATCTACCTCCCGCTACTTTTCAGGGATTCAACGACGAACAACGAGCATAGCAAGGAGTGAGTCCTGAATCCCGGACAATACGACGAGTATATTTGAACCGGACAGCGCTCGAGCGAAGTGCGAGCGTTGGTTCAAATCTCTCCCCTGGTATTCTGTACTGACCGACTCCGCGAGTGACGGTATCGCACGGTGAGCGCTCGACATCGGAAGCATCGTTCCGACCGTAGTTCGAATCCCGGCCGCGAGCCGCCATTGCGGCCGTGGTCGAACCCCTGTTCTCCGCTCGAAGCGGTCGAACGGCGGGTCTACGGCTCTTCGGCGAGGTAATCACGGAGCCGGCGGCCCTGCGGGTAGGTGAACGTGACCGTCCCGTGGAGGACCGACGGCGTCGAGAGGGGGTCGACGGGAGCGAACCGCTGGAACCCCGACTCCGCGGGAAAATCGAAGTCGATGCGATCGACGTCGGCCTCGTACAGTTCGCTGACGAAGGGGATCGGGAACTCGAGGAGTTCGCTGATCTGTGCGCGGCTCCCCGTCGGGTCCGGAAGCTGCCGGTGGGCGTAGTAGTGGAGGTGGCCGGTGAGCGTGTCGATTTGATCGTCACCGACGCTCGCTTCGGCTTCGATGACTGGCTCGCCGTCGACCGAGAGCGTCGAGACGAGTTCGTCGCCGTCCTCCTCCCAGGTACACGAGCCGGGACGGGTCGGGATGCCGGCGCTTTCGCGGGTATACGCCTGCAGCTGGGGCGAATCGGTCCAGTAGCCCACCCAAAACCGGCCAGGAATCGGTAGTTCGCCCTGCGCGGCACTGACCGCGCGGCTATCGTGATCGGCAATTTCGACCGTCAGATAGGTCAGGGTGTACGGATCGAGGTGCGCCGTCTGCTCGGCCGACGGCACGCGATACATGTTCATCTGGACGAGCCCGTTCGGGTGCGGCTCGAGGCCGGGCGGCAGCGCCGCCGCGAGGACCTCGGGGTCGGCCTCGTAGCCGACGATGAGCATCCGCGCGTTCTTGATGAGCTGTGGCGGCGACACGGCCGTTCCCTCAAGGGGATCGGCGGGGAAGTCGTGGTCAGTCATGAACGATCACCTGTTGGCGTCGACGTCGACGTCGTCGGGTGCGAAGACCTCGGGAACCGGTTCGTCTCTGACGCCGCGGATGTCGTCGAGAACTGGCTTGAGATAGGCCCGAAACAGCACCGGGCGCTCGCTCATCGGGAAGTGACCGGTCGCTTTCATCTCGTGGGCGGTCGCTCCCTCGCCGATGGCGTCGGCGGCCTCGCGGGCGTCGTCGGGATTGGTCAGGTAATCGTACTCGCCGTTCATGAGGTACATTCGGACCTGCGTGGCCTCGATCTCGTCGGCGGATTCGCTGTAGTCGTGGTCCATCGAGTAGTAGTGGAGGTCGCCTTTGAGGACGCCGTTGGCACCCTGTTCGTACAGATAGAGCGTCTCACGGCGCGCCCACTCGGGGCCGTGTGGCGCCATCAGCCCCCACGTCGCGTGGGAGTTGACGTCGTTCGCGTTGACGTGTGGATGATCGAGCCACTGGATGTAGAAGCCGGGCGTGACCAGCCCCGCCTCGAGGCCGATCAGCGCCCGGAACCGCTCGGGGTACCAGTCCGCGAGTTCGAGTGTGATCGTCCCGCCCATGCTCGAGCCGATGAAGACCGGGTCCTCGAGTTCGAGCGCGTCGACGATAGCGACGATGGTATCGGTGAACCGCTCGGCGGTGAGGTCGTACTGGTCGGTCCACCACGATTCGCTCGACGGCGGGACCGACTTCCCGTGGCGCGGCAGGTCGTACGCGATCACCCGGAAGTGGTCGGTGATCTCCGGATCGTTCAGGACGTGGCGCCACTGCTGGTTGTTACAGCCGGCCGTGTGCTGACAGAGCAGGGGGATGCCGTCCTCCGGCCCGGCGGCCTCGTAGTAGATACGGTGGTCGACGCCGTCGAGGTCGACGGTAACGTACCGGCCCGTAATGGGCTCGTCCGTCGGCTCTTCCGGTCGGTGCGTCCCCACAGTGGGCGGTTCGCCGCCGTTGTGTGCCGTCCGCATCAACTCGAGCGCGCGCTGGACCGATCGGAAGTTCTGGAAGATGGTCTTGTGGTTGCCGATCAGATCGAAGTACCCCTCCTCGCCCTTGACCGCGGTCCGGTAGAAGGAGGCGAACACCTCGTTGTGGTGGGCCGCCGGAATCTCGCTGACGAACTCGTCCCAGGCCTCGCGCGGCCCGACGACGCCGAACGACCACGCGTCGTCCAGCCCTGGCGCCCGGACGTCCCGCACCTCGCCGTCCCGCATCTCCAACAGGAAGTGGTCGTCGCCGATGCCGATAACGAAGTTCTCGTCGAAGGCGTCGCGGCCGTGCTGGGCCATCTCCGGGTCCGCGTTTACGACGTCTCGATACTCCTGCCACCACTCCTCGCTGGCCAGTTCGGTCGGTGCCATTCTATGTGTATTGTTCTCTACCAACATAGCATCGTATGCTACTTATCTATGATGAGAGAACGGACGGTCGTGGAAACTGGCGCGAACCCGCCACAAAGGAGAGACCGGACGGCGTCTCGTCACGGAGAGACGGCGGGGACGCAGGCAAGCGCCATCGTGATCGTCGCCCACCGGCACATCCCGGCGACGGATCCGTTGGGGTTCGCCGCCGCGCGTCGCCGACTCGGGATTTCAACCTGCTTGAATTTCATCGTTCGCTCGCGGGCCCGCGCGCCCGTGATATCAGGACGCTGGCTGTGAACCGGGACGAAGACTACACTGATCAGTCGCTCTACGCCACGGAGAGTGCGACGAGAACGGTGGATCCGTCGGTTATGCGTTGCCGGCGATGAAGGGGTCGTACTCGTCGTGTTCGAACGTTCCGAGGATCGTCCCGTCGATCGTCTTGAAGTGGGTATAGAGGGCATCTTCGTCCTCGGCGGCCGTGATCATGCCGTCGGCGCGCGCGATGTCGTATCGACTGGGGATCAGCATCGATCGCTCGGTTTCCGGGTCGATCAGTTCCGTGACGACGAACATGAACCCGTCTATCTCGGTGCCATACACCAGATACTCGGTGAACTCGTCGCTGTCGAAGGTATCGGTAACGGTCTCGACGTAGTTGTTCGGAATCACGTGCATGAGTCCGAATCGATCGTCTTCACCCATGTCTCGGCTTACCGTGTCGGTGTGTGCGGCCATGACGGTGACGACATCCCAGCCCTCGTCGCGACGCTCCTGGGCGATCGCTTCCGTATCCTCGAGCGTCTGTTTCCAGGCTTCCGTCTGGACACCCTGTGGATCCCGACGTCGGAACGAACCGGGATCGGCAGCGCCGATATCGTCGTGCATACCCCACTGTCCGCAGAGGAGCCGGTTAATTCTTTCCGGAGATGGAGACCTCAGCCGACCCCGAATGCGGTCTCCATGAGAAACGACAGCAACAGCACCAGGAGACTGCCGAGCAGGAGTTTCCCCGGCGGCGTGAGTCGCTTTTCCGGCGGCGGCAGTTGGATCCACCGAAGCGGCGGCAGCGACCGGACGAGCGACTGAAACCGCGTCGAATCGTGGGCAACCGGTATCGCTCCGGCGACGCCACGGTTCGATGGCGGTCCCACGTCGTCGGGAGACGTCGGCCACAGCCGGACCGTCGCGTACGCGAGGAGGAGCCATCCGGCGACGAACAGCAGGGCCTTCGCACGGACGACTCCGCCACCGGTCGCGACGCCGATGATCAGGGCACCGATACCGGTGAGTGCCGCGACGGCGATCGCGTACGTCATCGCGTCCAGTCCGACGCGCCCGAACACCCGGAGTCGGTCACCGAACCCGTCGCTCGGTGGCATCGTCACCCGTGGCGGTTCTCGATGACGGCATCCGGAGATCGATACTCGTCGGTGTGCCGGTGACAGTAGCTCTGGTGGCCGCCATCGCCCATGTCGTGATACGCCGGCGGTTCGTCGTCACAGACGCTGCCAAACGCCTCGTTGAAGACGGCGATCGCCTCGCTCTCGTTGTGGTCTCGAGCGAGAGTCGCGATTTCGTCCAGCACCGACTGAACGCGCGCGGGCACCTCCAGGTCCCCGAACAGTTCGTCGTAGGTCTCCTCGACCGTCCCGAAGCGCGTGTCTTTCCCGACTGCCGCGCGGAGTCGATCGCGAACCGAGCGGTCCGCGCGCTGGCGCTCGCTGAGCAGTTCACGAAGCGTATTGAGTCGATTCCAGAGTTCGTCGTCGAGGTCCTGATACTCCGCCGGACGGATTCGTGCCGGACAGCGCGTACTGAACGGGCAGCCGGCGGGCGGGTACCGCGGGTTCGGCGGCGTCCCGTGGAGCGTGATTCGGTCGCGTTCGACTGTCGGATCTGGCTCCGGAATCGCCGACAGCAACGCGTGCGTATACGGATTCGACGGATCGGTGAACAGTTCCTCGGTCGGCCCGATCTCCATGACGTTCCCGAGATACATCACTGCGACCCGGTCACAGAGGTGGTGGACGACGGAGAGGTCGTGTGCGATAAACAGGTAGGTCAGCCCGAACTCGTCTTGGAGGTCCTCGAGCAGGTTGATGATTTCGGCCTGCACGGAGACGTCGAGCGCCGAGACCGGTTCGTCGAGGACGACGAAGTCCGGCTCGAGCGCCAAGGTACGGGCGATACTGATCCGCTGGCGCTGGCCGCCGGAGAACTGGTGGGGATAGCGGTAGTAGTGTTCGCGCTGGAGACCGACGGTATCGAGCAACTCTTTGACGCGCTGGCGTCGCGCTTGCGGCGTCTCCCACTCGTGAACGTCCAGCGGTTCACGGACGATTTCGCCGATCGTCATTCGGTCGTTGAGGCTCGATTCGGGGTCCTGAAACACCATCTGGGCGTTTCGTCGCCACTCGTGGAGGTCGTCGCCCTCGAGGGTCGTGATATCGACGCCGTCGAACCGGACCTCGCCGTCGGTCGCGTCCTCGAGTTGCAGGAGCGTTCGCCCCAGCGTCGTCTTGCCACAGCCGGACTCGCCGACGAGGCCGAGCGTCTCGCCACGGTGAATATCGAACGAGACACCGTCGACGGCCTTGACGGGCGTTCCACCGAGGAGGCCGCCGTCCTCGTAGTAGGTCTTTAGCCCCTCGACTTCGATCATCACGTCGCCGTCGCTGTCGGTCGGTACGTCGGTCTCGGTCGCTATCGGCTCCTGGCTCAGTTCGTGACTCATTCGGTATCGCCTCCGGTCCGTCTCGCGTTTCGTCGTCGATGCTGGTCGACCGCCTTGTCCGTCGAACGGTCGCCGGGACAGAGCAAGCACGCCGCGGTGTGATCGTCGGTCCCCTCCTCGACCGGGACCGGAACGGGATGAACGGCGTCACACTCGTCGAACGCCTTCGGACACCGCGGTGCGAACCGACAGGATGTCGCCGGTTCGTTCGGCGTCGGAACGTTCCCTTCGATCGTCTGGAGCCGGTCACCGGATTGTTGTCCCGGAATCGACTCGAGCAGGCCGCGCGTGTACGGATGCCTCGGATCCGAGAACAGCTCGTTCACGCCGGCCGTTTCGACGATTTCTCCGGCGTACATGACGTTTACTCGATCGGAGATCTCCGCGATCACACCCATGTCGTGGGTGATGAACATCATCGAGAGATCCCGTTCCGCCTGTAGATCGGCGAGCAGGTCGAGGATCTGGGCCTGAATCGTCACGTCGAGTGCCGTCGTCGGCTCGTCGCAGATCAGCAACTCCGGCTCGCAGGCAAGCGCCATCGCGATCACGGCTCGCTGACGCATCCCGCCGGAGAACTGGTGTGGATACTCGTTGACGCGGCGACGAGCGTCGGGGATGCCGACGGCCTCGAGCAGATCGATCGCTTCCTGCGTCGCCGCTTCGCCCCGCAGTCCCTGGTGGAGCCGGACGGACTCCTTGATCTGGTTTCCGACCGTGTAGACGGGGTTGAGACTCGTCAGCGGGTCCTGGAACACCATCGCGATCCGTCCACCGCGCATGCGTCGCCGCGGTTCGCCGCTGAGACGCGTGATCTCGACGAATCCGTCGGCGATCTCCGTCGGCGTCTCTGGACTTCCGTCGGTGACGAACACGCAGTCGTCCTCGTCGACGAGACCGAGTTCGTCGCCGTAGCCGGCGGCGACGACGTCCGCAAGCGGCACGTCACTGGCCCTCTCGCAGCCGAACGCCGCCGGCGTGATATCGATCGTCTCGCGGTCGAACAGGGCAACCGGGTCGTAGTCGGCCGCCACCGTCTCGAGGTCGACGGTACGACCCGGGAACTCCGAGGCGTACTCTCGAACCGTCTCGAGGTGGTTGAAGCGGACGCTACTGCCCTGAAGGGTCCGTCCCGGCGAGTCGACGAGTCCCATGATCGACCGGGCGGTTACGCTCTTGCCCGATCCGCTCTCGCCGACGATGCCGACGGTTTCGCCCCGTTGGATGTCGAACGAGACCCCGTCGACCGCTCGGATAGTCTCCTTGTCGGTGAAAAACGCCGTCTGGAGGTTCCGAACGTCGAGGATCGGCTTGGCTTCCGTCTCCGCCGACATTATCCACCACCTCCAGCTGCTGCAGTACCGGTGTCGTCTGTCCCGCCGGTATCCGCCTCCGGATCGATCGCGTCTCGGAGGCCATCACCCAGTGCGTTGAAGGCGGTGACCACGAGGACGATCATCAGCCCCGGGATGGTCGCAACGTGCCACGACGACGTACCGACGAACGATCGCCCGTCACTGACGAGTCGTCCCCATTCGGGGGTCGACCCTTCGATGCCCAGGCCGAGGAACGAGAGCGCGGCCGTGGAGATGATGATCCCACCGAGCAGGAGAGAGCCGTAGATCATTATATACCCTGCAATGTACGGGGCCATGTGTTTACGCATTGTGTTGACCGGTGACTGTCCGTAGCTCCGTGCGGCGTCGACCCACTCCTCCTCGGCGACCTGTAACGACGGGCCGCGGATCGTCCGCCACATCCCCGGCCAGTAGACGAACGCGAAGATCAGCCCGAGGAGGACTCCGCCGTTGAGCGGTTCCGCGATCGGGTGATTCCCCTGGTTGAAGATGACAGATAACATCATCACGAGCAGAAATGCCGGGATCGAGATGATCGTGTCGCTCGCGATCACTGTCAGGACGTCGACGAGTCCCTTGTAGTAGGCGGTCAGCATCGACATCGTGACTGCGATCAGTCCGCCGAGGCCGATCGCGAGCAGCCCGATCACCAGTGACGTCTGCGCGCCGTAGGCTATATGGGTAAGCAAGTTTTGTCCCGATGATGTCGTCCCCAGCGGTGCCCAGCGGTCGTAATCGTCGTAACTCATCGGACCGATGGTGTTTTGTCCGTTCGATTGGCTGTTGAGGTTCGCCTGTCCGGGCGTGGTCGTCGCGACTTCGCCGTCGTCGGTGAGATACTCGACCTCGTACTCGTAGGGAGAGGCGATGTTCTGGTCTGCCGTGGTGGGACTGATGGCCGGTGCCCACAACGCCGTGACAATGAACATGAGTACGACGATCAGGCCGAACTGTCCCCAGTAGTGGGATCGGAATCGACCGAGCGTGTCGTCACGCGGCGTCCAGTCCGCCTGCCGGTAGTGTTCCCGAAAGATCGTATACCCTTTCCAGGTCCAGACGATCACGGCAAGCGCGTAGCCGTAGACGAGCAACGTACGAATCCCCCACGCCACTGCCGGTGAGAGACCGAGGAACGTTCCGTCCCAGCCACCGCCGGGCGTTCTGTGGCCCTGATTGGAGATGACTTCGCGGCTCGTGAGCGTCGGAAGCGACGACAGGGTGTTGAACACGCCGTCGATCGCGCCGTCGACGAGTCCGCCGACCGGCGTGAACGCGAGCAAAACCGCGATCGTGGCCAGGACGGCGGTCAGGACGGCCCGCTCGAGGAAGCGGACGATGCGATCGCTCAGACCGACATCGAACCGGTCCGTGGCGGACCAGGACGTGAACCTGGTGACGAGAACGGAGAGTCCGAACAGCAAGAGCAGCGTGATCGCGTCGCTGACGAAGTAGCTAACTATCGGAACGGTCGCCTCGCCGACCGAGTCGCCGATCCAACTTGGCAGCAGCCCCACCAGGCCGATGACGTACTTGACTGCCCCCACGAGCTGGTAGGCCCAGCCCATGAATCGGCCGAACTCGAGGGCGACCAATACAGCGGTGCCAAGCAACCAGAACCGCGCCGGGTCGGGATTGTCGGCGACGCGTTTACGGAGGGGCCTCGATTCGTCTGTCGTCTCGTTCGGTTCGAAGGATGTACTCATACTCATCGTTCGTACCCCACTCGTGGATCGATGATCGTGTACAGGAGGTCCTGGAAGATGTTCAACAGGATGATGACCAGCGTGAAGATAAACAGTAACGCCCCGGCAAGCGGCAGGTCTCCCTGGAGCGTCGCCTGGAAGAAGATCTTCCCGAGACCGTTGATGTTGAAGATATACTCGACGATGACCGAGCCACCGATCAACAGGAACGCCTCGTTCGTGATGACGGGCACCAGCGGAATCAATGCGTTTCTGAAGACGTGTTTCCAGATGATGGCGCGGTCCGTCAAGCCCTTCGCTTTGGCCGTCTCGACGTAGTTCGAGTTGATCGTCTCGAGGATGGCGGTCCGTCCGATACGGAGTTCCGCGGCCATCGAAGCCGATCCGAGGACCAGCGCCGGCGGAAGGATGAGTTTGATATCACTAGCGATCGTCCCCCAGTCGATACCGGCCGCCGTAACGAACGTCAGATCGGGCGTTCCCGTGATGCTCCTGATATCCGGGCCGAACGTGTACCAATCGAACCCGAACCAGCCGCCCTGTTTGGTCTTGCGAAGGACGGCGAGGAGGATGATGCTCAGCCAGAAGTTCGGCATCGCCTGCCAGAGGATACCGCTCACGGAGGCGACGTAGTCGCCCCCGCTGTTGGGCCGCAGCCCGGCGTAGAACCCGAGCGGGATACCGATGAACAGCGGGAGCAGGATCGCCCAGAACCCCAGCCAGAGCGTCGGCGGACCCGCAAACGAAATGACTCGAGTCACTTCCATGTCGCCGTAAATGACCCAGGACTGACCCAGATCGAGGGTCAGGAAGTTCGTCACGAAGTCAAGGTACTGTTCCCAGAGCGGGTCGTTGAGTCCGAGCCGTTCGCGCATTCGCGCGGCCTCGGCTCCCGACGCCTCGGGGCCGAGTCGAGCGGCCACGGGGTCGATCGGTCCCATCCGTAATAGTGCGAATATGAACGTCATTACGAGAAAGAGGACCGGCACGGAGAGCAGGAGCCGCTTGAAGAAGTATCTCCACCGACTCATGGGCGCTTACGGGCGGTTCGGAGGTCGTTTTTCAAACAATCGTTCATAGATGTCCGTTCGCTTAGTTTTCCCACATGCATCTGAATATTTTGCTTCTTTTTGTCTCAAGAACGGGGATAGGCAGCGGGGTCGCGTCGCCGTTAGGACTCGTCTTCGAGGTTCGCCTGCCAGTCGAGGTAGTAGCCGGTCGCTTCGTTCGGCATCTTCGACGTATCGGTGTTCTTCGGCTCGAAGCTGAAGTGGCCGTACGCGACGTCCGGCCAACTCCAGATCCAGCCGAGCGAGTACATCTCGAGATCGCCGTCCTCACCGCGGTCCTGGAGCGTCGAGAACTCCGTCGCCTTGGTCTTGAGGTCGATGCCGATCCCGGAGAGCCTGCGTTTGATCTCGTCGGCCATGTCCTGGAACGTCGGACTGGACTTGTAGACGGTCGCTTCCATCTCGAACGGATCGTCTTCGGTGAAGCCGGCCTCCTCGAGGAGGTCTTTCGCTTCGCTGCGTTGCATGTCGTTGACGCCGTAGGGCCACTCGTCTTTCCAGTCCTGATAGCCGTCCGCTCCGGTCGGCCACATCGTCGGCGGCGTGAAGCTGAACGCCTCGAAGCCGCGGTTCTGGAGGATATCGTTGACGAACTCCTCGTGGTTCACGACGTGCGCGACTGCCTTTCGAACGGGTGCGGGGACGTTCGTGACGTTGAACGCGAAATAGTACGTGCCGAGTTCGGGGACCGCGAGGTAGTTCGTGGTCTCGCCGTTCTCGAACTCCCCGTACGTACCGAACTCCCGGTTGTTGTCGTCGGTCTCGGCGTCGATGAGGCCGGGATCGTAGTACGAGGTCGGAATCTCGAAGAAGTCGGCGTTTTTCTCCATCGCGTAGGTGAACTTCGATTCTGGGTCCTCGTTGATCTCCCAGTGGACGGATTCGACGCTCGCGACGGTCCCGTAGAAGTTGTCGTTGCGGACGAGCCGAACGTCTTCTCCGGGGTTGAACTCGTCGAACTCGAACGGCCCGGTCCCGTTGGCCATCTCGGTACGGAACTCGTCGTGGCTGACCTCGCCGTCATAGCCCTCAATGTCGCCGACGAGACCCTCCGGAACGACGGCGAATCCGGTGTGCGTGAGGACGTCCAGTACGGCCGGATTCGGCTCTTGAAGGGTGACCTCGAACGTGAGGTCGTCGACGATGTCGATCGCCAACGAGTCAGGAGCCACACCGCCGTCGTCGGTCGTCTCGTGTACGATACCGAGACCGCTCGTCGAGCTGGTAACGAAGTTCGATCGTTCGCTGTACTCGGATTCGGCGAGCCGGCGGAACGAGTACTTGACGTCGTCGGCGGTTAGGTCCCGTCCGTCGTGGAACTGGACGCCGTCTTTGAGCGTGAACGTCCACGTCAGCCCGTCGTCGGACGTCTCGAAGGAATCGAGCAGCTGATTCTCGACCTCGGCGACGCCGGCCGGGTAGTTGGTCAGCGTATCGTAGAGCTGGACGATGACCTCGCCGGACGCGGTGTCCGTCGACATGATCGGGTCCAGCTCGTCGAAGGAAGCGTTGATCAGGTTCAGTTCCGAATCACCCTCGACTTTCGTCCGGTTGTGTTTCACGTGGTGGCGGCCGAGGGCACCGAGCCGGGGAAGCTCGACGTTGTCGTACCAGAAGAATTCACCCTTGCTGTGGTACATCGGGAGCAAGACCATGTCGTCCCGGACGGCCTCCTCGATCTCGATGTACGCCTGAGTACGCGTTTCTTCCGCGTCGGGGCCCGGGTTGTTCACGATGCGCTCCCAGGCCTCCTGTGCTTTCTCAGCGTGTTCTGTCGTCTCGTAGTCGGTTTCCTCGTCTTCCTCGTCGTCGCTGAGGAGGGCCGAACACCCAGCCAGTCCGACCGATGCACTGCCACCGAGGAGAGCAAGCATTTGTCGTCGCGATCGATCTACAGTTGATGCATCCGGTATGTCGGCCATAAACATGAGTTGCCAAGACAATCATTATAAACTTACCGACAACGGGAGAAGGTTGAACTGAGGTTTATTGCACCGATTGACACACAAATGCACAGATGCGGTCGTTAGCGGGGTAAAAACAGGAATTCGGTGGCACGGCGGCTCGGGTCCGGGTCGATTTTCGAAGGCTAACGCAACGTATCGAGACGTCTCAGTTGTCGCCCTCTTCGTCGATGATGACGACTTCGCCGTCGATGACGTCGACGTTGATCAGCGTCTTGACGTCGTAGCCCGCGTCGTCGACCTTGTTCTCGCCGCCGACCTTCTTGATGACCGCGACCGTATCGATGACCTCCGCGCCGATCCCGTCGAGGGCATCCAGTACCGCTGCAAGGGTCCCGCCCGTCGAGAGAACGTCGTCGAGGACCAGCACCCGCTCGCCCTCCCGGACGTCGTTGATGTACATCTCGTTCTCCGAGTAGCCGGTCTTCTGGGAGATCGCGACCTCGTCGTCGAGGCCGTACTGTCGCTTGCGGATCACGGTCAGCGGGATGTCGGTCATCAGCGAGACCGCGGTGGAGATGTGAATGCCCATCGCGGCCGGGGTGACGATCCGGTCGACCTCCTCGAGCTGGGCCTTCCGGATGATCCGGATGACGATTTCGCGCAGTAGGGTCGGGTCGAGCTTGGGGACCCCGTCGCTGATCGGATGGACGAAGTAGTGATAGCCGTTCTTCTCGATGATCGGAGCCTCGAGCAGGGACTGCTTGAGTTGATCCATGTCGTCGGTGGGACGGTAGCGGAGTAAAACTTGACGATACGCGCGAACGAGAATTGCAGGCGTCGAAATCCGGTCGGTTCTCCGTCTCGTCCCGTCGCCACGGCGTCTCGGGCCCCTTACTGCTCGCCGTAGCTGAGTTCGGGTGGCTGCTCGCCGTGGCCGAGCCGCATGTTGCGTTCGTGATAGATGTGTGCGACGGCGGTGACCGTCACCGTCACGGCGATGATAGCCGTCCAGGCGAGGTTCGAGAGGGCGGTCAACGGATAGATCTCCAGCCAGAGCGCGGCGACCAGCGCACAGCTGATCGCACCGAGCGAGAGGTACAGCTCCCGCCAGGCGAACTCCCGGCCAGGAACGATCTCGAGGTAGACGCTGATGTCCCGGGTTCGTTCGGTCGGCTCAATAACGCCCCGATCGGAGTCGAACTCGAGGATACCCGACGTGTCCATCTTCGGGAGGTGTGTCTGTTGCAGCGTCGTATAGACCCGCTTTCGCTGTTCGGGGGTAACCCCCTCGAGGGTCGTCTCGTACTCCCAGGCGGCGATCTGCTGGGCGAGGTCGCCGAGTTCGACGGGACGGTCGTCCTGTTTGAGAAACTGGAGGACGTACCGCCGTCGCTGATTGCGCAGTACTTCGAAGATTTCTCCCTTGGTGAGTTGGTCGTCGACCTCGTCACTCTCGTCATTCTCGCCGCCATCGGCCTCGTCAGCGTCGGCGTCCGGCGGACGTTGTTGTTGGGCCACCGTGATCACCTCGCGCTCCCGGTCCCGGCCGGCAGCGCGTGTGGTCCCGTACCCGATCGTATTCCCATCGGTTCGGGCGATGAACTGCACCTATATAATTCTCCTGAACCAACCTATCCGATTACTTCGATGTCTCGTCCGCACCCAGTACCGCCGCGATCGACTCGGCGATCTCACCGCCCAGCCCAGCCTTTGTCCCCTCGTAGCGGGCGGCGTCGCCGGCGTGGACCAGCAGCGCTCTCGTCCGGTCCTTGCCCATTACGCTCGCGTCGTTAGCGACGACGAAGGCCAGCCCCGCCCGCTCGAGGGTCGTCCGGGCCTGCTCGATCATCGCTTCCTCGTCGCCGGAGGTCTCGGTCTTGAAGCCGACGATCGGCAACTCCGGGAACTCGGCGCGGATCTCGTCGATGAGCTTCGGCGTCGGCTCGAGGTCGAGGGTCAACTCCTGACCTGAGCGGATCTTTTCGTCGCTTTCCGCGACGGTGTAGTCGCCGATGGCGGCCGCCGACACCATCGCGTCGGCGTCCTCGCAGGCCGCCCGCGTCGCCGCGAGCATCTCCGCGGCGCTCTCGACATCGCGAACGTCGGCGTATGGTACCTCGGGACCGTCGTGGACCAGCGTCACGTCCGCACCGCGAACGTAGCAGGCTTTCGCGACCGCCCGGCCCATCTTGCCCGACGAGCGGTTCGTGATGATCCGGACGGGATCGATCGACTCGCTGGTCGCGCCGCTGGTGACGACGACTGACGCACCCTCGAGGGGGCGATCGCCGGCCGCGCGGGCGACGTCACAGACGATCGCCTCCTCGCTGGCGATCTTGGCCTTCCCCTCCTCGAGACGCGGATCGACGAACTCGACGCCCCACCCGGAAACGGTGTCGATGGCCTCGAGGACGCCGGGGTGGTCGTACATCGGTTCGTGCATCGCGGGCGCGATCACGACCGGAGTGTCGGCTCCGAGCGCGGTCGTCGCACAGGTCGTGACCGGGGTGTCGTCGACGGCCCCCGCAATTTTGCCGACCGTGTTCGCGGTGGCGGGCGCGATCAGGAAGACGTCGGCCCAGCCGTCGTACCCACAGAGATCGACGTGTTCGACGCTACCCGTAATCTCGGTGACGACGTCGTTCTCGGTGGCGAACTCGACGGCCCAGGGGTGGACGATCCCCTGTGCGCTGTCAGTCATCACGCCGCGAACCGTCGCCCCCCGGCGTCGCAACTCGTGGGCGAGTTCGACCGTCTTGACGGCCGCGATCGATCCCGTCACCCCGAGCGCGACGTTGACTCCCTCGAGCATATGCCGGGTACTTCGGAAGGGGTCCCTTTAGGCGTACCGTCGTCCCGCGATCGCACCGCTCGTCCGTCGTCGCCGTTTCGTGCTACCAAGCGAAGTCGACGAGTTCGCCACCGAAAACCGTTAGTGACTGTGATGAGGGTGTCATAGAACTCTTGTCACACCGTGATGATCGTGCTTCCCGGATTATCTCCTCGTTCGTAGTTGGTGATCGCAATAACGAGACGCAGACACAACGACAGGAACACTTGTGCTCGTGCATGGACGCGGCCTCGGGCGTGGACGTGCCCGAGGCCGCAGTCCTTGACTGCGTCGTTAGTTCGTTCGACGCCTGTCCGGCAGTTGTACGTCTCATCTAACGTCGATTGCTTCAACTTCACGTCCTTGCTGTGTTCTTTGATACGGTCTTCGACCCTGTACTCTATGTCCAGTGGATCGTCGGTGTTGCGTGCGTTGTACGGGGCGATTGGCACGACTCCTGCGGTCAGCAGGTAGTCGTGCCAATCGAGTGTGTCATAGGCGCTGTCTCCAAGCATCCAGATCGGAGTGTCGACGGCGAGCGCGTCACGCGTGACGCGCATCGCCGTCTCTTCTGGCGCTTGTTTGCTCTCGGTGAATTCCGCTGCAATCGGGATCTTTGAACCAGTCGAAACGATCGTGCAGCCGTAGCCGTAGTAGTACTCTTCAGCCGTTGGATCGTAGCATTTCGACGCGTCTTGATCGGCTGGCATCGTTCTCACGTCTGTCGAATCAATCGAGTAGGTCAAGTCGAGCAGGCCCCGCAAGGCGGCCTGCTCGACGAGGTGGTCGAAAATCTCGTCGATGACGTGTTCGAGATCGGTGAGGAAACGATCGACCGCGTCTCTCGACGGCGGTCGATCGAAGCCACAGCTGAGCCAGACGACTGTGTTGTTCAGTTCTCGCGCAACCGGACGAATGCCGTAGATATCCTTGTAGTAGCAGTGCAGAAACCCACGCATCATCTCGGGTGGTTCGTGGTCTCGTGTTCGCCCCGTCTCCGCCGGGGCGAACACGTCGAATTCTTCGAGAAACTCGAAGGAGAGATGCTCGAACAGCGCTAGCGTCTCCGTCTCCACGGCATTGAAGAACGTCTCTACCGTAGGATTATCTTGCAGGGTCGCTGGGCTCATACCACCTCAGCGTTCACCCTGCTCTCTGGTATGAGAACTGTTCTATGACACCCTCGACTGTGATAGTAAGTACATCCAATGAATTTGCGTCGCTCGTCTCGCGACGACCGGGGCGTCTCGGTCGTGGTCGGGACCGTCCTCCTGATCGGGATGATCACGATGGCGATGGCAGTTCTCGGCGCGGCCGTTCTGAGTACCGATCTCGTCGACAGCCCCCCTCGAGCGGAGTTCGTCTATCAAGAGGATGGTAACGGGACCGTCGCGATCGGCTTGACTGACGTACAGAAACTGACCGCCGACGGCACGGAGATCAAACTCGAGGGCGAGGGCAGTTGCGGGATGTGGGGCAGTGGCGGTGATCTCGAGGAAGGGGCTGTGACGACCGTGGAGGATGGTGATTGTCCGGACAGCCTCGAGGAGGGTGACGTGATTCAGATAATCGGTGCCGAAACGTTGATCGACACCTACGAACTGCGGGGTGTCTCAGGTGCTACGTATGGTGCCGACTGTACGGACGAAATCGACGAAAAAATCGATGACGGCGATCCAATCGTGATTCAAGATGGCGAAGTCGTCGAATGTGATCTCACCGATGGTGATGATCGGATTGACAGTCCAGTGACGGTTAGAGATGGTGGAGAACTAATCGGAAACATAAGTACAACCGATGAAATAAAAATAGATGACGGGACCGTCGATGGCTACGTAAATAGTTCGAAGAACTTCCAGTTGAAGGACTCCTCGACTATTGGTGGGAGCGTCCGCCTTACGGGTGGCGGCAGTGATCTAACCGTAGAAGGTGGAACTGATGTTGGGGGATCGATTACTACGACCGATAACGATCTCAATATTGTGATCGATAATACTGGTAGTACTATTGGGAGTGATATCACCAGTGATGGCAGCGTTACTGTCAAAAGTGATCATAATATCCAGGGATCCATCACTGCTACCGACGATATTACTCTTAACGATGGCTCAAAGGTTGACGACGACGTCGACGCTGGCGATAATGACGTAACACTCAAAGACACATCAATAATTCAGGGCAACGTCACTGATGCGGATTTTGTCGACTGTAAGGGCTCCTCAGATGTCAAAGGGTCGATCAATGCAGATACCAATTGTTGATCGGCTACGGGCGCTACTCCCGATCGACGCTCGGGTGCATCGTCGGCGCCTCGTCTAACGGCTCTTCGAACGCCTCGAGCATCCGCGCCCTAGCCTGCTCGTCCCGTCGCCGCCGTTCGTCGTCGTCGATCTCCTCACAGCCGGGCGGCACCTCGCGGCCGCGACCGGTGAAATAGCCCTCGGGGGTGACCCAGTCGTGGTAGAAGTTCGCGTCGGAGTCGTGGACGGCGGCGAGGCCGACCTTCGCGCCGTGGCCGGCCGCGACGATCGCCTGATGGGGTTCCTCGGCCAGCCGGCCCGCGGCGTAGACGCCGTCGACGGCCGTCCGCCCGGCTGCATCGGTGCTGACGAAGTGCTTGCTCCCTCGCTGGATGCGACCCACGTCCAGCGGCACGAGATAGTCACTGTCCGACCACGAGGCCGCGATCACCCGGCGGGCCTCGAGCGGCTCGCCACCCTCGGTCTCGAGAGTGAAGCCCGCCTCGAGGTCCGTCTCGGCTACTGGTTCCGCACGCGTTACGCGCCCGAGTTCGAACTCGGCACCGGCGGTGCGGGCCTGCTCGCGGCTCAGTTGCAGGTAGCGCCGGGCGTCGACCCCGTCGGGAAAACCGGGATAGTTCTCGAGGCTGGCGTTGCGCGCGAGGATCGACTCGCCACCGTCGACGACGAGCGTGTCGAGTCCCGCGCGGGCGGTGAAGATCGAAGCGGCGAGGCCGGCGACGCCCCCGCCGACGATACAGACGTCTCGCATGGCAGTCCGTTGACTCGGCAGTGTATAGAAGGTTGCCGTCGACCGCAACGCCGGACGAGGACCGGTCTCGGCGTTCGAGACCCGCTCGGCTCGAGTCACGTGGGGACCGCGGAACGCTGTGGCTCGACCCTCGTCATGTGGCCCACCCAACAGTATTTTGAGCCGAACCGGTGAAGGTCCGGTATGTTCGTCGCCGCCGCCTTCCTGATCGGACTCGCGGTGGTTCCGTTTCTCGTCTTTCGCGCGTATGCGACTCGAGTCGAGGCGTCGGACGAACCAATCGAGGACCGACTCCACCGCCTCAACCGCGCCCAGCAGGTCGGCGGGTTCACCCTCCCGGTCGCAGCGATCATCGAGCTGTACGCGCTCGAGTTGAGCGAGCGAGCGCTCGCTGCGGTCGGCGCTAGCGGCCCCGAGATCGCCGGTCTGGCCGTCCTCGAGTTCGGCGCGATCGTGCTGGTCTCGTTCGGGGTCGTGACGCTGCCGCTCGTGGGGATGGCGCTTGGCACCTACCCGACGGTGCGCTCGCTCCGGGACACGTCGGCGTCGCTGTGGCGGGTCGTCAAGGGCATCCTCGCGGTGATGGGAATCACCGCCGTCTCCGTCGGGGTCGCACTGGCGGGCTTTTTCGCGATCCAGTCGGTCTTCGGCTCGTCGCTGCCGGTCCTGATCGGCGGGCTCGGGACCGTCATCTTCGTCGGCTTCGGTCTCTCGCCGTACCTGATCGTGATTTTTCAGGACCGGGTCCCGCTCGAGGACCAGCGCCGCGAACGGGTCGACCGTCTCTGTGCGGACCTGGGCTATCGGCCCCGCGGACTCTTCCTGCTCGAGGGGGAGTCGACCAAGACCGCGAACGCTCTCGTTGCGGGCACCGTTCCCGGCCTGCGGTACGTCTTCCTGACCGACTACCTGCTGGCCGAGTGTGACGACGACGAACTGTGCGCGATCCTCGCTCACGAGTTCGGCCACGTCGCGGGCCGGCACCTCTGGCAGCGCGGGCTGTTGACCGTCGCCGTCTTCGGCGCGTGGATCGCCGGTGCCGAGTTCGTCGGCTTCGGCGCGCTCGAGGAAGCGCTTGGCTTCCTCGGCTTCTTCCTGCCGTTCATGGGGCTCTACGCTGTCTATCACGTCGTCTTGCTGGGCGGGCTCGCACGCTGGCAGGAGTTCCGGGCCGACGCCTACGCCGCCCGACGTGTCGGCCACGAGGCGATGGTCGCGGCCCTCGAGCGCCTCGCGGACGCGAACGACACGCGCCGCGAGGCGGGGCTGCTCTACAGTCTGGCGACCCATCACCCGCCGATCAGCGACCGGATCGAGGCGGTCCGCGACTGGATCGAGGCGACCGGCGACGCCCGCGGGAGCGAGACGCCTTCAGGCGGCTGACAGCGGCGCGCGCTCGCGCCAACGGCGTCGATCGGATGGCAATCCTTACTTTCGAACCCGTCGTACGGCCGCCGTGGACCGAATTCTCCTCAGCACGCTCGCCCATCGGTCGCCCGAGGAGGTCTTTCCGTACGTCCGCTCGTTCACCGAGTACCCGCGGTACACGGACCACCTGAAGGAGGTCCGCGTCAACGGCGACGGCGGCGTCGGCTCCGTCTACGACCTCGAGTTGGCGTGGTGGAAGCTCAGCTACACGGCTCGCTCGCGGGTGACCGACATCTCGGCCCCGACGTCGCTCACGTGGCAACTCGTCAACCACCTCGACGCCCGCGGGGAGTGGCGCGTCGAACCCGAGCCGGAGTCGGCACCGCCGGACGTCGAGACGGCAAGCCGGATCTACTTCGAGGCCGTCTACGACCCACACTCGGCCAACGAGGACGCCATCTCGCTGCCCAGACTCGTCTCGCTGGACTGGGTCGTCCGGAAGGTCGAGCCGAAACTGCTCAACGAGGCCCGAACGGTCGTCGAGCGGCTGGTCGCGGACATCGAGGGTCGGCCGCGGGACGTCGAACTGACCGTCCACGAGATGCCCTGAATCGATCAGCGTCGCTCGCTCGAGGAGCAGGCCAAACCCACTTCCGCGCCGCTGTCGACAGTCCGGACATGAACGCTGGCAGCGCCGGCTCGAGTCCGCGGGAGGTGAGGCGTCGGTGCGCGTGATCGTCGTCGGTGCGGGCGAAGTGGGCTCGAACATCGCGGCGGGCCTCGACGAGGATCACCACGTCGTGGTCATCGATCGGGACTCGGAGCGGGTCGAGGAGGTCACCTACTCCCACGACGTGTTGGCGATCCGTGGCGACGGGACCGCGATCGAGACGCTCCGTGAGGCCGACGTCGCGGACGCGGACCTGGTCATCGCCAGTACGGACGTCGACGAGACGAACATCGTCGTCTGCGGAGCGGCCAAAGCGGTCGGCGACCCGTTTACGATCGCCCGCGTCAGGCAGACGAACCTGCTTCGCACCTGGGAGGAATCGATGGGGGCTTTCGGTGTGGATTTCATGGTCTGTACGGACCTCCAGACCGCCGAGACGATCGTCCGGATCGCCGGGCTGCCGGGCGCACACGATGTCGAGACGTTCGCCGGCGGACTCGTCCGGATGGCCGAGTTCGAAATCGGCCCGGAGAGCCCGATCGCCGGCGAGACCGTCTCGGCGGCCGACCGGTTCGAGTCGCTGACGTTCGTGGCCCTGTTGCGCGAGGACGAGGTCGTCGTGCCTCGGGGTGAGACGGTCATTAGGACCGGCGACGCGGCGGTCGTGATCGGCTCCGGGGAGAGCGTCCGGTCGTTCGCGAGTGCGCTGACGCCGGCACCGACCCTCGAGGACGCCCGTGAGGTCGTCATCGTCGGCGGGACGGAGATCGGCTACCAGACCGCACGGTTGTTCGAGGCCGAGGGGGTCGAGTCGCGACTGATCGAACGCGACCCCGGGCGGGCGCGGGAACTAGCCGAGCGTCTGCCGGACACGCTCGTGTTGGAAAGCGACGCGACGGACATCGACTTCCTCGTCCGGGAACACGTCGACGAGTCCGATATCGTGGTCGCCGCCCTCGAAAGCGACGAGCGGAACCTGCTCGTCTCCCTGCTTGCCAAGCGGATCGGCGTCGAGCGGACGATCGGGGTCGTCGAGTCCGCCGCGTACGTCGACCTCTTCGAGACGGTCGGGATCGATGTCGGGGTCAACCCGCGGCTGGTCACCTCCGAGGAGATCACCCGGTTCACCCGCGAGCAGCGGACCGAAAACGTCGCCATGCTCGAGTCCGATCGCGCGGAGGTCCTCGAGATCGAGATCGATGCCGACAGCGTTCTCTTCGAACGCTCGATCCAGTCGGCGATGGCCGACCTGCCCGACGGGGTGGTCGTCGGCGCGATCAGCCGCGCTGGTGAACTGATAACGCCCCGCGGCGAGACGGTCGTCGAGGGCGGCGATCACGTGGTCTTGTTCGTCGAGACCGCAGTGTTGAACGCGGTCGCCGGGGCGTTGTGACCGATTACCGGCGGTCGGCGACGCGCTCGGCGACCTCGAGGCCGTTGCGCAACGCCGCGTGCAGTCGGGCCTCGCCGGCGACCCAATCGCCGAGACAGTAGAGGCCGTCGGCCTCGGCCAGTTGGAGCGGATCGCGGGCGACGCCGTCCTCGGGGAGGGCGTATCGCCAGCCCTGATGGTCGGTCCAGTCTGGCTCGCGCAGACGCTCGTCGTCGAGCAGGTCGGCGGTCAGGGCCGCCAGTTCGGTCAGGTTCTCCGCCGGTGGTTCGTCGTAGCGGTCGACCGACCACTCGTGGTTGGCCTGGACGACCAGCAGCGACTCGCCGTCGGGGACGTGGCCGGGCTTGCACTCCTCGCGGGCGACCCAGCCCACCTCGTGGGCCTTGTCCGTGTTGACCAGTGCGTAGTAGGGCGTCTCGAGTTCGAAGGGGTAGTGAAAGATCCCGGTCCAGATCGTCCGGAAGGGGACGGCGTCGATGGCATCGACGAGGCGGCCCCGAACGTCGCTCTCCCAGTCGGCCGACAGCAGCAGTTCGGCGGTCTGTGGCGCTGGCGGGTTCAACAGGAGGACGTCGAACGGCCCCCACCGCCGGCCGTCGGCGTCCTCGAGATGCCAGACGCCCGCCGTCTCGCCGGAACCCCGACCACCGTCGCCGTCCCGAATCACCCGTTCGACCCGCGTCTCCCGGTGGACCGTCGCGTCGCTACGGGCGAACAGCCGCTTGGCGATCTGGGTCAGTCCCTGCCGGTACGTCCACTTGTGATCGTCGCGGTCCTCGCCCGGCGATACCTCGCCGTCGACGGCGAAGGTCCAGACAGGCTCCTCGATATCAACCAGTCCGTGAGTGTCGAGGGTTTCGGTCAGCAAATCGACGACTCGATCGTCGTCGGACTTGACGTAATTCGCACCATAGTCGTAGACCGTCCCGTCGCGGCGTCTGGTCGCGGCCCGCCCGCAGACCCCGCGGGACTTCTCGAGTACCGTTACGTCGGCGTCCGGTGCCGTTCGCTCGAGCGCGTTGGTCGCGGCCGCTGCGCCGGCACCCGCACCGACGATTCCGATCCGTGTCATGCTCGACCTTCGGTGGCGCGGCCTCAAGTAGCTCGGCCCAAACAACGACAACCGGACGGGTGAACTATCGCTACCGGATGCCGCCGATCGGGGTCGGGCCGTCACGGCGAGTGTGTTTCGGGCAGCCGCCCGTCGCGGTCAGTCACGGAATCGGACGGATCGAACGGCTTTTGCAACGTCGGGGGGTAGGAGCGGGCGATGGACGTACTGATCGTCGGCGCGGGGTCGATGGGGTCGTGGTTCGGGGCGGCGATCGACGCCCGGATCGCGTTCGCCGACGTCGACGACGACGCCGCGGCGGCCGCGGCCGAGACGGTCGGCGGTGAGGTCGCCGACCTCGAGGGCGACCGGACCTACGACGCCGTCTGTCTCGCGGTGCCGATGACGACGGTCGCCGACGCGATCGCCGCCCAGGCCGAGCGGGCCGAGCGAGCGATCGTCGACGTTTCGGGCGTCATGCAACCCGCGCTCGCGGCGATGGAGCGACACGCACCCGACCGCGAACGGGCGAGCCTGCATCCGCTCTTCGCCCCCGAACGGGCTCCCGGCTCGATCGCCGTCGTCCGCGAGCAGTCGGGGCCGGTCACCGACGAGTTGCTGGCCGGGCTCGCGGCCCGGGGCAACGACTTGGTCGAGACGACGGCGACCGAACACGACGACGCCATGGAGACGGTCCAGGCGGCGACCCACGCTGCGGTGCTTTCGTTCGCGCTCGCGGCGGAGCCGGTCCCCGAGGGGTTCGAGACGCCGATCTACGAGGAACTGGGGCGACTCGCCAGACAGGTGACCGCGGGAACGCCGCGGGTCTATGCGGACATTCAGGCGACGTTCGACGGTGCGGACGCGGTCGCCGACGCCGCCGCCGCGGTCGCCGACGCCGACGCCGACGAACTCGCCGCCCTCTACCGGGAGGCGGCGGCGAACTGGCACGGAGCAAGCGATACCCGGAACGAGTCCGAGAATGAGTGACCAACGCGAGGCCGTCCGATCGAACGCGAAGTATCTGCGCAACGTCCGACCGATCGATCCCGACGAGATCTGTGACTACGTCGAGGGCACCCCCCATCCCGCGGTGGTCCGGCAACTCCTCAGGGAGGAGGCCGCCGACCTCGGGCTGATCGAGCGCGACGACGGCACCTTCGTCCCGGTCGCGGACGAGCCGGTCCGACCCCGTCGCGGTCCGGTCGAGCGATTCCCCGCCGCTTACGAACGCCGCCTCGAGGACCTGCTGGCGGATCGCTACGGACCGAACTGGTTCGAGGGTGCCTCGGGTGACTTGCTGCGGTCGACGATTCGGCGGTTCAAGGCCGACTACCTCGAGGGCCGATCGGTCGAGTACGACGACGACGCCGCGGCCGGCTACGCGATCTATCACCTGCCGGCCTACTACGCGGCGGTGCAGTACGCGCTCGACGACCTCGCCGACCGGGGGCTGCTGGGTCGTGACCTCCGCGTCCTCGATATCGGCGCGGGGGTCGGCGGCCCCGCGCTCGGGCTCTGTGACTATTTGCCCGACGACGCCCTGGTCGACTACCACGCGGTCGAACCCAGCGCCGCCGCGGACGTCCTCGCGGATCTGCTCTCGGAGACCGACCGGAACGTCCACCCGACGATCCACCGGACCACTGCCGAGGAATTCGACCCCGCGGCGGCCGCCGACGGCGAGGGATCGGCCGGCTTCGATCCGACCGCGCCCGACGACGGGTTCGACCTCGTGCTGGCCTGTAACGTCCTGAGCGAACTCGAGGACCCCGTCGCCGTCGCACGATCGGCCCTCGAGACGCTTGCGCCCGAGGGGACCCTCCTCGCGATGGCCCCCGCGGACAAGAACACGAGCGTCGGCCTGCGCGAGGTCGAACGCGAACTCGAGGGCGAGCGGCTCTGGGAGCGCGACGCGGTCGCGGTGGGCACGGACGACGGGGACGAGAACGGCGACGACCCGGCGGACTACCGGCGCGGCTCGGTGACGGTCTACGGTCCCACCGTTCGGCTCTGGCCCGGCGAGACGCCGTCGGATCGCGGCTGGTCGTTCGACGTCCGGCCCGACCTCGAGACCCCGTCGTTCCAGCGACGACTCGACGAGGCGACGCCGGCCGACGACGCCGACCACGCCCCCGGCGAGTTCGAGAACGTCGATGTCCAGTTCTCTTACTCGCTGTTGCGCGTCGACGGCCGTCGGCGGACCGACATGGCGTTGGACACCGACGAGTGGGCGAAGATGGCCGAGATGGAACGCCACGTCACCGAGCGGATCGATCTGGTGGCAGCGAAGCTCAGCCGCTCGCTCTCCGACGAGGGAGCCAACCCGCTTTTCAAGATCAGCGACGGTAGCGAAGACACCGACCACTACGCCGTCGTCACGAACGAGACCGCCCTCAACCGGGACCTGCTCGAGGCCGACTACGGCGAACTCTGTTCGTTCGAGGGGGCCCTCGCGCTGTGGAACGACGACGAGAGCGCGTACAACCTGGTCGTCGACGAGGAGACGATCGTCGACCGGATCGCCTGAGCCGTCGCCGGAAGCGGTGGGCTTTTCGCGTCGCCGTCCAACGGGAGCGATATGAGCGACGACCTCGAGATCCTGTTGACCAACGACGACGGGATCGACAGTACCGGCATCAGGGCGCTGTACGACGCCCTCTCGGAGCGCGCCAACGTGACCGTCGTCGCCCCGGCCGACGACCGCAGCGCCTGCGGTCGCTCGCTCTCCCACGAGGTCGAGGTCGACGAGCGCGAGTTGGGGTATGCGGTCCACGGGACGCCGGCGGACTGCGTCGTCGCAGGGCTGGCCGAACTCGGCCCCGTCCCCGATCTGGTCGTCGCGGGCTGTAACAAGGGCGCGAACCTCGGCGAGTACGTCCTCGGCCGATCGGGAACGATCAGCGCCGCCGTCGAGGCCGCGTTCTTCGACGTGCCGGCGATTGCCACCTCGATGTACGTCCCCGCCGCCGGCACCTCGCTGGCCGAGACCGACCTGACCGCTGCCGACTACGCCGAGGCGACCCGCGTGACGAGCTATCTGGCCGAGCACGCCCTCGGTGCCGGCGTCTTCGACCACGCCGCGTACCTCAACGTCAACGTTCCGGTGGCCGACGGCGACCCCGCCCCCATCGAGATCACCCGCCCCTCGAAACGCTACGAGATGGACGCCGAACGCAACGGCGCACACGTCACCCTCAAGGACCGCGTCTGGGAGGACATGAACCCCGAATCGTTGCCGGACCCCGAGGGGACCGATCGCCGGGCCGTCGTCGAGGGCCGCATCAGCGTCTCGCCGCTGACGGCACCCCACTCGACGAACGGTCACGAGGCGCTCGACGCGCTCGCCGAGACGTACCTCGAGACCGTCCGTTCGACCGACCGCTGAGGCGGTCCCGCGGTTTCGACCCTGCGTCCGACTCGAGGTGGGAGACAGGGTGAACTACCGCCCTCTCGGCCGGCTGGGACGTATCCGCGATCCGTCGGATCGCGTGAGTCGGCAAGCCTGTCGGTCGCTGAAAGTGATAACTGACTTGCGGGTCGCAAGGCCGTCGCTATTCGCCGACGGTCCCGTCACGATAGTCATACCGTAACCGACCGCGTACACCAATGTCATCCACAAAACATAAAATCAAGGTAGGTGGGCGTTCAAGCTGTGGTAGTCCCAGCGGAGCGTGATCAACACATGGTATTCAACACACTCTGGACGCGGCTTTCCTCTCTCTGGAGCGGATCGGCCGACGAGGCCCAATCGGACGAGTCCGCGGCGGCGACCGAGGAACCGGACGACGACCCCGACGACGAAACGTTGAGCTACGCCGAAGAGATCGAGTACGGCGTCGACGAAGGCGAACTCCCCGACGAGGACAAGATCCTCAGACTGCTCGTCAAACGCGGCGGCCGCGTCGATCAATCGACCGTTCGCGAGGAGACCGGGTGGGCACAGGACCGCCTCGAGGACGTCATCGATCGGATGGAAGACGACGACCAGATCAGCGCGATCACCGTCGGTCGCAAGCGTGTGATCTGCCGGCGCGGGTTCGAACCCAACGGGTATCGATCGCATCTCAACGAGTAGGAACGCGTTCCCAGCCGTCATGTCCGCCGTCCCCTGCCCCGAATCACTCCCCATTGGCCCGGTGGTCGCTGCCGGCCACGACTCGCCGACCGGTATCCCACTATGGGTCTCGGACGCAGCCTCCGATTCGCTGATCGAGGCGAGCAGAAACGCCGTCTATCGCGGCTGAACTGCCCCGGTCGCGCCGCTCGTTTTGGCCGGCGATGGAGTAGAAACTTTCATTCAGTTTGTTTGCAAACTCACCCTCGGGGATGGCACACAGAGACGACGTGACACGGGTGCTTGCGACGTGTACAGCGTGTAACTCCGTCTACGCAGCACGGCAGTGGCCGGACGGTGAAATCAAGATTATCGGGCAAGACAGGTGTTCTTGCGGCTCGACCGACTTCGAACTCGTCGACGATTCGGCGGACGGAACGGAGAGCGACGCCGGCTAAGATCCGGGCGGCCGATCACGCATGCGGTGGCACCGACGAACGAATCGGAAGCAACGCGGATCGGCACGGCTCACCCCGCCCTCCTCGTCGGGGGCGAGATGGTACCGTTCCGCCTCGTTCGACTACCGGGTAGCCGCTCACCGTGTCGACCTCGAGGCGATGAGACAGCACTGTCGGAACCGCCGAAGCAGCGGCGAACCGACCGGTTGTTCGGACTGGAACGGACTTATGGACCGTATAGTGAACCGGTAGACGGTGAACTGTCGGGTAATGATATCTCGAATACCAGTCTCGGACGAACAGCAGTGCCGACGTTCCTCGAGCGGGACAGTCGGCGAGTCGAGGAGTGTGTAATGCAACACCCAGCAGCGTCTTCCCCCGTTCACCGATAATGCGCCGTAATGCCCGAGAAAACCGGACGGAAACCCGATCGATTCAACGCAGCGTCCAGATTTTGCTCACCGTCACCGGCATCGTCTTCCTGTTGGCCGGGCTGGCACTCGCCGCAAGCGGTGCCTCAGTTAGCAGCGCCATCGGGTCGGTCAGTGACAGCGTGGACGGGTTCGACCAGCCGACCGACGGCGGTGGCAACCCATCGGATGACGACACGGCAAGCGGCGACGGCGACAGCGACGACGAGTCCGACGAGACCAGCGACGGAAACGGCGAGACGGAAAGCGGTAACAGTAGCGACGGTGGAGCGGACACCGGGAGCGACAACGAAACCGATGCCAGCGACGATCTCCGTCCGCTGACGACGGTCGTCGAGAATCGGAGCGGGGAGCCGATCGATACCGCCACCGTCACCGTCGACACCGGACCGGACTCGAGCGAGCAGGAGTCGGTCAACGGAAGCGGGGAAGCCGAGTTCTCGCTCGCGGACGGCGAGTACACGGTGACCGCGAACGCCGACGGATACCGGCCCTCGAACGAGACCGTCGGGGTCGACGGCGATGCCGTGACGAAGACGTTGACACTCGACCAACGAACCACCGGCGACGATAGCAATAGTAGCGGCACTGACGACGACGATAGCGAGACCGAGGGTCACACGCTGTCAGTGGCCGTCGAAGACGAGAACGGCGATGCGATCGATAACGCGACCGTGCAACTCGAGGAGGACGCCGGGTTCCTAACCACCGGCGAAACCGACGAGAAAGACGTCGGCGACGACGGGACGGTCGAGTTCACGGCCCTCGAGGACGGCGAGTATACGGTGACTGCGTCGGCGGACGGCTTCGAGCAAACGGCACGAGACGTCGAGATCGACGGCTCGGACGACGAGATTACACTGACGCTCGCGTCGAACGACGGGTAATCGAATCGGCTGCCGGTCTCGGTGTGTCACGCGGGGTCGGCTCTCTTGTTTCGGTTCCGGCTCGTTGCGCTCGAGTCCGGTGATCGACCGAATCGGTCGGCGTCTTCTTGATCCCCGTCGAGCCACTGTGTGTCCGCCGCGTTCGCGTCTCGAATCTGGCGACGGGATCGAGTACGACAGTCCGAGTGAGCGACCGCGCCGACACCGCCGCCTCGAGTGGACGCGTTAGCCACGTGCATCTTTCGCCGGCTCGGACAGGACGATGACCTGGGCCCGATTCAGGTGGCGGTCGATGTCGCTTCGCTGGTACCGAGTCGCCGCGCCGGTGACGGTGCTGCTTCACCGGCCGAAGCCAACGGTCGGCGTTCCGCGATTCCGTGTGCGACTCGAGTCGGGCCGTCGCGTCCGTCCCTCAGTCCCATCGTTCCGTCGCCGCACTGCTAGAGACGGTTCTCGGTTTGGACCGGGTATCGAACAGCGCGCAAAAGGTGTTAACGACCGCGCGAGACGGTCACTCGACCGTCACGCTCTTCGCGAGGTTCCGCGGTTTGTCGATCGGGCGGTCGAGCTGTGTCGCGGCGTGATAGGAGAGCAGTTGTAACTGGACGTTCGCGAGCAGCCCCGTCCAGACGGGGTGAGTATCGGGAACCGACAGGTGGGCGTCGGCGATGTCGACGAGGGGATGGTCGTCCGGTCCGACGGCGACGATCGGCGCGCCGCGGGACTTGGCCTCGATCGCGTTCGTCTTCGTCTTCCCGTCGGCATCGCCGGTCGCGACCGCGAACACCGGGGTCTTCTCGGTCACGAGCGCGAGCGGGCCGTGTTTGAGTTCCCCAGCAGCGAACCCCTCCGCGTGTTCGTAGGTGATCTCCTTGAACTTCAGCGCCCCCTCGAGCGCGACCGAATGGGCGGGGCCGTTCCCGATGAAGAAGAACGACTCGCTGTCGATGGTGTCCGCGGCGAGGGGTTCGGCCTCGCTCGTCTCCAGGACGGTCTCGACCTGCTGGGGGAGGTCCGCGAGCGCCTCGAGCATCGCCGCTCGATCGTCGGCGGCGGTCGCCGTCGGGACGTCGCCGGCGATGCGCTGACTGAGCATGGCGAGCGTGACCGCCTGCGAGGAGTAGGTCTTCGTCGCCGCGACGCCGACCTCCGGGCCGGCACGGATGTAGACCGCGTCGTCGGCTTCACGCGCGGCCGTCGACCCGACGACGTTGGTGACGGCGAGCGTCCGCGCGCCTCGGTTGGCTGCCGTCCGAACGGCATCGAGGGTGTCGGCGGTCTCGCCACTCTGGGTGACCGCGACGGCGAGCGTGTTCTCGTCGACCGGCCCCGACGTGGACTCGTACTCGCTCGCACGCAGGACCTCGGTTCGAATCCCGGCCTCGCGCACCAGTTGGCCGCCGTACATCGCGGCGTGATAGGACGTCCCGCAGGCGACGAACTGGACGCACTCGACGTCCTCGAACGAGCCGGCCGGGAGGTCCTCGAAGGCGACGTCGCCGTCCTTGATCCGGCCCTCGATCGTGTTCGCGAGGGCCGTCGGCTGCGTGTGGATCTCCTTGCGCATGTAGTGGTCGTACTCGCCTTTCCCCGCGTCCTCCGGATCCCAGTCGACGGTGTCGACGGCCCGCTCGACCGGATTGCCGTCGAGATCGGTTATCCGGTAGGCGTCCGGATCGAGGACGACGAGATCACCGTCCTCGAGGTAGATCACGTCCTCGGTGCGCTCGAGAAACGCCGGGACGTCGCTGGCGAGGTACCACTCGTCGTCGTCGAGCCCGAGAACCAGTGGCGATCCCTTCCGCGCGGCGTAGACCGCCTCCTCTCCGTCGACGATGGCGGCGATCGCGTAGCTCCCCTCGAGGACGTCGACCGCCCGACGAACCGCTCGTTCGGTGTCGCCGGTCTCCGCCCGATACTCGTCGATGAGATGTGGGATGACTTCGGTGTCGGTGTCGCTCTCGAACTCGTGGCCGTCCGACCGGAGGGAGGCCTTGAGTTCCTCGTAGTTGTCGATGACGCCGTTGTGAACGACGGCGACGTCGCCCGCGGTGTCCGTGTGCGGGTGGGCGTTCTCGTCGGTCGGTGGCCCGTGCGTACTCCAGCGAGTGTGGCCGATCCCCATGTTCCCGTGTGGCTGGGTATCGAGCTTCGATTTGAGGCGGGATACCTCGCCGGAACACTTGTGTACCTTGACGCCGGACCCGTTCTGGACGGCGATCCCAGCCGAGTCGTAGCCCCTGTACTCGAGGTTCTCCAGGCCCGAGAGGAGCGGTTCCGCCGCGTTCCCGTGACCGATGCGCGCGATAATACCGCACATTAGCCGCTCACCCCCGTTCGTGCGACCGTCGGCGGCTGCACCGCACCACCCGGCCGGTGTGCACCGGCGTACTCGTCGAGCGGGACGGACGAATCGAGTCGGTTCGAGACCGCTGCCTTGCGTTCAGTCCTGTTCCGTGTCATTGGTATCTCCGGTCCGAGCCGCCCATCGCGGACGGTCGGGCTCCGTTTCCCCCGTGGACGATAGCGGCCATTACTATAGCACGAATAAGACGGTACCGCGAATACGACGCCGGCTATCGACTGTATAAGACGCGTTCGTCCGCCGCGTTCCGACCCCGCAGCCGATCCTGTTTCCCCTGTACGCAGCACGGACGACTGCTCGAGTCATCCCTGTCGTAGCAGGGATCGATCCGTCGCTCCCGCGGCTACTGTCGGCGACCAGCGGCGTCGCGCATCGACGGGGGACACGGTGCCTATCCGGAGCCGTGCCCGTCGACAGGGACAGCACATCGGAACGAAACGGCCGAACGGTGTCCCGATCGGCTTCGGCCGGCAGCAAATAGCAGCTTCGAGGTCGACTACGCGATCGAACGCCGTTACAGACGCCGATGACGGGGTTCGACGACGGCGGGAGCCACATCGCCGCCGCTCGTCGGTTCGGTGATGCCGGTCGTCGTCCGACCCGGACGACGGCGCTGACAGGAGTGACCGGCGCTCAGGCGGCCGGACTCTCGGCGTCGTCCGACTGCGTCTCGTTGCCGACCGGTCGCTCAGCGAAGACGATGACGTTCTCTCGTCCGAGCGACCGCTTCTCTATCGTCCCGTCGGCGTGCATTCGGGAACAGATCCTGCTCACCTTCGACTTCGACCAGCCGGTCTCCGCCGCGATCGTCCGCTGGCGAATGCGGCCGTCGTTCGCGATGAGCAATCGGACCACCGTCCCCTCGTCGCTCAGGAGCCTCGGTGGCGTTTCGGGCGAGAGATACGAGCCGGGTGGCTCGCGATCGGCAGTGGCTGCGTCGGACGGGTCGTCCGTCGCTCCCGTCGGATCCGTACCGAGCGCGAGCGACGGCAACTCGAGTTCGCGCTCCGACAGCGCGTCTGCAATACGAATCCCGACGAGGGCACTGATCAGCAGGGACAGAATCACGATCTGGGTAGCTTCCCAGAACGACGTCACGCGAAGCAGTTGGATCACGGCCAACGGTCCACCGGATCGACCGCCGACTCCGGGAGGGATCGCGTGTACGCCCTGGTGGGAGATCGATGTCGGGCCGGCGTCGATCGAGACGACGGTGTGAATCGATTCGAACCGGGCGCCGACACCGATCTGAGGATGGGAAACCATGAGTACGCGATTCTGTGACGGTCGGTGCGTGACCGAGTCCGATGGGGTGGACTCGCCGACCGCACCCGAGATCCGAGCCGTGGCCCCTTCATTATGAACCCATATGGGCGAGTTTAATAACGTTCTAAGCGCTCAGACGGCCGTTCAGGCTCGACCGGTCGATGCCGTCGACAACCCCGACACGGCCCGGTCTCACTCCCTCTCACGCTTGCAGTCGCTTAGCCGCGGTATAGTAAACCCCCGACAGCGACTTGCGGATTTTACGGCACGGCCCGCGGACCGCGGGCGCATCGGTTTCGGACATCGCCGTCGCACGCGGTCGTGTGACGGTCCAGCGACAACGCATCACCCATGACTACGATAATCAGCGATACGGAGGAGACAGCGGACGAGGGAACGAGCGGCCAGTACGCGTTCGAAACGAGCGATGAGGGAACTACCCTCGAACACCCGACGGACCGGTCCACGCGCGAAGCGACGATCTGCGTCGTCGGACTGGGGTACGTCGGACTGCCGCTTGCGGTCGGATTCGCCCAGTCGGACTACCGCGTGATCGGATACGACGTCGACGACGTGACCGTCGGCCGACTCCAGGAGGGTGTCGACACGACCGGTGACCTCCCGGACGAGGCGATTCAGGACGGCGATATCTCCTACACGACCGACGCGACCTCGATCGCCGAGGCCGACTACGTCATCATCGCCGTTCCGACGCCGATCGACGACGACGAGCGGCCGGACCTCGGCTACGTCGAGAGCGCGGCGGCCACCGTCGGCTCGAAGATGGAACCCGGGACGACGGTCGTCCTCGAGTCGACGGTTTACCCGGGGACGACGCGCGAGGTCCTCGCTCCGGCACTCGAGGACGCGTCCGGACTGACCGCCGGCACGGACTTCTTCGTCGGTTACTCCCCGGAACGCGCCACGCCGGGCGACGACGAACACGGTCTCGCAGACGTCGTCAAGGTCGTCAGCGCACAGAACGAGAAAGTGCTGGAAGACCTCGCGACGCTGTACGAGTCGGTCGTCGACGCGGGCGTCCACCCCGCCCCGTCGATCGAAGTCGCCGAGGCCTGCAAAGTCGTCGAGAACGCCCAGCGGGACCTCAACATCGCGTTCGTCAACGAACTCTCGATGGCGCTCGACAACATGGACATCGACAGTCGGGCCGTTCTCGAGGCCGCGGGCACGAAGTGGAACTTCCACGATTACCGACCGGGACTGGTCGGCGGCCACTGTATCCCGGTCGATCCGTACTTCTTCGCGTACCGATCGGCACGGGAGGGCTTTGACCCCGAACTCATGCAGACGAGTCGGCAGGTCAACGAATCGGTCCCCGATCACGTCGCGGAGCTGACGATCAAAGCGCTCAACCAGAGTCACAAGACGCTCCGCGAGAGTCGCGTTCTGGTACTCGGACTGGCGTACAAAGCCGGCGTCGGAGACATTCGCAGTTCGAAGATCGACGCCGTCATCGACGCCCTTCAGGAGTACGACATCGATATCGCCGGATACGATCCGTTCGCCGACGGCGACGCGGCCCGGGAATCGTTCGGCATCGAGGTCCAGGAACGGCTCGCGTTCGAGGGCTTCGATGCCGTCGTCCTCGCGACGCCCCACGCGGAGTTCGAACAGTTGGATCTCGAGTCGGTAGCGAGGAAACTCACCGACGACCCCGCACTGATCGACGTGACCGGGACGGTCGGCGAAGACGCCGCCGTCGATGCGGGATTCGTCTACCGGGGGTTGTGAGGCGATGCGAGACCAGCGATACGTAACCGGGACGGTGACGGGCCGTACGGCCACTCGCCCATCGCCGGTCGGAGCCGCTGTTCCAGCCTGTGCGGAGATGGGGGTGTCGTGACATGCGCGTCATGATAACGATACAACACCCCGGTCACGTCCACTTCTTCCGGCACGCCATCGAGGAACTCGAACACCGGGGTCACGAGGTCCACGTCTTCGCCCGCGAGAGCGACGTCGCCGTCCAACTCCTCGAGGCGTACGACATCGACCACGAGGTACTGGCCGGCGACTCCGATTCGCTGGTCTCGCTGGCGGCAGTCCAGGCGACGTACGAACTCCGACTACTCCAGCGGGCGCGGCGACTCGAGCCGGACGTCATCACGGCCATCGGCGGCGTCGCCGCCGCCCACGTCGCGTCGGTGGTCGGCGCGAAGAGCCTGGTCTTCTACGACACCGAACACGCGACCCTCGTCACGAAACTCAGCTATCCGTTCGCGGACACGATCTCGACGCCGGAGTGTTACCGAGACGATATCGGCCCGAAACAGGTGACGTATCCGGGGTATCACGAACTCGCCTATCTCCATCCCGAGCGGTTCGAGCCCGATCCGGCCGTCCTCGAGGCCGTCGGTCTCGCGCCCGAGGAGTCGTTCGCCGTGGTTCGGCTCAGTAGCTGGACGGCCTCCCACGACGTCGGCCACGGCGGTTTCGACGACCCGCACGCGGTCGTCGATCGGCTCGAGGCGGCGGGCCTGCAGGTCTTGCTCACCGCGGAGGGCGAGCCGCCGGCGGCCCTCGAGTCCTACCAGTTCACGACGGCACCGGAGCGAATGCACGACCTGCTCGCCGCCGCAGACGTCGTTCTGAGCGAGGGGGCGACGACCGCGGCCGAGGCCGCCGTCCTCGGCACGCCGGCCGTCTACGTGAACCCCCTCTCCCTGGGCTACACGGCGGAACTCGACGCGGAGTACGGACTCCTGTTCGAGTACACCGGCGAGGAAAGACACGTCCACGGCCTCGAGCGGGCGGTCTCGGTCCTCGCGGAACCCGACGACACGTGGGCCCGCCGGCGCGAGCGCCTGCTCGCGGATCGGATCGACGTGACGGATCTCGTCGTGCAACAGCTCGAGACGATCGCACAGACGCGGACGGCCGACCGACCCGCTCCCGCAGCGAACCCGGACCGATCATGAACGTCCTCCAACTGGTTACCTCGCGACGGCCGTTTTTCGACCAGCAAGTATCGGCCCTCGAAGATCGCGGCGTCGACTGTACGGTTCTCGAGGTCCCGGGCCGACACAGCGGCGATTCGGGCCGGTCGCCCGCGGCGTACGCACGGTTCTATCCGAACGTCCTCTCGGCGGTCCGCTCGTCGTCGTTCGACATCGTTCACGCGAACTACGGCCTCGTCGCGCCGTTCGCGCTCGCACAGCCGACTCGACCCGTGGTGGTGACCCTGTGGGGAACGGACCTCATGGGCCAGCAGTCGTGGCTCCGATCGGTCAGTCGGTACGGTGTCCGACGGGCGGACGCCGCGGTCGTCCCGAGCCAGCCCATGTCGCGGGAACTCGAGACGGATCACGACCTGATTCCGTTCGGCGTGGACACTGACCTGTTTCGGCCGATGTCTCGAGCGCACGCGCGCGAGTACGTCGGGTGGGAGACCGACCGGCCGGTCGCGCTGTTCCCGTACGACCGGACTCGAGCGGTGAAGGACTTCCCGCGGGCTCGGCGACTCGTCGAGCGAGCCGAGGTCGACGTCGAACTCCGAACGGTCACCGGCGTCGATCACGCGGAGATGCCCTACTACATGAACGCGAGTGACCTCCTGCTTGTCACGTCGAAGCGCGAGAGCGGGCCGATGGTCGTCAAGGAAGCCGCTGCGTGTGATCTGCCGGTCGTCTCGACCGACGTCGGCTTCGTCCACGAGACGGTTGGCGACGTGACGAACTGCGTCGTCAGCGACAACGACGGTGCCCTTCTGGGCGGCCTCGAGCGGATCGTCGAAACGGGCGACCGAGCCCACAGTCGCGATGCCGTCGACGGACTGTCGGTCGATTCGCTCGGCGAGCGTCTCCACGGGCTGTATCGCCGAGTACTCGACCGAGAGGAAGCGACCGGCTATCCGACGGGGGTCAGTCATGACGTATAGCTCGCTGTCGGAACTCCGGCCGTTGCGACTCGACACCGTCGCAGCGATCGTCGGGCTCGTCCTCGCGCTCGTACTGTTCCCGCTCAGATTCCTCGCATCACAGATCTACATCCAGACGGTCCCGATCGTCCTCGGGACCGCGTGTGCGCTGTATCTCCTCTCGCTGTATCAGCGCGACGACGCACGGGACGTCCCGACCCTGCCGTCGCCGGTAACGATGGCGCTTCCGGGCATCGTTTTCGCCGGACTCGCCGCACTCGTGCTGCTGACGGTCGTCCAGGGAGCCAGAACGCCCCTCTTTTTCGGGGCGGCAAGCGTCGTCGGGACGCTCGTCGTCGCCCAGATCGTCTTCGCAAGCGACCGGGACTTCCATTCGGGGCTGTTGTTGCTCCAGATCGTTTGCTTCGCGGTCGTCTTCCGGTTTACCGCGCTGTACGCGACGCCCGGCTACATCGGGATCGACATCTGGACCCATCGCGAGTTCGTCGAGGCAATCCTCACGGAGGAGTCACTGAGTGCGATCTCCCACGACAAACACTACGGATCGCCGTTTTACCACCTGCTGGTCGCCGCCTCGTCGTTGCTGTACGACGTTCCGATCCGCGCCGCGTTGTACCTCTCCGTCGGCCTCGTGATGCCGCTCTCGGTCCTGCTCGTCTACGCGACGACGAACTTGCTCGTCACACAGCGGTGGGCGGTACTGGCGACGGCGCTCTACGCGTTCGCGAGTCACGTCGTGCGGTGGGGGACACATCACATTCCCACGAGTCTGGGGCTCGTCTTCTTCCTCGCGATGTTGTACGCGCTGCTCAGGGTGATGCGGATCGAGTACTCGATCCGGGACTTCTCGTTGCTGTTACTGCTGAGCGTCGCCGTCATCCTCACACACCAGGTATCGACGTTCATCATGCTCGTCTTGCTGCTGGCGGCGTTTCTCGCCCAGGTGGTGTTCGTCGTCGGCCCGTTCGGGCTCACGCGCCTCGATACGAGCGTGTTCCGAACGAAAAAGCCGGTCAACCTCGTCGGGCTCGTCGTCTTCAACCTCGGGCTGACGATCTTCGTGTGGTCGCTGACACCGTACCGGCAGGAGTCGTTTCTAGCGACCGTGTTGAGCTACTTCACGCAGACGCTCAAGGAGAGCGCCGGCTTTCTCAACACCGCAGGCGAATCCTCGTCCGATAGCAGCGAGGCGGGGACCGAGGCCGCACAGACACTGCTGGACCAGATCGTCCCCTACGTGGACGTCCTGGGCTTTCTGTTCCTGCTCGGTGTGACGTTCGTCGGGTGTCTGTACGTCGTCCACAGGCGCCGCGCCGAACAATCGGTGTTTACCCTCCTGCTGGCGGCGGCGTTCATGTTGGTGTTCGTCCTCGGATTACCGATGTTCGGCGTCCGGACGTTCATCCCGACCCGCTGGTTCGCGTTCCTCTACGCGCCGATGGCCATTCTCGGCGCGATCGGGTTGCAGACGCTGCGCGGGAACCTGTCGCCGTCGCTCGCCACCGCCGTCCTGTTGGTCGTCGTTCTCGCCTATCCGGGTGCGATGTTTCTCGCCCCGGAAAGCAACGCCGACGATCCGGTGTTTTCCGACCACCACGAGCGCCTCGCATACGACGAGTCGGAACTCGCCGCGGCCGAGTCGATCGCCGAACTGACCGGCTCGCCAGAGGGCGACGAGATCCGGCCGGATCAGCAACTCCACACCGACCACCCGTATCAGACGCTGTTCAAACGGACCGGCGCGTATCCGTCGACGACGACCGCGACGGTCCCCGAAGGCGGTAGTGCGGACCACGACTACACGGTCTATCGATCGGCCCAGTCGACCGATGCCACGTATGTCACGGACTCGGACGAGAACGCACGGATTGCGGACCTCTCACGGACACAACTCTGCCGGCCGGAGCAAGCGACGGTCTACACGAACGGCGACGTGACGATGTGTACGCCGTCCCCGGCAGCGAGCTAATCGTCTTCCCCTGTCATTGGGCCGGTGTCCTCGACGATATCAGATCGCGCTCGAGCCGCGGATTCGACGACGAGCGAAATAGTGCTTCTGCCGTCGCGTTTCGTCGGTGGTAGTTCGGTCGCTGAGCGACCGATCGCGGCCCATCCGTTGCCCGGCGGATCGAGAACAGTGACAGTTCGAGACCGAGCCGCCGGTCACCCCGTCGCGACGACGAGTCGATCGGTACCGTTATCGACGTCGACTCGATCGCTCTCGCTCCGGTCGGTCTCCATCGAACGACCGCGAGAACGGACACAGTAGCACACAGCGCGACTCGAGTCACACGGTGGAGGAAGACACTCTTCTGCGGCAGCCAACCCGGTCAGCGAGCCCGACGGGCGCGCAGTAGTCGCCACATGTCAGCCGCGACCGGCGCGCCGTCGGCGACCCATAGCGAGAACACCGCAAGCCCAAGTAGTAGCTGAAACAGGACCTGCAGCGTCATGCCGCCGGCGAGAAGCAGGCTCACGTACCGGCCGACGTACAGACCGAGATGGTCGAGAAACCCCCCGTGAGCGGTCGCTGGCGGTGACGCGAGCGGCCAGAGGACGGTCCGGGGATCGACCGCCCCATCTCTGAGCAGTTGGCTGAGCAGGTCCGCAAGCGGGTGAGAGAGATACGCGATCGAGAACGCACCCGCAAGCGTTCGACGGCCCCACCGGGCGGCCACCGCGTACGCACCGAGACAGACGAGCGGCGCGACGAAGATCGAGTGACCGACGGAGTAGCCGGCGTCCGTGAGTCCGACCGTCCAGGCGAGGGGTTTGTCGAGCAGATCCGGGAACTGTGAGCCAACGGCGACGGCGAGTACCCCGCACGCCGAGGGCGGCTCTCGAGCGATCGTATTCGTGGCTAGCGAGTAGAGAACGTACGCGACCGCGAGGTGTTCCCACGGCCACATCTATGTCACCTCGATCGGCAGGTGAATCGCACGATAGGCGTTCTCCGTCGTCGGCTCCGCCGGCGGTTCGCCCACGTAGAGCAACAGCGTTACCCGTAGGTTGTCGCCCCGCATCGACGGCGTGATCGCGAGGGTCTGTCCGTGGGAGTCGCCGGCGGCGACCGTCGCAGTCCGCCTGTCTACTTCGGTCGATTCGCGGACGGTCGTCGCGTTCTCCTCGTAACTCACCCGCTGGAGCAACGCCACAGTCGTGTAGGTCCGTTCTTCGTGTTCCCGGTTCGTGATCGTCGCCTGCAGTTCCTGTGGCTCGCCCGCAGTATAGGTCGACTCGTACATCGTGTCGGTCTCGCCGGTGACGTTCTCGGTTTCGACCGAAAACTCCGTGAACCCGTCGTGTTGTGGCGGATTCGCGAGGGCGAATCCCCCGCTCGCGAGCAACAGGACGAGCCCGATCACGATCGCCAGGTTGTACGGTCGACGGCTGGTCCGCTCGTACGGACTCGGCCGTCCGCGATCGAAGAACGGGGAGACCGGCGAAATCGACGGCACGAACCGTCGATCGGCCGGACAGCGGTAGCGAGAGACGATCGCGAGGAGCGCGAGGACGACGGTGAGTATGGAGAGTCCGAGGAGGATCGGTTTCAGCGCCACACCCCTAGGGGTTACGGTCGCGAAAAGGGCAATCGCGGGAACGAGGGCAACGCTAAAGACGACTGATAGGATCGTCCGCTCGATCGCCTCGAGCCCGCCACTGACCAGCAACGGATTCCCGAGTCCCGTCTTCTCGTCGTCGAAGGATTGGTACTCGTCGTTCGGTTCGTCCGGAAAGAGTGCGGAGACGAGCGCATACCCGGGTAGAAAGAGGACGAGGGGAATCGTCAAGACGATTCGTTCGATGCCGGAGAGACCCGAAATGATCCCGAACATGAGCCCGCCAGTGACTGCGATGACGACCGCGAGATCGAAAAACCACCAGTCGGTGTCGCTCATTTCCTCGTCACTAGCGGGTGGTGATGGTTTATTATCGCCAGAATAAGCCCGCCCCATCGGGTCAGATCGGTACCGAACCATAACGAAGCCGATAGTGAATAGCCGCCCACTCACAACAGTGGATTCCGTGAACGTCACGCGGTCATGAACGGTCCAAAACTCGCTATAAGATTCCGAACGATGTATCCTCAGTAGGCGTGAAATAAATGCCCTATTGGATATCTCGTATCGTGGTTTTCAACCCCTATAATCACCAGTATCGGGGTTTTAAAAATATAGAAAAGACAGATAGAATCCCATGGAAATACATAAAATCAGTAATTCTCGGATACACGGTTTCTATGCTTTATTACCTCCCTCTGACTACGGAAGACTGGCGAAATGAAAGCGAAACATATCAGCTCCGAAGAGAAAAGTGGGCAGGGGACGACCGACGACGCTCAGGACCCGGCTGACGAAGCTGATAACCCCTCCGAGGAGCCACCGTTTTCGAAAGACGAAATCTTCCATCTCCTCCAGAACGAACGCCGGCGCATGGTTCTCCGGTATCTCCGGGGCACCAACGGGCCCGTACGCATGCGAGACGTCGCAGAACAGGTCGCCGCGTGGGAACACGATACTACCGTCGACGGACTCACGTCTACCCAACGCCAGCGCGTCTACATTCCGCTGTACCAGTCCCATCTCTCGAAACTCGATAACGCGGGCCTGATCGAGTATCAGAAGAACCGCGGGATCGTCGAACGAAAGCCCCTCGCCGATCGCGTCGACACGTTCCTCGAGCTGGATCCGTCCGAGGACTCGCCCGACGAGACAGACGTTGAGAGTCCCGAGTGGCAGGATTCCTATATCTTCGCGACGGTCGTCTCCTACGCGATCCTCCTCGGTGCAGTGATGGAGATGCCGTTCACTTCGCTTCTCTCAGGGATCGGCTTGAGCGCACTCATCCTGTCGCTGTTCACCGTGCTTACGATCCGCCGGCTCGTCAACTGACGGCGGCTGCCGTCACACTGCCGAGGGAGAACAACCGGCGCACGGTCTGCGGTTCGATCTGTGCGCTCGTCACAACCACACCGAACGCGAGTACGACGAGCAGTACACCGATGGAGATCGCGACGAGTACGGTCGGCGAAACCGAGTGAGTCCCGTCGACGGGCGTCGCCGAGCGCTCGACCAGTCCCTGTGTTTCGTCGAACTCGATGGCTCCCGATGCATCCAGTGCCGGCAGCCGGTCCTCGTAGAGGCGCTCGTGGACGGCCGCCCACGTTTCGATCGGCGGGTCGGCTGGTTCGACCAACGCGTCGGTAATTTCGTCGACGGTGGCGGGCATGACCATCTCGTCGAGGACGGTCACGAGAGCGGCGTTTGACTCCGGAAGGAACTCCCCCACCCGAGTATCGGTGTCGTCTCCCGCCAAGAAATCGCAGCCCGGGGCATAGACCGTCGTCGACCCGGCATCAGGATCGGACTCCTCGGACCGCTCTTCAGCGGAATCCGCCGACGAAGAGCGCAACCAAGATGGCGTCAGACGCATATTCCAGGCTAACTCCCCGTGGTATATAAGGTTTCTCACGGTTTATTTCCCGTAAACTGAATAGGTGGCTGTTAGGCGCTGTTCACGGGAGTTCGCCGCGGCCGCACATATCGGATAATAGAACTGTCGCCGCTGTGGCTCTCTGGTTATGCGACCGCTGGATCCGGGGGTCGAAGCCAGGAGCGCAGTCGCATTGCTCCCTCCGGCCGGAACTCGAGCCACCCGCGGAGGTCGATGACCCTGAGCTTGTGGCGGGTCGGGAGGCTGTGGACGTGCGGTAGGTCGCCCAGATGCCGCTGATCGAAGTCGTGTCGTTCGAAGAGTGCCTCCCGGTCCGGCCAGGGAGGTTCGAACGACGAGAGAAACGGGGTCTTCCGGCGGACGAAGCCTTCGATCTCGTTGAAAAGCGTCGTCTCGTGTGGGCGGTCTGGGGGTCTGTGTCGCAAGATGTCGTCGTCGATCCGTTCACACGCCCGGAGGAACGTCTCCGTCGTTCGGCGTTCCGGCGGGGTCCGGAGATGCCAGTCGATCAGGTCCCGATCGGCCGCCAGAAACGACGTCAGGAAGTTGTCGGAGAGGTGATTGTGAAACGGCATCGATGGCTGATTGGCGATTCCACAGCAGGTCAGTGCGTTCTGTATCCGGTCCGCACGCGACCGTCTCGAGTCGAACTCGTCGCGGATCGCCCCTCGGACGAACGCGTCCGGATCGACGGCGAACGAGGTCCGCTCGGCGAGATCGAGGCTGGTTTCGCGGCTGTATCCGAACTTCTCGAGCAAGGCATCGACGGGGTCCGGGTCGGACTCGAGGCGACCGGTCGGAACCCGCTTGCCGAGGACGTCGACGGTGTTCTCGGCGGTAAAGTGACCCCGGAAGAACGTATCACAGAGGAGGCCGTGATACATCGTGTCGACATCGATCTCGTCGGTGTAGCCCGCGTGATGGATGTGCAACGACTCCTTGATGCCCTGTGAGTACCGGCGCTTCGACTCGTCGGGTCGGAGGTACCGCTCGTCCGGCGGGAAGGCGGTGTGGCTCGCGCCGTATTGTGCGGCGACCGCTCTCGCGCCGCGGACCTCCTGTGCGTCTAGCGATCCGACCGTGTAGCTGTGGGCTATCTCGGGGAGTTGCGAGAGGATGATCCGCGAGTCATAGCCCGCCGAGAGGAGGACGCCCTTTCGGCCGGGGAGGACCGATCGCCGACGGAGCGCCCGCTCGAGACGATCGGCGAGTTCCCCGACCGCGTCGAAGTCCGCTGCCGGCTGGGGATCGTAGACGAACCGATCGAGCGGGTCGATCGCCGTCGACGTGAGTCGGCTGTCGAGCGGGACCCGACGGAGTTCCGAGAGCGGCGTCTTCTCGCCCAGGGCCACCCCCAGATGTAGGAACTCGAGGACACCGTCTCGGTCGAGCGTCGGCTCCGTGACGGTTCGACCGACCGAAGCGGCGTCGGTTCCGAAGGTTCGAGGTCCCGGTTCGTCGGTGTAGAAGCACTCGCGGGAACGGACCGGATCCGTGGCGATAACCGCCTCGTCGGTCGGCCCGGCGTCGATCACGGCCAGATACGAGCCGTTGAGATCACGGAGCGCATCGATACCGTCCGCCCGGTAGCGCTCGAGGAGCCAGCGAGCCGCGTTCGGGTCGTCCGTGGGGACGTACGATTCGCCCCAGACGAGACAACGGCCCTCGTCGCCGGTGTACGTGGCGCTCCAGCCCGGAGCGCCGAGGTCGGAATCCCTGATTCCGACCGTGAGCGTCGGCCCGGCGAGTACCTCGTCGAAGTCGTCGCTGGATCGAAACTGCTCGAACGTGTCGATACCGCCGAATACACCGAAGAGTTCCCTGTTCATCGTCGAAGACCACCTCGCAGACGGCGTCCGGATGCGGGGACGGGTCCGAACGGCCGTCCGCACGTCCGCCTCCGTAGCTTTCCTCCGGCCGAGCGTGCAATTACTATGCGACTGTTAAGCACCGGTTCGACGGGGCCGAGTCGATCCCGACGACGGTCGATCCGGCCTATCGGATCTATAATAATAGGATCGCTGTCGGTAGCATCGGCTCGCCAATGACACGGAAACGCGCCACGCGACGTCGGTTCCTCGCACTGTCCGGTGCAGTCGGTGCCGTCGGAATGGCCGGCTGTGCGGATCGTATCGAGTCGGCGGTCGATCGGGTCGACACCGGTTCGTCGAACGGGACCGATGCGCCGGACGACTCGGCCACGCCGGGGCTTGCGGACGGCGTCCCAGCGCTCGAGACGGCGTTCGATAGCCGGGACCGGTTCCGGCAGCCGGGCGAATCGCTGGACGACTTCGGCGATCTCGACGCCTGGACAGTCGTTCAGGGCTCGGGAACGGCCGACACCGACGTCGTTTTCGACGGCGAACAGAGCTTCAGGCTCGAGTCGAACGGGAGCGAGAACGTCATCGCGGAACGGAGCCTCGACGGCGAGGACCTGACGGCGACGGATCTGTCCGTCGCGGTGCGAACGACGACGCCCGACAGTATCGCCGTCAACCTGCGTCTCGTCGACCAGTTCGGGAGCGAGAAGGTCTACTCCCTCCGCCAGATCAGGTACCGTGCGCCCGACGTCGGCTGGTTCAGAACGAGCCCCGGCGTCTTCCAGCAAAGCGAGCCCGAGCCCTCGCTGGATCACCTCGATCGGCTCGAGGTGCAGGTGCTGCACTCGATGCCGGAAGCGGAAGTCTGGATCGACGACCTGCGCACCCACGAGACGCCCGATCAGGGCTATGTCATGTTGAGCTGGGACGACGGAACGCTCGACTACTACGAGACGGCCGCGCCGCTGCACGACGAGTACGGGTTCCCGGCAGTGCAGGCACCGGTGCCGCGGTGGGCCGAACAGGGTGTTGACGGGCACATGTCGATCTCGGAACTGCAGGACCGACAGGAGGCAGGCGATCAGATCGTCGTCCACGGAACCCACGACCCGATTCACGAACTCGACGACGCGGAGACGATCGACGAACGGCTCAGACGGGACAAACAGTGGTTCGTCGACAACGGGTTCGAGGGGGCGAACTACATCGTCCATCCGCACAACAGTTTCGACAAGACGAGCCTCGAGCGGACGACCGACTATCACTACTGTGGCGGGTTCAACCAGGCCGGCAACGTCAACACGACGAGCGTCTACGGCTTCGATCCGCTCGCCCTCCCGCGGACGATCGGGCACGACCTCGACATCTCGAAGCAGTGTGTCGATCTGGCTGCCAAACACAACCAGTGTACGATTCTGAACTTCCACACGTTCGAGGCCACCAACACGATGCCCGAGGACGACTACGAGTCGTTGCTCGAGTACATCGACAGTGCTGACATCGAGGTCATCACGTTCGACGACCTCTGGAAGCTGCGTGTGGCCGACCACTGATTCGGGCCCCACGAGGGCGTTTCGTCGAGCGGGAGTCGCGTACCGAATCGACCGACAGCGGGTAACGATGCGTCTCTCTTTCGAGGCAAGTACTGGACTGCAACGAGAAGCGGTTAGCAGTCCGTCGAGAGCGTGAGCCGATCGACATCAGTCGCTCCGTCGTCGTCGACGACGCGCAACGCCACCGGGTGGTCGCCGGTCGCGCTGATCGTCACGTCGATCGTCTCCCCGGTCTCGTCGAACGAGCCGGTATCACCGAGACGCCACTCGTAGCGGACGAGTTCTCCGTCCGGGTCGGACGACTGTGACGCGTCGAGCGTGACCGTCTGCCCGGGCTCGAGCGTCGTGTCGGAACCCAATGCCGGGGCGGTCGTGATCCGTGCAGTGGGTGACTCCCCGGTCTGGCCCTCGTCGTCGGTGCCGTCGTCGACCGGTTCCGAGGGCTCCGCGTCGTCCCGGTTCTCGGGAGGACTGCCGTCGCCGGCGTCCTCGAGCAACAACTCGCCCGCGAGGAGCCGGTCGACGATCGCCGTGTGCCATCGGACACGAGTTTCCAGTTCGACGCCCGTCGAGAGCGTCTCCGCGAGGAACGCATCGGCCCCCAGATCGCGGGCGGCTTTGTGGACGAGCAAGCCGGTCGGATCGCTCTCGGGGCTGGAGAACGGCCCGGGCCGGAACTCGAGTTCGGGGTCGTCGACGAACTTCCGGGTCACGGCGTCGGCGACAGCGCCAGCGGTGTCGGCGGCCGCATCGCTCTCGCCGTGAAAGATCGCCTGGCCGACGCCGTCCATGGGATCGCCCGCGTAGATGCCCGTCGACTCGTGGAGATCGACGACGACGTCCGGGTCGTATTCGGTGATGACGTCCCAGATGGCCCCTGCGAGTTCCGTTCCCGGGGGTTCACCCTCCGGGAACTGTCGATTGAGATTGTTTCCGTCGTCGTCGGTTCTCGTCCCGCGTTCGATGGCGACGGCGTTGGCCGCCGGGATCGCGACGAGCGTGCCGGCGTCGATCGGCCAGTCGGCAATCCGGCCGGCGGCCGTATAGCCCGCGACTTCGTTCCCGTGGATCCCGCCGACGACGACCGCCGTCGGTCCCTCGGCGTCCGCGGTTGTCACGTACACCGTCGTCTCTTCCGGCGTCCCCTCGCGAACGACGAACGACGCTCGAGAAACGGTCCCCGCGTCCGATCGGTCCGTATCGCCGACGACGCTGGCGGCGCTTGCACTCGCGAGTACACAACTGGCTGTGACGGCCAATACGGATCGTCGTGAGTGGATATCACGTCTCATCCGGTCGACCCGTCGGTTCCGAACGGGTTTACTACAGGTGCGATAACCGATGGAAACAGTACCGTTTCAGTTCTGCAACCGTCCCGTCGTGCGTCGATTCGTGCTGTTCGGTGCCGATTCGAGACGATCGGTGCGGACCGCTCACTCGGAACGCGTGTGTCGTCCGAGCGTGATTACGACCAGCAGGGCGACGAGCGCCACGACGATCGGTCGCGATCGCCGTCGAAGCCCGGCCCCGGCGACCCAGCAGACGCCGGGATACGTCCGCGGCGACGCCCCAGCCTTGCGGAAGTGCCAGAGGGCCCGCAGGAACCGCCCCTCCGCGAAGTACCGCTTTGCGATGATGAGTTCGTGCCTCGAGCGGATCTCGTAACCCTCAGCCTCGAACCGCTCGACCTCGGATTCGTAGGTCGACAGGTACTGTCGGCTCGCAGTTCTCGTCACGTCCGCGGGCGGATGGCCGGTCTCGTTGCGGCGAACGAGTGCCGCGTCGACGTACGCGAGGTTCCCGCACTCGAGGACGCGCAGACAGAACTCCGGATCCTGGAACCGGTCGAGATCCTCGTCGAAGCCGCCGACCTCTCTGGCGACGTCGGTGCGGACGAGCAGCGTCGACCCCGCGCCCGGCTGAACGTTGTCCGCGAGGATCTCGCCGATCAGTTCTTCACCACCTTCTCTCGTCGGTTCGTCGTCCGAGCGAGCGAGTACGGACGCGGCGATCGACCGGAGCCGTCCGCTCGCGCCGGAGAGGTCGTATGCCGTCCCGCAGTAGGCGCCGACCCAGTCACTCGAGCGATCCTCGAGGGCCGCGAGCTGGCGCTCGAGTTTCGTGGGCTGCCACTCGTCGTCCGAATCGAGGAAGGCGACGTACTCGCCGTGAGCGTGTTCGAGTCCCGTGTTCCGGGCGACGTTTGCGCCCCGGTTGGTCGCGTGGAGTACGGGCCGCACCCGCGGGTCCTCGTACTCGGCCAGCACCGACTCGGTGTCGTCGGTCGAACCGTCGTCGACGACGACCACCTCGAGGTCGTCGATCGTCTGTGCGAGCGCGCTGTCGATCGCGCGCGGAAGCGTCGCCGCTCTGTTGTACGTCGGGATGATGACGCTGACGCGAGTCATTTCCCGGCAGTTCCGGCGCGTCTCGGATTATTATCGCGTCGATAAACGCCACCACCGGACGGCTGCGGCCGCGTCGACTCGCCCCCTCGGCGACCGGCCGGCTCGAGATCGACGGCGTTCGATCGTGATGCCCGCACTAATAGCCGTATAAGCAAGGGCGAACGGTTCGTCGACGCGGTCGATGACGAACAGAAACCGCCGATCGTTCGTAACGACGGTTGCAGCGACCGGAACGCTCGGCCTCGCCGGCTGTCTCTCGCGGATGCGGGAGTGGCGTGGCGCGGACGGCGAGCCGGCGACATCCCAGTCGAGCGACGGGAACGACGGCGACGAGGCCGGTGACCGACTGTCCCTTCCGGGGGACCCGATCGACCGCTTCGAGGATCTCGACCGATGGACGCCGATGATCGACGCCGGGCAACTCGAGGCCGGGACGGCCGACCCGTACGCCGGCTCGCAGTCGGCCCACCTCACGGCCGCCGAGGATACCGAGTATGCAGCCGTCTACAGGACGATTCCGGACGGACTGGATCTGAGCGACAAGAGCCTCTCGCTTGCCGTCAGCTTCACCGGCCGCGAGCAGCTTCACCTCACGCTCGAGTTGTTCGCACCGAACTCGCGCAACGTCCACGCCATGCAGCGCACGCTCGTCGGACCGACCGATCGGTGGGTCCGGGTCGACTTCGGGACCGATCGGGTCGAGGGCCAGCCCGACCTGACCGATGTCCGGGAGGTACGGCTGATCGCCCGCCGTCGCGCCGACTCAACCGGCCCGATCGACTGCCGGATCGACGACCTCCGCGCGACCGACCGTCCCGAAACCGGCGCGGTCATGCTCCTGTTCGACGGCACGCTCGAAAGCCACTACACGGCCGCGTTCGAGCAGCTGCAGGCGTACGGCTTCGCGGGCGTCGAAGCGGTCATCCCGGAGGCCGTCGGCGAGGACGGCCGGCTCACGATCGACGAACTCTCCGACCTCGACGCCGCGGGCTGGGATATGGCGGCCCGGCCGCGAACCGGCGCGCGGTCCCTCGACGAGTTCCCGCCGGAAAAACAGGCGGAGCTGATTCGGGGGACGAAAGCGGCCCTCGAGAGTCGCGGCTTCGAGGACGGTGCGAAGCACTTCGTCACGCCGCGAAACGTCCTGGGATCGACCGCCCGCGATCTCGTCCGGGAGTACCACGAGCAGGCGTTCCGGTTCGGTGGCGGTCCGAACGGGTTGCCGCTTACCGACCCACACGACGCGGGCTTCTTCGCCGGCGATGCCGGCGACGTGACGAAATCCTACATCGACTTCGCCGCCGAGTACGGACAGCTCGCGGTCTTGCACTTCGAACACGTCGGCGAGAACGGGATGAGCGAGCGCGCGTTCGCGGACCTGCTCGAGTACGTCGACGCGCAAGACGTCGACGTCGTCACCGCGACCGACCTGCTGGAGCGGACGAGCGGAGGCGATCGCTGATGTACCGGAACGCGAGCGTCGGCGTCGTGTTACCCGCCTACAACGAGGAGGGGTTCGTCGGTGACGTGATCCGCGAGATGCCCGCGTACGTCGATCGGATCTACGCGATCGACGATCGGTCGACGGACGGCACCTGGGACGAGATCCGCGAGGCTGCCCGGGCGGACGCGACCGCCACCGATCGCGGCAACGGCGAGTCCGTCGATCGGCTCGTGGCTGACGGCGGTGCGTCCGCGCTCACGAACCGGGCGGCGGTCCACGACGCCATCGGCCGCGTCGTCCCGATCAAGCACACGGAAAACCGCGGTGCCGGCGGGGCGATCAAGACCGGCTATCTCGCCGCGCTCACGGACGGCGTGGACGCGACGGTCACCGTCGACGCCGACGGACAGATGGACCTCTCACAGATGCAGCGGCTCCTCGATCCGATCGTCGACGGTGGGGCCGACTACGCGAAGGGCAACCGGCTCCTATCCCGAGAGTACCGGGACGCGATGCCACGATTTCGGTTCGTGGGCAACGCGGTTCTGACCTTCCTGACGAAGATCGCCTCCGGCTACTGGAAGACGATGGACCCCCAGAACGGGTATACGGCGATCTCCCACGACGCCCTCGCGGCGATCGAGGTCGAGAACCTCTACGAGTACTACGGCTACTGCAACGATCTACTGGTGAAGCTAAACGTCCACGGGATGCGCGTCGCCGACGTGGCGATGCCAGCCGTCTACGGCGACGAGGAGTCGAGTATTACGTATTGGCGGTACATTCCCAAGGTCTCGTCGATGTTGCTTCGCAACTTCCTGTGGCGGCTGAAAACGAAGTACCTCGTATTGGACTTCCACCCGCTCGCACTGTTTTACCTCTTCGGAGCGGCGACAGCGACGACCGGCGTCCTCGGCGTCGGCGTGGTCGTCTCTGCCGCGCTCTCGAGTCCCGGTACACCGGCCGTCGGGAGCGTGACGAGCCTGCTGTTGTTCGTCGCCGGAACGGCGTTTCTCCTTCTGGCGATGGTGTTCGACATGGCCGAAAGCGACACCCTCGAGACCCAGATCCAGTAACACCGGACACGCGCAGGATCGGGTACGTACTCAGCTGTCCGGACGTCTCGACGGCCCTGGTATCACGACAGTGATCGATTGGAAGGGGTAACCGGGCTCGAGAGTCCGTGGCGCGTACAGACTCGGTCAGGGCGTGACGCTCCCGATCCCGGAGCCGAGTAGCCCCAGTGTGAGTCCCGAGACGAGCAGGGATAATCCGACGACGAACAGCAGACTGTGTAACCTGTTTTGCTCCCGTTGTTTCGTCCCGCCGGCCGCGAGCCAACCGCGTATTGCGTCCGCCTTCGCGCCGAGCGGGTCGGGGAACGTCGACAGCACCTCGAATGGCTCGGCCGGGTCGAGTGCGCCGACGAGCAGTGCGAACACGACGAAGATCACGAAGCCAGCGGGCGGGACGACCGCGAGTGCGAGCCACGGGTTCCCGATGGCCGTCGAGAGGGTGACGATCGGGCCAGCTGCGAGGACGGTCGCCAGTATCGAACGCCCGAGTCGGGCGTCCGAGAGGGGATCGAAGCCGACCAGTCGAGCGCTCCAGCAGTGGAACAGAAACATCGATCCGTATCCGACGCTGGTCGCGACAGCAGCACCGTGCATTCCGAAGCGGGGGATCAGAGTGACGTTGAGGACGACGTTGATCACGGCCGCAGCGCCGGTGGCCGCGACCGGATATCGGAGCATCCCCTTCCCCTGTGAGATCGCCAGGATCGGGCGTGCAAGGGCAAAGCCGAGCGATCCGGGAAGTAACAGCAACAGGGGCGCGATCGCCGGCGTGGCATCCGCGCCGAAGTAGATCGGCACGGCGATATCGGCTAACGCAGCGAGACCGACCGCCATGACGGCCGTCAGCAAGAACGTGTACCGCGTCGTCCGGGACGCGAGATCCGAAATCTCCCGGAGCCGGTTTTGGGACCATAGTTCCGATGTCGAGTGGACGAACACCGTCTGAAGGGCCATTGGGATAAACCAGAGGAACTCCGCGAGCGTGAGCGCTGCCTTGTAGTTTCCGACCGCGGAACTCTCCGTGAACCGCTGGAGCATCACGATGTCGATGTGATAGAGCGACATCAACAGGAAGACCAGGGCGATGCTCATCGAGTTGAACGTGAGCATCTGTCTCCGGGGAAACCGCTCCGTCGGGCGACTGAATAGACACGACAACGAGACCCGCCGATGTACGAGGGCTAACCCGATGGCGGCAACGAGCGTACTCGCGACCAACTGCCCTGCAAGCGCGCCGAACACCCCGGCACCGAGGTAAACCAGCGGCACTGCAACGACGACGAACCCGACCTTGTCGACGATCTTCAGTGGCTCCGAGTACCGCTCGAGGCCAAAGCCCATGAGCGTCTTCCGCGCGTAATCGCGGAACTGCGCCGTCACGACGAGCGCGGCGAGGACGTAGAAATAGCTCGTCAGTTCGGATCCGAACGCACGGCCGACGAGTCCGACCCGCGTCGCAACCACCAGCAGGAGGGCCCCGAGGACCGAGAGCGTGATTGCCAGCCGCAGGTAGAAGCCGACGACGTGTTCGCTCCAGTTGGCCGCGGCGCGGTCCTCCGCAAGGAACTTCCGGACGCCGTCGGTGACGCCGGAGCTGACGAAGATCATGTAGATCGCGAAGACCGACAGCAAAAACGCGTACTCGCCGAAGGCCGCTGCACCGAGCAGCCGGTACAAAAGCGGCGTCGAGAGCGCAGTGACGACGAGAACGACTACTTTGGCACTGACGACCGAAACGACGCCGCTCGCGATACTCCTGTTCACGGTCTCCCCCCGGGACGGTCGACCGCCCCTCTCGCCAACGATCGGCCTCGATCCGACGGAGTCACTGTAGCGAGACGGTGGCGACAGCGTGGCGTTATTATACGGGTGTTAAACGCCAAGCGGCGGCATGGAACGGAATCGACGACCGGAAGCTGCCACCTCGCCGCGGCCCCGAACCCGGGCGCTCTTACTGGTACGTGTTCTCCCAGGTCGTGACGCCGCTTGCACCGAGGTCGCGAATCCCGTCGACCAGCCGGTTCTTCTTGAACGTGGGGTTCGTCGACGAGGAGTAGAGACAGACGGCTTCGTGGCCACCCGATGACTCGAGCGTCGAGTCGCGAACGAGTGCGTCGGAACCGAGATCGACGAACGGATACTGACTGGCGCGGAGATCGCTCTCATAGATCGTCAGGTCTGCCCCCGTGTTGACGATGGCGTTTCGGTCCACCCCGTCGCGCCCGTGCTGGGCGATGTCGACGTGGCTGAACCGACAGTTGTCGCGTTCACAGCGGATCCCGTCGCGGAAGCCGCCGGCGTCGCCCGCCTGCCCCGTGATCGTGAGGTATTCGGCGAGTACCTGCTCGGCCCTATCGCTGTCCCGAATCCAGAGCGGATAGCCGCCTGCGGTTTCGTGGGTGATCTCCGTCTCGACGATCGTCGCCTCCCCGCATTCGGGGGAGAGGACGATGCCGTGGTTCACGTCCGACCCTTCGAGGTGCAGGCGGGTGTTGTCGATCCGTGCGCTCTTACAGGTGTTCATCACCGAAATCGCGTGACTGGTCGGTTTGGGCGAGGTGATTTCCACGGCGGCACCGTGGATCTCGATGTTCCGTCCGCTTTCGATCCGGATGCCCCGCTGGGACACGTCTTCCGGACGCGTCGAATCGACTTCGACGGTCGGCCATCGGATCTCGCTGTCTCGGCCGCCGACACGGACGTTCGCACCGTTGCTGTTCCGGAACCAGCCGCCGTTGACGATGATCGTCCCGTCACCGCCCGCGGCGTAGAGCCCGTTGTTCGGAAACCCGCCGAGCCAGCAGTGGTTGAACTCGAGCGTGCCCGCGTTCTGGTTCGCTTCGATCCCGATCGGGCCGCGCCAGCGGTTGCCCGCGTTCGGGGTGTTTGCCACCCACGCGCCGCCGTCCGGCGCTCGGAACCGCTCGACGATTCCCCGACCGTCGGGGTCGGTGACGTTGAACAGCCCTGGCCCCCACGTCCCGCTGTCGTGGACGCCCCGAACCGTCACGTCACGCACCTCGAGGCGGTCGGACGCGTAGGCCTCGATCGTCCGGATCCCCGTCTCGGGAGCCGACTGATCGACGTCGAACCCCTCGAAGCGGAGGTGGGTCCCGGGACTGTACGAGACGCCGAGGCGGAACAACCGATACTGGGGGCCGTCGAAGTCGTGGTAGTTCGCCGGGATCAGCGTCGCGTTCTCGCCGACGACGCCGAAGTTCTCGAACCCCGTGAATCTGAACTGCTCGTCCATGAAGTACTCCCCCTCCGGGAACACGAGTAGCGTGTCATCACCCCGTAGCTCCTCGAGAACGGGCGTGATCGATTCGGTGCCCGTCGCGTCCGCCCCGGCCTCGGTCACGTCGACGACGGTCGCGTAGTCGTCGTAATACTGGCTGTACGGTTCCGTCGATGCACTGGCAGTCGACGTGAGTCCGACTCCGGCGACACACGCCGTGACCGCCCCTCCCAGGAACCGGCGACGCGAGCGTGTCCGTGAACTCAACTCCTCGAGGGATCGCCGACCGTCCTCCCTGGCGGCCGACCGAGAACGACGAGAACTGGTACGATTCGAGCGCTGCAGATCATTTCCATCCGACATTGAGCGTCACTCTTTCCTGAGTGATGACGGGGTCCAGTATCTATGGATTCGGATGGCAAGCTTTTAACTTCGAGAGCCGATCACCCCGAACTGATCGCGCGAACTGATAGTTAAACGACAGTAGCTGGCTACCCGTATATTCGTATCTTCGATTCGGGACTTCGGAAATCCGACTGTCGATAAGGGCCGCTATTGAGTCTCTTAGGGGCGTATTCCGGTCGGCCATAGTGGCCCCAATATCGTCTCCGATGTAAACTAGTGTCATTTTCCAACTAATTGTTCAACCGCAATCGTTCTCGAACGCCTCGGGCGGGCGGCCGTTTTCGATCGTGGCACCGATCAGCGTCGAAATCGCGCGCCGAAGCCGCTGGGAGACCGCCGAATCCGAAACCCCGAGCCGTTCGGCGAGGTCGTCCTGTGTGACCCCGCGTGGCACCTCGAAATAGTCGTCGTAGTAGGCCATCATGAGGATCTCGTACTGTCGGTCGGTCAGGAAGTAGGTCCGGTCGTCCGAGACCGACGAATCGTACAGTTGGTTCACGCGAAACGAGATCCCACGGTCGCGACAGTGGGCGCGGAACGCGGACAGCGCGTCCCGGTCGGGAAGGGAAACCCGCGTGACCCAGCCGCCCTCGTCGCTCGCGATCGTGAAGACGAACAGCCCGGCCGCAGCACAGCGATCGGGCACGATCTCGAGGTCGGTATCGACGGCGACGCGATAGATCGCCCGATTGTCGAACGCGGCGACACGCGTCGGATTCGAGACGGTCGGATCGGCGGCCATCGCTTCCTCGAGGGGGGCATGTTCGTCGCTGAACGCGGAGACGAACTGCAGTCGTCGCTCGTCGACCGTCGTCTCGTACTCGTATCGGATCGGCACGCCGGAACAGCGCTCGATCGTCGGTACCAGCGGCAGATCGTCGTGGACGAGATGGACTTCTGCGATAACTCCCATTGCGAACCAGATATCGTATTCCGTCGTCGGGGCCGCCTGCCTATACTTATACCACGTATAACCGGCTTGCAACGGCCCGAACCGTCAGCGACTCAGTTCATGTAGCCGAGGTCGGCCAACCGATCGGTTACCGCCTCGTCCGTCACCGGACGGGACTCGTCGTCCCGATCAGCGTACGCCGGATAGGTGGCCGACCCCACGGAGTCGACGACGGGAACGACGCTGCCGTCCATGCGGTCGCTGTAGGGGACTCCCATGGCGGCCATGATCGTCGGCGCGACGTCGAAGAGGTGGGCCCGCTCGAGCGAGGTACTCTCGTCGATCCCCTCGCCCGCCGCGACGAAGATCCCGTCGAGCTTGTGATTCCAGGGCTCGGCGGGACCGAAGTAGTCGCCGTCGGCCAACTGCTCGGAGAGCATGTGTTCGAAGTCGGCGGGGATCGTGACAATGTCGACCGTTTCCTCGATCTCGTCGCCGTGGAAGTACTGCTCGCGGGGCGCGACCGTCTCGAAGAACGGCTCCCCGTCCGGGGTTTCGATGGCCTGTAGCGCCCGGATGAGTTCCTCGCGCAGTTCCTCGTACTCCGACTGCGGAACGACGCCGTTCGGATCCCGCCCCTCGAGGTTGATGCGGACCCCGAGTTCGGTCCGCGCACGGACGTAAGCTGCCGATTCGGCGAAGTCGACCTGTTCGTTGGCCGTTCTGGAGACGCCGCCCGGAGCGTACTCGATGGCGACGTCGGCCAGCCCGACCCGCTCGAGCGCCGCTCTGATGCGGCGGGCGGTGATCCCGAACCGGGCGGCGATCGAGGCCGCGCGTGCGACCGTGCCCGGCTCCCAGGTGTCGACCGTCTCGCCCTCGCGGAGTCGCCGCCGCATCGGCGTCCACGACGGCATTCCCTTGCCGCCGGTGGTCGTTTCGAGATAACCCATGTCCCGCAGATACTCGTTGACCCGGAACTCGTAGCCCTCGTACCGGCCCATCCCGTGGTCGCTCACGAGGAAGACGCGATCCGGGTCGCAGGCCTCGAGGATCGCCCCGATCTGCTCGTCGGTCGTCTCGTAGACGCGATCGACGTGTCGTTGCTCCCCGCTGAACTCGTGAAAGACCGTGTCGGTCTTCTGGAACTGGACGAAGCCGAAGTCCGGGTCGTACTCGTCGACGAGGTAGCGAAACGCCCGACCGCGCATCCGGACGAGGGATCGGTACTCCTCGATCTTTGCGTCGTCGGACAGCGAGTCGTCGTCGCGCGTGTAGCTCGGGTACACGCGGTACTCGCCGATCGCGTCGCGGACGTCGTCTAAGAGTCCGGCGGGGTGACACGGCGGGTCCTCGGGGCCGAGGAATCCGGGGATCACCGCCCCGTCGAACTCGTCGGGCGGGTGGGTGACCGGCGCGTTGACGACGACGCTCGAGCGGCCGTGGCGATCCAACAGCGTCCACAGGGGATGCTCGCGGACGTCGTCGTTGCTCGTCACGTGCCAGTCGTAGCCGTCGTAGCTGACGAAGCCGACGACGCCGTGTTTCCCGGGATTGACACCCGTATAGATCGACGGCCAGGCGCTCGGCGTCCACGGGGGGATCTGCGACTCGAGGGGTGCAGTCACCCCCTCGGTGCAGAGCCGTTCGATGGTCGGTATCCGATCGGCCTCGAACAATCGCTCGAAAACCGGAAGACACCCAGCATCGATACCGATGAGCAGCGTCTCCAGCCCGGTCGATTCGGCCTCGGTACTCCCTGCTGTCGCATCGTCGCGGCGAAACGTCCGAGTCATCGGCTCAATTATCCCTCATTGTCACGTTCGTGTTCGCTCGACTGCTGCGGACATCCCACCGCAGCATCGTTGTTCGTTCCACCACGTCTCTATCCGGCAACGTCGCAGACGGATCACTTCATTATCACTCCGTTAAACACGCTCTTGGCCTCGATAACGGCCGATCGACGTACTCGCGACCACACGAGATCACCGTTCACGGTCGGAGTCCCGACACGGTCGTGATCGCGCTCTCGAGGAGTCCGATGCCGTCCGCTTCCAGTTGTTCGGCTCGAAACTCGTCACGTGCCTCGGCCGTGAGCCGGATGATCGGTTCGGTTCCGCTCGCCCGAAGAAGCAGCCAGCCGTCGTCGACACCGACGTAGACGCCATCGAGCAGATCGACGTCGTCGTACCGATCCCGGGCGTCCTCGCGAACCCGGTCCATCACGGCCCGTTTCTCGTCGACCCTGACGGACGTACGACGGATTGGATACGTCTCGACGCCGTCGACGAGCGACGAGAGCGGTCCCCGCGCGGCGACGAGTTCGACGAGTTTGCACGCCGCGAGCGGCCCGTCCGGACACGGCGTTTCGGCCGGCCAGATCCACGCGCCGCTGGGTTCGCCGCCGAAGACGACCCCCGGTTGCACAGCGCGTTCCGCCACGGCGCCGTCACCGACCCGCGTTCGGGTCACCGAGGCACCGGTCCTCGAGAGCGCGTCGTCGACGGCCTTGCTCGTCCCCACCGGCACGGCGACCGTGTCGCCCGCGGTTGCAGCCTCGCGTGCGAACAGGGCGAGGAGGACGTCTTTCGGGACGAACGTCCCGGTCTCGTCGACGGCCATCATCCGGTCGGCATCGCCGTCGTGTGCGATGCCGAGGCTCGCGGCCGTCGTCGCCACGACCGACGACAGGTCGCCGAGCGTCTCCCGCGTCGGCTCGCTCGGCCTGCCCGGAAAGCGCCCGTCCCGTTTCCCGTTCAGCGTCACGACGTCACAGCCGAGATCCGCGAGTACGCGGGCAGTGATCCCCCCGGTCCCGTTTCCGATATCGACGACGACGCTCGGTGGATCGTCGATCGACACGGACTCGGCCACCGCCGTCGCATGTCGCTCGAGCGCGTCCGGAAGCGATTCGAGCGACCCCTGTCCGTCCCAGGGGCGGAGGTCGTACTCGTCGTTTTCGACGCGCGTCGCGATCGCCTTGCGTTGCTCGAGGTCGAATGCGGCCCCCGAGGCAGCCCGAAGTTTGATCCCGTTGTCCGGCGCGGGATTGTGCGAGGCCGTGACGATGAGACCCGCGTCCGCGTCGGTCCGCTGGACCGCTCGGGCGACCGTTGGCGTCGGCACGATGCCGGCCTCGAGAACGTCCGCGCCACACTCCCGTCCCCCGGCGATCAGCGCATCGGTCAGGACCGCGCCGCTCTCTCGAGCGTCTCGCCCGACGACGACGCGATCGTAGCCCTCGGAAGCCACGGCGCGACCGACCGAGAGCGCGAGTGCAGCCGTCATCTCTTCACCGACCGGCCCACGGATTCCGCTCGTTCCGAACATATCCTTCCTCCTCGAGGACGCAAGGATTACTATGGAGTTGTTAGCGCCGGCCGCTCGGCCATTGCGGATCGGAGTCCGTGACCGGAGCGGTCTCCCGGATGTGTTGTCCGTCCGGTCGGCAGTATTCGATCGGGTTTCGTTCAGTACGGTTGCCCTGACCGGCCAGTCCTACTCGAGAGCGCGCAGTTCGGCGGCGGCCTCCATCTGGAGCGACACCTCGCTCTGTTACATGACAGTAGAACACGCCATCACTGTTCACGAACGGCCCTCACGACGATTTGTCACAGGGCATAAGAAGAATACCGTTCGCGTCTTTTGACACCTATTCATGGAGCAGAAAGACGATTCGGAGCTGACACCGGAAGACCTTGCCCACACGCACCTCCCCGAGCAAACGATGTACAAGGTTCAGACGCCGGCGGCTCACAGCGGGGATTCCGAGGCCGTACGGCACTCGCCACTGATCATCAGGACGAACGAGTTCCGACTCCTCTACTTCGAACTCGAGCCATCCGGACGGATCGACTGGCACACGCACGTTCCCGGACTCGATGAAGTGAACCTGTGTCTCGAGGGGCGAGCCAAGTACACACTCGAACGCGAAGACGGGAGCCATCAAACCATCGAGATCGGCCCGATGGAGTTCGTCTACGTCCCCGGAGGCGCCCGGCACAAGATCGAAGTGATCGGCGAGCAGGCCCACAGGTCGCTATCGGCTGCCAAATTCGATACCGCCGCCAGACTGGAGGCCCTCGAAGACGAGTCGGAAACGGAGAACACGGATGCTGATGATCTCGAGTGGCAGGACGCTCTCTTCGTCGATCGAAAACGTGACGAGGTGGTCGCCAAAGACGAGACGCTCGTCTCGAAATAGCCGCCCCCAGCGTTCAGTTGTTCATCTCTCACTCTACCGGATATCTCAGAACGGGTTCACACCTCGAGGACTCGAATCCCCCGTTCTCTGGATCCGAACCGCCGAGGATATTTGACGCTCACGGGGTGTTCGCGCGAAAATAGTCCCGGGCAGATTCGAACTGCCGTCATGGGCTCCAAAGGCCCATATGATTGGCCACTACACCACGGGACTGAACGGGCAACTCCCTGTTGGGGGTAGAGCGGTTTAGGAGTTATTGTTTCTCTTGAGACGTTGAGGGTGAAAGTGCATCTATCATATCAATCTCGGCGTATCTATGACAGCTACGGCAGAGGCAAACGACGTTATCAAGTGTGTGTGCCAGTTGAGGATCGTTGAATTCTCGGACTGGCGTAATGTGATGGACATCCGGTTCATGGCCGATCTCCTCGCGTGTAAGCCCGCAGTGTTGGCACGTGTGTTCGTCTCGCTCCAGTGCTTGCCGTCGTATTTCTCTCCACCGACCGTTGTACGCGTTGTCGGAATCTTCCCATTGGTCGGATAACCAGCGGCTAAGGCAACTTTGGCTACAGAATCGGACTGGCTCTCGTTCCGCTCTCGATTTGAGGACAGTTGAGATTCGCCCGCACCACTCACAGACCCGTTTTACACGCTCTATGTCGTGGTATTCGTAGTAAGGCGTTCCGAGAAAGGTGTCAGCATTTTCGACGCAATCCGAACAGTAGACGCCGGATTTGTCCGATGGATAATATTCGAATGTCGAACCACACCGCTCACACGATGTCGTCTCTTTTGCACCCTTCCAGTTCCCATTGTGTTCTCCGGCATTGGGATTGCAGTCGTCGCAGAACTCGCGTCTCGATTTCGGGTCGTAGAATTCTGTCCCACACCCCGTGCAGGTGCGATTCGGGAGCGGTTCGTCGTGGACTTTCGTATGATGTTGCCGCATTCCTCGCTCGGTGTTCAGTGACTTCCCACACGTTGGGCAATCCATAGAAACAACATATTTGGGAAGAAAATTAATAGTAAGTAAATCGGGGTGAAAGTGGTTTGGATAAGCGATAGAACGGTGCTGCTCGAGGATAGTTCGAAGAAACCTATCCAGAAGTGCTTCTAGAGGTAGCCTTCCTCTGCCAGCCGCTCGATGCCCTCTTCGAGCCGTTCCGCGCTCGCGGCGTAGGAAATCCGTGCGTAGCCGGGGGTGCCGAAGGCGCTGCCAGGGACCGTAGCGACGTGGGCGTCCTCGATCGCGCCCTCACACCAGGCCTGATCGTCGTCGTCTACTGGCACCATCATGTAGAACGCGCCCTCGGGTTCGGCGACGTCGACGCCGTGGTCGTCGAGCAGGTCGACGACGAGGTCGCGTCGGTCCTCGAAGGCGTCGACCATCTCGGCGACCGGTTCCTCGGTCTCGAGGGCCTCGAGGCCGGCGTGCTGGACGAAGTTCACGGCCGAGGAAACCGAATGGCTGTGAAGCTTGCCGGCCTGGTCGATCAGGTCCTCGGGGCCGGCGAAGTAGCCCAGCCGCCAGCCGGTCATCGAGTAGGCCTTCGAGAAGCCGTTGACGGTGACTGTGCGGTCGGCCATCCCCTCGAGCGTGCCGAGGCTCGTCGGTTCGACGCCGTAGGTGATCTCCTTGTAGATCTCGTCGGAGATGACGGTGATATCGTGTTCGACGGCCAGATCGCGGACGCCCTCGAGTGCGGCGTCGGAGTAGACCGCGCCGGTGGGGTTCGAGGGGGAGTTGACGACGAGCAGTTCGGTCTCGTCGGAGACGGCGGCCTCGAGATCGTCGAGGGCGGGCTCGAGTTGGAAGTCGGTCTCGGCGAGGTCGACGCGGGTGAGGTCGCCGCCGGCCATCTTCACCATGGCCTCGTAGGAGACCCACGCGGGATCTAACAGGACGACCTCGTCGCCGTCCTCGACGAGCGCCTGGACGATCTCGTACAGCGCCTGCTTCGCGCCGGGCGTGACGATGATCTCGTCGGTCGTGTGTTCGAGGCCGTCGGCGGCCAGCTTGTCGGCGATCGCTTCGCGCAGCTCGAGGATGCCGGCGGAGGTGGTGTAGCCGGTGTGGCCGGCGTCCATCGCTGCCTTCCCCGCCTCGACGATGTTCTCGGGCGTGGGGAAGTCGGGTTCGCCGACCGAGAGGTCGACGACGTCTGCGCCCTCGTTCTCGAGTTCGGTCGCGAGCGCGGAGATGGCAAGCGTTGCGGACGGTTCGACTCGGGATACGCGGTCGGTGAATTCCATCGTCATTGTTGGGAATCGGAAGCCGGTAGTTCGTCGACGAGATCGAGCGCTCCCTCGACGGCTGTGGCCGCGTTCTCGACGCGTTCGCGGGCCTCCGCGGCGGACATGCCGGGGCCGGTCACGCCGAGGGTCACGGGCGTGTCACGCTCGAGACTCACGTCGGAGAGTCGCTGGGCGGTGGCGTCGGTGATCACCTGATCGTGGTCCGTGTCACCGGTGATGACGGTCCCGACGACGGCGACGGCGTCGACGGCATCGCGGCGCGCGAGCCGGTCGGCTGCAAGCGGCGCGTCGTACGCGCCGGGGACCTGGACCGTCTCGTACACCTCGGCGCCAGCGGCGGTGGCCGCCTCGAGGGCCTCCTGCTCCATCTGCTCGGTGATCGGGCGGTTGAACTGCGCGACCACCAGTCCGAGCGTGGTCATACGCGAGCGGTAGGGAGGGCGGGTAAAAGAGGTACCGTTCTCCGGCGGTCGACGGGGCCGCCCAATGGCGAACGGAGCCGCCGCGACGGCGACTGCGTGACTAGTCGTCGGCCTCGCGTTGCACCGTCACGGAGCCGTTGGTCGTCTCGAGACGGAGCCGCCGGCCGCCGTCGCCGAGCGTCACTGTCGCGTCGTCCCCGTCGTTGGCCGTCACGCCGTCGAATCCCTCGAACGACACCTCGCCGTTCGTCGCCGATGCGGTGACGGTCGCGTCGATCGACGGCGGGGTACGGACGGTGATCGAGTCGTTGGTGGTCTCGGCGGTCAAGTCCCCGCCGTCCGCTGCGAGGGTTACGTCGATGTCGCCGTTCGTCGTCTCCGCCCGAACGTCGCCGCTGACCTCGGAGACCGTTATCGAACCGTTGGTGTTTTCGCTGGTCAGATCACCGTCGACCCCTTCGATGTCGATATCGCCGTTGGTCGTCTCAGCGACCACCTCGCCGGTCGCGTCCCGGACGGTGACGTCGCCGTTGGTCGTCTCGCCTCGGATCACGCCCACCTCGGCCGGCACCGTCGCCTCGAGGTCGAGTTTCGGATCGGGACCGATCAGGAACGGGACGTCCTCGCTGGCGGTCTCGACCGTGAGCCGGTCGTCGCTCCGCTTGGACTCGAGTGTCAGCGACTCGAGGGTGTCCTCGGTCGGGGCGGCCTTGTGACCCTGAACCTCGATCTCCTCGCCCTGGTTCCCCTCGACGGTGACGGTACCGTTTTCGGCGATCAGCGAGAGGGCATCGACGCCGTCGATTCCGTAGGTCTCCGTCACGGTTTCCGTCGCGCTTCGTCCGGTCGCGAGACAGCCGGCGAGCGATCCGAGGACGCCGAGACTCCCCCCGGCGAGCAGCCGCCGTCGCGAAACGTCAGTCCGCATACCCATAGCTATGGGTTTCAGACGGGATATGTAATACCTGTCAATTTCCGACCTGGATGTTCTCCACGAGGGCTTTTATAGGATGACTGTCCGGCCCGGCTTCTCCCGGTCGCGGTGGCGACGCGATCGCGCCTCGAGCGACGGTCCGTTTGGGAATTCTTAAGCGCGGGCGACGACAACCGGCGCGTAATGACGACGCTTCGAACGCCGGGTCCAACGGTCGGCGTGGTCGGTGGAGGACAGCTCGGGCGAATGCTCGCCGAGGCGGCCGCGCCGCTGGGCGTCGAGGTGATCGTCCTCGATCCGACGCCGGACTGTCCGGCGGCACCCGTGGCCCGCGAGCAGATCGTCGCCGAGTTCGACGACGAGGCGGCGATCCGCGACCTCGCGACGCGGGCCGACGTCCTCACGTTCGAGATCGAACTGGCCGACCAGCAGGTCCTCGACCGCGTCAGCGAGGAGACGGGGACCCCCGTCCACCCCGACCCCGCGACGCTCGAGACGATCCACGACAAACTCGTCCAGAAACGCGAACTCGAGGCTGCGGGCGTCCCAGTCCCGCCGTTCCGCACCGTCGAGGACGCCGACGACGTGCGCGCGGCGATCGACGACTACGGCGCGCCGGTGATGCTCAAGGCTCGTACCGGCGGCTACGACGGCCGGGGGAACGTCCCCGTCGAATCGAAAGCCGACGCCGAGGCAGCCCTCGAGTCGGTCGCCGGCCCCGCGATGGTCGAGTCGTTCGTCGACTTCGAGCGCGAGGTTTCAGTCATCGCGGTCAAAGGCGATGACGAGATCGCGACCTTTCCCATCGGCGAGAACGTCCACGAGGACGAGATCCTTCGAGAGACGATCGTCCCCGCGCGATCGAACGAGGCCGTCACCGAGCGCGCTCACGCAGTCGCGCGCGACGTACTCGAGGTAATGGACGGGCGAGGCGTCTACGGGATCGAATTTTTCGAAGCTCCGGACGGCGAGGTCCTGCTCAACGAGATCGCCCCGCGCCCGCACAACTCCGGCCACTGGACGATCGAGGGCGCACAGACCTCACAGTTCGAACAACACGTCCGGGCCGTGCTGGGCTGGCCGCTGGGCTCGACCGCGCTGCGCTCGCCGACCGTGATGACGAACCTGCTCGGCGACGTAGAGGAGGAACGGCCCGCACAACTGAGCGACCTCGACGAGATCCTCGAGACGCCCGGCGCGAACCTCCACTGGTACGGGAAACGGGCGGCCAGACCGCTCCGGAAGATGGGACACGTGACGGTGACCGGACGGGACGACGAGGGCGTCGACGAATTGCTGGAGCGGGCGGTGTCACTCCGCGAGTCCGTCACGTTCGAATAGCGACGCCACGCGGAATCGTTACGAACGTGTTCGCCCGAAACGACGGTCTCGAGCGCCGTACCGTAGAAAACGTTTTACCGATCGCTCTGTTATTGTGTGGACATGATAGATAGCGAACGCGTCTTCGAGCGGCTTTCGGAGGGCCGCGGATCGGGCATCGACCTCGATCCCGAGCCGACGAGAGCGGACCTCCGTGATGTCGTCCAGGCGTTCAAAGCCGACGGGCTGTGTGGCCGGCGGGTTGCCGAGCAACGGCTCGTCCCGTACTTCATTGCGAACGACGGCTACGGGCAGCGCGAACTGGACCTTCTCGAAGACGTTCTAGCCGAGGAGTACGAGGGGACCGATCTCTGCCTTCGCACGCGTCGCTCCGAGTGTAGCCGGCTCCGTGGCGGCTGTAAGGGGTCGCGCTGACACGGACCGCGAAGCCGTTCCTTTCATTGCGGCTGGGACGAAACCCCGGCGTATGACCGCATCGGCAGTCGAGGACCTGATCGACCGGCTACACGAGGAAGCGACCCAAGACCGACCGACTGCGGAGACGCCCGACGTGGGAATCGTCATGGGCAGCGACTCCGACCTCGAGACGATGATGACCGGCGGGAAGCGCCGCGGGGCCTACGATGCCTTCGTCGACGAACTCGACTTTGCCGAGCAGACCGACTTCGAGAGCCCACCCGACGAGCGGTTTACCTTCGAGACCTACGTCACCTCGGCCCACCGGACGCCGGACTTAATGACGGCTTACGCCGAGACGGCCGAGGAGCGCGGGCTCGAGGTGATCATCGCCGGGGCCGGCGGGAAGTCGGCGGACCTCCCCAACATGACCGCCTCCATCGCGTACCCGTTACCGGTGATCGGCGTCCCAGTCCAGGAGAAATCCGTCGACAGCGTCATCGGGATGCCGACGGGCGCGCCGCTGGTCGCGGTCGACGCCGGCAAGTCGTTCAACGCCGCGCTGTCGGCGGCCCAGATCCTCGCCCGCCAGCACGACGCGGTCCGCGACCGACTGGTCGCCTACCACGAGGACCTGCGGGCGGGCGTCGGCGACGTCTCTCGAGACCTCCACGACCGGGGGACGCCGGCGTTCCGAGATCGAGAGGAGTAGTCGCCGTCGCCTGCCGACGGCAGTGACCGTTCGATCATCCGAACGGATTCGGCAGGGAGAAATTACTGCCATAGCGCCGTTAAACCGGCCGTTTTCGGCCGTGAGTAATAGCCTGTTACCGGATCGTTCGCTATTCATAGGGACACATATAGTATAAGGTGATTAATTACGAGGGTTCCGCGTTCGCTGAAGCCGCGTCTCGGCCCGTGTTTCCCCGAAAAACGAAGAATCAACCCTTATGTGCGTGCGGTTTGAAGCCCCGAACGTTACGGAGATGAATGATTGGATCGCCATCGGGGCGCTGGCACTCGTCGGGGTACTGATACCGCTCGGGATGATGTCGGTATCGTATCTCCTGCGACCCACCGTGCCCGAAACGAGCAAACGCGCCACCTACGAGAGTGGCGAGATTCCGACCGGCGGCACGCGCATCCGGTTCAACATTCAGTACTACATGGTTGCGCTTCTGTTCGTCGTCTTCGATATCGAGACCGTCCTGTTGTTCCCGTGGGCGGTTGCCTACCAGGATGCCCTCGCGTCGCCGGAGATCTCGCTCGTCCGCGCGCTCGGACCGATGCTGCTGTTCGTCGGTATCCTGCTGGTCGGACTCGCGTGGGCGTGGCGCACAGGCGCAGTACAGTGGGCCCGGACGGCCGAACAACTGAAGGCTGACAGACAATGAGCAGCGAACAACCACGCCAGTCGATCTACGACAGCACCGCACCGTCGACGGACACCCGCGACTCGCGGATCGGTGAGGGTGCCGACGACCGCTTCAACTCCAAGCTTCGGGAGGCCTTCGGCTCCACGCCGTTTATCCTCACGAAGTTCGACAAGTTCATGAACTGGGTGCGGGGCAACTCCATGTTCATGCTCCAGTTCGGGATCGCGTGTTGCAGCATCGAGATGATGCACACGTACGCGATCAAACACGACCTGGATCGCTTCGGAGCCGGTGTCCCCCGAGCCTCCCCCCGACAGGCCGACGTGATGATCGTCCCCGGGACGATCGTCTCGAAGTTCGGCCCCCGCATGAAGCGGGTCTACGACCAGATGCCCGAACCCAAGTTCGTCGTCGGCATGGGCTCGTGTACCATCTCCGGGGGTCCCTTCCAGGAGGGGTACAACGTCGTCAAGGGCGCCGAGGAGATCATCCCCATCGACATCCACGTCCCCGGCTGCCCGCCCCGGCCGGAGGCGCTCGTCTACGGCATCGCGAAGCTCCAGGAACGGATCCGCAACGGCGAGTCCACGCCCGTCGTGGTCAAGCCCTACGAACTCGAGGAGTTCGGCGACCTGCCACAGGACGAACTCGTCCAGAAACTCGCCGACGACATCGACGAGGAGGATCTAGTCATGCGATACAACTGGGCTGATTCGCCATGAGTACGGGACTCGAGCGCGACCCGGCGATCGAGGTATCGGAGGGCGATCTCGAGGCACTGATCGGCGACCGCGCGCTCGCGCGCGACGATCATCTGAATGCGCCGGGGTTCGTCGTCCGGCCGGACGACGTCCAATCGGTCCTCTCGGACCTGCGTGACAAGGCCGGCTTCGACCACCTCGCGAACCTCACGGCCCAGCAGTACGCCGACCGGTACGAGTCGATCTACCACCTCCGGAAGTACGCCGACCCGACCCAGGAGGTGTCGGTCGTCGTCCCGACGACGACCGACGACCCGGTCAGCCAGAGCGCCGAGCCGGTCTTTCGGACCGCCGACTGGCACGAGCGGGAGGCCTTCGACCTCGTCGGGATCGACTACGAGGGCCACCCTGATCCGCGACGGATCCTCCTGCCCGAGACCTGGCAGGGCCATCCGCTCTCCGAGGACTACAACCAGGAGAAGCCGCAGTTGGTGACCCTGAGCGAACACGCCAACCCGGTCCAGCCGGACCACCACGACGACGAGTCGGACACGATGTTTCTCAACATCGGTCCCCACCACCCGGCGACCCACGGGGTCCTCCACATCGAGACGGTTCTGGACGGCGAGACGGTCGTCGACGTCGACCCCGACATCGGCTACCTGCACCGCTGTGAGGAACAGATGTGCCAGCAGGGGACCTACCGGCACCAGATCATGCCCTACCCCGACCGCTGGGACTACGTCTCGGCCGGCCTCCTCAACGAGTGGGCCTACGCGCGTACGGCCGAAGACCTCGCGGACATCGAGGTCCCCGAGTACGCACAGGTCATCCGGACGATGGGCGCGGAGCTGTGCCGGATCGCCTCCCACATGCTCGCGCTCGCGACCTTCGCGCTCGACGTCTACGGCGACTTCACCGCCATCTTCCAGTACGGGATGCGCGACCGCGAGGTCGTCCAGGACATCCTCGAGGACCTGACCGGCCAGCGGCTCATGTTCAACTACTTCCGGTTGGGCGGAGTCGCCTGGGACCTGCCCGAACCCCGCGAGGAGTTCATCGAAAAGACCCGTGACTTCCTCGACGGGCTGCCCGCGAAGGTCGACGAGTACCACGACCTGCTGACCGGCAACGAGATCTTCCAGGTCCGTACCCACGACACCGGCATCTTGGAGCCCGAAGTGGCCAAACAGTACGGCTGTACCGGCCCCGTCGCCCGCGGCTCCGGCATCGACTACGACCTCCGCCGCGACGACCCCTACGGCTACTACGACAACCTCGAGTGGGATGTCGTCACCGAGGACGGCTGTGACAACTACAGCCGCGTTCTCGTGCGCATGCAAGAGGTCGAGGAATCCGCGAAGATCATCGAACAGTGTCTCGACCTGCTCGAGGACTGGCCGGAGGACGAACGCACCGTCCAGAGTAACGTGCCACGGACGCTGAAGCCGGACGCGGACACGGAAATCTATCGCAGCGTCGAGGGCGCGAAGGGCGAACTCGGGATCTACATCCGTTCGGACGGCACCGACAAGCCGGGCCGGTTCAAGATCCGGAGTCCGTGCTTCCACAACCTCTCGGCACTACCCGAGATGGCCGAAGGCGAGTACATCCCGGACCTGATCGCGTCGCTTGGCAGCCTCGACATCGTTCTCGGGGAGGTGGATCGCTAGTATGCCCGGCGCACAGACAGCGACTGCGACGCCGGCGCTGCCGCTACAGGACACGGTCTTGCTCCCCGAACGGATCGGCGAGCTGACCGGCCTCGACGGATTCGGGCTCGGCGGCGAGTTGCTCGCGACCTTCCTCGCGGCCTTCCTCATCGGGAACCTGATGCTGGCGATGACCGGCGTCGCGGGGCCGTGGGCGAAGAGAAAGATCACCGCGGCATTCACGGACCGGATCGCCGTCAACCGGCTCGGGCCGGCCGGCCTCTTCATCATCATCGCGGACGCCGTCCGGCTCCTGTCGAAGGAACTGGTCATCCCGGAGAACGCCGACCGGCCGGCCTACGACCTCGCGCCGATCGTCGTCGCGTCGTCGGCGCTGCTTGGCTTCGCCGTGATCCCGATGGGCAACGGGATCCACCTCGCGGACCCTGAAGTCGGACTGGCGTACGTCTTCGCCGTCTCGGGGATCGCGAGTCTGGGTCTGGTGATGGCCGGCTACGCCTCGGCGAACAAGTACTCGATGCTCGGCGGCCTCCGCGCGGTGGCACAGAACGTCGCCTACGAGATCCCGCTGGTCATCACCGGGATGTCGGTCGTGATCTTTTCGGGGTCGCTGCAGATGGGGACGATCGTCGCCGAACAACACCAGACGCTCGTGACGATCGCCGGGATCGACATCCCGTCGTGGTACGCGCTGATCAACCCCTTCGCGTTCGTCCTCTTTCTGGTGGCGAACTTCGCGGAGGTCGGTCGCAACCCCTTCGACACGCCGGAGGCACCGACCGAGATCGTCGCCGGCTACCAGACCGAGTACTCCTCGGTCTACTTCGTGTTGATCTACCTCGGGGAGTTCCTCCACATCTTCCTCGGCGGGGCGATCATCGCGACGATCTTCCTCGGCGGCCCGGCCGGCCCCGTCCTGCCGGGCATCGTCTGGTTCATCATCAAGATCTGGGCGGTGTTCTTCGCGACCCAGTGGCTGCGCTCGGCGGTGCCACGGGTTCGAATCGACCAACTGATCGAGATCGGCTGGAAGGGCCTGCTCGTGTTGGCCTTCGCCAATCTCGTCTTGACCGCAGTGATCGTGGGGCTGATAGCATGATCGGGATACTCAAATCGATGGCAACGACGATGAAACACGCACTGGACGGCTCCACCTTCACGGTGGAGTACCCGGAGACCGCACCGGACGTCTCGCCGCGCTTTCGCGGCGTCCACAAGTTCAGTCAGGAGCGGTGTATCTGGTGTCGCCAGTGTGAGAACGTCTGTCCGAACGATACGATTCAGATCGTGACGAACGATCAGCGACAGGGCGAACAGTACAACCTCCATATCGGACAGTGTATCTACTGTCGGCTCTGTGAGGAAGTCTGCCCCGTCGACGCCATCCTCCTGACGGAGAACTTCGAGTTCACCGCGGACACGAAACACGACTTCGTCTACAACAAAGAGCAGTTGAAGGCCGTCCCGTGGTACAAGGACATCGACCCGCTCGCCTCCCGCGAACCCGATCGCGGCGCGTGGGTCGGTGAAGGCGAGGGGGAGGTCGACTACCAGTAACGGGTCCGCCCGTCCCGTAAACGGGCACTATCAACACAACCATGAACTACGAGCTGATCGCGTTCGCGCTGTTTGCCGGGGTGACGCTGGCCAGCGCGGTGGGTGTCGTGCTCATGCAGGACCCGTGGCATTCGGCGCTCCTGCTGGGCGTGGCGCTGCTCAGCGTGGCGGTCCACTACGTGATGCTGGCGGCCGAGTTCGTCGCCATGATGCAGGTCCTCGTCTACGTCGGCGGGGTCCTCGTCCTCATCACGTTCGCCGTCATGCTGACCCAGCGCGACGACGCCGAGACGGACGAGGTGGTACAGGCATGACGACCGGCCCGAAACTCCGACTCGGAAAGACGCTGGTCCCGGGGCTACTCGCCGTCGGACTGTTCGCCGTGATGGCGTTGATTACACTCAACGCCTCGTTCGGCGGCATGGAAGGGTTCCCCGAGGGAATCTCGGTCACAGCCGAACTCGGCTACGCACTCTTTGGCTACGACGAACTGCAAACGGTCGGCGGCACCGAACCGTTCCTCGCCGCCGTCTTGCTCGTCGCCGTCGCGCTCGATGCCGCGCTCGACGCCTCGCTCGTCCTCGCGAAACGCGAAGAGGACGGCGAACCCGTCGCCGCGCTCTCGAGTACGGACGAGTCCTCGAGCGAGACGCCGGAGCCGGCCGTCGCCGATGGTGGCACGGAGACCGGAGGTGAGGATCGATGACCGTCGATGTACAGTACTACGTCCTGCTGTCGATGGCGGTGTTCTGTATCGGTCTCTTCGGCGTCCTGACGCGTCGTAACGCACTGTTGTTCCTGATGTCCGTCGAGTTGATGCTGAACGCGGCCAACATCAACCTGATCGCGTTCGCGTTCTATCACGGCAACCTCACTGGCCAGCTATTCGCGCTGTTTACGATGGCGCTGGCCGCTGCCGAGGTGGCCGTCGGACTCGGGATCATCCTGGTGTTGTACCGCAACTTCCGTGACGTCGACGTCACGGTACCGACGACGATGAGGTGGTAAGATGGCAGCAACAGCAACAGGACCGTTCGGATTCGCACCGGCGATCGCAGTGTTCCCGCTCGTGGCGTTCGTGGTCACGCTGCTCTTCGGCAGGCACCTGCCGAAGAAGGGCGCGCTGCCAGGCATCATCGCGACGGCGGGCTCGCTCGTCGTCTCGCTGGTAATGGCCGCGGCCGTCGCGGGCGGCGGCGAACATCATACGGAACTGTACGAGTGGACGGCCGGCGCAGCGGCGAGCGAAACCGGCGCGGAGACGATCGCCTTTACGTTCGGGATCCTGATCGATCCGCTCTCGGCGCTGATGCTGGTGATCGTCTCGCTGGTCGCCCTGCTCGTCCACGTCTTCAGCCTCGGCTACATGAACGCCGAAGGGGAGACCGGGCTGCGGCGGTACTACGCCGAACTCGGGCTCTTTACCTTCAGCATGCTCGCGTTCGTCTTCGCGGACAACCTGCTGATGGCGTTCATGTTCTTCGAACTCGTCGGTCTCTGTTCATACCTGCTGATCGGGTTCTGGTTCCGCACGGAATCGGCCCCCTCGGCCGCGAAGAAGGCCTTTTTGGTCACCCGCTTCGGTGACTACTTCTTCCTGATCGGGGTCGTCGCCATCGCGGCGACGTTCGGCACGGTCGGCTTCGCCGGCGAGGGGTCGTTCGTCACGGCCGCCGAGACGGCGATCGAGGACGGCGCGACGCTGTTCGGCTTCGACGCCCAGACCTGGGTGACGATCACCGGACTGCTCGTGCTGGGCGGCGTGCTGGGCAAGTCCGCGCAGTTCCCCTTCCACACCTGGCTGCCCGACGCCATGGAGGGTCCGACCACCGTCTCCGCGCTCATTCACGCGGCGACGATGGTCGCGGCCGGGGTCTACCTGGTCGCCCGGATGTTCGGCTACTACGCGCTCTCGCCGACCGCGCTGTCGATCATCGCCTTCGTCGGCGGCTTCACCGCGCTGTTCGCGGCGACGATGGCCGTCGTCAAGGACGACGTCAAGCAGGTGCTTGCCTACTCGACGATCAGCCAGTACGGCTACATGATGCTCGGGCTGGGCGTCGGCGGCTACGTCGCCGGGGTCTTCCACCTGATGAACCACGCCTTCTTCAAGGCGCTCCTGTTCCTCGGTGCCGGCGCGGTCATCATTCTGATGCACCACGAACAGGACATGTGGGAGATGGGCGGCCTGAAGGACAAGGCACCCGTCGTCTACTACACGTTCCTCGCCGGCGCGCTCGCGCTCGCGGGGATCGTCCCGTTCTCCGGTTTCTGGTCGAAAGACGAGGTGTTGTTCGACGCGCTGGCCGTCGGCCTCTCCGAACCAGTCATCCTCGCGGCCTACGCGATGGGACTGGTGGCCGTATTCTTCACCGGCTTCTACACGTTCCGGATGGTCTTCCTGACCTTCCACGGCGAACCCCGGTCCGACACCGCCGAGGACCCCCACCCGGTTGGGTGGGCGGTCAAGGTCCCCCTGCTCGCGCTCGGGACCCTCGCCGCCGTCGCTGGCCTCGTGAACATGGCCCCGATCGCGAAGCTCGCGGGGGTCGACATTACGTTCCTCGAGTTCTGGCTCGACGGCGAGTACGGCTACGTCGAGGGGCTGACCTACCACCACTACCACGAGACGGTCGCCGAGATGGCCTTCGAAGAGGCCTACATCGGCTCCGAGACGACGACGATGCTGCTGAGCGCCGGGCTCTCGCTCGGGCTTGCACTCGCCGGCGCGTTCACGGCACACACGCTGTACAACGTGCCCGACCCGGACCGTCACACGACGAAACTCGGCGGCGCGTACCGCGTCCTGAAAAGCAACTACTACCAGGACGAGTATCAGGTCTGGCTCGCCGAAGGCTTCACCCTGCCGCTGGCACGGGCAGCCGACCGGTTCGACCAGACCGTCATCGACGGCGTGGTCAACGGCACCTCACAGATCAGCCTGTTCGGCAGCAACTGGGTGAAACGGATCCAGACGGGTATCGTGACTAACTACGCGGCGCTGTTGGTGGGCGGGTTCATCGCCTTACTGCTCGTCCTCGGCTATCTCGGAGGGTGGTTCGCATGATGATCGAAGCACTGATCGCGGTCGCACTGATCGGCGCGCTCGTCACGTTCGTCGCGCCGAATCGCATCGCCGGCAAGCTGGCCTTCGCGATCAGCCTCGTGCCGGCGGCCCTATCGCTGTGGCTGTTCGGGGCCTTCGACGGTAGCGGGAACGCCCTCCGGGGCGGCGAACTCGCGTTCGAATCACAGGCAGCCTGGCTCGAGATCGGCGACTACTCGATTTCGTGGTTCGTCGGCCTCGACGGGATCAGCCTGCCGCTCGTGGTCCTGACGACGATCCTCTGTACGCTCGCGATCGTCAGCTCGTGGACCCCGATCGACGAACGCCAGTCGCAGTTCTACGGACTGATCCTCTTTATCGAGGCGATGCTGATCGGCGTCTTCTCGGCGCTTGACTTCTTCCTCTGGTTCGTCTTCTGGGAGGCGGTCCTGATCCCGATGTACCTGCTGATCGGGATCTGGGGCGGCCCGCGCCGGAAGTACGCCGCGATCAAGTTCTTCGTCTACACGAACGTGGCGTCGCTGGTCATGTTCGGCTCCTTCGTCGCCTTAGTCTTCGGACTGGGCGACGTGACCTCCTTCGCACTGCCGGAGGTCGCGACCGCGATGCTCGAGGGCGGCCCCGACGGTCTGTTCGGACTCGAGGGGACGACGCTTGCTTCGGTCGTCTTCATCGGGCTGTTCCTCGGCTTCGCGGTGAAGGTACCGATCGTGCCGTTCCACACGTGGCTGCCCGACGCCCACGTGGAAGCCCCGACCCCAGCCTCGATCCTGCTGGCCGGTGTCCTACTGAAGATGGGGACCTACGCACTGCTGCGGTTCAACTTCACGATGTTCCCCGACCAGGTCGAGACCTACGCGGTGCCGATCGCGGCGATCGCCGTCATCAGCGTTATCTACGGCGCGATGCTGGCGCTTGCCCAGACCGACCTGAAACGGATCGTCGCCTACTCGTCGGTCTCGTCGATGGGCTACGTCATCCTCGGGCTGGTCGCGTACACGCAGTTCGGGGTCGGCGGTGCGACCTTCCAGATGATCTCCCACGGGCTGATCTCCGGACTGATGTTCATGGCCGTCGGGGTCATCTACAACGCGACCCACACGCGGATGGTCACCGACATGTCCGGGCTGGCAGACCGGATGCCGATCGCGGTCGGCGTGCTGATCGCCGGTGCGTTCGGCTACATGGGACTCCCGCTGATGAGCGGCTTCGCCGCCGAGTACTTCATCTTCTTCGGCTCCTTCGGCTCCGAACTGCTGTCGTACTCGGCGCTGTTTACCTCGCTGGCGATGTTCGGCATCGTCATCGTCGCGGGCTATCTCCTGTTTGCGCTCCAGCGGACCGTCTTCGGCCCGTATCGACTCGAAACTGACTACGAGGTCGGCCGCGCCCCGGTTCACGACGTCGCGTCGCTGCTCGTGTTGCTCGGACTCGTCGTCCTGCTTGGCGTGGCCCCCGACCTGATCTTCGACATGATAACCGACGCAATCGATCCGATCGTCCAGGGAGGTGACCTCTGATGGCGGTCATCGACCTCCCCCAGTGGCTGGCGCTCGCACCGGCACTGATACTCGCCGCGACGGCGCTGGTGCTGTTCGTATTCGACAGCATCAACCCGCACTCGACGAACCGAACCGTCCTCTCCGGGACGACCGTTATCGGCGCGTTGGCCTCGCTGGCCGTCGCCGTCTGGTACGCCGCCGCGGGCGTCGGTGCGACGGGGATCGAGAACTACGGCGTCATCGACATCATGGACGGCCAGTTCGTCGTCGACCAGCTAGCGCTGTTCTTCATGATCGTCGTGGCGATCGTCACCGCCTTAGTCGCGGTCGCGAGCCACGACTACCTGCAGGACCACACCTACCAGGCCGAGTACTACTCGCTGCTGGTCCTCGCGGCAACCGGAATGTCGATGATGGCCGTCTCGAACAGCCTCGTGACGGTCTTTATCGCACTCGAGCTGACGAGCCTGCCGTCGTACGCCCTGGTCGCGATCCTGAAGGACAACCGCGGCAGCGTCGAAGCCGGCCTGAAGTACTTCCTGATCGGCGCGCTGTCGTCGGCGATCTTCGTCTACGGCGTCAGCCTGGTCTACGGCGCGACCGGCTCCTTACAGCTCGAGGCGATCGCGGCGAACCTCGACACGGCCGGTGAAATGGGCGGTCTGCTCGGACTGGGCATCCTGATGCTGATCGGCGGCATCGCGTTCAAGACCGCGAGCGTCCCGTTCCACTTCTGGGCCCCCGAGGCCTACGAGGGCGCGCCGGCACCGATCTCGGCGTTCCTCTCCTCGGCCTCGAAGGCCGCCGGCTTCGTACTCGCGTTCCGCGTGTTCACGACCGCGTTCCCGCTCGAGGCGACGACGGCGGTGATCGGCGTCGACTGGACGTGGGCCTTCGTCATCCTGGCGATCGTCACGATGACGCTGGGCAACTTCGCGGCGGCGACCCAGGAGAACGTCAAGCGGATGCTCGCGTACTCTTCGATCGGCCACGCGGGCTACGTGTTGATCGGACTGGCAGCGCTCTCGACGTCGTCCGGCGACCTCGTCATGGGCGCGGCGATGATCCACCTGCTGGTCTATGGCTTCATGAACACGGGCGCGTTCCTGTTCGTGGGGCTGGCCGAATACTGGGGCGTCGGTCGCACCTTCGAGGACTACAACGGACTCGCGACCCAGGCACCGGTCGCCTGCGCCGCGATGGCTATCTTCATGTTCAGCCTCGCGGGTATCCCGCCCTTCGGCGGGTTCGGGAGCAAGTACCTCCTGTTCAGCCACACGATCGAGGCAGCCACCGAGAACACGGCGCTGCTTGCCGCCGCCGCGGCGCTCGTGATCAACAGCACGCTCTCGCTGTACTACTACTCCCGGCTGGTCAAGGCGCTGTGGATCGAGGACCCGCTCCGTGAGCGGGACACGCTCGCGACACCGACCGCCCTCTACGCGGCGATCGTCGCCGCCGCCGTCGTGACCGCGGTCAGCCTCGCGGCGTTCGGCCCGATCACCGACATCGCGACCGAGGCGGCCGCGACGGTCGTCGGCTGAGTCGCACCCGGTAGCTTTTACCCGCCGGGGTCGCAAGCCGCGACAAATGGGTTTCCGGCTCGTGCTCGGCTGTGGCACCGTCTGTCGAGGCGTCATCGACTGCCTCGCCGAGCGCGACGGTCGACTGCTCGTCGTCACCGACGACGAGAGCGTCGTCGAGACGATGCGAGAAGAGAGTATCCCGGCTCGAGACGGCGATCCGACCGATCCCGCGACCGTCGCGAGCGTCGACCCACCTGACGTGATCTTCGTCGGCAGCGACCGCACCGACGTCAACCGGGCCGCACTCGAGGCCGCACGCGATCGGTTCCCCGGGGCCGCGATCGTGGCCTATCTGGGCGGCAACGCAACGGCCGCGGACCGTGAGCGCTTCGACGCTCTCGCGGACAGAGTCGTCGGCCCCACGAGCGCGCTGTCGGAGTGGGTCCTCGCGGAAGCGGCGAGCCCGTCGGCCGAGTCGGCGATCGAACTCCGAGATCAGCTTACCGGGATCGACGGCCGGCTCGCGGTCATGGCCCACGACAACCCCGATCCCGACGCGATCGCCAGCGCGGTCGCGCTGGCCGACATCGCCGAGTCCGTCGGCGTCCCGGCCGACGCCTGCTACTTCGGCGACATCTCCCATCAGGAGAACCGGGCGATGGTCAACTTACTCGAGCTGGACCTGCGGAACCTCGGACCCACGGAGTCGCTCGAGGAGTATTCGGCCTTCGCGCTGGTCGACCACTCCCGGCCGGGGGTCAACGACCAGCTCCCGACGGAGCTGCACGTCGACATCGTCATCGACCATCACCCGCCGCGCGGGCCGGTGCCCGGCGAGTTCGTCGACCTCCGGCAGGGTGCGGGCGCGACCAGTACCGTCCTGACCGAGTACATAGAGCGGTTCGACCTGGGGTTCGATTCGTCGACGGCGACGGCACTGTTGTACGGGATCCGTGTCGACACGAACGACTTCACCCGCGAGGTCTCCCCCGCCGACTTCCGGGCTGCGTCGGTGCTATCGCCCCACGCGGACGCGTCGGTCCTGCGCCAGATCGAGCAGCCGTCGCTCGAGGGCGACACCCTCGAGACGATCGCCCGCGCGATCAAGAACCGGATCCAGCGCGACTCGGTCGCGGTGGCCAGCGTCGGCCGGATCGGCGACCGGGACGCGCTGCCCCAGGCCGCCGACCAGCTGCTCGCGATGGAGGGCGTCGAGACGACGCTCGTCTTCGGCTTCAACGACCAGATGGTCTACGTGTCGGCCCGCTCGCGGGCCGCCGACGTCGATCTCGGCGAGACGCTCCGGGACGCGTTCGACCGGATCGGCAGCGCCGGGGGCCACGCCGACATGGCCGGCGCACAGCTCGAGATCGGCATTCTGGGCAGTGCCGACGACGAGGCGGAAATCGAGTCGATCGTCAGCGTCGTCGAGGAAGTGATCACCAACCGCTTCTTCGAGGCGATCGAGACGCGACCGGGGGTCCCGGTCGGGGCCTACACCCAGACCAGCGAGTGGCTGTTCACTCAACGCGGCGAGCCGGACGGCGGCGAATCGGCGTGAGCGCGTGACGGGTGCGGGGCGGCCGCGGTGGGGCATCAGTGACAGTACTTTTGCGCGCGGCCGCCGTCGGTCCGCGTATGGAGGTCGTGTCGGAGCGAACGAAGCCCAAGGTCAAAGACTACATGACGCGCGACGTCGCGACGGTATCGCCGGACGAAACCGTCGGCGAGGTCTCGGCCCGGATCGCGGAGAGCGACGAACACAGCGGCTTTCCGGTCTGTGAGCGCCGCCGCGTCGAGGGCTTCATCAGCGCCCGCGACCTGCTGCTGGCCGACGACGACGATCCGATCTTTACCGTGATGGCGACCGATCTGCTGGTCGCCCATCCCGACATGAAGGTGACCGACGCCGCGCGGGTCATCCTCCGGTCGGGTATTCAGAAACTCCCCGTCGTCGACGACGCGGGCAACCTCGTGGGGATCATCTCCAACGCCGACGTCATCCGCAGCCAGATCGAGCGAGCCACCCCCGAGAAAGTCGGCAAACTCAAACGGACCTTGGAGCAGATCCACGAGATCGAACTCACGGAGGAACGCCGGACCGTCGCCCTCGCCGATCTCACGCCCACCCAGGGCCGGGTCTACGCCGACGAACTCGAGGGTCGCCGGTACGAACTCGAGCGGGGACTGGCCGAGCCGCTGGTGGTCATCGACAACGGCGGCACGCTCTTGCTGGCCGATGGCCACCACCGCGTGCTGGCGGCCGACCGGCTGGACATCGACGAGATGGACGCCTACGTCATCGTCATCGATCACGAGATCGACCTGGGAATGGCCCGCACGGCGGAAAAGGAAGACTTGGAACGGATCGACGACATCGACGTCGTCGACTACGCGCGTCACCCGCTCGTCCAGACGACGAAGCGACTCCAGTCCGACGGCAGCGGAACAGACGACGGGCAATAGCGGACCTATTCCTCGAGTTCGGCCCGTAGCAGCTGGTTCACGTCGCCGGGATCCGCGCTGCCCCCGGTCTTTTGCATCACCTGTCCGACCAGGAAATTGATCGCGCCGTCGTCACCGCTCTCGTAGTCGTCGACGGCGTCGGGGTTCTCGTCGATGGCCTCGACGACCGCTTGCTGGACTTCGTCCTCGCCGGTCTTGCCAAGTCCCTCCTCGGCGACGACCTCGTCGGGGGTTCGGCCGTCGTCGAGCATCGACCGCAGGACGGTCTCGCGGGCGTTTTTCGCCGTGATCTCGTCCTCGGCGACGAGTTCGACGAGCCGCGTGATCTCCTCGAGGCGGCCCTCGATCTCCGTAATCTCGATGTCGCGGTAGTTGAGTTCACCCAGCAGGTTGTCCGCGACCCACGTCGCCGCCAGATCGGGATCGAACTCGCCGGCGACGTCCTCGTAGAAGTCCGCGACCTGTTTCGTGGAGGTGAGTTTGGAAGCGGCCTCCTCGCTCAGGCCGTACTCCGCCTGGAACCGTTCCCGGCGGGCCGAGGGAAGTTCCGGGATCGCGATTTCGTCCTTCCAGTCCGAGACGCGCAGCGGCGGGAGGTCGGCCTCCTCGAAGTAGCGGTAGTCCTTCTCCTCTTCCTTCGAGCGCATCGAGACCGTAATGCCGCGGGACTCGTCCCAGTGACGGGTTTCCTGTTCGACCGCGCGGCCCCGTTGGATGGCGTTTTTCTGGCGGGTCTCCTCGTAGGCCAGGGCCTTCTCGGCACCCTTGTGGCTCGAGATGTTCTTGACCTCGGTGCGGTTGGCCGACTCGAGTGCGTCGATCCCGATCTCGTCGGTGTCGTCGCCCTCGATGTCTTCCTCGGGAATGATCGAGAGGTTGGCGTCGATCCGCAGGCTGCCGTCGCGTTCGGCGTCGAAGACGCCCAGGTACTCCAGGACTTCCTCGAGTTCCGCGAGGAAGGCCCGGACCTCGCCGGGGCTGCGGAAGTCCGGCGCGGTGACGATCTCCATCAGCGGCGTCCCGGCGCGGTTGTAGTCGACGAGGGTGTACTCCGCCGAATCGATGCCGCCACCGCCGCCGACGTGCTGGAGGCTGCCCGGGTCCTCTTCCAAGTGGGCCCGTTCGATCGCGACGGTCCGGCGCTGGCCCTCGACGGCGATCTCGAGGTCGCCGTCCTGACAGATCGGCTCGTCGTATTGGGTGATCTGGAAGTTCTTGGGGAGGTCGGGGTAGTAGTAGTTCTTGCGGTGGAACCGGGTCTCCTCGGGGATGTCGGCGTCGATCGCCTTGCCGATCTTGACCGCGGCTTCGACGGCTCCCTCGTTCAGCACCGGCAGCGCCCCCGGCAGGCCGAGACAGACCGGGCAGACGTTCTCGTTGGGCTCGTCGGTCGGCTCGGTCGAACAGCCACAGAAGATCTTCGTGTCGGTCTCCAGCTGGACGTGGACCTCGAGGCCGATGACGGTCACGAGGTCGCCCTGCTGGACGGTCTGGGCAGTCATTGAAGACCGATTCGGCCCCGCAGGGGTAAAACGTAACGGGACGCACTCGTTTCGTCGCCGCTCAAGTAGTGTGCCACCACACTATATTTGTGCCTTCAGCGACTAACCTCGAGTATGAGTACCGATAGGGTCGACGCCGAGAGCAAGGTCTCCGGGAATCAGGCCAATATTCCCGCGCGAATCCGTCGGCAACTCGATATCGATGACGGTGATCGACTTCGGTGGTACGTCGGAGATGACGGAACGGTCCGAGTGGAGGTCGTTCACCGCCGCGGTGGCTCGTTCGCTGATTTCACCGGATACGACGGTGACGAGGAGACCGACGCAACGACGGATCACGACGCCTGGGGAGTCGAATAGATGCCGCGTGCGGTCGTCGATACGTCGGTGCTGTTTGCCGCGAGTTACCGCCGAGACGGGGCACACGAAGCCGCACTTCCGATTCTTCGCGGGATCGACGATCAGTCCCTGCCCGAGGCGGTCGTCCTCGATTACGTTCTCGCGGAGACGCTCAATGGACTGACGACACACGCGGGTCACGAGCCGGCCGTCGATTTTCTTGACCGTATAGAAGAAAACGCCAGATTTCACCTCGTTTCGATATCAGCTGATACGTTGGCGACAGCGAAATCGCTGTTTCGCCGGCATAGCGGCCTTTCGTTCGTCGACGTTTGTATTGTCGCGTATATGCAAGCCAACGATGTCGAATGCCTGTACGCGTTCGACGACGATTTCGATCGCATCGACGAGATCACTCGACTCGAGACGGCCACGAATCCGTACGATCCGCGCTGACTACCGCGCGTCCTCGAGTTCCTCGAGCGCCGCCGGGTTCTCGATACTGCTCATGTCGCCCAGATCCTCGCCGGTGTAGGTGGCCTGAATCGCCCGGCGGATGATCTTGCCTGACTGGGTTTTGGGGAACTCGTCGACGAACAGCACCTCGCGCGGGCGGAACGGCTTCCCGAGTTCCTCACCGACCTGCGCGCGCAGTTCCTCGCGGAGGTCGTCGGTCTCCTCGTAGCCGTCCTCGAGGACGACGTAGGTGACGACGGCGGTGCCGGTGGTGTCGTCGGGCGCGCCGATAGCTGCGGCCTGGTTGACTGCCGTATGGTCGATGAGCGCGCCCTCGACCTCCGCGGGCCCGACCTTCCGGCCGGCCACGTTGAGGGTGTCGTCGGCCCGGCCGTGGAGGAACCAGAAGCCGTCCGCGTCCTTCTGGGCCCAGTCGCCGTGGTCCCACATGTCCTCGAAGGTCGACCAGTACTCCTCGAGGTAGCGCTCGTCGCCCGACCACAGCGATTTGGTCATCGAGGGACAGGAGTCACGCGCGACGAGGTAGCCGCGTTCGTTGTCCTCTTTGACGGAGTTGCCCTCGCGGTCGACGACATCGATGTCCATCCCGAGGCCGGGCCCGCCGAGCGTACAGGGCTTGAGCGGCTCGGTCGGCATCGGCATCAGGAAACAGCCACAGATCTCGGTGCCGCCGGAGATGTTGATGATCGGGGCCTCGCCGCCGCCCACGTTCTCGTGGAACCAGTGCCAGGACTCGGGGTCCCAGGGCTCGCCCGTCGAGCCGAGGATCCGCAACGAGGAGAGGTCGTGGCCTTCGAGCCACTCGTCCCCGTGCTTTCGCAGCGCCCGAATGGCGGTCGGCGAGATGCCGAACTGGGTGAGCTTGTGGCGGTCGATCATCTCCCAGAACCGGTCGGGCTCGGGGTAGTCCGGCGCGCCCTCGTACATGAAGACGGTGCCGCCGAAGGTGTGGGTCCCGATCAGGCTCCAGGGGCCCATCATCCAGCCGATGTCGGAGACCCAGAAGAACCGGTCCGCGGGCTTGAGATCCATCCCGAAGTGGACCTCCTTGGGACACTGGACCTGGACGCCCGCGTGGGTGTGAACGATGCCCTTCGGTTTGCCCGTCGTGCCCGAGGAATACAGCAGCATCGACTCCTGACTCGAGGGCAGTGATTTCGTCTCGTAGTCGTCGGCCTGCGTTTCGACGGCGTCGGCCCACCACTCGTCGCGGTCGTCGTCCCAGGGGATCTCGTGCGAGGCGCGAAGCGCCTCGCCACTCGAGCCCAGTCGATCGAAGACGATGGTAGACTCGACGTGGCCGGCCTCCTCGATCGCCTCGTCGGCGGCGGACTTGAGGAAGACCGGATCGCCGCGCCGGTAGAAGCCGTCGCCGGTAAAGAGGACCGAACACTCCGAGTCCGCGATCCGGGTCGCGGCCGCGTCGACGCCGAAGCCCGAGAAGATCGGCACCGCGATCGCGCCGACCTTGAAACAGCCATAGAGGATCGAGACGACCTCCGGCACCATCGGCATGTAGAGCCCGACCGTGTCGCCGGTGCCGATGCCGCGCTCCTCGAGCGCGTTCGCGACCTGGTTCGCCCCCCGGTGGAGTTCGTGGTACGTGACTTCGCGGACCTCGCCGTGTTCGCCTTCCCAGATCGTGGCGACTTTGTTTCGGCGCTCCTCGTCAAGGGCGGCGTGGCGGTCCACGACGTTGTGGGCGATGTTCAGTTCGCCGCCGGGGTACCAGTCGGAGAACTGCGGACCCTCGCTGTCGTCCCGGATCTCGTCGTAGGCCTCGTAGAACTCGATCCCGAGGTAGTCGACCAGTTCGTCCCAGAACCAGTCGACGCCGCTGTCGGGTTCGCCCTCGAGATCGGTCGTCGTCCGCTCGATGAGTTCCTCGTAGTCGTCGATCCCATAGGTCTCCATGAACTCGGCGACATTCGTCGACTCGACGAACTCCTGGCTCGGTTCGTGGGCGATCTCGTCGATGTCCTCGAGGCTTGGGCTCGTGTTCCCGGACATTGTCACTCGTATGTTAGCGTCATGCCACCATCAAACAACAGGTCGCCGCCGTCCAGGTGCCGGCCGAGATCCGAGAAGCCGAGCAAAAAGAGGTTGGCGACGTCGATCGGTTCCATCATCTCCGTGACCCGGGACTGACCGAGCATCACGTCCTCGATCACCTCGTCGACCGAGATACCGCGCTGTTCGGCGGTATCCTCGAGTTGGGCGGTCACCAGCGGCGTCTTCACGTAGCCGGTGCTGAGCGAGAACGCTCGGATCTGCCCCTCGCCCTCGGCGGCGATCGACTGGGTCAGTCCCCGCAGGCCGAACTTCGAGACGTTGTACGCGACCTTGTCGCTCGTGACGTAATGACCGTGGACAGACGCCATGTTGCCAACACACCCCTGGCCGTCGTCGGTCTCCCGGAAGTGCGGGAGACACAGTTTCGAGAGATACAGCGGGGCCCGGAGCATGATTCGATGCATCAGGTCGTAAGTCTCCATCGGGAACTCGTCGATGGGGTCGATGTGTTGCATTCCGGCGACGTTCGCGAGGTACTTGAGATCGCCCAGCTGTGCGGCCTCGTCGACGATCCGTTCGATGTCGTCGTCGACCGTCAGATCGCCGGGCACCGGCTCGATCTCGCCCTCGAGACCGAGGTCCTCGCCGCGAGCCACCGTCCCGGCGAGGCCGTCCTCGTCGACGTCGGTCGCCGCGACGGTGAGGCCGTTACCGGCGGCGGCCAGTGCGGTCGCTCGGCCGATACCGGAGGCCGCACCCGTCACGAGACAGACGTTGCGGTCGGTGAACGAATCATCGGGGAACCGGTAGATCTCGTCGTCGTCGACCGTCGGTGCCGTGACTTTCGTCTGGGACATGTTTTTCGTCTGCCACTCACCGCGGACGAGCATAAAAGTATCCGCGGCCGCGGTTCGCTGGCCGCTCGCGCCGGCGAACGTCTTTTGCCGTTCTACGGCGTTCGACGTAGCATGAGTACCCGAGCCGGGACCGACGAGGGTGCCTTCTGGGGCGACGTCACCGACGATGTCGCGCTCGAGCGCTATCGGACGCTCGTCAACACGATCGACGACGCGATCTACCAGCTCGACACCGACGGTTGCTTCGTCGCGGTCAACGACGGCATCGTCGAGGCGACCGGCTACGCCCGCGAGGACCTCCTCGGCGAACACGTCTCACTCGTTCTCGCCGCCGACGACGTGGCCCGTGTCGAACGCGAGATCGCGACCCGGATCGCCGCGGACGACGACGAGATCGCAACGTTCGAACTCGCCGTTCGAACTGCCGACGGCGACGCGATCCCCTTCGAACTCCGCGTCAACCTGCTGCTCGAGGACGGGGAGTTTCGGGGGACTATCGGCGTCGCCCGCGACCGCTCCGAGAAGCGCCGTCGACAGGACACGCTCGCGTCGGCGATCGCCTCCTACGAGTCGATCACGAGCGTCATCGACGGGGCCGACATCGGCGCCATCGTCCTCAACGAGCAGTGTGAGATCGAGTGGGCCGACGAGTCCGTCGAGGAGTACTTCGGCCTCGATCGCGCGAGTCTCATCGGACGGGACAACCGGACGGTCGTCGACGACGTCCTCAAACACCGGGTCGACGATCCCGGGTGCTTCGCAGCGACCGTCCTGTCGTCGTACGACGACGAGCGCTACGTCGACGGGTTCGAGTGTCGGATCACCGGCGACGGCGACCACGAGGATCGCTGGCTGTCCTACCAGAGCAAACCGATCGAATCGGGAGAGTTCGCCGGCGGACGAGTCGAGTTCTACTACGATATCACCGATCAGAAGGAGTCGAAGGGTGCGCTCCGGCAGAGCGAAGCGGCGTTCCGGTCGCTTGTCGACGCCGTCGAGGAGTACGCCATCTTCCGGCTCGATACCGACGGGCACGTCGTCAGCTGGAACGAGGGGGCGCGCCAGATCAAGGGCTACGAGCGCGGGGAGATCCTCGGCGATCACTTCTCGCAGTTCTACACCGACGCGGACCGGGCCGCGGGCGTTCCCGCGCGGAACCTCGAGCGGGCCCTCGAGAACGGCTCCGTCGAGGACGAGGGGTGGCGCGTTCGTGCGGACGGGACGCGGTTCTGGGCGAACGTCACGATCACGGCGGTCCGGGACGACGACGGTACCCATCGGGGCTATCTGAAGGTGACGCGGGACATGACGGACCGCTGGGAGCGCGAGCGCGAACTCGAGAGCGAACTGCAGCGTATCCTCGGGCGGATCTCCGACGCTTTCTATGCGGTCGACGACGAGTTCCGGTTCACTCACGTCAACGATCGTGCCGCGGAGCTGCTGGAACGCTCCGAGGAGGAACTCCTCGGGGAACGTCTCTGGGACGTGTTTCCCGACCTCAACGAGATCGACGAGGTCTGGGACGCCTTCCATACGGCCCTGGAGTCCCAGGAGCCGACCAGCTACGAACTCTACTACGACGCGCTCGATTTCCGGGTCGAGGCAAACCTCTATCCCTCTGAAACGGGCATCTCGGTCTACTTTCAGGACGTCACCGAACGCCGGGAACGCGAACGCGAACTCGAGCGGACCGAGCGGCGCTTCGAGGCTATCTTCGAGGACCCGAACATCCTCGTTGGACTGCTCGAACCCGACGGGACGGTGATCGACGTCAACGGAACCGCCATGGAGTACGTCGACGCGGAGCTGACGGACGTGATCGGCGAGCAGTTCTGTGAGACGCCGTGGTGGGGCGACGGATCCAGCGAGTCCGCGGGCGTTCGCGACGACATCAGGGAGTGGACCGAGCGGGCCGCCGCTGGCGAGTACGTCAACTTCGAGGCCGACCTCACCAGACCGGACGGGGAGCGATACACCCTCAATGGTGTCTTCCGGCCGGTCACGAACGACGACGGTGACGTCGTCTCGATCGTCGTCTCGGATCGGGACATCACGGAGCGCAAGAAACGTGAGCGCGAACTCGAGGAGTCCGAACAGCGCTATCGCACGCTGGCCGAGAACTTCCCGAACGGCGTCGTCACGCTGTTCGACCACGACCTCGAGTACACGCTGGCGGCGGGCCAGGGCTTCGAGAAGATCCCGGTCGACCCGGCCGATATCGAGGGAAAACACTACACGAACGCGTGGCCCCAGGAGATCAGTGATGCGCTCGAACCGGCGCTTCGGGGCGCACTCGAGGGCGAGCAAGGGGCGGTCGAACTCGAGTACGCCGGCCGGGAGTGGGCCATCTACGCGGTCCCGATCACCGACACCCGCGGCGACGTCTTCGCCGGCGTGACGATGGCCCACGACATCACCGAACGCAAGGAGTACCAGCGCAAACTCGAGGAGACGGTCGAGCGCCTCGAGGAGTCGAACAAACGCCTCGAGGGGTTCGCTTACGCGGCCTCTCATGACTTACAGGAACCCCTGCGGATGGTCTCGAGCTACCTCCAGCTGATCGAGGGCCGCTATGCCGATGCTCTCGACTCGGACGGACGGGAGTTCCTCGAGTACGCCGTCGACGGTGCCGAGCGGATGCGCGACATGATCGACGGGCTGCTGGCGTACTCGCGGGTCGAAACCCAGGGCGAGCCGCTCGAGCCCGTCGCCCTCGAAACCGTCTTCGACGACGTCCTCGAGGACCTGCAGTTACGGCTCGAGGAGACCGACGCGGCGCTCGAGGTCGGGGAGTTGCCCCGCGTCGAGGGCGATGCCAGCCAACTCCGGCAGGTGTTCCAGAACCTCCTGAGTAACGCTCTGGAGTACAGCGGCGACGAGCCGCCCCGCGTCCGCGTCGACGCCGAGCGCCGCGGCGAGGACTGGGTGGTCTCGGTCCACGACGAGGGGATCGGGATCGAACCGGACGATCAGGACCGCATCTTCGAGGTCTTCGAACGGCTGCACGGTCGCGAGGCCCACGCCGGCACCGGGATCGGGCTCGCGCTCTGTCAGCGCATCGTCGAACGCCACGGCGGCGAGATCCGCGTCGATTCCGAGCCGGGCGAAGGGGCGACGTTTTCCGTCGTGTTGCCCGCGGCGGACGCCGAATGAACGACTCAGGTCGCGTCCGCCCGTCGACGCCGCTCGAGCGTCCGTAACTGTTCGATCCGGGCTTCGGTCGACGGATGCGTCGCGGGCCGCCACCCGAGCAGCCGACGAACCGCCGCGACAGCCGGGCGGACGACGCGCACGTGGAGCCAGACCAGCCCCCGGTTCAGTCCGCGGGGATCGGCCGGCCCCTCGAACGAAACCGGCGGCAGAAACCGTTCGACCCAGTGGACCTCGCCGTCGTCATCGTCCGTCGAGACAGGCAACGGCTGCGACACGATCCCCAGCGTCGCGCTCGCGTGCAGCCGTACGTCCCGTTTCGGGCGCGAGTCCGAGAGCGTCTCGAGGGCGCTCGCCAGCGCGGCCGGGTCGCCGAGGAGTTGACTCGCGCCGCGGTCGGCGGCGTACTCGCGGGTCTTCGCAAACAGGCCGAGTGCGATCGCGTTCACGCCGAGCAGCGCCCGTGCGACCGCGCTCACGAGGAGGTACACGACCCCGATCACGAGGATCGGCACCGCGAGGATGAAAATACCGACCCCGGTGAAGAGACCGAGCAGCACCGCGTTCTCGAGGACGCGACGCAGCAGCCGTTCGCGCTCGAGCAATCGATCGCCGATCGCGACGGTCGCCGCGACGGCCGTGACGACCGGGAGGTCCCGGTTCGCGACGTGTGCGACCTCGTGGGCGAGGGCCGCGTCGAGTTCGTCGTCGTCGAGTTCTGCGAGCAGCCCTCTCGTCACTACGATCGTCGGCGAGCGGCGGCTCCCGACGGTCAGACAGGTCGGTTCGGCACGGTCGGCGATGGCCACCGAGGGAACCGGGACGGCCGCCTGCGTCGCCAACCGCTGGACGCGTCCGGCGACGTTTCTCGGACCGTCGCCCTCGGGCACCGTCAGCTCGAGCCCGGCGACGGCGGATCGCGAACCGTATCGCGCCTGCAGGGCGACGAGACCGACCGCACCGAGGAGGACTGTACCGACGACGAACGGAACGCCGACGGCAGCCGGGCGGGACCAGCCGCCCACCGCCGCCACGCGGAGCCCGCTCCAGACGAGGACCGAGAGGACACCGACGTTGACGCCGACCACCAGCGTGAGGGCACCGACGATCCGGAGCCGGAGCCGGCGGTCCGGTGAGAGGGGCATACTGTCATTTCGATACGGTGTTTCCAACAGTGTTGCGGTCGTCACCGGCTCGAGGGGGCGGCCGGCCCGACACATATAATATTCTCTATGTGAGTCTGACGTACGTTTATGTGGCCGGCCGGGCCCCTAGTGGATATGTCGAACGATCGCGTCGAGCAACTCGAATCGACGGTCGCGAAACTCGAGTCGACGGTAGAGGGCCTGACGGACGAACTCATCGAAGCCAAGGAGCGAATCCGGGTCCTCGAGGCCGAACTCGACGCCGAGACGCCGACACGGGTCCCCGATCGGCGGGGCGACGAGGCGGGAACGGTGTCGGGAGACGAGACGCCGGAGGCCGAACCCGACGAAGTCGCCGAGGCGGCGGCCGACGCCGAGGGCGAGACGGAGACGGCCGACGAGGAAACGGAAGACTCAGGTAGCGACGACATCATCGTCGCATAACTGCAGCGGCGGCCGCGGTCGGGGAACGGACACCCCGGCAGACGGCCGCCTGTGTGACGGAGGGCTCGGATCAAGAATGTATATCAAGTCGATCGTTCTCGACGATTTCAAGAGCTTCGGCCGCAAGACGAAGATCCCGTTTTACGAGGACTTCACGGTCGTGACCGGGCCCAACGGCTCCGGCAAGTCAAACATCATCGACGCCGTCTTGTTCGCGCTCGGGTTGGCCCGAACGCGGGGGATCCGCGCGGAGAAACTGACCGACCTCATCTACAATCCCGGTCACGAGGACGGTGACGGCGACGCCGGCGGCTCCCGGGAGGCGACCGTCGAGGTCGTCCTCGACAATGCCGACGGGACGCTGACTCGCTCGCAGGTCGTCAACGCCGCGGGCAGCGAGGACGTCGGCGACGTCGACGAGATCCGCATCCGTCGTCGGGTCAAAGAGACCGAGGACAACTACTACTCCTACTACTATCTCAACGACCGCTCGGTCAACCTCTCCGACATCCAGGACCTGTTGGCTCAGGCCGGGATCACCCCGGAGGGGTACAACGTCGTCATGCAGGGCGACGTCACCGAAATCATCAACATGACTCCCCACGCCCGCCGGGAGATCATCGACGAGATCGCGGGCGTCGCCGAGTTCGATGCCAAGAAGGAAAACGCCTTCGAGGAACTCGAGACGGTCCAGGAACGGATCGACGAGGCCGAACTCCGCATCGAGGAGAAACGCGACCGGCTCGAGCAGCTTGCGGACGAGCGCCGCGAGGCGATGCGGTATCGCCGGCTCCGCCGCGAGAAAGAGGAGTACGAGGGCTACAAGAAAGCCAGCGAACTCGAGGAGAAACGCACGGACCTCGAGTCGGTCGAGGCGGAGATCGACGACCGCGAGGACGAACTCCGGGAACTACAGCGCGAACTCGACGAACGCGAGGGCAAGGTCGTCCGGCTCGAGGAGGACCTCGCGGACATAAACGACGAGATCGAGCGCAAGGGCGAGGACGAACAGCTGCGGATCAAAAGCGAGATCGAGGAACTCAAAGGCGAGATCTCGCGACTCGAGGACAAGATCGAATCCAGCGAGGCCGAGATCGAGGCCGCCGAGGCCGACCGCCGCGAGGCCTTCGTCGAGATCGACCGCAAGCAAGAGCAGATCGACGACCTCGAGGACGAGATCCGCGAACACAAGCTGGAGAAAGCCTCGATCAAGACCGAGATTCAAGAGCGCGAGGCCGAACGCGACGACCTCGAGGCCGAGATCGAGGCCGTCGACACCGAGTTCGACGAACTCAAGGCCGATCTCGCCGACCGCAAGGACGACCTCGAGGCCGCCAAGACCGAGAAGAACGACCTCCAGCGCGAGCAGGACCGCCTGCTCGACGAGGCCCGGCGGCGCTCGACTACCATCGAGGAGACCGAGGAGACGATCGCGGAAAAGCAGGAGACGCTGCCGGAGATCGAGAACCAGCGGGCCGATTTAGAGCGGGAACTCGAGAAGGCCGAGCAGAACCGTGCGAACATCGCCGACGTGGTCGACGATCTGAAAGGCGAAAAACGCCGGCTCCAGTCGGACCTCGACGAGTTGGACGACGACATTCAGGCCAAACAGCAGGAGTACGCCGAACTCGAGGCAAAGGCCGGCGAGAACGGTGACTCCTCGTTCGGCCGTGCGGTGACGACGATCCTCAATTCGGGGATCAACGGCGTCCACGGCGCGGTCGCCCAACTCGGCACGGTGCCCGGCGAGTACGCCGTCGCCTGTGAGACCGCTGCCGGCGGGCGGCTGGCGAACGTAGTCGTCGACGACGACGTGGTCGGCCAGCAATGTATCGAACACCTCAAATCGCGCAACGCCGGTCGGGCGACGTTCCTGCCGCTGACGGACATGAGCCAGCGCCGACTGCCCAACGCCCCCAGCGATCCGGGCGTCGTGGGCTTCGCGTACAACCTCGTCGACTTCGACGAGGAGTACGCCGGCGTCTTCTCGTACGTCCTCGGGGACACGCTGGTCGTCGAGGACATCGAGACCGCCCGCTCGTATATGGGCGACTACCGGATGGTCACCGTCGACGGCGACCTGGTCGAGAAAAGCGGCGCGATGACCGGTGGCTCCGGCGGCGGCTCCCGGTACTCCTTTACCGGCGGTGGCGAGGGCCAACTCGAGCGCGTCGCCAAGCAGATCACCGAACTGCAGGAGGAACGCGAGGGACTGCGCGAGGAACTGCGCGGCGTCGAGGAACGACTCGACGACGCCCGCGACCGCAAGACCGACGCCGCCGACGAGGTGCGGTCGATCGAGGCCGAACTCGAGGGCCTCGACGAGAAACGCAAGCGGGTCGAGGAAGAAATCGACGACCTCGAGGCCGAACTCGAAGAGCTGCGGGCGGAACGGGAGTCGGTCGACGAGCGGATGAACGAGATCTCGGCGACGATCGACGAAAAGACGGCCGCGATCGAGGAGATCGAGGCCGAAATCGACGATCTCGAAACCGAACTCGCGGACTCGAAGATCCCCGAACTGACCGATCGGATCGAGGCACTCGAGGCCGAGATCGACGAGCGTGAGGACCGCATTACCGAGATCGACAGCGAGATCAACGAACTCACCCTCGAAAAGGAGTACGCCGAGGACGCGATCGATGACCGCCACGACGACATCGAGGCGGCCCAGAACCGCAAGGCCGACCACGAGGAGCGAATCGAAGAGTACGAGGCCGAAATCGAGGGCAAGCGCGAGGGTCTCGAGGAGAAACGCGCGGCTGTCGCGGAACTCGAGGAGGAACTGACGGAGCTGAAAGCCGATCGCAGCGACCTGAAAGAGGAACTCTCGGAAGCGCGGACGAAACGCGACCGACAACAGGATCGGGTCAACACCGTCGAGAGCAAACTCGAGGACGCCCGCGAGCGGGCCGACAGCCTCGAGTGGGAGATCGAGTCGCTGGAATCGGCGGTCGGCGACTACGACCCCGAGGACGTACCCGATCACGAGACCGTTCTCGAGACCATCGAGTTGTTGCAGTCCGACATGGACGCGATGGAGCCGGTCAACATGCTCGCGATAGAGGAGTACGACGAGGTCCGGGACGATCTCGACGACCTCGAGGCGGGCAGGGAGACGCTGGTCGAGGAGGCCGACGGCATCCGCGACCGGATCGAACAGTACGAGACCCAGAAGAAGCAAACGTTCATGGACGCCTACGAGGCGATCGCCGGCCACTTCACCGAGATCTTCGAGCAGCTTTCGGAGGGGACCGGGAGCCTCCATCTCGAGAACGAGGACGACCCCTTCGACGGCGGGCTGACGATGAAGGCCCAGCCGGGGGACAAGCCCATTCAGCGACTGGACGCGATGTCCGGCGGTGAGAAGTCCCTGACCGCACTCGCCTTTATCTTCGCGATCCAGCGACACAACCCCGCCCCCTTCTACGCGTTAGACGAGATCGACGCCTTCCTCGACGCGGTCAACGCCGAGCGGGTCGGCGAGATGGTCGAAGAACTGGCCGGCGAGGCGCAGTTCGTCGTCGTTTCCCACCGCTCGGCCATGCTCGATCGCTCCGAGCGGGCCATCGGCGTGACGATGCAACAGGACAACGTTAGCGCGGTGACCGGGATCGATCTCAGCGATAGCGACGACGGTGGTGAGGAGGTGCCTGTGAGTGACTAGGGAGTCGCAAGGCGCCGACCGCGACGAGTTCTACACCGACGGCGGCGACGAGATCCCCCTCGATATCACGGGCCACGAGGACCGCGAGCGGCCCGGGGACGCGGACTCGAGCGGTGACGACGAGACGAACGCCGCGAGCCGAGCGCCCGGAGCCGACGACTCCGTCCTCGAGTTCTCCGAGGACGAGTTGGACGCGGAGGCCGACGACGAGGAGGTCGAACCCGTCGAACTGCTGGTCCAGCTCGCCGAGGAGGGCGAGATCGACCCCTGGGACATCGACGTCGTCCGGGTCACCGACAAGTTCCTCGAGGCGATCGAGGACGCGGACCTGCGGACGTCGGGCCGGGCGCTGTTCTACGCGAGCGTCCTCCTGCGGATGAAAAGCGACGAGCTGTTCGCGACCGACGAGCCCGAGGAGGAAGAACTCCCGCCGTGGGAGGCACCGTTCGCCGACGATCCCGCGATGGACGCCGAGGGCGAGGAGCGCCACCCGCCGGACTTCGACCCCGTCGAGAGCCTCGAGGCGGAGATGGAGCGTCGCCTCGAGCGCAAGCACGCCCGCGGGAAGCCGGAGACGCTGGACGAACTCGTTCGGGAACTGCGGACTGCCGAACGGGACACCCGGTGGAAGGAGTCGCGCAGTTACGACACGAGCGACTCGCCGTCGGGGTACGACCGCGGTATGCAGGAACTCGACTACCGCTCGGGCGACGATTTCCGGGTCGACGACGAACCGACCAGCGATGACGTCACCCACACCACTCACGAGGAGGACATCGAGACGGTCATCGACGACGTCGAGGGCGAACTCGAGGTCCACTACGAGAACGGGCGCGAGGAGGTGCTGTTCGCCGAGATCGACGCGGCCGGTGGCTCGCGCGTAATGAGCTATCTGGCGTTGCTCTTTCTGGCCCATCGGGGCCGGATCGCACTCGAGCAGGACGAACTGTTCGGCGACCTCTGGATCAGGGAGGCTGCGGTGGAAGCGGACGCGAGCGAGGCGATCGCCGACTAAGAGCGGGCCGTATCGGCTCGAGGAAACGGGGAGTGACGACGCGGCGGCATGGCGAGCCCGACGCTCAGAGACTTCGCTCGATCGCCGTCCGGAGTCGCCGCTCGAGGTCGGACTCGTCACCCGGCTGGAGCGAGAGGCGCTCGTGTCGCTCGTCGGCGTCGAACCGTTCGGCGAGCAGGCCGCCGCGGCGGTCGATTTCGAGCAGCAGATCGAAGCCGTCGCCCTCGGGCAGCGTGACGACCTCGAGTTCGTCGAGGTCGTCCACGAAGGGCCCGGACCGGGGAACGAACTCGAGTTCCTGAACGAAGCGGTGGTCCGCGAACATCGATTCCGTGGCCTCGCACGTCGCCGTTTTGCGGGCGAACCCGAGTGACTCGAGGGCGTCGAACAGCGTCTCGCGGAGCGGGTCGGGTTCGATCTCGATCGGATCACGGTCGTCCGGATCGACCGCCCAGTCGATGTCGAGGCCGGTATCGAGCCAGACGTCGGTTCGATCCGACGTGACGGGCGTGTGGTAGGGAATGTCGATGGAGACAGTAAACGAGCGTTCCTCGTCGGGGTCGATCGTAAACGAATTCGTGAGGGCGTCCGCCTCGAACTTCGCGGTTCCGTAGCTCTCGTCGGTCTCGTACCGCGTCACCAGGGCGACGGAGATGCTCTCAACGTCCTGACTGTCGTTGCCGCCGGTAACGTCGACGCGCGCGTCGACTGATTCGCCTGCCGTGAGGGTCGGCGGGAGGACCGTCTCGACCGTCGCCGAACCGATGCCGAGTCTCGATAGAACTCGTTTCATGCGGTCGAAAGGCCGCAGCCATGGTATGAATATTTTGTTAGGTTAGCGGCGTGAGACGACGGCGAGAAAGCGAGGTTCGGAGCGATCCGCGAGCGTGGCAGCGTTACTCGCCGGTCAGCGCCCACTGGTCGTCACCGACCGACTCGAGGACCTCGCGGCGTTCCATCTCGGCGAGGACCTCGGGGAGGCGGTCGGGCTGGGCGATTTCCATCTCGATGCGTTCAATGCCGTGGTGGTCGGTCAGGGCACGGCGGATCGCCTCGTCGGTGAACGTCTCGCGATCGCTGGCCTCCATGGCACCGGCGATCAGGTCGACCATGTCCTCGATGAAGTTCCACGGATAGACGACCCAGGTCCACTCCTCCAAGCGCTCGCCGACGTAGTCGGGCTGGAACTCGCTGGTACCGAGCAACTGCAGCGTCGCGGTACGGACCTCGCCGGCGTCGCGGTCGGCGACGTAGTCGTACGCGCGACTGATCGAGCCGCCGGTGTCGGCGATGTCGTCGATGATCAGCACGTCCTTGCCCTCGACGCTGCCTTCGGGCATCGGGTAGCGGACGCTTGGCTCGTCGGACTTCTCGGCGGCACCGACGTAGTGTTCCATCTTCAGACTTGTCAGGTCGTCGAGCCCGAGGAAGTCACAGAGACACCGCCCCGCGAACCAGCCGCCGCGAGCCAGCGCGACGACCACGTCGGGCTCGAACTCGTCGTCGCGCACGTCGTCGGCGACGTCCCGACACAGTCCGTAGATGTACTCCCAGTTGGTTATCGTACAGTCGAAATCGTCCGGTAAGTCGGACATCTGGTGGCCACCTACGCGACCCCTCGAGCCCGCGCCCCTTAAGTCGGCTGAAACTGGTTTCACCCCCGATCGAGCGATTGCGGCCCCGTCGTCGGGACCACTGCGAGACGTCGAACGGATCGACGACCGTGAGGGGCCGACGTATCCCCGCCCCTCGAGCGGGCGGTCAGCGAGACGATAGCGCCGAGTCACGGGAGCGGGAGAGTTTTATAACCTAGTAGTACAACCTAGTTATCGATGTCGAAAACGCAGATTCAGGCCGCCCGCGACGGGACGGTCACGCCCGAAATGGAGCGGGTCGCCGAGCGAGAGAACCGCGATCCGGAGTACGTCCGCGAGCAGGTCGCCGCGGGCCAGGCCGTCATCCCGGCCAACCGACACCACGACGCCCTCGATCCGATGATCATCGGTCGCGAGTTCGCGACGAAGGTCAACGCCAACATCGGTAACAGCGAGACGACCAGCGACCTCGAGACGGAACTCGAGAAACTCCACACCGCGGTCCACTACGGCGCGGACACGGTGATGGATCTCGGGACCGGGAGCGACTTAGACGAGATCCGCGAGGCACACATCGACCACTCGCCGGTGCCCATCGGGACGGTGCCGCTGTACGAGGCCGTCAAGCAGGCCGGTAGCCCTGAGGACATCACGACGGACCTACTGCTCGAGATCATCGAGAAACAGGCCGAGCAGGGTGTCGACTACATGACGATCCACGCGGGGATCCTCGCCGAACACTTGCCGTTGACCGACGGCCGGAAAACGGGAATCGTCTCGCGGGGCGGCTCCATCATGGCCAAGTGGATGGAGGAACACGGCGAGCAGAACCCGCTGTATCAGGTCTTCCCCGAGATCTGCGAGATCTTTGCCGAACACGACGTCACGTTCAGCCTCGGCGACAGCCTCCGTCCGGGGTCGCTGGCGGACGCCTGCGACGAGGCCCAGTACGCCGAACTCGACACGCTGGGCGAACTGACCCGCGTCGGCTGGGACCACGGTGTCCAGGTAATGGTCGAAGGGCCGGGCCACGTCCCGATGCACAAGGTCGCGGAGAACGTCGAGCGCCAGCAGGACGTCTGTGACGGCGCGCCCTTCTACGTCCTCGGGCCGCTGGTCACTGACATCGCACCCGGCTACGACCATATCACGAGCGCCATCGGTGCCGCGATGGCCGCACAGGCCGGGGCCGCGATGCTGTGTTATGTCACACCCAAGGAACACCTCGGGCTCCCCGAGGAAGACGATGTCCGCGACGGCCTCGCGGCCTATCGGATCGCCGCCCACGCCGCCGACGTGGGCAACGAGCGGCCGGGCGCACGCGACTGGGACGACGCGCTTTCGGAGGCGCGGTACAACTTCGACTGGCGCGAGCAGTTCGACCTCGCGCTCGATCCGGATCGCGCCCGGTCGTTCCACGACCAGACGCTGCCCGGTGACAACTACAAGGAGGCCCGGTTCTGCTCGATGTGTGGCGCGGAGTTCTGTTCGATGCGGATCGACCAAGATGCGCGCGAGGATGGCGAGATGGAAGCCATCGAGGGCGAAGACGGCACCGATCTCGAGGCCTCGCCGGCGGCCGCGGTCAACCGCCCGCCCGTGGGGACGCATCGATCGGGCGACCTACCGCCGATGGCCGATCACGAGGGCGACGAGCCGCTCGAGGAACCGAGCGACGACTGACCCTTCGGGGTCCGTTACAGTCACGGAGAATCGACAGTGTGCTTATCAGACGGACCGTGGTCGGTTCGGTATCGATGGCACCCCGACGACGGACCGTACTGGCGGCGGTATCGACTGCGACAGCGTCGGCAGTGGCCGGCTGTGCCGGCTTCCTCACCGACGAGACGAGCGACGACGGGGACGATCCGGCGGCCGCAACCGACGTCGCGACGGCGCTCGTCGAGGACCTCGCGAACGAGCGGTTCGAGCGCGCGAGCGAGCGGTTCCGGTCGGACCAGCGCTCGAGATACGGCGACCCCGGTCGCCTCGAGCGGCTTTGGCTGGCACTGACGACTACTAGCGGTTCGTTCGAGGAGATCCTCGAGACGGAAGTGACGGAGGGCCAGCAGCTACGCGCGGTCGAAGTGACCGCGGCGTTCGACGGCGGCGACCACGACTGTACCGTCGTCGTCGACGATGAGGTTCAGGTGCGAAACTACGGGCTCAGCGACGAGTACGAGCGGCCGTCGTACGTCGATCCGGACGCGATAACGACGCAGTCGGTGTCCCTCTCGGTGCCCGACTGCTCGCTGCCGGGAACGGTGACGACGCCCGCGGCGGGCGACGACGTCCCGGGAGTCGTCCTCGTCCACGACGACGGGCCGATGACGGCCGATACCCCGCGCGGGGGGACCAAGACGTTCGCCGATCTGGCCGAGGGACTCGCGATGGAGGGTGTCGCGACGCTGCGATACGACAAGCGGGTTCCGGCCTGTGACGTTCAGCCGGCGGAGTACACGCTCGATCGCGTCACCGCCGACGACGCCGCGGTCGCGATCGAGCGACTCCGGAACGTCGACGGCGTCGACCCGGAGCGGATCGTCGTCGCCGGACACGGACTCGGCGGCCGGGCAGCGCCTCGAATCGCCGATCGGGACGGAAGCCTGGCCGGCGTCGTCGGGCTCGCACCGCCGGCACGGCCCTACCCGGAGTTCACCTTCTCACAACTCGAGTACAAGGTCTCGGTCGGGAGCCACGAGTGGGCGGACCTGACGGCAACCTACGAGACCTGGGGCGACGAGATCGACCGAGTCCGGTCGGGCGAGTACGAACCCGCCGAGCGGCTCCTCGGCAAACCCGGCGCGTTCTGGGACAGCATCGGCGACTACGATCACCTCGGGGTCGCGGCCGAGACCGACGTCCCGGTCCTGCTGTGTCAGGGCGAACGGGACTTTCAGGTGTCCGTCGCCGACGACCTCGAGCAGTGGGACGATTCGTTCGCGGGCGCGACCACCGTCGAAACCTACGCGGACTGCAATCACCTGTTCATGCCCGGCGAGGGCGAGCCGGTGGCGGTCGCCTACGCCGTCCGGAACAACGTCGCCGAGGGGGTCGTCAACGACATCGCGACGTGGGTTCGTGAGTTGTAGCCGCCGTGGGTCCGAGGATTCATACGCCGCTCGCCCGACCCACGTCGTATGGAGACGACGCGAGTCTTGCAGGTCGACGCCTTCACCGACGAACCGCACACGGGGAACCCGGCGGGGGTCGTCCCCGACGCCGACGGGCTCTCGGCCGACCAGATGCAGGGGATTGCCGCGGAGATGGCCGTCAGCGAGACCGCCTTCCTGCGCTCGAGCGAGACTGCCGACCGCCGGGTCCGGTACTTTACACCCACCCAGGAGGTCGATCTCTGTGGCCACGCGACGATCGGGACGTTCGCACACCTCCACGACGAGGGGCTCGAGCCCGGGACGACGACCCTCGAGACGAACGTCGGTGTCCTCGAGATCGACCTCGCGGCCGACGGCACGGTCTGGATGCGACAGGACGACCCGACGATCCGAGAGGTCGACGTGGGCTACGACCGGGTGGGCGACGCGCTCGGGGTCGACCGGGCCGCGCTCGAGGGTGCGAGCGCGGACATCCCGCTCGCGGTCGCCTCGACCGGATTGCCGTTCCTGATCGTCCCGATCACGTACCTCTCGGACGTCGGGGACGCGGACCCCGACATGGCCGCGATCGAAGCGCTGACCGACGACGTCGACGCGACCGGCGTCTACCTCTTTACCTTCGACGCGCTCGAGCCCGAATCGACGCTGCATGGCCGCATGTTCGCGCCGGGCGCCGGCGTCCCGGAGGACCCGGTCACGGGCACCGCGAGCGGCGCCGTCGCCGCCTACCTCGATCGGTTCGGCGCGTTCGACGGCGACCTGCCGGACGAACTCCGCCTCGAGCAGGGCCACTACGTCGACCGACCCGGCGCGGTTCGCGTGCGACTCGCGGACGGCGTGCAGGTGGGGGGCCGCGGCGTGACCGTCCTCGACGGCTCGATCGCCGTCCCCGCCGCCGACGAGGACGACATCCTCGAGGCCTGATCAGGCCAGCGGGTCGTCCGCGTCGTCGCCGGTTTCGTCCGCCGGCTCGGTATCGTCGTCGAGCCCCGTTGCGGACCGGTCGTTCGCGGGGCCATCGTCCGCGGATTCCGTCCTCGGATCGTCGGATGGGCTCGACGGCGGCGGGTTCGTCTCCGCAGTCGCCGGCTCCAGCTCCGAGGGCCGGTCCGTCTCGCCCTCGAGGCGGTCGGTCTCGTCGAAGGTCGTCGTTTGCCCGTCGCCCTCCAGCGCCCGAACGGCGCGTTTCGTCTCGGCGAGGTCGTCCTCGAGGTCCGAGGGCCGGTCGTCGAGCCCGTCTTGGACCTCGCTTGCGATTTTCGTTGTATCGAGTTGCCGGCCGGCGGCCCGACCCGCCGCACGGGGCAAGGTTACGAACAGCGCGTAGGTCTTGCCGAGTTGCCAGACGACGATCCCCGCGGCCGCGAACAGCAGGGTGATGATCGGATCCGCCTGCTCGATGGCGGACTCGGCGTTGCGCGGGTCGGTAAACAGCGTGGTGACCACGGAGCCGAAGCCGGCGAGCAGCCCGACACCGACAAGCGCCAGCCCGAGTACCAGCGACCCGACGGTGATTCCCCGATAGACGATCGTTCACTTGAACGAGTTACGAAGCCCCATAGCGGTGACAGTCACTGGAATCGTATAGTCGCTATGGGAAGACGATCGCCATTACTGCTGAAGCGGCGGTTACGACCGACCCAATCAGGAGCGGACAGCGGCGGCCGACGGAACCGTGCCATAAATTACCTCGCACCCGAGTTGCGATCCGGCGCGACTGTTCGCAACCTTCTTTATCGGTTCCAGCGAGTGACTCACTAGAGATGGCTGTACTCTGGCTGGACGAGATCAGTGCCGGCGACCTCGAGAAGGTCGGCGGTAAAGGTGCTTCTCTGGGCGAGTTGACGGGTGCGGGGCTGCCCGTTCCGCCGGGATTCGTCGTAACTGCCGGGACCTATCGATCGTTCATCGAAGAGGCCGAGATCGACGAGGAACTGTTCGCGGCCGTCGACGTCGACGTCGACGACTCGAGTGCGCTGGCCGAGGCCGCCGACCGCGCACAGGAACTCATTCTCGAGACGCCCTTCCCCGACGAACTTCGCGAGGAGATCCTCGCGAGCTACGCGGAGGTCGGTGACGGCGAAGCGTTCGTCGCGGTCCGGTCGTCGGCGACGGCCGAGGACCTGCCCGACGCCTCCTTCGCCGGCCAGCAGGAGACGTTCCTCAACGTCACCGAGGAGGACCTGCTCGACCGGGTTCGGGAGTGTTGGGCGTCGCTCTTTACCCAGCGGGCGATCTACTACCGCCAGGAGCAGGGCTTCGACCACTCGGCGGTCAACATCGCCGTCGTCGTCCAGCAGATGGTCGACGCCGAGAAGTCCGGCGTGATGTTTACGAGCCACCCCTCGACCGGTGAGCCGACGATGATCATCGAGGCCGCGTGGGGCCTCGGTGAGGCCGTCGTCTCCGGCGCCGTCTCGCCGGACAACTACGTCGTTGAGCGCGAGGACCGCGACGTCGACGTTACCGTCGCCGAAAAGAAGGTCAAACACGAGAAAGACGAGGCGACCGGCGAGACCGTCGAGCGCGAGGTGCCACAGGACAAGCGCAACGAACGGGTCCTCGCCGACGACGAGATCGACGCGCTGATGGATCTCGGCGAGCGCGTCGAGGACCACTACGGCGAGCCCCAGGACGTCGAGTGGGCCATCGTCGGGGGCGACGTCTACATGCTCCAGTCCCGCCCGATCACGACCATCGACGAGAGTTCCAGCAACGGAGCCGACGCGGCCGGCGGCGTCGACGCCGCGGCCGGACTGACCGACGGCAGCGGGAGCGTCCAGAGCGCCGAGGGCGCGAGTACCGGCGCGGACGCGAGCGGCTCGAACGAGGTGCTGGTCGACGGACTCGGCTCGAGTCCGGGGACGGTCAGCGGGCCCGCGAAGATCGTCACCAAACTCGACGATCTGGCGAAGGTCGGCGAGGGCGACATCATCGTCACCGAGATGACGATGCCCGACATGGTGCCCGCGATGAAGCGGGCCTCGGGGATCATCACCGACGAGGGCGGCATGACCAGCCACGCCGCCATCGTCTCGCGCGAACTGGGCGTACCCGCCATCGTCGGCACGACCAACGCCACGACCATCTTGGAGGACGGCCAGGTCGTCACCCTCGACGGCGACAAGGGCTCGGTCCTCGAGGGCTCGACGGTCGAACCCGACGAGGAGACCGAACCGGTCGAGGAGGTCCGCCCGCAGTCGCCGGTCAAGCCGATGACTGCGACCGAGGTGAAGGTCAACGTCTCGATCCCGGAAGCGGCCGAACGCGCGGCCGCGACTGGGGCCGACGGCGTCGGCCTCCTTCGGACCGAACACATGATCCTCTCGCTGAACCAGACCCCCGAGAAGTTCATCGAGGAAAACGGCACTGACGCCTATACGAAGGAACTCGTCGACGGGATCCGCGGCGTCGCCGACGAGTTCTATCCCCGTCCCGTCCGCGTGCGCACCCTCGACGCCCCCACCGACGAGTTCCGCCAGCTCGAGGGCGGCGCCGACGAGCCCGAGGAACACAACCCGATGCTGGGCTACCGGGGCATCCGACGCTCGCTCGATCGCGCCGACGTGTTCGCCCACGAACTCGAGGCGTTCCGGCGGCTCTACGAGATGGGCTACGACAACGTCGAGATCATGCTGCCGCTGGTCAACGACGCCGAGGACGTCTATCGGGCCAAAGCGTGCATGAAAGAGGCCGGTATCGACCCCGAGAAACGCAAGTGGGGAGCGATGATCGAGACGCCCGCGGCCGCGCTGTCGGTCGAGGAGTTGGCCGAGGCCGGTATCGACTTCGCCTCCTTCGGAACGAACGACCTGACCCAGTACACGCTGGCGGTCGACCGGAACAACGAGAACGTCGCCGACCGGTTCGACGAACTCCACCCCGCCGTCTTGCGCCTGATCGGCGACGTCATCGAGACCTGCCGCGAACACGGCGTCGACACGAGCATCTGCGGGCAGGCCGGCTCCAAGCCCGAGATGGTCACGTTCCTCGCCAAGGAGGGCATCACGTCGATCTCCGCGAACATCGACGCCGTCCGCGACGTCCAACACGAGGTCAAACGCGTCGAACAGAAGCTCCTGCTCGATTCGGTCCGCTAACGGCTGCGATCAGTTGCGGTTTTTCGCCTCGGTCGCCCGCACCTCGAGTAGTCTCCAGTAGCTCCGTCGCAGTCCCCGACGGCCGCGGTCACCACGGGTACGTCTGCCCCGCGATGACGAGAAACTCGAGGCCGACGCCGGGGGCCGCGACCGCGATCGCCGGGCCGAGCCAGCTCGGGGGCCAGTGGGGTGGCCGGCGACCGATAGCCTGTGGCCGGGGAAAGGCCCATGCCGACGGCCGCCCTCCGTTCGAGCATGAGCGATCGCTCGGACGAGGTGACCGAGAGTCGGGACCCCGCCGCCACCGACGACCTCCTCGAGGAGACGGACCGACTGCTCTCGGACTCGGGCGCGGACGTCGGCGACGTGGGGACGGCAGCCGACGCCGCCGGGAGCGAGCCGGCAGCCCCGATCGACGACCCGCTGGGTGACTCGTCGCTCGGTCCCAGCACCGGGACCGACCGCGACGCCGAACAGGCGGCCGACGACGGCGACGACTCGCGGTCGTGGCTCGCGCCGATCACGTCGCGGCTTTCGCTGAGCCGATACTTTTCACCGAAGGAGTACCTCGCACTCGTCGCATTGCTGGGGGTCGGTCTGGTGGGCGGTTCGACCGTGCTGCCCGTCGCCGGCCGACTGATCGGGATGTTCGGCGTCGCCTTCCTCGTCGGCCTCGTCGCGTCGAAGCGGCGCTATCTCGAGGTGGGAATCGCCGGTGTCTCGGTCGGGGGTATCGCCGCGGTGTTGAACAACGCCGTTCTCGCGGCGGTCGGCTCGGGCCAGTCACTGGTCGCCGTCGGCGCGAGCGTCGGGCTGCTTGCGGCCGTCGTGGGCTACTACTTCGGTCGCGACCTGCGCGACGGACTCGCGCGGGACGTCTAACTGTTGGTCGTCAGCTCCCAGCCGCGTTCGGTCCGCCGAACCACGCCGTTGTCGGCCATCACCTCGAGGAGTTCGGCGACGACCTCCCGCGGGGCGTCGATGTCGTCGCTGAGTTCGCCGACTGACTTGGGTTCGGTCCGGATACTCGCGAGCAGGTCGGCGTAGATCCGACTCTCCGGGCCGGCTCCGACGGTTTCCGAGACGCGGTCGAGGACCTCACAGAGTTGGCCCTGTACCCAGCGCTGGGCCAACGACAGTTCGTTCTCCAGTTGTTCGAGGTCCTCCAACGTCGCGAGCAGGTCGCCGAGGTCGTCCGTGTCGTCCCAGGAGACGTCCGTCGAGAGGTGTCGACAGGTAGTGATATCGAAGCTACTGTTGGCCGGATACGCGCTCTTGCTGGCGAAGCCGTACGGGGAGACGTTTACTTCCAGTCGGACGTTCCGAGCGATATGAAAGTACTTTCGCCGCTGGTCGTCGACCCGGCTCTCGACTAACCCCGCTTCCTCGAGTTTCCGTAGGTGTTCGATGACCGCCTTGGGACTTACGCCGATGTACTCCGAAATCTCGGTCACGTAACACGGTTTGCGGGCGAGCAACCGAAGGATCCGTCTCCGGTTTTCGTTCCCGAGTAAGTCCAACAACGCGGCGGAATCCATCGAGCGAGGGTAAGTGGTCACCGCTGAAAAGCGTGTCTGCTTGCCGGATCCGCGACGGCGAGCGGCTCAGGCGGAGCGACGACGCTCAGTCGTCGGAATCCGTCGACTTCGAACCGCTTGCGGACTCGCCGTTGGCTCCCTTGTCGGGAGTCTGCCCCGAACCGGACGCCGGTGGGGTCGTTTCGGATTGTCCACCGCCGTCGCCGTTCCCGGCGGACTGACCGCCGGACCCGTTCGCAGTCGCGTTCCCGGCGGAGCCGGCGTTATTTGGTCCGTTTCCCGGTGACTCTTTGCCCGGGTCGGCCGCCGGACCGTTCGAACCGCCGCGATCGCCCGGCGGGCCACCGCCGTTGGCTAGCCCGCGAGCGACGCCGCGGACGCCGGGCCCACCGCGTTCCACCGCGCTCTGTCGAGCCGCAGAAGCGTTTCCGCGGAGGTCAGCGAGGCGGTCCGCCGCGACGCCAGCCTCGGTGGCGTGGCGTTCGGTCCGTTCGATCGACCGCTCGAGGCTGGCGAGTTCGACCGTCAGCTTCGCCATCCGGGACCGATAGGCACCCTTCGTGATGGTGCCGTTCTCGTAGTCGGCCTCGAGGCGATCGCGTTCGGCCTCGAGGTCGGCCAACCGCGACTCGAGATCGGCCGTCCGGTCGGTAAGCAACCGGCTCTCGTTGGCCGTGTTCTCGAGGGCGGCTTCGAACTGCTCGGAATCGACTGTGCTTTCCGTATCGGCCGCGCTCGCCTGCAGAAGCGTTCCAACGGAGGCGTTCCCCGATACTGACTCGTTCTGGCCAGCGGCGGGCTCGGCGAACGGACTCACGACGGCACCGCTCGCAAGCGGCGCGACCGTGAGGCCGACTGCGAGGGCCACCAGGAGGGCGACCGACCGAGTGGTTGTCATCGTGTGTGTTGTCTGCGGGAACATAGTAAAAAGACGGACCTTCGTTCGGACCGTTTAATCGATCTCATCGTCGGTCGAGGTACCGTTTGAGCGTTCAAGGCGGGCGGAGTTGTCGTCGTCTCCGGTCGACCGTCGCCGACAATCGGGCCTCGCGAACGGTTCGGTCACCAACCGTTCGAACCGTTTCACGGGCCGCGGAACCGTCGGCGGTACGTCGACGTTCCCTACCGGACCGCCGAGCGGCCGCGACCCGGAACCGCATCACGCCTCACCGACGGATCGATCTGTTAGCGCGTCGATTTAAACCTGTCCGAAAAGGGTTATATCGGTGCGTCCCCTGTCACCAAACATCATGTTCGAGGTGTTCTCGCGGAGCTACTATCTCGGACGACTCTACGTGACTCCCACGGAGGGCGATCACGCACTCATGCACAGCGAGCAACACGAGCGGCTCAACGAGGAGGTCTACGCCAGCGGCGACGGCCTCGAGCGGCTCGATACCCCGCTCGTAATGAAACTCGAGTCGCGACACTTCGCGGTCCACGGGGGCGAGAACGTCCCGACGAACACGCTCGCGCTCCCCGAGTCGATGCTCGAGGGGACCGATATCAGGAACCCGCCGTCGCTCCGGGAGGTGTTTCTCGCCCGGCGCGACTGCGCCCGTCGGTTGCTCGAGTTCGCCGGCGGCTGGCAACCCGACCCGGCCGGCACGGACCTGTCCAACGCCGGAACCTAGAAGTAGGCTCGCTTCCCGTTTTCCGCCGAATGATCGACGAGTTGCTCGGCCGTGCGTCGCTCAAAGAGCGCATCGAGGACCTCGAGGACGAAAACGAGCGGTTACGCGAGCGCTACGAGGCCGAGTCCGACCGCCGGGCCGAGGCGGCCACGGCGAGACAGGAGGCCGAACAGCGGGTCAACCGTCTCGAGGACCGGATCGCCCAACTCGAGGGCGAACTCGAGCAGGTCGACGACGCCGACGACGGCGTCGCCGTCCGTCGCCGGATACAGGTCCGGGGACGACGTCTCGAGGCGATCCTCGACCGACTGGACTCGTTCCGGACGGGGCCGGAGGGCGCGTTGACCGTCGCGGTCGATGAGGCGGGGCTACCCGAATCGGTCCGGTCGACTCTCGAGGAACCGCTCGGCGACCGGGTCGCACTGCTCGAGGACGCCGCGCCGTGTCTGTGCTGTGTCGACGACGCCGGCCTGATCGCGGTGGCTCTGTCGCCGCCGATCGAGCCGACGCTCGAGCCGACGTGGGACGACGGGTTCGCCATCGACCGCGGGACCTTCCTGCCGACCGGCCGCCACGCCCTCGCGCTGGTCCGGACGGACCTGTTCGCGCTCGGGGTGTACGACGGCGACGAGCGGGTCGACTACCGCGGGTTCGAAAGCGACGTCAAGGGCAGCCACTCGAAGGGCGGGTTCTCACAGGCCCGGTTCGAACGGATCCGTGACGAACAGATCGACGACCACCTCGAGCGCTGTCGCGAGGCCGTCGCGACACGCCGTGGCGACGTGGATCGACTGTTCGTCGTCGGCCAGCGCGGCGTCGTCGACACGCTCGTCGCTGAAGCCGGCCTCGAGCCGGCGGGAACCGCCGCGGTCGACGCGACCGGGGATCCCGAATCCGCGCTCGAGGACGCCGTTCGGTCGTTCTGGACGACGGAACTGCGAGTCCTCTAGTAGCCGCCGTCCTGCGGGGTACCGGAAACCGGTGACAATAGTACGTCTGTGTCAGTAGCCGCCGCCGTCCTCGAAGCAGCGGCCACAGCGGTTCGCGTCGTCGGCCTGTTCGACGGGGATCAGTCGGAGATCCTCGTGGGCGACGTGGGCGGTCGCGCCACAAGTCGTCTGAAAGTCCGAACGACCGTGTTCGTGCTTGTGGATCTTGTTCGTCGTCTCGTTGAGGACACCATTCATGACACATGGTGCCACGCCCCACAGGCATAAGTCTACCGACCGTTGCCGATCGGTCGATCGGTCCGGGAACCGAAACGGTCAGTCCGTGAACGGGACCGTGACCGAAAGAACGGCTTACGGGGGCGGCCGCCGGACCGCTCCGAGACGGTTCGGATTCGAAGCTGTCGTCCCAGTCGGGAATGTCCGACTTCGAAACCGTCACGTGTGAGCAGTGTCGTGGCGATTTCAAGGCGTATCCGGACTTCAACGCGGCCGAACGCGGGTTCTGCAGTCCGGCCTGTGCGCTCGAGACGAACTGACCCCGATCCGGCTCGTTCTGTCGGAACACCTGTGGCGAGGAGCCGCGCCCGTCCCCGCGGCCCTCAGTCGGTCGGCGGCTCCTCGACGGTACCGGCCGGGACGGAATCGGGAACCGACGCGGCCGACGCCGCTTTCCCGTCGCCACTCGAGAGCGCTACGAGCGCGGCGACGAGGACCGCCCCGACGAGGACGAGCCCGCCGGCGACGGCGAACGCCACCGCGTAGCTCGCGGTCGCGGCCCAACCCCCGAGGACGCCGCCGATACCGCCCCCGATCGCGCCCAGTGCGACGTACGCGCCCAGCAGTTCACCGCGAGCGGCCGGCGGGGCAAGGCGGGTGACGATCGCCGTCCCGACGACAGCGATCCCGGCCCACGTGATGCCGATGCCGCCGAGGAGGAGACCGGCAGTTCCGAACGCCGCCGTTCCCAGTCCCGCCACGGCGAGGACCGCTGGGAAGAGGACCGCTCTGACGGCGAGCGTCCCGGACTGCAGGATCCGGTCGTCGACCCGCGCCGAGAGTCGCCCGGCAGCGCCGTAACAGGCCGCCGAGCCGAGGCTCGAGGCGAGATAGCACGCGAAGACCCGCCCCGAATCGAAGCCGAGATCGGTCAGGAACAGCGGGAGCGGGGCCCAGAAGGCCGCCGACCCGGTGAAAAAGAAGAGGCCGGCGACGAAGTAGGTCGTCAGCGCGGGGTCGAACCGGGTCGCGAGTCGTCGTGGGTCGATCCCCCGAGTCGTCCAGTAGAGTCGGGCCGGCGAGAGGGCGAACGTCGCACCCTTGACGCCGCGACTCGAGGTCGCGAGGAGTCGCCCGATTCGGCGGGCGGCGCGATCGCCCGTGACGTGGGCCGACGGTGCGGGCCGCGGGAGGGTCCGCGCCGCGAGGATCGCACTCACCGCGGCACAGGCCGCGAGCAACCAGAACAGCGCCCGCGTCACCGCGCCGGCCGCGAGCAATCGGCTCCCGACGACCGGCCAGACCGTTCCGAGGACGAGTCCGCCGGCCCACCCGTAGCCCTGATACGAGTTCACCAGTCCGATGCGCTCGCTCCAGGCGGACTCGGGTGCGTCATCGACGACGAGCATGGTCAGGACCGGCCCGATCGAGGAGACGAGCAGCCAGAGGACCGCGTTCGCCGCGATAACGGCGGTGATCGAGCGCAGGAACGGGATCGCGGCCAGCGAGCCCGCGACGCCGGCCAGCGTCGCGAGGACCAGCAACCGGCGGCGGTCGACCCGGTCCGCGGCGCGCCCGAACGCGATCGCGCCGGGGGCACCGACGGCCGCGGCCGTCGCGGCCAGCAGTCCCAACTGGACCGGCGACGCGCCGAGTTGCACGATGTAGAGCGGTATCAGCAGGGACGCGCCACCGAACGCGACCGAACCCAGACCCCAGGCCACGAGCCAGCGATCCGACATTACGCACCGCTTACTCGCGACCAGCTAAGGCCTGGCGATTCCCCGGCCGGCTCCGACTTCCGGACAGCGACCGCACCACTTTAATCACCACCCGTCTAGGTCCCGATATGCGCGTCGCAATTCTTGCCCACGAACAGTTTCCCGACCGAGCCAAGACCGCGCTCGGAGTTCTCCGATACGCCGACCACGACATCGTCGCCGTCCTCGACCGTGACAGCGCCGGCCAACGAGTGTCGGACTTCGTTCCGGACGTCCAGGACGCACCGATCGTCGAAGGCATGGACGACCTCGAGGCCGACGCCGTCGACGCCCTGCTGATCGGGATCGCACCGATCGGCGGCGACCTCGAGGAAAGCTGGCGTGACGATATTCGAGTCGCACTCGAGAACGGCTATGACGTGATCTCGGGGCTGCACTCCTTCCTGTCCGATGACGAGGAGTTCGCCCGATTGGCGGCGGAAAACGACTGTGAGTTGCGCGACGTCCGGAAGCCGCCCGAGGGCCTCACGGTGGCCGAGGGCATCGCCGACGAGGTCGACGCCGAAGTGATCCTCACCGTCGGCACGGACTGTTCGGTCGGCAAGATGACGACAACAATGGAGTTGGCCCGGGACGCCCGCGCGGCCGGCCACGACGCCGCCGTCGTCCCGACCGGCCAGACCGGCATCATGATCGAGGGCTGGGGCAACCCGATCGACCGCGTCGTCAGCGACTTCACCGCCGGCGCGGTCGAGGAGATGATCCTCGAGATCGGCGACGACCACGACTACCTCTTCGTCGAGGGGCAGGGCAGCATCGTCCATCCGGCGTACTCGCCGGTCACGCTCGGCATTCTCCACGGTTCGATGGCCGACAAACTCGTCCTCTGTCACGAGGCCGGCCGGGAGGCGATCCACGGCTACGAGTCGTTCGCGCTGCCGTCGATCCCGACGTACATCGACCTCTACGAGAGCGTCGCCGCGCCGGTCGCGGAAGGGCAGGTCGTCGCCGGCGCGCTCAACACGTCCGGGCTGGCGGACGACGCGGCCGCCAGCGACGCAGTCGCCGAGTACGCCGACGCCCTCGGCGCGCCGGCCGACGACGTCATCCGGTTCGGAACCGACGACGTCCTCGAGGCGCTGCTATGAGCCTCGAGACATCGTTCGAGCGGCGCTCGCTGCCGCTCGAGTACCCGTTCGGAATCTCCCGCGGCACGACGACCGAGATCGAGGTCGTCTACGTCCGGATCGAGGACGACGACGGGACGACCGGTCTCGGGGCCGCCGCTCCGTCGACACACTACGGCGAGACCGCGGCCACCGTCGCGGCCGTCCTGCCCGACCTGCTCGCGGTCGTCGAATCGGTCGGCGATCCCCACCAACTCGAGCGGATCGAACGCCGCATGCGCGAGACGGTCCGGAAGAACCCGGCCGCCCGCGCCGCAGTGAGCATCGCGCTCCACGACCTCGTCACGAAGCGGCTCGAGGTGCCCCTCTATCGCTACTGGGGACTCGACCCGGCCGAGACGCTCTCGACTTCGTACACGATCGGGCTCGACGACACGGAGCGGATGCGGGAGAAGACCGAGACGGCCCTCGAGCGCGGGTTCGACACCCTGAAGGTCAAACTCGGGACCGACCGCGACCTCGAGATCGTCCGGACGATTCGATCGGTCGCACCCGACGTACGGCTGTTCGTCGACGCCAACGAGGCCTGGACCCCCCGCGAGGCGGTCCGAAAGATCGACCGACTCGCCGAGTTCGACCTCGCGTTCGTCGAGCAGCCGGTCGCCGCCGAGGACCCCGAGGGGCTGCAGTTCGTCTCCGAGCGCTCGGCGCTGCCGATCGCCGCCGACGAGTCCTGTCGAACGCTCGCGGACATCCCCCGTATCGCGGACCGCTGTGACATCGCGAACCTGAAACTGATGAAATGCGGCGGGCTCCGGGAGGCCAGACGGCTGATCAGCGCCGCCCGGGCCCACGGCCTCGAGGTCATGTGTGGCTGTATGAACGAGTCGAACGCCTCGATCGCCGCGGCCTGTCATCTCGCGCCGTTGCTCGACTACGCCGACCTCGACGGCTCGCTGTTGCTCGCCGACGACCCCGTCGACGGCGTCCCCCTTGCGGACGGTCGGATCGACCTCGCCGCCCTCGAGCGGTCCGGGACGGGCGCCGGCTTCGGTTCGTCCTGATCACGGGACCGTCCCGCCGACGGCCGGACCGTCCCCGTATTGGCAGCGGCGCTCCTTCGATGGCACCCAGCCCGACCGGCGGCTGCGTTCGCTCGATGGTCCATCATCGGGAAATGAACGTACAATTAGAGGTGTTTGCGTTCGAGTCGACAGTGGCAAGCAAGCGGTATCGAGAGCGCGAGACCGCGACGCATGCCCATCGATCCATCCACTGCCGGTTCGCGTCCGGATCGACATCGCCCACTCGGTCGCGACGGCGAAGCCATCCTCGAGTCAGCGTTCAACTGCGCGCCTCACACCACTGTCGGCGACTGTCAGGACAACTCCCAACGGGGTTTCATACCGATCGTCGGTGTGGAACGTGTGGTATGTCCGATAGCGACGACGATCGAACCGTGTCCCGACGAACGCTCCTGCAGGCCTCGGCCGGAACGGCCGCACTCTCGGCCATCGGGAGCGCCCGCGCCGACGACGGCAACGAGCGGGACGACCTCGCCCGACGGTTCGATCGTGACTGTCCCGACGCGACGATCGAGCCCAGTATGGCCCACTGTGAGGGTGCGAGCATGGAGGGCTGTGCGGACGACCACCCGACGACGGTCGCCCTGCAGTCCGCGGTCGCGGACGCCCTCGAGCGCCGGTACCCGGACGTCGATGCACTGCTCGAGGCGGGCTACAAACCGTACTTCGATACGCTCGAGACCGGCGACGACAGCTGGTCGCACTGGCTCAATCCGGCGTTCATCGGCGACGGCGACCTCCTCGAGCCCGAGCGACCGGAATCGGTGCTGGTCGACAATGAAACGTGGCGCTCGATCGGCGTCATGTTCATCGCGACGCAGGACGGTGCGGCCGTCGAGCCGCCGGCGGTGTACGGCGAGGACATCGACGCCGACGCCGAGCTGTGTTCGCCGTGGCACGCCCACACCGGCCTCCCCGGTCGGTTCGCGTGGTGGTTCTACCGGCAGACCTACGAGGGAGCGGCCGCGGACGGCGACCTCGAGTTCCCCTGTCGGACCCCCTGTATGCTCCACGTCTGGACCGTCGACCATCCCGAGAGCGTCTACGCCCACGACGCGCCACCGCGGGAGGACCGCGACGTCGACCCCGCCGACGAACCGACGTTCGACACCGACGCGGTTCCCGGCGAGGACGACCTCGGCTGGGCGGCGCTCCCGGAGGATGTCGTCCCCGACGAACTACCAGCCGATCTCGCCCCGTTCGACCCGTCCGGAGTCGACCCGTTCGGCATCGATTTGGGGCTGTGATCGCTCCGGAACGGCTCGAGCGAGATCACTCGAGCCAGCCCTCGATCGCGGCCGCGACCCGATCGGCCGCCGCGTCGGGGCCGCAGCGGTCGGTATCGATCTCGAGGGCGGCGTCGGGCGCATCGAACTCCCGGTAGACCACGTGGACGCCCCGTTCGTCGATCGAGTCGGGACGAGCGCGATTGCGCTCCAGGCAGGTCTCCAGGCTCGCGGTCAGGCGGACGAACCGGACATCGCCAAGCGTCCGAAACCGGGTCTGCCAGGGTCGCCGATAGAACGTCCCGTCGACCAGCGTCACGCCCGTCGCGGGCGCGTCGGCGACTCGCTCGGCCAACTGCTCGTAGGTCCGACTCGAGAAGTCGTCGGAGTGGACGGTCCGGACGGGAATCGAGCGTGCCTCGAGGCGGTCCCGAACGCGGGCCGTCACGGTTGACTTGCCCGCGCCCGGCGGCCCGCAGATGACGACGATCACGGTCGCCGGTAGCCCCCGAGGGGATACGAACCCCGGGGATCGACCACGGACTGGTGGTCGTCGGTATCGCCTTCGCGCTCCGTGACACCGTTCGCGATCGTCCCGTCGCATATTCCCGGTTCCCCACCTCGCGAAGCGGACGCGGCGATCGAGCCGTTCATCCGCCGGGAGACCGGTCGTGGAGCCGACGCCGACCGGGAGTGATCAGCGGTCCTCGCCGGCGGTTACGTCGAACGGTCCCTCGTCGGGGTCCTTCTGGGGGACGAACGGACCGACCGATGCGGTCCGGCGGGTAATGGTCGCGGTCCGGAGGATGTAGGAGACCAGCAGGGACAGCGGCGAGAGGACGACGACGATCAGGGCGGCGACGACGTAGGGGAGCGCAACGACGCTGAGACTCGGCCCGGCGAAGTCGGCGTACAGGAGGCCGACGACGATCGCCGACAGGATCGACGGCACGCCGCAGTAGATCGTCAGCTGCGAGAACCGGGTCAGTTCCCGCTGCAGGTAGGTCGTCTTGAACTGCTCGCGGGCCACGCTGAACAGCTTCAGGGAGTCGACCAGCTCGTCGAGTTGCGCCTTCGCGGCCGGCGACAGCGACTCGTGGTAGTCGTTGCGCAGGTGCGTCGCAGCGTACAGCTGCCAGGCCTCGTCGTAGTGAATCGCCGCCGAAACGGCCGAGAAGGTGTCGAAGTCGGACCGCTCGAGCGTCTCGTCGACCCGGTCGGCCCGCTCCCTGACGCCGTTCGTGTACCGGACGACCGTCTCCCGGACCTCGTCGTCGTGGTCGGCGACCGCGGCGGCGAGGCCGGCGGCGTCGTTCCGAACCGCTTCGATGATCAGTTCGAGGACCCTCGTGGGTGCGACCGGCGTCGCGGGAACGGCCGCCTCCTCGGCGACGTCCTCGCGGAACGACACGACGCCCTCGAACCGGTCGCGGGCCTTCCCCGCCGCGCCGAACTCCTGGGAGAGGATGAGCTGGTTGACCGAGACGACGAGCGTCACCAGCGAGAACGTGCCCGCGATCATGCCGCTTGCCACGCTCGTCACGGAACTCCCGTTGACGAAGTTGATCACGCCGAGTTCGTACAGGCCGACGATAAGCGCGAAGATGACCGCCGAGAGCAACGCCGCGACGACCAATCGGTTCCCCTGAATCAGCACCCACTCGTGGAACCGCGTCAGCGGCCCCTCCGGCCCGCCCACGTCGGCCCCGTAGGACTCGAGCGTCTCGTCGGTCTCGGAGGACATGGAGACACGTTCAATCGACCCGACAATAAGGGCCTGCGTTGCATACACCGCCGAGCGCTGTCGCTTCAGGGCCTACACTGAAATGCGTCGACGGTGTCCCCGAAGACATGCTCGGTACCGGAATCGACTCGCGGACGACGGGGAGGCCGCGATGACACACTCGGACGCGACGAGCCGACGGCGACTGCTCGCGTCGCTCGGCGTCGGGATGGCGACCGCGGCCGCCGGCTGTACCGGCAGCGACGGGCTCGGCGGCGAGCCGAGCTACGAAAGCGGTACCGTGGGACAAATAAACGCAAGCAACGCCTCGAGTAGGAACGCAAGCGAGATGTCCACAGCCTCGTCGCTGGCCCAACAGCAACCGAACAACTCGGTGACGCCGCTCGATCCCCTCGAGCTGGTCGAACACGAGTTCGTCCTCGAGGACGGCTACCTCGGCTCAACGGTTCAGGGTATCGTGACCAACACGGGAGCGGACCGGCTCCAGATCGTCGAGGTCCGGACCCGGATCTACAACGACGCCGGCAACCTCCTCGGCCGGTATCTCGCCAGCACCGGCGACCTCGGGGCCGACGACACCTGGGAGTTTCAGGTCGTCGTCCTCGAGGCCCCCAGCGACGTGGCCGACTACGACATCACGGTACTCGGAACACCCTCGTGACCGGCGTCGGAACCGGCGATCGCGCCCATCGTTCCCCCGACCGCCGCGGCGTCAGTCCCGCGTCCCCTCGACCAGTTCGTCGACGACGCCGTCGTAGACCGCGTCGGACTCGACGGCGAGGGCGTAGGCCGGTCGCCCCTTCCCCGTCGGCGACGTCTCCGCGGGCGGAACCTCCTCGACTAACTCCTCTTCCTCAAGCCGGTAGAGCGATCGGATGACATCGGCCTCGGAGATCGTCCCAACGACTTCCGTATCGACATCCGAGAGCCGCTGTTTGCAGTGCCGTCTCACGTCGTGGGTCTGGACCGGCGTCTCCCCCTCGCTGGCCAGATCAGCGAGACCAAGCAGGACGGCCTGATTGGTCAGGGAAATCGAGTCGAACCGCGAGGCGTTGCTCATACCGGTCCTTTATCGTGAACAATGGTAACAGTTTCTCCCGACTACAGCAGCGGAGACCGAGCGTCGGCTCGAGACGCTCGCGGTCGCGGTACCGCGGTCGACTCCCCGTTGCTCAAGCGCTCTCTTCGTCCTGCAACTCCGCGAGTTCGGCCTCAACCTCGTCCTGATCCTCGCCTTCGAGGTCGGTCAGCTCCGCCTCGTCGGTCTCGCCGGTCTGTTCGGCCGCCGACTCCGCCTCGTCGGCACCGACGTCGGACTTCAGCGTCTCGAGTTCGGCCTCGACGCCGCTGTCGGTCGAGAGCTGCTCGAGTTCGCGGTCGATGTTGTCCTTGTCCGAGAGGACGTCGTCGAACGCGCCCGACTCGTGGAGTTCGTCCATCGCGGCGGCACGGGCCTCCATGTCCTCGGTCTGTTCCTCGGCGCGTTCGATGGCGCGACCGACGTCCTCGAACTCCTCGCCGGTCGCGGTCATCGCTTCCGATACCGTGGAGCTGGCCTTGGCGGCCTCGTGGCGGGCCTTCATCGTCTCCTTTTTCGTGCGGAACTCCTCGATGCGGCTCTGGAGTTCGTTCTTCTGGTCGATCAGTCGGTCCTGCTGGTTCTGCAGGTCCGAAATCTGGCGCTCCAGATCCTCGATCTGGTTCATCTTCGTTTTCTTCTTCTCGAGGGCGCGTCGCGCCAGGTCCTCCCGACCCTGCTGGACCGCGGTCCGGGCCTGATCGTTGTGTTTCTCGACGTTCTCCTCGAGGCGGCGTTTCTGCATCTCGAGGCGCTTTTTCTGCGTGGTAAGATCGGCGATGCCGCGTTTGACCTGCTGGAGCTGGTCACGCATCTGCTCGTAGGAGTAGTCGAGCGTCTCGGTCGGATCCTCGGCCCGGTTGAGTACCGAGTTGAGTTTCGACCGGATGACGTAGGAAGCCCGAGAGAGGATGCCCATACTCGCTACGTATTGCTCGCGGGCCTTAAAAATGTCACTTCAGGAATATCCAATGTTCACGAGCGCGGCTCCGGTGGCGCTGCCGACGGCGACACACGCCGCGGCTATCGATCGACAGCGACCGATCGGACGGCAAGCGAGTCGTCGACGACGATCGTCGCCGTGCCGGCGTCGCCCGCAACCTCGAGGTGGATTCGGACCGGGTCCTGGGACTCGACCCTAGTCGTCGGCTTCGTCGCCTACGCCGTCCTCGGCGAATACGAACGGTCCCGCTTGCACGAGTCGTTTACTGCCTCGTCGATCCGGTCCTGAGCGTGGCTCGAGGCCGCCGGCGACGCCGGGTTTGATTAGCGCCGGTTCGGAACGAACGCCCATGAGCGATGTCTTAGTTCCGGGCGGTCGCGACGTCCGAGGGACGCTCGAGGAACCGACAGCGGAGCCGCGGGCGATCGTCGTCGCCTGCCCGCCCCATCCCCAACACGGCGGCTCGCGCAGTGACCAGCGACTGCGGGCGGTCTCGGACGCTCTCGTCGAGGCCGGCATCGCCTGCCTGCGGTTCGATTACGGCGCGTGGGACGAGGGCTACGGCGAGCGGGAAGACGTTCGCAACGCCGTCCGGTGGGCCCGCGAGGAGTACGACGACCTGCCGGTCGGGCTCTTCGGCTACAGCTTCGGCGCGTCGCTTGCCCTGCTCACCGCGGCCGAGGCCGACCCCGATGCCGTCGCCGTCCTCGCACCGACCGCGCAACTTGCCGACGACCTCGACGCGCTCGCGGCGCTGGACCGGATCGACCGTCCGACTCACGTCCTCTACGGCGAACGTGACACCACCGTCGACTGGGAGCCGGTCGTGGAACGGGCGCGAGAACGCGGCGACGAGACCACGTCGCTGCCCGCCGACCATTTCTTCCTCGGCACGCGCGACGAGATCGCGACCGCGGTTCGGTCGTTCTTCGAAGAGAGGCTGCTCGAGGCGACCTGACGACCGGGATCACAGCGAGACGGACAGACGAAGAACTGATCTCATTTCCACAGAGGCATAATGCTTACAGTTCAACACGTCATATACACTGACAATGACCGAGAACTCAGTGCCGAACCTCGCTATTGACGAGAGACTGGAACTATGTGTGTCTCTGCTGGGGGTTGGAGCCGTCATAGCCGCCGCCTACTACACGGGACGGACTGGAACCTGGGAACCGCTGATGGCTGTCTCTCTGGGGCTGGCACTCGTTGTCTTGTTCGTCACGGCTGAAGAGTAAGCAGCTGTAGTGGCTGGTGCGTTCACCGTCCCAAAAGGCGAGATCGCAGAGTCAGTCCCGACCGTGCCGGGTCAGACACTTCGGGAGCCCGATCAGTTCCACGGGTTCGGAGTTGTCGGGCGAGTAGACGACCATCTGGCCTTTCTCCATGTAGGGCACTTTCGACTCGAGGTTGCTCGGAATGTTGACGCTCTTGATGGCGTCCTCGTCGCCGAGATTGAGGACGACCGTGGTGTTGATCTGTTTGAAGACGGCGTCGTGGATGTCCTGTGGATCCTGGGTGATGAGAAAGAGGCCGAGTCGCTCCTTGCGGCCCTGTTTGGCGGCTTCGGTGAACTTGCTGATGACCTTGCCCGCCTGAACCGAGTCGGCGTCGGTCAGGAAGTTGTGTGCCTCGTCCATCCCCAGCAAGAGCGGGGTCTCCTTGATCCGGTCGTAGTCCGGGTCGTTCGAGAGCTTCTGATCGATGAGCAGCGAGGAGACCGCGAGGACGATCGTTTCCGTCGCCCGGCTGTCGTTGATGTGGTAGGTCGGGACGACGGTCAGCTCGCCGGGGCGGACGAAGTCACTGACCAGTTCGGTGATCGGCCGGGCGTCCTGATCGAAGACGTTGTCGAATCCCAGCACGCGCCGGCGAACGGCGTCGAAGGTCGCCTCGTGGACCCGGCCGGATTCGTCGAGTTCCTCGCGCAGGGCGGGGTCGTCGAGGAACGTCGTGAACTCCTCGTAGGTGCCGTCCGCGCCGTACTGTTTCCGGAACCGCGGGAGGAGGACGCTGACGAGCGCGCCGTACTGGTTGTCGTTTAACCCGCTGCCCGCGACCAGCCACGGGTTGTCGTGGACCATCGCGAACGGAATCGTGAACTCGACCTGCTGGGCGCGGTGGTGGCCCGCCGCGTACGACGCCGACCCGACCTTCGGGACGAACGCCGTCGTGTCGTCGTGGCCGCCGTAGGCGATCCCCTCGCGCTCGAGGCGGCGCGCGAACTCGTCGTCCAGGTCGGGGTTGTCGTCGTGCATCTGGGCGTACTCGTCCTGGGGGTCGAACTGGACGACTGCGGGGGTGACCTCGCGGCCGTCGGTCATCGGGTAGGTCCGCTCGTCCGCGAGGTACTGGCGGAGGATGTTCTTCGCCCCGTGGGTCTTCCCCGATCCGGTCCCGCCGGCGATCAGCGTGTGACGGAAGACCAGCGGATCGCCCGCGTCGTAGTCGTCCTTGAGCCGGTAATCGATGGTGGGCGGCGAGGCGGCGGTCCGGACCTTCTCGCCGCCGACCGAGAGGTGGCCCAGGAAGACCCCGTCGTCGGGCATCTTCAGCCCGGTCTTGATCTCGGCGGTGTCGTCGGCCTGCCGGATCACCGTCTGGGGCTTGGGTACGCGGTCGGTCATCCGCCGCTTGAGTTCGCCGTCGTCGTCGTACAGCACTGCGACGGGCTCGAGTTCGGCGACGAACTTGTAGTCGGACTCGTCGATGTCGTCGGTGCGCATCGCCCGGCGGGCGTGGATCTCGGTCGCGTCGTCGGCGTGGTACTGCTGGGCGTACTCCAGTCCCGTGATCCGACAGAACAGCGTCTCGCCGTCGGGGTAGGGCGCGAGCAGGTAGCTCCCGATGCGGACCGACGAGCGGTTGCCGCGGGTGACGTAGGCCCGGAGGGTGGTGTCGTCACCGTCTTCGGCGACGCGCAGTCCCTGCGAGACACAGATCGTCCCGATCCCGACGTCCTCGCCGCTGGGTTCGACGGTCGTCGATTCGAACCCGTCATCCGCGTCGGTCGTCGAACTCGTCGCCGTGCGCTCGCCGTCCGATGACGCCGGCGACGAGCCCGCGGAGTCGGCCGCCGCGCCGTCGTCGGTGCCGGCGTCGGCGTCGAAATCGCCGAAGTCTCCCAGATCGCTCATATCAGTCCCATCAGACCGGGTCCTGAAACGCGTTTCCCTCCAGTCGGATGGACTGTTTATCAGTGCCGACGGTCGCGAGCGACGGCCAGACGGAGCGTTCCCAGCGCGAGGGCCGTGAGCGCGGCCCCGATCGTCATGCCCGGAACCGGCGCTCCGCCGTCGCTCGCGGCGTCGTCGGTTTCGTCCGCGTCCCCGCTCGAGTCGAACTCGCCGCCGCGCTCGAGGTCGTCGGGACCGGGATGATCGAACGAGTCGAGCGACTCGTTTCCGCCGGCGATGGCGACGGTCGCGGACTCGTCGACGACGGCCGGCGGATAGTCGCCGGTCAGCGACACGGTGCTTTCGCCGAACGAAATCGGCATCGTGCCCGTCGGCGCGTCCTCGGCGACGCGGACGGTCAGCGTCGCGATCGTCCCCGAGCCGGTCGTCCCGCCCGCGGCCGGCTCGCGGCGCTGCTCGAGGATCGCCGTCCCGGCCTCGTCGGCGAGCGTCGACCGCGTTTCGATCTCGGTGCCCTCGCCCTCGAGCCACGGCCCCCGCTCGATGTCGGTAACAGTGAGGTAGTCGGGGTGATACTGGGCGATCAACGCGACTGCCGTGACACCTTCACCGCCGTGGCCACCCCGGCTCTCGAGGCCGACGGTGAGTTCGACCGTCTCGCCGGGGTCGGCCTCGAGTTCGGTCCGGTCCGGCGAGACGAAGGCGACCTGATCGATCGCGGCGACGCTCGCAACGGCGGTGATCGACGCGAGCGAGAGGAGGGCGGCGACGACGATGACGGCGACGGCCCTGCGGGTGTCGCTGGGCGGTCCGTGAACGCGGTCGCCGTCGGCCGATGTCATGGATCGAGCGGAGCTACGGCCGAGGCCCGCTTACAGGTTCCGGATGTGGCGTCCGAGAGGGCCGAGCGAGGAGTGAGACGGTCCCCTCTCGCCGGTCAAGAACGCAATCGGGAACGGAACGAGATAGGGAGAGACGATCGGACGGACGCGATCGAATCGGCGGTTACTGGACGATCGAGACGGCGTCGGCGTATCGGGTCACCAGCCCCGACTCGGGGTCGTAGTTGAGGACGTCGACCGCCGCCATCGCGGGGAGATGGGAGTGATGCAACGCGATCGCCGCGCGGTCGGGATCGACGAAGGGGCCGCCGTCGGTGGTGGCGAGCCGACCAGCCAACTGCTCGACCGACTGTGGTCGGTCGCTGTCGGCGAGGACCGAAAGCAGGCGCATCCGGGCAGGGTCGACGAGCGTCTCGAGCAGTTCCGCGCCGTCACCGTCCCCGCAGAGATCGAGCAACACCGAGAGGTCGGCGGGGTGAACCGGCGACTCGTCGACGAGCGCGACGCCGTCCTCGTCCCACTCGAGGATGTCGTAGTCCGCGAGCCGCGGCAGGTGGTTGTGGACGAGGCTGATCCGGACCTCGCGTCGCCGCCGGTCAGTGTGGTCGTCCGTCGCGGCCCGCTCGAGCAGCGCGGTCGTCAGTTCCGACAGGGAGAGTCGCGTTCCGCGAGCGCCGAGGATCTCGAGGACGCGAAGCCGACGGGGGTGGCGAAGGATCTCGTAGCACTCCGTCGGGACGTTCGCGAGTGGATGGGATACGTCGTCGCCGAGGTGAGCGTCCGAACTCATTACCCCCACCAACCCCTGCAACGGGGATAAGCCCGTTTCCAAAACGATTTGGGCCGCAAGTCAGCCGTTACTCACGTAATATCGTAGTACTTGGCTGAGGCAGCCGATATCTGCGGATAGAGGCGATCTGTGGTGAAAATACGAGTCTCAGCATCCGAAAACCATCACCGCGCTGGAAGTCTCAGAAACCGGTTACTGTCGCTCGAGCGGTGTGGTACGAGCGGATTACGACGGACGGACCGAACCCAGTGTCACTGTACCACATGATTACTGACCGAGCGACGGACCGGTGATGCGAGTCGGCCTGACAGCGGTCGCTCGAGACCCGTCCTCGGCCGACCGCCCGCGGGGTCGATCGACGCGTAGAGACGCTCAGTCCGGCTTCCGATGCGCCGTGTTTTTGCCGTCAGGAGCCGTACACTAGGTCATGCTACTGGTACGCGGTCATGCGGGTGGGACGGAACTCACGGGGACGCTGTACGAACGGGGTGAGCGGGCCCCGACCTTCAGCGGCGCGCCCGACGAGGACGCCGCGTACGTCTGGGTCTGCGACGAGTTCTACGAGGTCGACAGCGGCGGCTCGACGCAGTTAGTCGACGGCCGGGAGGTCAACCTCGCCTTCGAGTCGCCGATGCCGCGGGGGTTCGACACCCGCGAGCAGGCCCTCGAGGGAGCCAAAGAACACGTCCGGACGCAGTTCGCCCGGATCGGCGTCGATCCCGACGACGTCGACCTCGCAGTCGAGAAAAGCGACGGCTAGGGCCGCTCGAGCGGCTCAATAGGGCTGGTCGTCCCACCGGTGATCGTCGTACGTTCGGTCCTGTGCGGCGTCGAACCGCTCCTCGAGGGTCTCCCGGAGCGATGCCTTCTCGGCATTGCTGATTCGGGCGAGTTCGTCGGCCTTTTCGACGATAGTCGGCGGGCCGTGAGCGATGGCGACGTCCTGTAACAACTGCATCGTCAGCCGCTCACGGGTGTCCGGATCCTTCGTGAACGCGTAGGGGGCCTCGATCCGGTACAGCAGGTCGTCGCGGGGGTCGTAGATCACGAAGAAGGTGACCTCGTAGGCCGCGCGCTCGAGGCGGCGTTCGACGCCGAGGGCGTCGCCGTCGGTCGATAGCGGCCGGTCGACGCCGCCCCGCGATCGGAACCAGTTGGTGTAAGAAAGCGCCGAGTCGTCCCGTTCCCAGCGGTCGCCGTCGACGTCGTCGACGTACTCGCCGCGCTCGAGCAGGCGGGTAAACAGCGCCGAATCGTCGGCCCAGGGGACGCTGACTTCCCGTTCGGATTTGAGCGAGCGCGTGATGACCCGCGTCGCGGGGTTTTTGACGAAGCCGACCAGCGGCACCGAGCGGTCGACGAACTCCTCGACCAGCCGGACGTAGTTCTCTAGCACCGTCGTTGGACGGGGGTCCTCGAGCAGGAAGTCCGCGAGGTCGGGGTGTTGGTCGGCCCAGCGCAACAGGCCACGGGGGTAGAGCGGGCCGTCGAGGACGAGCAGGTCCGAGACCGTGTGGGCGTGGTCGCGAGCGTGTTTGCTCTCGGCGAGATAGAGTGCCAGCGCGTGGACGACGCCCTCGGCAAAGCGCGGCAGCGGCGGCACCTTGACCGCCCGGCTCTTGCTGTAGCCCGCGTCGAATTTGCCCCAGGATTCGTCGACGGCCATCGTCTCGTCGTTGGAGTGGACCGTCATCACGGTCGTCCGCGAACGGTGGAGGTCGAGGTCGCTCGGCGTCGCGCTCATCGCCGCCTGCGCGATGTCGATCACGAGTCCGTTCTTGAACGTCGTCGGATTGATCGTTCCCGCGTCGAGGCCGTGTTCGGTCGGGAACTCCCGGTCGCGTAAGGCGACGGCCTCGCAGTCGACGAGCCGTCGCGCTCGCTCATCGAGGGGCTCGAGGATCGGCCGGCCGTCGACGACCAGCGGATCCAGGAACTCCTCCCAAACGGTTTCGGCGAGGGCGCGGCGGTCGCGCTCGTCGGCCCCGTGGTCGATCCGCCCGGCGAGTCGCGCGATACCGTCGAAGTGGACCGGATCGAGCGTCATGCACGGTGGGACCGACCCGACCGGCAAAAAGCCAGTGATCGCGGTGACGGAGACGTTCACTCGATCCCGTGTAAATTACTATCAGAAAGCGTATGTATGGGCGGTTCGAGGGTCGGCATATCTCGATGTCCGAGCGAGAGTCGGCGGCAGTCGACCGCGGGGACAGTCCAGTCAACTGGCGACAGACCGGTTCCGGCGTCACCCTCTACGAGGAGGGCAACGCCGACGCCTGGATCCACGCCGAGTTCGAGGCCGGCATCGACCCCGAACACCGGCTGTTCATGATCTGTGACGAGTGTGGCGCGGTGTTCGCCCAGCGGAGCAAACCCGGTAACGGCACCGTTTGTGGCGACTGCGGCACGGCGTTCGATCACGCCCCGCGGGGCTGATCGGACGGCCGAACGGGACTCGAGCGACGTACCGAACCGACGCGGGATGGATACGGACGGCGTCCGCTCGAGTCGGTCCCATCGAATGACACTGTTCTGGGTGGTCCGTCGATATTGGCATCGCGACGACGACGAACAACGACAGCTAGTTACGGGACGCCGAGTTGCGGTTTCGTATGGAAGCTGCGCTGATCGTCCTCGACGGCTGGGGACTCGGTGACGGCGGCAGAGACGCGGTCGCGGCGGCCGAAACACCGGTCTTCGACCAGCTCGCGGAATCGGGCGCGTACGGTCGACTCGAGGTTGCGGGCCGACGCGTCGGGCTGCCCGAAGGCCAGATGGGCAACAGCGAGGTCGGCCACCTCAACATCGGCGCGGGCCGGGTCGTCTATCAGGAGTACACGCGGATCTCGGATTCCATCGCGGACGGCTCCTTCCGCGAGAACGACGCGATCAACGCGGCCTTCGACCGCGCGAGGGACAACGATGGTCGCGTCCACTTCGTCGGCCTCGTCAGCGACGGCGGCGTCCACTCGGACCAGGAACACCTGCACGCGCTGATCGAACTCGCCGGCGACCGCGGCGTCGAGGCGGTCACTCACGCGATCACGGACGGCCGTGACACCTCGCCGACCGGCGGGCGGGACTACCTCGCGACGCTCGAGGACGTCGTCGCCGACCACGACACCGGCCACGTCGCGACGGTCTCGGGCCGGTACTACGCGATGGACCGCGACCAGAACTGGGAGCGCACGAAGCGGGCCTACGATGCGATCGTCAACCGGGAGGCCGAGTGGACCGCCGAATCGGCCGTCGAGGCCGTCGAGGCCTCCTACGACCGGGACGTGACCGACGAGTTCGTCGAGCCGACGCTCGTTGCTGATCGACCGGCACTCGAGGACGGCGATTCGGTCGTCTGGTTCAACTTCCGTTCGGATCGGGCCCGCCAGCTTAAGCGAATGCTGGCCGACATTCGACCGGCAGACTGGGCCGACGAGGTCGAGACCAGCCCACCGGACGCCGAGGTCGTGATGCTGACCCAGTACGACAAGACGTTCGACCTCCCCGTGGCCTACCCGCCGAACCAGCCCGAGCAGGTACTCGGCGAGGTACTGGCCGACGCGGGCCGGACGCAACTGCGGATCGCCGAGTCCGAGAAGTACGCCCACGTCACCTACTTCCTGAACGGCGGCCGCGAGGTCGAGTTCGACGGTGAGATCCGGGAGATCGTCGAGAGCCCCGACGTGCCGACCTACGACCTGCAGCCGGAGATGAGCGCGCCCGAAGTCACGGACACCGCTATCGACGCTATCGAAGCGGACGATCCCGACGTCCTCGTCCTCAACTACGCCAACCCCGACATGGTTGGCCACACGGGCGACTACGAGGCCGCGATCGAGGCCGTCGAAGCCGTCGACGCGCAACTCGGCCGACTCGTCGAGACGCTCGAGGCGGCGGGCGCACACGTCTTCATCACCGCCGATCACGGCAACGCCGACGACATGGGGACCGCAGACGACCCCCATACCGCCCACACCTACAACGAGGTGCCGCTGGTCTATCTCTCGCCAGCGAGGTCGCAAAGTGACCTCGGAGATGCGAACGGGGAGGAACGGCCCGTGAGCGACGGGACCGACGGGGGACGAACCGTCCGCGAGGGCGGCACGCTCGCCGACATCGCACCCAGCATCCTCGAGGTCATCGATCTCGCACAGCCCCCGGAGATGACCGGCGAGTCGCTGCTCGAGTGAGGCGGGGGCCGCAACGCCGTTCGCGATCACGCCGGGGGCCGCAACACCGAAGTCGCTGTGTTCGTACCCTCGAGTAGCGTGCTTCCGATCCCGTGGCCGGCGGCCGGCTCCCTGCTATCCGGCGTCGGCACCGTGCTGTTGCTCTGGTGTCTCCGCGAGCATCGCGGGACCCCGAGTGCCCACTGGTTGCTGCTGACGCTCGTCGCGCAGGCGGTGTGGTGTTTCGCCTACGGATTCGGGTTGCTCGTGTTCGACCCGACGCTTCGCTTGGCGCTCGAGGCCCTGACCTGGACTGGCATCGTCTGGACCGGGGTCCCGTTTCTGGCCTTCGGTCTCACGTACACCGGCCGCGGGGCTGTCGTCAGAACCCCGTGGTTCGGCCTGCTCGTTCTCGTGCCGGTGGTGACTACGGGGCTGGTCGTCACGAACCCGCTCCACGAACTCGTCTGGACGGAATTCCGGCTCGAGCCGGTCTTCGGCGCGGCGACGGTCGCCTACGAGCCCAACGCGTGGGCCTTTTTCGCGATCATGACCGCGACCGTCTTCGCGGCCTCCGGGACGCTGTTGCTGTTCGATACGGTCGTCAGCTACGGCCCGCTCTACCGGACGGAAGCGCTCGCGGTCGGACTCAGTACGCTGCCGCCGGGCGTCGCCCTCCTGGTCTGGCTGTTCGAACTCGGCCCGGTCCCGCAGCTCAACCTCTCGGCAGTGCTGTTTCTCCCCCACGTCGCCCTCGACGCCTACGCCTTCGTCGGCGGCGATCTGTTCACCTACAGCCCTTCCGTCCGCCGGACGGCCGACCGGTCCGCCATCGAGGATCTCGAGAACCCCTTCCTGGCCGTCGACACCGACGAGCGGATCGTCGACTGCAACCCCGCGGCCGCCTCCCTGTTCGGCGTCGCGAAACCGACCGTCCTCGGCGACCCCCTCGCAGCCGTGACCGACCTGCGGATCGACGATGCGGACGGCCGCGTCATCACCCGTTCCGACGGCGGCGAACGCCGCGAATTCGCCGTCTCGACCTCGCGGCTCCGAAACGACTCTGGACGGGTCGTCGGCCACACCGTCATCCTCCAGGACATCTCCGACCAGCGGCGGCGCGAACAGCGCCTCGAGATCCTCAACCGCGTGTTGCGTCACAACCTCCGGAACGATCTGACCGCCGTCCGGGGATACGTCGGCCTCGCCGCCGATCGAACCGACGACGAGGACGTCCGGGCGAGCCTCGAGACGGCCGCCGCCGACGTCGACGGCGTGATCGGGATGACCGAGAAGGTCCGGGCCTTCGAACGAGCGGTGGAGGCGACGTCCGCCGCAGGGACGTTTTCGGCCCGGAACGCCCTCGACGCGGTCGCGGCCGACCTCGAGGGCGAGACCGGGGGCCGCGTCGCGGTGACCGTGCCGTCCGACCTCACGCTGCGAACGAATCGGGACCTGTTCGAACTCGCCGTCTCGAACCTCGTCGAGAACGGGCTCGTCCACGACGACGAGGATCCCCACGTCACAGTCGCGTTCGAGGGCGTCGAGTCGGACCGGACCGCCGTCTTCACCGTCCGCGACGACGGCCCGGGAATTCCGAACCACGAACTCGCCGTCCTCGAGCGCGGCGAGGAGACGCCGCTAGAACACGGCAGCGGACTCGGGCTGTGGATCGCCTCGTGGGCGGTCACGGCCGTCGGCGGCGATCTCGCGTTCGAAACCGACGAGGGCGGAACGCGCGTCACGGTTCGGCTCCCCGGCGTCGTCGACCCGTCAGCGGCGCAGTCGGCCGATGGGACACGCGCCGACCGATCGGCGGCTGCGGACCGCCGGGCGAACGCGGACCGATCGCAGTGAGTCGCGTCTCGAACCGACCGGAGCCGAACGGAGCGGTCCCGAGCGCTATATACGTCACATACGAAGGTTCAATGGGCCGACACGCCTGCGTGCAGCCGAACGCCATGACCCAGTCAGCCACCACCCAGGCGGAGTCGATCGTCGACGAGTACGTCCTCGGCGTCCGGATCGTCGAAACCGAGTCGGCCGACGGCGATCCGCGGTACGAGTTCGTCGCACCGAACCACACCGCCATCGACTTCGACGACCTCGAGACGGCCCGCCGCTACGCCGACGTCTACTTCGACGTCAACGGCTTCGTCGAGGAAGACACCGGTACCCGCGGCGTCCCGCCGGAGGTCGTCCAGGCCGGCAAGGACACCCTCGCCGCCTACCTCGTGACCTGTCCGTGGGCCGACGTCAACTGGGTTGCCTCATTCTACGGGACGACCCCCGAGGAGATCGAGCGCTACTGCTCGTGGGTCCGCGACCGCGCCGACGAGATCCGCTCGCGGGCCGACGCCCACGGCCTCGAGTAGGGCGCTCGTCCGCAGCGTCTCGGTATAGTCGTCGCTGAAACGATTGACACACTGATCGCACCGCTGTCGTGCGATCAGGTATGCAGTGACTGTCAGTGGCTACGAGAGTCGCGCTCTTTTCGATCCGTCTCCAGCACGGGGGAGTACTGCGGTCGGTCGCCGTCTCAATAGCCGTACAGAGCGGTCGGTTTCCGTTCGTTTCCCTCTGACCGGCATCGTATTCCTTCGCCAAAATAATTCAGGTAAAGAATACTATTATAAAATCTAACCATATGTCGGGCGCCTCTCCCCACACGCATGGTCGAATTCACCAGGCGGAAACTGATGGCGTCGTCCGCGGCGGCGGCGCTCGGTATCGGTGCGATCGGGACCGTGAGCGCGGACGATACGGACACACCGGGTGCGCCGACGATTCGGGGGGACATCGACCGACTCGCGACCACGGCCCGCGGGGCCGAGGTCACTGGCCCGTTCGTCTTCGAGAACGGCGAGGTGCTGTTCAGCCTCCAGCATCCGAGCCGCGAAAACCCCGCTCCCTACGACACGGCAGCAGTCGGCGTCCTCGCCGGCCATCAGTTCGAGTTCAACGGCCGCAACGACGAGTTCGACGAACTCGAGGCCCCGCGGTCGGCAGCGGCACAGGAGCAGGTTCAGGTGGCTGGCGGCGAGTACGACATCCTCATCCGTGAAGGCGAGACGATCAACGGCGGGACGGAACGCTGGGGACACCCCCAGACGACCGACGGCACCGACGTCACCGAGTTCGTCGGGAGTCGGTACGGCGACGTCGGCTACAACCCCGACATGAACTTCTTCGTCCCGACCGACGACGCGGGGCTCGAGGGATACCTCTTTACGAACAACGAGACGAGTCCCCGGTTGTATCACGCGGACGCCGATCAGCCGCGGCGAGGACGGCTGGAGCGCCGACGCGGCGAACGCGATGGAACTCGAGAACCGCGAGGCGTTCCGTGAGATCGGCGGCACGCGGATCAACTGTTACGGCGACCTGAGTCCGTGGGGGACGCCGATGTCGTCCGAAGAGGACTACAGCCACACGCGCGTCTCCGGGTCGGCGACGGTCGGCGACGTGGTCGAGGCCGAAAGCGGCGTGGGGATCCGGGGCGCGGCGGCGTTCTGGAACCGGCCGAATCCGACCGAGATCGCGGGCGTACTCGGCGACGACGGCGACCTGTTCGAAGAGAGCTGGTACCCGCAAGGGACCTGGGCGCTGGGCGGCGTCGAGATGCAGGCCTACTACCTCGGGGCCGAGCCGGTCGATCAGGACGGCGACACCAACACGACCGAGCCGATCGGCGAGGGGTACCCCAACCGCTACCGATACGGTCACATCGTCGAGGTCACCGAGCCGACGGCCGCGGAGCCGACGCCGGTCAAACACTACGTCATGGGCCGGGCCGCCTTCGAGTGTCCCGAGTTCATGCCCGACGAACGGACCGTCTACCTCGCCTCCGACGGCGCGAGCAAGGGGCTCTACAAGTTCGTCGCCGAGGAACCGATCCCCAGCTACGACGACCGGATGGACGTCCGCGGCACGCTGTTCGCCGCCCGCGTCACGAACGACGAGGCCGCGAAGAACAACCCGCCGGCCGAGGTCGACCTCGAGATCGAGTGGGTCGAACTCGGCACCGCGAGCAACGCCGAGGTCGCGTCCTGGATCGCCGACTACGACGACATCACGCAGGTCGACTACCTCGAGACCCACGCGGACGTCGACTGGGAGAGTGACCTCGAGGCGGCGCTGGCGGCGGCCGACGAGGAGGTCGCGATCAACGGCAATCAGGACTACATCACCGACGAGGAAATCGCCGAGTGGGCCCGCCAGTACGAGGCGTACGGCCCCGGCGGCGTCGACGAGAAACTTCGTCGGGTCCCGTTCCTCGAGACCCGCGCCGCCGCGAAGGAGATCGGAGCCAGCATCGAGTTCACCAAGGCCGAAGGGATCGACTCGCTCGACGACGCCGAGCCGGGCGATTTCGTCTACTTCGGTCTCGCGGAACTGAACGGCACCATGAGCGACGATCGGGGCGATCTGCGGATGGACCGGGTCGACGGCGGCGTCGTCTACCGGGCCGAACTCGAGGAAGACTACGACGTCTCGACGCTCGAGCCGGCGGTCGTCGGCCCCGACGCGACCGACCGCGAGTCGATCGTCGACGCTGCGCCGATCAACGTGGACAACGTCATGGTACTCGACGACGGCCGCGTCCTCCTCTGTGAGGACAAGGGCAGCTTCGGCCGGTCGTACCCCAACGACGCGCTGTGGGTCTACGAGCCGCCGACCTCGGTCTACATCGACTCCGTCGCGGTGCGACAGGACGCGACCGCCGCGGCCGAGCTGACCCTGTCCGCGGTGCCGGACGGGCTCGCCGGCGGGACGGTGTCCGTCTCGGTCGATCACACCGACGTCGCCGAGATCACGGGCGCGACCTACCACGACGCGCTCGAACTCACCGCCGGCCCGACCGTCAGCGACGACGGTTCGACGGTCGAGTTCCAGTTCGCCGATATCGACGAGGAGATCCAGCCCGGCGCGACCGACGTGTCGGTGGCGACGGTCGAACTCGAGGGCGCGAGTATGGGGACGACCGACATCTCGGTGACGGTCGACTCGCTCGACGACGACGACGGCGCGCCGATCGAGTCCCGGCCGCACACGGGCGTCGTAGTCACCGGGCCGCCGCCGGTCGGCGGCGGGTCCGGCGGCTCGGGCGGACGCGCTCCGACCGATCCCGACGGCGACGGCCGCTACGAGGACGTCAACGGGAACGGGCGGCTCGACTACGACGACATCGTCCTCCTGTTCGAGGAGATTGAGGACGACTCCGGGTCGCTGACCGTCGACGCGTACGACTTCAACGACAACGGCCGCATCGACTACGACGACGTCGTCGAGCTGTCTGACGAGCTGTAATCGATGGCCGCAGACGACACCGTTGCGACGAGTTCATCCGACCGGGCCGACACCGCGGCGTCGGCTCCCCGACAACGATGGTGGCGACGGCCCGCCGTCGCCCTCGTCGTCGTCCTCGCGATGGGGGCGGCGCTCGTGCCGGCGGCGGGGGTCACGGCGGCCGCGAACGGGGGGACGGCCCCCGCGGTGGCGACCGCCGACCAGTCCGTCTCGGCCGGGAGTATCGTCGTCAGCGATGCGACGGTCGAACCCGACGGGACAGCCGTCCACCGCATCGTACTCACCGACGCGCCCGACGGGCTCGCCGGCTTCGAACTCAGCCTCGAGCTGTCTGGCGACGCGGCGGCAGTCGAGAACGCCAGCTATCCCGACGACTACCGGATGACGACCGACCCCGTCGTGAGCGACGACGGGGAAACGGTGACCGTCGAGGCCGTCGATCTCGACGACGCGGTCACCCCCGGCGCGAGCGACGTCACGCTCGCGACGGTCACGGTCAGCGGGACCGAGCCCGGCACGGCGGCGCTCGCGGTGACCGACGCCCGGCTCGATGCCGACGGCGGCAGCCGGATGGAACCGTCGCTCGAGACGGGGACGGTCACCGTCGCGGACGGCGGGAACGGGTCGGAATCGGCGGGCGGATCGGACGACGGCGAGAACACCGAAGCGGCCGCGAACGACGGAGATGACGAGACGGGAACCGACGGCGAACCGACGTCGACCGACTCGGAGTCGATCCCCGGCTTCGCGGGCGGGGCCGCGCTGCTCGCGCTCGCCGTCCTCGCGGTCACCCTGCTCGCTCGGACGCGCTGACGGGCGACGCCCGCTCGTCGGACCCGACCGAGCCGTCGAGCGTTTTATCAGTCGGTCGTCTGAACAATCGGTCATGTTCGCGGTCGCGACGCTGCTGGGACTTGCCGCCGTCGGCACGGCGATCGTCTGGAAAGGCAGTAGCTGGCTCGAGGATTCGGCGAACAAACTCGCGGTCGCGTACGGACTGCCGGCGGTCGTCCAGGGTGCCGTCATCGCCGCGGTCGGCTCGAGTGCGCCGGAACTGGCGAGCGTGTTGCTCGCGACGCTGGTACACGGGGAGTTCGAACTCGGAGTCGGATCGATCGTCGGCTCGGCGGTGTTTAACCTCCTCGTGATTCCGGGGCTCGCGGTCGTCGTCGCCGGCGGCGTGGTCGACACGACGCGCGAACTCGTCTACAAGGAGTCGCTGTTTTACATGCTCGCGGTCGCCGCCCTGCTGTTGACGTTCTCGCTGGCGGTCATCTACAACCCCGTCGACGAGGCCGGCGTCCGAATTGGGGGTTCCGTCTCGAGGCCGCTCGCCCTGTTCCCACTCGCCCTGTACGGCCTCTACCTGTTCACGCAGTACTTGGACGCTGCTGAGTCCGAGCAGCAGGCGGACGGCTCGATCGCGCTCGCGCGTACGTGGTTCTGGTTCGTCGTCGGGCTGGCGTTCATCGTCGTCGGCGTGGAAGCGCTCGTCCGAGCGGCGATCGGGCTGGGGGAGGCCTTCGGGACCCCCTCCTTTCTCTGGGGGATGACCGTCGTCGCCGCCGGCTCGAGTCTGCCGGACACGTTCGTCAGCCTGGCGGCAGCGCGGGCCGACCGACCGACGGTCACGTTGGCGAACGTCCTAGGCAGCAACACGTTCGACCTGCTCGTGGCCGTGCCCGTCGGCGTCGTCGTCAAGGGGGCACTGACGGTCAACTTCGCCAACATCGTTCCGATGATGGGGTTTCTCGTCCTGGCGACGGTCGCGTTCTTCGCGATTTCCCGAACCGGGATGGCCCTCACCAGACGCGAGGGGTGGTTGCTCTTGGGGCTGTACGGAGCGTTCGTCTGCTGGCTGCTCATTGAAAGCCTCGGCGTCGTCAGCGTTCTCTGACGCGGCCGGCCGCCCTGCGATCCACAGTGCTTCCCAGCCGAAGCCACACGTCTAGTGGTTTTACTTGGGCCGCCTGCGACGGGGCGGGTATGAGCGACGATTCAGACTCCGAGGGGAACCGATTCGCCACCGATAGCGTCCACGCCGGGCAGGAACCCGATCCGACGACCGGGGCCCGCGCGCCGCCGCTGTATCAGACCACCTCCTACGAGTTCGACGACACCGACCACGCCGCCGCCCTGTTCGGCCTTGAGGAAACCGGAAACATCTACTCGCGGATCATGAACCCGACGAACGCGATGTTAGAGGAACGCATCGCGACGCTCGAGGGGGGCGTCGGTGCGCTCGCGACCGCGTCGGGGATGGCCGCGTTCGACCTCGCGACGTTCATTCTCGCCGACGTCGGCGACAACATCGTCTCCTCGTCGTCGCTGTACGGTGGGACCTACACCTACCTCACCCACACCGTCGAGAAACGCGGCGTCGAGACCAAGTTCGTCGATACCTTAGACTACGAGGCCTACGCTGAGGCCATCGACGACGACACCGCCTTCGTCCACCTCGAGACGATCGGCAACCCCGCCCTGGTGACGCCGGATATCGAGCGAATCGCCGATATCGCTCACGATCACGACGTGCCGCTGTTCGTCGACAACACCTTCGCGACGCCGTATCTCTGCCGGCCGCTCGAACACGGTGCTGACCTGGTCTGGAACTCCACGACCAAGTGGATCCACGGCGCGGGCTCGACCGTCGGCGGGATCTTGGTCGACGGTGGCTCCTTCCCCTGGGAGGACGGCGACTACCCCGAGATCACCGAGCCGAACCCGGCCTATCACGGCATCAACTTCCGCGAGACGTTCGGCGACGCGGCGTTTGCCTTCACCGCTCGCACCCGCGGCCTGCGCGACCTGGGTAACCAGCAGTCGCCGTTCGACGCCTGGGTCACCCTGCAGAAACTCGAGTCGCTGCCGCTGCGCATGGAGAAACACTGCGAGAACGCGATGGCCGTCGCGGAGTACCTCGAGGACCACGAGAAGGTCTCGTGGGTCAACTACCCCGGCCTCGAGAGCCACGAGACTCACGAGAACGCCGAGAAGTACCTCGAGGGCGGCTACGGCGGCATGATCACGTTCGGACTCGAGGGCGGCTACGACGCCGCCGAAACGGTCTGTAACGAGGTCAACCTCGCGAGCCTGCTCGCAAACGTCGGCGACGCGAAGACGCTGATCATCCACCCCGCGAGTACGACCCACCAGCAGCTCACCGAGGAGGAGAAGCTGGCAAGTGGCGTCACCGACGACCTCGTTCGGCTCTCGGTCGGCATCGAGGACGTCGACGACGTGATCGCGGACCTCGATCGCGCGATCGAGCAAGCGTAATCGACCGCCGCCCGCGGCCGGCCGGCGTTTTCACTGCGCTGTGACTAGCCCCCGCGGTTAAGGGACCGGCGTTCGACTGGTCGGATATGGCAACCGGGATACTCACGGACGATGCGGCGGAGCAGATCGTCGCGACCTGTCGGACGGCCATCGGCGACAGCCTCCGGTCGGTCACCTACTTCACACGTGACGACTTCGAGCAGGTCTACCTGCGGGAGGACCTCGAACGCGACGCGGACCTCTCGACGTTCATCGGCCACGAGTGGCGCGGCTTCAAGACGACCCAGACCGCCTACGAGGGGTCGGAACTTGGCGGCTACGACTACACGATCCGGGTCTTCGAAAACGGGTTCCTCATCCGCGTGACGAACGACAGCGAGGGGGTCTTCGCCACCACGGACGGCCTCACAGTCAAGGACTTCGAAGAAGTCGCCACGGCGCTCGATACGTTCCTCAGCGAGCGCGAACTCGACTAATCCGCGCTCGAGTCGTCACTATCGGTATCGTCGGCTTCGGGAGGGTCGTCCGCGTCGCCGTCATCGCTATCGTCGCCGCCGATCGGCAGGCCGGAGCCGCGGTCGCCGTCCGTTCCGAGAAGGCGAGCGAAGCGACGGCGATCGGCAGCGTGTCTATCGAGACTCATGCCGACGACAGATGGGGGAGTCCCTTGTAGTAATAGGGGCCGTTTCCGCGCGAAACGCCGCGCTTCCGGCGTGAAACGATCCCCGCGCTGTCATGCGGTTTCGTTCGAAACGGTCGCCGACGTGTCGACCACACCGCATCGAACAACGTAACACCCTTTTCCGCCACGCTCGTTGGTTCCCCAATGACCGACCTGCCCGATCTCGTCGCCACCGCACTCGAGTCCCACGACGCGTTTACGGCCCGCGGGGATGCCTACGACCTCGAGACGACCGTCTTCGAGACGACCGTCACGGCCGACGACGCGGCGGGGAAACGCGACGGCCGGTTTTCGATTACCGTTGTCCTCCCCACGCTCGACGCCGCCGTGGCGGGCGAGGTCGTCGCCGAACCAGTCGAGGACGGCTGGTTCGAAACGCTCGAGCGACGGCTCGCGGACGTCTTCACCGTCGCCCACACGAGTACCCACGAGGAGCCGGCCATCGAACGCGATGCCGACGAAGTTCGAGTTCACCTCGAGTATACTGCCTGGGACGCCGCCGAGGGCGTCGACGACGCTAAGGCCCTCATCGAGTTCGTCGAAGGCACCTTCGCACAGGGGATCATTCCAGGCTACGACTACCGCGGCGAAGCGGCGACGCTGCTCGAGAACGCCCAGAACAGGGGTCAACAGGCCGCTGACGGCGACGGCAGCGGCGGAATGCCGATGTAAACCTAAATTTTGCTCTGTCGTTCGAGAGAGCGAAGCTCTCTCGTGACTGAGCGAATCGGAGCTAAGCGGGAGCTTCGCTCCCGCGAGGTCAGCGAGACGTACGTCTCGCCAGAATTCGCGAGGTCCGCGAAACCGAAGGTTTCGCTTGATGACGAAAGGCGCTTAGTGATTAGCAAATCTTATTGAGAAATCCACTGAGGTGATTGTCAATCCACGATGCAGCGAAACTCAGTTTCTCGGTCAGTTGGTCGAACAGTTCGTCAAGGAGTCTCCGGTACTCGTCTTCGCCGTTAACAATCAACGGCGAAGACTCCCACTTGAGACTCTTCCAGACAGGTTCGATTGGGTTGAGGTCCGGGGAACCAACCGGAAGGAACACCAGATCAATCCCGAGTTCATGAGCACGCTTGCGCGTGTGCTTGCAGACGTGTGACGAAAAGTTATCCAACACGAGCAGAATCCGCTTGCCGGGATTCTGCTCGCGGATCTCCTCGAAACACCCACAGATTTGTTCTTTCTCCTGGTTCGGTGGGAACGACAGCACGCTCTCTCCGTTGAGCGCATAGAACCCGGCCGCTGGTGTATCGATTTTCACCAGCGGCCGAGTGATATGTGGTTCATCGACCGTATACAGTCGCTGAGAGTTGTCCCATGGTTGTGGATGCGAGACATCGAAAAATCCCACCACAGTCCCGCCATCAGTGCAGATATCCTCATCGGTACGCCACTTCTCTTCGTCGTCATCGTCGTCACTCTCGCGCTTATTATGTGGCTGGTCGTGAGCATCCTCGTCGAACGCGTACTCAACGCGTTCGTCGAGGATCTCTTCGGCGTTGTCGGGTCGATCAGGCCGTTTTGTCCGAGGAATGGCGTAGGAAAGGCCGAGATTGTGTAGGAACGTTGGGAGGTAGTGTGGATGATATTCGACGTCGAACTCCTCGTCGAGAAGGTGCTGAATCTCCTGTTTTTTCCACGGTTGTCCCTCACGTAGTCGATCGATGAGTTCGTCTTGTTGGTCTTCGTCGAGCTTCGGGGGCCGACCGCCCCCGAAGTTCGGAGTGAGTTTGCCGAGACCTCCTTCGTTCCAGCGGTTAACCCAGTTCGTGGCGGTGCCCTCAGATTTCCCGACGTCGTCGGCGGCTTCCTTCAGCGTGGCACCCTTGTACAGCCGTTTGATGAACACGAGGCGTTCGAATTCCTTCTGATCGTCTGCCTCGCCGAGAAGACGATCCAGATCTTCTTCACTCAGGTGTCGCACGATTTTCTTCTCTCGACCAGTCACTACACTAAAGAGATACTTCTACTCAATAACTTTCCCGAATCACTACGCGCCTTTCGAACCACGGGCCGCCGTAGACGGCCCTCGGCAAGATTTAGTATAAAAGCCTCCTCGCTCCCGGGCTCACGGCTATCGCCGTTCGCCATCCCGTGGCGCTTCGCGCCACGCCTTGGTCGCTCGTCGGCCCGAGCGCGCAGCGCTCGGTGAACGGCGTCGCTCGGGTTCTCCGAACCGCTCACTCGCCGAGATACTATTCGTGGAACGGTTCAGTGTAGTTTAGCGGCCGGGAGCGGGGCTCGAGCGACAGCGAGAGTCCCGCGACCCTACGGAAGAGCAAGCTCTTCCGAGCATCGCGGACGCTACGCGTCCGCTCAACGGGGGAGGGCAGGCCCTTACCCATACTCACCGCGAGCGACCGCAGGGAGCGAGCGGGCCGACGACTGATGTGAGTGACTGAAAGGAACGAACGGAAGGAGGAGTGCTTTTAATCGAATTTTTGCCGAGGGCGCGGCTCCGCCGCGCCCGCAGCGCAAAACTTCGTTTCTAATCCATCGCGATGTACGTCTGCGTGTCCTCGATACCCTCGATGGCCTGGATGTGGGTGGCGGCGATCTCCTTGACCTTCGCGGGCGTCTCGACGCTGGCTTTGGCGATGAGGTCGACGTCGCCGGCGACGATGTGGGCCGACTCCACGCCGGCGACCGATTCGATGCTGTCTCTGAGCCGATCCGCCTCGCCCGTGTTCGCCTTGATCATGACGAATGCCGTAACCATCAGTTGTCACCTCCGTCCGTATCGCCCTCGAGTAGTTCGGTCGCGGCCGAACTCGTCCCCGTCCCGGCGTTGGCGGTCGCCCGTTCGGCGGTCTCACCCACCAGCAACTGGCGGACCTCGCTCAATACGTCGAAGTCCGCGAGGACGACAAGCCGGTCGTCGGCCTCGAGCGAGAGGTCTTCGGTCGGGATCTCGAGAGGACCGTCGCCCTTGCCGAACGCGAGGACGGTCGCGTCGGCGGGCAGGTGCAGTTCGCTGATCGTGTAGCCGTTGACGGGAGCGTCGGCGGTGAGGGTGAGTTCGACCACCTGTAGGTGGGGGGCAACATCCGCGATGGCGCGGATCGTCCCGCCCAGCAGGGCGTTTTTCGCGCCGATCGCGCCGAGTCGTTCGGGGTAGATCACCTCGTCGACCTGGTCGGCGTACTTCCGGTAGATGCCCTCGCGGTAGGCCTCGTCGATCCGCATCACCGTCCGACAGCCGTGGTGGTTCCCGATCATGCAGGCGGTGAAGTTGACGTTCAGATCGCCGGTCAGCGCGCCGAGGGCGTCGGCGTCGGCGATTCCGGCCGCCTCGAGGACGTCCTCGCGGGAGCCGTCGCCGTCGACGACGGTGAACCCTTGCTCACGGGCGCGTCTGCGCGTCGGCTCGTCGCGCTCGACCATCGTCACCTCGTGGTCCTCGTCGCGCAGGACGCGCGCGGTGCGCAGCCCAACCCGTCCGGCCCCGATAATCACGAACCGCATGCAGGGGGATACGCCGGCCCCGGTCAATAAGCTTGCCCCGGATTACCATGGCATGCGTTCGGCCGGCGGGCTCGAGGGCACGATGTGCGGACGGCGAGAACCGGTGACTGGCCCACGAGACGAACGGCGCTCGAGCGACCCTACCCCATCGCGATGTACGTTTTCGTGTCGGTGACGCCGTCGAGGGCCTGCAGGTCCGAGGAGACGGTCTGGAGAACGTCGTAGACCTCCGGCGTATCGACCTCGGCGATGATGTCGTAGTTGCCCGCGACGATGTGGGCGTCGGTGATCGACTCGAGATCGCCGATCTCCGCGAGCAGGCGCTCGGACTTCCCGGCGGCGGTCTTCACCATGATGAAGGCGTGGACCATCGGCGGTGTGGTACACTCTGCCACGACTAAAGCCTTTGCCCGAATCCACTCGCGGCGCGGTCGTGGCCCGGTCAGCGGTCGCTCTGCCGAGCGTCCTCGAGCGCGTCGACGACGGCCTCGAGAACCGTATCGGGCGACTGCGTCGCGTCGACCCGGACGAATCGCTCGGGATCGCGCTCGAGCAGGCGCTCGTAGTTCTCCCGGACCGTCTCGAGGTAGGCGGTGCGTTCGAACTTGTTGGTCGTCCCCGCCCGCTCGGCGGCGGTCTCGGGGTCGAGATCCAGATAGATCGTCAGATCGGGCTCGATCGAGAACGGCCGGTGGAGATCGACGACGTACTCGATCGGGTCCGCAAAGTCGTAGGCCGGAGCGTCCGCGAGGGTCGCACCCTGATAGGCAAAACGGGAGTCCGAGTAGCGATCGGAGATCACGAGGTCGCCGGCCTCGAGGGCGGGGCGGATCACCCGCTCGAGGTGGGCCGCGTGGTCGGCGGTGTAGAGAAAGAGTTCCGCCAGGGGGTCGGCGTCGTCGTCCGCGATCGAGCGGTAGACGGCCTCGCCGTACCAGGAGTCGTCAGTGGGTTCACGCGTGACCGTCGCGTCCGGATAGCGCTCGCGTAAGGCCTCCCGGACCGTCGTCTTGCCGCTGCCGTCCAACCCCTCGAGCGTGACGAGCATGCCCGGATCTGGGCGTGACGGCTACTACAATCTGTCGAGACGGACGACCTCACTACGTAGCCGCCTAGCTATTTATCGTTGCGCCGGCACGTTCGTGTATGAAGATCCTCGTCGCCGGCGGCACCGGCTTCATCGGGACGAACCTGTGTGCGGAACTGGCCGAGCGCGGCCACGAGGTGACGGCGCTGTCGCGCTCGCCCGACGGCGGCGGCCTGCCAGACGGCGTCGAGGTCGCGATAGGCGACGTCAGCGCCTACGACTCGATCGTCGACACCGTCGCAGGCCACGACGCGGTCGTCAACCTCGTCGCGCTCTCGCCGCTGTTCAAGCCCCGCGGTGGGAAGAGCCACGAGACGGTCCACCTCGGCGGCACGGAGAACCTCGTGCGAGCCGCCGAGGCGGGCGACGTCGACCGGTTCCTCCAGTTGAGCGCGCTCGGAGCGGACCCCGACGGCGCGACCGCTTACATCCGCACGAAAGGCAAGGCCGAGGGGGTCGTCCGATCGTCCGCCCTCGAGTGGACGATCGTTCGCCCCTCCGTGGTCTTCGGGGACGGCGGCGAATTCGTCGACTTCACGAAGGCGCTGACGACGCCGTACGTGACCGGGCTCCCCGGCGGCGGAAAGACGCGGTTCCAGCCGATCTGGGTCGGCGATCTCGTCCCGATGCTGGCCGACGCGCTCGAGGACGAGGCCCACGCCGGCGAGACCTACGACCTCGCGGGGCCGGAGGTCCTGACCCTCGCGGACGTGACCAAGTTGGCCTATGCGGCCGAAGGCAAAGACATCACGATCGTCCCGATCCCGATGGGACTGGCCAAGGTCGGCCTCTCGGCGATCGGCCCGGTCCCGTTCCTGCCGTTCGGCCCGGATCAGGCACGCTCGTTGGCGTTCGACAACACCGTTACCGACAACGACGTGATCGCGTTCGATCGCGATCCGGCCGACCTGACGACGCTCGCCTCGTATCTCGGCCTCGCGGGACCCGGTCGCCGAGGGCGGCCGGCGGGAACTGCCTGATCGAGCGCCAGCCGGGAGGTCACCGTTCCGATCAACGGCGATCAGGCACGAAACGTAATATAAAAAACACTATTGGAGAGGGTAAAAAGATATTTACTACTCGCGATATTGGGCGCTTCATTGCCTCTACGCGGCGCTCTCGAGCAATACTCTATTAATCGAGAAATTCAGATTAGCACAAGACTTATATCCTCTATCCCACTGTTACCAATCCAACGGAGCCCCCTGATAAACAATGAAGCTGGCGATGATCGGATTCGGACAGGCCGGTGGCAAAATCGTCGATCGGTTCCTCGATTACGACGATCGGACGGGAAGCGGAATCGTCCGGGCAGCGATCGCTGTCAACTCCGCGAAAGCGGACCTCATGGGCCTGGAAAATATTCCACAGGAGAATCGCGTACTCATCGGCCAGGCCCGCGTGAAGGGCCACGGCGTGGGTGCTGACAACGAACTCGGCGCGGAAGTCGCCGAGGAAGACATCGACGAGGTGCAAAACGCGATCGACGCGATCCCGACCCACGAGGTCGACGCCTTCCTCATCGTCGCCGGGATGGGCGGTGGCACCGGGAGCGGTGGCGCGCCGGTCCTCGCGAAACACCTCCAGCGGATCTACACGATCCCGGTCTACGGCCTCGGCGTCCTGCCGGGCACCGACGAAGGCGGAATCTACACGCTCAACGCGGCACGATCCTTCCAGACGTTCGTTCGCGAGGTCGACAACCTGCTCGTCTTCGACAACGACTCCTGGCGACAGACCGGCGAGTCCGTCGAGGGCGGCTACGACCAGATCAACGAGGAGATCGTCCGCCGCTTTGGCATCCTCTTTGGCGCCGGCGAGGTCGGCGACGGACAGGAGGTCGCCGAGAGCGTCGTCGACTCCTCGGAGATCATCAACACGCTTTCCGGCGGCGGCGTCTCGACCGTCGGCTTCGCGAGCGAGGAAGTCGAGATGAACACGGGCGGTGGCCTCCTCTCTCGCTTTACCGGCGAAGGCGGCAGCGAGGACGACTTAGACGCCGCAAACACGACCAACCGCATCACGAGCCTCGTCCGCAAGGCCGCGCTCGGCCGACTCACGCTTCCCTGTGAGATCGAGGGCACCGAGCGCGCGCTGCTCGTCCTCTCCGGTCCCTCCGAGTACCTCAATCGGAAAGGCATCGAACGCGGCCGCAAGTGGCTCGAGGAGGAAACGGGCAGCATGGAAGTCCGCGGTGGCGACTTCCCGCGAGAGGAGCCCGAGGTGGCCGCTGCCATCCTGCTTTCCGGCGTGACCAACGTCCCCCGGATCAAGCGACTGCAGCAGGTCGCCATCGAGGCACAGGACAACATCGACGACATCCAGCAGGAAAGCGAAGAGAACCTCGAGGAACTCGTCGAGGACGACGAGGACGAACTCGAGCCGCTGTTCTAGGCCGCCGTTCTTTCGACGATCGACGGGGCGAGCGGCCGCGCTCGCCGGGAGGGGGCAGTCGATCGCCAGTCCTCGAGAGCCAGCAGTCACCGTTGGCCGCCCTCGATCTTCGCTCCGACGTACTTTTGGGGCCGCCCCGGCTACCGCAACTAGATTCAGATGCGCGTCGTGGTTCCGTTCGCCGCCGAGACGCCGAAGACGCGGCTCGAGTCAGTTCTCTCGCCGGCCGAGCGCTCGGCGTTCGCCCGCGCCATGCTCGCGGACGTGCTTCGCGCGATCGTCCGCGCGGGCCACGAGCCCGCCGTCGTCTCGACCGCGCCGCTCGATCTCGCGGCCCTCGAGACGCCGGGCGACGTCGCCGCGGCGACGTCGCTGACGCTCGACGACCGACCCCTGACTGAGGCGGTCAACGCGCGGCTGCCGGCCGACGCCGGTGACGAGCCCGTCGCCGTCGTCATGGCCGATCTCGCGCTCGCGACGCCCGACGCGCTCGAGGCCCTGCTGACTCCCTCGGCGGACATCGCGATCGCGCCCGGTCGGGGCGGCGGCACCAACGCCCTCGTCGTCGATCACCCCGCGTTCCGCGTCGACTACCACGGCCTCTCCTATCTCGACCACCGCGGGATCGCCCGCGAGGTCGGCGCGACCCTCGAGACGGTCGACTCCTTCCGGCTCGGGACCGACGTCGACGAGCCCGCCGACCTCGTCGAAGTCCTCGTCCACGGCCGCGAGAGCGACCGCGCACCGGCCGTCCTCCGCGAGTTCGGCTTCGAACTCGAGCGTCGCGACGGCCGGGTCGCCGCGGTCCGCGAGGGCGGGCCGACGGAGTGACGGCCCAGCGGTTGCCGCGAAGTGAAGGCCTTATGTGCCGAGCCACGCCAATCGGAGGTAATGTTCCCCGGGGCCAGCGAGTACGGCGTCGACGTCACGGTCGAGGAGGAGGCCGTCGACGATCTCCTCCAAGTCAGCCCGAGCGACGTCGACGCGCCGCCGGCACTTACCTTTTCGCGGAACGTCTTCGTGCCGCTGACGACCGCCTGCCGGTACACCTGCACCTACTGTACGTACTTCGACCCGCCGGGGCAGGCCGAACTGCTCTCGCTCGAGGAGGTCCGCGAGATCTGTCGGCGGGGGGCCGACGCCGGCTGTACTGAGGCACTGTTTACCTTCGGCGACGATCCCGACGACCGCTACACCGAGATTCACGCACAACTCGAGGCGTGGGGCCACGACTCGATTCATACCTATCTGCGCGAGGCCTGTGAAGTGGCGCTCGAGGAGGGCCTGCTTCCCCACGCGAATCCGGGCGACCAGACCCGCGAACAGATGGCAGTCGTCGCCGACGTCAACGCCAGCATGGGCGTGATGCTCGAGACGACCGCCGAGGTCGGGGCCCACGCCGGCCCGCGGCGGAAGGTGCCCGGCCAGCGCCTGCGCACCCTCAAAAACGCGGGCGAACTCGACGTGGCCTTCACGACCGGGATTCTGGTGGGGATCGGCGAGGACTGGCGCGACCGCGCGGAGAGCCTGCTCGCGATCCGCGAACTCCACGAGCGCTACGACCACATTCAGGAGGTGATCGTCCAGCCCGTCGTCGAGAACGAACGCTGGTCGGGCGGCTCGCCCGACCTCGCGACCATGCGGCAGGTGACGGCGATGGCCCGTGCCGCCCTGCCCGAGGAGGTCTCGGTCCAGGTCCCCCCGAACCTCGCCCCCGCAAAGGAGTTGATCGACTGCGGCGTCGACGATCTGGGCGGCGTCTCGCCGGTCACCGACGACCACATCAACCCCGAGTACACGTGGCCCGCGCTCAGGGAACTCGAGGAGATCGCCGCCAGCGCGGGCGTGCCGCTCGGCGAGCGGCTGCCGGTCTACGAGCGGTTCCTGCCTGCCGAGCTGCGGACCGACGGGTTCGACGGCCGGCTGGCTGACGGCGCGGACGGTGACCGGGAGTGGATTTCGTCGACGATCCGGGACGCACTTGCGGCCGACGACGCGGCCGGGAAGCGGTATCGTGCGGTGCTTCGGGACGAGGCCGTGCCGCACGCTTAATTTCTCCGAGCGCCAACGCCACGGGGTATGGTGGACGAGGTCGGTTTTGGACTGGGAGGGAAGTTCGCTCGCGGTCACTCGGAAAAGTAGGCCTCGTGGAGCGCCAGCCCCTCGTCCTCGAGGACCGGTCCCGCGACGCTGGTGTCGGCATCGGCTCGCTCGACGACTTCGTCACAGGAAATCTCGATCACGCCGTCGTCCCGGATCCCGGCAAGCGAGTCGACGGGAACGCTGTAGACGACCCGGTCCAGCCCCGCATAGACGATCGCGCTCGCACACATCGGACACGGCTCGGTGCTTGTATACATCGTACAGGCTGCGCGTTCGCTCGGCTCGAGTTCGCGCGCGGCCCACCGAGCGAGCTTGAACTCGGGGTGGGCCGACACGTCGTCGTCAGTTAGGGTGGTGTTTTCCGCGGTCCGGACGACTTCATCGTCGACGACGAGCAGGGAACCGAAGGGGGTGTTGCCGTTCTCGACCGCCGATTCCGCGAGGTCGATCGCCTGCCGCACGTACGAGTCGTCAGTAGCCATAGCGACCGTTCGGTCGCCGGTTCCGAAACGCTTCCCCTCGAAAGTCTATGTACAGGAGAAGCCGCCGTCGACGACCAGCGCCTGCCCGGTGATCCAGTCGGCCTCGTCGCTGGCCAGAAACAGCATGGCGTTGGCGATGTCTTCCGGCTCGCCCAGCCGCTTGAGCGGGTAGTGACGGGACATCTCCTCTTTGGTCGCTTCCCACTCCTCCTCGGTGCGGTTCTGCCGGGGCATCGCCGTGTCGGTGACGCCCGGACAGACCGCGTTCGCCCGGACGCCGGCCGGGCCGACCTCCGCCGCGACGGTCCGCGTGAAGTTGACCACTGCACCCTTCGACAGCGAGTAGGCACCCAGTTGAGGCGCACCGATGACCCCCGCCAGCGACGCCGTGTTGACGATCGCGCCCGACCCCTGCTCCTTGAAGTGGGGGATCACGGCATGGCAGCCGTTCCAGACGCCTTTCACGTTGACGTCCATGACCCGATCGCGCTCACCTTCGTCGATCTCCTCGATCTTCGAGCGCTCGTGGCTCACGCCCGCGTTGTTCAGCATGATATCGAGGCCGAACTCCGAGACCGCCTCGTCGACGGCCGCGTGGACCGCGTCGGCGTCCCGGACGTCCAACTCGAGCGCGGTACCGTCCTGCCCCGCGTCTTCGACGCGAGCGACCGTCTCTGCGGCGCTCTCGTGATCGATGTCGGCCGCGACGATCGTCGCGCCCTCCTCGGCGAACAACTGCGCTGCTTCCCGCCCGAGACCTGAGCCCGCACCCGTGATAAGCGCTGTCTTGCCTTCGAGTCGCATACCCACACGTTATCGGGGTACCGTATAATAATTGTTACCGGTTCTGGAAATCGACCGTCGATCGGCTCGAGGACCGAACAGCGTTATGCCCCGTCGCCGACAGCTATCCCGCATGCAGATCGACCTCACCCAGCCGATCGAAACGGGGATGCAGACCTACCCCGGCGACCCCCCGGTCGCCGTCCACCCCCACGCGACCCATGCGGGCGACGGCGCTCGCGTCTCGAGTCTCGAGTGTGGCAGCCACACCGGAACCCACGTCGACGCGCCCGCCCACACCGAGCCCGACGGCCGAACGCTCGATTCCTATCCGCTCGAGCGGTTCGTCTTCGACGCCGTCCGGGTCGACTGTCGCGATCTCGAGGCCCGCGAGTCGATCCCCGCGTCGCGAGTGCCCGACAGCGACGCCGACCTCGCCGCGTTCTGGACCGGCTGGGACGCCCACTGGGGGACCGACCGCTACCTCGAGCATCCCTCTCTCTCGCCGGCCGCGGCCGAAACCTGTGCCGACCGGGGACTGGACGTGGCCGTCGACACGCTCAACCCCGATCCGACGCCGACCGAGGGTGCCGGCGCGGACGAGCCCGACGGCGTCCCGGCCCACCACGCGCTGCTCGGTGATGACCGGCTGATCCTCGAGAACCTGACCGGGCTCGAGGCGGTCGGCGAGCGGTTCGAACTCCGGGCGTATCCGCTCGCGCTCGCTGGCGATGGTGCGCCGGTACGGGCCGTCGGCGTCCGAGACGGGGGCGATAGTAGCCACTGAACGTCACTACACACCCGATCGCACGACTGCGATGTGATCGGTGTCTGAATCGGTTCAGTTGTACGCTGGGTCACACGACCGCGAATCCCCACCGTGAACGCTAGTTCCGCTCGATCGTTATCGTGACCGCGTCGACGGTCGCACCGGTGTCCGATCGGACGACGACGAGTCTGTACGTCCGCTCGTCACCGGGGTCCCACGGCGGTGCGAGATCGCCCCGTTTCGTCGGTTCACGCCCCGCTAAGGAGGTCGTGTCGACGAGTTCGTCCGTCCCGTTCGTCCGTTCGTACGTCTCGAGGGTGTAATTGGTCGCGTCGTCGAGACGGTAGTCGAGTTCGTATCGTGCCCCGTCTATCTCGTTGACGTCGTAGACGGAGACGTTCCGTATGACCGTCCCGTTGGTCGGTTCGCCCACCGATGTCGAGTAGTCTTCCTGCGTCACACAGCCGGCGAACGCTATCGTAGTCACGACGAGAACGAGTCCCAGCAACACGCGACCGCTCCCGTGGAATGAAACCGACATTATCGGGGCAAAACAGCGGCAGCGGGAGTACGTTCATGAGGTTCGTTAGCTGACATACCCATCAGTGGGACCGGGTCGCAGTTAGGCGTTCGTCTAACTGAAAGAACCGTTGTAGTATTCAGGAGCGCCGTTAGAGTATTCAGGAGCGCCGTTAGTGTGGTCCGACGGGACGACGGACGGTCGGCACCGATCAGTCGTCGGCCGGAACTGCCCGTTCTTCCCGTTCCGTTCGAGTCAGTAGCGGCGTCCCGTCGGCCTTCGGCCCGAGTCGGGGGCCAAAGGGCGGGTCGTCGGGGTCGATGACGCGGCGCTTCTCGTAGTCGGTCGAGCGCTCGACGGGCACGCGGCCGATCGAGGCGATCATCTCGACGTAGTCCTCGAACGAACGGAACTCGCCGAAGCCGCCGCCGGCGCGTTTGGTGATCTCCTCCGAAAGGATCGTCCCCATGTAGTCGTCGGCCCCACACGAGAGCATCTTCAGCCCCTGCTCGTCGCCGTACTTGACCCACGAAGCCTGGATGTGATCGATGTTATCGAGGAACAGCCGCGAGACGGCGATCAGCAGTTCGTCCTCGTCGATGCTGGCCCCGCCCGAGACCACGTCGTGTTCGAACAGTGGCGTGTTCTGGTGGATAAAGGAAAGCGGGACGAACTCCGTGATGTTGCCCGTCCGATCCTGTAGGTCCCGGATCCGTTTCAAGTGCAGTGCGCGGTGGGCTTCGTTCTCGACGTGGCCGTACATGATCGTCGCCGTCATCCCGAGGCCGACGTTCGCGGCGGCCTCCATGGCCTCGAGCCAGCCCTCCGTGCTGATCTTGCCGGGACAGATCACCTCGCGGACCTCCTCGACGAGGATCTCCGCTGCGGTGCCGGGAACGGTATCCAGCCCGGCCTCCTGCAGTCGGCGGTAGACCTCCTCGTAGGACCAGTCGGTGCCCCGCCGGGCGTGGTAGGCCTCCTCCGGCGTCATCGAGTGGACGTGGACGCCGTCGACGCCCATCGCCGAAATCTGGTCGGTGTAGGTGCCGGGGCTGGTGTCGTAGACCGCCGGCGGCTTGTAGTTGACTTCCTTCGGGTTCGGGTGGGCCTCGAGGATCTCGCGGTGTTCCTCGTCGAGCGCGAACGCGGGGTGCAGTCCCGAGACGGACGTGACTTCGTAGATCCCCCGCTCGACGGCGTCGGCGACGATCTCGCGGGACTCGGCGGGCGTCTTCGTAAATCCGGCCGTCTCGATTTCCGTCTCGCTCTCGAAGGTGTGAGCTGCGTCTTTGAAATTACAGAACAGACAGCCCACGTTACAGGCCGTCGTGACGTTGTTGTTCAGGTTCGCGATGAAGGTGACCTCCTCGCCGACCTGCTCGGCGCGCCGGCGGTCGGCCGCCTCGAGGACGCGTTCCTTGCGCCGGCGATCGATGCCGTCGCTGTCGGTCCCAGTCGTGAGTAACTCGATGGCGTCGTCGACATCGAGTCGGTCGCCATCGCGCGCTTTCGCCAGTGCGTTCTCGAACGACTGGTCGGTCTCGGGAACGTGTTCGAACGCCAGGTCGGCCTCGGTCACCGGTCGCTCCATCGACGTAACGATGCTCGCACAGCGAGAAAAGGGTGATGGATCCGGACCCCACCCGTCAGAATCGGCCGCGTCGAGAGTTGCCGCTACCGATGACGCGAGGGAAGGCGGATCGCGGCCAGCGCCGGCCGTCGAACCGAACCGGCGGTGGCGCTCGTCACTCCGCGTCTGGCTCCGGGCGTTCGGGCTCCCGACTACCGACCGAATATTGAAACCTTCTTACGCTCCGGCCACGGCAACTGAGATATGAGCGACGGGGGCGAACACGTCCTGAGGTGTCTCGCGTGACTGCACTCACAGCGCAACCGTTCGACCGGTCCAGGATCCACGTGGGGTGGATCCGATGACCAGCGTCAAGGAGTTCCGCATCGAGGAGGACGCGACCGACGACGATCTCGGCCGCGGCTCGTTCGTCTTCACCGACGACTACTCGGTGTTTGACTGGGGGAAGATGCCCGATCAGATCCCCCAGAAGGGCGCGAGCCTCTGTACCATGGGCGCGTTCAACTTCGAACTGCTCGAGTCCGAGGGCATCCCCACCCATTACCGCGGCGTTGTCGAAAACGGCGACGTCGTCGATCTCGCGGACGCCTCCCACCCGCCCTGGGAGATGGCCATCGACCTCACACAGGTGCCCGACCTCCCCCACGAGGGACGGGAGTACGACTACGACAGCTACCACGAGGCGGCCGGCGAGAATTACCTGATCCCGCTGGAGATCGTCTTCCGCAACCGGGTCCCGGTCGGCTCGAGCCTGCGCAGCCGAACCGACCCCGCGGACCACGGGCTCGCGTTCAACGAGTGGCCCGACGAGGCCGTCGACCTCGCGGACCCGATCGTCGAGTTCTCCACGAAGTACGAGGAAGGCGACCGCTATCTCGAGCGGGCGGAGGCCGACGCCATCGCCGGCAAGGCGGCGATCGACGACCTCGAGTCGCTGGCCCGTGAGGTCAACCGGATCGTGACCGAGCAGGCCGACGCCGCCGGGTTGACCCACGAGGACGGCAAGATCGAGTGTCTCTACTATCAGGGCGAGATCCGGGTCGGCGACGTCGTCGGCACCTTCGACGAGAACCGCTTTAGCTACGAGGGGACCCAGCTCTCGAAGGAGGTCCTGCGCCAGTACCACAAGCGCACCCAGCCCGACTGGGTCCGGGCCGTCGACGACGCCAAGGCCGAGGCCAAAGCCGAGGACGTCGCCGACTGGAAATCGCTCTGCGAGGAGGAGCCCGAACCCCTCGAGGAGTCGGTTCTCGAGACCGCGAGCGAACTGTATTGCAGCGGTGCGAACGCCTACACCGACCGCGAGTTCTTCGACGCGCCGCCGCTCTCGAGCGCGATCGGCGCGGTCCGGCGGCTCTGACGACGGCGAGTCCGGGCGGGAACGAGCGCCGCGACCGGCTCGATCACGCGTCCATTGCTGTCATTTCGCACCCGGCACCGGACACAGTAACCCTCATATGGCGGGAGTTGCGACGGTCGAACGAACACGAATGAGTCTCATAGCCAGCACAGCGGGTATCGTCCTGTTCAGCTTCACGGCCGGTATCGCGATGGTCGCGACCGTCATGCTGAGCGTCTTCATGTTGGCCATCCTGTTTCTGACGTTCGCGCCCCTGCGCTCGAGCGAGTGGGCGGGCCGGGAGGACGCGACTGCGACAGCCGCGAGTGCCGAACCGAGCGACGACTGAACACCTCGCCCGTCACTCGTTCCTCTCGCATCGTCTCGAGCGACGACTCGAGCGGATGCTGTTCCTGTGGTTTCGCCCGCCTGCGTTCACCGCCGACACGTGACGGAGTTCCGGACAGTACGGAATCAGTATACTTTTGTCGGATCGTGCGGATCCTCTCAACGGTTCGTTCTATGAGCCGCCGGCTCTCGGTTCGTCCGGTGTTCGACCCCCTCTCGCCCCCCGCCGCGTGACGGGCCCGATAGCCGCAGCACTCGGGTTCGTTTCGCTACCGCCGCGGTAGCCGCACTTTCTCTCGATCGAACACGCACATGCCGACATCCACCGAGCCTCCGGTCACCGACCGGGGCTCGCACGACCGCGTATCGATATTCGAATCACCGCCGCCTCGCTCGCTCGAGCCGCCTGAAGTCGTGCCGCCGCTCCGCAGGGGTGGTCCGCGATGATCGCCGCCGGGCGCTTGTTGCGGGAGAACCGGGACTTTCGCCGCTTCGTCGCCGGTCAGTTCGCGACGAACGCCGGGGACAGTCTCTACACGGTCGCCGTACTCTGGCTCGCCTTCGAACTGACCGGGTCGACCCTCGTCACCGGCGCGCTGAACGCGATACTGCTGCTCCCGTGGCTGCTGCAGGTGTTCGCCGGCCCGCTCGTCGATCGGCTACCGCTCAGATCCGTCCTCGTCGGTTCACAGGTGGTTCAGGGCGTCGTCGTACTCGTCCTGCCGCTCGCAGCGGTGACCGGACGGCTCCGAGTCGGTCTCCTGTTCGTCGTTGCCCCGGTGCTGATGCTTGCGACGCTGGTGATGGGACCGATGGAGACCGCGCTGCTCCCCCGGATCGTCGACGAGGACCGGCTCTCCGAGGCCAACTCCGCGCTGGCGACGGTAACGCTCGGGCTGGACATGGTGTTCGACGCGATCGGGGGTGGGTTCATCGCCGTCTTCGGCGCGACGACGCTGTTCCTCGTCGACTCGCTCACGTTCGCCGTCGCAGCGGTACTCTTCGCCGGACTCACGATCGGAACGCCCGCGAATTCGAACGAGAGCGGTGAGGCCGACGAGTCCGCACCGTCCGTCGAATCGGTACTCCGGTCGTACGGTTCCGATCTCCGAGCGGGTGTCGAGGTCCTCCGCGGGACTCTCTTCGTCGAACTGATTCTGCTGACCGCGGTGGCGAACTTCGCGACCGGGATCGCGCTGGCGATTCTGCCGGCGTTCGGCGACGGACTGGGTGGCCCCGCGATCTACGGCCTACTGCTGGGAGCCCTCGGCATCGGTCGGCTCGTCGGATCGATCCTTGGCCCGTACGTGGCCGGTGTCCCCTACGGGACGGTACTGCTCTCGCACGGGCTCGGTGCGGGGTGCTGGGTCGCGGCGGTCGTCGCGCCGTCGCCGGCGCTTACGGTCGCGCTGTTCGGCCTCGCGTGGGTGCCGATCGGCGCATCGGGCGTACTCACGGCGACGCTGAACCAGCGACTGTTTCCGGCCGATCTACTGGGCCGGATCTCGGCGACGAAGGGAACCGCTTCGGGGGCGACGCTCCCGCTGGGCTCGCTCGTCGGCGGGTTCGTCGCCGAAGCGCTGGGAACGACGACGACCATGGCGCTGGCCGCGGGCGGCTTCGGCTTCACGGCCGTCTACGTCCTCCTACGGCCGCGGCTCCGCCGCCTCCCCGCGGCCGAGGCCGCGACGCCGGACGACTTCGATCTCCGGACCGAGACGGAGCGACCCGAACCGTAACGGGCTCGCTTCGATTCCTACTGCGCGGAGTCGACCCTACAGCCCGTACTGATCCCCACCAGACGGGCGACGGCGCGCTGTCCTCGAAGTCGGCGTCCTCGAGCGGCTGGCGGCGGTCGGTATATGTGGCCGGTCGCGCAACTGACGGTATGGAGACCGAAGTCACGGTGTATGGCCCGCTCCGGAGCGCGACCGGCGACAAGACGGTGGTCCTCGAGTGGGCGGGCGGGATCGTCGCCGACGCGCTCGCGGCGCTCGTCGACGCCTATCCGCGCGCGGCGTCGCATCTCTACGACGGCGACGCGGTACGCGCGAGCGTCAGGGTCTCGCTCGCGGGCGATCGGGCCGGGCTCGAGGAGCCGGTGCCCGAGGGCGCGGCGCTGGCGGTAGTGCCGGCCGTACAGGGCGGATCTCGTCACTGAGTGATCGACGGAGTCGAAAGAAACGGGAAGACGAACGAGTCCGCTGCTATCGTGGCAACAGTGAGTGTCCACGCCCTCCCCAACCGATTCGCTCGGTCACTCCGTTCGCTCGCTCATCCCTCGCGCGAGATCGTGCCACGGCTCACCAGTAGTTCGCCGTGTCCCAGCGCGCGCCACCGCAGGGGGAAGGCGGAGGGGGCTACGGCACGGGGCCGGCTACAGTCCGTACTGTTCGCGCACGAGGTGGTCCATCCCGCGATCCTCGAGTACCTCCATCGGGGCCAGCATGTCCAGTTGGACGACGCCGGGGAGTCGGCCGATCTGGACGCCGCCGGTAAACGTACACCGCGAGCGGACCTCGCCCTCGCTCATCTCGAGCAGTTTGCCGGCGCGGTCGAAGGCGTTCTGCGTGGCGTCGTTGACCGTCGCGCCGGAGCCGACGACCTGAATCGGGCCCATGTCCGTCTCGACGTCGACGTCGTGTTCCGCGCCGAGGTCGTGGCCCGCCTCGCGCTCCTCGTCGCTGTAGGGCTTGCTGATAAAGGGCAGGTCCTCCTCCGGCGGGAGCAAGACGGGGCCGTCGATCTCGAGGTCGTCGATAACCTCGACGTCCATCCGGACGGTGCCGCTGACGTCGGTCGTGTGCAGCGAGAGTTCGCCGTCGCCCTGGTTGGCGTGGAGGTCGCCGACGTAGACCCCGCCGCCGTCGACCTTGACTGGACAGATCAGTGTCGCGCCCTCGCGGACCTGCGGGATGTCCATGTGGCCGTCGGTGCGGGCCTCGAGGTCGGCCTCGCTGTCGACGCCGTAGTCGTGGTCGGCTCCGATGAGGAACTGGCCGAAGTCGCCGGCGTTGTGCGAGTCGGGCATCGTGACCGGCGGGGTCGTCCCGACGTTGCCGATGAACGGGCGCAGCCGGCCCAGCGTCCCGGGCATCTCGCCGGGTTCGTACAGCAGGATCGGGTGCTGTTTGGAGTTGGCAGGGATATCCATTACTTCCGCGGCGTCCGCGGCGAGTTCGTGGGCCGCGTCCTCGTCGAGGGTGATTCCGACGGTCCCGTCGTCGTCGAAAGCGACGGTGTAGCCGTACTCGAAGCCGAACGAAGAGGCGTTCGCGCCGCACTCGGCGCACTTGATCGCGTCCTCGCCGGTCCCTTCGACGATCGAGTCGGGCCACTCCGTGCCACACTCCGGACAGCGGTGGTCGACGAACGGGTCGTCGCCGAAGGCGTCCTCGCGCTCGGCCATCGAGCCCGTACTCGTCGCCATGCTCGTGACCTCGATATCACGGATGTGCAAGGCGATCGCGTCACCGACCTCGGCCCCCGCGACGCGGATCGGCCGGGTCACCTCGTGGCCGCCGTGGAACTCCGGCGTTATCATCGGGCCCCAACAGCCCGGCGGGGTGTAGGTCTCGATCGTCCCGCCGTCCGCGACGGTCCCCGCCCACTCCTGATCGGGGCCGACGAGCCCGAGCGTGTACTGGTCGACGTGTAGCTCCCGGTGGATATCTTGCTGTGCCATACCAATCCATAGTTGGTCACTGACGTCGATAAGGGTGCCGCTCACGGAACCGACGGTGAGCGCTCGCCCGCCCTCGGATGAACGGACGACGGGGCGAAAATATGTCGAGCGACGCCGATTCGACTCCCCGATCCGGTTTCGGCGGCGACCGGCGCTGGTTGCGGCTGCGTTCCCGACATCCACGACGATCACGCGCCGCTGTTCGAACGGGTCGCGATCGACCGGGAGAACGCCTGCCGGGGTCGGTCGAACCCGTTCGGCTGGCCGTGGCCGAATCCGCCGCAATAGGTTCGTTCAAGTGGCTCTCGTGTCTTCTGTCAAGCGATGACTGACTCGACGGATGCGGATTCGCCCGAGTGTCGACAGTGTGGGAGCCCAGTGGGACCGTCTTCCGAACAGCGCGTGATCACGACCGTCGAGGACGGTACCGCCGTCCACCGACATTTCTGCAGCGACGACTGCCGCGATCAGTGGGAGTCGTCGGACTCGGCCTGAGTATCGGGCTCGAGACGGGTCGCTACGGTCCTCAAACGAAAACGAAAGATAGCGGGAGAGACGAAGCCGCCGCGGCTACTGATCCTTGGCGACCGCGCTGCCGATCCCGTCGACCGGCCGATCGGGCGTGAACTCGTCGATTTCGTCGGGGAGCCCGAGCTGGTATTTGGTACCGTTTTCCCGGACCGAGGTCCGACCGCGGTGGACCGAAACGTCGCCGTTTAAGTGGAGCTGGACGGCCTCGAGCAAGGCGTCTGCCTCCAGCGGTTGGCCGCGGTGTTTCATGTCGTCTATATCGGCGTCGTCGGGGACGTCGAACGCGCGCTGGGTAATGATCGGCCCCTGATCGAGGTCGGTCGTGACGTAGTGGGCGGTGACGCCCGCGACGCGGACGCCTTCGTCCAGTGCCTGCCGGTAGGCCTCCGCGCCGGGGAAGGCCGGCAGCAGGGAGGGGTGGACGTTGATGATGCGGTCCTCGTAGCGAAAGACCACGTTCGGCGAGAGGATTCGCATGTACCGCGCGAGGACGATCAGGTCGACGTCGTACTCCGCGAGGAGTTCGAGCAGTTCGTCCTCGTTTTGCTGGCCGCCGTCGTCGCCGATGTCGTGGAACGGGACGTCGTAGTGTTCGGCCAGCGGCTGTAAGTCGTCGTGATTGCCGATGACGACCCCGATGTCGGCACCGAGTTCGTCGTTGGCCCAGGCCTCGAACAGCGCCTCGAGGCAGTGGCTCTCCTTGGTGACGAGGACGGCGATCTGCTGGCTCTCGCGATCGGACGGGAACCGGACCTGGACGTCGAGTCCGAGGTCGTCCCCGAGGTCGTGGAGGTCCTCGCGGAGCGTCGACTCGGTACAGACCATCTCCGAGGTGTCGACGGCGAGATACATCCGGAAGACGCCGTCACGAACCGCCTGATCGAGGTCCTCGATGTTGATTCCGCGCTCGAACAGGAGGCTGGTTACGTTCGCGATCAGTCCCGTGTCGTCCTCTCCGATCACCGTGATCTCGGTTACGTCGGTCGTCAACGCTGCCACCTCCGCTCGAGCGATTCGCGATTCATCACGACGGATCCCAGTCCACGAGCGGCTAAAAGTCCTGCTTTCCGCCAGAGTGCGTGAGAATCGCCCGCATTCCGTTTCGGAGCGGTCCGTCGGGGCGAACCATGCCGGTCCGATGGCAGTGGCGTTCCTGCCGTGCCAGCAGCGAGACGGCTCCCTCGAGCGGATTCGCCGGACACGAGACGCTGTTTGCCCCACGGGCGACGGATCGGACCGCCGGACAGGTGTCGTTCCAGTCGGACGCCAATGGGTGACCGTCCACGCCACCGGCGACTGGGGCGGCGGGACACGGGGCGATCCCCCGACTCGTATCGATATCCACGAACATGTATTACGGAGCCAAGGCGAAAGCGTTTTTGAGCACGGTTGCGGGGTATCAGGTGATGACCGCCTACACCGCGACGGTGACGGTTCGACTCAAACGTGGCGTCTTAGATCCGGAGGCCGAGACGACCGCACAGGCCTTGGAGCGGCTGGGCTTCGAACTCGAGGAGTTGCGCTCGGCCGACCGCTTCGAGGTCGACCTCGAGGCCGAAAGCGCCGAGGCCGCGCGCGAGCGCGCAGACGAGATGGCCGAACGGCTGCTGGCGAACCCGACCATCCACGACTACGACGTGGAGGTCGCCGAACGGTAGATGACGGTTTCTCTCACACCGATCGAAACCGTCGATCGCAACACCGCGGGGTGGCGACTGTGACGGTTTCGATCACGACGACCGAGTCCGTCGGCCGAAACACCGGGGGGTGTCGCCTGTGACGGTCTCGATCGTCCGCTTCGGCGGCTCGAACTGCGACCGCGACGCCGAGCGCGCCCTCGAGTACCTCGGCATCGACGCCGAGATCGTCTGGCACGAGGACGGACTTCCCGCGGACACGACGGGGATCGTCCTCCCCGGCGGGTTCTCCTACGGCGACTACCTGCGAGCCGGCGCGATGGCGGCTCGGTCGCCGATCATGGCCGAGGTCCGCGAGGCCGCCGCGGACGGCGTCCCCGTCCTCGGGGTCTGTAACGGCGCGCAGGTCGGCTGCGAAGCCGGACTTACGGAGGGTGCCTTTACCACCAACGAGAGCGCGCGCTTCCAGTGTGAACACGTCCATCTGCGCGTCGAGCGAGCGGACACCCCCTGGACCGCCGCCTACGAGGAAGGCGAGGTCATCGAGGTGCCGATCGCCCACGGTGAGGGCCGCTACGAGATCGCCGACGACCGACTGGCCGACCTCGAGGACGAAGGTCGGGTCCTCTTCCGATACTGCGACGCGGACGGCGAGACGAGCCCCGAGGCCAACCCCAACGGCTCGAAACACGCCGTCGCGGGCGTCCTCGGCGAACGCGACACCGTCGCGGTGTTGATGCCCCACCCCGAGCGTGCGACCCTCCCCGACATCGGCCCGACCGACGGACAGGGTGTGTTGTGCGGGTTCGAACAGTAATTCACAGCGTCACTGCCGCTCGGTCTATTTTACCCTCCTTCCGAAACGATAAGAACTGCGACGCAGTTCGTGAACTGAGTGAAACAGTAATAGGGGGCCGGTTCGTTGAACACGACCGGACTATCGAGGCATGGATAGGATCATCGGTCCGGACACGCGAGCCGTCGTCATCGGTGCCGACACCGGCGACGCCGAACGCGCCCTCGAGGAGCGTGGCGTCTCGGTCGCGTCGACTCGGTCGGTCGCCGAATGTCTCGACCGACTCGGGACGGCCGACTGCATCGTCATCGCCGGCTCTGGTTCGGCCGTGAACCCGGTCGCGTGTTGTCGGCGACTCCGCGACCGGCGGGCCGACGTGCCGATCGTCGTTTTCCCCGATGACGGCAGCGAACGGCTCGCAGGCGATGTCGTCGCGGCGGGAGCAGACGGCTACGTCCCCCGATCACAGGGTCCGGAGACGCTCCTCGAGCGGCTTCGGAAACTGCTTGCGGACCGAGAGAACGGAAACCGGTGCCCGTCGGAGACCGAACACAAGCGTCCGTTCGAGGCCGTTCCGTCATCGACGGCCGATCCCTCGAGCCGACTCGAACTGCTCGTCGAACAGTCGCCGCTCGCGATCATCGAGTGGAACCTCGAGTTCGGGGTCCGAAACTGGAACCCGGCGGCGACGGAACTGTTCGGCTACACCGCCAACGAGGCGATGGGCCAGGTCGCGCCCGACTTCCTCGTTCCCGAGGGGGACCGCGAAGCGGTCCGGGAGTACTGGGAACGACTCGTCGACGGCAACCCGGATGAGTTGCCCTCTCGGCAGGTCAACCGCAACCAGTGCAAGGACGGGACGACGATAACCTGTGAGTGGTTCAACACGCCGATCGTCGAGGACGGCGAGATCGTCAGCGTCCTCTCGTTCGGGCAGGACATCACCGCGGACGTCAAGCGCGCGACCGCGCTCGAGGCGCTGCAGGAGACGACCCGTGAGCTGCTCCGGGCGGAATCGACCGACGAGATCGCCGACATCGTCATGGCGGCGACCGAGGACGTGATCGACCGGCCGCTGGGCTCGATCAGGTACTACGACGAGGAAACCGACCGCCTCGAACTCGCCGGCATCACGTCCGAACTCGACCGTCGTACCGGCGATATTTCGTCGGTCGGCGGCGAGTATACGAGCCTCTGGAACGCCTACACCGAGGGGGGATCGACCGTCGTCGAGGAGCCATCAACCGACCGGGTCCCCTACGATGTCACGATCGGCATGGGGAACGCGGTCCTCCAGCCGCTCGGCGATCACGGAATACTCTCCGTGGCTTCTCCCGCGACGAGCGAACTCGACGAGGCCGAACGCAACCTCCTCAACGTCCTCGCGACGACCGCCGAGGCGGCGCTCGATCGGGCCGCTCGGGAACGCGAACTCGAGCGAACGAAGACGGTCGTCGAGACGGTCGGCGACTGCGTCTATCAACTCGACCACGAGGGCCGGTTCGTGACCGTCAACGATACGATGGCGACGACGACGGGCTACGATCGCGACGACCTCCTCGGCGAACACGTCTCGACGATACTCACCGACGAAAGCGTCGCGCGCGGGCAACGCTACGTCGAGGAGTTGCTGGCCGACGACGACCGACGCGTCGCGACCTACGAGATCACGCTGACGAATACTGACGGGACGGAAACGCCCGCCGAGGTCAACATGGCGCTGTTGACGACCGATGGCGAACTCGAGGGAACGGTCGGCATCGCCCGCGACATCAGCGACCGCAAGCGCATGGAGCGACAGCTGGTCGATCGAAAGGCGAAGATTCAGGGGCTCCACGGCGTCGCCTCCCGTCTTGACGGCTGTGAGAGCCGCGCGGAGATCTACGACGTGGCCATCGAAGCCGCGGAGGATGTCCTCGATTTCGACGGCTGCATCATCGACATGGTCAGCGGGGACGAACTCGTCACGGAAGCCGCGTCGTCGGCTCTCACGGCCGCCCTCGAAGACAGGACCCCGATCGACGGCTGTCTCGCCGGTCAAACCTATCGCACCGGCCAGTTGTTCCGACTGGACGACGTGACGGGCGCTCGAACGCCACGGATCGAGGGCTGCCGGTCGGTCCTGACGGCCCCGATCGGCGATCGGGCCGTGTTCCAGGCCGTCTCCCGGGAGCCGTCGGCGTTTTCCCCGACCGACGAGGAACTGACGGAGTTGTTGCTCTCTCACGTCGCCGACGCGCTCGACCGGATCGCGTTCGAGGAGCGACTGCGAACCGAGCGCGACCGGTTCGCCGCCCTGTTCGAGAACGTCCCCGACGGCGTCGTCAGCGTCAGTAACCTCTCGGACGGGCCGATCGTCGAGGCGGTCAACCCGGCGTTCGAGCGGCTCTTCGGCTACGAAGAGTCGACCCTCGTCGGCGAGTCGCTCGACGAGTTCGTCGTGCCGACCGACAGGACGGACGAGGCCGAGACGCTCAACCGACGCGGCAGCAGGGGCAAGGTCGGTGAGGCCGAGGTCAAACGGCGGACCGTGAACGGCCTGCGCGATTTCCGGCTCCGGGTCGTCCCGATCGAGATGGACGGCTCGTCGGACCGTGCCTTCGGCCTGTACACCGACATCACCGAGCGGAAACAGCGCCAGAAGCGCCTCGAGATCCTCAACCGCGTGCTGCGACACGACCTACGAAACGGGATGAACATTATCGAGGGCTGTGCCGAGATGCTCGCCGACGCCGTCGGCGAGGACGAGTACGTCGACACCATCCGGAATCGGACGGACGAACTCGTCGGGCTCGCGGAGAAGACCCGCGCCGTCGAGCGCGTCCTCGATTGCGATCAGGCGCCGACCGGCCCGCTCGATATCTCGGCGGCGATCGACCGCGCGATCGACCGCCTCGAGGACGCTGCGCCGGCGGTCGAGGTCACCCGAACGCTGCCGGACGGTGTCCAGGCGCGCGCCGACGAGTACCTCGAGACGGCGATCTATCAGGTCCTCGAGAACGCCGTCGAACACAGCGACCGGGACCGGCCGGCCATCGACGTGACCCTTCGGGACTGCCCGGACGACGAACTGCTGACGCTCTCGATCGCCGACGACGGCCCCGGGATCCCCGACGAGGAGCGCGAACTGCTCGAGGGCGAACGGGAGATCACCCAACTGCGCCACGGCAGCGGACTCGGCCTCTGGCTCGTCAACTGGGTCGTCACTCAGACCGGCGGTCAGCTTTCCTTCGCCGACAACGATCCCCGCGGGACCGTCGTCACGCTCGAGATTCCGCGCGCGGATGCGGAGCCGATCCGCTCGGCGTCGGACGAGCCGGCGACCGGCGATTGAGACGGGTTGTTGTTACTACCGACCCCACTCGTAAAACCACCAGCCAAGCCCCAGCAACAGCAGTCCCGCGCCGAACGCGGAGGTGGCGGGCTCGGGGAAGACGACGAGGAGAATACCGATGAGGATCAGGACGGTCGGCTCGAGTTCGTTGACGTATCGGGATGGGACGGGAAGCGCCATACGCAACCGACCCGCGCCAGTGTCAAAACGGTTCGTCCTGCGACTGCCGCCGTTATCGGGTTAGCGGCTGGTTGAAGCTCCGCTCGCGCTCGATGACCGTCTCCCAGGTCAGTTCGCACTCGCAGGAGACCTGCTCGAAGACCGACGGGTCCTGTCGCAGATCGAAGTCCTTGATCGCCTTCTGGACGCGGTCGTCACACTCCCCGCAGTTGTGCGGGCCGCGGTCGGAGCCGTGGCCGACCGGGTCCGAGACGACGATGGCGTCGACGTCCGCGGTCTCCTCCAAGACGTGGGCGACCGACCAGAGCCACGGCGGCCGGTAGCCGTCCTCGAAGTAGAGGTCGTCGACCATCGTGTAGCGCTGGACGTTACAGGGATTCATCGAGACGGTATGGCAGCCGTCGACGTCGGCACAGCGCTCGACGGAGGAGATCATGTCCTCGGCGGCTTCGGACTCGGTGAGGAAGGGGGGCTTCATCAGCAGGTAGGCTTTGATGCCGGCCTCGACGTCGCCGTCCGCCTCGGCGTCCGCGGCGGCGGCCTCGGCGCAGGCCTCCTCGAAGTCCGCGAAGTCGAAGTACTTGTTCACGCAGTCGTGGCGCACCCGGTCTGTGGCCGTCTCGAGGCCGATCGCGACGTCCGTATCGAGCCCGTGCTGGGTGAAGTCGCCGATCTTCTCGCGGTCGACGAAGTCGGGCAGCGACTCGACGACGATCCGGTCGCGGTCCGCGAAGGTGTCGGCGATCGCCCGACGGCTCTCCGCGCCGACCTCGCGCTCGTCGAGGAACGAGCCGGAGGTGTAGATCTTGATGAGGTCGGCGGGCTCGTCCACGTTCTCGGCCTCGTGGGCCAGACAGACATCGATCTGGTCCATCAGGGCGTCGTGGGAGACCGAGCCGCCGTCGACGCTTTCGGCGACGTAGCCACACATCGTACAGCCGCCGGCGCGGGCCCACCGGCAGCCGCCGGTGTTGAGGATAATCGTCAGGCTCGTCTTGACGCCGTCAGGCGTGTTGTCCTCGTCGAGCCAGACACGGGTCGGCTCGTGGGGGTCGTAGCTTGCCTCCTTGCGCGAGCGGATCTCCCGCATCGCCTGATTGTGGGCGTCCATGCCCTTGCCCTGCTCGTAGACCTCGGGGCTCGGTTTCCTCATTAGGAGACGCAAGCGGCCCGGAGCGTAAAGCGCCTTCGTCTATGGCTGTCCGACCGGGAGCCGCCCGCTCGACCGATCGAAAACCGTCACGACTTACGTCCGACGGGCCAACCCGAAGCCAATGCGCGAGTCCTTCGAGATCCGGGACACCGACGCCGGCGGCCGTATCGGGAAGCTGACGGTTCCCCGCGCCGGGACGACCGTCGAGACCCCGGCCCTGTTACCGGTCATCAACCCGAATTTAGACACGATCAGCCCCCGTCGACTCGCCGACGAGTTCGGCGCCGAGATCCTCATCACGAACTCCTACATTATCCACGGCGACGACACGCTCCACGAGCGGGCCCTCGAGGAGGGGCTCCACGACTTGCTCGACTTTCCGGGCGCGATCATGACCGACTCCGGCTCGTTCCAGCTCTCGGAGTACGGCGAGATCGACGTCACCACCGAGGAGATCCTCGACTTCCAGCGCGAGATCGGCTCCGACATCGCCACGCCGGTCGACATCCCGACCCCGCCGGACGTCTCCCACGACCGGGCCGCGAGCGACCTCGAGACGACACAGGAACGCCTCGAGATCGCCGAGGACGTTGATACGGGCGAGATGCTTGTCAGCGCGCCGGTCCAGGGCTCGACCTACCCCGATCTTCGTGAGCAGGCCGGCCGCCACGCCACGGGCACCGACCTCGACGTCTTCCCGGTCGGTGCGGTCGTCCCGCTGATGAACGACTACCGGTACGACGACATGATCGATGTCGTCGCTGCCGCCAAGCGGGGACTGGGAGCCGACGCGCCGGTCCACCTCTTCGGGGCCGGCCACCCCATGATGTTCGCGCTGGCCGTCGCCGCGGGCTGTGACCTGTTCGACTCGGCGGCCTACGCGCTGTACGCCCGCGATGACCGCTACCTGACGGTCCGGGGCACCAGACACCTCGCGGATCTGGACTACCTCCCCTGTTCCTGTGCCGTCTGTACCGATCACTCGCCGGCCGAACTGCGCGCGCTGCCCGACGCCGAGCGCGAGTCCGAACTGGCCGCCCACAACCTCCACGTCACCTTCGCGGAAATCCGTCGGATCAAGCAGGCGATCCGCGCCGGCAACCTGCTCGAGCTCGTCGAGCAACGCGCCCGCTCACATCCGGCGATGCTCGACGGCTACCGCACGCTGCTCGATCACGCCGCCCAGCTCGCGCGCTCCGACCCCGTCTCGAAGGGGTCGTTCTTCTACACCTCCCACGAGAGCGCCCGTCGTCCCGAAGTCGTCCGGCATCACCGACGGCTCGAGCGGCTCTCGGTGCCGGACTCGCTGTTGCTCACCGTCGACCGATCCGCGCCCGACGCGGGGTACGACGACGTCTGGCGGGTCCAACCGCCCTTCGGTCCCTTCCCGCGGGCGCTCTCGAAGACGTATCCGCTCACCGCCGAGACCCCCGAGCGGACCGATCGGGCCGCCCTCGAGGCCGCCGCCGACGGCGTCGCTCGCCTCGTCGAAACGAGCCCGGAGACGGACGTGACCCTCGCACATCGGGACTGGCCCGCCGACGTCCTCGAGCGACTCCCCGACGGGGTGGCCCTCGTCGATCTCGCTGACGAGGCGTGAGCCGGGGCTGCTCGAGCGAGCAACCGAAGAATCGGCCGGCGCGGCCGGGTTCCGGCGGACGAGGTTACACGTTGGACTGGCGAACCGAGACCGACGGGGCGGCCGACGCGCCGTCGATCGAGATCTCGACGTCGTCGGTACAGTCGACCGCGATCGTCTGTCCGTCATACTCGAACTCGAGGCGACCGTGCCGAGGGCCGCCGGTCCGCGTCGGCTCGAAGAGGGCGTCGATCGCGTCCGGATCGATCCACTCGTAGAGGGGTGGGAGATCGACCGGATCGACGTTCCGGTGGGTCGCGATCACGTTGACGACCGCACTACTGACCGTCTCGTGGACTGCGTCGCTGCTGGTGCCGGTGGAGGAGTTTGTCACGACGTACTCAAGCGGCGTTGCGTATAAAACGATGACGGCGATTGTCTCGGATAGAGCGCTATTTGTACGTCGAAATAAACCCCCTCACGCTCGCTGTGGCGCAATTCTGTTCCCACACTGTTCGGAACGGCTGGCTGCCCTCGCGCGTCACGGCGACCGATCACTCGTCCGCACCAACGGAACGTTTCCGACCGACCTCAGCGGTGGGCTATCCGGATCGGAACACCGAAACCCTCGGCGCTTCCCGTTCCCGGTATGTTCGGACCAGCCGTACTCGGCGGCGGGCTGCTCGTTGCGTTCGTGATCGGGACGTGGCTGTTCAGACGGATTCGTGGCCGCGGGCGGTCGGCGGCCGCACAGCGCTCCCGAAAGCGCCACGAAGAGGCACAGGACCGCGACCCACCGGTCGATATCGGCGACGTCGAGACCGTCGCAATTCGGGAGTTCACCGATCACCACTCCGGTGAGCGACGGGCCGTCGGCAAGGTTGAAGGGTTCGTCGTCTTCGTCGAGGACGTCCCCGCCGACTGCGAGCCGACCGACGCGATCCGCATCAAGATCCTCTCGTTCAACCGCGGCCACACCTCCGCGACGGCGACGTATCTCGAGCGCGCCTGAGCGTCGCGTCGCTACCGGTCGAACGGCCGAAAAAAGCGATCGTCTCAGTTCCGCTGGCGGAGCAGTAGTGCCGTCAGCAGTCCCGCGACCGACGCGAGCGCGATCCCCGGACCGAAGCCGGGGATGCTGTCGTCTTCGTCGCCGTCGTCGGTCTCGTTACTCGTCTCAGCGCTTTCGGTGCTGAGATACTCGCTCATCGTGTCGGTGGGGACCTCGGGGAATTCCTTGTCCCACTCGCCGGCCTCGTGGACGGTCGTCTCGTCGCCGACGACCTCGAGGTGGTCGATATCTGCCTTCGTGGCCGAGGCGGTGTCGACGTCGCCCATGTCCTCGACGTGGACGTACATCGATGCGGTGTCACCGGACGCCGTACTGGAGACGCCGCTGACGGCCATAGTCCCCGTGACGGTGTCGGTCAGTTCGCTCATGTCCTCGAACTTCGCACCGCCCTCGAGCCGTACCGTCCCGTCGCTGACGTCGGCGTCGACGCGGGCGACCTGCAGGTTGGCGTCGGACAGCGTCTCGACGTACCGGGTGGTTTCGGGTGCCGTTCCGGTCGGACCCGTCTGGGCCGACTGTGCCATGGTATCGAGCGCCTGTCCGGCCAGGTCCTCGCCCTCGATCTCGAACGTCCCGTCGAGCGAGAGTTTCCCGTCGGCGGTTTCGGCGGACAGATCGAAGTTGACATCGTTGGGGCGCTGGACGTCGCGGGACTCGAGTTCGTCGAGGTAGGCCCCCCAGTTCTCGGTGTCACCCGAGGCCTCGACGTCGAACTGAAGTTCCTGACCGCTGATCTGCTCGATCGACGCGTCCCACTCCAGATTCGTCTCGAGGTTCGCGGCCTGCTGTGCCTCGATGATCGTTCTGGTCTCCTCGATGTTCAGTTGCTCGAGTTCTTCCTCCGTGGCACTGGACTCGACCGCGTCGAGCATCGCCAACGTGAGTTCGTCGTAGTTCCCGATCTGGACGTTCCACTGGGCGTCCATCGAGCCGCCGTTCTGCTCGTAGGCCACCTCGATGGTATCGATCTCGAGGTCGGTGACCCCGGTCGCGACCGCCTGGGCCTCTTCCTGGCTCAGTCCGGCGGTCTCGTCGTTCATCAGCGCGATCGGGAGCGCCTGTTCGATCCCGCTATCGATCCCGGTGTACTCGATCGTGAATTCGATATCGAGGCGGTTCCGGTCGTCGTCGAAGTCGTAGTTCTCGATTCCGACGTCGGCGTTCCCGCCGAGTCGCGTGGCGACGGCCGCGTACTGTTCGGTGAGCGTCTGTGACGCGCTGTCGCGCGTGTCCCAGTCGGAGGGGTTACCGACGGTGCGTTCCTGTGCCACGTCGAGGACGTAGCCGTTCGACGTCTCCTGAAGGGAGGCATCGAGCGACTCGCCGCCGGCGGGCGATCCCGTCGGACTCTCGACCGCGACGGTCGCGGAGCCGCTCGTCTCGAGTCGGTCCCCGGACATCGTGACCTGCCCGTCGGACTCGACCGTCGTCGGATCCGCTTCTTCGCTGGCGAACGCGCCGGTCACGGTCGCGTCGAACTCGTTGGTCTCGTCGGAGACCTCACCGGAAACGTCGAGGTCGAGTCGCTCGAGGTCGTCGGGCTGTTGCATCACCATCGATCCGTTTCCGGAGAAGCCCTCCTGATCGAGGATCGCCGAGAAGGACCCGCTCTCGAACTCGTCGGTCTCCTCGTAGCCGCCCTCGACCAGCATGTAGGCGAGCCCTTCGCTGACGTCCATGCCGACCTCGAGTTGCTCGAGGTCGTCAATCTCGTCCTCGTACTCGAGGACTGCACTGCCGTTCTCGCCGAGGTAGACGTCGTCGGCCGCACCGAGTTCGGAGCCGGCCTGGGAGGCGGTCTGATACGATTCGACGGTCGGTTCCGCGGCCGCAGTCGTCGTCGACCCGCCGTAGATGACCGGCAGGCCGATGGTCGCGAGGGCGACTGCGGCGACCACGGACAGGATCAGGAACGCCCTGAACCCGTCCGTAGATCGGAGGTCTGATTTGGATTCCATACGAATGACATTCGATCGAGAGGTCATAAAGGTTGATTTTCACACGTTTCTACCGGTAGCCAAGGAGACGGCCCTCGCCGCGGGTCGAACCGACCGCTCGCTATCGACACCCTCTTTCGCTCGCCGCGGTCATATCGGGTATGACCGAGTACTTCGAAGTACACGAGCGCGACGGGGCCGCGCGCGTGGGCGAACTCCGCCTCTCCTCGCCCCGAACGACGCCAGCACTCGTCGACGACGTCCTCGAGGACACGGGGTCGCTCTGGAGCGCGGACCGCGATCTCCCCGACGGCGACAAGTCCCGGCTTACCGTGTTGCCCCACCGGGCGTTCCCCGGCGGCACCCCCGAGGAGGTCCAGGAGTCGTTCGCCGTCGACGCCCCCGATGTCGACTACCCAAGCGTCGCGGTCGTCTCGAGCGAGGAGGTCGAGCCGCAGGGAACGGACGCCTACGCGCTGTCGAACGTCCAATCGGTGACGGGCCACGGGGCGGCCCTGGTCGAGGCGGTCGTCGACGTCCGCGAGGCGATCCCGGCCGACACCGCCCTGCTGTTCTCCGGCGTCGCGACGCCGCGGAACGTGGCCCTGCTCGCCTACGCCGGCGTCGACCTGTTCGACGCGACCGCGGCCGTCGTGAAAGGCACCGAGGGTCGCTATCTGACGACCGACGAGGCCTACTTCCTCGAGGACCTCGAGGAACTCCCCTGCTCGTGTCCGGCCTGTCAGCAACCGCGCGAGGAGTTCACCCGCGAGGACTGTGCCGACCACAACCGGAACGCGCTCGAATCCGAACTGGCGATCGTCCGCCGGCGGATCCGCGACGGGCGCCTGCGGGACTACCTCGAGGGGCAGGCCCGCCAGGACCAGTGGCTCACCGCGGCTATGCGTGAACTCGATGACCAGTGGGGCTACCTCGAGGAACGGACGCCGATCCTCCGGGACGAACGGATCGACGCCGCGACCGGCGACACCCTCCGCCGGGTCGAGATCCAGCGCTTTGCCGACCGGGTGACCACGCGCTATCGCAACCGGTTCGACAACCCGCTGGTGCTGGTTCCCTGTTCGGCCGCCAAGCCCTACAGCGAGTCACAGAGCCACCGTCAGTTCCACGACGCCATCCAGTGGCGCGGGCATCTGGTCTCGATGACCTCGCCGATCGGCGTCGTGCCCCAGGAACTCGAGACGACCTACCCGGCCCAGCACTACGATACCGTCGTGACCGGCCGCTGGTCCGAGGACGAGAAGGGGTTCGTCGCCGAGGTGCTGCAGCGATATCTCGAGCGCAACGAGTACCCGAAGATCGTCGCCCACGTCCCCGACGAGGGCTACCGCGACATCGTCGAACGCGTCGAGGAACGGCTCGACCTCGATATTACCTATACGGTCGCCGACCACCCGACCGACGACGAGTCGCTCGCGAACCTCGCCGAGGCGCTGTCGGGCGAGTTGAAGTACTCCAAGCGCGAGCGCGAACACAACACCGTCCGCGCGCTCGCCGACTACCTGCTCGGTGATGGAGCCGGTGACGACCTCTTCGAGGACATCCGGACGACGAGCCGCTACCCCAAGATCCAGGTCCGGGACGACGAGGACACCCAGCTCGCGACGATGGTCCCCCAGTACGGCACCCTCTCCTTTACGCTCGAGGGAGCGAAGCGGTGGCTCGAGAGCGCGGCACCGACCAAACGCGTCGAGATCGACGGCTTCGTCCCCCACGGAAGCGTCCTCGCGCCGGGAGTCATCGACGCCGACGACGACATTCGCGTCGGTGACGAGGTGATCGTCGAGGGACCCCAGGCTTTCGCCGTCGGCCGTGCCGAGATGTTCGGCCGTGAGATGGCCGAGAGTACGCGCGGGGTCGCCTGCGAAGTCCGCCACGTCGAAGAGAAATAGTCACGTCGCGTCGGATTCACAGTCACGGCCCTCCGAACCGTCCACCCGGCAGGACGGGCACTGACGGCCGTTTACGAATCGGTTGACGGATCGACCACACGCCGGACACTCCCAGAGACTCGCGTCGAACGCCCCCATCACTGTGTCTCCCTGATTCTGACAACTCGTATAGGGTTTTCCCTGCTTCTCATCTCGAGAAAACACCGGGCGGCGACGCCGCTACCGTCCCGGACACGTCTTGAGCAGGTGTTCGCGATAGACGGCCGCCGGCACCGATTCCCCACAGAGGTCACACTCGCGATCGTCGCGGTCGTCGGTCACGCCTCGAGGTGGCACCCGAACGACAATGTCTGTTTCGCCGGACCGATTCCGACAACGGCTCGAGCGGCCCCGAAACCCGTTCGGACCGGTCCGAAGCCGGGACAGACCGTCAAACCGTGAACTCGTTTTATCTCCAGACGCGACGTAGGAAAATGCGGTGAACGAGATGAACAGTATCACAGCACCCACTGGACACGGCGAGGGCATCGCCCTCGAGAACGACTGGCGGCGGCTCGCGATCGCGGGCGGAATCGTCGGGCTACTCGGACTGCTTGCGATGGCCGTGCCGGTCGTGACCGGGATCTCGGTCACGCTCGCGCTGGGACTGCTCCTGATCGCGGGCGGGATCGTCCACGCGGGCCACGCGTTCGCGGTGCGGGGCTGGCGCGGCTCGGCCTGGCAGACTGCGCTGGCGGTCGTTTCGATCGTCGCTGGAGCGGCGGTACTCGCGGCTCCGGCCATCGCGCTCGTTACCCTGACGATCGCGCTCGTAGCGTACCTGGCCGTCGAGGGAATCACGGAACTCGTGGCGGCGATGCGGCTGCCTGCCTCCCGCGGCCGGACCTCGATCGCCGTCAGTGGCGTCGCTGCGCTCGTCCTCGCCGGCCTCCTCTGGGCCGGTTTCCCGGCGACTGCGGCGTGGGCGATCGGCCTGCTCGTCGGCGCGAACCTCCTCGTAACCGGGATCGCGATGGTGTCCGTCGCCGCGGCCGCTCGTCGGCCGCTCGAGGAGGCGACCCCGTCCGCGACCGGACCGCGCGGGGCGTAATCCCGGTCGGGCCCCGGGACGGCCCGGCTCCAGCGGTCGCCGCGAAAGTCGCTGCATACTTGCTCGCCCGACGACAGCCGCGATGGGTGTGGCACTCGTTTTAGTGGCGACGACGGCGACCGACGGAACGTCTGAGCCGCAACTACTTTATTGTTTTAGGCAAGCCTAAATAATATGGACGGCGATCCACGCGGGGATCGCGGGCCGACGCGGCAGTCCGTCGCGTCACCCGAGACCCGCCCCGACGCTGCTCGTGAGGCCCGCCAGCGACTCGGCCGTAATCGGTCCGTACGGCATGGATGACGGACGCATCCCAGTACCTGCTCGTGTGCTATCTGGGCGCACAGGAGACCGGGGAGCCGGTGTCGCCGGGCTACGTCGCGGACGAACTCGAGCGGTCGCCGTCGGTCACGACGGAGACGCTCCAGCGTCTCGAGCAGCGGGGCTATCTGCGCTACGAACCGTACGAGGGAGCGACGCTTACCGAACAGGGACGCGAGGCGGCCGCCGACCTCCACGAGCGCTACGTCGTCCTGTCGACGTTCTTCCGAGAGGTCCTCGACCTCGCGGAGCCCGACCGCGAGGCGATGACACTGGCGGGCAGCGTCAGTCCGCTCGTGACCGAACGCGTCGCCGAAACGCTGCTCGAGGCCGAAGACATCGAAGCGATCGACGTGCCGGTCTGAGACGGCGATCGAGAAATAACAAGAGCCGGGTCGAGAGAGCGATTCGAGCCGCGGCGGGGGATCGCCCCGCACGAGCGGCCGTCAGTTCGTCGCCGACTCGAGGACCAGCGTGTCGTCCTCGAGGTAGTGTTCGATATGGTGGGTGTGTTCCTCGATGGTCACGAGCTGTTCGCGGAGGAGTTCGGCGGTCGCGTGATCGCCGAGGTTCTCGGCGAGTTCGATGTGCTGGCGCGTACTCTCGATGATGTCGCCCATCATCTCGAGGTCGTTGGCAAGCGACGTCCGAATGTCGTAGACGTCCTCGTCTTCGGGTTCGACGGTCGCCTTCTCGGCCAGCGTCGTCATGTTCGCGTGTGGAACGCCGCCAAGCGCCTGCAGTCGCTCGGCGATCTCGTCGGCGGCGTCCTCGACGTCCTCGTAGACCTCCTGCAGGAACACGTGAATGTCGAGGAACTCCGCGCCCTCGACGTTCCAGTGGTGCTTGTGGAGCTGGTGATAGAGGACGTACGCGTCCGCCAGATCGCGGTTGAGCGCCTCGACGATCTGCTCGGCCTTCTCGGGCTCGAGCCTGAGCGAGTTCTCCTCGACGGTACCGGCTTCCTGTTGGACGGTCTGCTGCGTGTTCATCACAGTAGTCTATAGGGCACCCACACTCATATAACTTATCTTATATTTTTTCGTGTAGCCTAAAAATCGGGCGGCGGGCACACGGTGGTTCAGGGGCCGAGAACGGAACTGCTAGAGACCGGCTGGCACCGAGATAGCATTCGGTCGTGTTACTCGCCGAATACCGACTCGAAGAATTTCCGCTCTGACGTCCGCAGATGCTGGTTGAAGGTCGCGGGCGCGATACCGAGGCGCTCGGCGATCTCCTCGCCCGTACTGCCTCGCGGCCAGTCGAAATAGCCCGCGAAGTAGGCCGTCTCGAGGGCCGCCCGCTGTTTGTCGGTCAGTTCGTCTTCGAGGACCGACAGCGGACCGGTGTCGTTGCGGTCGCCCCGCTCGGTGGTCCGCTGGGCGAGGTAGGTCGCGTCGTCGCGTTGGTCCCGAATGAGTTCGATCATCCGGCGGGTGTCCCGGCCCCGTGGCAGTTCGATGACGAACCGGAACTCCCCGTCGGCGATCGTCGCCGACGCGACGCGGCCGCCGTGAGTTGCGATCGTTTCGAACAGCGATACCGCCGCGGGGGCGACGAGTTCGAACTCGAACTCGTCGCGCCGGACGGCGAGAAACCGGACATCACTGATCCCGTCGCTCTCGTCGATGGCGTCGCGAAAGGCTTCCTGCGAGATCCCCGACGCCGAGCCGTAGGCCAGCAGCGTCTCGTCGCCGCCGACCAACTGCTCGAACTCGATCGTACACCCCTCCGAGGTCGAGCGTTGGATCAGCGGTTCCGCCAGCTCCTCGATGCGGAACTCGAGTTCGACGACGGCGTCGCTGACCAGCGCGTCCTTTCGCTCGATCGCGGTGATCGCGTGGGCGATGACGTCGCCGGTCCGGGCGAGGACCTCGGTCGCGGGCCCCTCGAACGCTCGCGGCGACGACGAGTAGACGTTCAACACGCCGTAGACGAGGTCCTCGTGGATGATCGGGATCGCCGCCGAGGACTGGTAGCCGCGGGAGTGCGCGGCCTCTCGCCACGGTCCGTACGTCGGATCCGTCCGCATGTCGTTCATGACCTGTACCTCGCCGGTCCGGACGGCCGTTCCGGCCGGCCCCTGCCCGGCCTCGTCGTCCGCGGCGACGGTGACGTCGATCTCGTCGAGGTAGCCGTCCTCGACGCCGGCGGCCGCCTCCGGCACGATGCGGTCGCTGCCCGGATTGACACCGCCGATCCACGCGAACCGGTAGGCGTCCTCCGCGGCGAGCCGGTCACAGACCTGCTGTTCGAGTTCCGCACGTGTCTCGGTCGTGATCACCGCGTGGCTGATGTCGTGGCCGATCCGGTTGAGCCGGTTCAGCGCCTCGAGTTGCTCGCGTTGCTGGCGGCGCTTTCGTTCCTGATGGGCACGCTCGATCGCGTGGTGGATCGTCCGCACCAGCAGTTCGCTGGTCACCTCGTCCTTGACGAGGAAGTCCTGTGCGCCCCGCTGGATCGCCTTGACACCGACCTGCTGGTCGCGAACCCCCGTCAGGACGACGATCGGCGTCTCGCCGGTCTCCTCGTGGACCGTCTCGAGGGTCGTGAGCCCCTCGCTGTCGGGGAGGTTCAGATCGAGCAGGACGATGTCGGTCGGTTCGGTCTCGGCGGTCGCGAGCCCGTCCTCGAGGCGGGTTTCGCGGACGATCTCCGGTGCCCCACCGGCCGCATCGCCGGGGCTGACCCGCTGGACCAACTCCTCGGTGTCCCGGAGCATCTCCTGGATTAGCCGGGCATCGCCGGGGTTGTCCTCGATCAGGAGGACCCGAAGGACGTCGGTCGCGTCGCCCTCTCCGCCCGCCCCCGCTCTGGTGTCGGTCTCGCTCATTGGGGATCGACCTCCGGTGGCAGCCGAACGACCGAGAACCAGAACTTCTCGAAGGCCCGAACGGTCTCGATGAACTCGTCCGGATCAACCGGCTTCGTGAGGTAGGCGTTCGCGTGGAGTTCGTAGGACCGGGCGATGTCCTCTTCCGCCCGAGAACTGGTCAGTACGATCACCGGGATCGATTGCAGTTTCGGATCGGCCTTGAGGTCCTCGAGGACGTCCTCGCCGTCCTTGCCGGGGAGATTAAGATCAAGCAGGATCAGGTCCGGACGGGGGACATCGGCGTACTCGCCGTGCTTGGAAAGGAACTCCAACGCCTCGGTCCCGTCGGAGACGACGTACAGGTCGTTCTCGATACGACCCTGTTTGAACGCCTCCTTGGTCAGGCGAACGTCGCCGGGATTGTCCTCGACGAGCAGGATTCGGGCCGGCTCGGGCTGGGTGTGTGGTGTCTCAGTCATCGCTCAAGTCGTGGTCCGGTGTGGTGGATAACGCGACGGAGACCGTTGCTCCCCCGCCCGTCTCCGAGTCGATGGTGATCGCGCCATCGTGGCGCTCGGCGATGCGCCGACAGAGCGCGAGCCCCCGGCGGTGCCGGCGTACTCCTCGCGGCCGTGGAGCCGATCGAACACCCGGAAGAGACGATCCGTCTCCCTCGGATCGATCCGATCCCCGGTCGCGGACTGAAACCTTCCATCTCGGACCATCGTACTCGGCGAATACGGATATACGTGGGGTTCGTTCGCCCGAATAGGTAATCGCGGAATCCGGCAGGTTCTGGAACGGCTGCCAAAACTGGTCGGGGTCGCCATCGACACGAAGACGTGGGGCCGGTCTCGATCCCGACATCGGTCTCTTCGGTCCGCACCTCGAGGTCGGCCGACTCGAGCGCCCGCTGGCCGCGTGTCGCGACGGCCACCCGATACCGCAGTCGAGCGGCGAGCGCGTCCGACGAGGGATCGACAGCAGCCATACTACCGTTCGAAAGACCCGCGAGAAGCGTAAACCTAGCGCCGGACTGTCTCGAGAGTGACTTTCCGTCCGTATGACCCATCATGGGAGTGACCGAACGGTCGGCGAGGATCGGCCGTCGCTTACGGTGGCGCTCGAGTACCTCACCAGCCGAGCGTGTCATAGAATCGATCACAGGGTTTTGAGCTTCGTTCGTCCGGGATTGTGTCCTCTTTCGTAGTTGGTAACTGCGACGATCACGCGGAGACTCAGTGCAAGGAACACCTGTGTTCGTGCATGTACGCGGCCTCGGGCGCGGACGTGCCCGAGGCCGCAGTCCTTGCAGGCTTCGTTTGTTCGTTCCACTTGCGTCCGATGATCATACGTCTCGGCGAGTACTGATTGTTTGAGACTGATGTCTTCGGCGTGTTCGTCAATGCGGTCCTCGACCCTGTATTCGATGTCAAGCGGATCGTCCGTATTGCGTGGGTTGTACGGCGCAATCGGCACGACTCCCTGCGACAGCAGGAAGTCGTGCCACTCCAGCACGTCGTAAGCGCTGTCTCCGAGCATCCAGATCGGTGTATCGACGGCGAGCGCGTCCTTCGTGACGCGCATCGCCGTCTCAGCATCGATCTGCTTTCGCTGTGTGAACTCTGCAGCAATCGGAATCTTTGGCCCGGCCGACACAATCACACAGCCGAATCCGTAGTAGTGTTCCTCAGCCGTTGAGTCGTAGTTCCACGTCGCTTCATCGTTGTACTGGATTGCAGTGACGTGAGTCGAATCGATGCGGTATGTGGAGTCGAGCAGGCCCCGGCAGGCGGCCTGCTCGACGAGGCGGTCGAAGACATCATCCACCACCAATTCAAGATCGGTGAGAAACCGATCAACAGTGTCTCGTGAGGGCGGCTTCTCGAAACCGCAGGAGAGCCAAGTGAGTGTATTGTGGAGTTCTCGTGTGACTGGTCGTGGGCCGTAGATGCCTTTGTAGTAGCAGTGCAGGAAGCCTTTGAAGAGTTCTGGGGGCTTGTGGACTCGTGTTCGCCCCCTCGAAGCGGGGGCGAACACGTCGTACTCCAGCAGAAACTCGAACTCTAAGTACTCGAATAGCGGTGCTGTCTCCGTAGCCGCGACATTCAAGAAGTCGTCAACCGAAGCTACGCCTTGCAGGGTTGTGGCGCTGCTGGACATAGTTTCCACACCCTGCTGCCTTCGTTGAGAACGTTTCTATGACACGCTCCACCAGCCAGTTATAGTAACAACGAGCGTGTCATAGAATAGTTCTCAGGAGGCGTTGTTCACGGTTTCGCCCTTGAGCAAAACCCATGACTGACGAAATTCATAGGATTACACGCGAATTGGAAGCTGTATAATCGCCAAGTTGAGGGTATGAGACGTATTCTATGACACGCTAGTAACAACTGAAACGATTCACACACCAATCGCACAGCCGTCATGCGATCGGGTGTGCAGTGACTTCAGTGGCTCCCATCGGTTCCCGGTCGGAGTCGAACCGCGGTCCCGTCAGGATCGACGACCTCGAACCCGTCCCCACGATCAGTGATCGAAACGTCGGCCTCAAGGAGTCGCTCCCGGACTGCCTCGAGGGCCCCCTCACCGGGGACGAGCAGTTCGAACCACGCCAGTCCCCGCCCGCCGGCCGGCTCCGACCGGCGGTTCCACGTATTCGTCCCGACGTGGTGGTGATAGCCCCCGGCGGCGAAAAACAGCGCGCCGGGCACGCCCGTCATCGTCACGTCGAATCCCAGCCGGTCGGCGTAGAACGACCGCGCCGCCTCAAGCGAGGACATCTCGAGATGGACGTGGCCGATCGTCGTTCCGTCGGGGACCAGTTGCGGCCCCGCGGGAGCCGGCCCGGCATCGCCGGCGGCCGCGAGGGTATCGAGGTCGAGCGGCGCGCCGGCGGCCCGGATGGTGCCGTCGTCGGCCCGCGGCCACGCCGCTCGGGGCCGGTCGCGGTAGATCTCGACTCCGTTACCCGCGGGATCCGTACAGTACAGCGCCTCGCTGATGCCGTGATCGGAGGCCCCCTCGAGCGTCCAGCCATCCCGGAGTCGCTCGAGGGCGGCGGCAAGCGCTGCCCGCGAGGGGACCCGGAAGGCGATGTGATAGAGACCGGCCGCCCGCTCGTCGCGCGACGCGACGGTCGAGTCCTCGCGGACGACCAGCAGTGCCGTCCCCTCGGTTCCGAGGGTCGTCGTTCGATCGGCCCGCTCTAACACACGGAGGCCGACGGTGTCGCGGTAGAAGTCGACGGTCGCAGTGCGGTCGGCGACCACCAGTGCGGCCCGGCCGAGTCGGGTGCCGTCCGGAAGCGTCGGGGATGGATCCGAAGACGCAGTCATACGTGTCCTACGGGCTCGAGGCCCCTAAGTGGCTCTTTCGGCCAAATGCCGACGACGGACGTCGATCGGCTCGTTGACTCCACCACCGCCAGGGACCGGGCTCCGAACACCATTTCTGTATCGCCATATGTAGTTTATACCTGTGGTGCAGGGGAGAGTACCGACCGAGCGTGATCGGACCGCGATCGCTCGAATGAGTCGCCGCAAACAACCGGACTCGTGCCGATAGCGACGCGTCGCAGCCCGGTCGCGGTCCGCGCGGGCTTCGATACTCAGGGACTGAACGGACGGCCACCCGAGGACGTCATCGCCGTCCGCAAGTAACGACGAGCCGAAACAGCCCTGAAATGGCGTCCGCAGTCGAAGGGGAAGGTTCGAACCGACGACCGATCGCCGTAGTCGACCACCCGGGCACGACTCTGACGACGACCGGCAACTCATCCGTTCGGCCGATCGCGGGCGACTCATCGACAGCGATCGGCGACGACCGGACTTCCCGTGGCCACCCGGCCCGCTCGAGTCCGATCGGAATCCGGTTCTCGTCCGACGGTCGGGAACCGTCGTCACCGGCCTCAAACCCCTGGGTCACGACCCGAAAACCGGCCGCTCCGAACGGGCCGATACCGACTCGAGCCACCCGGTGGTATCGTGGAAACTCGATCGCCGACGAACGACGGATTCGACTGCAGCGTTGCAGTCGACCGTCGCGGCCCGGAGTCCCGGTCGTGACTGACGCCGTGCCATCGGCCGTGAAATCGTGTGAACTGGCAACGATGGCCAGGTACTGAGGGAGACGAACCGATCGTCGGCCCAGTTGCCGGTCGGAACGATCGGTCCATCGAGTCGAGTGGCGCTTGCTCCGAGGTCAGAACGGGAACGTCCGTTCGAACAGTATCTCATAAACTACATACTGCTATAGCAATTCCTATACTGGGCCGGACGGACATCGACTGCGTCGGAGCGGCCCTAATCGGAGATTGGCCGGACGGAACGGGGTGATCGACGGTCCGAAACGGAATCGAAACTGCGGCGTCGCCGCGAGCGGTCCCACGGGGCGGACGATACGGATCGCATACTAATGGCGGCGGTCGGCGCGGGCGTAGATATGATACCGGACCCGACGGGATCGTTCACGACCGACCTCCAGCGGCGCGTCTACGAGTACGTCGAGCGTAACGGAGCCGTCACTCGCGACGAGCTGGCCCGCTCGATCACGGTCGACGACGGCCGGGCCACCTCCAAGCCCGCGCGGTCGGGGACCTACACCGAGTCGGTGCCGCCGACGCCGGACGAACTCCGCACGTGTCTCGAGGCACTGCAGGCGGAGGGACATCTGACCGAGACCGACGGCAAGCTTCGGGTCGCGCTCGCGGCGACGACGACGGACCTCGACTGCGAGGACGGGCGCGTCACCATCCGGCCGGCACGCGGGCGGGACCGAGCGGGGATCATCGAGACGATGCGGACGGTCGCCGCCGATGGGCCGTACGTCGTCGCCGACCACGTCGCGACCGACCTCGAGCGCGATCGGGCGCTCGTACGAGCCAACGAGGACCGGGCGCGGGTCGTCTTCACCGCGATCCTCGAGCCGGCGTCCGATGACGAGGACGAGTCGGAAGCGGATTCCGGCGGAAACGCGGACGCGTCGACGGACGGCGACGTCGTCGGCTGGCTCCACGTCGATGCACCCGAACGCCGGGCGCTCCGTCATACCGCCGAGGTGACCGTCGGCGTCGATCCCGACCACCGCCGGGAGGGAATCGGCACCGAACTGCTCGAATACGGCCTCGAGTGGGCGATCGGCGCGGGCTACGAGAAGTGCTACCAGCACGTCCCCGCGACCAACGACGGGGCGATCGCCTTCCTCGAGGAGAACGGCTGGGAGCGGGAGGGAACCCACGAGAGGCAGTACTGTCTCGACGGCGAGTACGTCGACGAGGTCATGCTGGCGATCTGGCCGTAGCACACTGGAGAGCGAGTCGATCCGTCGCATCGGCCTCGACGAATACGCTGTTTGGCGGTAGCACTATACATAGCCACAGTGGACTCGGACGCATGGAATCGAATCAGTTCGCCGAACTCGGCGTATTGGGAGTACTCGCAGAGGAGCCCGCCGACACGGAAACCGTCCGCGAGCGGCTCCGGCACAACTTCAGTCGATACTGGACAGCGGGGTACGGGGCGCTCGAGCCGACCGTCGAGCGGCTCCGGGAGGTGGGTCACGTCACGGCGGTCACGTCGGTCACGGAGGCGGGCCGCCGGGAAACCGAGTACGCGATCACGGACAACGGTCGCGAGCGACTTCGGACGCTGCTGAACGAGCCGATCCCCGACGACGAGATTCCGATGGGCGGCCCGCGACTCGTTCTGACGATCGGCTTTCTCCATCACCTCCCGACCGACGAACGGCGCGACCGGCTCGCCGCGTTGATCGATCGGTTCGAACGGGCCCGCAGCCGATGGCACGACGTCAAAGCGACTCACGAAGAGACGCTGGCGGAGCCGACCGGGTACCGGCGTGATCTGCAGGACCTCGCGATCCGGCTCGTCGACACGTACTGCCAGTGGCTGACCGAGCTGTGGGACGAATTGGAGGCCGAGCCACAGCGTCGGTCGTGACCCCATCCCGTCGGTACTCGCGGAGCGCCGGACGCCGACACCATCGCAAGGACGGAGGACCATCTTCTTGCCAGTTGATCCCATATCATGCCGCATGGAGGAAATTTCCCTTGGCGTACCGGAGCCGATCCTCGAGCGACTGCCGGACGACGACGAGAGCGCGGCGGCGGACATGCACAAGGCCGTCGCGGGCTGGGAGGACCAACTCAACCGCGTCCGCAAGGAGGCCGAAGACGACCGCGAGGCCGCCGGACGGATACTCGAGGCCATCGAACGGTTCGAGGAGCGCTACGAGACCTACGACGCGTTCGTGCCCGAACTCCGGGCGTGGGGCCAGTCGCCGATCTACGCGATCGCGTGGCGGACGCTGTACGCCGACGTGATCGCCCAACTGTACGACCACGACGACCTCGCCGACCATCTCGACCGGGAGCGAAACGCGCGACTTGTCGAGGACGGCATTCGGCTGCAGGACCTGTAGCGACGGCGACCCGTTTCGAACCGTCTTCTTAGCGTGTCATAGAATACGTCTCATACCCTCAACTTGGCGATTATACAGCTTCCAATTCGCGTGTAATCCTATGAATTTCGTCAGTCATGGGTTTTGCTCAAGGGCGAAACCGTGAACAACGCCTCCTGAGAACTATTCTATGACACGCTCTCTTCTCCCAAGCGTTGAAACTTCAGGACGGCGTAGGAAACGGTATGTCATTCGCCGTCTCCCACGCCGGAACGACGCATCTCACCCTCCATGGAGGATCCGATACCACCGCCTGCAACGAGGCCGAGGCCGAACTCGCCGAGGCCCTCGAGGCGCTCGTTGCGGCGGGCCGGCTGACCGATTGGGAGATCGCCGACGCCGACGTGTACGAACACCCGACCGCGCCGTTCGATCCCTACACGATCGCGCTCGAGTTCGCGGTGACGGTGACCGTCGACGCCGACGATGCCGACGCGGCGGCCGAGGAAGGGATGGCCGCGATCGAGGCGGCGCTCGCCGGGACCGACGCCGAGCCCAACGACGACGCGTCGTCGCCGACGGTCGAACCGATCTAAGAACGGCCGCCGCGTCCCGGGACCGCGTTACCGGACGGACTTATGTCGCTGGACGGCGAGTACGTGGTATGGACATCGATCTCCGATTCTTCGCCACGTTCCGGGAAGCCGTCGGCGAGAAGGAGCGAACGCGAACCGTGGCGGACGACGCCACCGTCGGCGACGTCCTCGCGAGCCTCGAGGCCGAGTACGAGGGCCTCGAGGGGCAGCTACTCGCCGATGGCGAGGTTCGGCCGCAACTGAGCGTGTTGAAAAACGGCCGCAACGTGGTCCACATGGAGGGCGTCGACACGACGCTCGAAGCGGGCGACGTGGTGTCGGTGTTCCCGCCGGTCGCCGGCGGGTAGGGTGAAATCGGGCGGTGATCCGGGGGATTTCCCCGACGCTTTTGTTGGTCGGTCGAAACGATCAGCGTATGCTCGACGAAGCCGCCGAACTCGTCTTCGAGTTGGGGGTCGACCGCCTCATCGAGCGGACCGACGACCGGTCGCGAATCCAGCAGGCCTGTCTGTTCCTCGGGGTCGTCGCTGCACTGATCGCGATCGCGCTGGCGGCTGTCAGTGGCCTCCTGTACGGGGCCGCCGCTGGCGTCGTCGCGCTAGCGCTGTTGCGCTACGGCGCGTGAATCCGAGCGGACGCCCCCGATAGCTGCGGGCACTTTCGAGAACGCTTTAGGCCTCGTGATACTCGAGTCGAACGTGACGGAAACCGACAGCAGTGACGCGGATCGCGGTGCCGCCGGTGAGACGCCACCGGACTCGATCGGCGGGGGCCGACCCGCCGAGGTCGAGGCCGAGTCGGTCACGTTCGATCGCGAAGGGATCCGCGCCGGCTTCCTGACCTGTCTCCCGATCGCCGTCGGCGTCGGCGGCTACGGGATCGCCTTCGGGATGCTCGCGCGCCAGGCGGGCCTGAGCGTCGCCGAGGCGGCACTGATGAGTGCGACGGTCCTCGCCGGCGCGGCCCAGATCGTCGCCGTCGAGCTTTGGACCGAGCCGATCCCCATTGCGACCGTCCTCCTCGCGACGCTGGCGATCAACCTCCGGTACTCGCTGATGGGCGCGGCGCTTCGCCCGTGGCTCGAGCGACTCACCCCGCTTCGGAGCTACGGCAGCCTCCTGCTGATGGCCGACGAGAACTGGGCACTGACGATGCGCGAACTCAAAGACGGAGGCAGCCGGGGCGCGTTCCTGCTGGGGACCGGGATCGTGATGTGGCTCTTCTGGGTCGCGGCGACGGTCGTCGGCGCGGCCGCCGGCGGCGTGATCGGCGACCCGGCCCGGTACGGCCTCGATTTCGTCCTCGCGGCGGTCTTCGTCGCGCTCGCGCTCGAACTCTGGGAGGGGCGGGCGACGCTGGTGCCGTGGCTCGTCGCGCTCGCAACCGCCGTCGTCGCCGACGCCCTACTGTCCGGCCAGTGGTACATCCTCCTGGGCGGGTTCGCGGCCGCCGCCGTCGAGGTGGTCCGCTATGATGAGTGAGGGACCGCTCGCGCTCGATCCGCTCGTCGTCGGCGTCGTCCTCGCGATGGCGATCGTGACCGCCCTCACGAAAATCGGCGGCTTCTGGCTGCTCTCCCGACTCGAGGTGAGCGATCGAGTCGAAGCCGGCCTCTCGGTCCTGCCGGGCGCGATCGTGATCGCGATCCTCGGACCGGAGCTGGCGGCGGGCGGGCCCGCGGAGTGGGGCGCAGCCGGCGTCGTGGTGGCGATCATGTGGCGCACCGAGAACATCCTGGTGTCGCTGTGTGGCGGAATCGGCGCCGTCATCGCGTTCCGCGCACTCTTGTAACCCGTTACCGCTGAACGCGATTTTATCCGTCCGGCCGTCGAACCGGGTGTATGGTAACTCGTCTCGAACGGTCCTTTCGCGGCATCTCCGAGCGGCTCGTCGTCCGCTACCTGACGAATCTGGGTGGCGAGCAGGTCGACGATACGACAGTCGAAGGCGAGGACTGGACGGCGACGTTCTCGTCGGAGCGGGTCGGCGTCGGCCCGTCGCTGCAACTGACCGAGGTGACGATCGTCTTCGAGGGCGACGAGGAGACCCTCGAGCCGCTGGTCGAGCAGTTCGCACAGAAGGCGATGCGCGCGGGCGGATAGATGGCGGGCGAACCGATCGAGGGGCAGGTCCTCCTGCTGACGGCCGCGAAGGCGAGCGTCCCGGCGACCCGACTGCCGGACCTCATCGAGCGGGCGCAGGCGAGGGTGGGCCCCGATCGCGAGCGGTACCGCCGGGAGTTCGAGCGATGCTACGCCGACGACGATCTCGAGGCCTTCCTGGTCGGGTGGGGCCACTGGGAGGAGATCGGCGAGGAGATCGGACTCACCGATCGCGAACTGTCGGCCGTTCGTCGCGCACACGAGGAGCAACTCCTGCGGATCGGCCGACGAACCGACCGCGAGGCGGAGTTCGAGACGGCCCTCGAGATCCGCGAGCCGGTGGTCATCGCCACGCCGGAAGACGACGAGTAGCGGCGGTCAGCGGCCCCTCGTGGGCGTCGCGGTCGCGCCGCGGCCGCTCGCGGTCGATGGCAACTATAAAGATCGTGTTTCACCTTTGAAGAACCACCCAGACGATGGCTATCGACCAGGAAACCGAGATGACCGACGCGGAGATCGACGACTTCCTCAGTCGTCACGAGACGGGGGTGTTGTCGCTCGCGCGGACGGACGACCCGTATGCGATTCCGATCTCGTACGGCTACGACGACGACGCCCGGGAGTTCTACATGCGGATGGTATCGACGCCCGACAGCGAGAAGCGGCAGTTCCTCGAATCCACGCCTGCGGGGCGACTCGTCGTCTACGACGAAGCCGGTTCGACCTACCGGAGCGTCATCGCGACCGGCGAACTACAAAGCATCGAGCCCGCGGAGTTGACGCCGGACCAGATCGCCCAGTACGGCGACGCGAAGCGGCCGCTGTTCGAAATCTGGGCCGAAGGGAAGGACGCACTCGACATCGAACTCTACCGCCTCGTGCCCGCAACGCTGGCGGGACGGCGAACCGAAGTCGATCGAGAGGAGTAAGAGCGGGCGATCGGGCCGGTGCCGACTCGGAGCGAGTCTAATTCGTCTGCTGTTCTGCGACGAAGTCCGCCGACGAGACCGATGCCCCACAGACCGGACAGCCGTGTGTAAGCGTGGCCTCGCGCATCGATTCGTTGACCTCGATCTCCTGCCCGCACTCGGGGCACGTGAACTCGTATCTACTCATGTCGGGGGAAACTCGCGTGAACCGTCGGTTGTCTACCGTATAGCTGTACGTCCAGTATATATAGGGTTGCGGTTCGGTGCCACCGGCCTGTAGGTCCCGTTACGTTCATAGGGTTCGAGTCAGCAGCCGCCGTCCTCGTCCCGTTGTCCCGACCGACGACCGACGCGTCGTCGGTCACTCATGGTCGAGGATCGCATCGAGGAGTTTCGTCTGGGCCGCCGCGAGGTGTTCGGTAAACGTCGTACTGGTGATCCCGAGTTCCGTGGCGACCTCGCCGGCATTGGCCCGCTTTGGGTGGTCGAAGTAGCCCATCCGGTGAGCCGTCTCCAACACCTCGGTCTGGCGGTCGGTCAGCGTACTCCGGTCGACGAAGACGAGGTGTCGCTCGTCGTGGTCCTGCTGGGACTGAAGCAGTCGCTGGACGTCGAGCCCCGAATACCGCTCGCGCAGGTCGCCGATGACCGCCTGCAGGACGTGCATGTCCGGGGTGTGGAACGTGAGATACAACGCGCTGCCGTGTGCCCGGACGTCGACGACCGGACAGTCGTGGCCCTCGATACACTCGCAGGGACAGCCGTGGCCCAGCTCGCGCTCGAACCGGTAGACCTCGCTCGAGCCGTAGGAGAAGATCGACTCGATCTCGGCGTCGACGTCGAACTCCTCGGGGTAGTCGTCGGCCTCGAGCATGAACTCCTCGGTCACGCGCTCGGGCGCGGACGGGCTGGTGCTTTTGGAAACCGAATGGACCCGCCCACTGGCCGCCGCGGCGGCCTGCGCGACGACGCAGTCCGGCGGGTCGTCGATCTTTATCTCAGCGCGAATCCCCGAAGCCATCGACCGGTACTCGGGGGGCCGGCATCCTAAACCCTGTGTCCGCAGTTCGACCCCGCCACCCGCATCCCACCCTATATAAAGGGCCCTGTATTTATTGGGACTCGTTTGGAGGGGGCTCGGTGGATACGATGAGGTGTAACAGATGTCCGCTACGAACTCCGACGCCCGGAAGCGAGGCTGGCACCGCGACGAGACCGTCGATACACAGGCCGTGTTGGCCGCCCTCGATGACGATGCCTGTCGGGCCATCCTCGAGGTGACGACCGAGGAGGCACTGACCGCGACGGAACTCTCCGACCGCTGTGACATCCCGATGTCGACCGCCTACCGGAAGGTCGAACTGCTGACCGACGCCGACCTGGTCGAGGAGCAGGTCCGGATCAACACCTCGGGCAAGCACGCGACCGAATACGCCACGAACTTCGACGACGTCCACGTCTCCGTCGGCGACGACGGGTTCGAGATCGAACTGACCAAACCGGAGAGCGACGCCGAGGCCGGGTCGAGCTACGGCTCGCCCGCGGTCGCCGATGACTGAACCGGGCGCGTTCGCCGTCTTCGGATCGATTGTAGTGGATCCCGCTCGAGTCGACACCGTTCGTCGATAGATTCCTTCTCGTCGCATCGTTGCCGTCGTCTACTGCTCGGATCGGACGACAGCAGTCGGTAGGGCGACCGATATCACTCCGGACACGCCGTCTCGACCGCGAAAAAACGAACCCGACCTGACCGCTCAGTCGTCGCTCGAGACCGCCGCACCGCCCTCCCCGCTGACGCCGGTGCCGGGGCCGAGGTCGATGCCGAGTTCGTCGAGTTTCTCGTCGGGGACGACCCCGTCGACCCAGCCGCGGTGGTCGTAGTACTCTTCTTTCATCTCCTCGAGTTCGCAGTACTCGCCCTCGCTTGCGCCCTGGCCGCGGATGCCGTCCTCGAGGAAGCGCACGGGCAGGGAGTCGTCGGCGCCGTCGAAGCCGTTGAGGTTGTTGTAGTAGCGCTCTAAGTTGTAGATGCGCTCGCCGGCCTCGAGCAGTTCCTCCTCGCCGACGTCGCGGCCGGTCATCCCGTTGTACTGCAGGACGTACTCCTCGATGCCCTCCGCGAAGGCGTTGAACTTGCAGATGTCGAAGGAGTCGCTGATGGCGTGGAGGTCCTGGAACTGGGCGGTGAGTTCGCCCTTGCCCTCGTACTCGTAGGGGTCGACCTTCTCGGGGATCCCGAGGATTTCGGCTGCGGGGGTGTACCCGCGCAGATGGCAGGCCCCGCGGTTCGAGGTGGCGTAGCCGATGCCCATCCCCTTCATGCAGCGCGGGTCGTAGGCCGCGATGGTCTGGCCTTTGACCGCCAGCGAGTTGTCGTGGGCGTCTTTCGCGTCGGCGACGCGCTTTGGACCTTCCGCCAGCAGGTCGCCGAGGTCGTCCTCGCGGTGGGCGATGCGCTCGATCATGTCGATCATGGTTTCGGTGTCGCCCCACTCGAGTTCGCCGACGCCCTCGAGTTTGCCCTCCTCGGTCATCTCCATGGCCATCGCCATCATGTTGCCCGCGTCGATGGTGTCGATGCCCATGTCGTTACAGCGCTCGAGCATGAGCGCGATCTTGTCGCGGTCGGTGTGGCCGGAGTTGGGGCCGAGCGCGTAGGCCGACTCGTACTCGTAGGACTCGGTGCGGACGTTCATCTCCTCGCCCTTGTGCATCGTCGTCACCTCGACTTCCTTCTTGCAGGCGACGGGACAGGAGTGACACGTCGGCTCGTCGACGAGGATGTTCTCGCGGACGTTCTCGCCGGAGACCCGTTCAGCGTCGATGTCGACGCCCTCGGCCTCGCGCATGCTCTTGGTCGAGGTGTATTTCCCGTTCTTGGTCGGGAGGCCGTCCATCTCCTCGCCGATGTTCATCAGGACGTTGGTGCCGTACATCGAGAGACCGCCCTCGTTGGGCGCGGTGACCTCCGATTCCTGAATGGCCTGCATGGCCTGCTGGTGGCCCTCCTTGAACGTCTCCGGGTCGGCCGGCTTCGGCATCTTCGTCGAGGACTTGACGACGACTGCCTTGAGGTTCTTCGACCCCATGACACAGCCGGTGCCGCCGCGGCCGGAGGCCCGGTCGTCCTCGTTCATAATGGAGGCGTACTTGATGCCGTTCTCGCCGCCGGGGCCGATCCCCATGATCGAGAGGTTCTTGCCGTAGGACCCCTCGACTTCCTCCTCGATGGCATCGCGCGTGTCGTGGAAGCCCTCGCCCCAGAGGTGGGAGGCGTCGCGCAGTTCGACTTCGCCGTCCTCGACGAAGGCGTAGACCGGTTCGTCGGCCTCACCTTCGAAACACAGGCCGTCGAAGCCGGACCACTTGAGCCGAGCGCCGGACCAGCCGCCGTGGTGGCTGTCGGTAACTGTCCCGGTCAGCGGCGATTTGGTACAGATGGCGATCCGGCCGCTCATCGTTACCTGCGTGCCCGACAGCGGCCCGTTCATGAAGGCCAGCAGGTTGTCGGGTCCGAGCGGATCGACGTCCGGACCCTGGTCGAAGACGTACTTTACCCCAAGCCCCCGCGCACCGATATACTGCTTTGCATCTTCGTCGTCGATCGACTCGTATGCGACTTCCCCGTCCGAGAGATCGATGCGGGCGACCCTGTCTTGAAATCCGCCGAGTTCAGTCATGGTAACCGTTCCGTGTTATCTACGACGCCCAGAGTGTTAGGAGTTCTCAACCACACGTAACCGCAACGGGTTACGTGCCGGGGTGGACGGTCCGAGTGAAAACAGGCAGACATTGTCCCGTCCCGAACCGATAGTCGGGTTGGCAAGTTCTGCGAACCCGTAACCACCGGTAGTGACATCGATGTAACCGGCGGGGCGACCGGTTCATACGGTCTACTGTAAGTCATTACCGGTGCAACCATGACCGCTCTGCGGTTGCACCGGTAAATCCGTACAGCAAACCGTATCACAACAACAACGCGACCACCGCGAGGATGATGAAGATCAGCACGAAGATCCGTGCGATCTCCATCGAGATGCCGGCGACCCCGCGGGCACCGACGGCGGCGGCGATGATCGCGAGGACGAAGAAGACGATCGCCCAGTACAGGAACCCACCACCCGTCTGCAGCGGCACGGTCTGCAGCGGCATCGTGAACGAGAACATGCTCATCGCTCCCACGACTGCTCACATAAACCTCCGCGACCGTCCACGACCGTTCTGAGTCCTAAGCCGGGACTACAGGTCACGAGCGAAGACAGTCCGGGCCGGGGGTTACGCGTCCCCGAAGAACGCGCGACAGAGCTTCGCCTCCGCCGTCCGCAGGTGTTCGTGGAACGTCGGCCGCGAAACGCCCATCGACTGGGCGAGTTCCTCGCCGGTCGTCGGCCGGGGCCACTCGAAGTAGCCGCCGAGATAGGCCCGCTGTAGGGCCCCGAACTGGCGGTCGGTCAACGCCTCCTCGAGCCGGGCGGCGAACTCCTGCCGGGTCTCGCCCTCGCGTTCGCGTTGCTGGAACGAGCGGACGTCGGTGCCGGCGTAGCGGTCCTCTATGGCCTCGACGATCGATCGGACGTTCGCCGAGCGGGGGATCTCGAGGGTGACCCGGGCCCGACCGTCCTCGGCCTCGATCGCCTGCGTTCGGGCGCCCCGTTCCGAGAGCCAGCCGACGAGGCCGGAGTCGCCGGTCAGTTCGACCAGACACTCGTCGTCGTGTTCGACGACGACCCGGCAATCGACCCCCTCGAGGTCCGCGACTGCCGCGGTGAGGTCCTCGCCGGTTGCACCGGCGACGGTAAACAGCGACGCCGTCTCGTCGCCGGTGCGATGGACCGACCGGCGGTACTCCAGCCGGCAATCGGCCGCCGACGAGAGAGCCGCCGGCGCGAACGACCGGTCGGCCAACTCGAGTTCGACGGCGACGACGGCGTCGGTCGCGAGGACCCGGCTCGTTTCGCGGGCATTGACACCGCTTGCGATCGACCGAGCCAGCGCGGAGAGGATGACCGTCTCCCGCTCGTCGACGTCCCGGTCCTGGTCGGCCCGAACCGTCAACACGCCGTACTCGATGCCGTTGTACGACAGCGGCAGGGCGACACAGGTGCGGCCTTCGACCGTGCCGACGGTGGATTCGGTCGTCTCGAGGGTCTCGACGGCGGGGTGGTCCGCCCCGGTCTCGAGCTGCTGGCGGTCCGTTCCGCTGCCCGCACTCGAGCGAACGTCGATCGTGCCGGTCGCGGGGTTCCGTTCCCCGATCCAGGCTCCGTCGTAGCCGTCTTCGGCGGCGATCCGCTCACAGACCTCGCTCTCGAGTTCCGAACGATCCGTCGAGCCCGCCACGACCGCGGTCACGTCCTGAATCAGCCCCTCGACGCGGTCGAGGATGTACTCGAGTTCCTCGGTCCGTTCCTCGAGTGCGAGTTCGGCCTCCTTGCGCGCGGTGACGTCGTTCTGGAAGCCGACGTAGTTGGTCACCGTGCCGTCCTCGTCGCGGACGGGCGCGATGGTCACCTCGTTCCAGAACTCGGTCCCATCTTTCCGGTAGTTTTTGAGTTCGACGGTCACCGGGTAGTCCTCCGCGACGGCCGCCGCCATCTCCGCGATGGCCGCCTCGCTGGAGTCTTCGCCCTGGAGGAACCGGCAGTTCCGACCGACCACCTCGTCGTACTCGTAGCCGGTCATCTCCTCGTAGGCCTCGTTGACGTACACCAGCGGGTTGTCTTCCATGTCGGGATCGGAAATGGTGATCCCGACCGGCGCCTCCTCGAGCGCGCGGTCCTTGACGAGTCGGTCCCGAGTGCCGGCCAGTGCCCCCTCGTCGTCGGCGCCGGTCGCCCCGCGGTCGAACGTGATCGTCGCGCCGTCGACCCCGCGGTGGATCCGCGCGCCCTGCCGATCGTCGTCGAAATCGACCCGGCGAACGGTGCCGACCGTCGTCTCGTCGATCGCCGTCGCGAGCCGGTCCCAGTAGCCCGGGAGTGCGGTCGCGGCGTCGCGGTCGGCCTCGCCGATCCCGAAGGCGTTGCGCGCGGCCTCGTTCGCGTACGTGATCGTCCCGTCAGCGACCGCTACGAGCGGATCGACGACGTGCTCGAGGGCACGTGCTGCGGCCGCGGGGTCGCCGACGTTACCACGCCGGTCCGCATCCACATCGTCCATACCTCCGTATACGGACGGATCCCTAAGAACCGTTGCGATCGGACGAACCATCCCAGCCGCATCGCAGGCTAGGGTGTTAAATACTGCCACAGTATAGTGTAACACATGTCAGCGTATCGATCACCGTTCGAGCGGCTCCGGGAGAAGTTCGACGAGTCCGAGCGTCGCTGTCCGGAGTGTGGCTACGTCGACACCGAGGGTGGCTGGCGCGTGACCACGTCCGGCGGCCGGGTCCGCTACCAGTTCGTCTGTCCCACCTGCGACGCCGTCGAAACCAGGGAACTCCGCCTCGAGTGATCGCTCACCGGGGCTCGAGCGACCGCAGCCGTTCGCGAGCGGCGACGCCGCCCATCGACCGCTCAGTTTCGGACGGAAACCCGCCTTTTTCCGCAGGAGCCGTCGGTAACGAGGAACTGAGACCGACTGGATGGCGCAGAATCGTCGGTTTCAGTCGTCGCGGCGTCGATCCGGCAGTCACCGCCGATCGCTTTCGGTCGGTCGCAGCCGACGCAGTCGAACGGGGGTCGTATGACCATGATCGATCGGCTCCGGGCTCGAAAGGGCTGTTTTCTCCGGTCTAATCCCGTAACAGTCGACCCGTTTTAGCCGGGGACCGCTCCTACGTCGGTCCGTATGGTTTCACGACCACGAACACTCGGTGTCGCGTTCGTCGCCGTGCTGGTCGCGCTCTCGGGGGGTCCCGCCCTCGTAGGGGCGACCGCACCGGCCGCGAACGACGACGCCGGAGACATGAGCGACACGAGCGCAACGCTACAGAACGTCCAGGTCGGGACGCTGGAACTCGAGAACGTCACGGTTCGAAACGCCACGATCGAAGAACTCAGCGTCCAGCAGTTGGACGTCCAGAACAGCGAGGGGCTCCAAGACGCACTGAACGAGTCCGCGGACGACCAGTCCACCGGAAACGACACCGCGGCCGGCAACGAGTCCGCGGGCGACGAGGTCACGATCTCGAACGTCGCGTTCGAGTCGCTCGCGCTCGAGAACGTCTCGATCGAGGACCTCGGCGGAACCGATGGCGAAAACGCGACCGACAACGAGAGCGCCGCCGGCGAGAACGACTCCACGGCCGGCATCGGGCAGGCGATCGACGAGGGGGCCACGAACGTCACGGTCGGAAACATGACGATCGAGTCGATGACCACCGAGCAACTGACCGTCGAGGACCTGACTGTCGAGGACGACGGCGGCGGCATCCTCTCGGGGATCTCCGATTTCATCGGCGGCCTGTTCGGCGGTGACGGCGACGGCGAGGCCAACGAGAGCGAGAACGCCAGCACGCAGGATATCGAGGAACTGACCGTCGAGGAGTTCGACGTCGACGAGATTACGGTCACCTCGATGACCGTCGGCAGCCTCGAGACACAGGCCGACGGGAACGAGACAGCCGACAACGAGATGGCCGGCAACGAAACCGGCGGAAACGAAACGACGGCGAACGAGACTGGTGAGAACGAAACCGCCGGCAACGAGACGGCTGGCAACGAACCGGAACCGACCGGTACCGACGACGAGATGGCGGGCGAGACGATCCCCTCGCTCGAGGCCGGCTCAATGACGATCGACGACGTCGCGGCGAGCAGCGTCACCCTCGGTGAAACCGACGGATTACAGGCCGCCCTCGAGCAGTCACAGGGCGAGAACGAGACGGCCGACAACGAGAGCGGGAACGAGACAGACACTGCAAGCGACACCGAAACCGGGTGACGTGGGACAGCGACTCCCCAGTCACGGTAGTCGCTTCGCGGCCGTTCGTCGCCGATCTCCGGACGACTACACCTCGTCCGAGTCGCGGTCCGTCCCGAACAGTCGGTAGTACGAGAGCGCGAGGACGGTCCGGCCGTCGCGGACCTCGCCGTCGGCCACCGCATCGGTCAGCGCCTCGAGCGACCGGGTTCGGACGCGAATGCTCTCGTTGTGATCGAGGCGCTGTTCGGCGGTCGGCCGACAGCCCCGAGCGACGAAGAAATGCAACACGGCGTCGGCGATCCCGTTTGCCGGTTCGACGGTCACCAGCGGCTCCAGCTCGTCGGCCTCGTGGCCGGTCTCCTCGGCGAGTTCCCGACGAGCTGCTGCCTCGAGGTCGTCGTCCTCGGGCTCGGTGCCGCCGACGGGGAGGCCGTGGCTGACCCGGGAGACGGCCTGTCGCCACTCGTCGATACAGACGACGTCGCCGTCGGGCGTCAGCGGCAGCACACAGACGCTGGCCGGCTCCGAGAGGTAATCGAAGTCGGTTTCGGTCCCGTCGGGAAGTCGAACGGACTCGTTAACGACATCGAACCCCGGACAGGAGTAGGCTACGCGACGATCGCGGGTCTCCCACTCGAGCGAATCGGTTGGCACAGCCGCGACTACGGCCGTCCGGGTCAAAAACACCGCGTCACGCGACCGGCGGACAGCGAGGCCACGGTCAGACACCGGTTGCGGCAGAGACCGATTCTACGCGGTCCGTTCGGGGGTTCCCGGCCGACGTACACGTTCTATAACAAAGCCACAGCACGGTGAACGTCGTCACTCAGAGGGTGATCCATGGACCAGCTAACTGGCTTCCAACGTGACCTGTTGTACGTGATCGCAGGGAAAGATCGGCCGTCCGGACAGGCCATTCTCGACGACATCAACGACTATATCGAGCAGCCGGTGACACACGGCCGGCTGTATCCGAACCTCGATACGCTCGTCGAGAAAGACCTCGTCGAAAAGGGGCAACTCGACCGCCGGACGAACTACTACGCGCTGACGCCCAAGGGCCGACGCGCGCTCCAGCGCCGTCAGGAGTGGGTCGACCAGTACGTCGACGTATAACTTCTGACGTCGTGGCCCTTCTGACCCAACTCGGCAGCCACGCGTATCGCCGGCCAGTCGCCGGCGGCTCGTCGGCGGGCGGTCACCGGGCGTCGTCGAGATCGACGACCGTCTCGAGATCCGCCGCGAGCCAGGCGTTGAGCTTCGCCTCGGTCGACCCGTCGCGCGGCACGAGCGTACAGCGATCGCAGTCCGACTCGTAGCGGACCACGACGGCCTCGAACAGGGCCGCATCGGCGGGTCCGGCTCGGTCGTCGGTCGCGTCCTCGTTGCCAGTGCCCCCGTCGGTCCCGTCAGTAGCGCCGTCCATGGTGATCTCGGCGAGCGTCGTCGCCACCGGTAGTAGGGGCTGGGCGGTAAAAACGGCTACTAGTTGGAGTATAGAGGGGTCACGTGAACTCGGTACCGTTCGAAAACGGCCTCGAGCGCGTCGGCCGTTCGCCAGCCCTCGACACGGTGACACCCCGACGGCGGGCTCACTGCGACTCGAATGCGACCGTCTCGAGGTCGGCCTCGAGGTCCTCGACGTGGTCGTTGAACGCGGTGACGAACGCGGGAACGTCGTCGACCAGCCGGCGGACCTCGGGGGCCGGCGGCGGCCCGTACTGCGAGAGGAGGTAGATCCCGTCCTCGCCGCCGACGCGCAGATAGGAGACCGCGTCGCCGTCCCACTTCAGCTCCCAGCGGGTCCCGTCGATCGTCGTCGCGTAGGTGCCGTAGTCGCCGTCGTAGCGGTGGAGCTGGCCCGCCATTGCGGTACAGACCTCGCGGATCCGCTCGAGGGTTCGATCCCGCTGGGCGGCCAGCTCGGCGGTCGATTCGACCTCGGGGAACTCGTCGGGCACGTCCGCGAAGAGCCCCTCGAACGACCGGACGTACTCGTTGAAGGCCGCGACGAAGGCCTCGTAGTCGGTCATCGCCCGCTCGAGCGCGTCGGGCTCGGGCGGCTGCTTGCTCGAGACGGCGTAGATTTCCGACCCCGACTGGGGCTCGTATCGCAGGTACTGCACGTCGCCGGCCTCGTACTTGAGCGTCCAGCTGCCGGCGTCGGTGGTGAACGTCTTCTGTCCGTAGTCGCCGCCCTGTAAAACGGCCAACTCCCGTGCGATCCGGCCGGCGTGGGTCCGCACCCGGGTCGCCAGCTCGTCGCGCTGCTGGGCGACGTCGTCTGCCCCTTCGACGTCCGCCTCGAGTCCGTCGGTCATCACTCGAGGGAGGAACCGAGGGCCGGTAACGGTTTCGCCACGGTGCTGGGTGACGGGACAACCCGACGGCGGGACGGGGTGCTATTCGCTTTCGTCGGTTTCGTTCGCGCCGGCCGTCTCGTTCGTTTCGTTCGTGTCGGTCTCGTTGTCGCTCACCCCGGGCGTCTCCTCGCTCGGTTCCTCGTCCTCCTCGATGTCCTGGCCGTTGCCCGTCCCCTCTTCGGCCTCGGTCTCGGTGTCGTTCTCACTGTCGCCGCCCGGCCCGCCACAGCCGGCAAGGAAGGCGCTCGAGGCCGCGACACCGGTCAGTCCCAGCACGCGTCGGCGAGTCGTCGACGGGTCGTTGGTCATACGCCACGAGTCGAGTGCGACCGGAATAAGCCGTCAGGCGGCACGTGCGTGGTCGTCTCCGCCCGCGGCCACGGGAGGGCGATCACCGCCGCCGGAGCCGCGACGCCTCGATCCCGGTCGATGTATCGTAGCCACTGAAACGATTCACACACTGTTCGCAACGCCATCGTGTGGTTAGGTGCCTAATGATATTCAGTGGCTACGATAGGCATCACGCCCAAGAACGGGGCCGGTGAACCGTGGTCCATGGTCTCGATCCCCGAGGGGTTCCACGACCTGTTCGAGAAGGCAACGTTCGCTCACGTCGCGACGCTGACCGACGAGGGGCTGCCCCACGTCACGCCGGTCTGGATCGACTACGATACGGCCGACGACCGGCTGCTGATCAACACCGAGCGGGGGCGACAGAAGGAGCGAAACGTCCGGAACAACCCCGGCGTCGGCGTCAGCATGACCGACCCCGAGGATCCCTACCGGTTCCTCTCGGTGATCGGTGAGGTCGAGGAGGTCACGACCGACGGCGCTCGAGCCCACATCGACGAACTGGCCCGGCGCTATCAGGACGTCGACGAGTACCAGCCGACGATCGAAACCGAGCGCGTGATGCTGCGAATTCGGCCGGATCGGGTCCTGTAGCCCGCGGGAGGACAGAAATTTCCGACCGCCAGCGGCCGCTTCGCTTCGAGCGATCCCGCCCGTGAAGCCGTCACCTCACGATTCGCCGTCAGTGCGGCCGACGGACCGGCCGAGATCCCCTCACTAGCGAGGTGATAAACTAATACGGGCGATACTAAATTCGGATTCGGCCGGCCGACGTACCCGTGAGAACCGCGCGAGCGCGACATCGATCCGATATGGCATGCCACTCGAGACCCCCGCGGCCGCCTGCAGGGGCGACGATTAATGCCGACGGTATGGACGGCCGCCTATGGCTACCACTGCGGACCTGCTGGTCGACTGTCTCGAGGCGGAGGGCGTCGACCGGGTCTTCGGCGTGCCGGGCGAGGAGATCGAGGACCTGCTGTTCTCGCTGCGGGCGTCGTCGATCCGCTTTATTCCGACGCGTCACGAACAGGGAGCGGCGTTCATGGCGGACGTCCACGGCCGGCTGACCGGCGCGGCCGGCGTCTGTCTGTCGACGCTCGGCCCCGGTGCGACGAACATGATGACCGGCGTCGCCGACGCCCAACTGGACAAGAGCCCCGTCGTCGCGATCACGGGTCAGGGCGGCCGCGAGCGGCTCCACAAGGAGAGCCACCAGGCGCTCGACGTTGTCGACGTCTTCGAGCCGATCGTCGAGTGGAACACTCAGATCGGCGAACCCGAGATCGCCCCCGAGTCGGTGCGCAAGGCGTTCAAACTCGCCGAGTACGAGAAGCCGGGTGCGACCCACCTCGAGTTCCCCGAAGACGTCGCGGCGGCCGAGATCGACGCGGAGCCGATCGACCGTCGCGATCCGGTCCGGCGGCCGGATCCCGACGACAAATCGGCCGAACGCGCGGCGGCGTTGATCGCCGACGCCGAGCGACCGATCCTGCTGGCGGGCAACGGCGCGGTCCGGACCCGCGCATCCGAGCAGGTCCGGGCGGTCGTCGACCGCGTCGGGCTCCCCGTCGTCGAGACCTACATGGGAAAGGGGGCGATCTCCGACCGCGAGCCGGCGTCGCTGATGACGCTCGATTCGGGACCGGACGAGGAGGCCGCGCGGGCGATCGAGCGGGCCGACTGCGTCGTCGCCGTCGGCTACGACATCGCCGAACACGATCCACAGGGGTGGAACCCGGACCTCGAGAAGACCATTATCCACGTCGACTACGAGCCCGCGGAGGTCTACCGCCACTACAACCCCGACGTCGAGATCGTCGCCGACGTCGGTGCGGCGCTGTCGGCCATCGCCGATCACCTCTCCGCGGCGGCCTGTTCGCTGTGGTGTGACGACCTCCACGACCGGCTGCTCGAGGGCGTGACGGAGCCGCCGACCGACGACGACCCGGTGACGGTACGAAACGCCCTCCCGCTCCTGCGCGAGGCGATGGCCGATTCCGGCGTACTAGTCTCGGACGTTGGCAGTCACAAGATGGCCATCGCCCAGTCGTTCCCGACCTACGAGCCGAACACCTGCGTGATCTCGAACGGGCTGGCGAGCATGGGGATCGCTGTCCCGGGCGCGCTGGCGGCGGATCTGGCCGTCGACGCGAACGTCGTGGCGGGCACCGGCGACGGCGGGTTCCTGATGAACGCGGCCGAACTCGAGACCGCGACCAGACTGGACTGTGGCTTTACCACCGTCGTCTTCGACGACGAGGATTACGGGCTCATTTCGGAGAAACAGGAGGCCCATCGGGCCGACCACACCGGCACCGAACTGACGACGCCGAACCTGGTGACCTTCGCCGAGAGCTTCGGGATCGAGGCCTACCGCCCCGACGGGTGGGACGAACTCGAGGCGGCGTTCGCCGGAGCCGTCCCGTCGGACGAACTGGCGGTGATCCAGGTCCGACTCGAGTGAGCGGCGACGGGGCTCAGGAAGGAGCGCGTCGGGCGGGGCGGACAGAAGCTACTTGAACGATTAGGCGTATCCGGACGTATGTTCACTCGGCAGCCGCGCGGCCGCGTCCCGGGGCGGGCGGCAACGACGGACGGTGACGGTACGTGACCGACGCCGATGGGAGCAACGTGGATCGGCGGACGGTACTCGGCGCGCTCGCCGGCGTCGGTGGGGCTGCCCTCGCCGGCTGTTCGGCGTTCGAGCGGGAGAGCGACGCCGAGACCGAGCAACTGGACGACGACGCGGCGCGGGAGTTGGCCGAGCGGTTCGCCCCGACGTTGTACTTCGACAGCCGGGAGCCGTGGTTCCCGACGGATCCCCGGCCCTACGAAAGCGAGCGCAACGGCGACACCGTCGTCGACGGCTTCGACGCGCTCGAGGGGTACCACGCCCGGGCGAGCGACGGGGAGCCGCCGAACCCGACCGTCTTCTACCACGCCGTCGCGTACGAGGATTCGCCGCTGGCGGCCGTCCAGTTCTGGTCGTACTCGGCGTTCGACCAGTTCACGACCAACTTCCACTGGCACGACTGGGAGGTACTGCACGTTTTCGTCGACACCGAGACCGACGAGCCCCAGTTGTACGTCGCCAGCTCCCACTCCAGAACGGTCCCCAACAACGAGTTCCTGGATCCCGACCCCGACGCCGTCCCACGGGTCCTCTCGGAGCTGGGCTCGCACTCGAGTACGCTCTCGGTCAACGACGTCCCGGATCGCTTCCAGCGGGTCGCCGTCGAGGACCTGTTGGCGGACATCACGAATACGGCAATCGAAGGGATCGAGGACCTCGCCGAGATCCCGCTGGCGTACGGGCTGCCCCGCGACGAGGGCTCGCGACTCCCCTACGTCGTTCCGGAGTACGAGGGCGCGCCGCTGTACGACCACGAGGACCTGCCGTCGGTCTCCCGCGACTCGTTGATCGACGCGGCGGTGACGGTCCGCTCGTTCGACGCGCTGACATCGCCGCCGACCGATCTCCCGGCCCGCGAAACGGGGCTGGTCTTCGACCACCGCGAGCGCGCCGGCGACGCCGACGTCGCGTACGACCTCGTCCCGACCGCCGACATCGAGCATATCACCGCGTTTTCGGGGCCGCAACTGAGATTCGAGTTCGCCGTCCCCGACGCCATCGAGGACGCCGTCGCCGGCCATATCACGGCGACTGGGATCCCGTGGGACCAGCCCCGCTACGAGAACCCGGCGGCAGACATCTCCGCGCCGAACCACCGAGAAGCGCTGGCCGACCGCTACGACGCCATCGGTGACCCTGCACCGATAAACACCGTCGTCAGCGAGATCACGGCGGCGGTCACGGCTGACGACGCGCCGGCCGACGAGGGACTGACGACGACCGCGACGGGGGTCGAATCGGTCGTCCTGCTCGAGAGCGACCCCGAAGCCGTACCGACCTTCGACGGCGTCGCCGTCGTGCAGGACGTGCCGGCCGGCGACCACCGGCTGACCGCCAACGGGGCCGGGACGGCACCCCACAGCGAGCGCGTCACCGTGGCCGACGACGGCGCGACGACGGCGGCCGGCGTCGACGGCGAGATCCCGCTAGTCGCCCGCGAGCGTGCGACGAAACTCGAGGTCGGCGGCGAGGAAAGCGACGGGGAGCTGTCGCGGGTGGCCCTCGAGGACGACTTCGCCGGGCGACTCTACGAGTCGTCGGTCGATGGCAGCGACGCGGTCTACGTCCACGACGGCGGGGCCTACACGACCGAGGTCCGGGACGCCGACGACGAGATCGGTGCCTATCGGATCAACCCCGATGCCGGCGCCGAGGAACCGGTCCGAATCGACCGCCCCGAGACCGGCACGGCATCGTTGGCGTCGTTCGTCGCGGAAATCGCCGCGGAGACGCAGGCGGCGGTCGCCGCGGTCGAACCCGAGGGCGATACGGACGACGACGATGACGACGGTTCGTCGAACCCCGTTACCGGTCTCGAGCGCGCCCTCGCGGCCGTCGCCGACGCCGCAAGCCGGGCCGCCGAACGAGCGCGTGCTGGCGATCGCGGAAACGCGGACGAGCAACTCGAGGCCGTCCGGGACCGACTCGAGCGGGTCGGGGAGCGTCTCGCTGCAGCGGAGGAAGACATGCCGGCGTCGCTCTCGCGGGCGACCGAGAAGCGCCTCGAACAGGCCGATCGGCGCGCCGAACAGGCCCGGGCGTCCGAGACGCTGTGAGGAGTCCCCGATGCGGCTGTCGTCCACGTGGCGTCGTGGGGAGCGCGAAGCGAGTGGGCCGTTCGGACGACGGTCGGCGGGCGTTCGACCGCGAGCGTTTTCTGTGTGGGGGTAGTTAGCAATATACGAAGATGAGGTTGTTTCTGTGACGAACGCCGACGACGAGCGGGAGAAGGCGGCCGGTATCTGTCGCAACTGTGGCGAACTCTTTACCGTCTGGCGAACCCGCGACGGGACTGTCCGGCCGGTGAGTTCGCACAACACCTGTCCGTGTGCGGACCCGTCGCCGCGGGTCATCGACGGCGGAGAGGTCTTCGACGACGCGGACCCGGACGAGAACGGGGAGGCACATCCCGGCGTGTAGTCGACTCGAGCGCTTGCCCGTGCTTCCGATGGTACCGAGGCGGTACTCACCCCGGAGCTGAACGGGCGGTGCTATCGATCGACTCCGTTCTTTGGGTACGGGATGTCGGGCCGTCATCGTTGGACGATGACCAACCTGCGGCCAACAAGGCTATTTAAGAACGGCACAACGTCACGAACGGCGAGGCACGGTTCAGTCGTTTCCCGACGGAATCCGCCGACTCCGAGACAGACGGCACCTCGCCCATGAGATCGTTCGCCGCCACTGGCCACAGTGCGACGATCTCGGATCCATCCGATCGATTTCCCATCATCGGAGGGGGTTCCAACGCCGGCTTCCGTCGGCGTTTCTCGAAACCACTGTTCCGTCCGAACGCTGATCATCGTCTTCCACCTATGCGCGGTTACGGCCACCCGAAAGCCGTCGCTGTGAAGACACGCGAGACTCACGGTACTCGTCTCGCTTGCTCTCGTTCGGTTCGTCGCCGGCCTGCGGCTGGCTTCCAGCGGGACCTCCGGTCCCGCACCGCTCACGAGAACGCGGTTACGGCCACCCGACGGTCGTCACTGGACGAACGAAAGTGGGGAAAAGTGGGCCGGCGCGAATTCGAATCGCGGTTACGGCCACCCGAAGGCCGAAGGATACCAAGCTACCCCACCGGCCCGCATTCGAATCGTACGCGGCCGGGCGTTTAACGCTTGCGAAAGCCGCCGTCGGACCGCCCGAGGGCACGCCGCTGCGCTCAGAACCGCTCGTAGCCGCCGGTGTCCAGATAGTGGTGCGCGACGGTGATCGCCTGATCGGCATGCAGGAGTTTCGGCCCCAGCCGAAGCCGCTGCGCCGCGTGCGCCTCGAGCAGCGCCGCTTCGTCGGCGGTGAAATCCCGATGGTCCGACAGCACGAAGACCCCATCGGCGAGCGTCGTGGGGTCGAGGTCGACGACGGCGTCGCCCTCCTCGTGGAGCTGGATCACCGGGCCGTCGTCGGCGATTTCCTCGAGGGTCCCCTCGAACCCGCGCCGGTACAGCTCGACCCCGGGGCTGGGCTCGGCCGGGAGGGCCCCGATGGCGTCCTCGCGATGCTCGAGGGCGTTGCGGACCAGCGCGGCGGTGCTGCGCTCGTCGGGATTGAGCCGCTGTAGCTCGCGTCCGTCGAAGGTAATGGTGAGTTCGTCCTGTGCGATCAGGTGGACGCGGACGGCCTCCCGGATGCCGTGGGAGGTAACGAACGCGGCGGTGATCGACCGACAGAGCGCGTCGAGGCGACCGGCCCCGCCCGCGAGGTCGTCCAGCGAGAAATCGGGCTCGGTTGGGATGTCGTGACCGAGCAACACGAACTGGCGCATACCGGTGCAAGGAGGACGAACGGAATAGCTGCCACGGTTCCGGATCGGCGGTTCGGCCCGACAACTGTGAAACGATCGATAACATATATCACTGTGATTCTCTAGATTGATAATATGTCACGCTCGGACGACGAGTTACCGATCACGGACGGCGGTGCGTCGGTTCGAATGCAGTACGAAGAGCCGACGGCGATCGTCGACACCGTCGTACGGGGCGTCGAAGCCGTCGATGAACCGCCGGCTCCCGACCGGCCGCTCTACGACTGGATCGAGCCGGAGGCGATGGTCGATCTGTTCGCCCACGCCGCGGCGAAAGGCGGCGACGTGCGCCTCGAGTTCGCGGTCGGGGACTGTACGGTCGTCGTCACGAGCGCGGGGACGGTCGCGGTCCGCGACGATCCGGCCCGCATCTGCCCGACTGAGTGAGCCGTCGTAAACGGGTCTACGCGGTCACCCACCGCTCGAGCGGGGCGGTCACGAGCCCCAGTCCCGGCATGCCGTCGCGATACCAGACGACGGCCCCGACGGCGAACAGGCCGAACTGAACCCACTCGAAGGCCCCGAGTTCGTAGTAGCTGAGGATGGCATCGAGGATGCCGGCGACCGGCTCCTCCGGTGGCGGCTCGAGGACCGGCCACAGGAGATAGGTCGCGCCGGAAAAGTCACCGCCCAGCGCCGCTGGCGGAACGTCGGCCAGCAGGTGCGAGCCGTAGCCTGCCAGAAAGCCGACGCCGAGCGGGCGACGGCGCAGTCGTGTCGCGACGGCCAGTACCACGACCACGAGCGCGGCGAAGGTAAAAATCGAGTGCGAGAGGGTCCGCCCGCCGGGCAAGATTCCGACGTTCCACGCGAGGGGCTTGTCGATCAGGTCCGGCGTCTGTGAGCCGACGGCGAGGGCGATCGCCGGCAGGGCACGCGGCGGGCGGCGGAACCGGCGGTGAACGACGGCGGTGTACAGCAGGTAGGCGACGGCGAGGTGTCCCCAGGGCCACATCCCGCGGGTCTACTCCGGAAGCCGGCATAGGCGCTTCGACTCGCCGCCGTCGGGCTGCATAGGCATGGCCAACCGGTTTCCCCGTCTCGAGTATGGAGTGCGTATATGGCGAAATCAGAGTCGTCGCAGTCCGGCGGTAGTCGGCGGTTGCTCGCGATCCTCGAGGGGCGGCCCTGCCCGGACTGCGCCGACGGCGAACTCGAGCGGGACAGCTACAAGGACAAGCGAGCGGTCGTCTGCGACAGCTGTGGCACGCCGCGGGCGCAGGTCTGGACCGGCTAGCGCTCGAGGGACCGAGCGAGACCCGCTCACCGCGACCGCGAGCCGGAGTAGTCGTGGCCGATGACGAGCGCGAGTGCGTGAACCGCGATGAGCCCGAGAAACATCGTGAGCCGGCCGAACGAGTCGATCCCCGCGACGATGACGGGGACGTAGACGATCGGAAGCAGGGCCCCGAGCCAGAAGCCCGCCGCGGTAACGGAGCGGTGCAGCGGCATCGGCACGATCAGCGCATCGCCTCGAGGTCGACGAACCCCTCTCCGTGGGCGGTGATCCAGGTCGTCGTCAACACGCTCCCGCTGGCGTGGCGCGGGAAGATGGCACACTCGTTGGGTGCATCATCGTTTTCGATGGTGACGTGTTCGAGTTCGACTGGCGGTTCCTCGCTGTCAGTGCGGTGGACATCGGCGTCGGTCATGCGGGATCAGGCGACGGGTACGCGCGCCGAGAGTTCCTATCCGGTCCCCTACTATTGTTATCGAGTGGGTAACGCCTCGAACGCGGACGATAGCGTTCGGTTCAGTCGGTTCGAGACCGGTCACTGCCACGACACTGACGGTAACGGGGGCTGACGTGTACGACGCTGCTATGGCACGGGTTCCGGACAGTCATCGCCGTATCAACGCAATAACTGATCGTTTCCGCCAGTCGCGTGCCCTCGGAGCCGCGGTTTCCCGACGGTCGATCCTACGCCGAGGGAGGCTCCGGCCTGGCGTCGAGCATGAGTTGCGCCGTCTCGGTTCGCCCGTTCCGGCGGAACCGCACGTCGAGGGCCTCGCCGGGACTGGTCTCGAGCGCGAGATACGTCGAGAGGGCGTGTCGGTCGGGGATCGGCGTCCCGTCGAACGCGCGGATGACGTCGCCGCCGACGGGGATGGCCTCGCCGCGGCGCTCGACGGTTCCCGTAGCCGGCTCGAGAACGCCGTCGGCCGCCGAACCGTCGACGACGTCGGTGACGAGGACGCCGCTGGCCTCGTCGAGGCCGTTCGCCTCGGCGACGAGCCGGTCGACGGACCTGAGTCCGATCCCCATGTACGAGTGGTCGTAGGAGCCGTCGGCGAGCAGCGACGGGACCACGCGCTCGGTGAGTGCGGCCGAGATGGCGAAGCCGATGTTGTCGCCGCCGCCGGAGTTGACGACGCCGACGACCTTGCCGTCGAGGTTCACGAGCGGGCCGCCGCTGCTGCCGGGGTTGACCGCGGCGTCGGTCTGGACGACGTTCGGGAAGGAGAACTGCCGCCGCGGGACATCGAGCGTCCGATCGACGCCGCTGACGATCCCCGCGGACATCGACCCCTCGAGGCCGTAGGGGTTGCCGACCGCGGCCACCTGCTGGCCGACGACCGGTCGGTCGTCGGTCAGCGACAGTGGCGTCGCCGAGTCGGGAGCGTAATCGACCTCGAGGACGGCCAGGTCGCTGTGGTAGTCGCTGCCGACGAGCGTGGTGCCGGCCCAGTCGCCGGTGACGTACTGGAGGTCCGCGGCCTCGGCACCGGCGACGACGTGGTGGTTGGTGACGACGTGGTCCTCGTCGTAGAGAAAGCCCGAACCCTGGCCTCGCCCCCGTTCGCCCGTCGATGGGTTCTCGACGCCGAAGGCACGCACCTGTGTCACCGATTCGATGATCTCGTTGTAGAGGTCGGTAAACGCCGAGCCGTCGGCGAGGTTCCCGCGGTTGTTGAACGAGGAGTCGCCCTCGATCGAACTGTCAGCTCGGGGTTCGGCACAGCCGGCGACCGCAGCGACCCCAGCACTTGCGGCCGCGAGAAAGGAACGGCGATCCAGTCGGGACTCGTTCATGTCGTGACCTTGGACCCGATCCATTTGAACGTCGGGGCTAGCGATCGGCGCGTTCGAGGGTCGCCGGCCGCCGAACCGGACGGCCCCATCGTCGACACCACGGTCGGCCTCGCGAAGGGAAAACGTGTTACCCGCGGCACCCCGAGTCCCGAGACATGATCACGGAAGACGCCCGCGCGCTGCTGTCGACAGGTGCCGTCTGCGATTCGTGTCTCGGACGGCCCTTCGCCGATCGCAGTTTCGGGCTGACCAACGCCGAACGCGGCCGGGCGCTGCGGACGACCGTCGCACTGGCCGACGACGAGGACTTCGAGCCGACCGCGCCCGCGGACTGCTGGGTCTGTGAGGGCTACTGCGGCACGTTCGACGCCGTCGCCGAGACGATCGTCGAGGCCCTCGAGGGAACCGAGTTCGCCACCTATCAGGTCGGCAGCCGCATCCCGCCGCTGGTCGAGGAGAACGAACGGCTGCTCCGGGAGGACGCCGGCCTCGAGCCCGACGTCGGCGAGTCGATGAAACGGGAGATCAACCGGGAGGTCGGCCGGCGGGTCGGCGCGACGACCGAGACCGAGGTCGACTTCGACCGGCCCGACGTACTCGCGGTCGTCGATCTCGCGGGGTTCGACCCGCGCGAGGCCCTCGAGTCGGGGACCGTCACGAGCCACGCGGTCGACGTCCAGATCAACCCCGCGTTCGTCTACGGCCGCTACCGCAAACTCGAGCGGGACATTCCCCAGACCGAGTGGCCCTGCCGGGAGTGTGGCGGCAGCGGCATTCAGTTGGGCGACGACGGCGAGGAGCCCTGTGACTACTGCGGCGGCTCGGGCTACATGTACGACACCAGCGTCGAACAGGTCGTCCGCCCTCACGTCGTCGACGCCATGGACGGCGACGAGGGCACCTTCCACGGCGCGGGCCGCGAGGACGTCGACGCCCGCATGCTCGAGGGCGGGCGGCCGTTCGTCCTCGAAGTGAAACGACCCCGGGTGCGAGACCCCGACCCGGCCGAACTCGAGGCCGAGATCAACGACGCGGCCGAGGGGTCCGTCGAGGTCGATGGCCTCCGGCTGGCGACCCACGAGATGGTCGAGCGCGTCAAGGAACACGACGCGAGCAAACGCTACCGCGCCGACGTCGAGTTCGCGGAACCGGTCGACGGGGACGCCTTCGAGACCGCACTCGACGAACTCGAGGGAACGACCGTCGATCAGTACACGCCGGAGCGGGTCGACCACCGCCGGGCGGGGCTGACCCGCGAGCGGACGGTCTATGACATCGACGGTGATCTGCGATCGCCCACCGAGGTCGAGGTCCGACTCCACGGCGAGGGCGGCCTCTACGTCAAGGAACTGATCAGCAGCGACGGCGGCCGGACCGAACCCAGCCTCGCGGGCCTGCTCGAGACCGACGCCGAAGTGACCGCGCTGGACGTGACCGGTGTCGAAGGAGAGAACGAGCCGTTCGAGCGCGAGGCGTACTTCCTGGACGAGCCGCGCGACGGCTCCGAAACGGCAGCCGGCGACGCCTGAGCCGTCGTCGGCCGCTCGGTCGAAACAGGGCGGCTCACGCCCCAGCTACTGTTCCGGAGATCCGTCGACGGACGCCTCCTCCAGTTGCCGCTTGAGGAGCCGAAAGTCCGCCGCGCGCCGCTTTCCGACCAGAGCGGTCAGTTCCTCGAACGTGACCTCGTCGTCGTAGTAGGCGGCGGCGACCTCCCCCTCGAGCGGTCCCTCCCGCGCGTTCTCGACGTAGTCCCGCAGCGCGGCGACGAGCAGTTCGGACCGGCTCGTCCCGAGTGCGGTCGCCAGAACATCCGCCCGCTCGAGGAGCCGATCGGGCGCGTCGACCTCGAGTCCCTCGCTGTCGGATTGCACGACGCGCCGGTTTCGAGGCCACGGACAAATATCGTGCGACACGCGACGCGGCGAATCAGGGACCGACAACGCAACGGTTTAGCGCCCGGCGACGGATCCACGGCGTATGCCATTCGGCGTCGACGAGGCCGGCAAGGGCCCCGCGTTGGGATCGATGTTCGCCGCGGCCGTCCACTGCGAGGCGCCCGACGACCTCCCGGACGGGATCCGGGACTCGAAGCGGCTCTCGCCCGAGCGCCGCGAGGAACTGGCGGCCACACTACGAGACGACGACCGGATCGCGATCGGCGTCGCCGAGATCACGCCGGCGCGGATCGACGACCCCGAGACGGACATGAACTCGCTGGCGGTCGCGGCCCACGCCGAGGCGATCGAGGGCGCGTTCGCGGACCGCGCTCGCGACGCGAGCGCGGACGAGCAGTTCTCGGGACTCTGCGACGCCTGCGACACCGACGCCGACCGCTTCGCCCGGCGGGTCGCCGACGCCTGCCCGCTCGAGGCCGTCTCCATCGACGCGCGTCACGGAGCCGACGACGAGTCGACACTGGTCGGCGCGGCCAGCGTCGTCGCCAAGGTCGAACGCGACGCCCACGTCGCCGCGCTGGCCGACGAGTATGGCGAGATCGGCAGCGGCTACCCGGGCGATTCAACGACCCGCGAGTTCCTCGCGGACTACGTCGACGAACACGGCGACCTCCCGCCGTTCGCGCGGGCGTCGTGGTCGACCTGCGAGGACGTGCTAGCCGCGGCCGAACAGACCGGGCTCGAGCAGTTCTGACCGACCCACGGTCCCGGTCGGAGCCTATATCGTGGTCACAGTCGTACTGTCACCGTGATTGATATGCGCGTTCGAACGCTCGGCTACACCGCGGCGGCGGGTATCGCAGCGTTTCTCGTCGTCTTCGTCGCCGTGTCGGAACTCCTGCTCCCGTTCATCGAGTTCTCGGTACTCGTCGGCCTCCCGGCCGGGATCGGGGCCGGCGTCCTGGTCGCAGCCGTCGTTCTCATCCAGTTCGGACGAAACGCGGACGGGACGCCCCACCCGCTCGCGCTGAGCCTCGGGACGTTCGGCGTCACCTTTCTCACCGTCTTGGCTGTCGCGCTCGTCTTACTCCGGGCCGGCGTGGCCGGTTCGATCGTGATCGCGACCGGCGTCGGACTCATCGGCGGCCTCGTCGGCGGGCTTCGGGCTCGAGGCGAGAAACCGCCGGCCGGATAGCGCGACACGCGACGAGGACGGACGGGTTCGTCTCGGTGACAGCCGACTCGAGCGACGCCACGAGAGGACCGACCCCTCGAAACCGATCAACTGCGCCAGACCGCGTAGACGTAGCAGCCGACACCGAGAAAGACCAGCAGCGAGGAGAGTGTCTCGACGGCGCTCGAGCGCGTGAGAACGGCACCGAAGTTCAAGACGCCGCCCGCGACGAGACTCCCCGCACCCACGGTCAGCACCGACCGCAGCCCCGTAGTCGACCGTTGCCCGTACAGCATCGTCCCCACCGCGATCGCGATGACGCCGAAGCCGAGTTCCGTGAGCGTCACCGCCCGCGGATCGTTCGTCGCCGTCGCGTAGGCCAACACGGCGAAGTAGCTCACGATCATGGCGGTGACCGCTCGAGAGCGAGCCGGTGAGCCGGCAGTCAGATCCATAGCCGGTCGACGGACTCCCGTCCCTTAGCCTTCGAGGGTTTCGGCCCACTCGAGACCCAGCCCTTCGTGGACGATGAACTCGAAGGCGTTGATGAAGTAGTGAGCGACGACGACGACCAGCAGGCTGCCGGTGACGATATAGACGGCCGCGAGGCCGAATCCGAGCAGGCCGGTGACGACGACGCCGACCGAGCCCTGCATCCCGTGCCCGAGGGCGAAGGCGATCGAGGAGCCGACCGCGAGGAGCCACGGCGAGACGCCGTAGCCGGCTGCCGGGACGCCGATCAGCGCCGCCCGGAAGAGCAGTTCCTCGAAGCCGGCGATGATCGGCAACACTCCGACCAACAGGACGAGCCAGCCCGCCGCCGAGTCCGGCGAGAGCAGTTCCCGCAACGCCTCGTCGTGATCGAACCCGAACCGGGTCGCCCCCGCCGCGACGAGTTCGTTCGCGACGTAGAATCCGAGCCCGGCGACGGTTCCCAAAAGCAGGCCGGACTCGAGGTATGGGAGGGAGAGCTCGACGCCCAGGGCCGACGCCGGGATCGCCGTATAGATCGCCGCGCCGAGCAAGAGGACCGCGAACAGCCCCTGCGAGAACGCGACGTTGGCGAGGACCATCCCCGTCGAGAGCGAGTCCGGATCGACGCCGCGATTCGCCGGGTGGTCCGCATCGAGAGCGGACGCAGCCGGATCGCTCGAGTCGGTGTTCGTGTCCCCATCGGGCTCGGTACCGGCATCGGTGGCGCTCGGCGGCGTCGCCGATCGCTCTACCGGGCGCTCACCGTCGCTCGAGGCGTGAGTCGCCGACCCGGGCCGGCCCCGGCCGTGAGCGTCGGGCGGCCGCGACCCGTCGTCGTCCGATGACGGCTCGCGGAAGGCGTCGGTAGACGGCGGCGACTCGCCGGCCGATGCGTCACTTCTCGCTGTAGCCGGTCCGTCAGTGGCGTCGTCGGCTTCGTCGGTAAACGCCGACTGCGTGAGGTGGGACAAAACAAGCAGCAAGACGAGGACGACGCCCGCGAGACCGAGGAACGTCGCCCACTGCGGCATCTACTGCGGGCTCGGGTTCGACCCGCCGGCGGAGCCGACGGTGCCCTGATCGAACGCGGTACCGGTAATCGACTTGAGTCGATCGACCAGCGAGTCCTTCTTGGGTTCGCCCATCAGGGCGACGTCCAAGACTTCGCTGATGTTCGAGCAGGGGATGATCTCGATCATGTCCTCGTACTCGTCTTCGATCATCACGTCCTGTTCGTTCGCTTGGGGAATGATGACCTTGGTACAGCCGGCCTTGGCGGCGGCCTCGATCTTGTGGGTGACCCCACCGACCGGCAACACGTCGCCGCGGACCGACAGCGAGCCGGTCATCGCGACCGACTGGTCGACCGGGATGTTCTCGAGGGCGCTGATGACGGCGGTCGCCACCGTAATGGAGGCGGAGTCGCCGTCGACGCCCTGTTGGCCGGCCTGAACGAACTGGATGTGGATGTCCTTCTCCGAGAGGTCGACGTCGGAGAACTTCTTGATGATCGCGGAGACGTTCTGGACCGACTCCTCGGCCATCTCCTGGAGCTTCCCGGTGGCGATAACCTGGCCGCCGCCCTGTGCGGGGGCGATCTCGGCCATGACCGGGAGCATGATGCCCGAGTCTTCGCCCATGACCGCGAGGCCGTTGACACGGCCCTCGACGCCGCCTTCGTTGACCTGCAGTTCGTAGTCCTTGCGGCGCTCGATGTAGTCGTCGGCGAGCTGTTGCTCGATCGACCGGGAGCGCTGCTTGGCCTGCAGGACGTCCTCGCGGGTGGTTCGGTCCCGATCCTCGGCGCGGGCGATGTCGCCGGCGACGCGGACCAGGCCACCGAGGCTCCGGAAGTGCAGCGTGAGGTGGTTCTTCCGGCCCGAGCGACGCTTGGCCTCGAGGATGAGTTCCTCGACGGCGTCGTCGGTGAAGTGGGGGAGACGCCCGTCGCGTTCGACCTCTTGAGCGATGAAGCGGGCGTACTTGCGCCGCATCTCGGGAGTGTCCTCGATGGTGTCGTCCATGTAGACTTCGTACCCGTACCCCTTGATCCGGTTGCGCAGCGCGGGGTGCATGTTCTCCATGGCGTCGAGGTTCCCCGCAGCGACCATGATGAAGTCACAGGGGACGGGTTCGGTCTGGACCATCGCGCCCGAGGAGCGCTCGGACTGGCCCGTGATGGCGAACTCGCCTTCCTGGATCGCCGTCATCAGCTTCTGCTGGGTGCGGATGTCGAGCGTGTTGATCTCGTCGACGAACAGCACGCCCTTGTTGGACTTGTGGATCGCGCCGGGTTCGACGCGGTCGTGACTCGGCGTCTCCATGCCGCCGGACTGGAAGGGGTCGTGGCGGACGTCGCCCAGCAGCGCACCGGCGTGAGCGCCGGTCGCGTCCTCGAACGGGGCAACGCGCTGATCGCCGTTGTTGACGATCATGTTGGGGACCATCGCGTCCGATCCCCGAGAGGTGTAGCGGAAGATCAGCCAGATGATCCCGGCTGCGAGGATACCAAGCAGGATCGGACCCGTGAGGATCGCGTACCCGATGACGATCGCGATGATGATCCACATCAGGATCGACCGCATCTGGTTGCGCTTGCGGGCTTCCTCCTTGTGGGCGTCGATGATCTGCTCGCCTTTCCCAGCAGGAACGGTTCGGACTTTCGGCTCGTTACCGTCGTCCGGGTTGTGGTAGACTAAGACGTCTTGGAGATCTTCCTTCGGGAGCAGTTGGCTCATCGCCTTGGCCAGCATCGACTTGCCGGTCCCCGGGGAACCGATCATCATGACGTGGCGACGCTGCTTGGCCGCCTTGATGATGATATCGCGTGCTTCGTCCTGGCCGATGACCTGATCGACGAGCCGATCCGGGACCTCGATGTCCTCGGTCGAATCGATCTTCAGTCCACCGAGAAGGTCGTCCTCGGCGATCTCCTCGTCGACCTCGACGCCGGGATCGACCTCGACCGTGCTGCCGAGGTCCTCGACCGTCTCGAGGTCGTCGTCCTCGTCGGACGACGGCTCGAACCCGTCGATCGGCTCATCGAGGTCGTCGCCTCGGTCGCCCTCGTCCTCGAGCGGCGGCCGGTCTCCCTGACGCTCGGAGGGCTGCTCGCGCCCGTCCTCGTCGGGAGCAGCGTCCGAAGCGTCTTCGGGAGGATCGTCAACGTTCGTATCGTTACTCATAGAACTCTGTTCGGTATCTGTTTCGAAGGGATTGCGACTGATATACTTTCTCCATGCGGAGGATGGTGTCAGTTGCTGATACCGGCGGGAACAGCGCCCGACGTGGCTAATCAGGGAGCGACCGTCCCTGTTTTAATTCGGTACATATTCAGCGAATGTATCGCTCGGTGATCGGTCAGCGTGACCGGCACGGGACGAGCGGGGGGTGACGGGGCGCTGTCGGTCAGTGTCCCGCGTTCGAGACGACTCGCCACGCTTAAGCGCCGTGCCCGAGCAGTTCCCGGCATGACTCGGGGGTTCTACATCGGTCGGTTCCAGCCGTTTCACAACGGCCATCTGAACATGGTCAAGCAGATCGCCGAAGACGTCGACGAACTCGTCCTCGGGATCGGTAGCGCCGACGACTCACACACCGTACGTAACCCGTTTACCGCGGGCGAACGCATCATGATGATCACGAAGTCGCTGGTCGAGTACGATCTGGTCACCTACGCCGTCCCGATCGAGGACTTAGAACGGAACTCGGTGTGGGTGAGCCACGTCCAGAGCATGAGCCCCGACTTCGACATCGCCTACTCGAACAATCCGCTGGTCATCCAACTCTTCCGGGAAGCCGGCATCGAGATCCGCCAGTCCCCGATGTTCAACCGCGACGTCTTGGAGGGGTCGGAGGTCCGCGAACGGATGATCACCGACGGCGACTGGCAGTCGCTCGTGCCCGACGCCGTCGTCGAGGTCGTCGAGGAGATGGACGGTATCGAACGGATTCAGATGGTCAGCGATTCGGACTCGAACGGGGACTGATTTGGCCTCGAGGGTCGTAACCGAGCCCATGATCACGCTCGCGTCCGACTTCGGCTCGCCCTATCCCGCGGCGATGAAGGGCGTGCTGTTGCAACGCACCGATGCCCGGCTGGTCGACGTCGCACACGATTTCCCCCGACAGGACGTCCGTACGGCCGCCTTCTGGCTCCGAGAAGTACTGCCCTATTTTCCGCCGGCGACCCATCTGGTCGTCGTCGACCCCGGCGTCGGAACCGACCGCGACGCGATCGTTCTCCGTGCGGGCGATCACACGTTCGTCGGCCCCGACAACGGCGTCTTGGTCCCCGCAGCGACCCGACTCGCCGGATCCGAGAACCTCGAGTGCTACACCGTCGACGAGGCGGCGCTCGAGCCGGTCGAACCGACTGCACCCGTCGAGTCGATCGACGGTGAGAGCCCACAGCGACCGCCGGGTGGCCGGAGCAACACGTTCCACGGTCGGGACGTCTTCGCGCCCGCGGCCGCCGCCGTCCACGAGGCCGATCCGGCGGCGCTGGACTCGCTCGAGTGGCTCGAACCGACGGCGATCGATGTCGACCTGACGTTGCCGACGCCGACGCTGGACGGCGAGCGGGCGGTCGGCGAGGTGCTGGTGGTCGACGGCTTCGGGAACGCCATTACGAACGTCCCGGGCTCCTATCTCGAGGGCCGAGCGCGGATCGTCGCGAACGGCGATGCGATCCCGGTCGGCGACACGTTCGCCGCGGTGCCGGCGGGTGAGCGACTCGCGACCGTCGGGAGCCACGGCTACGTCGAACTCGACGTCAACCGCGGCCGCGGTGACGACGCGTTCGGCCTCGCACCCGGCGATCGGGTGGTCCTCGAGCCCGAAGGCGGCGAGAAAGCGGCGTAGTCAGTCATCGGCCGGCCGCGGCCGCTGTCGCGCCGGATCGATTACGACCTCGCCGTCGGCATACACCGTCACGGCACACTGTGAGAACGTAAACGACACCGAGCCGTCGCCGATCCGTGGCTCGTCGCCCCGCCAGTGGACGAACAGGGCGTTGAGTGCGTCCGGATCGATACACTCCGAAAGCGCCTCGAGATCGTCGGGCTCGACGCCGAGGACCGACGAGACGGTCATGAGCAGGGCCGTACTCACCGGTTCATAGGCGCGGTCGTCACACCACGTGTGGTAGGTCCCGCGGTCCTCGTCGTAGTAGACCGTCCGACCGTCAGTGTCACCGATCGGCGTCAGGGTGTCTCGCGGAGCGGTTCCGGACATACTAGATCTAGGTGATGTTTGTTAACACTTAACAGTAATGGCCATAATCGACCGGGATCAGCAGCAAGCGACACGAAAAAAAACGCGAACGCGGGAAACAGCGACGTTACTCGGCGGCGATGACGTCGTCGATACGGGCGATCATCGTCGCGGCCTCGGTCGCGCTCTCGACGGCCTCACGCTTGACGTCGGCGGGGTCGACGACGCCGTACTCGAAGGGATCGTCGATCGTGACCTCGTCACCGTCGGTGATCAGGCCCGCACGGCCCTCGGAGTCGTGGGCGGCACGGAGGTCCACGAGCGCGTCGATGGGATCGCGGCCGGTGTTGGCTGCGAGCGTCCGTGGGACGATGTCGACCGCGTCGGCGAAGGCCGTCACGGCGAGCTGTTTACGGCCCTCGATACCGGCGGCTTCCTCGCGGACCTTGTCCGCGATCGCGATCTCGGTCGCGCCCGCGCCGGGGACGACCTCGCCCGACTCGAGCGCCGTCGCGACGACGTCGAGTGCGTCACCGATAGCGCGCTCGAGTTCGTCGACGACGTGTTCGGTGCCACCGCGAACGAAGACGGTGACCGTCTCGGCGGCCGCGCCGCCCTCGACGAACGCCAGGTCGTCGTCGCCGAAGTTCTCGGTGCGGATCCGGTCGGCGGAGCCGAGATCCTCGTCCTCGAGGTCGTCGAGGTCGCCGACGCGGCGTGCGCCGGTCGCGGAGGCGACCTGTCGTGCGTCGCTGTCGCCCAGCCCTTCGAAGACGAGAACGTCCTCGTTTGCCAGCGCGTTCGCGACGCGGTCGTTGACGTCTTCGGTGGTGAAGACGACGTCGGCCCCGCTGTCGGCGACGGCCTCGGCATAGCCCTCGAGTTCGCCCTCTTCGGCGTCGATGGCGGCGTTGAGCTGGTCGATCGAGTCGATGGCGTACTCGGCGTCGACGTCGCCGGTCCGGACGTCGAGTTCGACGTCCAGGATGGCGATCGACGCGTCTTCGACCGCGCTCGGCATGCCGTCGTGGGCGGGCTCCTCGTCGACGACGATCCCGGGGACGAGTTCGGTCGCGTTCGAGGAGGCACCGATCTGGGTGTGAACGGTGACGTTGTCGCGGGCGACGCCCTCGTCCGTGTCGACGTGGCGGATCGCCTCGACGACGGTCTCGGCCAGGGACTCGGCGGTGAGTCCGCCGGTACCCTTGCCGGTCATGCACGACTCGGCGACCTGTCGGAGGATTTCATCGTCGACGTCGGCCTCGTTGACCTGCTCGTCGATCGCCTCGAGGGCGATTTCGGCGGCCTCGTGGTAGCCCTCGACGATCGTCGTCGCGTGGACGTCCTGTTCGATCAGGTCCTCGGCCTCGCCAAGCAGGTTGCCGGCCAGTACCGCGGCGGTGGTCGTTCCGTCGCCGACTTCCTCCTCCTGGGTGTCGGAGACTTCGACGATCATCTGGGCCGCGGGGTGTTCGATGTCCATCTCGTTGAGAATGGTCGCGCCGTCGTTGGTGATGACGACGTCCCCGCCGGAGTCGACGAGCATCTTGTCCATACCGCGGGGTCCGAGTGTGGTACGTACCGACTCGGCCACGGCCTTGCCGGCCATGATGTTGGACGACTGGGCGTCCCGACCCTGCGTTCGCTGACTATCCTCGCTCATAATGAACATGGGCTGCCCACCCATGCGTCGCTGTTGTGCCATCGTTGATCCTCACTACCTATGTCGTTAGCACTTCTATATAAGCGTTTCCCTCCCACCACCACTCCGTCTTGCGATTGCCCGTGTGAACCGTCGACACGACGGGTCGGCGACGAGCCGGTAGGGAAATATGGGTCCGCTCGGAATGACCGGACGAATGCTGGAGCTGGAACACGGGTTCCGCGTCGTCGACGTCGCGACGCGGCTGCCGCCGGCCGACGGGATGGGGGTGCCCAGCGTACCAACGATCACCGCGGATCGACTCGAGCGGGAGATGCATCAGGCGGGGATCACGGGATCGGTCGTCTTCCCGCCGTCGCTGCCGGAGACAAGCTATCTCGCGCCGAACAACGGCGTCGCCAGGCGGAGCGTCGACCGCCCGTTCGTCGCCTTCGCCCGGATCAACGGGACCGAAACGCCAGGACGGACGACCACCGACCGACTCCGCAATGCCGTCAGCGGCCGCGAGGACCACCACACCTCGCCGAGCGACGTCGAGAAGTTCGCCTACGACGACCGGTTTCACGGGTTCGTCCTCGATCCCGCCGTCGACGACTACCCCGACGAGGACGTGCTGGCGGCCCTCGAGGACGTCGGCCTCCCCGTGATCGTCCGCGGCGGCGTCGACGCGCCTCCCGAGACCCTCGCCGAAACGGTACTCGATCGGTCGTTCCCCGTCGTCGTCGGCCGCTTCGGCGGCCACCCGCTGAACCGCGAGTTGATGGACGAGATGATCGACCTCCTCGACGAGTACGACGACTGCTACCTCGAGACGAGTTTCGTCCGCTACCGCGAGCAACTCGAGCGCGCCGTCCTCGAGCATCCCGACCGCGTCTTCTTCGGCAGCGGTGCCCCGGCCTGTCACCCCAACGTCGCGGTCATGGAGATCCTCACGCTGGACGTCTCCGAGGACATGCTTCGCCGTGCGTTTTCGAAAAACGCCTGTCGCGTGATCGACGCGCTTGCGCCCGAGGCAGACGCCTGGAACTGAAATCGGGCGGCGGCCGCGGTCCTGCCCGTTCGCGCCGGGGGTCGTGCGGTTCTCGTCGACCGCTCGGACTCCGCCCGCCGTCCGCCGACGAACGGATTTCGCCGACCCGCCACTCGACGACCGGACAGCGGCGGGTGAGCCGGCCCGCGAGGGGGCTCGCGCTTCGGGAACGAAACGCATCGGGTTTCGACACGAGTGGCCCCCGATTCGCCTGAATCACTTACCAAATATCTCCATTCCTACGTTTCAGGTGCAAGATATGGGGCAGAATCATATACCAGATATCACGAATCACGTATTGATCGATAAATTCATCATCGTTCATGAGCGGGAACCGACTACATGCTCGAAGGATTTCCACTGGTACTGTTGCTCGCCGCGGCGGTGGCCTTTATTATCGTCGCCACGGCGAAGTTGGATCTGCACGCGTTCCTCGCACTGCTGATCGCCGCCTACCTGACCGGCCTCGCCGCGGGGCTCGATCCCGCGGAGGTCGCCTCACTCGTGACCGACGGCTTCGGCGGCATCCTCGGCTACATCGGGATCGTCATCGTCGCCGGGACGATCATCGGCACCTGCCTCGAGCGGTCGGGTGCCGCCATCGTCATCGCGGAGACGGTTCTTGACTACGTCGGAGAGGAGTACACCACGCAGGTGATGGCGATCACGGGAAGCATCGTCTCGATCCCGGTGTTCTGTGACTCCGGGTTCGTTATTCTCTCGGGCCTGAACCGGTCGCTCGCCGAGCGGTCGGGGCTCTCGCTGTCGACGCTCGGCGTCGCGCTCGCGGGCGGGCTCTACGTCACGCACGTCTTCGTGCCGCCGACGCCGGGCCCGATCGCCGCGGCCGGAATCATCGGCGCGGACATCGGCCTCGTCATGCTCGCGGGACTCATCGTCAGTGCCCCCATCGTCTTCGTCGCCGCGACGTGGGCCGACAGGGTCGCCTCGAACTACCACATCGACCCCAACCCCGAGATGACGATCGAGGAGATCAAGTCCGAGTACGGGTCGATGCCCTCGCGTGCGGCATCGTTCGCCCCGCTGCTCGTGCCGATCGTACTCATCGCGCTCGGCTCGATCGCCGCCTACCCCGAAGCGGAGAACCCGGAACTGATCACTGGAACGCTCCAGCGCTGGCTGCTGTTCCTCGGTGACCCCGCCGTCGCGCTGATCATCGGCGCGTTCATCGCCTTCGCGATCGTGCCCGACTTCACCAGCGACGTGACCGACGAGTGGGTCTCCGATGGGATCAAGAACGCCGCGGTCATCCTCGCGGTGACCGGCGCCGGCGGCGCGTTCGGCGAGGTCCTCTCGGCGCTGCCCCTCGAGAACTTCATCACCGACACGCTGGGCGGGCTCGGCATCGGCCTGCTCGCCGCGTTCGTCGTCGCCGCGGCGATGAAGTCCGCGCTCGGCTCCTCGACGGTCGCGATCCTGACGACGGCGGGGCTCGTCGCGCCGCTGCTTGGCTCGCTGGGCCTGGACACCGAGATCGGGAAGGTGTTCACCGTCCTTGCGATCGGGGCCGGCAGCATGACCGTCAGCCACGCCAACGACTCCTACTTCTGGATCATCACGGAGTTCACCGACATGGAGACGTCGACGGCCTACCAGGCCTGGACGCTCGCGACGCTGGTACTCGGCCTCTCGAGTATCGTCTGGATCGTCGTCCTCCGAAACGTCGCGGGACTGGCCTTCTAGCGGACGACCAGTACCCGCAGATCGTTCAGGTTCGTTCCCGTCGGCCCCGTACAAACGAGGCCGTTTCTGGACTCGAGATACGGATAGACGTCGTTATCGGCGAGGGCTGCCCGCGCCGCGTCGGGGTCCTCGACGGTCGCGCGGTCGACCAGCGCGCCGGCCGCGTCGGTCGCGCCGTCGATGCCGTCGGTGTCGACCGCGGCGACCGCGACGTCCGTTTCCCGCTCCGCGAGCGACAGCGCCGCGCTCGTCGCGAACTCCTGGTTCGGGCCGCCCGACCCGTCGCCCCGGACCGTCACCGTCGTCTCACCGCCGGAGAGGACCACGGCCGGCGGCTCGAGCGGCGTTCCGGTGGCCCGGATCTCCTCCGCGATCGCGACGTGGGTCGTCGCCGCCTCGCGGGCCTCGCCGCGAACGCGCGAGGAGAGGACGAGCGGCTCGTACCCCCGCTCGATCGCCGCGTCCCGTGCGGCCTCGAGGACGGTCATCCCGTCCGCGACAATGTGGTTCGAGACGCGCTCGAACGCCGGGTCGTCCGGCCCGGGCGTCTCGGCGACCTCGCCGGCCGCGCCGCGCTCGAGACGCTCGCGGACGGCGTCGGGCGCGTCGATCCCGTAGCGCTCGAGAACGGCGAGCGCGTCGTCGAACGTCGACGCGTCGGGGGCGACCGGGCCGCTGGCGATCACGCTCAGGTCGTTCCCGACCACGTCGCTGAGGATCACGCCGGCGACCGTCGCGGGGGCGGCCCGGCGGGCCAGCCGGCCGCCTTTCAGCGCCGAGAGGTGCTTGCGGACCGCGTTGATCTCGCCGATGTCGGCCCCGCTCTCGAGTAAGGCGTCGGTGGTCGACTGCAGATCGGACAGCGACACGTCGCCGGCGGGCGCGGCCATGAGCGCGCTCCCGCCGCCGGTGATCGCCGCCAGCACGAGCGTGTCCTCGCTCGCCGCGTTGGCCGCCTCGAGCAGGGCCCGCGTTCCCGCGACCCCGCGCTCGCTCGGTGTCGGATGGTCGCCCTCGCGGACCGTCACCCGGTCCGTCTCGACGGGGTCGTCAGTGACGACCACGCCCCCGTCGAGCCGGTCGCCCAAGACGCCCTCGAGCGCCGCGGCGACGTGGGCCGCGGCGTTACCGCCGCCGAGGACGCGGACCTCGTCGTACGCACTGAGGTCGTAGGTCGCGTCGGCGACGCGGAGGGTTTCGCCCGCGAGCGAGACGGCCTCGCGGACGACGGTGCGTGGACGGCCCGCCTCGATGCCGGCCTCGACGCAGGCGAGCGCGGCCTCGCGGGCCTCGCTCGAGGCGAGTCGGTCGCGGTCCTCGATCACGCCTGCCCACCCCGGGCGGAGTGCGGTCGCGGACCGGCGTCGGCGCTCGAAGCGGTCGCGGTTCGATCGGTGGCTCCCGTCGCTGTCATGTGCGAGCGGTCAGTCGCGACCGGCTAAAGTTCGCGGATTCGGCGCGCTTCGTGTCAGGACATCGCGGAGCCCAGTTCGCCGTACGTGTCTATCAGTTGTCTTTATAGGGGAGACCGCGGACTAGTCGACCATGAGCCCCGCCCTGTCCCTCCGCCCGCTGCTCGAGGACGAGAGCTGGCGAGCCGGACTCGTCGGCGGCGTCGCTGCCGTCCCGTTCACGACCGCCGCCTACCTCCGGACGGGAAGCGAAGTCACGCTCGGTCCGGTGTTCGTCGCCGGCCTCATCGCCGGCTATCTCGTCGCCGACCCGCCGGCGCGCTCTCGAGCCGCGAACAGGGCCGGCGTCATCGGCGCGTTGCCGGGGCTGTGGTTGGTCTCCGACGGCGTGTTCTTCATCGCGACGGGGATGGAGTCGGGGCCAGCGCGCATGGCAGCAGTGGTCGTTCTGACGCTGTTTACCGCGTTGCTGTTCGGACTGGCCGTCGCGGTCGCTGCCGTCGGCGCGCGGGTCGGCGGCTGGCTACGTGCGAAGACCAGTTGGCTGCGCCCGGCCGGCCTCGCTCTGTGAGAAGTGCCGGTCGCGTTCTCAGCCGTTCCGTTCCCCGGGCAAGCTATGAGCGATCGAGATCCCAATCGTGCCGAACACTCCGCTGACCCGTAAACGCCATCGCGGCATCCACCTTTTTCCGCTCGGGTTCGCTCTCGTTGGTCGCTCACCCTCGCGCAAAAATCTGGACCAAAAAACCGCTCGTTCGTTGCACTCACTCGCGGGCGCTAATCGTGCCGAAACGACCGCTGGCCGGTAAACGCCATCGCCATCCCGTGTTCGTCCGCCGCCTCGATCACGTCCTCGTCGTTGACCGAGCCGCCGGGCTGGACCACCGCCTCGATGCCCGCCTCGGCGGCCTCTTCGATGCCGTCCGGGAACGGGAAGAAGGCGTCCGAGGCCATCACCGCGCCCTCGGCGTCTTTCCCCTCCGCGTGTTCGTCGGCCTTCATCGCCGCCAGCCGAACCGCATCGACGCGGGAGACCTGTCCCATGCCGATCCCGACCGTCTCGGTGCCGTCCGCGAAGAGGATGCCGTTGGACTTGACGTGTTTCAGGGTCTGCCACGCGAAGACCATCGTCTCGAGTTCGTCGTCCGTGGGCTCGCGCTCGGTGACGACCTCGAGGTCGTCGACCGAGATCGACTGCAGATCGCGTTCCTGCACGAGGCGACCACCGACCAGCGGCTTCTCGGTGAACCGTTCGGTGCGCTCGCCCAGCGCTCGCGGCTGCTCGCCGCTCGCATCCGAGGCGCTACGCGCCTCGCGACCCACGTCCAGTACGCGCAGGTTGTCCTTCTCGAAGAGGACCTCGAGGGCGTCGTCGGTGTAGCCCGGCGCGACGACGACCTCCTTGAAGGAGTCGATGATCTGCTCGGCCGTTTCTGCGTCGCACTCCCGGTTGAGCGCGACGATGCCGCCGAAGGCGCTCATCGGGTCCGTCGAGAGGGCCTTCTCGTATGCGTCCGAAAGCGAGTCGGCGGTCGCACAGCCCGCCGGGTTGGTGTGTTTGATGACCGCTGCCGCGGGCTCGTCGAACTCCTTGATCAGATTCAGCGCGCCGTCGGCGTCGTTGTAGTTGTTGTACGAGAGCCCCTTCGCGCCCTCGTTCAACTGGTCGGCGTGGACGACGCTGGCCTCGTCGGTGGTGTAGTCGGTGTAGACTGCCGCATCCTGATGGGGGTTTTCCCCGTAGCGGAGCGTGTCCGCGCGGTCGTCCGAGACGAGACGCCGACTCGGCAAGCCATCGTGATCGGCGTCGTCGACGCTGGCCACGTCAGCATCGACGGTGACCTCGCCCGCCTCCAAGTCCACGTCGACCGCTCCCTCGGCGAACCACTTGACTGCCCGCGGGTAGGCACGGAACTCGCCCTCGTAGAGAACTCGCTCTTTGAGGTCGGCCTCGTCGTCGCCCTCGTAGACCGGGATCGGCTCCTGCGTGACGATCGGGCCGGCGTCGACGTCGTCCTCGACGACGTTCCCGTCCTCGTCGGTCGCGTCCGTGACGACGTGGACCGTACAGCCCGTGACCGAGACGCCCGCCTCGAGCGCGTCGCCCCAGGCGTCCATCCCGGGGAACGACGGCAATAGGGCGGGGTGGACGTTCAGCGTGGTGGGTGCTTCCTCGAGGAACGTCTCCGAGAGGATCCGCATGTAGCCGTCCAGACAGACGAGGTCGAACTCGTAGTCCGAGAGAGCCTCGAGGACCGCCTCCTCGTGTTCGCTGCGACTCATGTCGTCCTCGAGCGGGACGACTTCGGTCGGAATCTCCCGCTCGGCCGCGCCCTCCAGCACCGGCGCGTCCGGATCGGTCGCGAGGATCACGGCGAACGCGGCCCCGCCCGGCGCTCGGTCGGCGATGTTCAACAGGTTGCGCCCTCGGTTGCCGGCCATCCCGGCGATTCGCGTCATGATCGGATGCCCGCCCGCGAGGGGCAAAGCCGTTGCGGTCTCGATCCCCGATGTATGCACAGGAGTGTATACTTCGGGTTGTATTTCCGAATCGGGCGCTCTATATATGCACGCTCGTGGCCCTGAGTGGGTCGCGGTTTCGATACGCTTTTGCACCGCGCTGGATAGACTCGCACCATGACCGATACCGACGCCCTGTACGCCGTCTCGCCGCTGGACGGCCGGTACGACGGACGGACCGCACCACTGTCGCCGTACGCGAGCGAGGCCGCGCTCATGCGGGCCCGCGTTCGCGTCGAGGTCGAGTACCTGATCGCGCTCGCCGACCTCGAGGCGACGCCGCTGGAACTCGGCCTCGAGGAACGCGAGGAGCTACGAAGTCTCTACAAGCACTTCGCCGAGGAGGACGCCGAACTGATCAAGAAACTCGAGACGGAGGGCCACGCCGGCTTCGAGGCGACCAACCACGACGTCAAGGCCGTCGAGTACTTCGTGCGCCACCGACTGCCCGAGGGCAGCGACGCTTCGGCGTGGATCCACTTCGGGCTGACCAGCGAGGACGTGAACAACCTCGCCCATCGGCTGCTGGTCCGCGACGCCGTCGACGAGGTGTTGCTGCCCGAACTGTACGGCGTCCGCGACACGCTCGCCGAGATGGCGCGGGAATATCGGGACCTCCCGATGCTGGCCCGGACCCACGGCCAGCCCGCGACGCCGACGACCTTCGGCAAGGAGATGGCCGTCTACGCGTCGCGGCTGGGCCGTGCGACCGGCCGGATCCAGCACGCGGCCGACGACCTGCGCGGCAAACTCGGCGGCGCGTCGGGTACCTACGCGGCCCACGTCGCCGCCTATCCCGACGTCGACTGGCAGGACTTCGCAGAAGAGTTCGTGACGGAACTGGGCCTCGAGTTCGAACCGCTCACGACGCAGGTCAACCCCTGTGACGACCTCGCGGCGCTGTTCGACGCGTTCCGCGGAGCCAACGACGTCCTGCTCGATCTCGATCTGGACATGTGGCTCTACGTCTCCGATCGCTACCTCGGACAGGAGGCCGTCGAGGGCGAGACCGGCTCCTCGACGATGCCCCACAAGGTCAACCCGATCGACTTCGAGAACAGCGAGGGGAACCTCTCGAAGGCGAACTCGGATCTCACCTTCCTCGCCGACTACGTCACTACCTCCCGGCTCCAGCGGGATCTCTCGGACTCGACGGTCAAGCGCAACATCGGCGGGGCCTTCGCCCACTGCCTGATCGCCTACGGCAAGACCGCCGCCGGCCTCTCGAAAGTGGTGCCGAACGAGCAGGTCATGCGCGACGACCTCGAGGCCACCCCGGAGATCATCGGCGAGGCCGTCCAGACCATCCTCCGACGCGAGGGCCAGGAAGACGCCTACGAGCGCGTCAAAGCCGTCACCCGGGGCAAGGACGTCACCCTCGAGGACTTCCGCGAGATGTTCGACGACCTCGAGGTCGACGAGGACGTCCTCGAGGAACTACACGCGCTGACGCCGGCCGGGTACACGGGCGTGGCCAGCGAGTTGGTCGACGGGCTCGAGTGAGACGCGGCCCCGGCCGAGGACGGCACCGGCACGCCGTTCCGGGATCGTGACTGTATAGGTCGCCCTCGAGGGACCGTCGGTATGGAGTATCTCCTCTGGGTGATCGTCGCCCTCGTGGCGTACGGGCTGATGGCACCGCTGACGAGTTTCGTAACGAAGGAGGTTCCGCCCGCGGTCGCGCTCTTTCTCTCGACGACGATCTTCCTCTGTCTGACAGCGGTCGTCCTCCTGGTGTCCGGGACGGGCCAGCCGACCGACGTAACGACGCCCTCGGCGGGGATCGTCTACGTCGCCGGCCTCTTCCTCTCGACGGGGATCCTCGCGTACTATCAGGCCTTAGAGCAGGGGCCGGTCAGCGTCGTCGTCCCGATCTACGGCCTCTTTATCGTCGGCAGTTCGATCGTCGGCATCGCCGCGCTGGGCGAGGAGCTGACCGCGACGCGGGCGGCCGGGATCGCCGTCGCGACGGCGGCGATCTACCTCGCCGCGGGGGGTGAGGAATAATGCGCCGATACCTCGAGCTATCGGTCCTCGCCTGTCTGGCCTACAGCCTGGTCGCGCCGCTGCTCTCGATCGCGATGACCGATCTGCCGAGTTCCCTCGCCGTGTTCCTCTCGAACTCGGTGATGTTCGTCACCGTCGGTCTCGTCGTCCGCTATCGTGGCCACCCCGTGCGGCCGTATCTGCACCACCCCCGCACCCCGTACATCCTCGCGATGGGCGTGTTGCTGACGATCGGATTGCTGACCTACTACCGGGCGCTCGCGCTCGGCCCGGTGAGCATCGTCGTCCCGATTTACGGCCTGTTCATCGTGGTCAGTTCCCTGATCGGGATCGTCGCCTTCGACGAGACCGTCACACCGCGTAAACTCGCCGCCATCGCACTGAGCGTGGTCGCGATCGCGCTGATGTCGGTCTGACGACGGGGCCGAGACATCGTCCCGATGGACGAACAGTTCACCGAGAAAACAGTTATTGTGCGTGCCGGGCCAATTGACACACATGCGAACCGCACTCCGCTATCACGCGTCCATGGCCATTATCGGCGGCACGCTCGGTGTCATGGGATTGTCGACGCTCGCGTCGGGGATCACCTCCATTCCGGCCGTTTTGCTCTCGATCGGCGGCGTCGGGATGGTACTGGCGACGGCCTACCAGGTCACGATCGCCGACGATCCCTCGATCCCCGACGACCGGGTGGTAACCGTCGTGACAGTCGGCGCGATCCTCACCGTTCTCGGGGGACTTCTCACGTTGCTGTCCTGACGCCACGCAGCGCAGAGAATCGAATCGTACCGCCCTATTCGACCAGTTCCGATAGCGTCGCCTCGAGCGCTCGGGCAGCCTTCCGAACGGCCTCGAGCCGCACGTACTCCCGTGGCGCGTGTGCGACGGCCCCCTCATCGTCGGCGAGGACGCCGGGACCGAAGACGACCGTCGGGGCGTCGGCGGCGAAGTAGGAGGCTTCCGTCGCCGCGGTGAACGGTCGGATGTCGCCGCCGGCGGCGTCCGCAAGCGTTCGCGCAACCGGCGCGTCGGGATCGGTGTCCCAGGCCTCGAGGAACGGCGTCGGTCGGCCGGTAAAGCGAAAGTCGAGGCCGACATCGTCGGGGACGGTGGCCCGCAGGTGCGCGGTCAGTGCTTCGTGGAACTCGTCGGCCGTCTCCGGGGGGACGCTCCGGCGGTCGACGGTCAATGCGGCGTCGGCCGGCACCTGATTCGTCGCGTCGCCGCCCTCGACGACTGTCGGGGTCAGCGTCGCCGCACCGAGTTGCGGGTGGGTCGGCGGCGCGTCGGCGCGCTCGCCGAACGTCCGGATCGCCTCGAGGACGCCCTCAAGGGCAGCGACGGCATTGGTTCCGGTCTCGGGTTCGGCGGCGTGGGCGTTGGCACCCGAAAGGTGGATCGTTCCCTGGAACCGGCCCTTGGCGGCCGTACAGACGTCGAGATCGGTCGGTTCGCCGACGATCACGGCGTCGGCGTCCGCGGTCAGCGACTCGTCGCCGGAGACGAGCGCGTACGCGCCCGTCGAGAGGACTTCCTCGTCCGGCGTAATCGCGAGCGTGACGCGGTCATCGGTCGGCTCGATCGCGAAAAAGGCCGACAACAGCGCCGCGAGCGGTCCCTTCGCGTCACAGGAGCCCCGTCCGCGGATCACCTCACCGCCGTCGGCCTCGGGTGCATCCGGGTCGCGCTCGTAAGGGACGTGGGGCGAGACCGTGTCGATGTGGGTGTTCAACACGACGTGGCTGTCGGCGTCGGCCGCCGGCGGTCCGCGACTCGCCAGCACGTTTCCGGCGTCGTCGACGCGGGGGTCGACCCCGTGGGTCTCGAGCGTCTCGCAGAGATACGTCCGCATCGGGTCGACGTCCTCGTGGGAGGCGTGTTGGACCGCCGTCTCGAGGAACGCGATGGGGTCGAACTCGTCGTCGCCGTCGGGGCCGCTCGCGGTCGGCTCGTTCCCGCTCATCGCTGGATCCCGTTCACAGTTCGGTCGGCGATCGGACGGCTACCTCGCCGTCGAACTCGTGTTCGACGGGGCCGGCAAGCGTCGCGTTCCCCCGGTCGTTGAAGCTCACCTGCAGGTCCCCGCCCGGCGGTCGGACCTCGACCGGATCGGCGTCGGTCAGTCCGAGCCGTCGCGCGACGACCGCGATGGCGACCGCACCGGTGCCACAGGAGTCGGTCTCGTCCTCGACGCCGCGTTCGTAGGTCCGCTGGTCGAAGCCGCCCTCGCCGTCGGGGCTGGCGATCGTGACGTTCGTCCCGACGGGGAACGCGTCGGCATAGCGGACCCGCGGCGCGACGGTCTGGAGGTCGACGTCGTCGACGTCGTCGACGAAGCTCACGGCGTGGGGAACGCCGGTGTTGACCATCGTCACCTCGAGGCCTTCGATCTCCTCCTCGAAGACCGGTTCGTCGGCCCTGACGGGGACCTCCTCGGGGTCAAACGTCGGGGTCCCCATCTCGATGATGATCCCGCCGTCGGTCCGGTCCGCGCGCAGGGTGCCGGCCTGCGTGTCGATCATGACGCTGTCGGCTCCGGTCCGATCCATGGCCCAGTCGGCCGCACAGCGCGCGCCGTTGCCACACATCGGCGCGGTCGCGCCGTCGGGCTGGACCAGCGTCATCACGACGCGGGGCGGGTTGAACCGCTCCTCGAGGGCGAGATAGAGGATCCCGTCGGCACCGACGCCGTCGTCGCGGTCGCACTCGCGTTCGGCGAGCGCACCCCGATTGGGGACGTACTCGTCAGCCTGGATGATTAGAAAGTCGTTGCCGGTGCCGTGGTATTTCTGGAATGGGACGCTCATCGTACTTGGTCGTTGTCGGTGTCGGTCGCTCGGTCGTGGTCGTTCTTTCGGTCCGCCGATGCAGTATCGCTCGCCTCGCGCTCTCGCGGTGACTCGCTCACGGGTCGTTCCGCCCCGCTCCTTCATCGAGGCGCTCACTTCGGTCGCGCCTCGCACCGCTCGAGGTATCCGAGACGCCCCGCGCCTCGCGTTCGGGGCGGGTCACGTCGGTGACCGTCTCGCGACGGCGGGCGAGTCGCGCCTGGCCGTCCGCGAGGACGATCGACGCGGGTCGAGGTCTGGTGTTGTACTGGTTCGCCATTTCGTAGCCGTAGGCCCCCGCATTGCCGATCGCGAGGATGTCCGCACGTTCGCTTGCCGGTAGTTCACGCTCAGCACAGAAAACGTCGCCGCTCTCGCAGATGGGGCCGGCGACGGTCTGCGGAACGATCTCGCGCCCGGCGGCGTCGGTCGCGTCGCGATCGCTCGAGCCGTCGCCCGCCGTCTCGGCGGTCAGGTTTCGGATCGGGTGGTAGGCGTCGTACATCGCCGGCCGGAGCAGGGTCGTCATCCCGGCGTCGACGCCGGTAACGGTCGTCTCGCGGGCTTCCTTGACCGTGTTTACTTCGGTCAGCAACACGCCCGCGTCCGCGACGAAGTAGCGGCCGGGCTCGATCGTCAGGTCGGCGTCGACGTCACCCAGCGCATCGCGGGTCGTCTCGGCGACCGACTCGAGGTCCAGCGGAGTCTCGTCCTCGCGGTAGGGCACCCCGAAGCCGCCGCCGACGTCGACGAACTCGAGGCCACCGACGGCGTCGGCAACGGAACGAGCCAGTCCGCCCATCCGCGCGACGAACTCCCGGTGAGCATCGAGCTGGTCGCTCGAGACGCCGGAGCCGACGTGAGCGTGGATCCCGACGACGTCGAAGCCCCGATCGGCGGCGTCGGCCAGCACGTCGACGGCTCGCTCGGCGGGGACGCCGAACTTCGCGGCCGCGCCGGTTTTGACCTTCTCGTGGTGGCCGGCACCGATCCCCGGGTTCACCCGCAGACAGAGCCGGCCGTCGTAGCCGCGCTCCTCGAGACGATCGATCGTGTCCGCGGAGCCGGCGGTGACGGTCAGCTCCGGTTCGTCGGCCCAGGCGTCGACGATCCAGTCGAGATCCCGCGCCGGCGGGTTGACCGCTGTGTAGTGGATCTCCGACCCGGACGCGCCGGCCTCGAGCGCGCGCTGGACCTCGCCGGCCGAGGCACACTCGAGGCCCGCACCGGCCTCGTGGAGCGTCGAGAGAACGTCTCCCAGCGCGTTCGCCTTCACCGCATACAGGATCTCAGCGTCGGGAAAGGCCGTCTCGAGGCGGCGGTAGTTCTCCCGTACGCGCTCGAGATCGAGGACGTACAGCGGCGAGCCGTAGTCCTCGACGAGCGTGTGTAGTTCGGCCGCGTCCCAGTCGGAGAGGCGGCGGACGGGCACCGAAGCCGCGTCGTCAGTCATTGGTACCTCAAAGTGAGCGAGAGGATTCAAGCGTTTGGGTTCTTCGTTACTCCGATTCCCGTTCTTCTATCGCGATCCGATCGTCCGTCACGTCGTCGATCGATTTGTCCGATGAAACGATCGGATCTGCCGCCGCGTAGGCGACGTGGTACGCATCGAACGCAGTGAGACCGTCTTCTTCCATATAGTCCGCCGCCTGAAACAGGACATCTTCGTCTTCGGGGATAGTCGCGATTTCGAGCGCGGACGTGAGCGCTTCCATCCGATCGAACTCGAACCGGTCCGAGATCACGAGCAGTTCGAGCAGCGTCGCTCGCGAGGTGTAGATTTCGCCGTCGTTCTCGAGTGCGATCTCGGCTGCCCGATCCTGCAGCCAGTCGTCGTCTTTCACCAACGCGATGAAGAAGTCGGTATCGGCGTATATCATCTGACCCTATTCACTCGCGTCGTCTATCGCATCCGTTCGAGCGGTCTCGCGTGCCTCGCGTTTGATCTCGTCGATCGATCTGCCGTCGAAGGCGTCACCGACGGCATCGCGGAGGCCCTCGATCGGGTCGTCGTTCAACGGGATCAGTTCGATCCGATCCTCGAGTTCGACGACGCGGTATCGGTCGCCGTGTCTCTCACGGATCTCGTGGGGGATGACGATGCGACCCCGATCGTCGGCTTCGGCCCGTTTGCTCATTACGATCCACTACTGGGGGAACGACCAAAAGTCCTCCCACGATCTCCTGTGGTTTCCCCGGACCGAGTGCGATCACAGCGATTCGCACGGAGCCGATGGGTACGGCTCGTCTATTCCCGCAGCGCGTCCTCGCGCTCGGTCGCCTCGAGCGTCTCCGTTTCCAGGTCTGTCGCCACGACGGCGGGCTTGTAGGCCCCGCCCTCGAAGAGGTCGTGGTCGCTGATCGAGGACTCGACGAACCGGGTAAAGGCGCGCCGATCCGCGGGCAGTTCGCCGTAGAGAACCTCCTCCTCGACGAGGTCGTAGACGGGGATACGCGGCGTGAGGAGGGTGTTCTCGCCGACGACGCTGTTCTCGCCGACGACGAACCCACTGGTGACGCGACAGCCCGCACCCAGCGAGACGTTGTCCTCGACGATGACCGGCGCGTTCTCGACCGGCTCGAGGACGCCGCCGATGAGCGTGTTCGCGCCGAGCTTGACGTTATCGCCGATCTGGGCGCAGGAACCGACCGTGTCACAGGAGTCGACGAGCGTGCCGTCGCCGACGTACGCGCCGATGTTGACGAACGACGGGCTCATCATGATACAGTCGGAGCCAACGTGTGCGCCCCGTCGGACGACGGTGCCGTCGGGCGTGTTGCGGCTCCCACGGTCGCCGTACGCGCTCGAGTCCGCAAGCGGCAACACGTCGTTGTACGTCGTGTCGCCGTGGTCGTACTGCTGGATCTCCCGAAGGCCGAAGTTCAGCAGGATCCCTTGCTTGACCCACTCGTTTGCCTCCCACTCGTCGCCCGACTTCTCGGCGGCCCGGACCTCGCCGGACTCGAGGGCGTCGAGAAAGGCCTCGAGGGTAGCGTATTCGTCTTCGCCGGCGGTATCGGCGCTGACGTCGCCGTCCTGTTTGCGGTCCCACAGCTCGCCGATTTCACGTTCGAGTGCGCTCATTCTCCGATCACGTCTGCGAAGTCGTACCACCCTGCCTTCTGTCCAGCGATCCAGACCGCCGCGTCGACCGCGCCCGCGGCGAAGACCCCGCGGTCCTCGGCGCGGTGGGTGAGCCGGACCTCCTCGTGGTTGTCCGCGAGGACGATCTCGTGTTCGCCCGTAACGTTGCCCGCACGAAGCGCGTGGACGCCGATCTCGGCCTCCGTCCGCGGGGCCTCGCCCTCGCGGCCGTGAACGCGTTCGCCGAAGTCGCCGTTGGCTTCGATCTCCTCGAGCAGCCGGTTGGCAGTGCCGCTCGGGGCGTCGCGCTTGGCGTTGTGATGGGTCTCGACGAGTTCCACGTCGTATCCCGGCAGGTTCCGGACTGCCTCGCCGACGACGTTGAGCAGGGCCTGCACGCCGCGGGCGAAGTTCGGCGCATGGAGGACGGGGATCTCCTCGCTTGCGTCCTCGAGGACCCCGTACCCATCGTCGTCGAAGCCGGTCGTCCCAGTGACGAACGCAACGCCGGCGTCGGCGCAGGCACGGGCGTAGTCGACGGCCGACTCCGGGCCGGTGAAGTCGATCACGGCGGCCGGCTCGCGGTCGGTGACCAGCGAGTGGAACTCGGCCGCGGGCTCGATGTCGATGCCCTCGATGGCCTCGCCGTCAGGATCGCGATTGATCGCGAAGGCGACCTCGCAGTCCTCGCGTCCCGCTGCCGCGGCGATGACTTCCCGGCCCATTCGCCCGGTCGCGCCGGTGACGCCCAGCCGGACCGTCATCGATCACCCTCCGCCGGATCGGCGACGTCCGTTTCGTCGCGCTCGAGGTCGGCCAGCACTGCCTCGAGGTCGTCGCGATACTCGTCGGCCAGTCGGGACAGCGGCGAGCGCAGGCGGGCCGGGCCGTAGCCACGGATCTCCATGGCCTCCTTGACCGGGATGGGGTTGGTCTCGACGAACAGTTCGCGAAACAGCGGGCCGAGTTCGTGGTGCAGTTCTCTAGCGCGTTCGTAATCGCCCTCCAGTGCCGCACCGACCATGGCACACGTGCGCTCGGGTTCGATGTTCGCGGCGACGCTGATCGTTCCGGTGCCGCCGACCGAGAGGGTCGGCAGGGTCATGCCGTCGTCGCCCGACAGCACCGCAAAGTCCTCGTCGCGCGTGCGTTCGACGACCTCACTGATCTGGCCCAGATCGCCGCTGGCGGCCTTGTAGCCCACGATGTTCTCGTGGCTCGCCAGCTCGACGGCGGTGTCGGGCTCGATGTTCCGGCCCGTCCGCGAGGGGACGTTGTAGACGATCTGGGGCAGGTCGACGGCGTCCGCGATCGTCCGGTAATGCTCGATCAGTCCGCGCTGTTCGGGCTTGTTGTAGTACGGCGAGATGAGCAAGAGCCCGTCTGCACCCGCGTCGGCGGCCCGCTCTGACAGTTCCAGCGCCTCGCGCGTGTTGTTCGAACCGGTGCCCGCGATGACGGGCACGTCGTCGACGGCCTCGATGACGGCCTCGACGACCTGGACGTGTTCGTCGTGGGTCAGCGTCGCCGATTCACCGGTCGAGCCGACCGGGACGAGCCCGTCGACGCCCGCGGCCTCGAGGCGCTGGGCGTCGGTCTGCAGCGTTTCGAAGTCGATCCGTTCGTCGCTGTCGAAGGGCGTACACATCGCCGGAAAGACGCCCGAAAGGTCGATAGCAGTCATGTGATGGTGGTGGTGTCGTTGAGTCGTGTGTCGAACTCCGATCGAGAGGTCCTATCGGTTCCGATCGGTCGTTGGGGTCGTTGGAATCGATCACGCGCGGTCGAAACGTGCCCGGGACGGGGGCGCTACGCCCGCCGCGAGCACTCGCAGGCGCGTTTACGTTTCGAAAAACGGGGGGCGACGCCGCTCACGGTGGGCTCGAGCCTCGAGCGAGCGACGTGACGCATACCCGGGAGACTGAGCCGAACCGACTTAGCCGTTGTGTCTTCGACCGACCCGATCGCTGTGGGTGAGTCGGTCTGACACAGGAATCCGCGTAACTTATCCCGAGTCGTTGTCTAGAGTCAGCCATGACGAATTTCGGATTGAAAGTGCGAATGGCGATCGTCGGCTCGATCCTGTTCGCGTTCTACATGCTCGTCGGCGCCTTCGGCCTGGCGATGTTCGGGGTCGGCGCGTGGCCGTTCGTCGGCCTCGGCCTGCTGGTCCTCCCGTTCATCCAGTACAAGATCGGGACCTGGAGGGCTACGAGACGAGCCGAAGAGATGCCGGAAGACGGCCAGTATCGCGAGGTTCACCAGATGACGGAGTCGCTCTGTCGTGACATGGGCATCGAGAAGCCCAAACTGATGGTCATGGATATGGGCGTCCCCAACGCCTTCGCGACCGGCCGGAAAGGGAACGGCTACGTCGTCGTCTCGACGGAACTGATCCGCCTGCTCCAGCGGGACGAACTCGAGGGCGTCATCGCCCACGAACTCGCCCACATCAAGAACCGCGACGTCCTCGCGATGGTCTTCGGGAGTTCCATCGCGATGATGGTCGGCTGGGTCGCCTACATGGTCTACATGTTCGGCGGGGAACGCAACATCGGCAGCATCATCGTCGGCATGATCATCTCGAACATCGCCCAGATGCTCGTGATGGTGTTCGTCCTCGCGATTTCGCGGTACCGCGAGTACGTCGCCGACGACGACGCCCGCCAGTACATCGGCAGCGGCGACCCGCTCGCCCGCGCCCTCGAGAAGATCTCGAACGGTGCGCAGGGTCGCGAATCCCAACTCGACGACAGCATGAGCGCGCTGTGTATCTTCAACTCGGAGAAGGGCCTGCTGCAGACGCTGTTTGCCACCCACCCGCCGACGGAAAAGCGCATTCGGAAGCTTCGGAGTTAACCACGACAGGCCCACCGGGGCCGTCTCGAACGCCGCGATTTTTTATAGCCGCCCGCGACATGCTAGTATATGACGGAAATTCACCCCGGGCAGCGCGTCGCCGTCCTCGTCGACGCCCAGAACCTCTATCACACTGCCCAGAGCATGCACAGCCGCAATATCGACTACTCCGCCCTGCTCGAGAAGGCGGTCCAAGACCGCCAGCTCACGCGTGCGATCGCGTACGTCATCCGCGCGGACTCGCCGGAGGAGGAGAGTTTCTTCGAGGCGCTGATCGATATCGGCTTCGAGCCGAAGATCAAGGACATCAAGACCTTCGCCGACGGCTCGAAGAAGGCCGACTGGGACGTCGGGATGAGTCTGGACGCGGTGACGCTGGCCAACCACGTCGACACGATCGTCCTCTGTACGGGCGACGGCGACTTCTCGCGGCTGTGTTCGCACCTGCGCCACGAAGGGGTCCGCGTCGAGGTGATGGCGTTCCAGTCCTCGACGGCCGAAGAACTCATCGACGCCGCCGACTCCTTCCTCGATCTCGGCGAACGCCACGAGACGTTCCTGCTGTAGGCGCGCCGACCCGAACCACACCCGGTTCGGACCGAGAATCAGTTCGGCTGGCGGGTCTGCCAGAGACCGATCACCAGCGCGTAGCCGGTGACAAGCAGCGTCGCGCCGGTAACGAGATAGACGAGCGGACCGGTGGCGATCGCGGCCGGCCCGATCAGTGTCAGGGTCCCGATGACCAGCAGGGCGACCCCGAGACCGATTTGCGTGACGTCCATGTAGGGCCGATACTACTGAAGCAACGATAATAACGTTCTCCATCTCGTTTCGGTCGCGTCGATGGCCGATCGCGGGTCGAAGGGCTTTCGACCCGCCGGCGCAAATTCGGCCCAATGAGCGAGTCAGCAGACGGGAGCGCGGGCCTGCCCCAGCTTCGGACCATCGCGGACTACCAGTTCGGCGCGGACGCCGGGGCGGCACTGTTCCCGCCGGCGGAATCGCTGACGGTCAAACGGACCTCCTCGGGCCGCCCCCAGCAGATCCACGCCGACGCCGGCCGGATCGTCTCCTTCGGCACCGACGGCCGGTTCACGCTCGGCCTCGAGGGCGGTCGCCGGCTCGCGGCCGCGCTCGAGCCGCCGGCCTATCGAGTTGTCGTCGACGACGAGAGCGAACCCTTCGTCCGCGAGGAGAAGAACGTCTTCGCGAAGTTCGTCCTCGAGGTCGGCGACGAGATCCGGCCGGGCGACGAGGTACTGGTGGTCCACGAACGCGGCGAGTTGCTGGCGGTCGGGACGGCCGAACTCGACGCCGACGCTATCCGAGACTTCGAGACGGGGATGGCGGTCAACGTGCGCGAGGGTGCGCCCGCAGAGACGTAGTGTTCGACGGACCGGCAGCCGGTCCGCGAGGACAGCTAGAGCTGACACTCCCGACCGATCTCGCGCTCGTACCGCGTCTTGATCGCCTCGAAGAGCCGCTCGCCGACGGGCGTCCGGAGCCGCGGCGCGGCCGTCGCGAAGAACTCGTCGAGGTTTTCGTACTCGTCGAACGCCTCATTGCGCTCGGTCTCGTCGTAGCGCTCCCCGCGTTCGTATTTGAGCGCCTGCAGACAGTTGTCGATCAGATCCATGTCCTTGACGAACCGCGCCGTCTGAGTCTCGCGGGCCTCGTACGCTGCCCAGAGGGAGCGAAACTCGTCGCCGTCGAACGGCTCGAGTAGGTCCGTGATCGCATCCCGCTCGCGGGCGACTTTCTCGTCGCCGTCGACTCGCTGGTTGTCGTCCTCGGCGCGTGTCGCAATATCGCCGATGCGGGCCTCGCCCAGATCGTGAAGCAGCGCCATCGATACCGCGCGGTCGCGGTCGACGCCGTCGGCCCGGTCGGCATAGTACAGACACAGCGTCGCCACGCCCCACGTGTGGGCCGCGACGGACTCCGGAGAGTCGATCCCGCGGAGATCCCAGCCGGTCCGGCGCTCGTCTTTCAGTTCGAGGGCCTCGAGCAGGGCGTCGAGTTCGTCGGCCATTACGGTCGCCCACGCCCCGACGGGGATTGAAAACGTCGATCGGCGACCCGGGAGTTTGAATGGACTATTATGGGTGCAGGTATGTGTATAGATCACGAATGCCGCAGAAACCAGACCTGAGCGGACAGACCGCGTTTATAACGGGTACCACACGTGGAATCGGGAAGCAACTCGCACTCGCACTCGCCGAGCAGGGCTGTGACATCGTCTCGACGGGCAAGACCGTCGACGACTCGGACTCGGACCTCGAGGGGACGATCCACAAGACCGCCGAGGCCTGCGCCGAGAAGGGCGTCGAGACGCACGCGATCCAGTTGGACGTCCGCGACGAGGACGCCATCGAGGCGGCCGTCGAGGAGGCGATCGACGAGATGGGCGAGATCAACATCGTGATCAACAACGCCTCGGCCATCCAGATGGGCGCGGTCGAGGACCTGCCGGCGAATCGCTACGACCTCCTGAACGAGGTCAACGTGCGCGGCACCTATCTCGTCTCACGGGCGTTCATCGACCACCTCAAAGGCGTCGAGGAAGACGCCTGGATCCTGACGAACGCGCCGCCGGTCGAACTCGATCGCGCCCCGGGGTCGGCCGCTTACTCCTGGTCGAAGATGGGGATGTCGTTCGTGACGCTGTCGATGGCTCAGGAACTGGCCGACGACGAGATCGGCTGTAACACCTTCTGGCCGGTCACTGCGATCGACACGCGCGCGACCCGGTACTTCGAGATGGGGACCGAAGACGACTGGCGAACGCCCGATATCGTCTCGGACACCGTCCTCGAGATCCTGGCCCGTGATCCCGCCGAGTTCACTGGGAACCGCGTCTACGACGAGGACTTCCTCCGGGAGGCCGGCGTCGAGGACTTCTCCGAGTACAACCTCACCGAGGGCGATCCCGAACCGACGTCGGCACAGCTGTTCGATCCGGGCTACTCGCGGCCGGACGACGCCTGAGACGGGCCGCTGTACGATCGGCGGCGCGACCGCGGGTCCTGCGGTCGCGCCGACACTGACGGCCGGGACTGTCCGCCCACCCTCGAGCGAACGACAAACTAAAAGGTCGCCCGTGGCCACGTGTCGAGTATGTTCGGAGGAGGCGGCGGCGGACTCAACCCGCGCAAGATGGAACAGATGATGGAACAGATGGGCATCGACGTCGAGGACATCGACGCCGAAGAGGTCATCATCCGCACCGACGAGTACGACCTCGTCTTCGACGACGCCGAGGTCACCAAGATGGACGCCCGCGGCCAGGAAACCTACCAGGTCATCGGCTCGCCCGAGGAGGTCGAGGCCGGCTCGGCCGGCGGCAGCGCCGACGCCGGGGGCGACGCCGGCTCGTCGATCCCCGACGAGGACGTCGAACTCGTCGCGACCCGCGCCGGCGTGAGCGAAGACGAGGCCCGCGAGGCCCTCGAGGACGCCGACGGCGACCTCGCCGCAGCAGTCGAATCCCTCGAGTGACTCGCGTGAGCGAGGACGAGAGCGCGGACGACGCCGAAAGTGGCACGGATCGTGTCCCGGTCTTGCTCGTCCGCGGCGACCGCGAGTACCTCGTCGAACCCGGCGGCGAACAGGGGACCGACCTCGGCGTACTCGAGGTCCCCGAGGACGTGCAGTCGGGCGACACCATCGAGACGCATCTGGGCGACGAGTTCCAGGTGCGTCGGCTGCGCGGCCCCGATCTCTTTCATCACTTCGAGCGGACGGGCGCGCCGATGGTGCCCCGCGACATCGGGCTCGTCATCGGCGAGACCGGCATCGCCGGCGGCGACCGGGTCCTCGACGCCGGCACCGGAACCGGCGTCCTCGCGGCCCTGCTGGCCCGGGCCGGTGCCGAGGTCGTGACCTACGAACAGGACGCCGAGTTCGCGGACGTCGCTCGCGGAAACATGGCACTCGGCGGCGTGGCCGACGCCGTCGACGTCCGGACCGGCGACGTGACCGAGGAGATCGACGCCCTCGAGCCGTCGTCGTTCGACGTCATGACCCTCGATACGGCCGACGCGCCCGCGATGGTCGAACACGCACCCGACCTGCTGGTCGACGGCGGCTTCGTCGCGGTCTACAGCCCCTTCATCGAGTCGACCCGCGAGGTCGCACGGACGGCCCGCGAGGTCGGCCTCGCAAACGTCACTACTCGAGAGACGATCCAGCGCGAGATGCAGTTCGACGAGCGGGGCTCGCGGCCGACGACCGCACCCGTCGGGCATACCGGCTATCTGACGATCGCGCGAAACGAGTAGTACAGTTTCTCCTTACTCAAATTCCGTATTCAACTCGAGAGAGCAATGGCCGAGAGCGGGCTCCGAGCAACGCGAGGTGCCCGCGATCCTACGGAAGAGCAAACTCTTCCGAGCAGCGAGGGACCGAAGGTCCCTCGAGCAGTCGGCGCTTCACGCCGACGACCTCGCGGACGCTACGCGTCCGCTCAACGGGGGAGGGCAGGCCGTCACTCGATACCGACCGCGAGCGAGTGAAACGAGCGAGCGGGCCGACGACTGACCCGGAGAGCGCGGCGCGAAGCGCCGCGTCGAGGCGAGCGGCCGAAGGCCGCGAGCCAAGGGAAGGAGGAGTGCTTTTAATCGAAATTTTGCCGAGGGACATCGCGAGCGAGGCGCTGAGCGCCTCGCTCGCGATAGACCGCAGAGCAAAATTTCGTTAGTTGTCGTCCTCGCGCCACTTGTGTTCGCACTCGGTACAGATGAAAAAGCGCGTCTCGGACTCGTCGGCCGAGCGGATCTGTTGCATGTACCAGTGGGCACGGTCGTTGCCACACTCGGGACAGATGGCGTCGGTCTCGGGCAGCGAGGTCTCGCCGGAGGACTCGATGATCTCGCCGACTTCCTGATCGTCGGTGATGACGTACTGGTCGGCGTCGCCTTTCGGCTCCGTGTATCCACAGCTGCCACACTCCCAGAGGCCGTCGTCAGCCTTCATCATCGAACCGCATTCGTCGCAGAATTCCATACGACTCGGTTGTCACTCACTCCGGTTAAGTGTGTAGAAACGCAGCTGTCCTGCGAGCGGGACGTTGACTGGGTGATAGCGTCGGTAGCGAGGCGAAAGCAACGGATCAGCCGAGGGAGCCTGGGCGTGACCTCATCACACTGCCCACCTGTAGGTCCGTTCGATCGCCTCGTGGATCGCAAACACGAGACCGACGGCGAGAACCAGCGTCTGGTAGTCGGAAAGCGAGACGACGGTGGAGTCGATGTATTCGGTGATGAGGACCGTGGATGCAACCACTACAACAGAGACCGAGTCGTGTTTATCGGCGAGGGCTTTCTCACCGTCATCGGTTCGGTCGTCTCGAATCGAGTTTCCGGAGAGCGCTTCGTATAGCCGTTCGATCGTCCGATGAACACCGACCAGAACGAGTACGAGGAGAACGAACGACCAGACTATCGACAGTTCGATCACGGTCGAATTGACGTACACGAGACAATATCCAGAAATGAGAAGCGAGACGATATCGAGACCGGTTCGTCTTCTGCTCACCGTCGATCGTCTCTAGAAGTTCGCCACTCTGTTATATTTCCAACTATACGGAGACAAGATCTATGGATGGATCCCCTGTTCCGTTGTGGCGGTTCCTCGTCAGGAACCCGGGACGTCAGTCGGGACTGACAAACGAGAAGTACGTACCGAGTGACTGCAGCGTCTCATCGGTCTAGCCCTCGCCTTCGGACTGGTAGGGCTCGCCGACGGCTTCCCGTGGGAGGACGTTATTGAGTTCCGACTGGAGGTCCTCGGTCGACTCGAAGCGGTCGCTGTCGCTTTTCGCGACGAGGTCGCCCAGGTTCCGCTGGCCGTCGGCGAGCAACAGGGTGACGTCCGCGAGTTCGGACGCGGCGCGGTCGGTGGTGATCGGGTACTCGAGGTTCTCAAGGACGGAGTCGATCCGGCTGAGTTTGACGTCGGGCATGGACGAACGGAGGCGGGCCAGCGGCTTGTAGCTCCGCGACGCTCCCGCGGACTATCCATTCGATCGACATTTCGGTTCGAAACTATAATCGGTCGGGATCACGCAGGTGTTGCCAATGCGGAGCGTGGTGGAACGTCTCGTCGCGCCCTTCGCCGTCGATCGACGGGTCCTCGCACTGGCGGGCGCCCGCATGGCCGACGGGATCGGCAACTCGTTTCTGATCATCGTCATCCCGCTGTACGTGACCAGCGGCGTCGTCGGCGGGACGGCCTTCGGTCTCGGCGAGTCGCTGCTCATCGGGGTGATCCTCTCGCTCTTTGGCTTTCTCAATAGTTCGTTCCAGCCGTTTACCGGCCGGCTATCGGATCGGCTCGGCCGGCGCAAGCCGTTCATTCTGGTCGGGCTCGCGGGCCTCGCGATGACCAACGTCGCGTACGTCTTCGCGGAGACGTACCTCTCCTTGCTGGTCATCCGGGGGTTACAGGGCGTCAGCGTCGCCTTCATCATCCCGTCGTCGGTCGCGCTCGTCAACGAACTCGCGACGACGGGCGACCGCGGCGGGAACATGGGCGTCTACAACACGTTCCGACTGATCGGGTTCGGCGCCGGGCCGGCGGTGGCCGGCGCGGTCGTCAGTCGCGGGCCGTACGCGCTCCCCGGCGACCTGGCGGTCTCCGGGTTCGACGCCGCCTTCTACGTCGCGACGATCACCGCGACGATCAGCTACGGCATGGTGACGGTACTGGTCTCGGACCCCGAGTCGACGGCCGCCAACGCCGGCGCGGACCTCTCGATCCCGATCCTCGATCGGACCGGCCCGAACCTGCTCGATCCGATCTTCACCCTCGGGGTCGCGTCGTTTTTCATGGCGACCGCCATCGCGCTGTTCGCGACCATCCAGCCGCAGGTCAACGCCCGCCTCGAGCAGGGGGCGACCTGGTTCGGCCTGCAGTTCGCGGGGTTTATCATCGCACAGGTCGCGCTCCAGACGCCGATCGGGCGGGCCTGCGATCGGTACGGCCGGCGGCCGTTCATCGTGACTGGGATGGCACTGTTGATCCCGACGACGCTCGTCCAGGGCTTTCTGCTCTCTTCGGCGCTGATGTTCGTCGCCCGCCTGTTTCAGGGGATCGCCGCCGCGATGGTCTTTGCCCCGTCGCTGGCGCTGGCCGGCGACCTCGCCGGCGAGGGGGAGTCAGGCTCGAAGCTGTCGGTGCTGACGATGGCTTTCGGCTACGGGATCGCGGTCGGGCCGCTCTCCTCGGGCGCGCTGGTGCGGTTCGGCTTCGAGACCCCGTTCGTCTTCGGCACCGCGCTCGCCGTCCTCGGGACGATCCTCGTCTACACGCAGGTCGAGGAGACCCTCGAGACGACGGTCCCGGTTCCGGTCATCGGTGACGATTGACGATACGCCTTTGTGACGTGGCCGAGTCGAATCCGGTATGCGGGTCGGTATCACGAACGATGGCGGAACTCGAACCGGGGTAGCGACATGACGACGGACGCCGACGACTCGATTCGACCGTTCGAGGTGTCGGTCGGCCGGGACGAGATCGACGACCTCCGGACGCGCCTCGAGCGGACCCGCTGGCCGGACCAACTCCCCGAGACGGGCTGGGCGGACGGGACCGAGCGCGAGTTTCTCCGGGACCTCTGTGCGTACTGGCGCGCGGAGTTCGACTGGGCGGCGTTCGAGGACCGGTGTAACGAGTTCGACCAGTACGTGACGACGATCGACGGGCAGCGGCTGCACTTCTATCACGTCCGGTCGCCCGAGTCGGACGCGACGCCGCTCGTTTTGAGCCACGGCTGGCCCGGCTCCGTCACGGAGTTCCTCGACGTTCTCGGGCCGCTGACGGATCCGGCCGCCCACGGCGGCGATCCGGCCGACGCCTTTCACGTCGTCGCGCCCTCGTTGCCGGGCTTTGGCTTCTCCGGCCCGACCGGCGAGCGGGGGTACGACGTGCCCCGCATCGCCGACGTCGTCGCCGACCTGATGGCCCGGCTCGGCTACGACCGCTACGTCGCCCAGGGCGGCGACTGGGGCGCGCTGGTCGCCGCGCTGCTGGGTGCGAACTACCCCGACCGCGTGGACGCGATCCACACGAACATGCTGTTCCTGAACCCCTCGTCGCTCGAGGCCGATGACCCGACCGACCTGCTCGACGAACAGGGGCTGGCTGACTACCAGGAGACCGCGGCGTTCCGCGAGACCGAAACCGCCTACCACGAGATCCAGGCGACCAAACCCCGGAGTCTGGCCTACGGACTCACCGACTCCCCGGCCGGGCTGGCGGGCTGGATCGTCGAGAAGTTCCGGGCCTGGAGCGACTGCGACGGCGACCTCGAGTCGTGGATCGACCGTGACCGGCTGCTCGACAACCTGAGCGTCTACTGGCTGACCGGAACGATCGGCTCTTCGATGCGACTCTACGCCGAGACGGACGTGGGCGCGGCGACGCCGGATTCGGTCGACGTGCCGACGGGCCACGCGCGCTATCCGGCCGAAGTGTATAAGACGCCTCGCGGCTGGGCCGAGGCGGTCTACGACGTCGAGTACTGGTCCGAACAGCCCGAAGGCGGGCACTTCGCCGCCATGGAGGTGCCGGAACTGTTCGTCGAGGACCTGCGAGCGTTCGCCGGCGAGTTCGGCTGAGGGCGGGACGGAGTCGCTCGAGCCGCGGCGGGACGCAACGCAAAAGTACCGGATCCCCATACGGTTCGACGATGACGCTCTCGGAGGAGGCCCAGGACCGGTTGGCGGACGTGGTGGAGCTACAGCCGACGAAGAACGGCGAACTGCAGGAGCGGTGGGGGATGGAGAGCGGCAGCGAGGTCCACCAGTACCTCGAGAACGAACTCGGCGATTACTACTTCCGAGACGACAACAGTCTGATCCGAGCGACCGCCGAAGCCGCCGACCTCGTCGACGTCGAGCCGGGGATCGAGAGCGACCCGGACGACGAGGGGGTCCCCTCGAAGGTCCGCGTCCCGGAACTACAGGCGCGGATCGTGGCGGTACTGGCCGGCCCCGACGAACGCTCCGAGAGCGTCGTCTCGGTACTGCACAAACTCCGGGACGAGTACGACGTCGACGCCGAGGCCGAGGACGTCCGGTCGGGTCTCCAGAGTCTCCGGCGAAAGGGTGTCGTCGAAGTCGAGTACCGCACCGTCCCCACGTTCCGGCTGGCCGTCGAGCGTGCGGACCTCGAGGTCGCCGTCTCCGACTGACTCTCCGTTTCGAACGGTCGATGACTACAGCTCCGGCCGCCGTCGTCGCCGGCGCTCCGCGAGGATTCGCTGGACCCGTTTTCCGGGCCCGCCCTCGATCGGCCAGCCGCGGGTGCGCCAGGCCGGCGGTTCGGGCTCGAACTCGCTGCAGGAGCCGGCGCATTCGGCGGCCGTCTGGCACCGCCCCTTGGCAGTGCAGTACGGCAGCGCCTGCGGGCCGTCGGGCGCGCGTAGTTCGAAGCGTCGGCAGTCGGGCCGCATCGTCTCGACGAAGGAGCGCCAGCCACGCTCGTAGGCGCGCTCGGCGATGGCGAGGCGTTTGTCGGCCTTCCAGTCGGGGCCGGCATACTCGAACCGGGCCGCCGAGCCGTCTCGTTTACCGCCCTCTGGACGCTCGAGGATGCGGGTTCCCGGTTCCGTCACCGGGAGCGAGCGGGGGTACCACGCGACCTCGGCGGTCAGGTCGTCGGGCTCGAGCGCGAGGACCCCGGCTTCGACCGGCAGGTCCTCGAAGAGGACGGGTTCGACGGGGTCGTCCGTTCGACGGGTCGCGACCCAAGCCTCGTCGGCCAGCCCGACGGCCACGTCGTACTCGAGTTGTGATCCGAGCGCGCGGGCGGCGCTGGCGTCTAAGTCGGGCTTGTTCTCGATCGCGACGAGCCGCTCGAGCCAGTCGGGGTAGGCCCATTTTCGCCGGATCTCGATCCGGTTGCCCGACTTGCGGGTCTCGAGGATCCCGCGGTCGGCGGCCTCGTGGATCGACTCGCGGACGTACCGCCACGGGTAGCCCGGATCCGGGAGCGCGTCGCGGTAGTAGCACCACTCGTCGGGGGCGTTCCGGACGACGTGCAGGAGATCGCTATCGAGCCGATCGGGGCCGAACCGGGCGCGGCGGCGCAGCCCCTCGGAGTCGCACTCGAGGACGATCGTGTCCCAGCGGCGGCGGGTCGTCCCGAGTTGGCGGGCGACGAGGACGGCGGTGTCGACGCCGTCGGTTTCGCCGGGCGGCCACTCGCGTTCGGCCCACCGGCAGGTCCGGAGTTCGAACCCGAACTCGGCGGTGTATGCGTCCACGCTCCCCGTTGAATTCGGAGGTGCAAAAACACTGCCCGATCGGCCGACGATCGGGTCGAGCGAACGATATGGGCGATGCTATCGACCGTATTTCGGGGTCGGTCGCGATGCCCGCGTCGCACGACACGAGAGAAGCGACTTCTCACCGGCCGCGACCGGCTACTCCTCGTCGTCTTCTGCCTCGCGTTCGTCGAGGAACTCGTGGGCGTCCTCGAGGATCTCTCTGGGGCCGTCCTGCGTGACGGTGTTTACCGCCTGTTCGTAGTCGCGCCACTGGAGGTCGCGATGTTCGTTCGATAGTTCCGCGCTGGCTTCGAACGACTTCGCGATGAAGAGATGAACGGTCTTGTGGATCGTCTTGCCGTTCGCCTCGAAGACGTAGTCGTAGTCCTTGCGAAAGCCGTCGAGTAGTCGGAACTGTTCGATACCTGCCTCTTCCGTTACTTCGCGGATAGCCGTCTGCTGAAGTTCTTCGTCTCCTTCGACACCGCCCTTGGGAAACTCCCAATCGCCCGGGCGGCTCTTGAGTAGAAGATACTCGCGCCGGCCCCGCGTGTCGCGGAAGAGGATCGCGCCTGCGCTCGTAGCTTCGACTGCCATTAGGTGGGCTAACAGGTGCGACGTTAAGAGAATATCGGACTGTTCGTCCTACGGACACGGATCCGACCGGATTGTCACGCACGAAACGGGCGATCGTCTGCAGTCGTTCACTGTCGTGCCAGCGACGCGTCTCAGCAGGTTTTTACGCGCCCGTCGCAGACGTATGCGACAGCACCAGCCATGACCTTCGTCACCCGTCTCACCCTCCAGAGCGGCGATCGCGCCGCGCTCGATGGCATCGTCGAGGACATCAAAACCACCGCCGAACGGAAGGGGGCGGCACTGAAAGGTCCCCACTCCCACCCGCCGGAAAAGCTGTCGGTCCCCCAGCGTTGCCGGCTCCACGCCGACGACGACCGTCACTTCGACTCTTGGGAGTACACCGTCTTCACCCGCGAACTCGAGATCCACGGCCACGACGACCTCGCGCGCAACATCGCCTCACAGAACTTCCCCGACTCGGTCCACATCGAGGCCGAGGTCGAGCAGATCCACGGGGCCGGCCGCAGCAACTGATACGGTCTGCTGTAACGATTTCCCGGTGAGACCGCAGGACGATCGCGGTCCAACTGGTAATGACTTACAGTAGACCGTATGAACGAGCGCGGGCCTCGCGTCGTCTCCGGATCGTCGCATGCCGAAATCGTCGGGAGGGCTTTTGGTCGTTCACGACGAGATGATCGTATGACCGCAGACGACCTCGTTACGCTGCGTCGAGACCTGCACCGAAAACCCGAACCAGCCTGGCGGGAGTTTTACACGACTGCACGGATCGTCGACGAACTCGAGTCCCGACTGGGCGACGACCTCGCCGAACTCCACGTCGGCCCCGAGGCGATCGCCGGCGACCACCGGCTGGCGGTCCCCGAGGAAACCGAATTCACCCACTGGTACGAACAGGCGCGGGACGCCGGCGTCGACGAGGCCACCCTCGAGCGACTGGACGGCGGGTATACGGGTGCAGTGGCCGTCCTCGAGCGCGGCGAGGGACCGACCGTCGGCCTTCGGGTCGACATCGACGGCCTGCCCCAAACCGAGTCCGACGACCCGAGCCACCGGCCCGTCGACGAGGGCTTTCGCTCCGAACACGAAGGGGCGATGCACGCCTGTGGCCACGACGCCCACGCGACGATCGGGGTCGGCGTCCTCGAGCGGATCGCGGAGAGCGGTGCGGGACTCGACGAGTCGCGATCCTCGTCGGAACAGCGTTCCGACGTAGATTTCGCGGGCACCCTCAAAGTCTTCTTCCAGCCCGCCGAGGAGGTCGTCGGCGGTGGGAAGGCGATGGCCGAGAGCGACCACCTACAGGACGTCGACTATCTGCTCGCGGCGCACATCGGTCTCGACCACCCGACCGGCGAGATCGTCGCCGGTATCGACGGCTTCCTGGCGGTCTCGCACCTCGAGGCCGAGTTCACCGGCGCGTCGTCCCACGCGGGGGGACACCCCGAGCAGGGCCGCAACGCCGTCCAGGCGATGGCGACGGCCGTCCAGAACCTCTACGGGATTCCACGGCACAACGACGGCGCAACGCGGGTCAACGCGGGCGTCGTCGAGGGCGGCAGCGCGGCCAACGTCATCCCCGCCGACGCGCGGATCGTCGCCGAGGTCCGGGGTGAGACGACCGACCTGATGGAGTACATGAAAGGGCGGACCCGGCAGGTCCTCCGGAGCGCCGCCGCAATGCACGACTGCGAGGTCGAAATCGAGATCGGTGCGGAGGCCCCCAGCGCGACCAGCGACGAGGAACTGGTCTCGATCGTCGCCGACGTCGCCGGCGAGACACCCGGCGTCGAGCGCGTCCTCGAGCGCGACGAGTTGGGCGGCAGCGAGGACGCGACCTACCTGATGCGAGCAGTGCAAGAAAACGGCGGCAGTGCCTGTTACGTCGGCGTCGGCACCGACCATCCCGGCGGCCACCACACCGCAACGTTCGACGTCGACGAGGCAAGTATCCAACACGGCATCGACACGCTCGCGGGCACGATCGAGCGACTCGGCCACGACCAGTAACCGACCGAGAACGGACCCCGAATGTTCTTGGGTATCCTACCAGTACGGATCGGTGACGGTGCAGTTCGCTGATCCAGTCCCCGGTTTGCGATCGACGACCCGAACGGCCGCGCTCGAGGTGGCCGGTCGGTGATCCGTCCGACGCCCCTCCACCTCGGACTCTGGGTGCGGATGGCGGTCGCCGGAACGCTCGTCGGAGCCGCACAGCTCGTGGTCCTCGCACTCGAGTTCGCCGTCGGCGGGTTCGTCGCGCTGTTTCTCCTCATGGCGCTCGAGGGGGTTCTCTCCGTTTTCTTCGTCCTCTCGCTACTGTTTGCTGGTGCGTTCGTTTGGTGGCTCGGTGTCGCGATAGTGATCCGACGCTACTATCCCGACCGGACCCTCTCGGATCGCATCGCTCACGACGGGACCGCCGACGCAGTCGAAGCCGTCGGTGAGACGTTGCTGTCCGCGGAGGCGATCGCGAACTGGCCGAAAATCCTCGGCCTGCTCGGCGGTGTGGCCCTCGGGACGTTCGTCGGATTCGCGTTCACGGAGGCGGTCGCGTGGCGCTCGATCGTCGATCCGTTGTCCGCCGCCGCTGCGGTCGGCGTCCTCGTCGTCCTCGCACACGTGGCGTGGATCGCCTACTCCGAACGGACCGACGACGCCGCTGCGCTCCGCGATATCGAAGGCGTCGTCCGCGTCATCGATCGGCCCGACGAGGACCTCGAGGAACGCCGAACAGCCGTCCAACGCCGTGTCGACCGGCTCGCCAAGCAGGCCGATCTCCCCGCACCGACGGTCCGTCTTGGCGTTTCATCGACGCCAACGGCGGCGACCGTCGGCTATCGGGCCGGATCGTCCACGATCGTCGTCTCCAAGGGCCTGCTCGAGGCCGTCGATGACCGCGAACTCGACGCCGTCCTCGCACACGAACTCGCCCACGCCAAAAACAGGGACGCGGCGGTGCTGACCGCGTTATCGGTGCCCGCAGCGTCCGCGGCCGCGCTCATCGAGCGCTACGATTTCCACCCGTTTGTGGCCGTCCCGTGTGGGATGGTCATCGTCCTCGTCCGGTGGTCCGTCGCCGTCGTCACCCGCTATCGGGAGTACGTCGCCGACCGCGGTGCCGTCGCGATCACCGGCGACCCCGCGGCGCTGGCAAGCGCCCTCGAGAAACTCGATTCCGCCCTCGAGGAACGGCCCTCGAACGATCTCCGCAAACACCGCTCGACGGCTGCGTTCTCGATCGTCCCGCCGCCGTGGGAGGAACACCGCTTTTTCGACCGTACACGGCGGTTCCTCCACCGGCGGCTGTTCGGCACGCACCCGCCGACGGAGCGCCGGATCGAACGGCTTCGGTCCCAGCGCTGACCCGTCTCGTCGATCAGGCGTCCATGACGACCTCGAGGTCGAACGCCTCGTCGGCGGGAGCCGAGCCGGGCTCGAGGTAGCCGACGGCGAAGGCACTGTAGACGCTGCCGCCCTCCGGAGCGACGTCGAAGGTCGCGACCACGTCGCCGTCGTTGTTCTCGGTCGCGGGTCGGACCTCGAGGGTGTAGTCGCCGCCCGGCACTTCGGTCGCAGCCGCGTCGCCGAAGGCGGCGTCCTCGAACAGGACCGTCTCGCCGTCGCCGACGGTGACGTCGACCGCGGGGGCGTCCGGCGAGGCGTGGACCAACCGCACCCGCGCGTCGTCGCCGGGGTCGCTGACGTCGTCTTCCAGAACTGCCGGCTCGAAGGGCTGGTTCTCGTCGGCCAGTTCGCCCAGCGCCGCGATCGTGAACGACCCCTCGGCGATCTCGAGGTCCTCGTCGTAGACGACGGTGTCGGCGTCGCCGGCCGCGGTGATCATCACCGCGTAGGTGCCCGACTCGAGTTCGAGGTAGTCGCTGACGGCCCGGTAGGGCACGTCCTCGAGGACGGCGTCGCCGTCGACGTAGACGTCGACGTTGGGGGCGTCGGGCGAGAGATGCGCGACCCGGACGTTCGACATCGCGGAGTCCATGCCATCGTCTTCCATCCCGTCGTCGTTCATCCCGTTACCCGAATCGTCGTCGCTCATCTCGTCGTCCTCGTCGCCGCCACCCATACAGCCGGCGAGCGCGATGCCGCCTGCGGTACCGATCAGTGTCAGTGCGCGTCGACGTGTGTGGTTCTGTACCATCATACCCCGTTATTTGACGGATAGGAAAGCCAAGATATCCTAACAGCGTAGGGGAATATTCACGAGAATCGATAGTACGGCTGACCGAACTGTACGCCGGCGGCCGAATCGGACGAATCACTCGAGAACGGAACGATGCGACCCGCTCGAGCGATTGGTGGCCGGGAGCGGGCTCCGAGCCCCGCGAGGAGCCCGCGACCCGGGGAAGGGCAGGCTGTCACCCGGTACCGACCGCGAGCGAACGAAGTGAGCGAGCGGGCCGACGACTGATGTGGAGACCCGCGTAGCGGGTCGAAACGGAAGGAGGAGCGCTTTTCATCGAAGTTTTGCCGAGTGCGGTCGCTTCGCGACCGCACGCAGAGCAAAAGTTCGGCTCTAGTACTTCGGGTCGGCCCCGGTCGTCTCGTAGACTTTCTCCATCAGGTCGTCGCGGCGATCCTGCCAGCCCGCCAGCCCCTCGGGACTGGTCGGGTAGTTCTCGTAGTGGGCCAGGAGTTCGTCGGCGCGGCGCTTGGTCTTGTAGAGGTTCCAGATGGTGCCCCAGTGGCCGCGGCTCTTGACCAGCGCCTCGAGTTTGAGCGTGAGCCCGATGTCGGTACTGCCGGAGTACAGCGCCTCGGCGAGCTTGTCGCCGGGCATCGCGGCGAGCAGCCCCATCAGGTCGTCGACGTCGACGGCCGTCGAGAGGATGTTGTAGACGTCGAGGGCGGCGTAGCGCGCGCCGAAGTGGTCCATCACTCGTTGGTTGTACTCCCAGAGGACGTCCTCGCCGAACTCGCCCGTCTCGAGCGCCTCGATGGCACACTCGGCGGCGTACTTGCCGCCGTAGGCAGCCCCGGCGATGCCGCCGCCGGTGGTGGGGTTGACGTGGCCGGCCGCGTCGCCGATGGCCATGTAGCCCGGATGCACGGCCGAGTCGTAGGGTCGCCGGGTGGGCAGCGCCGCGCCGAGTTTGTCCTCGACCTCGGCCCCGTCGAACTCGGGGCGGTTCTCGAGGTCGCGCTTGAGGTCGTCGACCAGCTGCATGGGCTCTTCCGTCATCTGGAAGCCCAGCCCGGCGTTGATCTCGGTGTCGGTCCGCGGGAAGTACCAGAGGTAGCCCGCCGCGCGCTCGGTCGGCTTGAAGACCAGCGCGTCGTCCCACTCGACCGGCTCCTCGACCTCGACGATCTCGCGGTAGGCCGAACAGAAGTGGCTGTAATCGACGTTGGTGTCGAACGTCGAATCCGAGAAGTCGACGTGGTCCTGCAGCACCGACAGCGAGCCGGCGGCGTCGATGACGATGTCGGCCTCGTAGGTGACCGGATCGCCCTTGCGGATCGCCTCGACGCCCGTGACGCGGCCGTCGTCGTTCTGGCGGACGTTTTGAACGACCGTATCGTAGCGAAACTCGACCCCCCTGTCCTCGGCCCCGTCGATGATCCGGCGGCCGTACTCCCAGCGGTCGATGACGGCCAGTTCGCCCGGCACCGGGATCTCGAGGACGGTGTCTTCCTGCGGGATCTCGAAGCGCCCGTGGTCGACGTCGGTGTTCGTAAAGGCCGGCTCGAGTTTGGACTTCGGGATCGCGTCGGGGAAGGCATCGGCACCCTTCAGCGCGTCGCCACAGGCGATGTGGCCCGCCTCTTCCTCGTCCTTTCGCTCGAGGACGACCACGTCGTAGCCCTCCCGTGCGATGGTCGCTGCCGCGTAGCACCCTGACGTTCCGGCACCGACGACGACGGCATCCGGCGACCGGGTCGTCGCCGCACCCGCGGCCGACTGCTCCTGCGTACTCATACCAACACTCTGGACACCGCGGTAAGAAAACGTTTTATGGTCGATCCGGTCGCGAGACGGAGAAACTCCCGTCCGGGACTCGGCAGTCCCTAGAACGGGTAGTGGATCGCCTGCGAGGCGACGATCAGCCACGTGATCAGAAGCGCGTTGACGAACGCGCCGGCCCAGATCCGGCCGGTCCGGTGGAAGAAGTAGGTCGAGACCACCGCGATGACCGGCAGCAAGGCGAGGAACTGGAAAGCGATGATCGTCTGCAGCGCCGTGATCGGGACCGCGAGCGCACCGGTTGCAAACAGCGTGCCGTACTGGATCACGAGCAAGAGTGCGAACCCGCCAGTCAGGATGATCGCGTTCGTCGCCATCGCCCGCGGGAGCGACCGCGTCGTCTCCGGCGTCCGGAGTCGGCCGTGCAACAGCACCCCGAGCGCGACGAAGAAGGCGAGGAAGGCCGGGAGATAGGTCACGAAGATCCGGGCGTGAAGGGTCGACATGAGCTTCAGTCCGAGGACCCAGGCGCGGAAGTCGGTCATGAAGACCGTGTCGACGATCCACAGCAGCACGTAGAGGCCCCCAACCACGCCGACCGCGACCGCGAGCGATTTCGCGATGGTCGCCGCACCGTCACCGATATCGAGCCCGTATCGCTCGTCGCCGAGCGAGCGACCGCTATTGCGGTGCCACAGCCCGAACAGGCCGGCGATGACGACGACGTTCGCGAGCGCCCAGAGGACGATGCCGTTCGTCTCCCCCTGTGGCGTAATAGCCGTCACCGGCATTGCCTGACTGCCAAAGAGCATCGTCGGGTAGTAGAGAACGACCGGAACCACGGCCGCGAGCAGGGCCGCGACGTACCAGCCGCGGTCGCGCTCGGTGACCGCGTCGGGCACCGTCCGCGTCGCGTCGGCCAACGGCTCCCGACTGGTCAGCACGGCGCCGGCGGGCACCAAGAAGAGGAACCCGCCGAGCAGTGCGATCGCCGTGCCGATCTCCTTCCAGTACCAGACGTGATCGCCCGGCTCCTCATCGGCTCCCTCGAGGGTTCGTTGTGTCCAGCCGACGGTGTCGGAGACGGCACTCGGCGTGTGGTGTGCGCCGGGGTGTGTCGTCCGCGGCGTGTACAGTGCCCGCGCCGTGCCGTCGTCGATCGAGCCGTAGACTTCCCCCTCGGCGATCTCGTCGTCGGTGCCGAAGACGGACTGCAGTTTCTCGCTTTGCGGCGTCGCCGGCCCGGTCGCGGACTCCCACATCAGCCAGTGGAACTCGTCGTAGTCCGCGAAGACGACCCCGAGGTTCCGCGGGAACGTCTCGTTCCCCTCGGGTGCGCCCGCCGAGCCCGTCGACGAGCCGACGAGGACGACCGATTCGTAGCTGTCGGGATGCTCCGCGGCTGCCGAGACCGCCGCCCAGCCACCCATCGAGTGGCCTTCGAGGCCGATGTTGTCCTCGTCGACCAGTTCGTGATCGGCGAGGTACTCGAGCGCCGGCGGGCCGCCCCAGCCGTTTGCAAACGCCGGCGGGTCGGAGTAGCCGTGGCCCGGCTGGTCGATCGCGAGGACGACGTGGCCGCGCCGGGCGTACTCGATCGCGAAGCTCGATTGGGTTTCCTTGGAGTTGATATAGCCATGAATCGCGAGGACGCCGGGCGCGGGGTCGTCCGCACTGACCCCGTCCGGGACGTAGAGATAGCCGTCGATCGTCCCTCCGTCGTCGGTCTCGATCTCGACGCGTTCGACGTCGATATCGCCGCCCGCCGTTTGTCCCCACTGTGCCAGCGCGCTCCCGCTGAAGACGAGCAGTAGCGAGAGTGCGAGCAGTCCCACCTGTTTGCGTGTCAGTGACATCGCAGACGACCATCGTTAATTGTTATAAATAAAAACTACGATTATAAATAACGATAGAATCAGTGTGCTGAGCCGGCCGTGCGGGGCTGAAAGCACCGAAACGGTTCCGGGAGGATGGGCTCCCCACCGGATCGCACAGAGTGTCACGATAGCTGGGAATAAAGAGTTTTAGTGAGGTCCGCCGTATCGAGCCGTATGACCGAGTATACCATCGAGTTCGTCGGAACGGGTGAGACGATCACCTGTACCGACAAAGAGACCATCCTGAGCCGGTGTCTCGAGGAGGGCATCGCCCAGGAGTACTCCTGTCGGGTGGGGATGTGTCTGGCGTGTTCGGCCGAGATCATCGCGGGGGAGGTCACCCAGCCCGCCGCCCGCGGCCTCACCGAGGAAGAAGCCGAGAACTACGCGCTGACCTGTATGGCCCGGCCGCAGTCGGACCTGAAACTCGACCGCGGGAAGTATCCGCCGAGCATCGAGGGCGATCTCGAGGCCGTCTCGAGCGACGGCGCGGTCGCCGACGACTGACCGGTTAGTCCGCGACGGCGCAGTTGTTCGGTCCCAACTCGAGTTCGAACGCCGTTTCGTCGTCGATCGCCTCATGCCCGAGGTTCGCCGCCACGATGCGCTCGTGGTTGGACGGCCGCGGCGGGAGGTCGGTCGTCGCGTGGGCCAGGAACTCCCGATCGTTCATCGAGAGCGCCTCGAGACGATCGCGAAGGGCCCCGAGCCGGGCGGCGTAGGTCCCATCCGCGCGTGGATCGGCGGCGTCGCCGTAGTGTCCCGGCGCGATCGTCGTGTCGTCGGGGAACTCGAGGACGTGGTTTTGAAGCGTCTCGTACAACGTCTCGGCAGCGGCGGCTGCGCCGTCGTCGCCGCGTTCCAGGTCCGGCCGGCCGACTCCTTCGAGGAAGAGCGTATCGCCGGTAAACAGGGTCCCGCCGCCGTCGCCCTCGAGTCGAATCGAAATCGATTCGCTCGTGTGGCCGGGCGTCGCGACGACGGAAAGCGTCGCGTCGCCGACCCGCAGTACGTCCCCATCGGCGACGGTCGCGGCGTCGAAGGCCAGCCCGCGGTCGATCGCGCCCGCGGGGAGGACGGCCATCGCGTCGGTCCGGTCTGCGAGCGTCCGGACGCCGCTGACGTGGTCGGCGTGGACGTGCGTATCGATGGCGTACTCGAGGGTCGCGCTCCGGTCATCGGCGTCGGCCTCGTACCGGTCGGCGAAGGCCCGCAGCGGGTCGATCACCGCGGCTTCGCCGTCGCTATAGATCGCGTAGGCGAGACAGCCGCTCGAGGGGCGGTCGTACTGGACGACCGTCGCGAGCGCGTCGACCGGCAGTTCGCGAGCGACGTACAGGTCGGCCCAGGCGTCCATCCCGCCGGCGAGGTTGGCGGCGTCGATCCCCGCGTCCCGGAGGAGGGAAACGGCGTGGGCGCTCGCCTCGCCGTGTCCACAGACCGCCAGAACCGGCTCCTCGAGGTCGGCCGCGAGGTCGGCCACCCCGCCGGTCGCCTGTGCCTGGATGAACTTCATGTGCGGGATTTGGACGGCCTCGACGCCCTCGCCCCCGAGGTGCCAGCGCTCGAACTCGTCGCGGTCACGGACGTCGAGGACGGTCAGTTCCGCCCCGGTTCGTAGCCGCTCGGCCAGCGCCACTGGCGTGATCGAGGGGACGTCGGCCGGTCCGTCGGCGTCGCTCCGGTCGGTCATGGGTTCGGATACGTCCCCGTCGCTGGTAAACCCGCCGGCGGACACCGCTGGCTAACGTTCAACATCCTGGCCGGTGTCGGGCCGGTATGGACGCCGACGAATTCGAGGCCGCGGTCGCGGAGTCGATGGCAACCGAACTCGAGCGGCTCGGCTCGTCGAAGCGCCTCGTCGCGCTGACCGATGCTGACCTGACCGAGACACAGGTCCTCCGAGCCGCTGCGGACAGCGAGCGCGTCGCCGCGGCCACCCTCGCGGCGTGGGCCGACGACGAGGACCACGCCGGGGCGACCGATATCTTCGCCGAGTTCCGAACGCAGGAGCGAGACCACTGCGACCGCATTACGGACTTGCTCGAGGACGATCACGAGGGCGACGCCGAGAGCGTCGACCCGATGCACGCCGAACTCCGCTCGCTCGAGTCGACGGCGGCCCGGCTGGGCGGGCTCGTCGGGCGGGCGCTGGTCGGGGATCGGACCCACCTGCAGGTAGTGAGTTTCTTCGTCAACGAAGGCGACGAGTCGCGGGCCGATCTGTTCCGAGAGCTGCGTAGCGAGACGGTCGCGCAGGGCGAGCGGGCAGCCGCGTTGCTCACCGAGGTCTGTGCGGACGACGCCGACTGGAACGAGGCTCGAGACGCGGCCGAGGCGGTGATCGGGGCCGCGTACGATGCATACGCGGGCTCGCTGGACGAGTTGGGGATCGACCCGAAACCGATCTGTTGAGCCGGCGGGAACCGACCGGTCCGGAGCCGGGGCTATCGGCGGACTCGAGACGCGAACAGAAACCGAAAGTGGGACTCGAATCGGCGACGCAACGGCGACGGGCCGATCACTCGACGAAGTCGATGTCGTCGCCCTGTGCGGGCTCGGGCTGGACGGGCTCCTCGCCGTCCGGCCGGCCGTAGATCTGGGGCGACTGGACGCCCGTGACGACGATCATGGTGCGCATGCTGCCCTCGAGGCTCTCGTCGATCGAGGTTCCCCAGATGATGCGGGCGTCGGGGTCGATCCGGTCGTAGATCTCCTCAACGACTCCTTCGGCTTCCTCGATGGCCATGTCGTTGCCACCGGTGACGTTGACCAGCGCGGAACTCGCGCCGGAGATGTCGACGTCGAGCAAGGGAGAGCGCAAGGCGGTCTTGACCGAGTCCTCGGCCTTGGCCTCGGAGTCGGCCTCGCCGAGGCCGATCATGGCGACGCCGCCCCGTTCCATGACGGTGCGAACGTCGGCGAAGTCCAGGTTGACGAGGCCGGGTTTCGTGATGAGTTCCGTGATGCCCTTGACCGAGCGCATCAACACCTCGTCGGAAACTTTGAACGCCTGTCGGACGGGGAGCTTACCGACGGAATCGAGCAAGCGATCGTTGGGGACGACGATCACCGTGTCCGAGACGTCGCGCAGGCGCTCGAGGCCGGCCTCGGCGTTGGTTCGCCGGACCTCGCCCTCCGCGGTAAAGGGCGTCGTGACGATCGAGATCGTCAGCGCGCCGGCCTCGCGGGCGGCCTTGGCGACGACGGGTGCGGAACCGGTCCCGGTACCGCCGCCCAGTCCAGCCGTGACGAAGACCATGTCCGAACCGTCGATGGCCTCGTAGATGTCCTCTTGACTCTCGAGGGCGGCCTCCTCGCCGACCTGGGGCAGGGAGCCGGCACCGCGGCCGCCGGTCTTGTCCTCGCCCATGAGGATCTTGGTGTCGGCCTCGATCTCGACGAGGTGTTGGACGTCGGTGTTGGCCGCGACGAGTTTCGCGCCGTGGATCCCCTCCTCGTGCATGCGGTTGATGGTGTTCCCGCCGGCACCGCCACAGCCGACGACGGTGATGTCGGTCTGGAGATCCTGGAGAACGTCCTCGAGTTCGTCGTCGGTCATCGTCCCGGTCTGTCGGCCGTCCGATCCAGTGTTGTCGGCCGACTGTCCGCCCTGTGGCGTCTCGTCGGGGACCGCGGCCTCCCCGTCTTCGGCCTCGTCGATTGCGTCGTCGATGAGAGAGTCCATTCTTGGCCCTGTCTAAAAGATGGAGCATAATTACCTTTCCCCTACACGTCAGCCGCCTGTCTGACATGGTAATAGATTCTTACGTATCGAACACAGGACACTACGAAAGCCGCTACGGGAGGCGTATATGGTTCTATTACTGTCGGGCTCCGTTTCAGTCAGATCGGGAACCGTCGCGTACGCTCAGTCAGAACCCTCTCGGGACTGACCGTTTCGCCGTCGACGGTCACCGGCTCGCCGTCGGCGAGCGCGCCGAACTTCGGCCCTTCGGGAACACCGGCTTCGCGTGCTAACTTCGGATCGAAGGCCGTCTCCTCGGCGACGACGGCCTCGGCCTCGAGCCGGACGGCGTCGAACTTCGCCTCGAGGACCACGGTCAGCCCCTCAACGATCGCCCGCCGCGGACCGCTCGTGTCGGCATCGCGTTCGTCCCCGACAGCGCCGTCACGGTCGTCCGCGGCATCGCCCGCGCTCGCGGGAATCGCCGCCCGCGAGCCGACACGCGTTCCGCCGTTGTCCGTCGTGAAGGCGACGGTGTGGTTCTCGACGATCGTCCGGACCCTGTTAGGGTCGATTCCCTGTGCGGTCTCGAGGAGGTCGGTCGGGAGATCGACGACGTGAATCGCGTCCGCGCGACAGTCGCCGAAGCGAACGCCGTCGGCGATCGGACCGAGGTCGGCTTCGATCCGATCGACCAGTTCGAGCGGCCGGTCGTCGACCTCCCGCAGCCACGTCTCGCCGACGAGCCGGCAATCGAGGTCGGCGAGCGTCTCTTCGAGGACCGGCCACTCGCCGTCCAGCAGCGCGATCTCGGCGTCGCTGGCGTCGAACGCGCGCTCGAGGACGTCGCGGTGGGCCGTCGGGTGGTCCATCGCCTTGAGCGCCCAGTCGGGGGCGACGTGGCCGACCGCCCAGTCGGTCTCGCGGACGATCCGTTCGAACCGGGGGGCGTAGTGGTTGCCGCCGAAGCCGACGACCTGTCTGGAGCGATGCGGGTCGACATCCCGAAGCGTGAGGATGGCGCGGGCGACGGCCTCGGCACCGGCGGGGTCGTCCCACTGCTCGTCGCCGCTGCCGAGTTCGGCAAAGAGCGACGGACAGCCAACGTCGGTGGGGCCGTGGTGGGTCCCCTCCATGCCGACTTCGTACTCCGCCGGCGCGTACTCGTCGAAGGCCTCGAGCAGGCGGGCCAGCGCGTTCGGGGCGGCATCGGCCAGCGCGTCGGGCTCGCCGCCGAACTCGGCGGGGCCGAAGTTACCCGTGAAATGGCCCGTCAGCAGCGGGCCGGTGTCCCCGGAGTGTCTCGAGGCGAACACGAGCAGGTCGGGGTCGCAGTCGAAGGCCTCGGCGGGGGCCTCGAGTTCGATGTGAAGGTCGTCGAACGAGCGGAGTTCGGCCCCTTCGGTCCGGTAGTACGTACCGCCGCCGTCGGCCGACGGCCGGGCGTCGTCGGTCCGTTCCGTCCAGTCGGCGCGCTCGCGGAGGCGGTCACAGATGTGTACCGAGGCGCGGTCGGCGCGGCTCTCGACGATGGCGATCACGAGGTGGCGTCGGTGACGGGGCGACGAATAGGCTACGCTTTCGACGCGCTCGGATTTGCTTCGAACCCTAACTTTACAAGTTTTCTAGCTAATATATTATTTTGATAAGAATAGGATTTATATTCAGATTACGGCTGAACTGGCTCGTCTAAACACGCCAACTTACCATCAATGGTTATACTACCCGTTGTTTCCAACGTGGTGGATCCCGTCCCACCAACATCAGGAATCGGATTGTGATATTCAAACTTCGCCTTCATTTCAGCCTCGAGTAGTGTCGGACCATCCTGATCTGGGTAACCTGGAGGCGCGGTACAGAGACCATAACTGTCTGGCTCCTTGGAGACAACACCATGTCCGAGAGAGTAGAACGTCACTGGATCATCTGTAGAATCATCATTAAATGTCTTTTCAGCATATTGGTATCCCTGTTCAATAGTATTTCCAATATCAGACTTTTCTTCTCGGCTGATGTCAGGGACTTCCATGTCCACGCTTAATCCAGCATTTCCCGTCTTGTCACTAGATATGCCGATATTCAGCGTTGTATCGATACTGCCAGACTTGTCACCCTTCGGGGCCCTATCTTTTACCGCGACACTACCGAGATCGGTTTTGTTCCAGTATTGACGTAGCCACGTATAGTCATTTCTCGCCGAGGACTCTCCATCTTGCTGTGAATAGCTAGCAGGTATCTGTTTTCCGCGTAGAGCAGTTAGGTAAGTACGTTCTGCACCATCAACCTCCCAAGCGTCTAACCAAAGTTCTATACGGCCTACCTTTGTTGGGCTTGTAACTTCTTCGAGATCGTAGGCAGGCAATTCTGAATGTATTGTTCCAATTTTCGTGGTACTTCCTCTAGGTGACGCTGGCGAGTCATCTGCTTGTGCTGTAGATAATTGTGACTGATTTTGTGCCGAAGTTTGTTTTTGACGCTGAACGAACTCATCTATACTAGAGTTCAACCTATCTGATTCTATACCGGATGTGCTTGCTGTTTTATTTAGCTTCGTCTGAGCGTGTCATAGAAACGTTCTCAACGAAGGCAGCAGGGTGTGGAAACTATGTCCAGCAGCGCCACAACCCTGCAAGGCGTAGCTTCGGTTGACGACTTCTTGAATGTCGCGGCTACGGAGACAGCACCGCTATTCGAGTACTTAGAGTTCGAGTTTCTGCTGGAGTACGACGTGTTCGCCCCCGCTTCGAGGGGGCGAACACGAGTCCACAAGCCCCCAGAACTCTTCAAAGGCTTCCTGCACTGCTACTACAAAGGCATCTACGGCCCACGACCAGTCACACGAGAACTCCACAATACACTCACTTGGCTCTCCTGCGGTTTCGAGAAGCCGCCCTCACGAGACACTGTTGATCGGTTTCTCACCGATCTTGAATTGGTGGTGGATGATGTCTTCGACCGCCTCGTCGAGCAGGCCGCCTGCCGGGGCCTGCTCGACTCCACATACCGCATCGATTCGACTCACGTCACTGCAATCCAGTACAACGATGAAGCGACGTGGAACTACGACTCAACGGCTGAGGAACACTACTACGGATTCGGCTGTGTGATTGTGTCGGCCGGGCCAAAGATTCCGATTGCTGCAGAGTTCACACAGCGAAAGCAGATCGATGCTGAGACGGCGATGCGCGTCACGAAGGACGCGCTCGCCGTCGATACACCGATCTGGATGCTCGGAGACAGCGCTTACGACGTGCTGGAGTGGCACGACTTCCTGCTGTCGCAGGGAGTCGTGCCGATTGCGCCGTACAACCCACGCAATACGGACGATCCGCTTGACATCGAATACAGGGTCGAGGACCGCATTGACGAACACGCCGAAGACATCAGTCTCAAACAATCAGTACTCGCCGAGACGTATGATCATCGGACGCAAGTGGAACGAACAAACGAAGCCTGCAAGGACTGCGGCCTCGGGCACGTCCGCGCCCGAGGCCGCGTACATGCACGAACACAGGTGTTCCTTGCACTGAGTCTCCGCGTGATCGTCGCAGTTACCAACTACGAAAGAGGACACAATCCCGGACGAACGAAGCTCAAAACCCTGTGATCGATTCTATGACACGCTCTTCGTCTTGTTTCTGATCCCTTCTGGAGCAGTTACTATTTTCTCAATAGGGTGCCCTTGTTGCAGCGAGAAGGCATATCCGGTAATAATCCTCTCTGAACTTGAGGGGATCTTACTGAGAAGAATTTTATTTGGACTATCTGTACTGGTAGTGCTTACTCTGCTCAAGCTACCCCCTTGTTTTGTTACTCTTTGGCGAATCTCTTTGACTTCAGACTGAGTTATTGGATCAGTTGGGTTTTTCTTTAAGTATCCGATATTGGGACCACTGTCATCAGCTATTGAGTCGTCTTGAGCCGTCACCGATCCGATAAGCGGAATCGTAGTTGCTGCCGGAATTGTTTTAAGTATTTTTCTTCTTTTAATATAGTCTTTAGCCATAAAACGATATTACTCACAAGACATAATATAAACCAAGCAGTGATTACTGGGCCTGAAAATCCTACTACTATATTAATACCTGATGAATAGAAAGGGAAGGATATTATCATTCACATGGTTTGTATTTGAGGCACCCATTAAGAATGGTTCATTTTACGAACTTCACAACTAGGGATATTGTGCAGATAAGAAATCCAAGTAGGCCAAGTGACTCTCCCCAACTCTGAAACAGGATATCGAATCTAAGGGAGAATATAGAAAAAACTATGATTGAAATTCCATACATCATCAAGCTATCTATCTCGTCCATAGATAATTCTCCTGTCCGATATACTAAAACATTCCTCTTTTGCATCATATAGTAGAACATTATTAATATATTTTATGCATACATGAAACTCTCATAATTCGAATATAGGAGACAAACTTCCAAGAGGGGCTGAATCGATCACCGGTTCGGAAACGGTGCGATGATTTCTGCCGATTCTCATCTCTGCTCAAAAACCCGCGGCGAGAGCGGCCTATAGTTTTTCCAGTGTGGGGTGATAACATGCATTACTATGGGCTGGTGGCTAGTATGAAGGAGAACCCCTGCAAGCGAACCGACTCATCGCACGAGGCAGATCGATCCGACGGATATAGTGATAACTCGCTTGACTGCCAGTTCGACATTTGCGATCTCAGCGACTTCGTCGGTGACTACGCCATCACGCTGCTGGACGCCGATGGACGCGTCACCGCGTGGAACGACGGTGCGCGTCAGCTCATAGGATACGACGAAGCGACGATCGTGGGTTCGCACTACCGGACGTGCTTTCCGCGGGAGGCCCGCGACTCCGGTCGGCCGGAGCGGATACTCGAGCGAGCGCGCGCGGACGGGAGAGCCGAAGACGAGGGCTGGCGAGTCCGGAGCGACGGTAGCTGGTTCTGGGCCCATGAGGAACTCGCGCCGATCCGCGAGGACGGCGCGGTCGGACGCGACGCGCCCGACAAAGCCGACCTGCGGGGGTACGTCTGGGTCGTCCACGACCGCACCGACGACCACGAGCGCGAACGGCGGCTTCGCGAGGAGAAGCACGTCGTTGAACGGGTTGTCGAGGCTCAGCCGGACATCGTCTACGCGTTCGACACCGAGAGGGAGTTCATCGAGTGGAGCGATCGCGTGCCGGACGTGACCGGCTACACCGAGTCGGAACTGCTCGAAATGGAACCCCTCGAGTTCGTCGCGCCGGCGGATCGAGACCGAATCGAGGCAGCGATCGATCGGGTCCTCGAACACGAGACGTCCGTCACCGTCGAAGCCGCTCTCCTCACCGCGGACGGCGAGCGGATCCCCTACGAGTTCAACAGCGCCCGTGTCACCGACGACGAGGGTACCGTCTTGGGCTTTACCGGCATCGGTCGCGACATCAGCGATCGCAAGGCCCGCGAGCGCGAACTCCGCGAGGAGAAGGCCTTCACCGAGAGCGTCCTCGAGGCCCAGCCGGACATCCTCTATGCCTTCGACACCGAGGGGAACCTGATCGATTGGAACGACCAGTTCCAGCACGTGACCGGCTACGAGTCGGCCGATCTCGTCGGCATGCATCCGCTCCGATTCATCGCGCCGAAAGACCGGGACCACATCGGGGCGGCGATCGATCGCATCCTCGAGGCCGGCGAGCGCGTGACCGCCGAGGGGCGGCTCCTCACCCGGGACGGCGAGCGGATCCCCTACGAGTTCAACAGCGCCCGCATCACCGACGACGACGGCACCGTCCTGGGCTTTACCGGCGTCGGCCGCGACATCAGCGACCGCAAGGCCCGCGAGCGCGAACTCGAGCGCCTCGAGCGGCTCAACGCGATCGTCCGGACGATCGACGAGACGATGGTCGCCGCCGATACACGCGACGAGATCGAGCGGGCGATCGTCGAGGCGTTCGCGGCCGCCGACGCCTACCGGTTCGCCGTCATCGGTCGGGCGGACCCCGGTGGGATGGACGGCTACGCCTGGACGCCCGAGACGGGTGCGGGGATCGACCCGCCGGCCAACGCAGACCTCCTCTCGTCGTTCGTCGATCCCCCGGCCGAGGCCGACGGCTCGCCGGCACTCGAGAGTCGGAGCGTCCAGCGCTACCGGGCCCTCCCCGAGAGCGATATCGAGGCGTGGCGAACCCACGCGGCGGCCCACGAGTACGCGTCGGTCGCGGTCGTCCCCATCGTCGCGAGCGATCGCCCCCTCGGCGCGCTCGTGATCGCCGCCCGCGAACCGTCGGCGTTCGCCGACCGCGAGCGGGAGGTGTTACAGGAGTTCGGCGGCACCATCGGGCACGCGATCAACGCGATGGCGGTCCGCCGACTCCTCTATCTCGACACCGTCGTCGAACTCGAACTCGAGTCGACCGACCGCGGGGACGTCTGTATCGATCTCTCGTGGGCGGCGGGCTGCGATCTCTCGATCGACCACGTGTTGCCGCTGACCGACGAGGTGTTCGTCTACTATCTCACCGTGTCAGGCATCGATCCCGACACGCTCCGATCGGCGGCGACCGAGGCGGCCGCGATCACGGAACTGCGTCTCATCGACGCCGACGACGACGAGAGCTACTGGGAGATCGTCGTCCGAGGCTCGACGATCACCGAGCTACTCGGGGAGTACGGGGCCCGTCTCGAGTCAAAGGTCGTCCGGGAGGGCACGGCCGAGTTAACCGTCCAGACCAGCCCCGACTCGGATCTCCGGGAACTCGTCGGGGCGATCACCTCGGCCTACCCCGACACCCGGCTCGTCTCGAAGCGGACCGTCGATCGGCCGGTCCGGACCCGCGGGGACTTCCGGCGGACCGTCGAGTCGGCACTGACCGAAAAACAGCGCCTCGCCCTCGAGGCGGCCTATCACGGCGGCTACTTCGAGTGGCCGACGCGAAACAGCGACGCCTCGGAGATCGCCGACCGGCTCGACATCGCCCGCCAGACCTTCCACCAGCACCTCCGGGTCGCACAGGCGAAACTGCTGTCGGCGTACTTCGGCGACGACGAGTGAGCCGATGGCACCACCGAGCGATACCAGAGTATGCTGGTACAGTTCTTTCCACCGCTCGCTGTCTCTATCCGCCAATGAGTCTCCCCCCGTTCCTCGAGCTGACGACGACCGCGGCGGACGTCCTCGCGGACCCACACCGGCGGACACTCCTCGCCGTGTTGCGCGACCGTGAAGGGCAAACCCCGACGGCCACCACAGCGGCGGGACCCGCCATGCCGATCGCCGACCTCGCGACCGAGGTCGCGGCCGTGGAACGGGGCACCCCGATCGTTCCCGATGCCCACTGCGAGCGCCTCCAGATCGAACTGATTCACCGGCACGTCCCGCGGCTGGTCGACCGCGGTGTTCTGTCGCGTGACGCCGACGGCGACGACCCGGCGGTCTCGCTCACTGCCCACCCGATCCTCGATCTCGAGTGGGTCGAGAGCCTCCTCACGGATCCGACCGGGGACGACGTTCCTGTCGCCGCGGAGACGCTGACCCGGACCCTCGAGGCGCTCCGGGAGCCGCGGCGTCTGACCGTCTGTACCGAACTCGCGAGTCGGGACGGATCGATCGCCGTCGACGACCTCGCCGCCGGCGTCCTCGTCCGGGAGGGCGAGGCGGACCGCCCCGCCGACGTGGCCGGCTCGCAGCGGACGGCCGTGGCGACGGAACTGGCCCACAAACAGCTCCCCGCGCTCGCGGCTGCGGGGCTCGTGGCCCACGACGACGAGTCGGGACGGGCCGCGCTCGAGACCGACGCGCCACACTGGGACGTCGACTGGCTCGCCGACGGCCCGCTCGCCGAAGCCGCCGCGCTCGTTCGGTCCGACTCGACGCGACGAGCGCGACCCGAGCGCGAGCCGTCGGTCCCGGCGCGGACGATCGCTCGGGACTCGGACGAGAACCGGCGGACGGGGACGGACGTCGAGAGCTGCTGGACGCTCGAGGGCGAGGCGAACGTCGCCGAGCGGGGCAACGAGATCGCCGCCGGGGCCGACGAGGAACTGTTCGTTATGGCGCCCAGCGCCGTGTTACTCGGGTCGACCTGCCTCGAGAACCTGCGGGATGCCGCCGACCGTGGGGTCGACGTCTACGTGGCGTCGCGGTCGCCCCGCGTTCGCGACACGGTCCGGTCGGCGGTACCGACCGCGACGGTCTGTGAACCGCGGTTCGACTGGTTCAGTTTCCCGGTGGACGCGCCACAGTGCGGATACGTCCTCCTCGCGGACCGCGAGGCGGCCATGCTTGTGACGGCCGAGTGCGAAGTGGGCGACGAGTCGGTACGAGCGGGCGCGATCACCGGCGAGGGCCGCGAGAATGCGCTCGTGTCGGTCGTCCGCACCCAGCTCGGACCACGGTTGGACCGGCTGCCGACCGCCGGCGACGAAACCGACGGGACGCCCCTGCCGATGTGACGGCTCAGACGGTTTGCTTGACGACAGTAGACCGTATCAAAGGACCAGCAAGGCCATGAAGCCGGCGTAGCCGACGACGAGGGCCGCGCCGTCGAGTCGCGTGAGCCGCCGACCGTAGCTCATCATGCCGACCAGCACGAGCGTAAAGGCGACCATGGCCGGGAGTTCGAACCGAAGCGTCGCCGGCTGGATCTCGATCGGCGTGATCAGCGCCACGACCCCGAGTACCGCGAGGACGTTGTAGATGTTCGAGCCGACGACGTTCCCGACCGCGAACTCCGTCTCGCCGCGGACGGCACCCACGACCGAGGCCGCCAGTTCGGGTAACGACGTCCCCAGCGCCAGCACCGTCAGCCCGATGATGAGGTCCGGGACGCCGAGGGCCGACAACAGCCCCGTCCCGCCGGCGACGAGCCACCGCGAGCCGACCACCAGCGCGATCAGGCCGGCGACGACGAGCCCGATATCGCGGATCGAGACGCCCGCGCCGGCGTCCGGATCGTCGGCCACCGACGGCGGATCCGCGTTCACGTAGTACAGCAGAAAGGCCGTGAATCCGGCCAACACCAGCAGGAAGATCGCGCCCTCGAGGCGGCCGATCCGCCCGTTCGCTCCCAGGCCGACCAGGAGCAGGGCCGCGAGTACCATCGTCGGGACGTGCCGGCGGAGGACCCGCTCGCCGATCGGGAGCGGTTTGATCAACGCCGATACCCCCAGGACGAGCCCGATGTTCGCGATGTTCGAGCCGACGACCGTTCCCAGTCCCACGTCGCTCGAGACGTTCAGCGCGCCGATAGTCGAGACGAACAGTTCGGGCGCGGTCGTCGCGAAGGCGATGACGGTCACGCCGACGGTCGTCGCCCGCAGTCCGATCCCGAGCGCCAGCCGCCCCGCCCCCGAGACCAGTAGCTCGGCACCGCCATACAGCGCGACGATACCGGCCGCCAACAGGAGGAGATACAACGGCGTTCCCGAAAGCATGCCGGCGGCTACTCACGAGGGGCCTAAAAGCGACGCGAAACGAGCTATCCCCGTGTCGACATCGATCGCGAACGATCGATCTCGTATCACTGCGGTGGCGCGCGCTGTCGGCCGGCCGAACGACGAGTGAGGACGGCCAATAACGTTGCGCGAGGGATGAGCGAACGAACCTCGTGAGTGAGCGAATCGGCTGGGGAGGACGTGGTTACTCACAGCAGCCACGATAGCAGGACGCTCGTTTCGCGACGGAAAACGACTGTGACGGATACCGCGACGGCAGAATCCGACCGTTCCAGTCGATCGAACCATACTATAGTAGCCGCTGAAAGTCATTGCACACCTGATCGCACGACAGCGTTGCGATCAGTGTGTGAATCGTTTCAACGGCTACTATAGCTGAGCGTTCTAGTTCCCTGCCGGAGCCGGTCCCATTATAGGCCCGCCGCGCCGACTACCGGGAAACGATGGCAATGGACGTGTACGGGCTCCTCGGCAACCCGGTGGGACACTCCCTGTCCCCGCCGATGCACGAGGCGGCCTACGACGAACTCGGCCTCGAGGCCCGCTACGTGACCTTCGAACCGGATCAGGACGATCTCGCGGCTGCGATCGAGGGGGCCGACGCCCTCGGGATTGCGGGGCTGAACGTGACGATCCCGTTCAAACAGGAGGCGCTCGAGATCGTCGCGCCGGAGGACTTGGCGACCCGGATCGGCGCGGTCAACACGATCGACTTCTCCGGCTCCGGGCCGCCGACGGGCTACAACACCGACGCCGTCGGCGCGTTACGCGCGCTCCGGGACCACGACGTGGACCTCGAGGACGCGCGGGCGGTCGTCGTCGGGGCCGGCGGGGCCGGGCGAGCGGTCGCGTTCGGGTTGGCCGACGCCGGCGCGACGGTCGCGATCGCCAACCGAACCGAGCCGAAGGCCCGTCAGCTGGCCGAGGCGGTTCCCCGGGCGAGCGGCCACGGGCTGGCAGCCCTCGAGCGGCTGCTGGCCGAGGCCGACGTGCTGGTCAACGCCACCAGCGTCGGGATGGAGGAGGACTCGACGCCGGTACCGGCCGACGCGCTCCACGGCGATCTGGCCGTCCTCGACGCGGTGTATCAGCCCCTCGAGACCCGACTCCTGCGTGACGCCGCCGAAGCGGGAGCCACGACGGTCGACGGCGCGTGGATGCTGCTGTATCAGGGCGTCGAGGCGTTCGAGATCTGGACCGGCCGGGACGCGCCGGTCGAAGCGATGAACGAGGCGCTGCGCTCGCGGCTGTAACGCGGCGCCAGCACCGTCGGAGCCACAGTATCAGGCGAATTTAAGTGTTGGAACCCACTACGACCAGATAATGGCAATCCTCCAAAAGCTGAAGTCCCTGTTGGGGTTCGACGAGTCGGACTCGGAGCGCGGGGGCGCTCGAGAGGTCGGGGTAACGGTCGAGCGGGAACGATCGAACGACGACGCCGGGAGCGACGCCGACGCGGGCGCGGCGGACGAAGGGGCCGCCGAGCCGCCCCAGTCGGCCGCGACCGGCTCGACGGCGGCGGCGTCGACGGAGTCGCTGACGGACGAGCCCGATCGCCCGGAGGAGGCCGCCGAACCGGCGGAGGCGACCGGGCCGGCAACCGAGGACGCGGCACCGACGACCGAGAAAACGGCCGAACCCGAGTCGCCCGTCGAGGAGGCCGAACCCGACGCCGACACGGCGGCCGGGTCCGAGTCGACGGAACCCGAGCCCGAAACCGCAGCCGAGACCGACGACGCCGAAGACGAGGAGGACACGGCGGTCGAAGCCGACGCCGCGGACGAAAGCGCCGCCGAACCCGCGCTCGAGGAGTCGGACGACGAGGCGACTGAACCGGACGCCGACGAACCCGACCCGGAGAACCAGGAATCGGTCGACGTGATCAAGGGGATCGGCCCGGCCTACGCCGACCGGCTGGCCGGCGCGGGCGTCGAGACCGTCGGCGAACTCGCCGTCGCCGACGCCGCCGACCTGGCCGAGCAAACCGATATCTCCGAAAAGCGCATTCAGGGCTGGATCGACCGCGCCGAAGTTAGATAGCCACCCGACCCCACCTCGCGCCGTTTCCCGAGTCCCTTCTTCTTGCTCCGGCGAGTGACGGCCGCCGGCCGTAAGCGCCGATTCGGCTACGGCCACGGCCACGATCGCCCTCGAGCCGGGGTCCCGAATCGCAAGCGAATTATCCGCTCGGTCCGTCCCGGGCCACATGAGCGATCCGCGCGTCGTCACGACGCTCGACTCGTTTCGCGCCGCCGCTTGCGATCCCGAGCCCGGCGCGTCGACCCCCCGTGACGCCCCGGCGACGCGCACCGGACGCCGCGTTCCCGTCGAGGTGCGACTCACCGTCGACGATCCCTTCGCTGCCTACCGCCGCGCCCGCGACGGCGAGGGCGATGCCTTCCTCGAGACGACCGGCGGCCAGCCCGGCTGGGGCTACTTCGGCGTCGATCCGGTCGACCGGCTCACCGTCGGCCCCGACGCGGTGCCACGAGCCGAGGGAGATTCGCCGACGCTGGCCGCCCTCGAGGGCCTGCTCGCCACCGAGCGGCTGGCGCGGGGCGACTGCGACGTCCCCTACCCCTGCGGGGCCGTCGGCTGGCTCTCCTACGACGTCGCCCGCGAACTCGAGGCGCTCCCCGAGTCGGCCGTCGACGACCGGGGGCTACCGCGGCTCGAGGCTGCGGTCTACGACCGGCTGGCGGCGTGGGAGGCACCGGTCGACGGCGAGACGACGCTGCGGATCACGGCCTGCCCGCGAGTCGGGACCGACGACGCGGACGAAGCGCCGGCCGACGACGCCATCGAGTCCGCCTACGAACGCGGCCGCGAGCGGGCGCTCGACCTCGCCGAGCGGATTCGCGAGGGCGATCCGGCAGTCGGCGACCCGCCGGTCTCGAGCCCCGAAGCGACCTTCGAAAGTGACTGCGGTCGCGAGGCCTTCGCCGACCGCGTGCGCCGGGTCAAGGCGTCCGTCCGCGAGGGCGACACGTTTCAGGCGAATATCTCCCAGCGGCTGGTCGCGCCCGCGGCGGTCCACCCCGTCGCCGCCTACGACGCCCTGCGGCGGGTCAACCCCGCGCCCTATTCCTGTCTGCTCGAGTTCCGAGCGGCCGAACTGGTCAGTGCGAGTCCCGAGTTACTGTTAGCGCGCGATAGCGAGTTCGTCCGGACGGAGCCGATCGCGGGCACCCGACCCCGCGGCGAGACGCCGGCCGAGGACGACGCGCTCGAGGCCGACCTGCTGGCCGACGAGAAAGAGCGGGCCGAACACGCGATGCTGGTCGATTTAGAGCGCAACGACCTCGGAAAGGTCTGTGCGTACGGCTCGGTCGACGTATCGGAGTATCGCCGGATCGACCGCTACTCGGAGGTGATGCACCTCGTCTCGAACGTCACGGGCAGACTCCGGCCCGACGCCACGCTCTCGGACGCCATCGGGGCGGTCTTCCCCGGCGGGACGATCACCGGCGCACCGAAACCCCGGACCATGGCCATCATCGACGAACTCGAGGCGACCCGGCGGGGTCCCTACACCGGCAGCGTCGGGATCTTCGGGTTCGACGGCCGTGCGACGCTGAACATCGTCATCCGGACGCTGGTCCGGCAGGCCGACGAGTACCACCTCCGGGTGGGCGCGGGGATCGTCCACGACTCCGACCCCCAGCGCGAGTACGACGAGACGCTGGACAAAGCACGGGCGCTGATCACGGCCGTCGACGAAGCGCTGGGCGAGCGGGCCGCACTGGGGCTCGAGGCCGAAAGCGACGAGGCGAACCCGGAGACGGCCGGCGGGGGTGAGCGGGGTGACTGACTCGCGGACCCGCGTCCTCGTGGTGGACAACTACGATTCGTTCGCGTACAATCTGGTCCAATACGTTGCCGAAGCGATCGCTTCGACAGGCCCTGCGGCGTCGCCGCAGGACGTCGGCGAGATCGCGGACGAGGTGGTCGTCCGCCGGAACGACGAGATCGATCTCGCGGGCGTTCGGGCCCTCGAGCCGACGGGGATCGTCGTCTCGCCGGGGCCGGGGACCCCGCAGGAGGCGGGGATCTCGATGTCGCTGTTTTCCGAGACCGAGTACCCGATTCTGGGGGTCTGTCTGGGCCATCAAGCGCTGTGTGCGGCCAACGGCGCACCGGTGGGCCACGCGCCCGAGGTCGTCCACGGGAAGCCGTCGACGATCACCCACGACGGGACGGGACTCTTCGACGGGCTGCCGTCGGAGTTTCGGGTCGGCCGCTATCACTCGCTGTCGGTCGAGCGCGCTGGCCTGCCGGACACGCTCGAGGAGACCGCCCGGACGACCGACGAGCGCGGCGTTTTGATGGCGGTCCGCCACCGCGAGAAGCCCCAGTTCGGGGTGCAGTTCCACCCGGAGAGCATCCTCACGCGGGCGGATCCGGGCACGGCCGGCGAGGACGGGAGCGGCGAGGAGATCTCGCTCGAGGTGGGCAAACAGCTGATCGCGAACTTCTGTCGGCTCGCCGCCCGCGCCGACGCGTGAGCGGGCCGCTCGAGCGGCCTCAGCGATCCCGTTCGATCACCGTGACCGCGTCGGGGTCGGGACCTACCACGACGCGATAGCCCGCGTACTCGAAGCGGACGGTGACGGTCGGGTTCGACTCGAGGACGGCGGCAAGCGCCTCGGTGTCGACCGCCTCGGAGAGGGGCGGCAGGCCCGTCACCGCACGGTCCTCACGGTCCGCGATACGCGTGAGTGCCGTGGCGAGCGCTGGGTGCATGGTGATCGGTGGGGTGTTCGAAGATCATCGTCGCGAACGTCGTCTCGCAGCCCGGGCAGATGACCGGACCGTCGGTCGGTTCGATACGGCTGTCCGTGCCACAGTCGCAGTGGATGGTGAGTCTCGAGACCATAGGTTGGGTGGAGCCCCGACGCGGCGGTACGCAACCCAGCGAGGGCGTCGGCGACGGGAGCGACTGATCGGCGGACGTCGGCACTTCTTTATTTCGCCACCGTCAATGGTGGATTGCTCCCGCGACGCGGGGGCCGCGTGTGAGCCGGAGTGCTAGTTGGACCTGGCTGCTCCGGCTCTTGCGCACTTTCGTGCGCGTCTGTGCGTTACGGAATCTATCCTAAAGAACGTTAGGATATTGACTGGTTGAGTGATGGCGGCTCGAGAGGCGGGACGACTGCCACGGTTCGTCCTTACTATCTGCAAAATGAGGTGCCCCTAAGGGGGCAGGGCAATTACGCGGCGCGCAGAGCGCGCGCCGCGCTGGCGGTGAGTCGAACTGGCGGATACCGAACGATACAGAGACCCTACAGCGGTGATAGGCGAGGGTGGGACCGTGCTAACCAGAACTAGCGAAAGCGCTTAGGCGGGTCAGAAAACCGAGTCGATCGAGATCCTCACCTGTTCGGCGTCGTGGTGATCCCTGCCGCTGTCCCAGTGGAGCAGCGCGAAGTCGCTTGAGTAGCCCTCCTGTCCCAGCAGGTCGTGTGAGTACGGTCACTTCACCAAAATATACCGTACCGCTCTGCAGCGTTGCAGCAGAAACACTACCCCGTCGCCTTGGCGATAGCATCAAAATCACAGCGCCTCAGCTTGCTTCCTTATTTTTCTGTGGGTTAACTGTCTCATCTCTGTTACTCACCGTAAGATTGGGATCCAGTATGCCCAACTCCGCATCTTTTTCATTTGTGATTCAATCTCTGGATGGATTTCCATGGCCTCTTTTTGAATAGTGTCGAACAATTCGAATCGGCTACTGAAATCATTATTATTCGCCCATTCCTTTTCTGCCTCTTCGATACAATCCCATACCTCAAGATAGTACTCTGATGGCCACATTCGAAAACTCTTCTTATTAGCGTGGTTACTCTCGATAGAATACTCTATAAGTTCTTTCTCTAAACTTTCTGCAGATCTCGATCTTAGCAAAACAGACGCATATGTTTTCACGAAATTATCGGCATAAAGTTCTGATGTCCTTTGGGGAGAAGAAGGGAGTATAACCATAGAGCCTCCTTGTGTGGCTACAAACAGGTTTGATCCGTCATTTGCCCTCTGATATATTTCACTCCTAATACTAGCGACCAAATCATTACACTGGTCTATATGATTAGAATAGGTGTTAAGTTCGCTTCTTGTGTTCTCTCCAATACTATATTTCTTGTGTGGATCTATATCTTTCCACTCTGACCGGAATTCACCAGAATCATATGGCAGCTCTCCGTCTTTAGCAAGCATTAATTCATCATATATTGGGTCATAGACTTCATTCTTTAATTCATCTTGTCTATCTCTTATCAGGTCAATGTAACTACTCAGAATCGCTGTTAGAATTCCCCCTCCTAGAAAAGCGAGACCAAACCTGAGAATCTCGATATAGTCCATAGGCAGTAACAAATTTGCAAATTTTTACACTTTTCCATATCATTGATCTATTCTCTCTATCCCTGGGGTTGCACATCGACAGAAACTGATCCCCGAATATGCACACGAGTCGCGACTCGTCGTGTGCATATCAACCGATGATCGCCCCGAGAGAACAGTCGGTACTCAGATTGGGTGACGAAAAGTCCCTGCACAGGACTCCATGGACTACTCAAGAACGTAAAAAACGACGACGTGGTGGTTCGTGTGTACGAACACAAGAATTCGAACGACAGGCGGATCGAGGGCGTATCGACGGACGAAGCCGGCGCCCTCGAGCCACAGACAGCACCTTCATACACCTCCGAGTGCCACGACGAGACGATTCACCGCCATGACTGACGACCCGATCTACCACGTCGACGGCGACCTCGCCCCCGCCAGCGAGGCGACCGTCAGCGTCGACGACCGGGGCTTTCGCTACGGCGACGCCGCCTTCGAGACCCTGCGGGCCTACGGCGGGACCGTCTTCGCGTGGGACGCCCACCGCGAACGCCTCGAGCGGACCTGCGAAGCGCTCTCGCTCGAGCATGGGCTCGCCGCCGCCGACCTCCGAGAACGGATCGACGAGACGCTGGCGGCCAACGACCTCGCGGACGCCTACGTCCGGCTGTCGATCACCCGCGGCGTCCAACCGGGGAAGCTCACGCCCGCTCCCGAGGTCGACCCGACCGTCGTCGTCTACGCCAAACCGCTCCCGCGGGGCGGAGTAGAGGGCGAGCCCGTCTGGGACGGGCCGGCGACCGTCGAAACCGTCGACACCCGCCGGGTCCCCAACGAGTCGATCCCCACCGCCGCCAAGACCCACAACTACCTGAACGGGATCCTCGCGCGCACGGAACTCGAGCCCGGAAGCGACGAGGCGCTCATGTGCGATCTCGAGGGCCGGATCGCCGAGGGCGCGACGAGCAACCTGTGTTTCGTCCGGAACGGCACGCTCCACACGCCGACGACCGACGGCCCGGTGTTGCCGGGGATCACCCGCGGGATCGTCCTCGAACTCGCCCGCGAGGCCGGGATTCCGGTCCGCGAGGGGCGATACGAGCCGGCGGCTGTCCGCGCGGCCGACGAGGCGTTGCTGACCAACCGAACGTGGGAACTCCGGCCGATCGAGACGGTGGACGGCCATGCGATCGGCGGCGGGCCGATCACGGACCGGCTCGCGCGGCTGTACGACGAGCGGGTCGAGCGGATCTGTTACGAATAGCGGCTCACTCCCGTCGAATCGCCCACGACAGCGACCAGCCGCCGAGACTTGTCACGGCGAAGGCGATCGCCGCGCGGTGAGTCGGGTCGTCGATTGGGAACCCGGCGAGCAGATACGTGACGGCGAACAGCCCGAGCGCGACGGCGGACGCGGCGATGGTCCACAAGACATCGGTCGACCAGGGCCACTCCTGTGGCCAGTGTGCTTCGTGAACGGACGGCACGATCACGCCGAGCAGCATGAGTACCATGAACCCACCGGCGAACTCGTCCCAGTACCACGTACTCCCGAGCCCGACCGCCATCGCGATCGGCACCGCGGTCAGCAAAACCGGCAGCGAGCCGGTCCGGAGATCGTTCCTGAACCGCTCACGGAGGGTGGGTCGATCGGAGGACATCGATAGCTACCGACTCGAGCCGGACGCACAAAAGTGATTGGTTATCCAAGAGGTCTGCAGTCCTCGGGACCGCCTCGCCGGGGCTCGCCACTCGAGTGCCATGGGAAAACGTGGTTCCACTCCCGCCGAACGGAGCGAGTTCACCGCGGCTCGACCGGCGACGGCCGCTCGGACTCGCCGATCGCCGCCGCTTGCCCGCCGGACTCGGCCGGTGCCTCGACCAGTTCCCGCTCGGTCGCCGACAGCTCGAGGACGAACTCGCTGCCGAAGGCCGATGCGGGCGTCTGGAAGCCGGCCGGGACCCGGCCCCCCTCGAGGATCCGCTGAGCGGCCGCGACCGCCGACTCGGCCGTCAGAGCGTAGGGATTGGGGGTACGAAGGCGGGCTCGCGCCCGTCGGCCGGTCGCCTCGTCGGTCACCTCGCCCCAGACGACGGCGCTGCCGGTCGCCAGTTGGCGGTCGTCCGGCCCCTCGAGTCGGGCGTCGATCAGTCGCTTCAGGACTCGCTCGGCGGGACCGCGCTCGAGGAGCCAGCCCAGCGAGTCGACCGCCGAGAGGGCCCGGTCCGCCCACGACGGCGCGGCGGCGTAGACCTCGATCGACTCGATCCCGGTGCTGTGGGCGGCGGTGACGACGTCGCCCCACGGGATCGTGACGGCGTGTTCGGGGCCGTCGCCGAAGTCGATCTCGCGGGACCGGAACGCGGTCGGCACCTGAATGAGTCGGCCGTTGCGGCGCACGACGCCGCCGTCTCCGAGGTGTTCGAGCATCGTCCGGGCGGTGCCCCGTGAGAGGCCGCCCCCGCCCTTGATCCCGAGTCGCAACTGGTCGGCGGCCGGGAGCTGCTCGTTGAGAAATGCCGCCAGACAGTCCGAGGGGACGACGTCGAAGCCGACGCCGGGCAATAGCGTGATCCCCGCCTCGCGGGCCTGCTCGTCGCGCTGGCGGAGCCGCTCGAAGACCGGGAACTCGCCGGTGATGTCGAGGTAGTCCGTCCCCGTCTCGAGGCAGGCGTCGACCAGCGGGCCGGCCGTCTCGACGAACGGGCCGGCGCAGTTGAGGACGGCGTCGAAGGGGCGGAGTCGGCGCTCGAGGTCGTCGGCCGCGAGGTCGACGGTCCGGCCCTCGACCCGGAGCGCGTCGGCTTGTTCGGCGACCGCGCGGCCGTCGCGGCCGGCGACGACGGGGGAACCGCCGCGAGCGACCGCCTCGCGAGCGATCAGCCGCCCGGTGTAGCCGTAGGAGCCGTAGACGAGAAGGGAATCCATAGGCGGCGTTTGGCGGAGAGGCGGTTAAAACTCCGTCAGACATATGCACGCTCGTTGTCGAAACGTTCAGGGCAAACGACCGGTAATCGGGGTCCCATGGACGCAGGACGGATCACGGCGCTTGCGGACGTGCCCGCCGACTCGACGGTGCTGTTTCGTGTCGCCGACGGCGCGGGCGACGAGCAGGAAGCGATACTCGTTCGGACCGAAGCCGAGGGCGACGGTCCTGCCGACGAGGTCGCCTGCTGGCTCAACTACTGTCAGCATCTCACCCACATCAAACTGGACAAGGGGTCGGGCGCACCGATCCGAGACGGCGAACTCGTCTGTGCGAACCACGGCGCGTACTTCGAACCCGACTCGGGCCGCTGTACCTTCGGCCCTTGCGAGGGAGCCTATCTCACCGACCTCGAGATCACCGTCTCGGACGGCGACGTCTACCTGACCGACGACGAGTACGAGTTCGTCGGTCCCGGCCCGCTCGAGACGGACGATCTCGATCGGACGTCGACCTCGAACGTCGAGTTCTAGATCCCATCGGGAGCGACGAGGTCGCGTTCCTGATCGTACACGAGCAGGCCGGCATCGACCAGCCGCGGCAGGTGATCGTGATAGAGGGAGAGATAGACCTCGGTGACCCGCTCGGCCGGGATGTCCGTTACGCCGTGGCCTGTCTCCCGGATGGCGACCTCCTCCGCGGCGTCGGGCAGCGTCAGCTCCTCGTCGTAGGTGCGCATGACCCGCAACAGCAGCCGGCGGCGCTGGTCGGACAGCAACGCGAACGCGTCGTCGATCGTCTCTGCCGATGCGGTGGGCTCGTCGAGCCAGTCGAGGACGGCCTGGACGAACTCGGCGCGATCGGGTTCCGAGTGTGGTGCGGGACTCATATCTGTTCGATGGGCTCGAGTCGAACGGCCGAGACGGTGCCCGGACACGCGGGGGTTCGTCGACCGGGACACGACCGCTCGCTCGAGGGGACTACCGGGTTTGCTCTTGCGCGCTAAATATTAGTGTCGAATCGAAGACGAAATTAGACACCGGTGATGACAGTCTCCGAGGGTGGACTGTCGGGTCACTCGATCGTAAACGTCGGTTCGTCGATAGACTCGCTCTTGCAGTCGGGACACCGCGAGGGGAGGTTCAGCAGGTCGTCGTAGTCGTCGAACCCGCAGTCCCGACACGTCGGCGGGGCGACGAGGAACTGCTCGTCGCCGTCGGCTACCGACTGGGAGACGTGTTCGACGTGGCCCACCACCGCGTGGGGCGTGAGATCGAACTGCGTCGCGAGTTCGCTCGGCGTCGCCGGCTCGGCCCGGAGGGCGTCGGCGAGTTTCTGTCGGGTGGTTTCGTCGGCCTCGCGCATACCGGGGGTACGGCGAGTGTGCTTTTACCGTTTGCTCTCCGCTCACCGCCGCGAGTCCGTCCGTGGCCGCCGCTCGCCCGAACCCAGTGAAAGGACAACTGACTTAGACCCCGCAGGAGAACACCGCCCTATGAAGGCCGTCGTCCTTGCAGGCGGGTACGCGACTCGGATGTGGCCGATTACCAAACATCGGCCCAAGATGTTCCTCCCGATCGGCGAGTCGACCGTCGTCGATCGCATCTTCGCGGAACTCGAGGCCGACGAGCGAATCGACGAGGTCTACGTCAGCACCAACGAACGGTTCGCCCCCGACTTCGAGGCCCACTTGGCCGATAGCGAGTTCGACAAGCCTCGGCTCTCGGTCGAGGAGACGACCGAGGAAGACGACAAGTTCGGCGTCGTCGGCGCGCTTTCCCAGCTGATCGACCGCGAGGACGTCGACGACGACCTGCTGATCATCGCCGGCGACAACCTGATCAGCTTCGACGTCGCCGACTTTCTGGACGCGTTCGAAGCGCGGGACGCGCCGACGCTGGCCGCCTACGACGTCGGCACCCGCGAGAAGGCCAAATCCTACGGGCTGGTCGAGCTCGAGGGCGACCGCGTCGTCGACTTCCAGGAGAAGCCCGACGACCCCAAGAGTACGCTCGTCTCGATCGCCTGCTACGCGTTCCCGAAGGAATCGCTCGATCTCCTGCCGACCTACCTCGAGGACGGCAACAACCCCGACGAACCCGGCTGGTTCGTCCAGTGGCTCCAGAACCGCGAGGCTACCTACGCCTACACCTTCGAGGGCGCGTGGTTCGACATCGGCACCCCCGAGAGCTATCTCGACGCCGTCGCCTGGCACTTAGATGGCGACTCGCTGGTCGCCGACTCCGCGACGCTGGAAGACGCCACGATCGGCGAGAACGTCCACGTCATGGCCGACGTGACCCTCGAGGGGACCGACCTCGACCACACCGTCGTCTTCCCCGAGGCGACGGTTCGCAACGGCGACATTCGCCGTTCGATCATCGATCGGGGAACCACGCTCGAAGACCTCGATCTCGCGGGGGCGCTCATCGGTGCCCACACGACGATCACGAACGGCGGCGCGTAGCGACGGCCGGCCGTCGATCGCGGGAATCGGGCGATACACCTATGGGCATGCCGTGTGTCACCCGTGACCAACGGACATGAGTGTTGACGAGACGGCCCGGGCGGCACTCGAGTCCCGCGCCGACGGCGTCCCGGCCGCGGAACTCACGGCCCAGTTCCGCGAGTTCCGGCGCTGGACCGGCTCGAACCCGTTACTGCTCGTCGCCGAGGCCGCCGCGGCCGCGACCGGACAGGGCTTTCTCGATGGGATCAAACCGGCCGTCAAGCGGTTTCGCGACGCGTTCGTCGCGACCGGGCGGATCGCGTCGTTTTCGGACCTCGCCGCCCTCGAACGCGAGGACGACGACCTCGTGGCGGCGCTGGGTGCCCGGCGCAAGCGCGATGTCTGTTGTGAGATCGCGGCCGTCCTCGCTGACTCCCCGACCGACGACGACCTTGAGGCGCTGGTCGACTGGGCCGAAACCGCGGATCACTACCGGCACGAGTCGGATCCGATCGGATCGATCGCCGGCGTTGGCCTCGGGACCGTTCAGTACCTGCGACAGTTGGCCGGCGTCGATACCCCGCGGCCGGATCCGCCCCTCGAAAACCTGCTGTCGGCCATCGACGACGATCTCGAGCGCTCGCCGATCGACACCGCGACGCCCCAGCGGACGATCGCCTCCTGTGAGTGGCTCGCCGTCGTCTCGGGGTATCGCCGACTCGAGATCGATCGGATCGCGTGGTGGCGGGCGACGGAGCCGGCCGACCGGGAGCGAATCGCCGACGTTCACGGCGCTCGAGTCGATCGGGACCGCTGAACCGACCGGCACGGGGCCGCAGTGGCCGCCGACGCGGCGCGATCGGACTAGAACTCTTCGGTCGGGACGGTGAATTCGGCGGTCACGAGACGGCCGTCCTGCGAGACGTCCCCCAGCGTCGCCTCCTCCGAGAGGTCGCTCTCGACGTCGGATTCGGCCTGCTCGAGATCGACGCCGTCCTCGCTCGCGTACAACAGGAGGTATGTCCCGTTCGTCTCAGCGCCGTCGATCTCCGCGGTGATCGCGGTCGTGACGACGGTATCGTCGGCGGCGTCTTCGGTCGCCGACTCGGTCTGTCCGCTGACGTAGACGTAGTGGTCCGTGTCCACTTCGCTCTGTACCTGATCGAAGTCGTCGTTCACGTCGACGAACCGGTCGACGTCGCCGCTGGCGGTATCGATCAGGTGTTCGATCTCCTCGCGGGCGTCGACGTCTGAGAACCCGTTTCCGGACGTCTTGACGAGGACGTCCCCGTCGGTTCCGATCACCGCGTTCTCCTCCTCGTCGTCCGTGTAGAGGTCGAAGTCACCGTGGCTGCCCTCCGCGGCGAACCCCATCCCGTCGACGACCTCCTCCCCGTCGAAGGAACCGGTCAGTATCTCCGACCGGCCGACGTTGAGGACGTACTCGATGTCGTCGGCGACGAGTTCGCCGCTGTAGTTGTTCGTGGCCTCTTCGCGCAGGTCGCCTTTGTTCTCCACCTCGTCCGTCTCGAGGATCGCCTCCACGTTCATCAGGAAGGCCGTCACCGAGTCCGAATCCAGCCCGTCGGGATCGTAGACCCACTCGGTGTAGTCGAAGCCGAAGTAACTCCCGACGACCGGAATCTCGCTACAGCCGGCAAGCGCCGTCAGTAGTCCGGTCCCCGCAACGCCTGCCCCAGTTCGAATAACGTCACGTCTCGATTGCATCCGCTCGGTCTGTAATCAGGTATTATATAAAATCGTTGTGACCGATACGACCATCGAAATAAAATTCGAATCGTCGCCCAGTTGTACTATCTGTGGGCGTTCACGACCATGAATCTCGAGAGACAGAGCAATCGACGGTCGGCTCGAACCGATCTCTTGCTGCCCCCTCGAGCCGGTCCGCATCGATCGCGAACCACGTCACTCGAGTCGGGCGTCGGTGATCCGCAAGCGCCCCCGCGTCCCTTCCCACTCCCGCTCGTACTCGAGGTCGATCCGTCGATCCATATGTGGCCCATCCACGACGAAGGTCTCAGAACCACTTTTTTCCTCTCGGGTCAGCCAACGGCTGACCACTCGAGCAAAAAATCTGGACCAAAAAAGCCCGCTCGCTCACTGACCCGCGGCGCTACGCGCCGCATTTCCGTTCGCTCGCGGTACACTGCCCTATGTTACCGTCGCGTCCGTGATCCGCAACCGGCCGCGTGTCCCCTCCCACTCGCGCTCGTACTCGAGGTCGATTCGCCGATCCATATGTGGCCCATCCACGACAAAGGTCTCGAACTCGCCGCCCTCACCCAAAATGTGGACGCCGTACTCCTCGTGTAGCGCCTCGAGTTCGGCGATCGCTTCCCGGTCGAGCGTGCGCCCGAGCCACGACTCGTCCAAGCCGTGGGCCGCGACCTGGATGATCGCGATCTCGAAGCCGGCCTCGAGCATCGCGTCGGCGAGGTCGCGGGGATCCTCCTGCCAGAGCGGGGCGAACAGCTCACAGCCGAGGCGGTCGCACATGCCCTGAATGCGGCTCGTTTGGTACTCGCTCTCGACGGCACCGGCGGTGACGCCCGCGATCCCGCCCGGCAGGTCGGCGTCGAGTTCCTCGAGGGCGGCCTCGAGGGGCTCGAGTTCGGCGTCGCCTTGCACCCCGGAGTCGGCGGCCGTGTCGGCCGCGAAGTCGTCGGGCTCGACGTCGATCAGTTCGATGCCGATGCTCTTGGCCGCCAGCGTCGCCAGTTCCGTCGCGGGGACGTGATACATATACGAGTCGCCCGCGGGGTGGACGGTCACGAGCCGGTCGACGGGCAGTCCCGCCTCGAGGGCCCGGTACAGCGCCCACGAGGAGTCCTTCCCGCCCGAGAAGAGGCTTACCCACGTCCCGTCTGCGTCGCTCATGGTCGGTCGTCGGCCGGCGCGGGTAAATGGATACCGAGTCGAAACGGTCAGCGGTCGCGATCGGCGGGCGAGTCGGCGCCGGTGGCCGCACCGCCGTCGGTGAGTTCGGGATCGCTCCGATCCGGGACCGCGCCGGAATCGGGGGTTGGGGCCGCGGACTCGCCGTCGGCCGTCGCGCCGTCCTGTGGACCCGCATCGGAGCCGCCGTCGCTCCGTTCGTCCTCGCCGCTCGAGCCACTGAGCGAAGCCGCGATCTGTGCGCCGACGAGGCTAATGACGATCGCGGTGACGACGTAGAGCGCGAGGCGTTCGCCGGCCCCCATCACGAACCGCTCGTTCGAGAAGATGAGGAACTCGTTGGCCGGGACGACAAACGACTCCATCTGGCCCTGTTGCTCGAGGAAGTACGCGGAGAACCCGCGGACGACCAGCCCCACCGCGACGACGATAAAGGGGAGGTTGAGAAAGGAGGTGCGGATGGGGTCGTCGCCGATCGCCTCGTCGAGCAGGCGGCCGGCGCTGGCAGTCAGGGCGGCCATCGCCAGCCACGGGACGCTGTCGAACGCGAACCGGGTCGCCGGGATCACGACGCCGGACGTATCCTCGAGCCCCGAGACGCCGAGCGCGCCGACGAACAGGCCGACGAAGGTCAGCCCGGCCGCGACGACGTAGGTGACGACCGATACCTGCCCGGAGTACAGCGACTCGCGGGTCCCGCGGGCGAGTCGGGTCAGGCGTTCGTCGATGTTGAAGCCCTTGTAGAGCAGGAAGAGACCGATGACGGTCGTGATCGCGGCCGCTCCCTCAGCCGGGCCGACGGTCGTCGCGAGCAGCGGAAAGACCAGCAGCGTCAGCCCGATCGGGACGAGGATCGTCTGGCGCAGCTCCTCGTCGGCGAGGAACTGCTTGAGCAGGTAGTACGTCGATTCGATGTCCCGTGCTTGGCGGACGACGACCCGGTCGACCGAATCGACCTGGACGCGGCTCTCGACGATCGGAATCAGCCGTTCGTCCTCCGCGCTGTCGGTCACGACGACCGCCGAGTCCGGATCGTAGTCCGCAATGAGGTCGTCGAGCTGCTCGGCGACCGCCCGGTCGGCCGACACCATCGACTCGTGGTCCCCCGAGACGACCGCGACGACGACCTCCTCGTTCTCGTCGCGCAAGTCCTGGGCGACCCGCAGCGACTCGAGCAAGGTGTTGACTCCCGAGTCCTCCGGATCCGCGAGGCCGACATCGGTCACGAGCGCGCGGACTGCCTCCCAGCCGACGACCGGCGAGCGCAGGCCGGTCTTGCGGCCCACGTCGTCGGTCCGGTCGAGACAGACGACCAGCGTTGTCACGGTAGCCGATGCATTCTGTGCAACGATAAAACCACTTACTCGTTCGATCGCTCCCGTGGCGGTCTCGACCGGGGGACGGGGACTCGAGCGGGCGACCCCGCGCAGTTAGCTCCGGAGTCGGAACCCGCGGCCGTCGCCGAGGCCGGCGATGCCGGCCCCGAAGGCGTAGGCGACCTTCTGGGCGCCCGCGCCGACGCGGGCCATCAGCGGACGCTCGGGTTCGAATTCCTCGACGACGACCTCGTCGGTCTCGAGCCGGTCGGCCAGTTCGGCCTCGATCTCGCGGCGGGTACCGAGGTGGTCGACCAACTCCAGCTCGTGGGCCTGCTCCCCGAGGTAGATCCGGGCCTCCGTGTCGCGGATGAACTCCGGCTCTAAGTCGCGGCCGTCGCTGACCCGTTCGACGAAGGTGTCGTAGTAGTCGTCGATGATCCCCTGCAGGTACTCGCGTTCGTCCTCGTCCATCTCTTTGAGCGCCGTGCCGGCGTCTTTGTACTCGCCGGCGGCAAAGCGCTCGTAGGAGAGGCCGACCTTCTCGGCTAAGTCGCTGGCGTTGACCCGGGAGCCGATGACGCCGATCGAGCCGACGATCGACCCCTCGCGGGCCCAGAGTTCGTCGCAGCCGCTGGCGATCCAGTAGCCGCCGCTGGCACAGACGTCGGTCGCGTAGGCGACGGTCGGCCCGTCGAATCGCTCGGCGGCCAGGCGAATGTCGTCACTGGGGACGACCTCACCGCCGGGCGTGTTTAGCTTCAACAGGAGCGCGTCGACGTTGTCGTCCTCGTCGGCACGATCGATCTGGTCGACGACGTCGTCGGCCGGCGTCGCACCCGGGCTCGTCGGCAGGGGCCCACCGCCGCCGTCGCGGCTGATCGGTCCTTCGACGGCGACCTCGGCGACGTCATAGCTCGGGTACAGCGACCCGGCGATGTTGCTCGTGAATCGCAGCCCCACGAGGACGGCGGCGATCGCGACCAACACGCCGAACAGATCCGTCAGCGTCTGCGGATAGACGACGAACAGCGCGACCGCGACCGCAGCGGACGCGAGCCCGCCGAGAGCGACCGTCAGGAGTCGCTCGGTCTCGTTACTAACCATCGGTGACACCTCGAGTCATATTGATAGCTGCGTGTGCGCTCCGTTAAGCGTTGGTGGTCCAAACTGAAGTTCAGTCAGTAACTATAGTAAGGACCGGTACCGTCCAATTCCCATATATTTGGGTCAGGAAAGTAGTTTATAATAGCTACGATAAGTTAACAGAATAGAAAGTAGTACTCAACAGATTACTTTCCATCCATGGTATTTCAGGTCGCAATATGAGAAAAAGAAGAACGGTATTGCGCACGTGTGCATCGGGACTCACTTTGGGCATCGCCGCAGTCGGAAGCGGCGCAGCTCAATCAAACGACGAATGCGATGAGTGTAGTGTTGAAGTGGTCTCGGAAACAGAACAACAGAAGATAGTGGACGTAAGTATTGATGAAACATACAGATACCGAATTGACAAGAAGAGTACTTCGGTTCATCTCATAGAAGCGAACCCTCGTACCAATGTTGGTACTCAACAAGTCGACACTGATCTCGAAATCCTCCAAGAAACCGACCCTTGGGGGGATACTCTCGGTGAATACTCGTTTCCTAATGTCACAAAATACGAAGTCGGGGTTGCAGCAGTAGCAGGGGAAGATATTGGACAGGCAGCTGGGGGTGCAATTGGGGGTGTAATCTGTGCGGCTCTCCCCGGTGCGGGGTGGGGTGCAGCAGGGGTCTGTGGGGCCATTGGGAGCGTTATCATAGACTTCGATACGGCCGGGGACGAATTCACCGTGGGCCTTTGGGACGAAGCCAGCGACGGTCCAGTTGGTACCCCCCAAATTCGTATTGGTACTGCAGCAGGTCATGAATATTCGCATGAAGATCTCGAGGAAGCAGAGAGCGTTCCAGGATATCTCGCACTCGCCGACCCTAGTCCATAAGTCAGGGCTGAAACTAGATGACTAATCACACATCACAGACAAGAACTACGTTCACCATGATTTTATCCGGGGTGGTGGCAACGGGGCTATATACGATCGCTACGGGGCAGGTAGTCGAAGTCGTGACGCCACTGCCTTACTTACTCGTCGCGGCCGCGCTCGGAACCCTCGGCGCTCTTATCGAGTATACACGGGAGAGTACGATCCTGAAAGCGACATGGGCAGTCGTAGCCGGCGGGACGATAGGGACACTCATTTCCGATGAAACATGGTCCGAACTCCTTTTTGCGTTCTTCTTCGGCGGTTTGCTCGTCATGACTGTGCTATACGTACTCGGAACACGGCGCTCGAACTCGCCTCCGAGTACGACTGACACCTGATCTCCCGCTTTGCGATCTATTTTGGTACTGTGAACACGAGTCAGTTACGAATTCCGTAATTCCGATTGTGCTGTGTTGCTGGTCTTGGACGGTTACATCGACGTTTCGCGCTGGCAACGTGTCGGTCACCGCGTCCCGTCGTCCGCATCGCCGGACTGCAGTCCGGTCGGGCCGCCGTCGGTCTGGGCCGGTCCCGTCGACTCCGTCGCCGGGCGATCGATCGTCGGCGTCGCGCCGGTCGGCTCCGTCCCGTCGTCCCCCGTCTCGGCCGCCGCCTCGTCCGTCCCCGATCGGCTCCCGAGCCACGTCCGAACGAGGTTGACGCCGTCCTGCACGAACGGCACCGGGTCGTCGGCGACGGCGTAATCGAACCGTGGGTGAGCGATGAGCGACGTCGCAACCTCGCGGACGGCGGACCCGAGCGACGGTCGCTCGACCAGCGGATACTCCTCGGTGGCGACGCTGTGTACGTAGCTGAGTTCGCCCCGCAGCAGATGGCCGCCCACGCCGACCTCGTAGGTCGGCTCCGACGTGATCGGCTCGCCGGTCGCCAACTGCCAGTAGTAGGCGGGAAAGTCCGCGCCCGCCCGGACCGAGAACGGCAACGAGGACCAGAATCGCGGGTTGATCTCCATCAGCTTGAACTCGCCGTCGGACGGATCCCGCAGGAACTCCACCATCGCGAGCCCGTGCCACTCGAGTTGCTCTGTTGCAGCGTCGAATAGCACCAGTTTCAGCCTTGTTCTCGGCTGATTTCCGTGAGGCTTGTGGGGAATTGGACGCCGTCTTGCGATATGAGGTCGAAACGGCCGATCATACGGCAGTGTAAGAATCTTGCCAAACAGCACGTGGATAACCCTGACGAACCCGCTGCGCCGGACGGCGCCAGCGGGTTCGCCGAGTGGACTCAGATCGCGTTTATCCTCTTGCATGCGGAACTCGACAAAGATTTCCGAGAGACTGAAGCATGGTTCAATGACTCCAGAGCCATCCGTGAAGAGCTTAACATCGACAAATCGCCGGATCACACCACGCTCTGTCGATGGGAGCAACAGGTCGACATGCGTGAACTCCGCAGCCTGCTCCGCCGCAGTGCGGAGCAGGCTGGCTGGTCGGGAACAGCAGCAATCGACGCCAGTGGCTTCCAGCGAGATCAAACCAGCTATCATTACCGGAATCGTGCTGGCTTCTCGTTTCACAAGCTGAAGACAACGATTTTGGTCGATACAGAGTCACTGGCGATCAAAGACGTTCATTTCACGACGAAGCGCAAGTGGGACGGACACATCGGCTTGCAGGTCTATCGGCGCAACGCCGAAGACCTGCAAGAGTTCCTTGCAGATGCGAACTATTCGTGGTCAGATCTCAGAGAGGAGTGTCGCGCTGGCGCGACACGACCGCTAATCAAACACAGGGAGCACAATGCGCTGAAGAAAGCGCATAACGCTCGGATGGACGAAGATCTGTACCATCAGCGGACACTGAGTGAGACTGCGTTCTCACTGCTGAAGGATGACGGTGAGAAGTTACGCTCTCGGAGCTGGCACGGCCAGTTCCGAGAGCTCACGCGCAAGTGTATCGTGCATAACCTATCGCAGGCGGCGAGTTAGGGCTCGCCGCCTGCTCTCTTTCTCTGGACGTATCCGCCAGAGACATCGCCGTCATCCACGTACGGGTTCTCACAAAGTGACCTAATTCTGATGGTTGCAGAATCAACGAACTGTACTCCTCCCACATCATCCAGATCTCAAAACCATCAGTACAGGAGTTCTAACGCCACCTGCCTGAATGTCAAAGTTTCAATACTGCCGCCGTCTTGCGTTCAACAGAGCAACTCGAGTTCGTCGAGCAGCGCCCGCCCCGCGTCCTCGAGTTCCGGGATGAAGACCGATTCCCGGTAGGCGCTGGGTCCGCCACAGTACTTCCAGCCCCGTCGCTGGCAGTGCTGGAAGGTCGCGACCGGGTCCCCGTGATCGTACAGCGCGAAGAAGCCGTACTCCGGCGAGTCCGGGATCCGTTCTTGGACCAGCGGCACGTGGCCTCGCGTGTCGATCTCGGCCTGCCGGTCCGGTTCCGTTCCCGGAGGCTGGTACTCGGTCGAGCCGATCGTCGCGTGTGCCGCGCTCGAGCCGAGATAGGCCGGTGCCGCGACGGTGTAGCGCGGTTTGACGATCGTCTCGCGATCCCAGTCGTCCCACTCGTCGAGAAGGGCGGTCTCGGGGGCCGCGACGCCGGCCGCGTCGGCGGCGGCGAAGAGTTCGACCCGGTCCTGGACACGGCGAAGGGTCTCGAACGACGGCCACGGGGTCGCGACGTCCGTCGCGAACTCGTCCCTGCGGTTCGCGAGGACGTAGACGTCTTCCTCGCGGACCGGGACGATCGTCTCGATATCGGTCCGTTCGGCGAGCGAGCGGAGGGCGTCGCCGTACGCGGCGAGATCGGTCTCGGGGTCGGGCAGCCCCACGAACTCGTCGCGATAGGCCGACGTCGCCGCCGGCGTCGATCGCGACTCGGAGCCGACGACGGTTCGAACGCCGCGCGGTCGAAGCGAGCGGCAACAGGCGACCGTACTCGGGGCGGCGATTCCCGGCACGAGAACGCTCGCGTCCTCCCTGTGACGTTGCATGAGCAGCGACTGAGGACGGCCGGTTCCATTGTTATAGATCGGGTACAGCGGCGGGACGACGACACCACCGGCCCGGCTTCCGACCGGTGGCTGTAGGCGCGGGCTACCCACGGCCGGCACCGAGACGCCAGTACGACCGGCTGCCACGAGTCGAACCCGTCGATTCCGGCGGCCGACAACCGATAGCAGGCGCTAGGACGGCGCTACAGGACTCGTATGTCGCTCCTATCGATCGGACACCGGACCGGCCGGTGTGGGTGCGACGAGCCGCCGGCCGACGAGGCGGGAGCTGACGGGGACGAGTCGGCCGGCTGAGACACGGTCACGGTCCCGCCGCGCTCGAGAGACGGGAGCCGATCCCGGAGCTACCGTCGGCCCGCCAGCGCCGTCGCTGGACGGACTCGAGAACCCCGAAGACTCGGGGAAGAAAAACCGCGGGGTAGACGGAATCGACTTAGAGCAGTCCCGTCTTCTGGAGCTTCATCAGGTCCTCGGTGTCGAGGGTTTCGCCTTCCTTGAACTTCTGGTAGATCTCCTCGGCCTCTTCCTTGGCCTCTTCTTTCTTCTTGTCGCGCTCGGACTTGCGCTCTTCTTCCTCTTTCTTGTCCAGTTCGCGCAGGCGCTTCTGGACGCGGACGAAGTCCTCGTGGTGGCGGTCGGCGGCCTCCTGGGCCTCGACGAACTTCTCGTGCATCTCGTCGGCCTCGTCACGGATGTCGTCGGCCTCCCGATAGGCCTCGATCATCTGGTTGTGATGTTCCTGGGCCTTGTCGGCGAGTTCCGTGACCTTCTGGTGGTGCTGGGAGGCTTCCGATCGTACTTCCTCGGCCTCCTCGACGAGTTCCTCGAGGTCCTCGTTCTGATCGAGTTTCTGCTTGCGCTCCTCGTACTCCTCGCGCTTGCTCTCGATCTTCTCGATGAGTTCCTGCTCTTCCTCGCTCGAGAGGACCTCGGTCTGCTGTTTGAACTCGAGGTCTTCGATCTCCTCTTCGAGGTCCTCGAGGTCCTTGCCCTCGTCGAGCTCCATGTCCGATTTGAGCTGTTCGACCTTGTCGAACAGTTCGTTGGCCTCGGCGTTGAGCTCGTTGCGGCTCTCCTTGTGTTCCTGGACCTGCTCGTTGAGTTCGTCGCGTTTCTCGCGGTGCTCCTGGGCTTCGTCGACCTTCTCGCGAGTCTTCGCGTTAAGGTCGTCGCGTTTGGAAGCCCGGTCAGAAGCCATCTGGTTCAGCTCGTTGCGCCGGTCTCGCAGTTGACCGGCCATCTTGATGAGCTGTCCTTTCGATTTGTTTTCTAGGTCGTCCTCTGTCAGTTCGATGTTCTTCGATTCGTCTACCATGTTAGTCAAACCTCTGTGCCATACCCGCACCGGGAAACCGACCGGCCGGCCGTCCGAGCCGATCGCCGGCGATTCGGCGATCGGTTCGGCGGTAGCCAACCAGTCGTTCGAAGCGACTGCTCACGATCTGCGAAACCTCGGTGAATAAGATTTCCTGTCATCGATCGTCGAGCGATACGCGCCCCGGTGGCGTTCTGGTGACTGGTACTATTGTCGCCTCTAATTTAAAACTACCGGTACCCCAACCCCTGAAAACGGTTCGCAGGGGCCTCGTCTCGCCCCGTTAGCCCGTGACATGGTGGGCCGAACGTAGTTATAAATAGTACCGGTTACGGACCGTTCGATCACCGACGGCGACCTCGAGATCGACCCGCTCCGCGTCGGGCGGAATCCGGGCGGTTCCGGCGGAGGCCGTCTCGAGGGGGTCGACGTCTACCGTCGTCGCGGCCGTCTCCTCGCCCGCACGCCAGCCGACGGTCGTCTCGACGGCCTCGTGGCTGTCGTTACAGAGCGTGATCCCGACGGCCCCCGGCGTCGGCGGCCCGTCAAGGACGGCCTGAATCGGCTCGTAGGACTGCGCGATCGCCTCGGCGGCCCGCTTTGGCTCGCCGTCGGCGGTGTGAGCGCCCATGCCGCCGCCCGGTGCGGGGTCGCGGAGCGTCGACGCCGCGAGGACGCCACATTCCCGCCGGCGGAGCGTCTCGGCGACCGTTTTCAGGATTTGTGCCTGCTCGCGCTGTGAGTCCTCGGCGTCGGCCCCGTCGGCGAGCAGGGACGGCTCGAGTCCCGGTATCGTCGCCGGGTCGGCCTCATCGGTTGCGAGCGATCCGGCGCCGAATCGGCCGACCACCTCACCGAGCGACGGGTACGTCTCGAGCAGCCAGTCGATATCGGCGGCCTCGAGGTATCGCCAGCCCGGGAAGAGATGCGCCGCGTCGGGGTCGGTTCCCGGGGGGCCGGCCACCGACACGACCGGCAGCTCGTCGGGGAGGTTCTCGGCGATCTCGTCCGCCGGTTCCCGGTCGACCGACGCTCGCCACGCCCGATACCGGACGGCGAGTTTCGCGAGCAAGCCCTCTCCAAGCGGCTCCGCGTACGGATCGGCCGGCCGGTCCTGAACGCCGTACATCGCGAGGCTCGGATGGCCGCCGTACGCCTCGGCCAGCGCCGTCGCCAGTTCGATCCCCCGCTCGACCGGGAGATCGGCCCCGCAGGCCGGCAGGTCCTGCCAGACCAGCAGTCCAGCCTCGTCACAGGCCTCGTAGAACGACGGGGACGGGACGTGACCGCGCGCCCGGAGCAACGTTGCGTTCGCGTCGACGGCCCGGTCGACGTCCGCGCGGGGATCGCCGCCGGGAAGCCGCGTGAACCCGCGGGCCCGCACCCGGCGGCCGTTGACCAGCAGTCCGTCGCCGTCGCGCTCGACGCGGCGCAGCCCGACCGTCCGCTCGCGGGTATCGCCCTCGAGTTTCGCCCGGACGGTGTAGCGGTCCTGCGGGCCGTACTCGCGGGGCCACCACAGCGACGGCTCCCTGATCGTGAGCGTCCGCGAGACGGTGGTCCGTTCCCCCGCCTCGGCCCGCACGGGCACCCGCTCCATGGCCGCGCCGCCGCGAAAGCCCTCGGGCCGCAGCGACAGCGTTACGGCGTCGTCGACGGCCGCCCCCGCGTCGACCTCGAGGGTCACGTCGATCGCGGCGCCCGCGCCGTCGAGAGCCGCGTTCGCGGCCGACGCGGCCCCCTCGCTCGCATCGCCCGCCGACACCGGTCCCAATCGCGGACGGGCCTCGAACGCTCGCAGGAATGTCCGGGGACGGGACTCGACCGCGACGCCCCAGCGGATCCCAGGCGTGTCGAACCGGTCGGGGACCGCGTCGGTCCCGCGGATTCCGGCGAAGGAGTCCGGCCGTTCACAGACGACCAGTAATTCGTTCTCCAGGCGGGGATCGAACTCGAGACGGGCCGGGACGAACCCCACGTCGCTCGCGCCCAGCCGCGACCCGTTCAGCCAGGCCTCGGCCGGACCGTCCGTGCCGCCGATCTCGAGCAGCGCCCGTTCGGACGCCTCGTCCCGCGGATCCGGAACCGTCGTTCGATAGGTGATCGGGCCGTCCGCGTCGGCGAACGCCGCAGGGCGGCCGGGCACCGATACCGGTCGCCACCCTTCGACGGTCGGCGGGTCGTCACCGCCGGCGTCGGTGACGACGCCGGCAGTCCACTCGTCGGTCATTACCCCCGAGAGTGAACCCGAGATAAAAATCCCTTCCGACGGTTCAGAGGGTTCGCTGTCGGTCGGTTCCGGCCCGACCCCGACCGCTCGGGGATCGCGCCGGAAACCGTACAGGGATCCGTCTCAGAACAGGTTCTCGAGGCGGTCGTCGGCGAACTCTTCGGCGTGGTCTGTCGATTCTTCCTCCTGAGCCTCCTTGGCCTCGCGGGCCCGTTCCATGAACGCCTGGACCCGGTCGGAGCGCTCGGCACCGCCGAGCAACACCAGCGCACCCAGCCGATCGCTGTCCAGCGGGAAGTCCCCGCCCCGGACCTGCATGCTGCCGGTTTCGTCCTCGAGCCAGCGCCGGGCGCGCTCGACGCCCTTGCGCGGGATGGCGTCGGGCTGGCCGGCGATGACCAACAGCGCGGAGTCGGCCGTGGTCGCGTCGGGCAGGCTCGTCCCCGTCAACAGCGCCTGCCGCGAGACGGTCATCGCGGTGTTGATGTTCTCGGCGCTGTCGTCGCTTGCCACCTCGGTCGCGTAGCCAAGCGCCGCGACCCCGCCCGCTCGGAGGGTGTTGATGACCTCGCTCGAGTCGACAACGCTCTCGCCGACGCCCTCGACGGCTTCCCCGGAGGCAAAGAGCAGGCCGACCCGTTTCGCGATCCGGTCGTTGATCGTCTCGAAGGCACCTTCGACGCTCTCGCCCTGTTCGTGCCAGGCGTCGTTGTCGATCAACAGCGTCGAGTCGGCCTCCCGCAGCAGCGTCTTCAGCGAACGGCCGGCGTTTGCCTGATACAGCGCCCCCTCGTTGCGCCCGGGCAACACGCCCAGCGCGTAGACGGGGACGTCGTAGACCTGCTGAAGGTTGTGGACCAACACGGGCGCGCCGCCGCTGCCGGTGCCGCCGCCCAGTCCGGCGACGACGACGATCGCTTCGGCGCTCGAGGTTACTCGGCCGTCGAGCGCGCCGAGTACTTGCTGGATGTCGGCCTGCATCACTTCCGTGCCGAGTTCGTTGTCGCCGCCGACGCCGTGGCCGTTGACGCGGTCGGCACCGATCAGCTTCGTATCGACAACGTCGAGGGACTGGAGGTCGGGCCTCGCGGAGTTGACGGCCAGGGCTCCCTGGACGGCTCCGAAGTCCATGTTCGCGTCGAACCTCGCGAGCCGTTCGGTGATCTTCCCACCGGCCTGACCGACCCCGATCAGGGCTACTTTCATACCACTTGCATATGGGAGGGGGCTGTTTAACGTTCCGGTGATCTGAGACGTGGGTTCGAACGCGGCGAACGCACGATAGGCCACTCGGAACGGGAGACACCGGCGTCCCAGTCACCGCAGTTCACAACACACTTGTGGAGTATCCCCGTCGGGTTCGGTATGTTCCACGAACAGCGGATGACCGTCCCGGACTCGCCCGCCGACCTCTGGGCCGAGTACGCGGACGACCTCGCGGCGATCGTTACGGAACGTGGCCCCGCCAAAGCGGCCGCCGAAACCGACCTCGAGCGGGAGCGCCTCGAGGCGGTCGCCGCGGGCGAGCTGCCGGAGCTGACCCTCGAGGAGGCCGCGGCGATCCAGTCGCTGGCCGAGGGCGCGCCCGATCCCGAGACGACGAAGACGATGGCGCTGGAACACCTACTGCTGGGAATGTCGACGGCGGTACTCGACGTCGACGCCGTCGAGAGCGAACTCGAGATCGACCTCGATGCCAAGGAGATCCAACAGAAGATCGAGAGCCGCGCGCCGATGTCGTTCGACGAGTTCGTCCACGTCCAGTACGTGATCGCGGACGGCGCGCCGTAGCGCTGCCCGGTAACGGTCATTGATACCGCGCCCCGTGATTTATCGCCCTCGACGGCGTCGACCCACCATGTCGAACACGGAGCGCAGCGAGAACCGGCGTCGGGAGATCGACGACATTCTGGCACGGAAACCCGGCACCAAGGGAGTCACCGATCTCGCGGACCGGTATCGAGTGGTCGGTGCCGCGGACCGGGAGACGTACGCGAACTGGCTGACGCCGGTCGCGGAACACTACGTCTGTCACCGCAACGAGACGCTGGATCCCGTGGCCGAGGAGTGGACCGTCGAACTCGGCGGCGCGGTCGAGCGCGACGCCGAACTCGAGATGGCCGCGATCCGAGAGGAGTATCCGACGGTCGCCGTCGCCCACACGATGGAGTGTGCGGGCAACGGGCGGGGCTACTTCGAGCCCGAGACGGGGAGCGTCCAGTGGGAGTACGGAGCGGTCAGCACCGCGTTCTGGACGGGAACCCCATTGCGGTCGGTCCTCGTCGATCACGGCGCGGCGACCGACGACATGTGGCTCACCGCGGTCGGCGGCGATCGCCCGGAAGTCGACGGCGAGAACGACCGGTTCGCCCGCTCGATTTCGATGGAGAAGGTACTGGCCGACTGCGTCCTCGCCTACGAGGTGAACGGGCAGCCGCTGCCCCCGGAACACGGCCACCCGGTTCGACTGCTCGTCCCCGGCTGGTACGGCGTCAACAGCGTCAAGTGGGTCACCGAACTCCACGTGACCGAGACGATGGTCCACGGCGAGGAGTGGACGGACCGCGACGGGGAAGATTACACCCGTTGGCAGCAGTCGTCCTACCGGATCCACCCTGAGGGCGTCGAACCCGAGTCGAACGCGACGATCCCGACGTTCGACACGTGGGACCAGCTCGAGTCGGCCGAGATCGACCACCCCTACACCTTCGACCAGAACGTCAAGTCGACGATCGGTGCGCCCGACGACGGCGCGACCGTCTCGAGCGAGGACGGGCCGATCGCGGTCGTCGGCGTCGCCTGGGCCGGCGACGACGCGGTGACGAGCGTCGAGGTCTCGACCGACGGCGGTGAGGAGTGGACCGAGGCCGAGTGTGTCGGCCCGGACTACGACTGCGCCTGGCGGCTGTTTCGCTACGACTGGGAGCCCGCGCCGGGCAGCCACATGCTCGTCTCGCGGGCGACCGACGAGCGCGGTCGCCGCCAGCCCATGCGGATCGCAGCACCCGAGGACGAGGCAGACGACGAGTACCCGTGGAACGAGGGCGGCTACGCCGAAAACGCCTGTCTCCCCCACGCGGTCGAGGTCACCGTCGAGTGATGCCGATCGCGGCTCGAGTCCCCCGATTGAATATTCACGGGAATCGGCGCGGAGACAGGAGAAAACCGATCTCGAGCGGTGTAATTATGTACGGGCGACCACGACTCGACGTATGAAGGTTGCAATTCTGGGCTGTGGGCACGTCGGTCTCGAACTGGGCCGCCAGCTCGCGGCGCGGGGCCACGAGCCGATCGGCGTTCGCCGGTCGGCCGATGGGGTCGAGCGGATCGAAGACGCCGGCTTCGAGGGGATTCGAGCCGACGTCACCGACCGCGAGGCGCTTTCGGCGGTTCCCGACGTCGACGCCGTCGTCTTTGCCGCCAGCAGCGGCGGCCGCGGTGCCGAGGCCGCCCGCGAGGTCTACGTCGAAGGGCTACAGACTGCCATCGAGGCCTTCGGCGAGCGCGAGGCCCCCCCGGACCGACTGGTCTACACCTCCTCGACGGGGGTCCACGGCGACCACGACGGCGACTGGGTCGACGAGGAAACGCCCCTCGAGCCGACGACGGAGAAGACCGAGGTGCTGGCCGAGGCCGAACGGATCGCCCTCGAACTGCCCCCGGAGTACGGCGTCGAGGGGACCGTCGCCCGCTACGCCGGCCTCTACGGTCCCGGCCGGTATCGCCTCGAGCGCTACCTCGAGGGGCCGGTCACGGAGGGGTATCTCAATATGGTCCACCGCGACGACGCCGCCGGCGCGGTCCGGTACCTGCTTACGGACGACCTCGCGCGCGGGGAGGTCGTCCAGATCGTCGACGACGAGCCGGCCTCGAAGTGGACGTTCGCGGACTGGCTGGCCGACGAGTGCGGCGTCGACCGGCCGCCCAAGCGGACGAAAGCCGAGCGGCTCGAAGACGACGACCTCTCCGAGGCGAGCCGGCGGCGGATCCTGACGAGCAAACGCTGTTCGAACGGGAAACTGCGCGACCTCGGCTACGAGTTCGCGTATCCGACTTTCCGTGAGGGGTATCGCGACGCGATCGATCGCTATCGCGGGACCGAGAAGTAACAGCGGGCCGGAATCGGGGGAAAATTCTTGAGGGTTCGATCTGATTTCCGGGTATGAGCTATCGGAGCGCCCCGATCGACGGTGGGGTCGTCGGGGCGACACCGCTCGCGACCGAGTCGATCGGCGACTCGGTGCGCTCCCTCGAGCCGCTCGTTCTCTCCCTGCTGGTGCTTGCCGTCGTCGGGCTCGCCGTCGGCGGCTGGTGGGTCGTGCGGTGGTTCCGGCGGCCGCCAGGCGCGCAGTTACAGCGGCTGCTGGCGACCCACGACGAGGTGACGGTGTTGATGCACCCGAACCCGGATCCCGACGCCATGTCGTGTGCGATGGGCGTCGCGGCGATCGCCGACGCAGTCGACACCGACGCCGAGTTGCAGTACGCCGGCGAGATCCGCCATCAGGAGAACCGGGCGTTCCGGACCGTTCTCGAGTTGGAGATGGACGCGATCGACGCCAGCTCCCAGCTCGCCGCGGACCCGGTCGTCCTGGTCGATCACAACACGCCGCGTGGCTTCACCGGGGCCCAGACCGTCGAGCCGATCGCGGTCGTCGACCACCACCCCGGCAACGGTGCCGGCACGAAGTTCACCGACGTCCGGACCGACTACGGCGCGGCCTCGACGATCATCGTCGAGTACTTAGAGGAGATCGGGGCGACGCTGGACGACGGGGAGGGCAGCGGCCCCGAAGTATCGCCGGAACTCGCGACCGGGCTGCTCTATGGCATCCAGTCGGATACGAACCACCTGACCAACGGCTGCTCGCGGGCCGAGTTCGACGCCTGTGCGACGCTGTTTTCCGGGATCGACGAGGACCTGCTCGATCGGATCGCGAACCCGCAGGTCAGCGACGACGTCCTCCGGGTTAAGGCGACGGCGATCACCGAAAAGCGGATCGAGGGCCCCTTCGCCGTCTGTGACGTCGGCGAGATCGGCAACGTCGATGCGATCCCCCAGGCCGCCGACGAACTCATGCACCTCGAGGGGGTGACGGCCGTCGTCGTCTACGGCGAACACGACGGGACGATCCACCTCTCGGGGCGGTCCCGGGACGATCGGGTCCACATGGGTGAGGCGCTTCGCCACGCCATCAGCGACATTCCGATGGCGAGTGCGGGCGGCCACGCGCGGATGGGCGGCGGCCAGCTCTCGATCGATCACATGAACGGGATCGGTCCTTCCGACGGCATCAGCCGCGATGAGTTCGAAGAGCGCCTCTTCTCTGCGATGGCCGGCGAGCGCTAGTCCTCGCGCAGCGCCCGGACGGCCGCCGGATCGGCCGTGTCACCCGTTTCGACGAAGTGTGCCGCACAGGCGTTTCCAAGCGACAGCGCCGGCTCGAGGGCCCACCCGCGGGCCAGCGCACAGGTCAGTCCGGCCGAGAACCGGTCGCCGGCACCGGTCGTCCGCCGCGGGTCGCCGACGTCGTACATCTCCGCGACGGCGGTCTCTGCCCGCGTCGCGCCGATGGCCGCGTCCGCGCCGTGGAAGACGACGCCGGTGAGGCCGAGCGCAGCGCGAAGTGCGGCCAGCGAGTCGGCGGTGGGCTCGGCGTCGACGTCGACGACGCGCGCGGCGGCCCGAAACTCCGTCGGGTTCACGCTCAGGACCACCGTGATCGAGCCGTCGGCCCGGTCGGCCCGCGAGAGCGCGTCGAACAGCCCCTCGAGCGCGGCCGGGTCGACGGTCTCGATCGGTCCCGGATCGACGACGATCGGAAGCGGATCCGCGGGTGGGGTCGCCGCCAGCCGGTCGAAGACGGTGGTGAGGCCCCGGACCGAAACCCAGTTCGTACAACACAGCGCGTCCGCGGCGACGAGCCGATCCCAGTCGACGACCGCGAGCAGCTCCGCGAGTCCCCAGTCCTCGGTCGGCCCCGGTTCGGCGAGCTGGAGTTCCTCTCCGCCGACGTCGACGACGCGGACCGTCGCCGGCGGCCCCATCGAGCGCGTCTCGAACGGAAAGTCGGGAAACACCGGATGATCGAGGTGGCCGATAAGCGTCGGCCGATCGCCGAGGGCGTGGACCTGTCGCGCCGCGTTGACCGCCTGTCCGCCCGGCCGAACGGCCGTCGGCTCGAGCGAGAACGTGCGGTCGCCGGCCGCGAGCCGGTCGGCGAACGCGTCGGCCGATTCGAAGCGGTCGCCGCCCGAGCCACCCAGCGTGTACCAGCGATCGACGCTACCGTCGGGAAGCGTGACGATCTGTCTGGGGTCGTCGTGTTCGAGGGATGCCGGACGGTCGCGATGGTCGTCGCTCACGGTCGGAACTCGTCGCCCGTGGCCAAAAGACACCGGCCAGCGCGGCGAAGGTCGGTTCGAGCGGCGGCCCGTCCGGTCCTCGCGGACCGGCCACAGCGGCACGCGTGACGGCCGTTACCGGATCTCTTTCCACTCATCCGCACAGTCGGGACAGATACGGACCGTCTTGATCTCGTCCGGGTCGTTTTCGGTCTTCAGGGGCTTTTCACACTCGCCACAGACGAGTCGATCGTAGGTGTCTTTCTCGAGTTCGCCGTCGCGGAGTGCCTTCCGGACTGATTTCATATTCGCCCTGTAAGAAGGTGGGGGACAAAAAGACCGGTGCTTTTTCGAGTGTCGACTCGACGACCGAACTGGGGAGTCGCGATGGCGACGGCGTTCGTCGTTGTCCACTCCGAACTCACCAATAGTAGCCACTGAAAGGCACTGCACGCCTGATCCCACGACAGCGTTGCGATCGGAGTAGCAATCGTTTCAGCGGCTGCGATATCTGGCCGGATCCGTGGCCGTTTTACCGGTCGGGCCGAAGACCCCACCGATGGAGTACGTCCAGGAGCGGATCGCGACGCTCCACGAGTTCGGCGAGGCGAGTTCGGCCGGCGGGGCCCGCTCGAGCGCGGTCGATGCGGTCGCCGAGACGGCCGTCGTCGTCCCCATGGCCGGCCGCGAACTGGAGAGCCCCGCCGCCGCGCGCGTCCTCGGCGAACTCGAGCGCCTCGAGCCCTCGCCGGCCGCGGTCTTCGTGCCGATCCGTGCCGAGCCCGACCGGGTCGAGCCGTTCCGGGAGTGGCTGGCCTCGTTTGCCCTGCCGATCAGGCTCCTCTGGTGTAACGCACCCGGCGTCGAGACGCTGTTCGCCGAGGCGGGGCTCGACGGCGGGTTCGGCAAGGGCCGCGACGTCTGGCTCGCGCTCGGCCCCGCCGCCGCGGTCGGCGACGCGGTCGTCGTCCACGACGCCGACGCCCGCAGCTACGAGGCCGAACACGTCCACCGCCTGCTCGCACCGCTGCAACTGGAGTTCGACTTCGCGAAGGGCTACTACGCCCGCGTCGAGGACGAGCGGCTCTACGGGCGGCTCTTCCGGCTGTTTTACGCGCCGCTCGTGCGGGCGCTGGCCGACGCCCACGACGCCCCGATCCTCGACTACCTCGGGGCGTTTCGCTACGCGCTGGCCGGCGAGTTCGCCGCGACGGCCTCGCTGGCCCGTCGACTGCGCACCCCGCGGGCGTGGGGTCTCGAGGTCGGGACGCTGGGCGACGCCTTCGACGTCGCCGGGTTCGACGGCTCCGCGCAAGTGGATCTAGGCCGGCACGTCCACGACCACCGCGCCGTCGCCGGCGACGCCGGCCTCGAGGGGATGAGCCGGGAAGTGGCCGCGACGCTGTTTGGCGTCCTCGAGGACCACGGCGTCGAGCCCGCCTACGGAAGTCTGCCGGAACGCTACCGGGCCGCCGGCGAGGAGCTGATCGCCCAGTATCGAGCCGACGCCGCGTTCAACGCCCTCGACTACGAGCCCACGGCCGAGCGGGACCAGCTCGCCCGCTACGCCGAGTCGATCGCACCACCGGAAGCCGACACGCGGCTGCCACGCTGGACCGAGGCCCCGTTCGCGCCGGCCGACGTGCTGGCGGCGGCCCGCCCCTGGCGGGACCGCCGCGCCGGCTCGCGCTCGCAAGACTAATCCTCTCACCGCTCCTTGCACACCGTATGGACGCGACCGCCGACGAACTGGCCGGCGTGGTCGATCTCTTCGGCGGGCTGACCCGCACGGAACTCGAGCGGGCGCTCGCCGAGGCCGCCTACCGCGCCGACGGGGGGTCGATCGAGGCGGCGGCCCTCGAGACGGCGATCGAGGACGCCCTCGAGTCGTTCGCGCTCGTGCGGTACGAGCCCGATGGGGACAACGGTGGACCCGACGGCGAGGCGCTGTTGGTCGCCGGCCCGACCGCCTTTCCGACGGTTCCGGAGGACGCCGAGGACGTTCCGCACATCCTCGAGATCGACCGCCGACGACTCGACCGCGAGGCGCTGGGTGAGGCCGCCAGCGAACGGCTGCATGCAGCCGTCGACTCGGCCGTCGCCGCGGACGATACGGACCGGATGCGGACCCTGATCGACGTCACCTACGACCTCGAGGCGTGGGCTCCGATCGATTGCACCGACGAACGCCGACGACTGGAGGAACGGCTCGAAGAATGACGGCCCGACTGACGCTCGAGCCGGTCGCAAGCTACGAGCCGACGGAGATCACCGATCAGGAGTTCGACGCGGCCGTTCTCGCGCCGATCGTCGACCGCGACGGCGAGGACCACCTCCTCTTTACCCGGCGGGCCGACCACCTCGGCGAACACCCCGGCCAGATGAGTTTCCCCGGCGGCGGAGCCGAACCCAAAGACGGGACGATCCTCGACACCGCGCTCCGGGAGGCCAACGAGGAGATCGGCCTCGAGCGGAGCGAGGCCGAGGTCGTCGGCCAACTCGACGACATCCGAACCGTCACCGAATACGCCGTCACCCCCTTCGTCGCACACGTCCCCGACCGGGAGTACGTCCGCGATGAGAGCGAGGTCGCCGAGATCGTCGTCCTCCCGCTGTCGGGGCTGCTCGACCGCTCGAACTACGAGTACGAGCGCCGTTCTCACCCCTACTACGGCGAGATCGTGATCCACTACTTCCACGTCGACGGCTACACCGTCTGGGGCGCGACCGGCCGGATCCTGGTGCAACTGCTCGAGTTGGCGACGGATTTCGAAGCACCAGAGAAGGTCGACCGGTCCGAATTCTGAGACGGCGGCCGGCGCTTAGAGCCCCTCGAGCGACCGGAGCTTCTGTTCGACGTCCGGCGGCGCGGCGCTGGGCCCGTCGCGCACGCGGTGGTCCGGAATCAACAACGGGGCGGGGTTCTCGTCGAGGGCGGTCCGGACGAGAATCAGGTCGTCGTCGTCCTCGTGGGACAGTCCCGAGGTCATCCGGGCGAGCGTCTCGACGGAGACCTGCTCGCCGTAGGGGATCGACTGGACGCTCTCGAGGACTGCCCGCCGGTCGGTCGGCATCGTCATCGCGACTTGGACGTCCTCGAAGGTGATCTCCTCGACGGTGTCGAGGTATTCGAAGATCCGGTCGAGGACGGGGTGGTCGTCCTCGGCGTCGTCGTCCGGAATCTCCGGGAACGAGACGCTCAGGACGCGTCCGCTCGCGGCACCGAGCTGGACGTATCGATCGAGGTACGGCGATTCCCGCGCGTAGATTCCGGCCTCCGTAACGTCGTCCATACCCGCCCGTAGGCGAGCCGGGCTTGAATAGCCGCCGGTCCCGGACGTTCGGTGCCGGGACCGCGACACCGTGGTCGGTCAGACGCCGGTACGCGTCCAGTCCTCGTCGTCGCCGCTCCGTTCGAACCGAGCCCCCTGACCGCACTCGGGACAGCCGAACTGGCGGTACTCAATTTCGCTGCCGAGCAGCGGGACCGTGGTTTCGGTCCCCTCGGCACGGAGTTCCATCTCGCGGCCACAGCGCGAGCAGGTCGGCGGATCCAATGTGGGTTCGTTCTCGGCGGACATACTGAACCCCGTCTAGTGTTACCACGAGGCGCACTTTAGCCGTTCGCTGCGACCGCCGGCCCCGTGAGGATGACGCAAGCCTTATGTACATATGAGTACGTCGATGTACAATAATGGACTCCGATACCGAACTCGCCCCGGCAGTCCGATCGATCCTCGAGGCCGCTCGGGGCCGGTCGGGCGGGGAGGGCGTCGTCGACGTCGATGCGCGCTCGCTGCCCGACGCGCTGGCGGCGGCCGAGGCCGACGGGCGGGTCCCAGTGATCGCGGAGGTGAAACCGACGAGTCCGACCGCCGAGGGGACCCGCGCCGACGACCCGGTCGAACTCGCGCAGGCGATGGTCGCGGGCGGCGCGGCGGCGATCTCGGTCCTCACGGAGCCGACCCACTTCGACGGCTCGCCCGAGGCGCTGACCCGGGTCCGCGAGGCCGTCGACGTCCCCGTGTTGCGCAAGGACTTCGTCCTCGAGGAAGACGGGATGGACGTCGTCGAAGCCGACCTGCTCTTGCTGATCGCGCGGTTCGTCGACGACCTCGAGGGTCTGGTCGCTGCGGCCCGCGAGCGGGGGTTCCAGCCGCTCGTGGAAGTCCACGACCGGGCGGAACTCGAGCGGGCCATCGATGCGGGCGCGGAGATCGTCGGCGTGAACAACCGGGATCTGGCGCGGCTCGAGGTGGAACTGGAAACCTTCGAGTCGGTCGCACCCCATGCGAGACGCGTGACGGGTCTCGAGAACGCGAACGGCGACGGCGTGAGCGACGTACCGGACGACGTGACGCTGATCGCCGAGAGCGGGATTTCGTCGCCGGCCGACGTGCGGCGGATGCGCGAGGCAGGTGCCGACGCCCTGTTGGTCGGCAGCGCGATCATGGACCACGGGACGGGCGACAGCGACGTGACCGAGAACACGCGGCGGCTCACGCGGGCGGAATCGACAGCGGGAGACTCCACATGAGCGACCACGACGACACTATTCAGACATGAGTACAGAACACGACCACGACGACGGCGACGCCGGACGGACGGGCACCTTCGGCGACTACGGCGGCCAGTACGTCCCCGAAGCGTTGATGCCGGCCTTACAGGAACTCGAGGACGCCTACGAGCGGTACGTCCTGGAAAACGAGGACGGCTTCATGGACGAGTTCCGCGAGCGGATGCACGATTTCGGCGGGCGGCCGACGCCGCTCCAGCGCGCGGACCGGCTGAGCGACCGCTACGACCGCGAGGTCTATCTCAAGCGCGAGGACCTGCTCCACGGCGGGGCCCACAAGCTCAACAACGCGCTCGGGCAGGTCCTGCTCGCGAAGTACATGGGCAAAGAGCGGATCATCGCCGAAACCGGCGCGGGCCAACACGGCACCGCGACGGCGATGGCCGCGGCCCACCTGGACATGCCCTGCGAGATCTACATGGGCCGAACCGACGTCAACCGCCAGCGTCCGAACGTCTACCGGATGCGGATGAACGGGGCCGAGGTCAACCCCGTCGAGGCCGGCAGCGCCACGCTGAAGGAGGCGATCAACGAGACGATGCGCGACTGGGCGACGACCGTCGAGCGGACCCACTACGTCATCGGCTCCGTCGTCGGCCCGCATCCGTTCCCGCAGATGGTTCGTGACTTCCAGGCGGTCATCGGCGACGAGATCCGCGAGCAGATCCGGGAGAAAGCGGGGCGACTGCCGGACAGCGTCGTCGCCTGCGCCGGCGGCGGCTCGAACACGATGGGCACCTTCCACGCGTTCGTCCCTGCTGACGAGGTCGACTTATACGCCGTCGAGGCCGGTGGCTCGAGCCTCGAGATCGACGAGGAAGAGGGGATGGCCCCCAACTCCGCGACGCTCTCGACGGGCACCGACGGCGTCCTCCACGGCGCGATGACGAAGCTCCTGCAGGCCGGCGACGGCCAGATCGTCGAATCCCACAGCGTCAGCGCGGGGCTTGACTACGCCGGCGTCGGGCCCGAACTCTCACATCTCGTCGAGACCGGTCGCGTGACGCCCGCGAACGTCGACGACGAGGCCGCGCTCAACGGCTTCCACCGACTCTCGCGGCTCGAGGGGATCATCCCCGCGCTCGAGTCGAGTCACGCGCTGGGGTATCTAGAGGAGTCCGCCGACGAACTCGGCGACCTCGTCGTCGTCAACGTCTCGGGACGTGGCGACAAGGACCTCGAGACCGTGTTAGAGGAGACCGAGAAACGGGATCTCGAGGCCGCACCGGACGTGGAGGTGTTCGACGGATGAGCGACGAGGATCGACGACCGGAGGGAGGAGAGCCTCGGAACGGCGAGCGGGGAGGGAAGCGACCCGCGAGCGACGAGTCGACCGAGTACGACAGCGAAGTCGAGGCCGCGATCCGGGAGAACCACCCCGCGCTGATCACCTACATCACCGCCGGTGACCCCTCGCTGGCCGACACCAAAGACTACGTCGAGGCGCTCGATCGGGGCGGCTCGGACCTGATCGAACTCGGGCTGCCGTTCTCGGAGCCGATCGCGGAGGGTCGGACGATTCAGGACGCCATCAACCGCGCGCTGGCGGCCGGGACGACCCCCGAGGGCTTTTTCGAACTGGTCGACGACCTCGAGACCGAGGCGCCGCTGCTGGTGATGACGTATTACAACATGATCCTCCAATACGGTTCGGAGCCCGACGTTCGGCCCTTCGTCGAGCGGGCGGCCGAAGCCGGCCTCGCGGGGATCATCGTTCCCGACCTCCCGGCGGAAGAGGCCGAGCCGCTGCGCGAGGCCTGCGACGACAACGGGCTCGATCTCGTCTTCATCATCGCGCCGACGACCGAGGGCGAGCGTCTGGATCGGATCATGTCCCATGTGTCGGGCTTTGCCTATGTCCAGGCCCGACTCGGGACGACGGGTGCGCGCGAGAACGTCTCGGGCGCGACCCACGAGAGCCTCGAGCGTCTCTCGGAGTACGACGTCCCCAAAGCCGTCGGCTTCGGGGTCAGTAAGGGCGACCACGCCGCGGAGATCGTCGAAGCCGGTGCCGACGGCGTCATCGTCGGCAGCGCGCTGGTCGACATCATCGCTGAGGCCGACACGCCCGCGGACGCGGTGGATCGACTCGAGGCGAAGGCCCGCGAACTCAAGGAAGGCGCGCGCAGCGGCGCGGAAACCGTCACGATCGATCCGGAAGATGCACCGGAACCAGAACAGCCATAACCGCTAGCTTGCTACACTCCCGCAATGACTACAGGAATCGACGCACGACTCGATCGAATCGGGACGGACGACTCGTACGTGATCGTCCCAATGGACCACGGCATCACAATGGGTGCCGTCCAGGGACTGAAAGACATCGAATCGACGATCGACGGGGTAACCAGCGGCGGTGCCGACGCCGTCCTCACGCAGAAAGGGATCGCGCCCCGCGTTCACGAGAACAAGAACGGAAAGGGCTACATCGTCCATCTCAACGGCTCGACGACGATCGGCCCCGACGAGCAGGACAAGCGACTGACCGGCACCGTCGACGAAGCGGTTCGGGTCGGTGCCGACGCCGTCTCCTTCCACATCAACGTCGGCTCGAATCACGAGCCCGATCAGATCAGCCAGCTCTCGGAGGTTACCGAGCGGGCCCGTCAGCTCGGGATGCCGGTCCTGGCGATGGCCTACGCCCGCGGCCCCGGCGTCGACTCGACGGACCCCGAAGCGCTGGGACACGCGGTTCGGCTCGCCGAGGAACTCGGTGCTGATATCGTCAAGACGGGATACAGCGGCGACGCCGAGAGCTTCCAGCACGTCGTCGAATCGACGCGACTGCCGGTCATCATCGCCGGCGGCTCGAAGGGAAGCGACCGCGAGACGATCGAGATGGTCCGCGGCACGATGGACGCCGGCGGCGCTGGCATCTCCATGGGTCGCTCGATTTTCCAGCACGAGGACCCCGAAGCCATCGCCCGGGCCGTCGCGGGCGTCGTCCACGACGATCTCTCGGTCGACGACGCGCTGGCCGAAGCAGGGCTGGCGCTCGAGGCCTGATTCTCGACTCCCGTTCGCTCCGTTGGTCGACGCCGTCCGGTTGCCGGCTCAGTGACAGTGCGTGTTCAGATGCACGTCCCGGTCGGCATAGCGCGGACTCAGTTCGACGGTGGCGTGATCGACGCCGTGGCCGGCGAGTTCGTCGTGGGCCCGCCCGACGACGGCCTCCGCCTCGGCCATCGTCTCGACGCCGGTTTCGACGTGGACCGTCGCGACCGTAATTTGACTGCAGATCTGCCACGCGTGGACGTCGTCGACGCGGTCGACGCCGTCGATCGCCTCGAGGTGGGCTCGAATCTCACCGATATCCAGCGGCGTCTCGAGGAAGAAGATCGCGCCGCTACCTCGCAGGACCCGGACCGCTGACCACGCGACCACGGCCGCGATCAACCCCGCGGTAATGGGGTCGACGACGCGGATCCCGGTGACTTCGATCACGAGGACCGAGACGATGACGGCGATCGAGCCGCCGGCGTCGCCGAGCAAGTGATAGAACGCCCCCCTTTCGTTGAGGCTCATCGCGTCGTCGTGGAGGATGGAGACCGAGCCGACGTTGACCAACAGGCCGCCGACGGCGATGGCGATCGTCGGGCCGGTCCCGATGGCAACCGGTTCGAGGAATCGCTGGTACGATTCCCAGAGGATGAATCCGACCATCGGGAGGAGAAGCAGGCCGTTCAGGAAGGCCGCGAACGGCTCGAGGCGGTGGAGGCCGTAGGACCACCGATCGCCGTTACCGTACCCCTCGGCGACGCGGGCGGCGGCGAAGGCCATCACGTACGCCAGCGCGTCGAACAGCATGTGGACGGCATCGCTGATGAGCGCGACCGAGCCGAAGGCCAGCCCGCCCGCGAGTTCGACGAGGAAGCCGACGACGTTGACGACGGAGACGGCGGCGAGTTTGCGGCTGCTCGTGGACCCGCCGCCGTGGCCGTGATCGTGGTCGTGACCCGCGTGTGAACTCGAGTCACGAGCGCGGGTCGACTCGTTGTGACCCATCGTGGACCGATCTCGCGGGCGGAGACTTATTAAATCGGCTGCTACAAAACGGCGTTTCGACGGCAATTATTAGCAACTTCTTGCGAGTGAGTTAATAATCGGTCGCTCTCGGGCGAGCCCGACCTCGTCGAGCGTGCCAAGAGTTACCTCGACACCCGTCGTAGCCCGCGTCCGTGTCGGATCCGACGCTCACGACGCGGCCCGTCGCGCGGACCGCGACGGGACACTGTACGGAACTGCTGTACGACGACGGCGCGAACGACGACGTGTTGATCTGTGCGGCCCACGGTGGCGGGGTCGAACCGGGGACCGGCGAGCAGGCTCTCGAACTCGCGACCCGGCTGTCCGACGCCAGTTGCTGGGCCTGCCTCGGCTACGACGAAGAGGATGCGTTCGCGGCGTGGCATCCGCCCTCGTCGGCCATCGACCCCGCCGACTACCCCCTGTTGTCGGCGATCGCCGACCGCGGCTTCGAGACCGTCATCAGCCTCCACGGGCTCGCCGACGATCGGGTCGTCGTCGGCGGCGGGGTCGACGCCCCTGTCAAGCGACGCGTGTGCCACCGCCTCGAGCCCGCGGTCTCTCCCCCCGTCGAGGCGGCGTCGGACGGCCCCTACGCCGGCGTCAGTCCGGCCAACTTCGTCAACTGGCTCGCCGATGGGGACCGGGGCGGGCTCCAGTTGGAGCAGGGGCCCGCGGTCCGCGACGGCGAGCGCGAGGCGGTCGTCGCCGCGCTCGAGGCCCTCGTCGAAGACGGCGGCTGCCGACCGGTCTGAGTCGGGCGTGTCGCGTCAGCTGTCGAGTCCGAGCGGGTCCGCGGCGACGAGGTCGTCGACGACCGCACCGGCGGCGCGGGCGGCGTTGTCGATCGCCAACTCGCGGCTCGCATCGGTGCCATCGAAGCTCTCGGCGGCCGACTGACCGGGTGCCGGCCGGTCGTAGTTGGCCACCGCCCGCACGCTCAGGTAGCGCTCGAGCCGGTCGAACCGCTCGAGGGCCGTTGCCGTCGCTGCATCCTCCATCTGGGTCGCGAGGAACGGAGCGACGCCATATGCCTCACAGAGCCACGCGACCTCGCGGGCCCGCTCGCGACCGTGCCAGAACTCGTCGCCGCAGACGCTGGTCCCCGTCTCGACGGTCGGGCCTGCCGCCGGCGCGTCGGGATACTGCCGCTGGGACGCCCGGACGGCGTCGTCAGACCGCAGGTCGACGCTCGCGGCGACCGACTGCGCGCGCTCGACGAGTCGGGGCTCGAGGCGGTGGACGTAGTCGCGGGGCCGATACGCGAGGAGATCGATCCGATCGGCCGGGTCGTCGTCCGCGGGACTCGCGTCGGCGTCTCCGCGGTCCCAGCGGTGTTTACGGTCCCAGTCGACGATCGCGTCGGCGACGACGACCGAACCGAGCGCGGTCCGGTCCGGCGGGCCGCCGGCGATCCCCGTCGAGACGACGTAGGCCGACGAGAGGTCGACGCCGGGGGCCGCAAGCAGGGCGGTGACGGTCGTCGCGGCGTCGCTCTTGCCGATCCCGGTCGTCGTGACGGCGACGCCGTCCTCGGCCACGTACAGCGGCGTGTCCGTCCCGGGGACCGCGACGGCGTCGGTGATCGCGGCGCGCTCGAGCCACGGACGGCGTTCGGTAAGCGGCGGGTCGGCGACCGCCGGGATCACGAGCGCGGACGGTCGGACAGGTGCGTCGGGGTCGGGGATACGGGGCGTCGGGAGATCGCGGTCGCTCATCGGGTTCGACTCGGGACCGGCGGCGCAAGTATCCCGCCGTTCCGGAAGGATTTCGGCCTCGCCGTTCCTCGGTCGGTCCGTGACGGACGACGCCGACCACACCCTCGCCGACGAGATCCTCGCCCGCGCGCGGATCCACGCCCGCGAGGTCGTCGCCGAACACGACCTGCCGGTCGACCTCGAGGCACTCGAGTGGGCGGTCTCGACGCGGGCCAAACGGCGGGCGGGTGCGTGTCGATGGGACGCCGAGACCGAAACGGCGACGATCGTACTGGCGCGGCGGGCCTACGAGGCCTACGAGTGGCCCGCCTTCGCGGGAATCGTCAGACACGAACTCGTCCACGCCTGGGAGTTCCAGGCGTTCGGCGAGTCGGGTCACGGGTCGCGGTTTCGCGAGCGGGCCGCCGCGCTCGAGGCGCCACGGCACTGCGAGGAGTTCGCCGACCCGCGCTACGTCCTGCGGTGTCTCGAGCCGGAGTGTGACTGGCACGCGAAGCGCCACCGGGCGTCGAAGCCGGTCAAATCGCCCGACGGCTACCGCTGTGGGGCCTGCGGTGGGTCCTACGAGGTCGAACACGTCGACAGCGGCCGGACGTGGACGACCGCCGGCGGCTACGGCGGCGCGAAAGCGGCGCTGAGCGAGGAGTGGTAGGCGGGCCGCTCGAGCGGGGAACCGAACCGGTGCGAGCGCGGAAGGCTTATTCGACTCACACTACCTGTTTCGAGTATGGGAATACTCGATCTCATGCTGGGCAGTCCGGGCGAGGGCGAACAGGGCGTCGCGGCCAAGTCGTACACGCTGCCGAAAGAGACCCACGAGTTCGTCTACCCCGTCGCGGTCCGGCGCGCGGAGGTCGAGGCCTTCGCGGAGCTACTTGCGGCCGAGGCCGACGCCCCGGCGCTCGAGGGCGGCACCGAGGACGTCCAGGCGGTTCTCGACGGGATGATCGAAGAGGGCGCGGTCGACGCCGAAGAACTGACCGAACGGATGCAGGGGCCCCGCGGCGAGGTCGAGCCCGTGATCGAGGACTGGCAGGCGCGTCTCGAGGGCGACATCGGCGTAGTCTACGCCCGGCCGGGCACCTACGAGAACCTGCTGGCGTTCGTGAAGTTCTGTAAGCGCCGCGACGACGATACGAGCGACGAGTTCACGGTTCCGGAGAACTTCGCCGACGCGGCCGCCCTGCTCAAGCGCCTCGAGACGGGGACCGACACCCAGTACCGGGCCGTGATCCATACCGACCTCCTGCCCGACGAGTAGCGATCAGACGATCGTGTCGAAGGCCTCGAGCGACGCGAGTTCGTAGGTCGGCTCGTGATCGCGCGGACCGTCGGCGTCGGTCGCCAACCACGCCGAGTCCAGCCCCATCGCGTTGGCTCCGGCGATATCGGCATGGAGGGAGTCGCCGACGTGGATCGCCGCGTCCGGCCCGACCTCGAGTTCGGCCAGCGCGTGTTCGAAGGGGGCCGCGTGCGGTTTCGGGTGGATCCCAGCACTTGGCTCCGTGAAGACACGGACGTCGAACGCGTCCGCAATGTCCAGCGCCCGCAGTTTCTGCGTTTGTGTCTCCCGACCGCCGTTCGTAATAAGTCCGACCCGCCCCCGGTCGCGGGCGGACTCGAGGGCTGCCTTCGCGCCCGGGCGGAACTCGACGGCGGTCGGATCCCGCGCCGCGAGGTACTCGGCGGCGAGTCGCGGGGCGACGGCGGTGTCGACGCCCGCTCGCGTCGCCACTTCGGTAAAGAGGTTGTCGTAGAACTCACGGTCGGTCTCGGCGGTCGGCAGGACCGGGACCGCAGCGCGCAGGTCCGCCGGCGTACAGAACGGCTCGCGGCCGGCCCGGTGGAAAGTCGACTCGAGCAGGGCCTCGGCGTCTTGGGTCGAGGTACAGAGGGTGTGATCGAGATCGAAACAGATCGCGTCGTAGGCGGCCATTCGAGTACGTATAGGGGCGAGGGCGTTCTGAACGTTTCGCCGACTAGACGCTCGAGTCGCGATCGAAAACGGTGGTACCGCCAACAGCCTGAAAGCCCCGACCGGGCTCGCGGGCTGCGACTCGCTGTGCGCTTCGCTCACTCCGTTCGCTCCAGTGCTTCCGTCGTCTCGCCTCGCGACCCCGGTCGCCCCTTTCAGTCCCACCCGGACGGTGGGATGGTCGGGCTGCCGAAACTCGCCGGGTTCGGGGTCGACTCGAGCCCACCGTCGATCCGCAGCAGTTATTTTTACTGACGAGTCCCACTCCGTATGGATGTCGTCAAGCGAGTCCACGTCGTCCCGCTGGGCTACGAGTTCGATCGGATCCTCGAGCCGATCCGGGACCAGCGGGCGGATTTGGTCTACCTGCTCGAGGACGAGGGGGCCGGTGGGCGGCGAGCAAGCGGGGCGGACCGCGGCGTCGAGGAGCGAAACGCGACGGCGACGGCCGACTATCACGAGGAACTCCGCGCGGAACTCGAGTCCATCGTCCCCGAGGTCCGGACCAGGGAGTGTGACCTGACGGACGTCTACGCCGTCCTCGGGGACGTGACGACGATCGCGGACGTCCACGCCGAGGACCAGGTGTACGTCAACGTCTCCGGCGCGGGGACGATCCCGGCGATCGGCGCGACCATCGCGTGTATGGATGTCTCGACGGACGCTCACGCCTACTACGTCGAGCCCGCCGAGTACGCCCACGACGGAACGACCGAGCCGGTCTCGTTCGGCCTCGACGAAATCGAAGAGGTTCCGACCTACCCCATCGAATCGCCGACCCGCGACCAGGTCGCGATCATGGAGTTCCTCGCCGAGCCGAGCGCGTGGGAGGGGTTTCACGACGACCGGACCGCTCCGCCGAAGAAGAAAGACCTCATCGAGTACGCGCGGGATCGGGACCTCGCGTTCATGGCCGATCGGCGCTCGCCCGACGAGCGGGCCGGCGAGGACAAGGGTGCCTTCCGCGTCCTCGACAGTCACGTCCTCGAGCCCCTCTCGGAGGACGGCTACGTCACGATCGAGTCGGTCGGCCGCCGCCGTGTCGTCGAACTAACCGAGCGCGGCGAGAACGCCTACCGGGCGTTCCGGCACAAGCTCATGGACGAGGGCGGCGACCGACGGTAGTCAGAGAGGGAGCATCAGCGGGGGTCGGGGGCGGTTCAGTTCTCGTCGGTCTCGCCGTCGTCCTCGTGAACGAGCGCGTACAGCCGCGGCCCCAGCCGGGCGAACGCGAGGTCGGCCTCGAGGCGCTCGACGTGGGCCCGTAGCGCCGCCGGTTCGAGTCCCGGGTGTTCGTAGTCGGTGCTGGGGTCGAGATGCCAGCGCGCGCGAGCGAGGAGGACGGGCGCGGCGTCAGCGAGGCGCGAACCCGGGAGTTCGGGGCCAGCGTTGCGGTCGCGTTCGACGGCGGTCAGGACCTCTCGGGCCACGAGGAGCGCGCGACGCAGCGAGCGGGTCGCGTCGGCGTCGGCGGGCGACCCGAGATGCGACGCCAGCAGTTCGTCGGCGGCGACGACCCGCTCGGGGTCGACATCGAACGCGGCGGCGATCTCCGCGCGATCGGGTTCGCCGGCGTCAGTCCGGCGGGCGGCGAGTCGAACCGCACCGAGGACGGCGGCGGTCCGATCGTACGCCAGCGTCGCCAGTTCGCCGGCGTGGTCGAACGCCGCACGGGCGACCGCGGCGGCAGGCTCCACCTCGAGTCGGCGGGCGGCGCAGTCGATCGACGGTGCGGCTTCGGCCTCGAGGTGTCGCTGACCCATACTCGAACGCTCTCCCGGACATGTATTATCAGCTATCCTGAAAGTATCGTTACTATCGTTACTATCGCAGGTGTCGAGGTAATTGGTACGAAACAGAATATCATCACGGCGAATCGATCGCGAGCGGTCGAGTCGGCGGGGAATCACCGACCGAACCGACGTCCCTGCCCGATCCGCCACGTTCAAGCCGGTTCCCTTCGAGAGTCGATTCATGACGCGAGCTGTCTGGGTGAAAGCCGACGATGCCGTCGGCGACTGGGACGACCGCCGGGCGCGGATCACCGCCGCGCTCGAGGCGGGTGCAGACTGGGTACTGGTCGACGAGGACGACGTGGAGCGCGTCCGCGAACTCGGCGAGATCAACGTCGCGGCGTTTCGGACCGACGGGGACGTGACGCTGGTCGACGACATCGATGACGCCGAAGCCGACGACGGCGATACGGACGACTCGGCCGCATCGCAGGCGGACGCGATCGTCGTCGGCAAGAACGGCGAGGGCGACGCGACGATCGACCTGCCGGAGGACTTTGCGGGCTCGGCCGACCTCTCGACGTTGCGCCGGGACGGCGACTTCCAGCGGGGCGCGTACGTCCGCATCCTCGGCAAGGAGTACGAACGGTTCGCCGAGACCGCCGCCGAGGAAGCCGACCACACCATCGTCGTCGGCGAGGACTGGACGATCATCCCCCTCGAGAACCTGATCGCCCGGATCGGCGAGGAGACGAACCTGATCGCGGGCGTTACGAGCGCCGAGGAGGCCAAGACGGCCTTCGAGACGCTCGAGATCGGCTCCGACGCCGTCCTGCTGGATTCGGACGATCCCGACGAGATCCGCGAGACCGTCGAGGTCCGCGACGAGGCCGCCCGTGAGAGCCTCGATCTGACCACCGCCGAAGTCCTCGAGGTCGAACGCGCCGGCAGCGCGGACCGTGTCTGTATCGATACCGGCAGCCTGCTCGAACACGACGAGGGGATGCTCGTCGGCTCGATGAGCCGCGGCTTGGTCTTCGTCCACGCCGAGACGGCCGAATCGCCCTACGTCGCCTCACGGCCGTTCCGTGTCAACGCCGGCGCGGTCCACGCCTACGTTCGCACGCCGGACGGCGGAACGAAGTACCTCTCGGAACTGCAAAGCGGCGACGAGGTCCAGGTCGTCGACACCGACGGCAACACCCGCGAGGCCATCGTCGGCCGGGTCAAGATCGAACAGCGGCCGATGTTCCGGATCGCCCTCGAGACCGCCGAGGGTGACCGCGTCGAGACCCTGCTCCAGAACGCCGAGACGATCAAGGTCGCCGCCGACGAAGGCCGCAAGGCAGTGACCGACCTCGAGGCCGGCGACGAGATCCTGCTGTACTACGAGGACACGGCCCGACACTTCGGCGAGGCCGTCGAGGAGAGTATCATCGAAAAATAGCGGGTTTCCTCGACCCGTCGGTTCGCCCCCATAGTTAATTGGCAACAGAGGACACGAACGATGTCGCGGCGGATCGAACGCCGCCGATCGACCCACGGAAACCCGGACTGTCATCGGACCTGATATCGACTCGGCCGCTAACGGATCGTTTTTCGATCGCGTCACGGAAACGGTATACACTATCTATGGTAGCTGGCACCACACCAATAACACGCTATGAGCGTCACTCGAGAGAAAGTCAGTGCGGTCGAACCGCCGGCGTTCGCGGTGACGCTGCGAAACGCCGGACTGGCGGGGGCCGGCGGTGCCGGGTTCCCGACCTACGCCAAGTGGGACCGGCTCGAGGAGGTCGACTCACTGCTGGTCAACCACCAGGAGAGCGAGCCCAACTACTACATGGACAAGTGGCTGGGTCGCGAGCGGGCCGACGAACTGGCGGCGCTGTTCGACGGCCTGCTCGATCGAGCGTTCGATCGGATCGTCGTCGCCGCCAAGCGGACCGACCGCGAGGCGTGGCTGGGCGACCTCGAGGCGGCGACCGAGGCGACGGTCTACGAGCCCGGTGACCTGCCGATCGACGGGACCGAAACCGGGGTCGTGATCGCATACACCGCCGACAAATACGAATTCGGGATGGAGACAGTCCTCATGCGGATCGTTGCGGGCGTCGTCATGGCGGGCGACGAACTGCCCATGGATCACGGCTGGATCGTCCAGAACACCGAAACGCTGGCGAACGTCGCTCGAGCGCTGGTCGACGGCGAGCCGGTAACCGAGAAGTTCGTCCACGTCGACGGCCGCGTCCCCACCCACCGGTTCCTCAAAGTCCCGATCGGGACGCCCGCGACCGACCTCCTCGAGGCCGCGGGGCGATCCGACGATCTGGGGGCGAACGAGGTCATCCTCGACGGCGGCCCCGGTTGGTGTTTCGAGATCGAGCGCCCGCCGGAGGAGTTCGGCGTCCGAAAGCGGACGAACTGTCTGCTCGTCATGGCGGACTCGGTCGTCGAGGAGAACCGCCTCGGGAGCGGCGGCCGGATCAACGTCCTCGCGTCGGCGGCCTGGTCGGAATCGAGCCACGAGACGGCCCCGACGGCCCGGCTCGAGCCGGAACGCGTCGTCGTTCCGTTGCTGACGAACCCCGCCTTCGAGGGCGTGGTGACACCCAGCGAGCCGATCGTTCGGGCCGGCGACGAGGTCGAAACGGGCGAGCTGATCGCCCGTCCGGGCGAAGGGATCAGCACGGCCCAGCACGCCCCGATCGACGGCACGGTCACCGCCGTCGCGGATCGGTCCGTGACGATCGAGCGCGACGACCCGTCGGCGGCCGGAACGACCGGCGCGGAGCCGGCCGATCCACACCGGATCTACTGGTCTTGGTGTCGCGAGTGCGGCCGGTACCTTCCGGAGCCACAGCTCGAGGCGGTCAGCCCCACGGAGTTCGTCTGTAGCCAGTGCCGGTGACGCTATCGAACGCAGGGGCGAACGACCGTCGATCGAACCCACGCCGCGGGGTTCCGTCGATCGACGATGACCCGCCCGTTGCCGTCCCGGTAGCTCGTGTATCGCTCGTTTTCGAAGTCGACCGTCTCGCTGCCGTCGAGACGTCGTGTTCCGTCAGTGTGCATTCGAAGCTCTCGCCGGCCCACGGGACCGGCGTTGATGGCCGGGGTATCCGACGCGGAGACAAAAGGGCTCCGTGGAAGTACTACTAGCGTGGTTATATGCCGCCGACAGCGTCGGTCGGATCGGTCCGAACGAGGGGGCGTCAGGAGTGGGTCGGCTCTTCGTCGGCGGCGGGCTCGAGCCGGGTCGTACACCAGTGACAGAACTCGAGATCCTCGTCGACTTCCTTCCCGCATTCGGGACAGGTCGCGCCGTCCCCGCCGGTATCGCTGCCCGGCGGGAACCCGAGTGCGCGGAAGGTCGCGTCGATCGCGGCGAAGAGGCCGATAAACGAGAGCAGGAACTGGGTCATCGCGTCGGTCTCCTCGGCCATGATGTCCGCGTACGCGTTGATATCGCCGACGCTCGTCATCGGCCCAGCGGCGGTGAGCTGTTCGATCGGCAGGAAGATCGCACTCGCCGAGATGAAGAGGCCGGCGAAGACGGCGGCGCGAAGCCAGTCCCGGATCACGAGATGGCCCGCACCCGGCAGGAGTATCGAGAGGCCGGCCGCGAGAAGCGCACGGAACCATGTCATTGTGTGTTGGGGTCGTAGGGGACCCCGACCCTTAACATTCCGATTTCGCTCGTTTTCACTCGAGCCGACCGACCAGCTCCGCGAGCGTCTCGAGGTCGTACTGCCCGGGCGCAGTCGCCTCTGCGGGATCGACGGGCGCATAGCCGATCTTCGACCCATAGACCGGCGCGACGGCACGCGTGTGGCTCCCGACCTCGCCCATCGCCATCGTCGCGACGGCGTCGCCGTGGGTGGTCAGTTGCTCGGTCGCCGACAGCAGCGCCAGGGTGTCCGCCGTCGACTCCGCGGTCACTGCCAGCTTCGCGACGTCGGCGTACTTGCCCGCTTCGGTCAGCGTCCGTACCATCTCCGTGCGGGGTGGCGTCCCCTCGAAATCGTGGGCCGAGGCGACGATCGAGACGTCGCGGTCGCGGGCCGTCTCGAGCAGTCCCTCGGCCCCGCCCTCGAGGATCGACGCGAGTTCGACGTCGATCGCGTCGACGCCCGCGAGCGCGGTCGCTTCGGCAAGCGCCTCGAGTCGGTCCTCGTCGGTTCCGTCCCACTCGCCGCCCTCCCACGCGGCGCGGTTGGTCGCGAGGATCGGGAGGTCGCCGTCGTAGGCCTCGAGGGCGGTGAGGGGGTCGTCGGCCAGATCCATCCGGAACTCGATCGCGTCGGCGTGGTCGCGGGCCGCGGGCTCGTCGGCGAGGTCGGCCGTCGACGCCGCGAGAACGAACGAATCGAATCGAAGACTCATTGCTACGCAGTGCGGACGAGAGCGGGGAAAACGGTATCGTTTCGGCGAACGTCGCCGCGAGTTAGGCCAGGCCGATCGTCTCCTCGGCCTCGAGGAGTTCGTGGTAGCGGTTCCGAATCGTGACTTCGGAGATGTCGGCGACATCGGAGACGGCGGCCTGCGTGGTCTTCTCGTTGGTCAGGAGTGCGGCGGCATAGACCGCTGCCGCGGCGAGGCCGACCGGCGACTTGCCGCTGTGGACGCCCTTCTCCTTGGCGTTCTGGAGCAGGCTCCGCGCGCGGTGTTCGGCCTCGTCGGAGAGTTCCAGGCCGGAAGCAAAGCGGGGCACGTAGCTCTCGGGGTCGGCCGGCTGGACCTCGAGACCGAGTTCCCGAACCACGTAGCGGTAGGTGCGTGCGATCTCGTTTTTCTCGACGCGGGAGACGTCGGCGATCTCGTCGAGACTTCGGGGGACGCCGGCCTGCCGGGCGGCGGCGTAGACACAAGCCGTCGAGACGCCCTCGATCGAGCGACCGGGGAGCAGGTCCTCGTCGAGTGCGCGCCGGTAGATGACCGACGCCGTCTCGCGGACGTTCGTCGGGAGGCCGAGTGCAGAGGCCATGCGGTCGATCTCGCCGAGGGCCTGTTTCAGGTTGCGCTCCTTGGAGTCTCGAGTTCGGAAGCGCTCGTTCCACTTGCGCAGGCGCTGCATCTTCTCGCGCTGGCGCGAGCCAAGCGAGTTGCCGTAGGCGTCCTTGTTGCGCCAGTCGATGTTCGTCGAGAGCCCCTTGTCGTGCATCGTGTTCGTCGTGGGCGCACCCACGCGGGACTTCTCGTTCTTCTCGGCGGCGTCGAACGCGCGCCACTCGGGACCGCGGTCGACGGAGTCCTCCTCGACGACCAGTCCACAGTCCTCACAGACCGTTTCGCCGTGTTCGTCGTCGACGACGAGATTGCCCGCACACTCCGGACAGACGAGATCCTCCTCTTCCGTTTCGGTTTCCGTTTCGTTCGTTTCGGGTTCGCTACGTCGTACTCTCGTGTTCGATGGTGCGTTAGTCATATCGCGAATGCTCCCGGCCGAACCGATCGTAAAAGCCCGGGCGGAGTCGTTACCTCCCACGTTCAGACACTCGAGGGTTAAGGGTTTCGAAATCCCAACCGCACATCCCTCGAAAACGGGTAATTCGGGCAAAAGAGCATGATAGATAGGCGGAGTAAAACTGCGAACGCGAGCAGAAACACAGCCCCCAAATCGGCCCCGCTCGAACGGCCGATATGGAAATCGCAGTCGGGAGTACGAACCCGGTCAAGATCGACGCGGTCGAACGGATCATCGAGCGAGACGAGGCGACCGTCCGCGCGGTCGCCGTCGACTCCGGCGTGAGCGAACAGCCCCGGTCGGTCGCGGAGACGGTCTCGGGTGCGGAGAACCGAGCCCGGCGGGCGCTCGAGGCGACCGGGGCCGACTACGGCGTCGGCCTCGAGGGCGGGGTCGCGCGACTCGAGGGAACCCCGGGCCTCTCGCTGATCATGTGGGGTGCAGTCACCGACGGCGATCGATTGGAACGCGGTGCCGGTCCGACGATCCGCCTTCCGGACGACGTCGCGGCGCGACTCGAGGACGGCCGGGAGTTGGGGCCGGTGATGGACGAACTGCTCGGCACCGAGGGACTCGCCGAAGGGGCGGGAGCGGTCGGCGTCTTCACGGATCGGCTCACCGACCGGACGGCGGCGCTCGGGCAGGCGGTTGCATGTTCGTTTGGCCCGTTCCTAACGAACTATTACGACACCGACAGCTGACCGTCACCGGCACCGACTCGCCGGTTGTACGGCCCGACAGCCGGACGATTCCGCCGATCGGAAACGGACACGTACAGATGATAGTCGCCATCAAATATATATTAACCGCGCGTACCAACGAAAGCTTTCGACGGCAGTATACATCGATTACCGGCCACAAAAATCGCAGGACGGCGGCGGGTTAACTGCACGTACCAAACCCCCTAAGGGTGTTCCTGCCATCCGATCGGGTATGAGCACTGCAATGGCCCCCGACCTCACGAGCAAACAGCGCCGGATTCTGGAGTACCTTCGGAACAACGCGGCGACGAAGACGTACTTCAAATCCCGCCTGATCGGCCAAGAACTCGGGATGACGGCCAAGGAGGTCGGCTCGAACATTACAGCGCTCCAAGAGGGCGACTACGACGTCGAGATCGAGAAGTGGGGGTACTCCTCGAGTACCACCTGGAAGGTCGACATCTGAGACGGAACCGACCCAGGGGCTCATTTCGCTGCCGTTTGTCGATCGTTTCACGAGCCCCGCGGCTGCCGAACCCTCTTTTCGCTCGCTCCCCTAGCAGCGCCGAATGACGACGGTACTGTTCGACATGGACGGGATCGTTCTCGAGGGACCGCGCACCGACCCGCAGGTATACGCCGACGCCGCTGACGCGGCCGTAGCCGATCTCGAGATCGATCCATCGCCGGCACAGCGCGAGGACTTCAGGCGACACGACGCCGAGCGGATCAGGACCCACTGCGAGGAGTTGGGGGTCGATCCCGACCGTTTCTGGGAGTTGAAAGAGCGCTACGCCTCACAGGGCACCCACGACCGGCTCCGTGCGGGCGAGCGGGAGATCTACGACGACGTCGCGACGATACGCGACCTCGCCGACCGGACGACGGTGGGGCTCGTAACTAACAACCGCCACGAAACCGCCGAATTCGTCGCCGACTACGTCGGGATCGACTTCGACGCCGTCCGGGGGCGAGATCCCACCTTCGAAGGCTACGAGCGGCGCAAACCCGATTCCTACTACATCGAGGACGCGCTGGCGACCCTCGGCGTCGCAGACGGTGTCTACGTCGGCGACTCCCACAAAGACGTCGCCGCGGGGCAGGCAGCGGGCCTCGAGACGGTCTACGTGCGACGCGATCACAACCGCGATCACGAACGACCGCCGAACGCGACCGTCGAACTCGAGGGACTGACGGGGCTCCCGGCGGCGCTCGAGTCGCTGTAACCGGGGAGGAAGCCGTATTACCCGGATGAAGAACCGTGGTAGGACAGATAGCCGTCGGCGTTTCGAGCCAGCGTCCGCGCCCGATCGCCGAAGGAGTCGGCGTGTCGAACCACCAGCACCAGCACCGTCTCGGGTCGTTCGACGGCGTAGCCGTCCGCCCGCGAGAGCAGGCCCGCCTCCTCGAGTTCGCCGGCGTACTTGCTGACCGTCGGCGCGGAGACCTCGAGCGCGTCCGCAAGATCGGCGGCCGTCGCCGACGGGGTCAAGAGGAGTTCGATCAGCATGCCACGTGGGGTCTCCCGCCGGAGGTAGCCGAGCGCCCGCTTTTCGAACTCGTCGAACCGGCCGGCGGTGACATAGCGCTTGTAGTCGCCGTCGCGGTAGCGTTCGATCGCGCCGGCGTCCTCGAGTCGGCGGAGGTGGTGTTGGGTCTCGCCGGTCCCCAGCTGGAGGTCGTCGCGGATCTTCGAGAAGTGGGCACCGGGCGTCGTCGAGAGATAGCCCGCGATCGCGTCGCGCGCGTCGCTTTCGCCCGTTTCAGCCGCCGCTGTGTCGGCGCGACCGACGAGCGGGGAGGCGGCACCGAGGGCAGCGAATCGGCGCAGGGTCGCTCGTTTCTCGTCGTCGACCCCGTCGGGCTTCGTCATGTCTATCTACGGTCCACAACGGTTCGACCCGTAAAACAGGTTTCGCTCCGTCCTGTTTTCCGATAGTGACCGGTTACTGGACGGCTGCGTCGGCAAAAGAACGCGGGGCGGGCCGATCAGTCGCTGGTAGAGGGGTCGTCGCCGGCCTCGTCGCTCGGCACGCCGGTCCCACCGTCGGTCTGGCCCTGGAAGTCCTGATCCATCTGTTCGATGACCTCGTCGGGATCCGAGATGTCCGCCGTGTCCTGGCCTTCCTTGATCGCCTGGGCCTCCTGTTCCATCGCCTCGACGTCCATCTCGGCCTCCTGGTCGATCTCGCCGATGATCTCGGCGATGTCATCCAGGCCGATCAGTTCGCGCGTCTCGTCGTCGAACTCGCGGCTCTCGAGTTCCTGGCCGTCCCCTTCGACGTCGCTACCCGAGAGATGCTTGCCGTAGCGCCCGACCAGCGAGGTGAGTTCCTGGGGCATGACGAACGTCGTCGACTCGCCCTGGCCGATCTCGCCGAGCGTCTCCATCCCTTTGTCGATGATGGCGCGCTCGCCCATCGATTCGGCCGAGCGGGCTCGCAGCACGGTCGAAATGGAGTCACCCTGTGCCTCCAGGATCTGGCTCTGCTTTTCACCCTGGGCGCGGATGATCTCGCTCTGTTTGTCACCTTCGGCCTTCTCGACGGCACTGCGGCGTTCACCCTGTGCCTCAAGGATCATAGCACGGCGTTTCCGTTCGGCGGAGGTCTGTTGCTCCATCGCGCGCTGGACGTCCTTCGAGGGGTTGACCTCGCGGACCTCGACAGATTCGACGCGGATCCCCCACTCGTCGGTGGGTTCGTCGAGTTCCTGGCGGATGCGGGCGTTGATCTCCTGGCGCTTGTTCAGCGTGTCGTCGAGTTCCATGTCACCCAGCACGGCACGCAGCGTCGTCTGGGCGAGATTCGAGACGGCTCGTTTGTAGTCGTCGACCTGCAGGAACGCCTTCTTGGCGTCCATCACCTTGATGTAGACGACGGCGTCGGCGGTCACGGGCGAGTTGTCGCGCGTGATCGCTTCCTGCCGGGGCACGTCCAGCGTCTGGGTTCGCATGTCGAACGCGTACGTGTTCGAGACGAACGGCGGGACGAAGTTGATCCCCGGCTCGAGCAGTTTGCGGTACTCACCGAAGACGGTTAGTGTGCGTTTCTCGTAGGCGTCGACGATCTCGATCGCGCTCAGCAGCGCGGCGATCACGAGGACGAGCAAGAGGGCTCCGACGAGTAGCAGGGCACCACCGAGGGCCTGCATCGGTATGAGTTGGACCACCATATCCCCGACTTACGGCGGTGGGGGGAAAAGCGTTCCCTTGTTTTGTCGACACTTCCGACCTCGAGCGCGGATCACTGCTCGGTCTCGGTCTCCGTTTCGGGGTCGGCCTCGGTGGGGTCGGTCGCGGCGTCACCGTCGGACGGCTTGCCGTCGGTCTCCGTGTCGGCCACTGAGGCGGCATCGGCTTCAGCGGCCGCCTCGGTCTCGGCCTGGTCGCGTGCGAGCGCGCGGTCGATCTCGTCCTCGCCGATCGCATCGAGGGACTCGACGGTCAGGACGTTCCCGCCGCCGGGGTCGATGACGATGATTTCCGAGCCCTCCTCGATCCGTCCGTCGGTGGTCCGAGCGCTGTAGTAGGGAGCGAAGCCGCCTTCCTCGAGTTTGACCTCGCCGCTGCGGGTCGTGACCGTCTCGGTGACGTAGCCCGTCACGCCGGCCAACGAGTCCGAGTCGGTCGTCCTGCCGGAGCCTTTCCCGCCGTAGAAGTCGAACTCGCGGTAGACGTAGGCGGCCGCGGCGCCGATGAGCAGCGTCAACACGGCCAACACAAGGACGTTCGCGAAGGGCGGGAACAACACGCCGATCAGCCCGGCACCGACGAGCGCGACGCCGATGACGATGAGATGTGCGCCGGGAGACACCGCCTCGAGGACCATCAACACGAGTCCCGCGACTAGGAGCAAAAGCGGCACGTTCCCCGCGAGGGATTCCACCATATCCGGGGCTAAGGTCTCGCCCCGATTAAATGTTTACTGCGATCTTCGAGTGATTTTATCGCTCCGGCCACGACCTCGCGCTCCCGCCGGCGGCGAGCCCGCCTCACCCGAGCGGAATCATCACGAGACGAACGAGGACCAACACCATCGCGATCGCCCCCAACAGGACGAACAACGCGCTTTCCAGTTCCGGCTCCCCGGGCTCAATGGGCGTCTCGTTCGGCTCCGGCGCGTACTCGTCCTCATCGTCGTCCCCGTCGGCCGCGTCATCGCTCGAGTCCGAGAGATCAAGCGGGATGCGCTCGTCGTCGCGCTCCTCCCAAAATGAATCGCCTCGTTCCGTGTCGGCGTTCCGGTCGGCGACGCCCCAGTCGTCCCCGTCCGCCCCGGACCGGTCCGCATCGACCGCGGCGTCCGTATCGGGATCCGCGGCCGACGGATCGGGCCGGCCGTCGTCGGTGTCGTCTCGCGTGCCGGACGGTTCGTCTGCCATGGCTGATCGTAACGGATCCGCCGTCAAAAACCCGTGGTCCGAACGCGGCGGACGGCCCGTCGTACGTCACCTCCGGTCCAACCCCGATGTCCTGCAGTTACACGGGGAAATCGGTCCAACAGTCGGTCTCAGGGGCGCTCGGGACGGCCCCCGATGTCGCCGCCGTAGACGACGCCGCGTTCCGCGTCGACGGTGACCGTCTCGCCGGCCGACAGCGTCTCGACGTCCGCGTCGCTGATCATCGGCACGCCCAGTTCGCGCGCGATCATCGCCGGATAACCGGTCATCCCCCGCTGGGCGTTGACGATCCCGCCGATTCGATCCGTCTCGCTCGAGAATTCCGCGTCGAAGTCGGCCGACAGCGCAAGGATCGCTCCCTCGGGGACTCCCGAGAGATCGCCGTCGGTGGCGTGAACGATCGGCCCGGTCGCCCGGCCCTCGACGACCACCTGGCCGGTCGTCAGGGCGTCGGCCGCGACGTGGACCTTCAGCATGTTCGTCGTGTTCGCCCCCTCGAGTTCGGTCATCATGCCACAGAGGACGACGACGGTGTCCCCGCTTTCGGCGATGCCGGCGTCTAACGCGGCCTGAACGGCCTTCTCGACGACGGCGTCGGCACCCTGATCCGAGACGGAGGCATACAGCGGCGTCACGCCCCAGGTCAGCGCGAGCTGGCGACGCACCGCCTGACTCGGCGTCGAGGCGACGACGGGTACGCCCGGGCGGTACTTCGCCGTCTTGAGTGCGGTGTAGCCGGACTCGGTCGCGGCGACGACCGCGTCCGCGTCGATATCCCGGGCCAGAAAGCGGGCCGAACGAGCCAGCGCGTCCGTCCGCGCCTCGCCCGCGGCCGGGACCCGCTGCTCGAACAGTTCGGCGTGTTCCACGGAGCCCTCGACTTCGCGGACGATGCTGTCCATCGCGTCGACGACGGCGACAGGGTGGTCACCGATCGCGGTCTCGGCCGACAGCATGACCGCGTCGGTGCCGTCGAGGACGGCGTTGGCGACGTCGGAGGCCTCCGCACGGGTGGGCCGGCGAGCCGTCACCATCGAGTCGAGCATCTCCGTCGCCGTGATGACCGGTCGCCCCGCCTCGCGGCACTTCCGGATGATCCGCTTTTGGATCATCGGGACGTCCTCCATCGGACACTCGACGCCGAGGTCGCCGCGGGCGACCATCACGCCGTAGGCGGCGTCGATGATCTCGTCCAAGTTTTCGACCGCGCCCGCTCGCTCGATCTTCGCGATGACCGGAATGTCAGCGCCGGCCGCCTCGAGTACCTCGTCGACCTCGTAGACGTCGTCGGCGTCCCGGACGAAACTCGCGGCGACGAAGTCGACCTCCTTTTCGGCGGCCAGCTCGAGATCCCGCCGATCAGACTCGGTAACGACGTCGAGACCGAGTTCGACGCCGGGGACGTTGACCCCCTTGCGGCCGCCGAGGTCGCCGCCGGTATCGACGCGGGCGCGGACGCCCTCGCCCTCGGTTTCGAGGACCGTCGTCTCGATCAACCCGTCGTCGAGCAGGATCCGATCGCCGGGCTCAACGGCGTCGATCGACAGCGAGAGCCCGACGGTCTCCGGCGTCGCCGTCCCGCCCTCGACGAAGCGGATCTCCGAGCCCGTCTCGAGCGTCACTGTCTCCCCCTCGGGCAGGGGCGCGGTCCGGATCTCGGGGCCCTGCATGTCGAGCATGACCGCGACGGGCTCGGTGCGCTCCTCGTCGACCGCGCGGACCCGGTCGATCAATGCGGCGCGGTCCTCGCGGCTTCCGTGGCTCGCGTTCAGCCGTGCGACCGACATCCCCGCCTCGGCCAACTCCCGGATCGTTTCCCGGTCGTTCGACGCCGGTCCCAGCGTACAGACGATCTTCGCGTTTCTCATGTCGGGGGCTAACGCCAGGTGGCGTAAAAACCGGTCGCTTACTCGCCCTCGAGTACCAGTTCGGGCCGCCGGTTGCGGTCCCGTCGCCTGCCACGCCAACCGTTTTCCGCGGATCGACCCTCCGAGTTCCCATGCCGACCTACGCCACCCTCGTCGACCTCGCCGATCGCGACGTCCAGAACGCACAGGAACTCGCGACGATCTGGGGCGAGATCCGGACGGAGTTCGAGGGACACGACACCGAGTTGCTCGACTCCTACGCCGCGCTCGGCGAACACGACTTCCTGATCACCTTCGAGGCGGGCGACCGCGAGGCGGCGTTCAAGTCCGCGTTGACGCTGCACCGCCACGGCCTCGAGGGAAAGACGATGCCGATCGTCGATACCGACGACTTCTCCGACATCGTCGACGAGGTCTGACGCCACGAACTGGCGGCGGCGACGCTCCCGGACGTCACCCCCGCGTGGCGACGAACGCCGGTCCGCCGCACCGCCTCAAGCGGTGGGACCGGAGAGCGGTCACCAGAGGCCGGCGAGGTTGCCAAGCGCCATGAGCGAAAACAGCAAGAGGGCGATCACGACGAGCGCCCTGGCTTCCGCCGATCCGCAAGCGGCGGGAAGTCCCGCGAGCCAGTTCGATCCCACGTCTCGACCGACGACCCCTCGAGCGCGCCCGTCACTCTGTGACATATGAGAACGTATTTCATCTAGCCACATAGCTGTATTTGAGGCGGGTTGACAGATAGTCCCGTGGCGGGGTGTCGAACGGCCGGTACACGACCGCCCAATCTCCCGTTCCCGACCGAGTCGCTTACTTGATCTTCTCGCCGACGGCGGCGTCGCCGTGGGTCGTCAGCAGGTCGGCCTCCTCGCCCGCGGCGAGGATCATCCCGTTGGACTCGACGCCGAACAGTTCGGCTTTCTCCATGTTCGCGAGCAGGACGCACTTCTCGCCCGGCAGTTCCTCGAGGTCGTGTAGTTGCTTGATCCCCGCGACGATCTGTCGCGTCTCGAAGCCGATGTCGACCTCGAGGCGCGCGAGGTCGTCCGCGTCCTCGATCCCCTCGGCGGATTCGATCCGGCCGACCCGGACGTCCAGTTCCTGGAAGTCCTCGAACCCGATCCGCTCGTCCGCGAGCGGCTCGAGATCATCGGTGTCACTCATACCGTCGGCTTCCGTGTCGGTGCTTTCGTCGCTTTCGGTTTCCGCGTCGTCATCGTCCGAGGCGGCCGCGACGCGTTCCTCGAGCTTTTCGGTCAGCTCGTCGACGCGGTCGTCCTCGATCTTCTCGAAGAGTTCGCCGGGTTCGTCGAAGTCCCGTGGTGGAGCCTCGAGCGCATCCTCGAGATGTGCGTCGGCGATATCGCCGTCCTCGCCGATCTGTGCCCAGAGGGCCTGGGCCTTGTCGGGGGTGATCGGCTCGAGCAGGACGGCGACGGCCTTGGCGATCTGGACGCAGTCGCGGATGACCTGCGTCGCCTCCTCGCTTTCGGCGTCGAGCTTCCAGGGCTCGTTGCGCTGGATGTACTCGTTGCCGAACTGCGCGAGTTCGGTCGCCGCTCCGCCGACCCCGCGCATGGAGTAGTCGTTGACGTTTGCGCGCACGTCGCCGATCGCGTCCTGGATACGCTTGCGGACTTCCTCGGAGACGTCCGTGTCCGGCGTCCCCTCGTAGTTGCGGTAGGCAAAGAGCAGCGAGCGGTACCAGAAGTTGCCGATGGTCCCGACGAGTTCGCCGTTGACCGTCTCCTGGAAGGCGTCCCAGGAGAAGTCGACGTCCTGCTGGAGCCCGCCGGTCGTCGTCAGATAGTACCGCAGCAGATCGGGGTGGAACCCTTCCTCGAGGTACTCCTTGGCCCAGATCGCCCGGTTGCGACTCGTCGAGAGCCCCTTGCCGTTGATCGTGATGAAGCCGGTCGCGGCGATCCCGCGGGGCTTGTTGTAACCCGCGCCCTCGAGCATGGCCGGCCAGAAGATCGCGTGGTGCTGGATGATGTCCCGGCCGATCACGTGCATGATCTCACCGTCGCCCTTCCAGACCTGCTCCCAGTCGAACGCGTCTTTGCCGACGCGCTCGGAGTACTGCTTCGAACTCGAGATGTACTCGATCGGCGCGTCGACCCAGACGTAGAGGACGAGGTCGTCCTCACCACCCGCATCGTCGTCTGGATAGTCGATCCCCCAGTCCATATCCCGCGTGATACACCAGTCCTGCAGGCCGTCTTCGATCCACTGCCGGGGCTGGTTGCGGGCGTTCGAGGTGCCCTCGAGGCCGTCGAGGAACTCGGTGAGGAACTCGGAGAACTCCGAGACCTCGAAGAACTTGTGGGTGCGCTCGCGGTACTCCGCGGGGTTGCCCGTGATCGTACTGGTCGGGTCCTCGACCTCGCCGGGCTCTAAGTGGCGCTGACAGCCCTCGTCGCACTCGTCGCCGCGGGCCTTCGCACCGCAGTAGGGACAGGTGCCCTCGACGTAGCGGTCGGGGAGGTACTGGTCGGCGTCGGGATCGTAGGCGACCTGGATCTCCTTCTCGTAGATGTAGCCCTCGTCGTCCAGCGTCCGGACGATCTCCTGGGTCGTCTCGACGTTGGTCTCGTCGTGGGTGTGGCCGTAGTTGTCGAACTCGACGTTGAACTGCGGGAACGTCTCCTTGTACTGCTCGTGCCAGTCGAGGGCGAAGTCCTCGGGGTCGACGCCCTGTTGCTCGGCGTTGACCGCGACCGGCGTGCCGTGCATGTCCGAGCCGCAGACGTAGGCCGTCTCCTGTCCCAGCGTCTCGAGCGCGCGGGAAAAGGCGTCCGCGCCGATATACCCCCGCAGGTGACCGATGTGAAGGTCCCCGTTCGCGTAGGGGAGCCCACAGGTCACGACGGCGGGTTCGTCCGTCGGAAAGTCCTCGTGGCTCATGGTCGTCACGTCGCGCTCGCGGGCGTAAAACCCGCCGGTTTCGATCGGCGTGGCCGACCGCGGGACGCGCCGGCGATCAGTCGCCGGCGTTTCGAGCCGCCTCGAACCAGTCGGGCCGTTGGACGTCGACCGCGCCGAGTTCGTGGACGACGAACGACTGTTCGACCGTGGTCGTCACCCCGTCCTCCTCGACGGTCAGAGATCGGCTCGCATCGTGAACGACGCTGTCGGCGTCGACGAAGACGGTCCCGGTTGCTTCGGTCACTGTCCCGGAGACAGCCGACTCGTCCGCCGACTCGAGGTCAAACCGGAGTACTCGCCGGTCGTTCCGACGGGCCGTCTCGCCGGGTGTGTACGTCCCCGTTTCGACGATTCCCCCGAGGCTCTCGCTCCCACCGAGCAGTTCCGGTGGATGCGTCTCGGCGAACGCCCGCCGTGCCTCGCTCGATCCGACGGTCGTTTCGCCGTCCGACGTCCACCGACTGTACACCGTGTCACCCTCGATATAACGACGGTTCGTCTCGGACTGCGCATCGAACACGAAGAGCCGTCGCTCGTCCTCGAGGCTGCTCCGTCGCCGCTGGGTCACGGCCAGTGATTCCTCACCATCGACGGCGTTGACGAGTTCCTGCTCGAGGGCATAATCGTTCGCGGACAACGCTTCCTGCGTCGCGTCGACGAGCGCCGTCGGGTCGTCGATCCCGTCCTCGCTGGTTCCCGTCGGGGGCTCAAGCGACGACGACGCCCCGTCGTTCGTGTCGGGATCCCCGGCATCCGTCGTGTCCTGACAGCCAGCCAGTCCGGCCGCGAACGCTACGCTGGTTGCGGTCAGGAACCGCCGCCTGGTCCTCCCCGTCCGATCCTCCGAACATCGACGTCGGCGTGTCTGCTCTCCCATCCGTGGCTGGTCAGTTGAACGCCACTCCAAAGAGAATTACTGCAGCGACGGAGAGAAAAGACGCGAAAGCGACGACGGACCGTCAGTCGTCGCTCGTGATCGGGACGCTCGCACGCACCTCGAGCCGGTCGAGATCGCCGATAAAGGAGGCCAGCATCTCGCGGGTGACGTGGGGCATACAGACCACGCGCAGTTCGTCGGTCGCGGTTCTCGAGATCCGCCAGCCCTTGGCCCGCAACGCGTCGAAGGTCGAGCGGGGGACGTCGGCCGCCACCAGCGGCAGCGTCGGGTCGGCGACCTCGTAGCCGCGTTTCTCGAGGGCATCGGCGAGCCACTCGGCGTTGTTCTGCGAGCGGACGTACTGCCGGCGGTACCCCGTCGGCCACAGCTCCTCCATCGCGGCGACGGCGCTGGCGACGCCCGCACCCGAGCGGGTGCCGGTCAGGGTCGCCTGTGAGGTCGACTCGAGGTAGGGCGTGTCGACGGCGAGTTCGTCGAGCAGGGCCGAATCGCGAACGAGCAGGCCGCCCGCAGGAACGGCGGCTTGGCCCATCTTGTGGGGATCGATCGCCATCGTGTCGACCGCGGCGTGGTCGAAGTTCCACTCGTAGTCGGTAAACGGAAGGACGAAGCCGCCCCAGGCGGCGTCGACGTGCATCGTCGCGTCGACCGACCGGGCGATCTCGCCGAGTTCCGGAATGGGATCGACGCGGCCGTACTCGGTCGTCCCCGCGACGCCGATCACCGCGGCGGTGTCCTCGTCGACGGCGGCCCGAACGGCCTCGAGGTCGGCCCGGTAGTCGTCGTCGGTCGGCACGATCCGGAGGTCGACCCCGAGCAGGTCCGCGGCCTTCTGGAAGCTGAAGTGGCCCGACTCGGGCATGACGACGTTCGGATTCCGGCTGTCGGCCCGCTCGCGGGCGATCCGGACTGCCTGAATGTTCGCTTCCGTGCCGCCACTGGTGATATAGCCCGCCGGCTCTTGGAGGCCGGCGATCTCGCTCAGCAGGGCGATCGCGTCCTCTTCGAGTTCCGAGACGCCGGGATAGGTGCCCGGATCGCCGGGGTTGGTCGCGAGAAACCGCTCGGCCGCGTCGCGTGCCGCCGGGTGGGGTTCCGTACACATCGAGGAGAGAACCCGGTCGAACGCCTGCGGCTCGATTTGCATATCACGTATGTAATCGGTCAGCGATTTATTTGTTGCGTTTGACGACGTTTCACGAGGGGATTCTCTCGCCGTCTTCGGTTCCGTGGGCGGGTCTGCCGGCCCGGCCGCCGGTAGCGCGAAAGCGTGCCTTCAAGTCCGGGGCCGCGCTACGGCCACGCATGAACCCAGGCGACCGCGTCCGCGTCGATCGCGCGGACCGTACGTACGAAGGCGTGTTGCTCCCCTCGAGTACGGACGACCAGCTCGTGGTGAAACTCGAGGGCGGCTACAACGTCGGCGTCGACCGGGGCGGGGCCGACGTGGAGGTCCTCGCGGAGGACGTCTACGAGATCGACGGTACCGACGCCGCGGGCGACGATGGGGCCTCGGAGATCGAGTTCGACGACGACCTGCCGACGATCTCGCTGATCTCGACCGGCGGGACGATCGCCTCGACGGTCGACTACCGTACCGGCGCGGTGACCGCCCAGTTCGACGCCGAGGACGTCCTGCGGGCGGTGCCGGATCTGGCCGGCCGGGCGAACTACCGTGGGCGTGTCGTCGCCAACATCCTCTCGGAGAACATGGAGCCGTCGATCTGGCGGGACCTCGCGCAGGCGGTCCGCGAGGAGATCGAGGCCGGCGCGGACGGCATCGTCGTCATGCACGGCACCGACACGATGCAGTACTCCGCCTCCGCCCTCGCGTTCATGCTCGAGACGCCGGTGCCGATCGTCTTCACCGGCTCCCAGCGCTCGGCCGACCGCCCCTCCTCCGATAACGTGATGAACGCCGTCTCGGCAGTCGAGGCCGCCAAAAGCGACTGTGCGGAGGTCATGGTCTGTATGCACGCCACCGAGTCGGACGACCGCTGTGCCCTTCACCGCGGGACCCGCGTGCGGAAGAACCACACCTCGCGGCGGGACGCCTTCGAGACCGTCGGCGCGGAACCGCTCGGCGAGGTCGAGTACGAGACCGAGACCGTCGAGTTCCGGCGGGCGTATCAGGAGCGTGGAGCGAGCGAGCTGGAACTCCGCGACGACCTCGAGGGCGACGTCGAACTGCTCAAGTTCACCCCCGGAATGGACCCCGCGTTCCTCGACGTCGTCGAGGGGAGCGAGGGCCTGATCATCGAGGGCTCCGGGCTCGGACACGTCCACACCGATCTGATCCCCCGCATCGAGGAACTCATCGCGGACGGGACGACAGTCGTCATGACCAGCCAATGTCTCGAGGGGCGGGTCTGTGACCGGGTCTACGACACGGGTCGGGACCTGCTCGAGGCCGGTGTCATCGAGGCCGGCGACACGCTGCCCGGGACGGCGAAAGTCAAGCTGATGTGGGCGCTCGAAAACAGCGACGACGTCGCGGAGGCGATGGGCACGTCGCTGGCCGGCGAGATCCAGGAGCGGTCGGTCCCCTGGGAGTGATCACGTCCGCTGGACGCGGCTGAACGGAGACGGAGTCGAGAATTTGTTTTGGGACGCGCACTCGAAATCGGACGGCCGACAGCGTGTGCCACCGCAGTCGATCCCGCCTCGAGCCCGCGAAGTTCTTTCACGGGCGACCACATGAGATGCCAATACTCGACAGCTATGGCATCAGAGTTGGATTCCGAATCCGCCATCGAGATCCGCCGCGCTACTCACGACGACTACGACGCCGTCGCCGACTTCACGGGCGATATCTGGCCCGACCGCGGCGGCGACTACATCCCGCGAATCTACCACGACTGGCTCGAGGACGAGCCGGGCCAGGGCAAGAAAACCTTCCTCGCCGAAGTCGACGGCGAGGCCGCGGGAATCGTCCAGGCCGTCATGCTCTCCGAGGACGAGGCCTGGTTCCAGGGCATGCGCGTCGCGGCCGACTACCGCCGGCGGGGCGTAAGCCACCGGCTGAACGAGGCGACCTTCGAGTGGGCCCGCCGGCAGGGCGCGACCGTCGGCCGCGTGATGATCTTCTCGTGGAACGCGGCCTCACTGGGCGCGGCACGAGCCAGCGGCTTCGAACCGGTCACCGAGTTTCGCTTCGCCCATCCCGACCCCGACCCGGACGCCGAGGGGCCGCATCGGGTCTCGAGCGATCCGACCAAGGCGTGGCGTTACTGGACCCACAGCGACGCCCGCGAATACCTGCGCGGGCTCGGTCTCGCGCCCGAGGAATCGTGGGCCGTCCGCGAACTCACGCGCGAGGACTTCGAGCAGTTGGCCGACGAAACGGCAGTTTTCGCCGTCGAGAGCGAGGATGGACTCGCTGGCGCTGCCTACCGCACCCGAAGCTACGACCGGCCGGTCGACGGCGACGCGATGGATGGCTCGAGCGACGATCCCGAAACCGAGCGGTGGGTCGAGTACGGGGTCGCCGCATGGGACGGGGTCGAAGCCGCCCGCTCGCTGTTCGCCGCGATCGCTCGCGACGCGGCCGACTGCGGCGCGGAAAAGACGCGCGTCCTGATTCCCGAAACGGCCCGGTTCGTCACCGACGTGCCCGCTGCGGGTGTCGATATCGCCGAGGAACCGGACTTCGTGCTGGGGATCGACCTGACGGCGACTCGCTGACGGCTACCCGCCGCTGACCGGCGGGAACAGCGCCAGCTCGTCGCCCGCCTCGAGAACCGTCGCCAGCCCCTCCTCCTCGACCAAGACGTTCGTGCCGTTGCGAAGCACGTTGATCTGGGAGCGCAGTTCGCCGTCCTCGAGGACGCGGCCCTCGAGGGCGGGGGCCTCCTCGAGCAGTTCCTCGAAGGCGTCGCCGACGGTGTCGCCGGCCCCGGCCTCGACGGTCACGTGCTTGTCGCCGGCGCGCTCGGCCAGATCCGCGAACAGTTTCCACTCCGTGGGCATACGTGGCGGTATCGGTGCCGGCGGCAAGTAGCTACCGCTCTCGGGGCCGTTCCGGCGCGTGGCCGTGATCCGGATCGGCGGCCGCCTGCTGGCCGTCGTCGGCCGGCGGTGTCGCAGACTCGTCCGCGTCAGCCAGCGACCGTTCGGTCACCCGGCGAAGCGCGTCCGGCCGGCCGAGGACGTACGCGACGTCGCCGGCCGCGAGTCGCACGTCCCCGGCCGGCAGCGGCCGGTGGTCGGCGTCGCCCTCGCGCTCGAGCGCGAGGACCAGTACCGGCAGCGAGTCGACCGCCAGTCCGACGAGGGGGTCGTCGGCCTCGACGGTGATCGATCGGACCGTCTCGTCGGCCGCCCGCAAGAGGGAGACGAGGTCGCGCTCGGCGTCGGGACTGCCCGGCAGCGTCACGAGCCGGTAGTCGCCGTCGGGTTCGAGGTCGCGGGCGTCCTCGGCGTCGAGGGCGACAGTCGCGACGTCGCCGGCGGTCCCGCGGAGTTCCCCGCCCGCGATCCGTCGGGCACCCCCGTCCTCGCCGCGGGCCCAGATCCGGACTGCATCGCCGGGGCTGGCGTCGGCCGCGGGGTCGCCCTCGAGCGCGACGGCGACGGTCCCCGGCGCGAGCGTCGGGCCGATACCGGCCGGCCGGCTACCCACGGCGAGGAACGCGACCGTGCCGTCGGGCTCGAGATCGACGTCGACGTGGCCGATCCCGAAGTCGCGCTCGAGGCGGGCCACGAGCCGCTCGCGAAGTTCCTCGTCGGTGAGCCGCCGGGGGAGGAGAAACGTCTGCCCGGCGAGGTCGGCTTTCACCGACTCGTCGACCGGGTCGTAGCCCTCGATGTCGTCGATCTCGTCGGGAAGTTCGACCGTGACGACCCGGCCGGCCGAGCGGACGAGTTGGGTGACCTCGGTGATCGTCCGCGGGGTCGCAACCATGAACACGTCCCGGGCGAGGTAATCGCCCAGCCGCCGGCCGCCGTCGGCCGCGACCGCGCTGGCGGCGAAGGCACCGACCGTGTAGATCGCGGTGCCGGGCTCGAGCAGGCCCGTGTTCCCGATGATCGCCTGCTGGAGCGCCGTCTGAGTGTTCAGCCAGATCGCGACGAGCGCGACGCCGAACAACACCGCGATGCCCTCCGGGATCCCGTCGGCGCTATACCAGCGATAGACGAAGGCGACGCCGGCCCCGCTGCCGGCCGCAAGCAGGGCGAACCCGAGGATCCGGACGACCGCCTCGAGCAGCGTCTCGGTCGGGACCGCCGCCGCGACGATCGCAGTCATTGCGCGATCGCCTCCGCGAACGCCTCGACCGCGTCGTCGGGACCCGCGACGAACGCCTCGTCGCCGGCCTCGAGCGGCCGTTCGATCCCGGGAGCGAACACCCAGCCGTGGCGGCGCTCACCGGTCTCGCTGCCCTGTCGACGGACCGCAAGGACCGTCACGTCGGTCCCGGCGATCGTCTCGTCGGTCGCCCCGATCGGACCGACGGTCAGTCGTCGGATGGCATACCCCTCGCGTTTGACCAGCGAGAGCGCCTCGAACTCACGGCTGGTGCCCCGCGAGCGCACGACGAGCCGCGGCGACTCGGCCTCGAGGACCGGCTTGACGTCCCGACGGGGGACGGCAATCGTCACGCGGCCCGAGCCGCCGGCCGTCGCCGCGTGCGGTTTCGCCGCGGGAGCGGGCTCGGGGTCCGCGCCGCCATCGGGCGCGACCGCGTCGGCAGGCCCCGACGACCCGTCGTCGCCGTCGATCTCGTCGTCGGTCTCGGTACGGGCGCTGACGACGGTCCCTCCGATCGAGCGGTCGCCGACGCGGACGCTCACCACGTCCCCGCTCGCGAGTCCCGTCGGGACGAGCGTCGTCAGCGAGACGGCCCGCCGGCCCGCCGGGACGCGCCGGGAGAGACCACCCGACGGCGGCGCGGCCGTGATGGTCGCCCGGGCCCGTTCGTCGATCGCGACGGCGACGTCCGCGAGATCGTGATCGGTCCGCAGGCGCTCCTCGAGACGGGCCTCGAGTTCCGAGAGCGGGAGGTCGGCAGGGAGCCGCCACGACCCCCCTTTCAACGTCCGGCGGAGGTCGGCCGACAGCGGCGGGTAGCCTTCCATGTCGTGGATCTCACCGGTGGGACGCACCGTGACCTGACCGACCGAGCCGACGAGTTCGACGACATCGGCCGAGAGGGTCCGCTGGCGCAGCGAGGTCAAGGAGAGCCGACGCGGGAGTTCCGAGCCGAGCTTGTCGCCCTGGTTGTGGGCGTACAGCGCGAGCATGAGGACGACCAGCACGGCGACGAGCAGCCGCGGTGACTGGGCGATGGTAGGTTCGACGAGCCCGAGCAGTCCGCCCTGCACGCTGGCGATCGACAGCGCGAGGACGACGACACCGAACCCGGGCAGGGTAACGCCGGTGAAATACCGGACGAGAAAGCCGAGCGAACCGGCGACGAAGGCGGGAACGATACCGGTCAGGAGGCCGAGATAGAGACCGAGCAACACTTCGACCGGAAGGGATGGCATTGTGGGCCAGTGGACCGGAGCGGTTAAATTAGCACCGGCAGCCGTCTCCGGCTCGAGCGGCGATCCCCCGAATTCCGAACGGAGACGTTTAACTGACGCCGTCGCTCACCGGTGTGTATGGCCGACGACCGGTCGCTTCGAGGACGACTCCCGGACGACTGGCAGCACGTGCTGACGACGCGGGCGACCGTGATCCTCGTCCTGCTGGTCGCGCTGCTCTCGGTCGCCACTGCAGTCATCAACATCTGGACCCCGAACCCGGGGCCGCTCCACGGGTACGTTCCCGACGCGATTCAAAGCGCCGCCGCGTTCACCGGGGCGCTCACCGGGTTCATGATGGTCGGGAGTGCGCTTGCCCTCCGACGCGGGCTCCGCGCCGGCTGGTGGGCGACGCTGCTGTTGCTCCCGGTGACCGCGGGACAGGGCCTCCTCCAGTCGAGCCAGTACTCGGTTCCGCTGGTCGTCCTCTCGATCGTGTCGATTCCGGCCCTCCTGTTGACCCGCGGCCGGTTCGACAAACCGCTCTCGCTGACGACGACGCAGATCGCGGCCGGTGCGGCACTGGTCGGCGTCCAACTGTACGGCACCATCGGCGGCTACGCCATGCGGGAACACTTCGACGGGATCAACAACATTCTCGATGCGTTTTATTTTACGCTGATCACCTCGAGTACGGTCGGCTACGGCGACGTCACGCCGAATCAGGAGTCGATCGAGGGGATGTTGTTTACGATGTCCGTCCTCATCCTCGGCGTGGCCAGTTTCGGTATCGCCATTGGGGCGCTGGTCGGCCCACTCATTCAGGACCGCATCTCGAAGACACTCGGAAAGATGACCGACTCACAGCTGCAACTCCTCGAGGACCACATCCTCGTCCTCGGCTACGGCGAACTGACGGAACCGATCGTCGACGAACTGGCCGACGGTGGCCGCAAGTTTGTCGTCGTGACCAACGATCGCGAGGTCGCGACGGATCTCACCGACCGTGGCATCTCGGTCGTCACCGGCGACCCCAGCGACGAGGAACCGCTCCAGCGTGCGAAGATCGACCGGGCGGCCGCGATCGTCGTTGCGACGAACCACGACGCGGAGGACGCGCTGGCGGTCCTGACCGCCCGCGAACTCGCGCCGACCACCCGGATCGTCGCGGCCGCGACCGACCGCGAGAACACGAAGAAACTCGAGCGGGCCGGCGCGGACGCGGTGATCAGCCCCTCGGTGCTGGGCGGCCACCTGCTCGTGCGGTCGGCGCTCGGCAGCGACGAGAGCGGGCTGATCGACCGTATTCTCGAGCGCGAATAACCTACCGTCGGCGACCCCGATGGACGATCGCCACGTCCGCCTCCAGATCGCTGAGTTTCCGGAACGTCGGCGGGGAGACAAAGCGAGAGGCCGCCGAGCGGTCGGTACTCGAGCCGACGAAACAGACGTCATAGCGGGGCGCGATGCGGGCGAGGTAGTCCTCGACGGCGGCGGTGACCACGTGGGTTTCGAAGGGACCGGCAAAGGCATCGACGAGATCCGCGAGCGTCCCCTCGGCCGCCCGACGGCGCGACTCCCGATCGATGCAGGTACAGACGCTGATCGGCCGGCCGGACTCGGTCACCCGGATCGCGAAATCGAGCATTGCGCGAGCGGTATCGCCCGCACCGCGAACCGCGACGAGGCCGCTCCGCCAACGCGTCCGTCGAACGCCGTTCGAGCGGAAGACGATCGTATCGATCTCGCCCTCGAACAGCCCGGTGATAAACGACGAGAGGCCGCCACCCTCGCGTTCGGCGTAGGGCGTGACGATGAGATCGCAGTTCTCCGCTCGCGCGGTCTCGAGGACGAGTCCCGACGAGAGGTCGCTGTCGGCCGCGACGACGACCTCGCAGGGGACGTCGTACGCGCTCTGGAGATCAGCCGCGAGCGACTCGAGACGGCGACCGGCGTCGGTAGCCGCGCGTTCGGCGGGCGTCGGTTCGTCCGGGTCGCCGTCGGCCGACGCGTCCGGTTGCTCGTCGTCGACCGTCTCAACGACGTCGAAGAGGACCACTTTGCCGGCGTCGTGGGCCCCGGCGATCGACGCGGCGAAGCGGGCGACCGTCTCCTCGCAGTCGGTCATCGGGACGAGGACGTGATCGTCGCCGCTGGTCGTCCGATAGAGATAGCGGGCGCGTTGCTCGTAGAACCGGTCGCGCCAGAGGACGAACGCGGCCGCGACGAACGAACTCGAGATGACGATCCCGAGGACGTAGGCCACCTGTGCGTTGCCGGTCACGAGAACGAGCAGGGCCGTCGAGAACGCCGTCGGTACCTCGAGATCGAGCGCCCACGTGCAGACGCCGGTACAGAAGACCCCGAGTGCGGCACCCCAGGCGCTGATGCCGCCACCCAGTCCGACGGCCGCCGTCAGCGCGAGCGCGAGCCAGCCACAGCAGGCCCCGATGGTCATCCCGCCGACGAACTTCCCCGGCGAGGCGTACTTCCCTTCCGGCTCCGCAAAGAGGGTGAAGGTCCCCGAGGCAAGCGGCGGAAAGAGCAGAAACGAGATCACGGGGGTCGCGTTCGCCAGCCACGTCACCGCGGCGATCAACAGGGGGACAAAGACCAGCACCGACAGGTGAAGCAGGTTCCCCGTCTGCTCGAGCCATCGGACGACGGCCTCGAGTTCACGTCGTTCCAGTCGTCGAAGCCGCCTCGCGAGCGCGCGGAGTCGCGCACGTACCCCCTCGAGCATGGGATGCGTTGCTCGAGCGACGACCAAAACCGTTTGGCTTCTCGCACGGGTGATCAGCGAAGCCAGCGAGGATCCACGAACTATTCGGGTGCGCCCTCGAGAATTGCGACCCCGCTCGAGGCCCCGATGCGTTCCGCGCCGGCCTCGAGCATGGCCATCGCCTCGTCGTAGCTGCCGATACCGCCGCTGGCCTTGACGGGGAGGACGTCGCTCATGAGGGCGACGTCGTCGACGGTCGCGCCACCCCCGCCGAACCCGGTCGCGGTCTTCACCATCGCCGCGTCGGCGGCAGCCGCGGCCTCGCAGGCCCGCCGTTTCTCCGCGTCGGTCAGCAACGGGGCTTCGATGATGACCTTGACCGGAATCGGGATGGCCGCGACCAGGTCGGCGAGTGCCGTTTCGACGGCCTCGCCCGCACCGGCCTGCAGCCGACCGACGTTGATCACCACGTCGAGTTCGTCCGCACCGTCCTGCCAGGCCCCGACGCCCTCCTTGCGTTTCGCCGCGGGCGCGTGCTGGCCGTGGGGGAAGCCGACCACCGTCGCGAGGGTCACGTCGGGGGCGTACTCGGCGGCCATCTCGACCGCGTACGGCGGGACACAGGCGTTCATTCCGTACTCGGCGGCCTCGTCGAGGACCCGCCGAACGTCGGCCGGCGTCGTCTCGGGACCAAGCACCGTGTGATCGATCAGGGGGGCGAGTTCGCTGCGCTCCATACGCGGGGCGACTCGGCGAACGGGCAAAAAGCCGGTCGGTCGGCTCGAGGTCGGTGCCGGTTCGAGTTCGCTTGAGTCCAATGGTCGCTCGCAGTGGTGGTCCGTGGCCGTCTCGGAACGCCTTTGACCTCGGCGGTCGCCTCCTCGAGTATGAACGTCGATATCGGGAACGCGCTCGCGTCGGTCGCCTCGCCGGGCGTCTCGCGGGCCTCTCTCGAGCGACTGGACGAACAGGTCGCGGCCGCCCACGAGCGCATCGAGCGCGGCATGGCAAACGCCGACCACGGCTACGAAGCACTGAACCTCCCCGAGCGGACCGATCCCGACGAGATCCGGGCGGCCGTCGAGCCGGTCGCCGACGCCGACACCCTGATCACCGTCGGTATCGGCGGCAGTTCGCTGGGTGCGGCGACGATCGTCGACGCCCTCGAGTCAGACACCGAGACGGTCTTTCTGGACAACGTCGACCCCGAGTGGGTGTCGGGCCGCCTCGACGGGCTGGCGCTCGAGAACGCGGCGATCAACGTCGTCTCGCGGTCGGGGACGACCGCGGAGACGCTGGCGAACTTCCTCGTCGTCCGCGAGGCCTTCGAGGACGCCGGCGTCGACTGGACCGAGCGGACCATCGTCACGACCGGCGAGTCGGGGCCGCTGCGGGACCTCGCGGACCGCCACGACCTCCCGTCGCTGAAAGTCCCCGACGGCGTCCCCGGCCGCTTCTCGGCGCTGTCGGCCGTCGGCATGGTCGCCGCCGCCGTCTGTGGCCACGACCTCGAGGCCCTGCTCGCGGGCGCGGCCGCCGAGCGAGAGACGCTCTCGGGCTCGCTCTTTGACTGTCCGGCCTACGCCTACGGCGCGACGACCTACGCGCTGGACGGGCGCGGCGCGGGAGTAAACGCCATGATGCCCTACGCCGAGTCGCTCGAGACCTCGGCGGAGTGGTTCGCCCAGCTGTGGGCCGAGAGCCTCGGCAAGGACGATCTCGGCCAGACGCCGGTGCGTGCGCTCGGGGTCACCGACCAGCACTCCCAACTGCAACTCTACCGGGCGGGCCCGCGGGACAAACTCGTCACCTTCGTGACGGCCGACGCGGACGCCGACCGCTCGATCCCCACGACCGACGTCGAGGAACTCGCGTATCTGGGCGACGCGACGCTGGGTGAACTACTCGAGGCGGAGTTCGAGGCCACCGAGGCGAGCCTGGCCGCGGCCGGCCGGCCGAACGTCCGGGTCGAACTCGAGGCCGTCGACGAGTACGAACTCGGCGGCTTCCTCTACGGGATGGAAGCCGCCTGCGTCCTCGCGGGCGAGCTCTACGGCGTGAACACCTTCGAGCAGCCGGCCGTCGAATGGGCCAAGAAGGCCACCCGCGGGCTACTCGGCGGCGGCGAGTTCGAAGAGGCGAAAGCGGTCGCCGAGAAGACCGAGCTTCGAGTCGAGCGGTAGCCGACCGAGCCGACCTGCACCCGTCGTCCGGTTGCGGTGTGCATATGAGCCCTCGGACGAACACTCACGTATGACCGAGACTGCACGGGCCGACGACGCCGGCCCGGTCGCGTCCGGCGCGATCCCGGGTATCGGAACCCTGCTGGCCGGGCTCACGTTGGTCGCCATGTTCGTCCCCGTTCGCAACGGCGTCGACGACCCCAGTGTCTGGGCCGGTACCGGCCTGGCCGTCGCCGCCGTCCTCGCCTTCCTCGTTCGCCGCCACGGCTCGCGCGAACCCCAGCCCCTCGCAGCGATCGCCGCCGGCTCGAGCGTCGGCGTCGTCCTGTTCGCCGGCTACGCGTTGAATCAAGGAGTCACGACGTCGCTGCTCTCGATACCGATCGTGTTCGTGGCGTTCGTGACCGCCGGGCTGACCGTCGGCGTCGCGGTCGCGGACTTCTTCGGCATCGGCGTCGTCGGGCTCAAGCGCCGGACCAGCCAGACCCTCGTCATGACGGGGGTCGGCCTCGTCGGGCTCATCCTGCCGCAGCTACTGATGATTCTCTTTGCCGCACCGGTCTATCCGTTCCTCGAGACGCTGCCGGAGATCGAGCGGCTCGTGGCCACCCAGCTCATCACCCAGCTCGGCGTGGTCATCGGCACGGCGATCGTGGTCGTCGCCTTTCTTCGCTGGACGGACCGAGGGTTGGCGTTCATCGATCTCCGGTGGCCCACGCTGCGGGAGATCGCCTGGACCGTCGGCGGCCTCATCGTCCTCTTCGGCGCGCTGTTCGCGATTTCGACGCTCATGCAGTCGACCGGTGTCGAGAGCGCCGACCACTCGACCACACAGCAGGCCGAGAGCAACCCCGGACTGATGCTTATCATGGTACCGATCGCGATCCTGATCATCGGGCCGTTCGAGGAGGTCCTCTACCGGAACGTGATCCAAAAGTCGCTGTACGAGACGTTCTCGCGGTTCGGTGCCGTCGCGGTGGCAAGCGTCATCTTCGCAGCGGTCCACGTCCTCGCGTACGCCACCAACGGGCTGGGCGCGGTCATCGCCAGTCTGGGGACGATCTTCGGGCTCTCGATCGTCCTCGGTGTTATCTACGAACGGACCGACAACCTCCTGATCCCGGCGCTGGTCCACGGGTTATACAACGCGTTGACGTTCCTGAACCTCTATTTCATCCACGCCTGAGCGCGGGCCTGCCGACGCTTACGGGGACATCGACCGCAACCGAACCGATCGCGAGCTACGAGGGGTTCTTCCGGGCCAGTTCCGACCCACAGATCGGGCACCGCTCTTTCTCCTCGTCGAACTCGCGGCCACAGCCCTGACACTGGTAGGTCCAGTGGCGCTGCTCGTCGATTCCCTCCCGGGCGATCACGTCGACCGCGACGTTGAGCTTCTCCGCGACATTTTGCATCGCGTAGTCGTCGGTCACCAAGGTGGCGTCGAGTTCGAAACTCGCGGCGACGAGCCGAACGTCGGTGTCCGAGAGGACGCCGAGATCCCCGGATTCCCGGGCCGCGCGTTCGACCTTTTCGGTGGTGTCGTCGTTCGGGATGTGGATGTGCATGCCCGATCCCTCCATCGCGTCGTAGCGATAGGCGCTCTCGTCTTCGAGTTCCTCGCGGACGAGCGGGATCGTCGCAGTCTGTTCTGTCGTATGGAAATCGTGGATAAAAGCCGAGGAGTCGAGAACGTACATACCGTTAGCGCTGGACGACGATGTAGTCTTTCACCGCTTGGACACGGTTGACGGGAACGAGGAAGTGACCGCCCTCGTCGAGATCGAAGTCGACGGCGCGGGTCGACAGCTCCTCGTCGGGCTCGATGACGAGATCGTGAAGCGTACCCGATTTGAGATCCATGGTGATGTTATAGAGCAATCCAAGCTCGGTGCCGTCGGAACCCATGACGGACTTCCCCGAGAGGTTTTCAGCGAGTATATCGCTCATGCATGCCCGTACTTACTAATCGGTATTAAACGATTGGGACCGCTCTCGAGGCGAGCGGACCGCCGGAACGGCCGCCCTCGAGTCGAGTCGGCGACCGCCGAGACTCGGCAGTCGATCGTGGCGGTCCGGAACGCGGATGACGATGGGTTTAACTACGGCGCTACGGACGATTTAGGTAAGACCTTCTCGGGTGGTTCATCATGTCGGACACGGATACACGCGACCCCACATCCCTCAGAACGCCGATCGTCGCCGTCCTCGGACACGTCGATCACGGCAAGACAAGTCTCCTCGATAAGATCCGCGGCTCCGCGGTCATCGAGGGCGAAGCAGGCGCGATCACCCAGCACATCGGCGCGACTGCCGTGCCGCTGGACATCATCTCGACGATCGCGGGCGATCTCGTCGACCCGGACGATTTCGACCTCCCTGGCCTCCTCTTTATCGACACGCCGGGTCACCACTCCTTTACGACGCTGCGATCTCGCGGGGGCGCGTTGGCCGACATCGCCATCCTCGTCGTCGACGTCAACGACGGCTTCCAGCCCCAGACGCTCGAGGCCCTGGACATCCTCAAGCGCTCGGAAACGCCGTTTATCGTCGCGGCGAACAAGATCGACACCGTCCCGGGCTGGAAGGAGAACGAGGACGCGCCGATCAACGACACCTACGAGTCCCAGACGGATCGCGTCCGCGAACGACTCGACGAGAGCCTCTACGAGATCATCGGCAACCTCTCGGACGAAGGGTTCTCCGCGGACCTCTACTGGCGGGTCCAGAACTTCCAGCGCAACGTCGGGGTCGTCCCCGTCTCGGCGATGACCGGCGAAGGGGTCCCCGACCTCCTGACCGTCATGATGGGGCTGTCCCAGCGCTACATGAAAGAGGAGATGGAGATCGACGTCGCCGGCCCCGGCGTCGGCACCGTCCTCGAGGTCAAAGAGGAGAAAGGGTTCGGAACGACCATCGACACGGTGCTGTACGACGGGACAATCCGGGCCGACGACACGCTCGTCGTCGGCGGGCAAAACGAGCCGATCGTCACCGAGGTCCGAGCCCTGCTCCAGCCGCGGCCGCTCGCCGAAATTCGGACCGAGAGCCGTTTCGAAACGGTCGAGGAAGTCTCGGCCGCGTCCGGGATCAAAGTCGCCGCGCCCGACCTCGCGGACGCGATGGCCGGCGCGCCGGTCCGGGTCGTCCGCGACCGCGATCTCGACGAAGTCATCGCGGAGGTCCAGGCCGAACTGGCCGACATCGCCGTCGACACCGCCGAGGAAGGCGTCGTCGTCAAGGCAGACACCCTGGGCAGCCTCGAGGCGATGGCCGACGCCCTAGGCGAGGCCGAGGTCCCGATCGTCCGCGCGGAGGTCGGCGACGTCGCGCCGCGTGACGTCTCGGTCGCCTCGACCGCCGAGGATCCGAAACAGCAGGTGATCCTCGGGTTCAACGTCGACACGTTAGACGACGCTGAGCAACGCGCCGAGATCGAGGACGTCTCGATCTTCACCGACGAGGTCATCTACCAGCTCGTCGAGGGCTACGAGGAGTACGTCGAAAACATCGAACAGGCCCAGCAAGACACCATCCTCGAGAACATCACCCGGCCCGCCCGGTTCCGCATTCTGCCGGATCACACCTTCCGCCAGAACGATCCGGCGGTCGTCGGCGTCGAAGTGAACTCGGGGACGATCCAGACCAACGCCAACGTCGTCAAGTTCGACGGCAACGAGCCCGAACGCGTCGGCCAGGTCAAAGGCATTCAGGAACAGGGCGAGGACGTCGACGAGGCCCGCGCGGGCAACCGCGTCTCGGTCGCCATCGACGGCCCCACCGTCGGCCGCGGCATCGAGGAAGACGACGAACTCTGGGCCGAGATCCCCGAGAAACACGCGAAGATCTTAGAGCAGGAACTCGCAAGCGAGATCCCCGGCGACGAACTCGAGGCGCTGAACATGTACCTCGACAAGCAGCGCAACCGGGACCCCTTCTGGGGCAAGTAAGTCCGTTCAGGATCGCGGGCGGCATCTCGGTCTCGACTACCCACTCGACGTGCGGTGGCGCGCGCTGCTCCGCGGTGAGTCACCGACGAACCGCGGTGTAACGCCGTGCGAGGGATGAGTGAGCGAACGCAGTGAGCGAACGAATCGGTTGGGGAGGGCGTGGCGACTCCCCGTTGCCAAGATAGCAGAACGGTCCGTTCTGGCCCCACCATCCCGCGTTCCTCTTCGGGTACAATCCTGCGTATTGGTGTTACAATGCGACTGTGACTGCTCGAAGTGCGCTCGCTGCCCTTCTCGTGCCGACGTCGTCGTCAGTCGTTTAGCGCCTCGAGCCGAACCCGTGCCCCACCCTCGAAATCGGACAACGATCCGGGATCCTCGAGCCGCCCGACGACGGTCACGGGCGCGGCGGCACGCGGCTCCCCGTCCTCGCTGGCCGACATCGGCCCCCAGAACGGACACGGTTTCCCGCCGGCCGGCCAGTCGGCGATCGCACCCTCAGGTACCGCTTCCCGTACGTTCTCGAGCGGTGCATCTAGTTCGAGATCGTCGTAGAGTTCGTCGCCCCAGCGGGTCGCCTCGCCCGCCGCGGGCAGCGCCGCCTCGAGGGCGGCCCTGGTGGCCGGTGTGTCGTCGGCCCAGATCACCGCGAGGTCGCGGTCGGCGACGGTAACGCGGAGATCGCTCATGGACGATCCGACGAACGGCGGGGACTCCGGAGCGGCGACCGCGGCGGTTCAGTCGGCGGTGTCGACGGCCCGCAAATCGCGGCTCGTGGCCCGTTCGCGGGCGCGCTCGAGCGCCCCAGCGACCGCGTCGGCGTCGTCGATGGCCGCCCGGTCACAGCGGAGGTCGAAGACGCCGCTCTCGAGGCCGAAGCGCCGCCGCTCGACGACGAGTTCGTCGTCGGTCAGCCGGACGCCGTCGACCGTTTCCCAGGGAACGAACTCCGTCCAGAACGACCGGTCGACGACGAGGCCGGCCTCGTGGACGCGGATCTCCGGTGGGTTCCAGCGGTCGGTCTCCTCGAGGTCGTACCAGTCGTAGTGTCTCGAGAGGATCATCACGGCTCCGTAGACGACCCAGAACGGCCCGAGGTACCACTCGCCCTGCCACATGCTGACGAGCCCGGCGACGATCATGAACGCCATGATCACGGTATAGATCGGCTCGCCGCTCCACCCGCCGCTTCGCTGCCACGTCCACGTCGCGGCGGGTACATCGGTCGTGAGCGCGTCGACGTACCGGTTTTTCGCCATCCGCTCGAGGCCAAGGCCCGAGACGCCGGCCAGAACGGCCGCAGCGACGGTCAGGACGATGAACCGACCGGTGTCGGCGATCGGCATGGTCTCGGCGGTAAAGAGAAGCACCGTAAACGCCGCTGCCGGGGCGTAACAGCCGAGTCGTCGCCAGCGGCTCCGGCCGATACGCTCGGGCAGTCCCCGCGCCCGGCTGGCGTAGATGTGGCCGACGATGGCGACGGCAGTCACTGTACTCGGCAGGATGCCAAGCAGCGCCGCCGTCCCCACGTCGGCGAACACCCCCGCGATCGCGACGATCCCGGTGACGACGATCCCGAGGTAGAAGCCGAACCCGGCTTGGAAGCCAATGTCGGGGTCGCTCACCTCGAGGGGACGGTGCCGGTCGTATGATGCCACGGTGTTCGCGATTTCGGTTCCCGAGCATAAAATAAAACCGGTACCCTTAGTCCGATTACACGCTCGCCAGTCTCGACTCACCCGCCGCTGCACGCTCTCGTCGACGGCGTACCGGCGACTCGAGACCGGCCGGCGAGTTCCAGTATGAGAGTTACCACACTGGAGGCCGTGGCTAGCGTATGCTCGTACAGCTCCACCAGTACAAACACGAGGAGGTCCAGTTCGACGACAACCGAACGACCGGTGAGTCCCAGACCGAGGACACGGTGAATCCCGATGCGGAAGACTACTTCGGGGCCGAGATGGACGAGTTCGATGTCGAGACGTGGGACACCGTCGAGTACGAGGGCGACCCCATCCAGCGCCGGTCGGTCACGATCGACGGCGTCACCGCCGTGTCGGTGCTACAGGACGCCGACGAAGGGGATCCGGGACTCCCCGGACGGACGATCCAGATACGAATGGAGGGCGGGAACGAATCCCTCGAGCAGGCCGAGATCGTCGACGTACAGGACGAAGCCCCCGGGTGAGAGTCCCGGTGGACGACCGTGGCTGTCGTGGCCGTGATAGTGACTGTCTCCAACGGCAATGGGGAGTGACAACCCCTATCGGAGCGGTTCGCTCCCGAAATCGTTTTCAAGCGGTCGCGCGCACACTCGGTATGCCGACGGAATCGGACACTCATTATGACCCCTCGCTGGGGAACAAGTTCATCTTCGTCACCGGCGGCGTCATGTCGGGGCTCGGCAAGGGGATTACGGCTGCGAGTACCGGCCGACTCCTGAAAAACGCCGGGTTCGACGTCACCGCAGTGAAGATCGATCCATACCTGAACGTCGACGCGGGGACGATGAACCCCTACCAGCACGGGGAAGTCTACGTACTGGAAGACGGGGGCGAGGTCGACCTCGATCTGGGGAACTACGAGCGGTTCCTCGACATCGACATGACCTCGGATCACAACATCACGACGGGCAAGACCTACCAGCACGTCATCGAGAAGGAACGCGCGGGTGACTACCTGGGCAAGACCGTCCAGATCATCCCTCACATCACCGACGACATCAAACGTCGCATTCGCGAGGCCGCCGAAGGCACCGACGTCTGTATCATCGAAGTCGGCGGAACGGTCGGGGACATCGAGGGGATGCCCTATCTCGAGGCGCTGCGCCAGTTCGCCCACGAGGAGCCGGAGGAGAACGTCCTCTTCACCCACGTGACCCTCGTCCCGTACTCGAAAAACGGCGAGCAGAAGACCAAGCCGACCCAGCACTCGGTCAAGGAGGTCCGTTCGATCGGTCTCCAGCCCGACGTGATCGTCGGCCGCTGTGAGGATCGACTCGATCCCGAGACCAAAGAGAAGATCGCGCTGTTCTGTGACATCCCGACGGAGGCGGTGTTCTCGAACCCCGACGTCGAGGACGTCTACCACGTCCCGCTGATGGTCGAGGACGAAGGGTTAGATCAGTACGTCCTCGAACACTTCGGGCTGGCCGAGGAGGCCCTGCCGGAAGGCGAACGTGCCAACGAGTGGCGCGAGATCGTCACGAGCGAGAAAGACGGTGAGGTCGACATCGCGCTGGTCGGCAAGTACGACCTCGAGGACGCGTACATGTCGATCCACGAGTCGCTGAAACACGCCGGCTTCGAGGTCGGCGTCGACGTGAACGTCCACTGGGTCGCGGCCGACGAACTGAGCGAGGGCTACGACGGCCAACTCGAGGGGATGGACGGCGTCATCGTCCCCGGCGGCTTCGGGATGCGCGGCTCCGAAGGGAAGATCCGCGCGGTCCAGTACGCCCGCGAGAACGACGTGCCGTTCCTGGGCCTGTGTCTGGGCTTCCAGATGGCCGTCGTCGAGTACGCACGGAACGTGCTGGGCTTCGAGGGCGCCCACTCCGCCGAGATGGAGGAAGACACGCCCCACCCCGTCATTGACATCCTGCCCGAGCAATACGAGGTCGAGGACATGGGCGGGACGATGCGGCTGGGTGAACACACGACCGTCATCGAGCCCGAGACGCTGGCCTACGACCTGTACGGCGACACCTCCTGTTCGGAGCGCCACCGCCACCGCTACGAGGTCAACCCCGAGTACTTCGACGCCTTCGAGGACGAGCCGCTGACGTTCTCCGGGACCGCGGGCAACCGAATGGAGATCCTCGAACTCGAGGATCATCCGTTCTTCGTCGGGACGCAGTTCCACCCCGAGTACACGTCCCGACCCGGCCAGCCGAGCCCGCCGTTCCTGGGGCTGGTCGAGGCCGTTCTCGAGGAACCGGCCGATGACGACGACACCGACCCCGCAGACGACGACACCGACGCGGAAACAGAGGTAACCCACTGATGGTAGATACCGAGACGTTCGTTCCCGACGCAGTCGCAGAGATCGAAGACGAAATCGGCGATGCAAACGCCGTCATCGCCCTCTCGGGCGGCGTCGACTCCTCGACGGCCGCCGCGCTGGCGTACGAAGCGATCGGCACCCAGCTTACGGCCGTCTACGTCGACACCGGCCTGATGCGGAAAGGCGAAACCGACGAGATCCGCGAGACGTTCGACTACATGGACAGTCTCCGGATCGTGGAGGCCCAAGACCGCTTCCTCGAGGCGCTCGAGGGCGTCACCGACCCGGAGGAGAAACGCCACATCATCGGCGAGCAGTTCATCCGGGAGTTCGAGACGGTCGCGAACGAGGTCGACGCGGACTACCTCGTGCAGGGGACGATCTACCCCGACCGCATCGAAAGCGAGGGGACGATCAAGTCCCACCACAACGTCGGCGGCCTCCCGGAGGTCGTCGACTTCGAGGGCATCGTCGAACCCATGCGTGACCTCTACAAGGACGAGGTCCGCGAGGTCGCCCGCGCGCTCGACCTCGAGGAGGTCGTCTCCGAACGCATGCCGTTCCCCGGCCCCGGTCTCGCCGTGCGGATCATCGGGGAGATCACCGAGGAGAAGTTGGAGGTCGCCCGCGAGGCCAACCACGTCGTCGAGGAGGAACTCGAGGAGTACGAGCCCTGGCAGGCGCTGGCGGCCGTCATCGGCAAGGCCACCGGCGTCAAGGGTGACAACCGCGTCCACGGCTGGGTCGTCTCGGTGCGCTCGGTCGAGTCCCGCGACGGCATGACCGCCCGCGCCCAGGAGATCGACTGGGACACCCTCCAGCGCATTCAGTCCCGAATTACGGGGTCCCACGAGAACGTCGCCCGCGTCGTCTACGACGTGACTCACAAACCGCCCGCGACCATCGAGTACGAATGAGCGCCACGACCGCGGTCGTCGCCGGCGACGACGAGGACGGCATCGGCGCGGCCCTCGAGAACGCAGGCGTCGACGTGACCCGCGTCATGGGCGTCGTCTCCCGTCCCCAGCTCGAGGAGGCCGGCGTCGTCGAGGCCGACCTCTACGTCCTGACCGACGTCGGGCAGGCGACGACGATCCCAATCGTCTGCGATCTGAACGACGCCGTCCGAACCGTCGTCTACGCCAACCGGACGGTCCCGGAGTTCGTCAAGGGCCAACTCGACATCGCGATCGACCCGCAGTTGATGGACGCCGACATCGTCGTCGAGGAACTCGTCGACTGAGGCAGCCGCCACAACACCGGTCACGAGGAGCCGGGGCGATGGCAGCCGAATTCGTCGTCGTCCGAACGCCGACGAAGCGTCCGTTCCGGCGACCGTCAGCGTTCGCTTTCATTACGTCCGAGACGCCCAGTATAAACCGTCTCATGGCGGATCTCGAGCCGATAAAGCCGTGTTGAATTCGGTCAAACTCGGCGTAAGAGCGGTATACCATCACCGCCGTTCAAGTGGGATCGGCCGCTACCATCGCGTGGAGGTCGACGGGCAGACCCCAAGGCACCCACCACCTGTTCCCGCGACTTCCAGCAACCCCACCACAGCACCCTTCCCCCACCACTGCCAACCGATTCTCGCCGACGCGAGCCCGCCCCACCGGCTCGCGTCACACCCTGCGACCCTGGCATTCGGGGCACGGCCCGACCGTGCCCCGGGGATGGATCCCCTTTCCTCGACGCTGAACGATAGTCGCCACTGAAAGTCATTGCACACTGATCGCACGACAGGAGCGCGGTTCGGAGCGAGCGACGTGAGCGAGAACCGCGGACAGTGTGATCAGTGTGTGAATCGTTTCAGTGGCTACTATACCGCTCCCGGAGCCGCCGGAGGACCGGAATCTCCGCGAGTCGCTCGTCTTCGAGCAGGTCCCAGTCGATGCCGGCCGGCTGGTCGTCGGTCTCGGGCCGGAACGTACGGTCGGGCGTGACCACGAGATCCATCGCGACGTCGTGGCTCCCGATCGCGACCGGGTCGTCGATCACCTGCCGCTCGTGGACCGTCGTCGCGACCGGCGTCGAGTCGTTGACGAGACCGAGATCTCGGAGGACGGCGTACTCGAGGTCGCTGTAGCCCTCGCCCTTGCCGATGCGGCCGCCTGCTTTCGTCACGGCGACGCTCCCGGAGACGATCAGATCGACCCGATCGACCTCGTCGGGGCCGACCTGCTCGCCGTGGTCCGACGAGCCCGAGACGGTCGTCGCCGCGTCGTAGTCGGTGAGTTCGTCCGGATCGAGCTTCAGGAAGCACTTCTCGTCCCGGAGCCGCGGGACGGCCATGTAGACGGTCTTGCCCTCGCGCAACGCCCGCCGGCGGACGAGCAGCTGCGGCGCGTCGGGATTGGCCTTGATCGCCGTCGCTCGCTCCCACTCGGATTGCTCGGCCAGTCGATCGGCGGCGTCGTCGGCCCCTGCGAAGTTCGGGATCCGGCCGTGGGGCGGGAACGGGAACCGGGCTTCTCCACTCACCTCCAAGTCATCCCAGACGCGCTCGCGGACGGCCGTCTTCTCGAGAGTCTCGCTCACGTCAGGCACCCCCGTCGGCGGGTTCGGCCCCGTTCGCGTCGGTCGGTTCCTCGTCGGCGTCGGATGCCTCGTACCCGGCGCGCTCGACGAGGGACGGTGCCTCCTCGAGAACGATCTCCTCGATGGCGAGCTGGACCGCGTCGACGTGACCCGGCAGGCAGAAGACCGGCGTGCCGTCGGCCACACCCGCGAGCGTCCGTGCGCCGACGACTTCCGTGCCGACCCGCTCGTAGCCGAGGACGGTGACGAGTTCGCTGAACGCGGCCAGTTCCTTCTTCAGGAGCGGTTCGACCGCCTCGATCGTGATATCGCCGGGCTCGACACCGGTCGCGCCGGCCGTGATCACGATATCGACGTCGTCGCGGTCGAGCAGCCGTGAGACGATCGACTGGACCGTATCGTGGTCCGAGTTGACGTGTTCTCGTACCGCGACCTCGTGTCCGTCAGCCTCGAGGAGATCGGTGACCGTCTCCCCGGCCGCGTCCTCCTCGAGCCCGCGGTCCGAGGCGATCGTGATGACGCCGGTACAGAGCGTGTCCGCGGCTGCGTCCGCGTCCGTCTCGTCCATACGCCTGCCTTCGAAAGCCGGCGGGTAAAAGCTACGCACGCATCCGTATCGACGATCCCTACGTCAGGTGCTGGTAGCCCAACTGTTATGGACGCCGTTTCCGTTGGCCACGGTATATGCAAGCGGTCCAAATCACGGAACACGGCGACACCGACGTCATCGAGTACGGCGAGTTCCCCGACCCCGAGGTCGATCGGGACGAGGTACTGATCGATGTCAAGGCGGCCGCGCTCAACCACCTGGACATCTGGACGCGCCGCGGAATGCCCGGCCTCGACCTCGAGATGCCCCACATTCCCGGCAGCGACGCGGCGGGCGTCGTCGAGGAGGTCGGCGAGGACGTCACCCGCTTCGAGGAAGGCGACCGCGTCGCGGTCTCGGCCGGCGTCGGCGACCTGCGGATGGACGACCCGACGCTCGACCCGAAGTTCCACATCATCGGCGAACACGTCCGGGGCGTCCACTCCGAGTACGCCGCCGTCCCCGAGGATAACCTGATTCCCGTCCCGGAGGGCGTCGACTGGGCGGTCGCCGGCTCGAGCAGTCTGGTCTTCCAGACCGCATGGCGCATGCTCATCGAGCGAGCGGACCTCGAGGCCGGCGAGAGCGTCCTCGTGCTGGGGGCAAGCGGCGGGGTCGGCCACGCCGCCCTCCAGATCGCCGACTACGCGGGCGCGGAAGTCTACGCGACCGGTAGCACCGAGGAGAAACTCGAGTACGCCGAGGAACACGGCGCGGACCACGTCTGTAACTACGAGGAGGAGAACTTCGCGGACTGGGTTCTCTCGGAGACGGACGGCCGTGGCGTCGACGTAGTCGTCGAACACGTCGGTGCGCCCACCTGGCGGGACTCGCTGAAGAGCCTGACCAAGGGTGGCCGGCTCGTGACCTGTGGCGGCACCGGCGGGGGTAACCCCGAGACGGACATCCCGCGGATCTTCTGGGAACAGCTCACGATCATCGGCTCGACAATGGCTACGCCCGAGCAGGTCGACGACGTGATGGAACTGGTCTGGGACGGCACCTTCGAACCCGCGATCCGCGAGGAGTTGCCGATGAGCGAGACGACCCGCGCTCACGAGATCATCGAGAACCGGGAGGGCTTCGGCAAGGTCGTCGTTCGGCCGGACAGCGAACTCTAACCCCCGTCTCGATCACGGCCGACCCGGTTGGCCAACCGTGAGGGCTTTTACGATGCGGTCAAAGGGTCCGATAGTGAGTTCGAACGACGACGGCGGCTACGTCCACGATCCGGCGGCGTTCGACGCCGACGACGGGGAGAGCGACGAGTCGGCTGCAGACGGCGAAGGTGGGGAGCCGGTCCACCCGGAGGCGGTCGACCGCGAGTTCGACTGGCGCGGCTGGGTCCTCGTCGGCGTCCTCGTGTTCGCCTTCCTGATCGCCCCGACCGCGATCTATCTCTTCCCGCCCGGCGCGGAGGGGTATCGGTTCGCATTACTAATCCTGCCGCTGGCTCCAGCTATTCTGCTCGCCGTGACTGCCGTCTGGGCGACGACGCGCCCCTGAAAAAGCGGTCCCTTAGGGCTCGCGAACGCCCTCGAGGGTCTCGAGGACGGCCGCCCCGTGGCTGACGTCCCGTTCCGGAGCGTCCTCGCGGTCGACGTACGAGACCAACGCGGTATAGAGCCGATCGGCCTGGGAACCGGTGAGTCGCGTCTCGCCGTCGGCTTCGACCGCGTCGATCGACTCGAGTACCCACTCCGGCGGTGTCTCGTCGCCGTCGAGAGCCTCGTCAAGCCGGTTCGACAGGACGTGATGGGCGACCCATTGCTCGTCTCGGGAGAGCGTGACTTCGTACGTCTCGGTTTGTGGTGAGGAACTCATTTCGTCAGACGGGACCGTGGTGTCGGTCCTCAGGCAACGCTACGAACAGCGTGATAATAAGCCTTGTTACCGAGTGTCATGATTGCCGCGTTCCGCTAAACTACAACGGTCGCGTGCCACGCGGGGGTGACCGACGGACCCACGGCCGACAACGGGTCGGCCGTCGATCAAAAGCTACTAACAGAATCGCCCCGAGGAACGGGACGACCGAATGGATCTCACGAGGCTGACGGAATCGATCGCGACCGGCCGCGTCGGACACGCGATCTCCCGGCTCGTCCCGTCGACGGCCGTCTGGGAACGTGAGTGGGACGTCTGTTGTGTCCTCGACGGCTGCCGGTACGATCTCATGCGCGAAACCGCGGCCGCCGGCCACGAGTTGCTGCCGGGGCCCGAGGGGGTGGGCTCGCTGTGGTCGGTCGGCTCCCAGTCGGCAGAGTGGATGGATCGGACCTTCGCCCCCGAGCATCGCGAGCGGATGGCCCGGACCGCCTACGTGACCGGCAACCCGTTTTCCTCGCAACCCTGCGACCACATCCTCGTGACTTCCGACGAGGTCCTCCCGCTTTCGGCCGACGACTTCGGCGTCCTTCACGAGGCCTGGCGCGACGAGTGGGTCGACGACGATATCTCGACGATTCCGCCCACGCCGCTGACCGACGCCGCGATCGCCGTCTGGCGCGCCCGCGAGCGACTGGGGATCGACCGCGTTCTCGTCCACTACATGCAGCCCCATGCCCCCTTCCGATCCCAGCCGGACTGGTTCTTCGGCTCGGCCGACATCGAACACTGGGGCCAGTTCGTCGAGGCCGACGACGATGACGAGGAGTTCGACCCCGAATCGCTGACCGCCGAGGAACGCGAGGCACTCGAGGCATTCGCCGAGGCCGACGACGACGATGACTCGATGAACGACCCCTGGCTGCGGGTCCGCGAGGGCGACCTCTCCCGCGAGGCGGTCTGGGCGGCCTACCGGGACAACCTCGAGTGGGTCTTAGACGACCTGACCCGGCTCTACGAGAACTGCGATGGCCGGCTCGCACTGACCAGCGACCACGGCAACGGCCTCGGCGAGTTCGGTGTCTGGTCGCATCCGCCGGGTACCCCTGTCCCCGCCGTGCGCCGGGTCCCCTGGGTCGTCCGCGAGGGTCGCGACCGAGAGACCTGTGACCCCGCCCTTCCGGCGGGGATCCGCGAGGGCGATTCGGCCGCCGGAGACGACGACGGCGAGATCGAATCGCGCCTCGAGGCGCTGGGGTACCGCTAATGGTCGGGACCCCGATCCGGGACGCGATCTATGCCCTGCGGAAGGCCCGGCTCGGCCTCGAGCGCCGCCGGCTCGATTACGGCCGGGAGACGCGCGAACGGGCCGACCGGATGGCCGACGTGTTACCGGCCTCGGCCGACGAACTCCGCGGCTACGAGCGCGAGTACGACGACCTCGAGTGGTTTCACGACGCCTACGCTGACCGCGTCGCCGAGATCCACGAGGCCGGCGTGGCCACCGACACGACCCACTGGCGCGACGGCGTGACGATCTACGTCGTCTGTCGTGCGCTGGGGGTCGAGACTGCCGTCGAGACCGGCGTGCTGTTCGGCTCGTTCGACGCACACATTTTGGCGGCGATGGAGCGAAACGGCGGCGGGACGCTGCATGCGGTTGACCTGCCCGGTGGCCCGCCCGGCCCCTTCGAGTACGGCCACCTGATCCCCGACCGGTGTCGGGATCGGTGGGAGTTGCATCGAGGTGACGCACGGGAGGTGCTGCCCGACCTGCTCGAGGCGGTCGGCCCCGTCGATTTGTTCCTGCACGACTCGGACCACCGGCTGCCCCACATGCGCTTCGAGTACGAGACGGCGCTTCCGCATCTCGCATCGGGCGGCGTTCTGGCCAGCCACGACGTGCGGCTCTCCGGGCTGTTCGACCGGTTCACCGATGCGAACGGGTTGGGGTCGTGTGTGGTCTGTGATACGGGGATCGCTCGAATACCGGCGTCGGAAAATACGTACTGACGACTCGAGGCGTACTGCTATCGTGGCAACACGGGGTCGCCACGCCCTCCCCAGCCGATTCGCTCGTTCCTTTCAGTCACTCGCTCATCCCTCGCACAATGTCGTCGGTCGGCTTCGCTCGGCTCACGGCTCCCTTCGGTCACCGTTCGCAGCATCGAGGCCTCACTACGTTCGGCCTCGCACCGCTCGGCCGACCGACAGCGCGCGCCACCGCAGGTCGGTTAGCCGATCTCGGAGCGATACGGTTCAACAAGACAGTCGATCCACTATTCACCAGCGTCGTCCGAACCGCGCTCACTCCGGTCGCGGGTCGGTGAATAGGTCCGCGGCGGGGGAGAGTCCAGATAACGCATCCGCAGCCAACACCGCCGCTCCGCCGGTCCACGTCGGCCGCTCGCCCGGCCAGAACTCCTCGTCCTCGAACTGGTAGCCCGTCCAGAAGACCCCCTCGTCATCGGTCCACTGGAAGAGCCAGTCGTAGATCTCGCGAGCGCGCTCCGTCCGGCCCACCGCGGCCAGCGAGACGACGAGTTCGCAGGACTCGGCGACGGTCACCCACGGCTCGTCCGCGACGCAACGACAGCCCAGTCCCTCCTCGAGGTACCGATCGAAGCCGGCCTCGAGCCGGTTCCGTGCCGGGTCCCCGGTCAGTACCCCACAGAGGACGGGGTAGAACCAGTCCATCGCATAGCGGGACTTGCTCTCCCACGTGCGGTCGAACCGGTCGGGGCGGGTTCGGATCGCCTCACCGAGGTCGGTACGGGCCGCGAGCCAGCGCTCGCGGGCCGCGTCGTGGCCCAGCACGTCCGCGATCGCCGCGCCACAGGCCAAACTCTTGTAGAGGGAGGCACAGCCCGAGATCAGTGCGTCCTCGTAGGGCTCGCCGTCGGGGCCGACGGTCCAGTAGATCTCGCCGGTCGGAGCCTGCTGGCGACACGCGAACGCGAGGGCATCGCGGACGGTCGGCCACAGTTCTGCGAGGAAGTCCCGGTCTTCGGTACAGAGATAGTGGTGCCAGGCGCCGACGGCGACGTAGGCGCTGCGGTGGGTTTCCTTGCGCGGCTCGTCGCCGGCGTGGGCCCCGTCGTTGTCCTCGGCTTCGCCGTAGGTCGCCCACAGCGCGCCGTCGTCGTGCTGAGCGTCGGCGATCCAGCGGTACGCGCGACGGGCTGCATCCTCGCGGCCGGCGATCGACAGCGCCATCGCACTCTCGACGTGGTCCCACGGATCGGCCGGCCCCTCGGGATACCAGAGGATGAGCCCGTCCGAACGCTGGGCACGTTCGATGTGTTCGAGCGCGGGCTCGAGCCCCCAGTCGGAAAGCGACTCGAGCGTAGCGTTGCTCACGCCGACCCCTCCAGTTCGAAGTAGTAGACGACGCTCTTGCCCAGCGCGGGGTCGAGCCCGCGCTCGAGCAGCCGCACGGGCCGGGGCGACTCGAGGACGTCCCACTCGAGGAACCGATCGTAGGCCCGCAGGGGCAGGGGCGCGTCACCCTGTTGGTCGCGGTCCCACCAGAGACACTTCAGCCACCAGTAGGGGGCATGCAGGGCGTGGGCGAAGTGGCCGTCGACCCGCTCGAAGCCGCGCCGCTCGATCGCCGCCTGCAGTTCCTCGCGGTCGAAGATCCGAACGTGGCCGCCCTCGACCTCGTGATACTCGTCGGAAAGGGCCCAGCAGACACGCTCGGGGCCGGCCCGCGGAACGCTGACCGCCAGCGCCCCGCCCGGCGTACAGACCCGCCGAAGTTCGTCGAGCGCCGCCTCGTAGTCGGGGATGTGTTCGAGGACCTCGGTACAGCAGACGACGTCGAACGCGCCGTCCTCGAAGGGGAGTCTGAGCGCGTCCCCCGAGAGGAACGTGACCGGCACGTCCGACTCGGGCGCGATGTACTCGTCGTGATCGTCGCGGGCTGCCTCGAGGTTCGCCCGCTCGAGGTCGAGCCCGACGACCTCGCCGACGTTCTCGAGGGCGGCGGCGTTGACGTGGCGGCCCTCGCCACAGCCGACGTCGAGGACCCGCATGCCGGGGGTCAGCGTCAATCGGTCGAAGTCGATCGTCTCCATCTCAGACACCCCGCGACCGGGTTTCGATGGCGGCCCGATACTCCCGGACCGTCTCGCGGGCGGCCCGTTCCCAGTCGAATTCCTCGACGATGCGCTCCCGGCCGCGCCGGCCGAGTTGCCGTCGACGCTCGTCGTCGACGAGTAGTTCGTGAACGGCGTCGGCGATAGCGTCGGAATCGCCCGGTTCGACGAGCACGCCCGCATCGCCGACCACTTCGGGGAGGCCGCCGCCGGTCGTGGCGACCACCGGGATGCCACAGGCCAGCGCCTCGCCGGCAGGCAGGCCAAAGCCCTCGTAGATCGAGGGGACCACGGCGACATCGGCGGTGCCGTAGAGTTCGACCATCCGCTCGTAGCTGATCTCGCTGTGGGTCTCGACCGCGTCTTCGATGCCGAGTTCCGAGACCAGCCGGTCGCAGTCGCCGCCCTCGTCGAACTCGCCGACGACAACGAGTTCGGCGTCGATCGATTCCCGAACGGTCGCGAACCCCTCGAGCAGGTGTCGGGCTCCCTTCAGCGGGACATCGGCGCTGACGGTCGTCATCACGCGCGGGCGGTCATGATCGCCGTCGACGGGGCGAAACAGGTCGGTGTCGATCCCGTTGTGGACGACCCGGATCGAGTCGGGGTCGGCTCCGAAGTCGGTGACGGTGCGGTGTTTGGCCGACTCCGAGACGGTCAGGACGTGGGGCAGTTCCCGAACGACTTCGCGTTGCATCCGCAGGAACCGGTACCACCGCCGGATCAGGAGCCGCTCTTTCCAGTCGTCGGCGGCCGCAAGCGCGGCGTCGCGGTCGACGGTGATCGGGTGATGTACCGTCGCCACGACGGGATGCCCGCGCTCGCGAAGCGTCCGGAGGCCGTGACACAGCGACTGGTTGTCGTGGATCACGTCGTAGTCGGGATCGTGTGTCTCGAAGTAGTCGACGACCCGGCGGCCGAAGGCGTAGGGATCGGGAAAGCCGCCGGTGAGCGCGCTCAGCCACTCGTAGAGCGCAAGCGGCTCCCGCAGATAGGACGGTTCGAACTGCCCCAGCCGGTCGAGTTCGTCGACCACGTTCTCGCCGGGGAGTTTCACCAGTCCGACGTCGTCGTCGAGGTCGGGATACGGTTTGCCCGAAATGACGTCGACGGAGTGGCCCAGCTCCGTCAGCGCTCGGCTCAGGTACTTGACGTAGACGCCCTGTCCCCCGGAGTAGGGGTTCGAGCGGTAGCTCAACAGACAGATATCGAGCTGTTCGGCGGGCCGCTTCGCCTCGGCCGACGGCTCCGCCGTCGCCGCCGTAGCGGGCGACTCCCCCGTCGACGCGACCGACGTACTGATACTCCCCCGGAGAAGCCGTCTGAGCGTACCCATCACCATCGCAGTCTATCCGCCATGTGTGGGCACTCCCCTATAAACCTCCCGCTCGTGTACTGTTTCTCGAGGGTGTTTCGTCGTGCGTTTCGTTATCGCACGTCCCGTCGCATCGCAATCTCGAACCACGGACAGAGTCGCAGTTGGCGGTACCACTCCGGGTTCGAGTGGAGTCGCTCGTAAGGGACCCACATCAGGCCGGCGACCTCCTCCTCGTTGGGATCGAGGCTCCGGTCGGACAGCGTCAGCTGCAGGACGGCACAGACCTCGTGTTCGACGCCCGCGTTCTCGAAGTAGCGCTTGTACTCGAACCGGTCGGTCAGCTGCAGGTCGTCGTACTGGTCCGGGGAGATCCCCAGTTCCTCCTCGAGACGCTGGCGGGTCGCTTCCTCCTGGCTCTGGCCCTCGACGGGGTGGGAGGCGACGGTGCCGTCCCAGTAGGTGCCCCACAGGCGCTTGTCCGGCGCGCGCTGTGCGAGCAAAATGTTGCCCTCCCCGTCGAAGACGAGCGAGGTAAATGCTCGGTGACGAATCCCGTCGCCGGTGTGGGCGTCGAGCCGGTTGACCAGTTCGAGTTCGGTATCGTCGGCGTCGACGGCGATCACGTCCTGTCCGGCGTTCTCGTGTTGGAGGTCTTCCTCCGGCGTACTCATACCCGCACAATTACCGTGACTCCTGAAACCAGTATCGTCTCGTGACGGCCGTTTCGAATCGATATGCTCCCTATCCGGCGGGTTCGAGCGACCATAGCTCGCCCCCGTCGGGATCGGGGCGGTACGCCTCCCCGACGGGAATCGTGAGCGCGCCGGGCTCGGTCTCGAGTCGCAGCCGTTCGGTCTCGAGAGTCTCGCCGTCCAGACTGTACTCGACGGCGTCCGCACGGCTCTCGATCGACAGCGTCGGCGTTCGTCGGCGGACGATGTGCGTGCTATCGCCGCCGAACAACCCCTCGAGGGCCGCGCCGCTCAGCAGGTCCGTCGTCGCGGCGTCTTCGACGATCGTCACCTCGAGCAGGCCGTCCTCGACGTCGGCCTGTGCGGTCCGTGCGCCAGTAAAACGCCGGCAATTGCCGATGAGGACGAACATCGCCTCGCCCTCCCAGGCGCGGGCCCGTTCGCCGTTCGGGCCCGCGGCCGTCTCGACGCGCAGCGGGAGCGAGTCGAACTCCCCGACCGTCTCGATGGTGTTCTTGACGTAGGCCAGCACACCCAGTTCGGCCTTGCTCTCGGGAGTCGTCTCGCTGCTGGCCTCGGCGGTGATCCCCCCGACACAGGAGTTGACGAAGGTTCGGTCGTTCGCCCAGCCGACGTCGATCTCCCGGCGGCGGCCCTCTTCGATCACCGAAAAGGCATGCTCGATCCCCCGAATCCCGACGTTCGTCGCGAAGTTGTTGCCCGTCCCCGCGGGGACGACGGCGATCGTTGTCGACTCGAGGGCGTCGGCGGCCGCGACGCCGTTGACGACCGCATTGAGCGTGCCGTCGCCGCCGGCCGCGGCGACGAGGTCGGCGTCGGGCGCGGCCTCGCGAGCGAGTCGAGTTGCGTCGCCCGCCTCCTCGGTCCGTCGGATCTCGAAGCCGTGTTGCTCGGCGAGCGCGGTGACGGTGTCGACGTGGTCCCCGCTGCCGCTGACCGGGTTGCAGACGAGGACGCGATCCGCGGCCGCTCGAGCGTCGTCCGGCCCCTCCGATTGCATACCATGGGAGACGCCGGCCGAGCGCAAAAGGGTCTGGCCGGCGTCTGCATATTCGTGTACACCGTCGACCTCCACGCGCACACGCGATTCTTCCATGGCCGCCGCGGGCTCGGCGACCGGTTCGATCCGCTGGGCGTCAGACTCCTCACCGAGGTGGCCGAACGCCGCGGCCTCGACGGGGTCGCAACCACCAATCACGACTACTACACGCCGTTCGATCCCGCGCCCGACGTGGCGACGCTACCGGGCATCGAGATCACCACGGATCGGGGCCACGTCCTCGTCGTCGGCCCCGATCCGCCCCGTGCGACGAAACCCGGTGCGCTCTCGCCCGAAGAAGCCGTCGCGCTGGCCCACGACCGCGATTGTGCCGCCATCGTCGCCCACCCCTTCCGGAACAGCACGGTGCGGGAACTCGAGGACGTTCCCTTCGACGCGATCGAGGTCAACGGCAAACACCCCCGCTCGCAGCCGCTGGTCGAGGAGTTGGCCGGCGAACGCGACCTGCCGCTGGTCGGCGGCAGCGACGCCCACTACCCCGTCGAAGTGGGCCGGGCCTACACGGTCGTGGAGGCCGACCGGCTCACCCCCGAATCGATCGTCGCGGCCATCCGCGACGGCCGGGTGAGCGCGACCGTCTCGAGATCCGGGTTCGACAGCCTGCTGCGGCGGGCCTACCGCGTGGTCCACGACCGGAAGGGCGTGATCGACGCCATCGACCGCCCGACGCCCGGCGTGGGCACACCGCCCGGCGAGGACGACAACTCGGTCGAGCAGTAACGGCCGCTCTCCGACAGCAACTCGACCAGCCACCGTGCGGTGGCGCGCGCTGAACTGTGCCGAGCGGGAGTGAGGCACAGTTCGAAACCGTGCGAGGGATGAGCGAGCGACTCTGGAGCGAGCGAATCGGCTGGGGAGGGCGTGGCCACCCCGTGTTGCCACGATAGTAGCACACTCATCGTCGATATCATCCTTCTCAGACACAGTCATCGATCGATCATCTCGAGCAGACACCGTCAGATTCCACACCAGTAACAGTAGATATAAGTTTCTACTACCCAACAATTAGTACGGAAGCCGATCTCCAGCAGGGGACGTCTCGAAACGTCCCGGGTGGACCTAGCACCCGAGACCCGGCTTCCAACCCGAGAGGGTTAGCAAGCCATGATTCAGTTCGTTCTACCGGGATATAAACGTCCCGCACGACAGCCGTATCGCCAGTCGCGACTACACTCGAGTCCGTCCCCACTCGCTCGAGATCCCACGGAGGCGGGCCGATGAGTAGCGACCCCGAGACCGGCGACGACGACACGCCGTTTCCCGACTGTCCGACCTGCGGCGAGCCGGTCGCGTTCGTCGTCGCCACGGGGCCGTCCACCGGCACCGTCGAACCCTGTGGCTGCTCGTTGCCGCCGGCCCTGTTGACGCCCGATCGGGAGGACTGACAGGGGCCGTCTGACCGGCGCTCGAGGACCACCGGTGACCCGCTCGAGGTCGCATGCAACGCCTCGCTGGCGGTTCGTGTCTCCGAACCGCGGCGGCACAGTCGCCCCCACCGCGGGCGGGCTACGTCGCCGGCGGCACCCGGAGCGTGACGATCGTGCCACGCGGCTCGTTCTCGCTGATCCGCAGTTCGCCCCCGACGTTCTTCGTCACCCAGTAGATGAGCCACAGCTCGAGGCCGGTGCCGTGGACGAGCGGCGTCTCGTGACCCAGTTCGATCATCGGTCGTTCTTCCGCCGGGATGCCGGGGCCGTTGTCGGCGATCACGATGTCGACCCAGTCACCGCTGTCGGTCGCCTCGGGCGGGGTGACGCCGACCGTCACGTCCGGGACGGGGCGGTCGTTGTGACTGACGGCGTTGTGGATCGCCTCTCGGATTGCCATCTCCAGGCGGTCGTCGGCCTGTACCGGGACGGAATCGGGGGCCGTGACCGTGATCGCGGCGTCCGGGTACTGCTCGTCGAAGTCGGCCGCCAGCCTCGAGACCATCGCGCCGACGTCACAGGTCGCGTCGGCGTCTCGCTCCCGCTGGAACAGGTCCCGAACGGCGGCCGCGTTCTCGCTGATCTTGAGGAGGTCGGCCGCCTGCTCTTCGATCGCCGTCACGGCGGTGTGACGCTCCGCCGCGGCGGACGCCGTCCGGAGCCGGGTCGCGTTCCCTTTGATGACGTTCATCGCATTTCGGATGTTGTGTCGCAGGATTCTGTTGAGGACGCCCAGACGCTGTCGCCGCAACCGCTGTGCCGTGATATCGGTCTCGATGGCCACGAAATGCGTGATCTCGCCCGCGTCGTCGGTAATCGGTGCGATCGTCTGGTCGACGTGGTACAGTTCGCCGGACTTGCGCCGGTTGACGAGTTCGCTTTCCCAGATCTCGCCCGAGCCGATCGTGTCCCAGAGGTCCTCGTAGAACGCCTCGTCGTGCTTTCCGGACTTGACGATCCGTGGATTCAGACCGACGGCCTCCGTTCGGCTGTATCCGGTGTCCCGTTCGTAAGCCGGGTTGACGTACTCGATGGTCCCGCTGCGATCCGTGATGATGATCCCGTGACCGGCCTGTTCGACCGCTTTTCGGAAGAGCTGCAACTCCCGCTCGCGTTCCTTCCGAGCCGTGACGTCCTGAACCGCGCCGCGTAACGCGACGACGGTTCCGCCCTCCGTGACCGGTTTCCCGACCGTCCGGACCCATCGGTCGTTCCCCTCGGCCGTGACGATTTCGAGGACGCCGTCGTACGACTCCTCGTCGTGTCGACATGCCTCGACGAACGCCCGAATCCGGGGCCGATCGGCGGGCCGGTAGAACTCGATCGCGTCCGGAAGCGTCGGCTCGTAGTCGTCGTCGACCTCGAAGATCGCTCGCGTCCCGTCGGTCCACCGGAGATCGTTCGTTCGGAGATCGAGTTCCCACCCGCCGACGGCCGCGAGGTCCTCCGCTTTCGTCAGGAGGTCCCGGTTCCGCTCGAGTTCACGCTCCGGCGTCTCCCGTTCGGAGATGTCACGAACGATGCCGACGATCCGGCGAACCGGACCGCTCGAGTCGGCCGGGTGCAGCGTCGTCTCGACGGTTCGTTGCCCGACCGGCAACGAACGCGTCGCGCTGACATCGACCGGCTCTCCGCCCTCGACACACTCCCGGTAACGGCGGAGCGTCTCGCCGTCGGGACGCAACTCGAACACGTTCTGTAAGGACTTTCCAGTGACCGACGCGTCGGTCAGGCCAGTCGCCGCTTCGTAGGCCGGGTTGACGCGTCGGAACGTGAACTCGAGATCCCGCCCCGTCCGTTCGACGTCGATTAGAAAGACTGCCCCCTCGACGGCGTGAAACAGCGTTTCGGCCTCGTCGGGGGCCACCGGTCGGTCCCGATTCGAATCCCCCGCCCGATCGGTCGCGACCGACTCGTTTCGGTTTCCGGAGCGTTTCTCGGTGGTCATTGGAACGGAATGTGGCCCATCGGGCAAAAAAGCGAGGAAGTTCGCCTACCGAACGGGAACACCGGCGCGACTCGAGTCGCCGTCGGTTCGTCCCGGGTCGACGCGAGCGGCGGATTCAGCCGAGTTCCTCGTCCAGAATCAGCCGCGTTTTCGTACTCACGACCTCCTCCTGATCGCGGGCCTTGGTGATCAGATCGTTGACCCCGCGCGTGTCCGCGGCGTCGACGACGAGGACGACGTCCTGTTCGCCCGAGACCATCCAGACGAAGTCGACCTCGTTCCACTCGGCGATCCGCTCGGAGACGGCCTTGGTGTCGACGTCGACCGCGACGCTGAGTTCGATCATCGCCTGGACGTTGCCCGTCCGGGTCGAGATCGTAAAGCGCTCGATGACGTCGTCGTCTAGCATTCGCTCGACGCGGTTCCGGACGGTCCCCTCGCTGGTCCCCACTTCGTCGGCGATCTCCGTGTAGGGCGTTCGGCTGTCTCGCCGGAGAATATCGAGGATCTGTCGGTCCAGGTCGTCCATGGAGATGCGTACCTACGGCGAACCCGCACTTACCGATTACGAAAATCGTAACTGAGTTTCGAAGACAACACTTATGCCGGTCCATCCGATACGTAGATCGTAATGACGGAAGCCTACGTCGCACTGGAAGGCGGCCACGTACTCGAGGGACGTGGTCGTGCCGACGGGACTGCCCGCGGCGAAATCGTATTCACAACAGCGTATACCGGCTACGAGGAGAGTCTCACCGATCCCTCCTACGAGGAGCAGATCCTCACGTTCTCGTATCCGCTAATCGGCAACTACGGCGTCCGCGAGGAGCGCTTCGAGGACGACCGCATCCACCCCCGCGCCGCGATCGCCAAGGAGTTCACCGACGAGATCGTCGACTGGTTCGAGCGCGAGGGGATCCCGGCGGTCGACCACCTCGACACCCGCGACGTCGTCACCGACATCCGCGACGGCGGCGCGATGAAATGCGGTATCGCCGTCGGCGAGGACGTCACCGAGGAGGACGCCTTAGAGCAACTCGAGGCCTGCAAGGCGATGAGCGACCACACCGACATCGGCGCACAGGTCAGCGTCGACGAGCCCGAGGTCTACGGCGAAGACAACGACGGCGAGACGGTCGCACTGATCGACTGCGGCGCGAAGGGCTCGATCATCAGCTCGCTGCTCGAGCGCGACGCGACGGTTCACGTGCTGCCCTACGACGCCGACGTGTCCGCGGTCGAGGCCGTCGACCCCGATCTGCTCTTCATCTCGAACGGCCCGGGCGACCCGGTCAACTTCGGGCAAGCGATCACCCTCGTCGAGGCGTTCGTCGAGGACACGCCCGTTGCGGGCATCTGTCTCGGCCAGCAGATCGTCGCCGAGGCCCTCGGCGGGTCGACCGAAAAGATGACCTTCGGCCACCGCGGCGTCAACCAGCCCGTCCTCGACTTAGAGTCCGGGCAGGTCGTGATGACCACCCAGAACCACGGCTACACCGTTGCCGACCCCGGGGAACACCTCGAGGTCACCCAGATCAACGTCAACGACGACACGCCGGAAGGAATCGACGGCGTCGAGTACGACGTGATCACCCGCCAGTACCATCCCGAGGCCAACCCCGGCCCGCACGACACCCTCGACTTCTTCGACGACGTCCTCGCCATGGCTTCCGGGCGAGCGGACTCGCAGGCGGTTCCGGCCGACGACTAACGGCCGCGACCCCCGTTTTCCGTTCGGTATTCACTACGTACCTCGATAGAGCGTGCGATGCGAACCCGATCACTCGAGCGTGCGATCGAACACGCAATCGCCGCTCGCGGGCCGTCTCCGGTCAGTCCCTCGTCGGCTCGTCGCCGTCCGCGTCGCGAACGTACGCGCGGATCGCGTCGTCGTCGACGGCCTCGAGCAGCACGTCGTCGTCGAGCGCGGCCGCAAGCCGTCGCTGGCCGCGTTCGGCCCGCCGGTTCGCAGTTTCGGGGTCGACGTAGCTGCCCTCGCGCTCGTCGGCGTAGGCCTCCGCGAGGCGACGGATCTCGGCGGGGTCGTACTCCTCGGGGGCGTCCGATTCGAACAGATCGACCCAGCGGTCGGGATCGGCCCACTCCTCGGCCCTGTCTGCGGCGTCGCGTCGCCAGTCGTAGCGCTCGGCGAACCGGCCCCAGTAGCCCGCGTCCTCGCGGCGGTCCCGGAGCAGCGACCGGGCGACCGTCGCGCCGTGGCCGGCCGCGATAATCGCCTGATCGCCACAGCCCGCCAGCGGGCCGGCGACGTAGAGTCCGTCGACCGGCGTCCGGCCGTCGGCGTCGGGATAGGTTTCGTCGAAGCGCTCGACCGTCTCGCCGTCGCGCTCCTCGGTGACGAACAGCGCGTCGGGGTCGTCGAGCCCGCGGAGATACGAGCCATCGTACTTACTCGCGGCGATCACGTACCGCGTCCGGTAGGACGCTCCGTCCTGCGTCTCGAGCCGAAACCCGCCGTCGGCCGGCAACGCGACGGACTCGACGAGGGCCTCGCGGCACCGACAGCCCGCCGTCTCGGCGTGATCCTGTGCGAGATCGAGGAAGGTCTCGACGTCGATCCCGCCGGGGAAGCCGAGGTAGTTCTCGAGGGAGACACACCGCCGTAGCGACGAGGGGCCGCGGTCGAAGATCGTCGTCTCGAGGCCCGCTCGCGCGGTGAAGACGCCGGCGGCGCAGCCGGCCGGCCCGCCGCCGACGACGGCTACGTCGGCATCGAACTCGCGGTCGGTGCGGCCGTCCGTGTCGTCGCTGTCTGCGCCCATCTACGCGCCCTCGGTGACGATCTCCGCGACGCGCTGGCGGTCGAACAGCTGCTCGGCGGCCGGAATCTCGGGGTAGGACTCGCCCGACTCGTAGCCGGGCCACTCGCCGAACTGCTCGGGGTAAAGCTGCTTGGCCGTCATCTCGAGCTGGAAGAGGTGCATGAGCGGCCCCTGATAGCGCATCCCGCCGGGGACGACCCGGTCGTCCTGAACCGCGGTGAGCTGGCTGCCGGCGGAGTCGTTTGCCAGCCGCTTGCGAACGTTGCCGATGGCGTATCGGGGCGTGATCCCCCAGAGGTGGAGGATCACGTCGGGATCTTCCTCGAGCATCGCCTCGTAGCCGACGGTGCCCCAGTCGCGCTCCCAGTCCCGGTCGGCGAAGACGTCGCGGGCCCCGAGCGGGCGCGTGTCCGCCTGCCAGTAGCCGTCCGCATTGAGGTGGTAGGCGAAGAACTGGCCGTCGTCCAGCGTGACGCGGGCGACCGTCGGCCGCTCGCTCTCGGGCGGGAGCTTCGACGCGATGTGTGAACGCAGGTCGGCGTGGACTTCGGCGAGGGCCTCGTAGCGTTCTTCCTCGCGAAAGACCGCGGCGACCCGCTCGAACAGCTCCCAGAGCGTGTAGTACTCGTAGCTGTCGGCGTAGGCCGACGCGGGCTCGCTGTGGACGCCGCTGTGGAAGTTGCCGACCCACGGGCCGATCTGATCGGCGACGTCCGCGATCCTCGAGTCGTCCCAGTCGTCGTCGGTCTTGACGGGGTAGGACGGGTCGAGGAAGTGAACGTCGCTGTCGAGGGCGTAGAGTTGCTCTTCGCTGAGTCCCTCCGCGAGGGGGTTCTCGAGCCCTTCCCACTCGAAGGACACGCCCTCGAGGCGGTCGTAGTAGGTGTTCATCGTCGCGCCGGACATGTCGGGCGCAAAGAGGGTGGTGACCGCGTCGCCATGACCGAGTGCGACGGCCATGTCCGCATACTGGGGGAAGGAGACGAAGGCGTCCTCGGGAACGGAATCGAACTCGACCTCGCCCATCGGGGCCATCGAGACGGTATAGGAGTCGCCATCGCTCGTCGATTCGGAATCGATTCCGCCGATACAGCCGGCTACTGCCGCACTGCCGGCCGCGATACCCGTCGCGACGAACGCGCGACGGCTTCGGTCCGCCTGTGGGGTCGGATCCATACGATTTAGGCGCGCCTAATTATTCAAAAAGCGTTCGGTTTTAGGTTGGCCGAAAACGTTGCGGTCCGCCGGACGGGCCCGCCGAAACGGTCACTCCTCGAAGTCGTAGGTGACCGTCACGCTCGCGGTCACGCTGACCGGATCGGCGTCGATTTCGGTCGGCGGGGCCCCGCCGGCACCGCCGGCCGCGTCGTCGCTGGCTTCGGTACGGACCGTATGCACCTGTACGTCACCGGTCGTAACGGCCGCCGTTCCCGTGATCTCGACCTCGCGGTTGTCGGCGATGTGTGCCGCCTCCGCGTCGGCGTTCGCGAGCGCGGCGTCGATCGCGTCCTCGCGTAGCGTCGATCGGGTCTCCTCCTGTAGCGTAAACCGGACCCGGCCGACGTCGTCGGCACCGGCCTCGATCGCGGCGTCGATGACCTCGCCGACCCGGTCGACATCGGAGAGGGTCACGTCGAACGAGTGAGACCCCTCGAACCCGTCGGTCTCGCGCCCGCGAGCGGGATGGACGCGGTACCGCCCCTCCTCGACGTTCTCGTCGGGGATGCCGAGGTCGTCGAAGGTCTCGCGGAGCCGTTCGGCACCGCTGGCGAGTTCGTCGGTGACCGCGTCGGCGCTTTCGCCGGTCGCAGTGACCCCGACATCGACCGTCGCCTGATCCGGTTCGGCCTCGACCTCACCGTCGGCACTCACCGTGATCTCGCCGTCGGCATCGTCGTTCGTGTTCGAGTCCGTAGTCGACCCCGACTCGGGGTCGTCGTCGCCCTCGGTCGCGCTTCCGGTACATCCTGCCACTGCGGCCGCGAGCCCGATACTCGAGGCCGCGAGGAATCGTCGTCGATCCATACTGAACGCTCGTTCGGAAACGGAAAAAAGCCCGCCCCAAGCTCAAACGTGTCTTTGAGCCAGGGCCGCGAGTCACGAACCCGTACGAACCTGTTCGGGATAACGCGGACTGGCGTCCTCGCCAGTGATTCGGGTGATGGACTCATCGCTTCCCGCCGCAGCCGAGATCGATGCCGCAGCGACCGTCGACGAACTGATCGGCGAGACGCCGCTGTTGCGACTCGATGCCGTCGCCGACAACTGTGTCGGGAAAGTCGAGGCGGCCAACCCCTACTCCGTCAAAGACCGGATCGCGCGGGCGATCATCGATGCCGCCGAGCGCGAGGGCGCTCTCGAGCCCGGCGGCACCGTCGTCGAATCGACCAGCGGCAACACGGGGATCGGGCTGGCGGCCGTCTCGGCCGCTCGAGGCTACGACTGTGTGCTGACGATGCCCGAATCGATGTCGACCGAGCGCCGCCAGCTCCTGCGGGCGCTGGGGGCCGACCTCGAGCTGACCCCTGCCGAGGACGGGATGGGCGGCGCCAACGAGCGGGCCGCGGAAATCGTCGCCGATCGGGAGAACGCCGTCCTCGCGGGCCAGTTCGAGAACGAGGCCAACCCGACGGCCCACCGGGAGACGACCGGCCCCGAGATCTGGGCGGCTACGGACGGCGCGGTCGACGCGGTCGTCGCCGGTGTCGGGACCGGCGGCACGATCACGGGCGTCTCGGAGTACATCAAGGAAGAGCGGGGGAAGACCGAGTTCACGTCGGTCGCGGTCGAACCCGCCGAGTCGCCGACCCTCTCGGAACTCAGTTCCGACGGCCACGACATCCAGGGGATCGGCCCCGGCTTCGTCCCGGAGATCCTCCGGACCGAACTCGTCGACGAGGTCCGGGCCGTCGAGGCCGACGACGCCAGGGCCGCGGCCCGGACACTCGGCCGCGAGGAGGGGTTGCTCGTGGGCATCTCCGCCGGTGCAGCGATCGCGGCCGCCGCCGACTACGCCGCCGACAACCCCGACGAACTGATCGTCGTCGTCCTCCCCGACACCGGCGAACGCTACCTCTCGACGGACCTCTACGACATCGAGGACTGACCGCGGACTCGAGTCGTGGAACCCGCCTCGAGCGCGACTGATCCGGGAATCGCGTCGCACTCGAGCGATGGTATCGGCAGGACGTGCGGCCCCAGCCACACTTAACCGGGTCCTGTGCAATGCATCGCTCATGGAATCCGTTGGCAGTGGCCTCGCGGCGATCGACTGGCACGACGACCGGGCCGACGTCTACCTCTCGCGACCCGACAAGCGAAACGCGATGACCGTCCCGCTCATGGACGACCTCATCACGGCCTTCGAGCGGGTCGACGCCGACGAGGACATCCGTGCCGCCACCCTGCTCGGCGAAGGGCCGGTCTTCTGTGCCGGGATGGACCTCGAGATGATGCGCGACCGGGTCGAGCCCGACGCTGGGATCGACCGCAACAAATTCCCCGAGGTCCTCGAGACGATCGAGGAGACCCGCCAACCGGTCGTGGTCGGCATCAAACGCGCCGCGCCCGCGGGCGCGTTCGAACTCACGCTGCCCTGTGACTTCCGGATCATCGGCCGAAACGCGAAGTACGGCCTGCTCGAGGTCCAACTGGGGACCTTCCCCCATGCAGGGGGCACGCAGCGGCTCCCCCGGCTGGTCGGACTCTCGAAGGCCAAAGAGATCGTCCTGACCGGCGAGTTCGTCGACCCCGAGGAGGCCGCCGACATCGGCCTGGCCCACGAGGTCGTCGACACCGACGACGTCGACGAGCGGGCGAAGGCCTTCGCCGACAAACTCTGTGAGAACGCGCCGCTCGGTCTGCGAAACGCGAAGAAAGCCCTCAACGCCGCCCTCGAGACCCCCCTCGAGCAGGGGCTGGCCTACGAGCGCCAACTGGCCTACGAGATCGACGACACCCACGACTACCGCGAGGGGTTCGAGGCGCGACTCGAGGGCCGGGAACCCGAGTTCCGCGGCGAATAACAGGTGGTGGGGCGGGCCCGCGGTATCACATCAGCGCCGGTCGTAGACCCGAACTGCCCGGTCGTGGCGCTCCGAGAGCCCGTTGGGGTTCCGTCGGCTCGAGCGGTCGGCATAGCGGGCGCGGACGCCGTCCCAGAGCCCGCGGGCGATGTTTTCGGTGACATCGACGCCGTCCGAGACCCAGCCGGTCGGCGTCGCCTCGCCGGCGGCCAGTCGGCGGACGCCGCCGGCACCGTCCCGGAGCGCGCTCCCGACGGTCCGGGCGAACACGCTCGGCCGGGGGCCGTAGTTCTTCGCGAGTCGGTAGGACAGCGAGCGGTAGGTCGGCCCCCAGTCGGGGTCGGCCCGGCCGCCGTCGGTCCCGACCTCACGGCGGGCGGCCATCGCCGCGTCCCACGAGACCTCGTACTCGAGGCCGGCCACGCGGTGGGCACAGTCGCACTCGCTTTCCTGGACGAGGTACTCGTCGAACCCGTCCAATGCCTCGAGGACGGACCGCTCGAAGGCGACGTTGTCGCCGTGAAACTCCGTCACCGTCCGGCCGCCGATCCGCCGGGGCGAGCGATCGCGCTCGCGATCGGACCCGCCGGTGATGGGGCCGGTGACGACATCGGTCTCGTCGGCCATCGCCCCCTCGATGGCCGGATACCAGCTGTGATCGATCGTGTACTCGCCGTCGAGGAAGGCGATCGCGTCTCCCGTCGCGAGTTCGAGGCCGGCGTTTCGGGAGACGCCGGGGTTTCGCTCGGAGATCTCGACGAGGACATCGACGTCGTCGCGATCACGGACGACGCCAGTGGTCCCGTCCGAGGACGGGCCGTTGACGACGATGATTTCCGTCGACGACGGCGTTCGTCCCCCGAGGGCGTCGAGACACGACGGCAACCGCTCCCGGTCGTTCAGCGTCGAGACGACTACCGAGAGCTCCATACGTCCCGGTACGGGCTCCTGATAGTAAATAGATTGGATTGACCCCGATGCCGTCACCGAACGCGCGCGTTCCAGTACGATACCGACGCGAAGTGATCGGTGACCGGGAGCGTCCCAACCGCCTCGTCGATCGCCCGAAGTGGCGAGGCGAGCGCGTTCGGAATCGATCGATACAACCCGTAGGGGAGGAGGAAGTCGTCTTCCACGTCGACGAGCGTGAGATCGGTCTTCGCGAGCAGGACCGCCACTTCGCTCTTCGAGTAGAGTCGGGACCCCATCGGCAGCGCCCAGTTGTAGACGCTCCGGCTCGAGAACCGATTGAACGTATCGAAGACGATCTGATCGCGGGCCACCCGTCGCATCTCCTCGAGGAAGGCCTCGGGGTCGTCAGCGAGGTGGAAAAACCGCATCGCGATGACGGTATCGAAGTGATCGTCCGGGAACGGCAGCCGCCCCGCGTCCCCCCGGAGGAACTCCAGCGTTCCCGAAAGCTCGTCCTGTTTCGCCTTCCGTCGTCCCTGCTGTAACATCGCCGCCGAGATGTCGAGTCCGACGACGTCAGCCCCCTGGTGGGCCAGCATGACCGTAAACCGCCCGGTACCACAGGCGATCTCGAGGACCTTGCGGTCCTCGACCGGCATGATGGCCTCGAGGACGGCCTCCTTCTCTCGGCGGTCGATCAGCTGGCCGCCCCGGGAGAAGCGCTTGTCGTCGTATTCCTCGGCGATGTCGTCGGCTTGGTACCACTCCTGTCCTTTCACACTGAGCGAATCTACTGTCGCGATGGGATAAAACGATACTGGAGTCGACTGACGAATCGGTGTCGACGGCAGTTACCCACCCGCCTGCGGTCGATCGGAGCCGGGCACAATATATTGTGTTAATACCTCATTCATATGCCTTATACAAACTGCATTGTTCGTATCCACATATAGGGAAGCTTTACCACTGGCGATTGCACTCAAGTGGGTATGAGCATGAGTACAGCCGAGGACCGTGGCGCTGCTGCCGAAGAAACGCTGTCGGAGGACGAATACCGCGACCGACTCCGCGATCTGCCCCCGAGCGCGAAACTCGTTGCGAAAGTTCTCGAGACCGACTCGCCGCTCTCGCAGGGCCAACTCGCCGAGGAGTCGCTGCTGCCCGACCGCACCGTCCGCTACGCCCTCAATCGCCTCGAAGACGTCGGACTGGTCGGCTCCCGATACAGCTTCCGCGACGCGCGCAAACAGGTCTACTACCTGAATCACTGACCGGCTCGCCGCCCACGTCTCCACTGCTCGGGGGAGCGGGGAGGGGTCGAGTGCCGGTCGCCGCCGATACGTCTTTTTTCACCCGGTCGTACTGTCCTGACATGCACGTTACTCGGTGGTCCGTCCCCGTCGCGACGCGCGCGCCGTCCGGCGACACCAACGCGTACCTCCTCGAGGGAGCGAAACCGTCCTCGGACGGCGGGTCCAGCCCCGAATCGGCGATCCTCGTCGACCCCGCGGCTCGAACCGACGCCCTCGACCGGGCGGTCTGCGACCGATCCGTCGATCACGTTCTCGTCACCCACACCCACCCCGATCACGTCGGTGCCGTCGCGGCCTACGCGGCCGAAACCGACGCGACGGTCTGGGCCCGCTACGGCCGCGCCGACCGCTTTCGCGACGCGACCGGGATCGAGCCCGACCGCACCTTCACGCCGGGGACCGAAATTCCGCTCGGCGAGGAGCGAGTTCGCGTTCTCGACGCGCCCGGCCACGCGCCGGACCACGTCGCCCTCGAGGCCGGCCACGGCGGCCCGATCTGCTGTGGTGATTGTGCCGTCCGCGAGGGTAGCGTCGTCGTCGGCGCGCCCGAGGGGGACATGCGCGCGTACGTGACGACTCTCCGTCGCCTCTGGGCGGCCGATCCGCCGGCACTGTATCCCGGCCACGGCCCCGAGATCGACGCCCCCCGCGAAACCCTCGAGCGACTGCTTACCCACCGGGCCGACCGCGAGCAGCGCGTCCGCGAGGCCGTCACCGGTGGCGCGGACACGCTCGAGAGGATCCTCGCGGCGGCCTACGACAAGGACCTCTCAGGGGTGGAAGACCTCGCACAGGCGACGGTCCTGGCCCACCTCGAGAAACTCGCCGTCGAGGGACGGGTCGAGTGGGACGGCGAGCGCGCCGCACCGTCCGCGGACGACTGACTTTTCCGCCTCGACCCCCTCCCCTCGAGCGTGCAATCGCTCGAAGCCGAACTCGAAGACGCCCGCCAGCTCTCGATCGCCGACCTCGCGGACGCGATCGAGTCCATCGGCTTCGAGTGTACCCGCTGTGGGGCCTGCTGTACGGGCGAGGCCGAGGACGATCACACCGCGACGGTGTTCCCCGACGAAGTCCGCGACCTCGAGGAAAGCGACGAGTACGACGGGGACTACGACTGGCGCGATATCGCCCGACCGATGCCGTACGGCCTCTCGGAGACCGAGGACGGCGATCTCGAGGGCGAGACCTTCGAGTGGGCCTTACAGACCGACGACTGCGGCGACTGTACGTTCTACGAGGAAGACGACTCGGGCACGGGCGCGTGTGCCGCACACGGGGATCGGCCGCTGATCTGTCGGACCTACCCCTTCAGCGTCGCGCTCGCGGGCACCAGCCAGCCGATGGGCGAGGTGGTCGACAGCGTTGCGCTGGAAGCGCAACGGGAAGCCGGCGAAGCCGGCGACGAGGCCGGGATGGTCCGCGCCCACGAGTGCGAGGGGCTGGGCCGCGACATCTCGAGAGCCGACGCCGAGGAGTTGGCTCGAGCGCTGAAGGAACGGGCCGTGCGGGAACTCGAGGAGGCCATCGCCGTTCGGGACAACTACGCGCCCGCCGATCCAGACCCAGGCGAGGTCGTCGTCCACGACTCCGAGGGTGCGAAGCGGGCCGATGGGACGCCGCTCGAGGAGTAACAAAAGAAGAAACCGACGGCTCGAGCAGTGGGACTTCTTAGGAGCAGTCCTGTACGGCGCGCTCCGCGCGCCGTTTCACCGAGCGCTCGCGTTTCCGAGGGCTTCGCTTCGTTCAGCCCTCGCCCCGCTCGCGCTCGGCCTTTTTTGGTCCAGATTTTTTGCGCGAGAGGTCGGCTCCGCCGACCCGAGCGCAAAAAAGGTGGTCTCTAGAACGTGTCCTCGATGATCTCGCCGACCGCGAAGTTCGACTTGACCTCGGTGACTTCGATCTTGACCCGTTCGCCGACGTCGGCACCCGGCACGATGATGACGTAGCCGCGTTCGACGCGGGCGATGCCGTCGCCCTGCTTGCCGATGTCCTCGATTTCGACGTAGCGGGTTTCCCCGACGTCGACCGGTGGCTGCGGCTCCGACGGTGCGCTCTGGGGCTGGCTCGCCGTCCCCGAGTCGTCCTCGGCGGCCGCCTCGTCCCGCGAGATGAGCGCGACACGGTAGACCTCGCCGGGGTCGATGTCGCCGGTTTCGACCTCCTGACGGGGTACTTCGATGACGTAGCGATCCTCTTCCTCCGAAACGTCCGTACTGAACAGACACAGCAGCTTTTCAGATATCTCCACAGGTAGACCCTCTATTTCATTGCAGAGACCCATCCATAATAGAACTACCGACACCGAGCCGTCGACTGACGGGGAAAGAGGCTTGTGTACCCGTTCGACCGGGCGGTTCGAGGGGCCATGCGAGTGTGTGACGGTCCCAGACGCGAGGAATCAGTCCGCGCGCTCGAGGGGGCGAACAGTCGCGAGCCGCGAGAGGTCGACCTCGCTGCCGAAGTCGGCGTCGGACAGGGTCTCGTAGGGACGGTCGACGACGATGTCGCCGGCGGTGCTGTCCCCGATGCCGGGGATGGCGGTGAGTTCGTCCATCGAGGCCGCGTTGAGATCTAGCGGGTGGGGGACGCCGGTCACCGAGCGGTAGCCGTGGTCGACCACCGCGACGTCGATCGTCCGCCCGAGTTCGCGCTCGCCCGGAATCCCGACCAGCAGGGGGTAGGTGCCGAGCTGGCGGCCGAAGGTCTTGCCGTCCTGATGGTACTCGAGGTGGACGTCGGGGAGGACGGTGCCGAGCGGGGCGACCCGCTCGAGCATGGGGTTGTCGATCTCCTCGCGGACCCGCTTCTTGTAGCGTTTGAACAGCTGTTTGTGGTCGTTGGCGATCTCCGCTCCGGTGTCGCTCATGTCGGTGCCGTCGAAGGCCATCACCTGCCGGATGTTGATCCGGCGAAGCATGTAGCCCTCGTCGTAGACCCGCTGGAGGAACTCACGGTTGCGCTCGTAGGTCTCCTCGCGCTCACCCTTGAGGCCGTGCAGGAGGTTGATGCCGGGCAGGAGTTTTGGGAGCCGGTTCGGGGTGTCCCGACCGACGCTCGGGCCGTCCCCGGGGTCTTCGCCGGGTCGCCAGCCGGCCTCCTCGTTGACGATCTTGACCGCCTCGAAACACTCCTCGGCGGTGACGTTGAGGTTGTTCTCCTCCTGGACGACCGGATCGGCCGACTCGAGGCCGAACGCTGCGGTGTCGCCGGGCGTGTTGTGTTCGGCGATGATCCGGATCCCCTCGCGGCTCTGCTCGGGCCACTCGACGATCGTGATGGGGTTCATATTGTCCAGATGGAGCGTCTCGAGGTCGGGCGCGACCTCGCGGATGCCGCCGTAGAGTTGGCGCAGGGCGTCGGGGTTGGGCGCTTCCCCGTCGCCGCCGTAGGCGAGGATATCGGCCTGCCGGCCGAGCCGGAAGTGTTTGACGCCGTAATCGGAGAGAGCGTCGACCTCGCCGACGACGGTCGGCGGCGGTCGGAACTCGGGGTTACCATAGAGCGGCTCCGTACAGAACGAACACCGATACGCACAGCCCCGCGAGGTCTCGAGTTCGGCGATGAGATGGTCCGGGTGGTTGGGGTGTTGTTCGACGACGAACGCCCCCTCCCGTGCCCACCGTGAGACCTCCTCGATGTCTCGCATCCGGTTGTTGAAGCCCTCGAGGCCGCTCTCGACGAGATCGTGGACGGCAGCCTCGACGTCGCCCTTGGCGACGAAATCGAAGTCAAGATCCTGCCGTTCAGTCTCGGTCGCGCCGGCGTTTTCGTCGCCGACGCCGAACTTGACGGGGCCGCCCATCAGGCTCGTGCCGTTGGCGGTCCAGGCCAGCTTGCGGACCTCGTCGGGTTCGGCCGGCGTCCCACCGACGTACTTCCCGGGGACGGTCATGCCGCCCAGATAGAGCAAGAGGTCGGCCTCGTCGACGTCTCGCCAGTAGTCGGGTTCGTCGCGGAGTCGATCGATCGTATGGTAGGTGATCCGCTCCCGGGGAACACCCGCATCGACGAGCGCACCTGCCGCGTACCGGGGATATGTCGAGATATACGGCGGCACCCCGAAGTGTGCGGGCTCGTCGACGTAGCCGTCGACGATCGTCACCGACAGCGTCTCGGGGTCAGTCATGGCTCCCGGTAGCGCCTCGAGGGGTAAAACGGTGACTACACGCTCTCGGCCGACACTGCAGTGATTCGCCGCGGTCGTCTCTCGGGCGGCTGATCGAGTCCGGATCGTATCGAGTGGATTAATTTAAAGGACGGAACGATGTTCGTTTCGAACAGTCGGAACGGAGACGATCGCACGGAGAGCCGCCGCCGTCGGCCCCGACATCGTGTCACGATCGCGGCCGATGGCGACTCGCCGGCCGGCAGGACAGCGTTCCGATCGGTGACTCGAGTACCCATGAGGGTCGGACGCGCGCGACCGGTGCTGTTGATGAGCGTCGTCATAGTGATCCTTGCGACGACGGTCACGGCGGGAGCGACGGCGACGGCCGCCGCTGCGGACGGAACCGGCGACCGGGCGGAGTCCCTCGTCTCGGACGGTGACCGGACCGCGTTTGCGATACAGACCGATTCCGACGACCCGGACGATCCCGATGATCCTGATGATCCGGACGACCCGGACGATCCCGACGATACGTCGGACCAGAACGATACGTCCGATACCAGCGACACCACAGACACGAGCGATTCTGACGACCTCGACGATCCGGACGACCCCGATGATCCTGATGACCCCGATGATCCGGACGACTCCGACGACCCGGATGACCCAGATGATCCAAACGACCCCGACGATTCAGATGACCCCGATGATCCTGACGGTGCCGACGACGCCGAAACTCCGGACGGACCGAACCGCACGGACGGGTCCGGCGACGGATCGGGGTCGACGGCCGATGGCGACCCGTTCGAGTCGGCCGACGTTACCGAACCCGTCGACTCGAGCGACGGGAACGAGTCGGGTCCCGAGTCGCCGCCTGACGAGTCCACGAGCCCGAGCGAGGCGGCCGGACTGGCGCTCGCGACGATGCTCACTGCGGGTGCGGTCAACGCCTCGGCCACCGGCAGCGCCTCGGTCGTCGCGGGCCAGTCCTCGGCCCGGATGGCGGCGCTCTCCCTCGAGCAGGCGGGCGGCGACCGGCCGTGGCGGGTGCTGGGCTCGCTGTTTCGCTACAGTCGATACGACGACTCGGACCCGCTCGACCACGACGTCCGGCAGACGCTCTACGAAACGATCGACGACGAGCCGGGAATAGTACTCTCGGAACTCGAGTCGGCGACCGACGCCTCCCTGTCGACGGTCCGCCACCACCTCCGGATCCTCGAGGAGGAGAACCTGATCGCGTCGACGAAGCGCCGGGGGAACCGCTGTTACGCCCGTGCGGACGCGATCGACGACGTCGATATCGAACTGCGGGCGGCGCTCGAGAACGTACCGACCCGTCGCATCCTCGAGGCGCTCGCCGAGGACGGGCCGGCACAGACGACGACGCTCGCCGACCGCCTCGATCGGGATCCGAGTACGGTGACCCATCACCTCTCGACGCTCGAGGAGGACGGGCTCGTCGTCAGGGACCGCGATGGCCCGGCGGTCATCACGAGCCTCGCACCCGGCGTCGAGCCGGCCCTCGAGCGGGACTGAGCCACCGGAGCCTGCAGTCGTCGTGGGTGAAGCCAATGTTGATTAGTTTCCCGACCGAACGGACGGGTATGCCGCCGACGGAAGAGATCGTGTGTACCGACGACGACTGTTTTCTCGACATCTTCGAGAACCACTACACCTACGACGTTCCCGATGACCTCGCGGTCACCGACCTGTCGTGTCCGGTCTGTGGGGGGACCGACTGCCTCGAGCGGGTCGAACTCTGACGGGGGAGTGGCGTCCGTCCGTCGTCTTGCTGGGACGGTGTCGAGCCGCGCGTCTGACGTTTCTTTTGGCATGGGCAAAAGAGATATGAAACGGGCTCACGTATCCGGTCGTACGGCCATGTCTCCCACGTACTGTCAGTCCCTTCTCTCGGTCCCCACGACCGCCGCCCGCGCCGGCCGTCCCGCCCGAGGTGAGGTCCCGTGAGCCTCCAAGATCTCGGGGAATCGGTCGGCAGCACGCTGTATCGACAGATCGGGCGCGCGAGCGGCCGCGTCCAGAACCACCGTTCGCTCCCCGTCGACATCCTCGAGAACGACGACGCCTATCGGGTCGTCTTCGACGCGCCCGGTGCCGAACCCGACGACGTGCAGGTCCGATATCTCGATGGCACCGTCAAAATCCGGATCGATCGCTTTCGGGGATTCCATGAAGGCTACGAAATGCGGTTTCCCGGCCGGGGAATGTCGTTATCCGGCGCCGCCGAACTGCCCGGCGACGCCGTCGTCGATCCCGACGCCGGGACCGCCCGACTCACCGAAACCGGCACGCTGAGCGTCGAAATCCCGAAGGGATCGTCGCTCGAAGAGCCGTCACAGGAGGCTGACTCGAGCGCCGAGTCACGCGAGGAAACCGATCGGACCGGGTCCACACAGACGGACCCCGAGACCGAACCGGTCGCCGTCGACGACTAAGTCAGTTCGGCTCCGTCGACATTCCTTCCGCGATCTCGAATGCTTCGTCGCCGTCGAACCGGGTCGGGTCGAACGCGTCGATCCCGTCGCCGCCGAGGATCTCGGCCGCGAGTCGCTGTCCGATCGCCGGCGCGCGCATAAACCCGTGACCCTGGAAGCCGGTCGCGACGTAGACCCCGTCCCGAACCGCACCGACCAGTGGATCCCGGTCCGGGGTCGACGTACAGAGACCGGCCCACGAGCGCGTGATCGCGTTCTCGCCCCCGAGATCGATCGCCGGGACCCGGTGTGAGACCCGCTCGCGGAGATCGGCCCGGAACTCGGGATCGGCCTCGCGGTCGTAGCCGTCGGGATCCGCCTCGCGTTCTTCGGTCCCGTCGCCCGCGAGAATGCCGCCGGCGTGCGGTCGCAGATAGAAGTCGCCGCTCGCATCGTAACACATCGGCTCCGCCAGATCGCCGTCCGCGAGCAGCGCCTGGACGCGGTAGGGTTTCACGGCCAACTCGAGGCCCGCGTCCGCGAGCAAGCCGCCGGTCCGGGCCCCGGCTGCCACGAGGACTGCGTCGACCTCGTGAACGCCGCCGTCCGGACGGATCACCCGGCTCGGATCGGCCCGGACCTCGACCGGGGTCTCGGTCTCGAGAGTCGCACCCGCACCGGTGGCCGCGGCCGCGAGACAGGCGGTGTACTCGGCGGGATCGGCATAGCCCGCCGCGCCGGCGATCCCGGCGACGGCAACGTCGTCGGTCCGCAGCGCGGGGAACCGGTCCGCGAGCGCGTCGCCCTCGAGTTCGAGCGCGACGATACCGTGTTCCTGCATGCGACGGACCTGTTCTCGGATCGCGTCAGCGCGTTCGAGGTCGTCCTCGCGGGCGAGCCAGACGTAGGGACACTCGACGAACGCAAAGGTATCGTCGCCCGAGAGCGCGCGGAATCGCTCGATGGCGTCGCCGGCGATCTCGGCGTCGAGCCCGTCCGCGAACGCGTCGTAACAGATCCCCGCCGCCCGGCCGCTGGCACCGCTGGCGACGCTCCCGCGGTCGTAGACCGTCACGTCGGCACCCTCGCGGGCGAGGTCGTAGGCCGCGGTCGCGCCGACGGCACCCGCGCCGACGACCGCGACCTCGAGGCCGCTGCCGTCCTGCGTGAACGCGTCCGCACCGACCGCCAGCTCGGCGTCGTCCGGACTGCTCATCGTCGATCCCCCACCGACGCGGTGGCCGATCCGCTCGGCGACTGCCCGTCGGCTGCGTGTTCGGTTCGCATAGCGGTCACTCGTGTGGCGGCCCACTTACCTCTGGGTGATTCCGCGATCCGAGCGAACGTATCGCCTGTGCGAAGACCGGCGCGTCGAACGAAAGGGGGAGTGGATGGGGGAAGAGGGGGTACGACGGCAGGGGGCGTGAAGCTCCATGGTTCAGCGCCGATCGTCCCTGCCGTACCTTCGGTTATTCGCCGATCACGGATACCGTTACTCCCAAATAAATTTGGCCGATCGCGACATCGACGCGGCTCAGGTCACGTACAACGAGTATGCGATCACGAAGAAGCCGGCCAGTACCAGCAGGCTCTCGAGGAGGATGCCGGTCATCAGCGGGACGCCGAGTATTTCATACAGCATGCCGGCCAGTACCAGTCCGAGGGTGACGAGGCCGAAGCCGAGCGAGAGATAGCCCAGCGCGGACTGACGAGTGCGCCGGTAGGCCTTGTAGGCGAAGAACGTGATGACGCCGCCGACGATGAGGACGAGCGTCTTGACGACCGCGAGGGCGATCGCGGTCGGCATTGTCGCGGCGGAGACCCACATGACTGTTCCTATCCTGATTTTCAACAGCCGAACCAAGAACCTTGCCGTTCCCGGAGACGGTGTTCCGTGCCACCATCCCACACTACCAGTCGCCGGTACTGATAGTCGACGTCGACGCCGGTCCCAGGGATCGGCGGTTCGTGGCTGCTTTCCGCCGGATGACGGCACACTGGCGGATCACACCGCCGTGGAACGGCTGCGAGCGAAGCGTTTTGCCGACGGCGACGCGAGACACACACGATGACGCGACTGGTCGAACTCGAGGCCAACGGCCCACGGAAGCTCGAGCCGGACGACATCGACGACGGGAAAGGCGACGTGGCGGTCTGTCAGTGCGGGCTCTCGGACGAGTTCCCCTTCTGTGACGGGAGCCACCGGCGGACCCGCGACGAGGATGAGGGGACGACGTACGTCTACGAGGACGGCGAACGGCGAGAAGTCGAACGGGTCGTGACGGCCGACGAAGCGGACGAGTAGGGGCGCTCGAGGCCGGGACGCGACGGCATCGGCATCGCCTCGCTCACAGCGAGCGGGCGGAGTTGCAGACGACGAGCAGACTGCTCGCGGCCATCGCGACGGCGGCAAACAGCGGGTTCAACAGACCGGCGACTGCCAGCGGGATCGCGACCGCGTTGTAGGCGAAGGCCCAGCCGAGGTTCTGGCGGATCCGTCGGTGCGTGGCCGTCGCCACGTCGAAGGTTTCGCCGACGGCCGTGAGGTCGTCGCCGACGATCACCGCGTCGGCCGCGTCGGTCGCGAGCTGTGTTCCCCCGCCCATCGCGATGCCGACGTCGGCCGCGGCCAGCGCGGGCGCGTCGTTGCTGCCGTCGCCGACCATCGCGACCGTCCCGCGGGCCCGGAGCCGGTCGACGGTCTCGGCCTTCGCTTCCGGCGGCACGCCCGCGAAGACCTCGTCGACGCCTGCGAGGTCGCGGAAACGCTCGGCCGCCGCCCCTTCGTCGCCGGTGAGGACGACGATCTCGTGGTCCGCCGAGAGGTCGGTCAGGGCCGCCTCGAGGTCCGCACGCGGTGCGTCCCCGACGACGACGACGCCGTGAGCCTGGCCGCCCCAGCCGACGACGACGGGCACGCGGCCCGCCGATCGCGCGTCCTCGATCCGGGGCTCGAGGGCGTCGGGGATCGCCAGCCCGCGCTCCCGACAGAAGTCGGGGTGGCCGACGACGACCCGGTCGCCGTCGACGCGACCGCTGACGCCGCGGCTCGCCCGCTCGAAGTCCGCGACGGTGCTGGCTGCCGTCGCGTCGTCGGGTGCCGCGTCGGCGACGGCGGCCGCGACGGGGTGTTCGGAGAGGGACTCGACCGCGCCGGCCCGTCGGAGCAGTTCCTCGCGCCCGGGGCCGCCGCCCGCGGCGTCGCCGCCGGCCATATGGACGGTATCAACGGTCATCGTCCCGGTCGTGAGTGTCCCCGTCTTGTCGAGGACGACGGTATCGACCTCGGTGGCGTCCTCGAAGATCGTCTCCGCGGCGACGACGATCCCCCGTTCGGCGGCCGACTGGACCCCCGCAGCGATGGCAAGCGGCGTCGCCAGTCCCAGCGCGCAGGGACAGGAGACGATGACGACCGTGAGCCCGAGCAACAGCGCCGTCGCCGGGCTCGAGCCGGTCGCCAGCGAGACGGCGACCGTCCCGGCGGCAAGGGCGATCACCAGCGGGACGAAGACGGTCGCGAGCTTGTCCGCGAGCCGCTGGACGCCCGGACGGGAACTCTGGATCGACCAGAGCAGGGAGACGAGCCGGTCGAGGGTACTTTCCGCCTCGTCACCGACCGCGACGACGATCGGGGCGTCAGTGACGACGGTCCCCCCGCGGACCGGATCGCCGGGTCCCTTCTCGGCCGGCAGCGACTCGCCGGTGACCAGCGACTCGTCGACCGCGGCCGATCCCTCCGCGATCTCGCCGTCGAGGGGAACCCGCTCGCCGGGACGAACGAGCAAACGATCGCCGGGCTCGACCGCCTCGAGGGGCACCGTCTCGCCGCTCTCGCGACGGGCCTCGTCGACCTGTCGTTCGGTCAGGTCGGAGAGCAGGCCGGTCGCGCGGCGCTTGACCGCCTGTTCGTAGCGCCCGCCCGCGGTGACGACGAGGATGACGGCGACGGTGACGTCGAAGTAGAGGTGACTGCTGCCGAGCAGGGTCGCGACGGCGCTGTAGCTATAGGAGCCAAGCGCTGCCGTCGCCACCAGCAGGTCCATGTTCGGGCTGCCGGCCCGGAGGCTAACGTACGCCCCCCGAAGGATCGGACCGCCGGTATAGAAGAGAATGATCGAGGTGAACACCCAGATGTTCGCCGACAGAAAGGCGGTCTCGTACCCGCCGAAGTCGGCGACCGGCTCGTAGCCGAAGTACGTCGGGTAGAGAAACAGGATGTACCACATCATAACCATCATGCCGAAGAAACCGCCGAACAAGAGCGGCGCAAGCCCGTCGTCCGAACCGCTCGTCTCGCCCACAGCGGATCGATCCGACGCGGAGTACCCGTAGCCGGAGACGAGTTCGGGGAGGTCGTCGGAATCGAGTCGGTCGGGATCGTAGACGAGCCGAATCGTATCCGTCGCGTAACTCGCCGTCGCGCCGCGGACCCCGGGTTCTCGCTCGGCGGTGGTCTCGAGGAACGCCTCACAGGTCGAGCAGTGCATGCCGTCGACCGCGAGGTAGGCGTCTTCGCCGTCGAGATCGTCGAGGTCCGGCCCGTCGTCGCCGGAATCGAGGCGGGATCGGACCGCCGACTCGTCGGGCGCGTCGTCGGTCCCGTCGAGCGTGCGAGCGACCTCGAGACAGCCACGACAGCAGTACGTGCCGTCGACGTCCGGGTCGGTGATCGGCTCCGCGGGCGTCGGCAGGTCACAGAGGTCGCAGGTGTCAGCAACTGAGTCGTCGTCCGCCGCCGTCCCGCCGGTTTCAGCCGGTGCCGATAGCGAGCCTCGAGCGGGTGGTGAATCCGGTGTCATCGTTAGAATAGTGGTTCGTACGGGAGCGGAGGATGGGGCAGGTGGATGCCGTACAGCATCAGGCCGTGCGAGAGTGGGATGTAGCCGAGGAGGATGAACGCCGCGCCCAGCGCGCGGTGAAGTCGCACCCGCGTGTCGACGTCGATCGCGGTCATGGCGGTGCCGTAGACGAACAGCGTGGGGATCGTTCCGAGTCCAAGGACGGCCAGCGAGAGCGCGCTGCGTGCCGGCGATCCCAGCGCGAACGCGTAGAGATACGCGGGATAGATGATCGGACACGGCATGACCCCGTGAACCGCTCCGAGCGCGACGATCCCCGGCGACGTCGCGAGCCGATCGACATGGCTCGAGAGCAGCTCCGAGAGTCGGCGAAACAGCGTGCCGACGATCGGGAGCCCGTGGCCGGGAACGGCGGTCTTGCCCCGGAGATAGTAGAGGCCGCTCGCGACGATCGCGATCCCGACGAGGATGCCGGTCGCCCCCCTGACGCTATCGCCGACCGCGGCGACGGCCTCGCTCGAGGCGACCGTCACCGCACCGAGGAGACCGAACAGGCCCCCGATCGCGGCGTAGCTGAGCGTCCGGCCGAGGTTGAACAGCGCGTGCTGGCGCACCTCGTAGCCGGTCAGCGTGTCGTCGCGGCGCTTGTCACTGGCGTCACCGATCCGATCGGCGTAGGTCGTCACCAGCGGGCCGCACATACCCAGACAGTGTGCGCCGGCGAGCAGTCCGACGACGAAGAGGACGAACAGGTTCACGTGTTCGGGGGCGAGTCCGGAGCCCGGACTCGCCATCAGCGGTGTTCCGATGGGGAACCGGACGGCTCCGTGCCCCGCGCTAGTCGTCAGTAGCTCCGGGGAAAGTGAACTAGGGGTCATTTCGCGGGCGGCGGTCACCCGGCAGTTCCGTTGCCGTCACCGTGGTGATCGCCGTGCGAGCCCTCGACCGGGGACATCGCGAGGTACAGTGAGCCGACGATAAGAACGACGTTGACCGCGCTGACGGCGCCGGCGACCGTCGAGTTGGTGAGCCCATAGACGAGCAGCGGAACGATCGCCAGTAGCCCCGCGATCGCAGCCAGCCGCGGCGGTACTGTCTCGAGGTTCATACACGGTACTGGGCGGGACGAGCGCTTAATACCCCACCATCTTCCCATCGATCGGGAACCAAGGTTGATAGTAAGTCGTCCCTATTCCCTACTCGTCCGTATGAGTTCCAAAACTGAACAACGGGAGCCCGAACATGTTCAAACACTCGGGCACGAGGAGTACGATCCGATCGGGACGGCGATCCTGATCGGGATCTACTTCCTGATACTGGTATTGCTGTGGATATTCATGTACTTCGTTGAGTTTCTCGGCAACGGGCCGACCGTCGTCGGAATGGCCCTGACGGTGGTGGGACTGGCATGAACATTCACACCTATGAGAAGGTATGGCTCGTCGCCGCCATGGTGTTAATCGTTGGTTTCATCGCGACGATCACGTACGGGGCAGTCGGCCCGGGTATCGCGATGATCGACGACGACGGCGGCGACATCAACCCCGACGAGATCAACGACGACGAACGGTTCGCCGAGCCCGGCGTCGAACACGTCGGCGGCAACGAGTATGAAGTCTCGGTCGTCGCACAGGCGTGGTCGTACACGCCGAGCCAAATAGAGGTGCCAGCCAACAGCGAGGTGACCTTCTATGTCACCAGCCGGGACGTGACACACAGTTTCTCCGTCGTGGGAACGAACGTGAACACGATGGTCATTCCCGGGCAGGTCTCGGAGATGACCGTGGAGTTCGACGAACCCGGCGAGTACGGCATCCTCTGTAACGAGTACTGCGGCGAGTATCACCACACGATGGAAGGCAAACTGAACGTCGTTCCCGAAGACGAGTTCGACATGACCGAACTGTCCGTCGAGGCCGACGACGAGGTCGAATCGGGCAACGAGACGACGATCACCGCGAACGTGGAAAACGGCATGCAAGAGGACCTCGAGACGACCGTCTCCCTCGAGATCGACGACGAAACGCGTGAAGCGGACATCACCGTCCCCGGCGACGGCAGCGAGGAAGTCGCGTTTACCGTCGACAGCGCCGACCTCGGCGAGGGCGACCACGACTGGACCGTGACCGTCGACGACTACGAGGAAAGCGGAACGCTGTCGGTCGTGACTCCCGATGGCAACGAGTCCGCCGACGGAGGTGACGGCGATGCGTAACGCCTACGTTGACCAGTTCCCCGACGAGGCGCGAGTGATCAAAGCGGCCTTCTGGAGTTCCTTCATCGCGCTGGCAATCGGCGGGACGCTCGGGCTGATCCAAGCACTCCACCGGACCGACGTCTTCAGGTTCATCGAGTCGCCCGACTACTACACCGTCCTGACCGCCCACGGCGTGTTGCTGGCGATCACGTTCACGATCTTCTTCCTCGTGGGGACCTTCACGTGGGCGGTAACGACCAGTCTGGACCGGGGCGTCGTCGACGTCCGGTTCACCTGGGCCTGGTACATCATGATGGTCATCGGCACGGCACTCGTTGGGATCGCGATCTTTAGCGGCTTCCTCGAGTCGGCGCCGTCGGTACTCGGCTCGGAACTGAACGCCGACGTCCTCTTTACGTTCTACGCGCCGCTGGAAGCCCATCCGATCTTCTACATCGGACTGGTGCTGTTCGTGGTCGGCTCCTGGCTCGCCGGCGTCGACTGGTTCCGGACGTGGTTGGCCTGGCGGAGCGAGAACCCCGACGAGCGGATCCCGCTGCCGACCTTCATGGTGCTGACGACGACGCTGTTCTGGTACATCTGCACGTTCGGTGTGGCCCTGTCGATCCTCGTGTTCCTGCTGCCGTGGTCGCTGGGGATCACCGACTCGGTTAACCCACTGTTGACCCGGACGCTGTTCTGGTACTTCGGTCACGCCGTCGTCTACTTCTGGCTGATGCCGGCGTACATGATGTGGTACATCATGCTGCCGAAGTTCTCCGGCGGAAAGCTGTTCAGCGACCCGCTTGCACGCGTCGTCTTCGTGCTGTTCCTGCTGCTCTCGACACCGCTTGGAATCCACCATCAGTATCTGGATCCGGGCATCGCTGAGGGGTACAAGTTCATCGCGATGACGAACACGATGTTCCTCCTCCTGCCGAGCCTGCTGACCGCCTTCACCGTCGTCGCGAGCATGGAACACGGCGCGCGCCAGCGCGGCGGCGAGGGCTACCTCGGCTGGCTGAAGGCGCTCCCGTGGCGCAACCCGATCTTCACCGGGATGGCGCTCGCGGGCCTGATGTTCGCCGCGGCCGGCTTCTCCGGCATGATCAACGCCGGCATGAACATCAATTACCTCGTCCACAACACGTGGTGGGTCGTCGGTCACTTCCACCTCACAGTCGGCACCGCCGTCGCACTGACGTTCATGGCGGCGTCCTACTGGTTCATCCCGCAGCTGACGGGCAAGGAACTCTGGAACCGGTCGGTCGCGCTCGGACAGGTCCTCCTCTGGTTCATCGGCATGACGTTCATGTCCAACGCGATGCACCGCTCCGGACTGTTCGGGATGCCCCGCCGGACCGCCGAACCGCAGTATCAGGGCTTCAACTTCGAACCCGCCGTGGGTACCGTCGGCGAGATCAACATGCAGGTCGCCCTCGGCGGCGTCATCCTGACGCTGTCGCTGGCCCTGTTCCTCCTGAACATGATCATGACGTCGATCGGCGACGACAGCGAGTCGATCCCCGACAACACCTACGCGGGGACGCTCTCCGGGGCCGAGGACTCGCCGCGCATCCTCGACAACCTCAAGCTCTGGACCGCGATCGCCGTCGTCCTCGTGATCATCGCGTACACGCTCCCGCTCGCGAGCATCATCGACGCCGGCGGCATCTTCGGGCCCGACATCGAGGGCGTCAGGCTCTCGACGTGGGTCGATCCCGCCGTCATCGAGTCTCTCGGTGAGGTGATTCGCTAGATGCGTATCTCGAAGGGGGCGCTACTGGTCGTCGTGGCCTTGCTCGTCCCGTTCGTCGTCGAGTTCCGAACGGCGCTGTCGTGGTTCGGGATCAAACTCACCGTCCTCGAGTCGCTCGCCCTTGCCGGCGTCCTCGTCCTCGGGCTCCTGCTCTGGGCGGTGTGGCCGAAAAACGGTAACGGCGGGACGGGAACGGCCGACTCGAGCTGACAGCCGCACTCGTTTCGCTGCGTTCCGTCGCTGTTTCTCAGAAGGCGTCGCGTTCACGAAGCCGATCGACGACTTCGCGAACCCGCTGTGACGACGTCCGTGGCGCAACGAGGATCCGGTCGTCGTAGGCGGCGACGATCAGGTCCTCGACCTCGAGCAGGGAGACGTGCCGATCGGGCGCGGCGACGACGTTGTTCGCCGCGTCGACCGGCAGGATCTCGCCGGCGATTCGGTCGTTCGTCGCGGCCGCGTCACGGTCCGAGCGGGTCCGCCCCACGGCGTCCCACGTTCCGAGGTCGTCCCAGTCCACCGGCAACGGCGTCACGAAGACGTCGCTCGCCCGCTCCATGATCGCGTAGTCGACGCTGACGGCCTCGACCGCGTCGAAGCCGCGTTCCGGCTCGCCGGCCTCGAGGGCCTCGACCAGCGAGGCAAGCGGCGAGGCCCGCGCTTCCCGCAGCAGGGCGGCGGGCGTCCAGGCGAAGATCCCGGCGTTCCAGTACGCGCCCGCCTCGCGGAGCCGCCGCGCTTCCTCGCGGTCGGGTTTCTCGGTGAAGCGTTCGACGCCGTCGTAGTCCGCGCTCGCCCCCTCGAGTTCGTCCGCGTCGCCGTCGGGGACGATGTAGCCGTAGCCCGTCGCCGGCCGAGTGGGTTCGACGCCCAGCGTCACGAGACCGTCCGTCTCGGCGGCGATCTCGGCGGCGCGCTCGAGGTGGGCGGCGAAGGCGGCGTCGTCGCCGACGTGGTGGTCACTGGGGAGACAGACGAGGACGGGGGCGCGGTCGAACCGCTCCCGGAGCCGCCAGGCGGCATAGACCAGCGCCGGTCCGGTGTCCTTGCCGGCGGGTTCGACGAGCAGGCCCGCTTCCGGCGCGTGTTCGTGGATTTCGTCGGCAAACGATTCGCGAGTCAGGACGAAGCGCTCGTCGGCGAACGCCGTCCGATCCATCGTCTGCGAGAGGAGCGAGCGGTCGCCGCCGAACTCGAGGAACTGTTTCGGGCGCTCCCCGCGACTCGCGGGATAGAGCCGGCTGCCGATACCCCCGGCGAGGACACAGGCAACGATGGGCCGATCCATCTTACCAGGTCTCGATCCGCCCGTTCCGGACGTCCTCGGCACAGCCCTCGCAGTCGGGGTGATCCGCCTCGTAACAGGCCGGTCGGTACTCCTCGTCTAACTTCGCCGCCCGCTGTTGGGCGTAGCGCCGACAGACGATCTTCGCTCGGCCCGCCTCGTCGGTGGGTAACTCGCGGGCGTTTCGCGCCACCTCGTAGGCCTCGCGGGCCTCCTCGAGCTGGTCGTCGGTCGATCTGCGAAGCTCCTCGAACTGCTCGCCGGCTCCCTGCAGCGTCGAGCGCAGGAACCGCTCGAGTCGACGCCGATCCGCCATTGCCCCGTGGTTCGACCGCCGGACACATAGGCCCGCCGGTGGTCGGAGGCGCGGCGACGGCTTGCGGAACCGATGCGAACGATTTTCATCGTCCCGACGGAGGCAACGAGCATGGCTATCCGCGATGCACTCCGCGGGATCACCGCACCGACGGTGACCCCCTTCGACGACGGCGCGATCGACGAGGCGGACCTGACCGATCTGCTCGCCCACCTCGAGGACGGCGGCATCGACGCGGTCTTTCCCTGCGGGACGACCGGCGAGTTTCCGAGCCTGACCACCGAGGAGCAGCGCCGGATCGTCGCGGCGACCGTCGACCGCGTCGACGTCCCGGTCGTCGCCGGTGCGGCCGCCACGAGCGTCGCCGATACCGTCACAGCCATCGACCGCGCGGCCGAGGCGGGAGCCGATGCCGCCGCGATCGTCGCGCCGTATTTCACGACGGCGAACGCGCCCGACGGCAACCGGCGGTTCTTCGAGGCCGTCCTCGACGATGCCGCGCTCCCCGTCCTGCTGTACAACATTCCGCAGTGTACGGGCCAGCGGATCGAACCCGAGACCGTTGCCGCCGTCGCCGAGCGCGGCGTCATCCCCTCCGACGAGGTCCGCCCGCCGCTGGTCGGCGTCGACGACGCGGGAACCGACGCGATCGCCGCCGCCCTCGAGACGACGCTCGAGGTCGGCAGGCAGTAACCGCCGGTCCACGGGATCGGCGGAACCCGACGACACCGCTGCAGAGCGACATCTTCAATCGGCCCCGCGACGCCGTCTTGCGGTTTCTTCCGCCGCCGTTCACTTTCGCTCCGGTGGCGGTAGTTTAAATACCATTGGGAGCGAACGGGTGTATGCCTCCCACTGAAACCGAAGAGGAGGCGTGAAGCCAATGAGCGACGTACGACAACACGCGGACGACATCCACGAGCAGTTTTCGGACCACCTCGACGTCGATGTCGAGGACGTCGAAGAGCGCCTGACGACGCTCGTCGACGAGTACAAAGTACCGATGGACGAGGCACGCCGGAGCGTCACCAACCACTACCTCGAGGAGGCCGGCCTCGATCGCGAGGACATCTCGAGCGGCGACAGCGAGGCGGCCAACGTCGAGGACGTCGACGAGCCCGAGGAGTGGATCGACCTCACCGCGAAGGTCATCGAACTCTGGGATCCCCGCAGCGACTCCGTCGCACAGGTCGGCCTGCTGGGCGACCCGACGGGGACGATCAAGTTCACCAAGTGGGCCAAGTCCGACCTCCCCGCGCTCGAGGAGGGCAAGGTCTACGAACTTCGCAACGTCGTCACCGACGAGTACCAGGGCCGGTACTCGGTCAAACTCAACTCGACGACGGTGATCGAGGAACTCGACGAGGACCTCGAGGTCGGCAACGACACGAGCGAGGTCGAGGGCGCACTGGTCGACATGCAAAGCGGCAGCGGACTGATCAAGCGCTGTCCCGAGGAGGGCTGTACCCGCGTCCTCCAGAACGGCCGCTGTAACGAACACGGCGAGGGCGAAGGCGAGTTCGACCTCCGCATCAAGGCCGTCGTCGACGACGGCATCGACGCCCACGAGGTCATCTTCGACAAGGACGCCACGGAGAACTTGACGGGACTGAGCCTCGAGGAGGCCAAGGAGATGGCGATGGACGCCCTGGATACGACCATCGTCGCCGACGAGATCCGCGAGGACATCGTCGGGACCTACTACCGCATCGAGGGGCCGACCTTCGGCCGGTACGTGCTGGCCGATGACGTCGAGGAGCTCGACGGGCCGATCGATGGCGAGGAACTGCTGATCAAAGCGAGGTCGATGTGATATGAGCCAGGCAGAACTCACCCGCGAAGTCGCCCGCCGCGTCTTCGCATCGGAATTCAACGATTCGACGTACACCTTCAAAGAGAGCGACGACGAGCGCGCGCCCAACTACGCGCTCTTACCGACGGGCGACCGCGCGAACCGCGTGTTCGTCACCGGGACCCTGACCGAGACCGAAGACGTCGGCGACGAAAGCGAGTACTGGCGCGGCCGGGTCGTCGACCCGACCGGGACGTTCTTCGTCTACGCCGGCCAGTACCAGCCGGAAGCCGCCGCCGTCCTCCGGGACACCGAACCGCCGGCCTACGTCTCGATCGTCGGCAAACCCCGGACCTACGAGACCGACGACGGCACGGTCAACGTCTCCCTGCGACCCGAGTCCATCGCGGTCGTCGACGACGCCACCCGCGACCGCTGGGTCGTCGAAACCGCCGAACGCACCCTCGACCGCATCGAGGCCTTCGAAGCGTGGGAAGCCGAGCAGGAAGCACCCGAAAGCGGCTCGACCGCACCCACGAACGAATACGCCGAGATGGCCCGCGAGCGCTACGACTCGCCGGTCGTCAACTACCGCAACGACGTCATTCAGGCGCTCGAGCAACTCGAGGACGTCGAGGAGCCCGACGACGCGGAAGCGACGGTCTGACGCCTGAACCAGTCGACCGGTTTTTTGGTTTAGTCGAACGGCGAGCTACAGCACGGCCTCGAGCATCGCCCCGATCGCGTCGAACTCGTCGTCGGTGACCTCGTGGCCGGTTTCGGGATAGCGCCGCGTCTCGACCGAAGCAGCCGCGCCCTCGAAGATTCGGGTCGTCTCGGCGACGTGGTCGGGAGCGACGTGTGGATCGACAGCGCCGTAGCCCAGTAGTATCGGCGTCCCCTCGAGCGAGCCGTCGATCGCGGTCGCACGGAGTTCGGCGAGCGTCCCGGGGAGCGTTCCCGAGAGGACGGCGATCCCACCGTACCGCGCCGGGTTCAGGCGGGCGAACTCGGCGGCGACGCAGGCCCCTTGCGAGAAGCCCGCGACGACGGTGCGCTCCGGCGGGACGCCGATCTCGGCCGCCGCATCGACGGCCGCCGCCACGCAGTCGACGCTCGAGGAGAGCCACGGTTCGTTCTCGGCTCGGGGGGCGGTCGCCCGGCGGGGGTACCAGCGGCTTCGCTCGGCGTCCGGCGCGAGGACGGCGACGCCGTGGCGAATCGCCGGCTCCATGAGGTTGATAACGCCCTGCGCGGTCGCGCCGCGGCCGTGACAGGCGACGAGCGCGGCGTCGGCCGCCAGCGCGGGCGCGCCGGCAGTGAGCAGCGGTCGGCCGGCGTGGGGCCCCGAGACGCCGTCCATCGAGCGGCCGGAGCCGGTCATCGGTCCGTGGGAGAGTCGCCGCTCTCGTCGTCCCCGTTCCCGTTAGGCACCGTTAGCTCGGGCAGTTGGCTCTCGATCAACTCCCGGTCGCGTTCGAACCACGCGGGCAGGTACAGCGACTCGCCGGGGCCGCCGGTCGGTCCGCTGGCGGCGACGCCGTCGGTTTCCGTCGCCAGCTCGAGGAGGATGCCGCCCGGTTCACGGACGTACAGCGAGTGGAAGACGTGCCGGTCTTTCACGCGGGATACGTCGTGGCCGCGCTCGTCGAACAGGTCCCGCCACTCGTGGAGGGCGTCCTCGCTCTCCACCCGGACCGCGACGTGATGCAGCGTTCCCTGTCCCTCGCGGCCGAACGCCGCGTCGCGATCGAGGACGTCCACGACTGCGGCTCGTGAGCCGGACGCACGATACCGGATCCGGTCGCCGTCTTCCGCTTCGTGTTCGAACCCGAGCGTCTCGAGCGCGCCCGCGGTCCCGTAGGGGTTGACCGACAGCGTCGCGACGCCGTGGAGGCCGCGGATCGCGTGGTCCGTCGGGATCGGTCCTTCGGTCCACGGCTCGACGTCGCCCGGAACCGGCGGGCCGGCGACGAGTTCGAGTCGCGTCCCTGCGGGGTCGGCAAAGCGCAGGACGCGTTCGTCGAACCGCTCGAGGGGCCCCTCGAGCGCGACGCCGCGTTCGGCGAGCCGGTCCGCCCGGTACGCGAGCGAGCCGTCGGGGACGACGAACGCGACCGATTCGGGCTGGGGAGCCCCGAACCGGCCGGGATCGCCGTGGGGGTCCGCGAAGTGGGTCAGGACCGTCCCCGGCCGGCCGGCGGCGTCGCCGAAGTAGAGGTGATGCTGGAGGACGTCCTCGAAATTGACCGTTTGCGTGACGAGCCGGAGCCCGAGGACGCCGCCGTAGAAGTCGATCGCCGACTGGGCGTCCCCGACGATCCCGGTCACGTGGTGGAGTCCCGCCGTGTCAGTCAGCATACGCCGTGTTGGGCCTCGAGGCGCATAGCGTGTCGGATCCCGAGTGGTCACGTCGGTTCTCGCCCGGCGCTCGAGCGCGGTCAGCGGTCATCGCGACGCCCCGTGTCTGACTAATAGTTAAGTTCCGTGAACGACGACTAGGGGTATCGATGGGGAACAAGAACAAGACCATCTCGTTCCGGGTCAACGAGGACGCCTTCGAGGCGCTGCAGGCGATCGCCGAGGAGCGCGACATCTCGCTGTCGGCCGTCTTCCGTGACTACGTCGACCAGTTGGTCGAACACGACGGCCAGGTCGAGGTCGTCCCCGAGGCCGACCTCGAGGCCCGCACGGACGAGGGGGAAGACGTGTCGTTCCCGCCGACCGTCGAGGTGCCAAAGCGGTTCGTCCGCGAACACGAGCGACTCGAACTCGAGGCCGAACACCTCCGGGAGCAACTCGAGGAGTACAAGGCCTACGTCAACGACCTCCAGGACCGCCTCGAGGACGAGGAAGAGGAGATCCTGTTGCTCGACGAACTCGACGACGAAGACGAATCCTACCAGTTGCGCTGACGATCGTTCCCGGTCGGAACGAACCTAGCAGTCGTCGTCCGCGCCCAGATACCCGAGTTGCTGTAAGTCCTCGCGGGTCGAGTCGTCGAGATCGGCGTCCGCAAGCGCGTCTCGTCCGATGTCGTGTCGTTCTTCGATCACCAACAGCAACTGCCGCACAGTCCGGAGCTTGAACCGTAGGTCCGGGTCCTCGAGTTCCCCCTGGACGCTATCGAGCATCGTGTTGATCGTCTCTATCGTCGTGTCCGGCATCGATTCTCGATAGGGGAGACCCACTGATGTCGCGCTCGATGATTATAGACTATTAATAATGTTCGAAACGCGTAGGTGGCCACTACAACCGAGAGACGGCGCGTCGACCAGGGTGTAAGGGCGGTCGGAGAACGGAACAACAGTCGGTTACCGCTCGAGGTTCCGTTTCGCCCGCCGAATTTCGTCGTGTTTCTCCCCGGCACCGTCCACTCGCGCCAACCCTTCGGCGGCCTCGAGGGTTCGAACGGCGTTATCGAGGAAGGAGAGAACGTCCCCGGAGTAGGCATAGACCATGTAGTCGTCGGTCATCACGTCGACGATCGCGTCCGGGCCCAGTCCCTCGGCGCGCAACTCGAGCAGGTACGTCATGAACTTGCGCTCGGGACAGCCACAGTAGGGGTTGTTGTCGCAGCTACAGTCCAGAAAGTCCTGCGTGAAATCCAGCACCCGCTCGCGGGTCGCGTCGTCGAGTTTCTCGAGGCCTTCCCCCTGGAAGAGCATGTCCAGCGTCGCGCCCTTGAACGCCCCTTTGGGGATGTTCGTCTCGAGCTGGGAGCTGAGCTGGCGGTGATTCTTGACGTAGATCTTGTCGGTGATGGCCACGCGTTGGCGGGACTAACGCCCGCGGATCGAAAAACGTCTCGGTCGCGAGCGACCCGCGGGGGCAGCCGAGATCCGCCGGCCGAAACCGAGCGAGGGCATCACACACCGCGTCCGGGAGTCGTAACGTATTTTAGTCCAACCGGCTGTAGGTTCAGGTGTAAGCGTGTCCGGGTTGGGGTAGTGGTTATCCTTCAGCCTTGTGGAGGCTGAGACGCGGGTTCGATTCTCGCACCCGGACTTTGTCGCCGCGAACAAATCCGTGAGCGGCGCAAATCCGACCGAGATCGAACCCTGCCAGTCGCAGCGGCCGAGCGAAGCGAGGCCGACCGTCTGGCTACGGTTCGATTCTCGCACCCGGACTTTGTCGCGACGACCATCGAGAAGAGTGGAAAAGCCGGAAGGCGGAACCACGCGAGACGAGTGTCTCCGACTGGCACGGTTCCGACGAGTACCTGCTGAGGCCTGTGGTGACTGTGTTCGATTCCGAACGAGAGCCCGTCGACTGGCGAGACGCCGGAGAAGGCTTTACCCGTCTCACTCCGTTTGAATTGGGCATGGCTTCATCGGCCGATACAGATCCTCACTCCGGAATTCGACACCAAGTGGTTGTCGCTGAACTCGGCCAACAGGCGCTCGAAACCGACGACATAGATCAGTTGATGCACGACGCATGCGTTGCAGTAGCCGAGACGCTGAGCAACGACTACTGTAAGGTCCTCGAGTTGCTGCCCAGTGGTGACGAACTCTTCCTTCGGCAGGGTGTCGGCTGGCGGGAGGGTCTCGTCGGGAACGCGACAGTCCCGACCGACCGGGGCTCACAGGCGGGCTACACGCTGCTTTCCGAAGAGCCCGTGGTCGTCGACGACTTGCGTACCGAGGAACGCTTTTCCGGCCCCGAACTCCTCACCAGTCACGACGTCGTCAGCGGGATCAGCGTCATTATCGGCTCGATCGAAAACCCGTGGGGGATCCTCGGTGTACACGCCACCGAGAAGCGCGAGTTCACCGACCACGACGTTACCTTCGTCAAAAACGTCGCGAACGTCCTCGCAGCAGCGATCGAGGAAACGAGAACCAAACGGAAACTCGAGGAGCGAGAGACCGAACTCGAGCGGACGTTCGAACGGATCACCGACGGATTCGTCGGTCTCGATGAAGACTGGACTATCACGTACGCGAACGAGCGGGGGAAGAACGTCCTCGACCCCGAAGACGAGGGCTTAGTCGGCGAGAACTTCTGGCAGATGTTCGAACCGGCGCTCGGAACGACGTTCGAGGAAGAGTACCGGGAGGCGGTACGAACGCAGGAACCTACATCGTTCGAGGAGTACTACCCGCCGCTTGGCACGTGGTTCGAGGTTCACGCCTATCCCTCCGAATCCGGACTCTCGATCTACTTTCGAGACGTCACGGAACGCAAGGAGCGAGAGCGCAAACTCAAAGAGAGCGAACGTCGGTATCGAACGCTGGCGGAGTTTTTCCCGAACGGGATCGTCACGCTGTTCGGTGCCGACCTCGAGTACACGCTCGCCGCGGGACAGGCGTTCGCGGAGTTACCGATCTCGCCGGACGACGTCGAAGAGCGGACACCAGCACAAGTGTGGGGTGACTCGGTTGCTGACGACCTCGAACCTGCACTCCGGGCGGCGCTTGACGGCGACGAGACGTCAGTCGAGTTTCAGTACGTAAACCGAGACTGGCGAGTGCACGCCGTGCCGGTGACCGACGATGCTGGTGAGGTCTTTGCCGGAATGACGATGGCCCAGGACATCACCGAACAGAAAGAGCGCAAACAACAGTTGGAGGACACGGTCGAGAAACTCGAGAAATCGAACGAGCGATTGGAGCAGTTTGCCTACGCCGCCTCTCACGATCTGCAGGAGCCGCTGCGGATGGTCTCGAGCTACCTGCAACTCCTCGAACGGCGGTACGAGGATACGCTCGACGAGGAGGGTGAGGAATTCCTCGAGTTCGCTGTCGACGGCGCAGACCGGATGCGTGCGATGGTCGACGGATTGCTGCAGTATTCTCGTGTCGATACGGAGGGGGACCCGCTCGAACCGGTCGATCTGAACGCGGTACTCGACGACGTTCTCGCCGATCTACAGTTGCAACTCGAGGAAACGGACGCCGACATCACGGCGGCGTCACTGCCCCGTGTCGAGGGAGACGCCAGCCAGCTGCGCCAACTCTTGCAGAATTTACTGAATAACGCAGTCACGTACGCGGGAGACGAGCCGCCACGGATCGCCATCTCTGCAGAGCGGGCCGGGCGGGACTGGGTGGTCTCGATCAGCGACGAGGGGATGGGGATCGATCCTGACGACCAAGCGGCCGTCTTCGAGGTGTTCCAGCGGCTCCACGGCCCCGACGAACACGCTGGCACCGGTATCGGGCTGGCACTCTGTGAGCGGATCATCGAGCGCCACGACGGTGAGATCTGGGTCGACTCCAAACCGGGCGACGGGTCGACGTTCTCGTTTACGCTGCCGGCACCACGTGATCGCGATGCGTGATCGGCGAACGGGAGTGCGCCGATGGAGGTGATGTGAGTCGAGGACGATACCGGTATCGCGTGGCCGACGGCGGCGGCGTTCAAAGACCGCCGGATCGGGACCACGCGCCACGCGCCGGCGATGGCCTACTCACCGGGCAATGCGCCGCCCGGAAGAAGGCGGCCTCCAGTCCCGAAGCGGGACTTTTTATCGTACGACTCCGACAGTGGACCACATGACCCACGGACTGGAGCCGACCGAGGAGTACGACGGCTCTATCGCCGTCCACCTGCTGGACGATCAGTCGGGCCGGGAGGAGATCCGCTGTGGCTCCTACGAGGAGGCGATCGACGTCGTCAAAGCCAACCACCGCTCGGTCACGGTCGCGAAGATCGTCGACCGGGGCGGCGATGTCGTCTTTACCTCCGCGGAGATGACGATCGACGACTGGGAGACCGAGTGGGAACGCGCGAAACGCCGCCTCTCCGTCGACGTCGAGGCGTACGACTGCCCCCACGACAACGTCGCCTGTTTTGCCGACGATCTCTGTCTCGACTGCCAGATCGACAGGGTCAAAGAACAGTACTGAGCGCGTAGTCACGACCGGCTCGAGGGGCGGTCACGCGGCGTCGTCGAGAAACGTCGTCAACCGATCGACGAAGTACGCCGGCCGTTCCTCGGGGATCCAGTGGCCGGCACGGTCGACGACCTCGCCCTCGACATCGGTCGCGACCGCCTCCATGTCCCTGATCGGCAGCTCCCGAAACGAGGCCGCACCGCCGAGTGCGAGGACCGGCAGCTCGAGGGGTTCCTCGGCGTGGGCACGGTTGTGTTCGGCGTCGGTCTCGTAGGCACGGTAATACTCGAAGCCGCCCCGCAGGCCGCCGGCCTGTGAGTAACAGCGGACGTACTCATCGCGGGCCTCGTCGTCGATCGCCGACGGATCGTACGCGCCCTCCTTGTAGAACCAGTCGAGGTAGAGCCGTTCCCGGCCGGCGACTAGCCGCTCGGGCAGGTCACGAACGCCGTGGAATCGGGTGTGCCAGAGTTTCGTCTTTCCGTCTTCGTTGATCCCCGGCAGGCCGGCCTCGAGGACACAGAGCGCACGGACTTCGTCGCGATACTGGGCGGCGTAGGCGTAGGCCGTCGGCATCCCCCAGTCGTGGCCGACGAGGGCGATCCGATCGTCGCCGAAGCCGAGGTGGGCGACGAGTTCCCGGACGTCGGTCGCGACAGTGTCCTTGTCGTATCCCGAGGTTGGGGTCGCGGAATCACCCAGCCCACGGAGGTCGGGCGCGATGACGGTGTAGTCGTCGGCGAGCGACGGGATCACGTCCCGCCACTCGTACCACGTCTGTGGCCAGCCGTGACACAGGACCAGTGGCGGGCCGTCACCAGCGGTCACGTAGTGGAGTTTCGTGTCGTTGACGCGGGCCTGTCCGTGTTCGAGGTCGTCACGTGCAACCATACGTCACCATTGCGGGACTGACGTATCAGGCTTCCGTCGGAAACGGGGTGGCGAGTCGGGCCGTTCGGAGTCGCTCGAGGCAGTCGAGCCGGGCGGTGGCTTTGTCATGCTCTCGCGTTTAGGGCCGTCGGCCCATACAGCGTCGTATGGCGGACGCTCGACTCGACGGCCTGTTCGACGACACGCAAGGAAACGCGGTACTCGCGTGGGCGCTGACGATTGCGCTCGTCGCGTTGGCGATCAATCACGGGTTCGCGGACTCGTACCGCTGGTTCGCGTTTACCGCGTTCGCGGTCGCCATCGTCCTGCTTCCCGTCGTCGCGTTTCGAGATCCGCTCGTGATGCCGCCGTGGGAGTTGCTGGTGCTGGTCTTGCTCCCCGTCGTCGACGCGACGGTCCTCGGCGAATCGCCCCTCACGTCGATCGCCGTCTACGTCGCCGTCGCCGCGGTCGCGCTCGTCGTCACCGTGGAGATCGACCGGTTCACCGCGGTCCGGATGAACCACGCCTTCGCGGTCGCGCTCGTCGTACTGACGACCCTCGCCGTCGCCGGCGCGTGGAACGTCGCCCAGTGGCTGGCCGACGTAACGTTCGGGACGGAGTACATACTGAACGGGCGCTCGCAGGACGCGGCCAACCGCGCACTGATGATCGACTTCGGGTACGCGGCGGTGGCCGGCCTGTTCGCTGGCGTCCTCTTCGGCCGCTACTTCGGATCCGACGGCGACGAGGGGGTCGAGACGCGACGGACGCCGACGCCGCGGGACACCTCACCCGACGAGGAGCCGGATCCCGTCCCGACGCTGATCCGCGATCAGCTGGACGTCCCCGATGGGATCGTCGTCCGACTCTCCCGAGGCATGCAGGCGGCGCTCGCGATCCTCCTCGTATACGGCGTCGTCAGCCGCGATCTGACGACCGTCTCGAACGCCGCCATCGCGCTCGCGATCACGTTCCTCCCCGCGCTTCTCGAGCGCGACGCCAAGTTGCCCCTCGAGCCGGGGCTGGTGTTCTGGCTCACGGCGGCCGTCTTCCTGCACGTCCTCGGATCGGCCGGCATGTACGCGCTCGTCGGACAGTGGGACAGCATGACGCACACGGTCTCGGCGTCGATCGTCGCCGCGGGCGGCTACGCAGTCGTCCGAGCGATCGACCTCCATACCGACGAGATCTACGTCCCGCCTGCGATGTTGTTCACGTTCATCCTCGTGTTCGTACTGGCTTTCGGCGTCGTCTGGGAACTCATGGAGTTCGGCATCGACTGGAGCGCCCAGCGGCTCGGCCTCGAGGCGGTGCTGGCCCAGCACGGGCTCTCGGACACGATCGTCGACCTCGTCTACGATACCGTCGGGGCCGTCGTCGCCGCGGTCTGGGGCTCGTTCTATCTCACCGACCTCTCAGAGCGCATCGCCGGCCGACTCGCGGCCTCGTGACTCACTCGGCCGCGTCGGTCAGTCGCTGCACCTCGTCGTCGGACAGCGACAGCTGCGAGGCGGCGACGTTCGACTCGAGGTGGTCGGGATCCGAGGTACCCGGAATCGGGAGGATAACCGGCGAGCGCTCGAGGAGCCACGCCAGCGCGATCTGTCGGCGCGTCGCGTCGTGGGTCTCGGCGATCTCGTCTAAGAGGTCGCCGTGTTCGGCCAGGTCGTCGCCGTTGATCGGGGCCCACGGGATGAAGCCGATGTCGTTCTCGGCACAGACCTCGAGGGAATCGGCCGCGCCGCGGTCGTTCAGGTTGTACCGGTTCTGGACGGTCGCGACCTCGATCTGTTCCCGGGCCTGATCGATGAGTTCCGGGGAGACGTTGCTGAGGCCGACCTGATCGACGAGTCCCTCGTCTTTGAGTTCCGCGAAGGCTGCCACGGAGTCCTCGAACGGCGTGTCGTCGTCTGGCCGGTGGAACTGGTAGAGGTCGATGGTGTCGGTCCGGAGCCGGTCCAGCGACGTCAGCACCTGATTCCGGATGTAGTCGGGGTCGCCGTGGGCGAGCCAGTCGCCCTCGCGGTTGCGCAACAGGCCGGCCTTGGTCGCGACCAGCACGTCGTCGGGATCGCCGATCGCCTCGCCGATGAGTCGCTCGCTGGTTGCCGGGCCGTAGGAGTCGGCCGTGTCGATGAGGTCGACGCCGCAGTCGACGGCGTGTTCGACGACCTCACGGGCGGCCGCCTCGTCGTCGGGTGCGCCGATAATGTCCTCGCCCGTGATCCGCATCGCCCCGAATCCGAGCCGATGGACCGTCGTCTCGCCGATCTCGAACGTGTCGCTCTCGTTTGTAATCGAGTTACTGCTCACGTCCGTATGTCAGCCTCGGGCCCCTTGAGAAGTCGGCTTCCCGAACGATGTGCCGGTTACGTCAGTTGGGTCCGTTTCGCCGTCCGACTCGAGAGATACCACCGTTCGTCTCGCCGGACGAGTATCGTATGGTATCATGCCCCAATCGCTAACTGTCGGGCGACCGTAGCGACGATATGGGTGCCCCCGGGCAGTTGTATGCCGCCATCATCGGCGTTCTCCTGCTCGTCGCGTTGGGAGTCAGCGTCCCGGTTCTCGTCGGAATCGCACGGGACGGCCTCGAGCGCCACCGCAAGCGACGGGCCGGTAAACTGGAGCGCGACACCGACGACGAGGAGTTCGACCGCAGGCCTCCCGGAGCATTCGAGGCGGACACGGCGGATCGAACGCGCGTGACGTGTCGTCGCTGTGGCGCGGAAAACGACGCCGAATTCACGTACTGTCGTCGCTGTACGACGCCGCTTTGACCGCTCCCGAACGGATCGAGGTAACCGATCGAGGGCCGTTCGTCGTGGGCCGTTCTACAGTTAGTTCCGTGAGCCGTCGTCACTTGAGCGTCGTATCTCTCCGATAGTATGGAAAATTCTTATAACGTATTGGAAAGTGTGCTTTACACGAGATGGCAGAAACGTACTCCCGTAAGCTCTCCGCCGGGATCGGACTCATGGTCGCCGGCGTCATCGCATTGACCGTCGGTGCCGACGTGGCACCCGATCCGGAGATCAGCACTGCCCTCGCGATCGGCGGCGGCCTCCTCATCACGCTCGTCGGTGTCTGGTCGTTTCGCCTCACCGAGCGACGAAACGACTACGACGAACGGTATCTCAAGATCGGCCTCCGGGGAACGGCGGTCTCCCTCTGGGTGTTCTTCTGGGCGGTCGCCGTCTGGACGACCCTCGAGCGCAGTACCGATCTCACGACGCCGGTACTCGAACCGCTGACGTGGCTCATGATCGTGCCGTTTCTCGTATTGCCGAGTACGATCTGGTACTACGGACGGGTCATGTAAACGATGGAGAACGATCTCACCGTCTGGCGGGCGAAAGCCGATATCACGCAAGCCGAACTCGCCGATCAGGTCGGTGTTTCGCGACAGACGATCAACGCGATCGAACGCGGGCGGTACGACCCGAGCCTCGAACTCGCGTTCGAACTAGCACACTATTTCGACTGCCGAATCGAGGACATCTTCGACTACGAGTCGGCCGACGACTGAGCGCTGGGGAACCCGATCGAAAGCGTTCAGTACTCGCTTCTACGCCGTCGACCGGCCGCTCACGTGGCGTGTCTTTCACGACCGGGACTCGATGGCCGGCCTCACAGAGTCGGCTCTCGGAGAGGGACCGAACGGAAACGCCGTCCCGGATTTGACCGGGAGGTCCGGATTGCTTCACTGCAGGGGCTAGCTGTGGAGTTAGCATCCGCTCGGGAAAATACAAGACCGAAGCGGCCCATGAGTCGGATATGGTCGACCAGAACGTCGGTGGCCGTGACAGACTCGTCCGCGCACTACTCGCCGTTGTGCTGACGCTCGTCGCAGCAACCACGCTCCGAAACGGCAAGCGCAAGACCGGCCTACTTGCCCTCGTCGGGGCGCTCGGGCTCGGCTTCAACGCGACGACGTGTTTCTGCGGGCTGAATGAGGCGCTCGGGATCGACACGACGACCGACGAGTAGCGCCCCTTCTTCGAGCGAAAGAGAGCGACTACGCCTCGTTCACAAGCCGTTCAGCCTCGAGTTCCGTTCCCGACTCGAGTGATACCGACAGCGAATGCTGGTCGGCGGGACGTATAATGAAACGCCCGCCAGCGAAGGGTGCGTTCATGAGCCGGTTCAAATCGCTCCGGAATCACGGGGACAACACTGTCGAAATCCACCGCTGTACGGTCAATCTGCAACGAACCGCAAAAGGATGCTGCCTCCCGGATTTGAACCGAAGGAAGACATTCCTGCTCGCTTCGCTGCGCGGGCTATGACTTCCAGGGTTCAGAATCCGCTCGGGAGCGTTTTTACTGCTCACTTCGTTCGCAGGAAAATGCCGCCTCCCGGATTTGAACCGGGGACAGCTCGATCTTCAGTCGAGTGCTCTCCCAGTCTGAGCTAAGGCGGCGCATCTCTTTCTCCGTCCATCGTATAAAAAAGGATTTCGAATCGCGATCGTCGTTCCGATCGGCTTACAGATGGCCGACCGGCGACCGGACCGCTCGAGTACGGTTGTGATTCGTGAGTAATGGAGGCGATACACGCGACTCTACGTGCCATTACCGGCGTCTGTTGGAATTTCGGATATTCAAGACACCCTTTTGCGCCCCGGGAGGTAATACCGTGTTATGGAAGCCCTTACCTCGAGTCAGGAGGCCCACGAACTCGACGCCGACACGATTCTCGAGCTGTTAGCGAACCGCCGGCGTCGCTACCTCCTCTATGCCCTTCGCGGGCGGGAGGACCCGATCGAACTCTCGACGCTGGCCGAGACGGTTGCGGGCTGGGAACACGACGTCCCACCGGACGAGGTCGCCAAAAACGAGTACAAGAGCGTCTACGTGTCGTCGGTCCAGTGTCACGTCCCGAAACTGGACGACGCCGGCGTCGTCGACCACGACGAGGACAACCACACCGTCGTCCTCGCGGACAACTTCGACCAACTCGAGCCGTACCTCCGGATCGTCGTCAAGGACGAACCGGAGAACTCGACGCTGCATGCCGCCCTCCAGACCGAGTCGGGTGAGGGCCTGCTCGGCCAGATCCGCGAGAACGTCGCCCGACTCAAACAGTAACGCCAGCACTGCGGCCGGCGTTGGTCAGTCAGACGTCTCGACTCGAGGTCGTTTCTCCGCGTTTGCCGGACCACTCGGACCGGCGGGTTTGAACACGGTGAAGACTCGGCTGGGCTCGGGCGGGTTCGAACAACGCGAAGACTCGCTCACTGGGTTCGCGTCGCCTACTCTCGTTCGAACCGCACTCGGTCCACATACCTGCTGCTCGCGAAGTTGCTCGCAGCAGGAAGTGGGCTCGGGCGGGTTCGAACCACCGACCTCGGCCTTGTAAAGGCCGCGTCATGACCAGCTAGACCACGAGCCCGCACCCGAGACGAGTGGGTCCGTCCGAATAACCTTTACTCTCTGGCTCCACAGGAATCGTGCATGGCGCTCGAGTCCGTCTGGAAGGGGCTGCTGGTGATCGCCGCCGTCTTGCTCGTCGGCGTCGTCCTCGTGCAAGCCGGTTTGGTCTCGGTTCCATGGGGACCGGACGAGGGGCAAGTACAGGTCCACAACGAGTCCGACGGCGGGAACGAAACCGAACTCAAGGCCGTGGTCGACGTCGAGATTGCTGACGACACACGAGAACGTCGCACCGGACTAAGCAATCACGACTCGCTCGAGCGGGGCAACGGCATGCTGTTCGTCCACAATGGGGAACGAGACCTGACCTACGTCATGCGCGAGATGGACTTCGACATCGACATCATCTTCATCGACGCCGACGGCGAGATAACTCAGATACACCACGCCCGCGCACCCGAACCCGGCGAGGACGGCGAGGAACTCCAGTACTCGGGCCGCGGGAAGTGGGTCCTCGAGGTCCCCCGCGGCTACGCGAACGAAACCGGAATCGAGGTCGGCGACCAGGTCGAGATCGACCTCGAGTCGAACCGGACGTCGATCTTCGACACCGTTCCCGCCGATTCGCTCGAGCGTCAGGCGGCAGTAGCCGACCCCGATTCGGTCCCAGCGGCGGCCGTCGGCGTCCGACATGTTTCGGTTCGTAGGTAACCCTTATTGCCGGCGATCCCGGAGCCGTGTGCAATGAGTGGCGTCGACTGGGACGAGGACGATCCCTTCGAGGAACAACGCGAAGAGATCGAGAACCCGATGAAGCGGTTGTTCCTGGAGTACGGGTCGAACTACACCGGTGCTGCGGTCGTCGGGGTCATCGCGAGTTTCTTCGCCCGGATCCTGGACCTGCTGCCCGCGCTCATGCTCGGGGTCGCGATCGACGCCGTGATCCGGCAGGACGTGCCCTACGCCGAGGCGTTCCCGGTCGGCGGCGGCCTCGTCGGGCCGTACGTTCCCGACGGACAGATGGCCCAGTTCTGGCTGACGATCGGGATCATTGCGAGCGCGTTTATCCTCTCGGCCGGCTTTCACTGGACCCGAAACTGGGGGTTCAACACGTTCGCACAGAACGTCCAACACGACGTCCGGACCGACACCTACGACGAGATGCAGCGCCTTGACATGGGGTTTTTCGCCGACAAACAGACCGGCGAGATGATGTCGATCCTCTCGAACGACGTCAACCGCCTCGAGAAGTTCTTGAACGACGGGATGAACTCCCTCTTTCGGCTGCTCGTGATGGTGGTTGGGATCGGTGGCCTCCTGCTCGCGATCAACTGGCAACTCGCACTGGTCGCACTGCTTCCGGTGCCGCTGATCGCCGTCTTCACCTACCTGTTCATCCAGACCATCCAGCCCAAGTACGCAGCAGTCCGCTCGACCGTCGGGAAGGTCAACTCCCGGCTCGAGAACAACCTCGGCGGCATCCAGGTCATCAAGTCCAGCACGACCGAGTCCTACGAGTCCGACCGCGTCGAGGACGTCTCCCGGGAGTACTTCGACGCCAACTGGGGAGCGATCCGCACCCGGATCAAGTTCTTCCCCGGCCTGCGGGTCCTCGCGGGAATCGGCTTCGTCGTCACCTTCCTCGTCGGCGGCCTCTGGGTCACGCAAGGCCCGCCGGGGCCGTTTACCGGCGACCTCTCGACCGGGATGTTCGTCGTCTTCATCCTCTACACCCAGCGTTTCATCTGGCCGATGGCCCAGTTCGGCCAGATCATCAATATGTACCAGCGGGCTCGCGCCTCGAGCGCCCGCATCTTCGGGCTGATGGACGAGCCAAACCGGGTCGGGGAAGAGCCCGACGCCCCCGATCTCGAGGTAACGGAGGGCCGGGTCGAGTACGACGACGTTTCCTTCGGCTACGACGAGGAGCCGATCCTCGAGGACATCGACTTCACCGTCGAGGGCGGCGAGACGCTCGCGCTGGTCGGTCCGACCGGGGCCGGCAAGTCGACGGTGTTGAAACTCCTCTTGCGGATGTACGACGTCGACGAGGGCGAGATCCGCGTCGACGGTCAGCGGATCCAGGACGTGACGCTTCGGAGCCTGCGCGAGTCGCTTGGCTACGTCAGTCAGGACACGTTCCTGTTCTACGGCAGCGTCGAGGAAAACATCAAATACGGCACCTTCGACGCCGACCGCGAGGACGTGATCGAAGCCGCGAAGATGGCCGAAGCCCACGAGTTCATCCAGAACTTGCCGGAGGGGTACGATACCGAGGTCGGCGAACGCGGCGTCAAGCTCTCGGGCGGCCAGCGCCAGCGGCTCTCGATCGCCCGCGCGATCCTCAAGGACCCGGACATTCTGGTCCTCGACGAGGCGACCAGCGACGTCGACACCGAGACGGAGATGCTCATCCAGCGCTCGATCGACGACCTCGCGGAAGACCGGACCACCTTCGCCATCGCCCACCGACTCTCGACGATCAAGGACGCCGATCAGGTGCTTGTCCTCGAGGGCGGCGAGGTCGTCGAGCGGGGTACCCACGAAGAGTTGCTGGAAAACGGCGGACTCTACTCGCATCTCTGGGGCGTCCAAGCCGGCGAGATCGACGAGTTACCGCAGGAGTTCATCGAGCGGGCCCAACGACGACAGGCCCGGACCGAAGCCGGCGACGACTGAGGGGTCCCGCCTGAATTAAAAGGATTCCTGTCCGTCCTGATCGTCCTGGTCCGGCCCGCCCTCGTCCTGTCTGTCCTCGCCCGCGGCGGGCGGGGTCCGGTCGCTGTAGTTCTTCCGCCCGATGGCCTCGTCGCTGACCATGTTCATGATCGCGCCCTCGACTTCCTCGTAGTCGCGGTACTCGTCCTCGCCGAGCGGTCCGATGAGGTCCGCGAGCGTCGTCGTGTTGCCGCTCATCTCGATCGTCTCGTCGCCGTGTTTCTCGAGGAGTTCGTCGTGGCCGATCGGGTACGACTCGCTCTCGAGGGTCTCCTGCAAGCCGCCGAGTTCGACGCCGCGTTCGCGGCTATCGTCGGGCATGGGTCGTGAAAGGAGTCGGCGACGCAAACGGGTTGGGCCTGCGTTCGCCGTGAGACGGTGTACTGTCAGTCAGTACCGGTCCCCGCGACCGTCCTGCGGGGACACCGGGAAACAGTGACAATAATCCGTATGAGACGGTGGGTCAGTCCGACGCCGGCTCGCCCCTGTTCGAGCGCGAAAGCACGGCCGTCGGGACTCCCGCCAGGAGACCGAGCAGCGTCGCCGACGCGACCAGTCGCGCCCGGCCGTCGAAGAGGGAGACACCGACGGTAGTCAGTGCCCCGATCGCGAGCAACAGGACCCCCGTGTGATACCGTCCGGCCGTGGGCATCGGAAGCGCCTGACCGCCGAGCCACCCTGCGAGCGCGCCGGCCACGAGCGCGACGTACCCGACGGCGCTGTCCGCTCCCCCACTCGTGAGCCCCGCCACGCCGGCCAGCGTCAGTGCGAGCCCCGATGCGGTGATCGTTCGATCGAACGGCGACCGCTCGAGGAGCCGCCACGCGACGGCGAGATACGCACCGCCGACGACCACCCCAGCGACGACATCGAGCGGGTAGTGAACGCCGAGGACGAGCCGAGTGGCCGAGACGGCGGCCACGAGCGAGGTGGCGACCGCAAGCCGGAGCCGACGGGTTCCGGCCTCGAGGATCAGCGCGAACAGGCCGTAAGTGACGGTCGCGCCGACCGCGTGGCCGCTGGGAAAGCCGTAGCCCCCGGCGCTGGCGACCGAGCGGTACAGGGGCTCGAGCGACGAGGGGAGCCACGCGGGAACGACCGTCCCGAGGTCGGGACGCGGCAACGCGAAGAAATGTTTTAGCGCCGTCATCACTGCCAGCCCACCGACGATGACCGCAAGGAACCAGGGACCGTCGGAACGGCCGACTCCGGGCCGGTGTCCGGGGCGACCGCGCCGCCGCCACGCGGTCGCCCACGACGCGCCGAGTCCGAGCGCGAGGAGCCACCAGCCGTCGCCGAGCTGGGTCACGACCGCGGCGAGGACCACCCCCCAGTCGGGGACGAGGTCGCGGATACCGTCGAGAAGGCGGGCTCCGCGGAACACACGAGCGGCTTTCACGGCACTGCCGATAACGCTCGGCCGGGAACTTGCAGGCCGGTCTTTTTCGCCTCGAGCGCCGGCGTCACGCGCCCGGCAGCGATGACTGCCTGCTCACCATCGCGGGTTTCATGTCCCCGCGGTCGGCATACTCCGCTATGGACCTCACGACGGCGACGTGGACGGACGCCCGAGACCTCGAGACCGACCTCGCGGTCGTCCCCGTCGGGAGTACGGAACAGCACGGGCCCCACGCCCCGCTCGGGACGGACGTGGCGACGGCCGAGGCGGTCGCCGACGCCGGAGTCGACCGCTGCGAGCGCGAGGTCGCCCGCGCCCCGGCGATCCCGGTCGGCGTCGCCGAGGAACACCGCCAGTTCCCGGGCACGATGTGGGTCTCGGCGGACACGTTTCGGGACTACGTCGGCGAGGCCGTCTCGAGCCTCGCCCATCACGGCTTCGACCGGGTCGTCCTCGTCAACGGTCACGGCGGCAACGTCGACGCCCTCCGGGAGGTCGGCGGCCGACTCACGCGGGACGGCGACGCCTACGCCGTCCCCTTCACCTGGTTTGAGGCCGTCGGCGACCACAGCGCCGATATGGGCCACGGCGGCCCCCTCGAGACGGCCCTACTACGTCACTGTGATCCCGACTCGGTTCGGGAGGACCGCATCGACGAGGCCCGCGACGGCGCTGCCGACGGCTGGGGCGAGTGGACGAGTCACGCCAACCTGGCCTACGACGCGGCGGAGTTTACGGAGAACGGAGTCGTCGGTGATCCGGGTGACGGCGACGCTGCTCGCGGCGCGGAACTGCTCGATCTCGCCGGCGACGCGCTCGCTCGGCTGCTCGAGGCGGTCGCCGAACGCGACGTTTCGCGACCCGCGGACCGATAGACGAGTGGGCCGGCGCTCGATTACTCCTCGTCTTCCTCGTCGTCCGTAGCGTCGGCCGACTCATCGTCGGCAGGACCGGCGTCCTGCAGCGTACCCCGAAGCGCCGGGATCGTCGAGGTGAGTTCACCGACCTGTTCGCCGGCCTCGGCGATGTCCGTGATCGCGTCCTCGAGGTCCTCGATCTCGGCCTCGAGGTCATCGGCGTCGTCGAAGGCGTCGGCGCGCTGGCCCATCGTGAACCACTTCTTCGCGTCGCGGAGGTGATCCTCGGCGTCGCCGACCTCAAGCGCGGAGTTGAGCCCGTTGAGCGCACCCAACACGTTGTCCGCGTCGGTCTCCCAGACGTCGTCGGCGTCGGGCAGGGCCGCCCAGGCCGCCTCGAGCGAGGACTCGACGTCCTCGCGCATCTCGTTGGCGGCTTCCCCGAACAGTTCCTCGTCGTCGCCGAGCGTCGCTTGGCTCATGTCACCGTCTTTGCGGGCACGGGGGTTAAAAGATAGCCCGAAAGTGAAAGTGAAATCAGTCGCGAGCGGGTCGGTATCGGTCGAACGGCGGCACGATTTCGAAAGGGAGGTCCTCAGTCCAGCGGCGGATCGCTTGCGTCCGCCTCGTTCGGCAGCGAGCCGACGACCGCTCCGGACGGACGGCCAGACGCAAGCGACGTGTCCGGACCGTCGCAATCGTCGCTCCACGAACATCGGAATCCCCTTGCCGGCCGCAGACGAGACCCATCGTATGAGTTCCGAGACACCGACCGACGCCGAGACGGCCTGCTTCGAGGCCGGCATCAAGTTCGGCTCGCTGTACCACCAGTTCGCCGGCACGCCCGTCTCGCCCGAGAGCGCGCCCAGCCTCGCGACGGCGATAGCGGAATCGATCGAGAACCAGCCTCACTGTCGCGCGGTCACCGTCGACGTCCGAACCGACGAACTCGAGGCCGAACTCGCCGAGTCGACGGCCGACTACACCGAGCTGACGGGACGGTTTCTCGAGGTCGAGATCGTCGTCGACTACGAGGGCTGTACAGTCGTCACCCGTATGGAAATGGAGGACGGCTATCCCCTGATGCGACTCGAGTCGGTTCGAGAGTGAGCCGATCGACGGACGTGTGGCATCACCGACCGCACGCCCGGCAAACCGCATGGTACTTATCGACGCTTTCCCTTCCACCGAACGAATGGCACAGTCAGTCCTGCTCACCGGGGCTGCGGGGCGGGTCGGAGACGCCATCCTCGGCGGCCTCGCGGACGACTACGAGTGGCGATTACTGGATCGGGAGCCGCCGACCGACGACCAGCCGGGCGAGTTCGTCGTCGCGGACATCACCGACGCGGAGGCCGTCCGGGAGGCGATGGACGGCATCGACGTCGTGATCCACCTCGCGGGCGACCCGCGTCCGGAAGCGCCGTGGAACAGCGTCTTGACGAACAACATCGACGGGACCCAGACGGTCTTCGAGGCGGCCGTCGACGCCGGCGTCGAGGCGGTCGTCTTCGCGTCCTCGAACCACGCCGTCGGCAACTACGAGACCGACGAGCGCACGCCCGAGATGTATCGCGAGGACGACGACTACCTGCTCGACGGGACCGAACTCCCGCGGCCAAGCAACCTCTATGGCGTCTCGAAGGCCGCCGGCGAGACACTGGGTCGGTACTATCACGACGAACACGACCTCTCCGTCGCCTGTGTGCGCATCGGCAACCTCACACAGGGTCACCCGCCGATCGACTACGAGCGCGGGCAGGCGATGTGGCTCTCCTACCGCGACTGTGCGCATCTGTTCGATCGCTGCATTCGTGCGGACTACGACTACGAGATCGTCTACGGCATCTCCGACAACGACCGCAAGTACTACTCGATCGAGCGCGCTCGAGAGGCGCTGGGCTACGACCCGCAGGACAACTCCGCGTACTACGACGGCGAGGAGCAAGTCGTCGAACCGGACGCCTGACAAGAGCCGGCAACCGACTCCGACGAGCCCGATTTTTTGTCGCCGCCGGTCGGATCGTGATCCATGGAGTACACGACGCTCGGCTCGACCGGGATGACGGTCAGCCGAATCTGTCTCGGTTGTATGAGCTTCGGTACGGAACGGGAGTGGATGCTCGATCCCGAGGAGAGCAAGGCGTTGATCGACCGCGCGATCGATCTCGGCATCAATTTCTTCGACACCGCGAACGTCTACTCCACCGGCGAGTCCGAGGAAATCCTCGGCGACGCGCTCGCGGGCTACGACCGCGACTCGCAGGTCGTCGCGACGAAGGTCTTCGGCGAGATGGATCCCGGCAACCCCAATGCCAGCGGCCTCTCCCGCAAAGCCATCGAGCAGGAACTCGCGGCCAGCCGCGAGCGACTCGGGATGGACACCATCGACCTCTACCAGACCCATCGCTGGGACTACGAGACGCCGATCGACGAGACACTGCGTGCGCTCGACGACGCCGTCCGCCGCGGCGAGGTACGCTACATCGGCACCTCCTCGATGTGGGCCCACCAGTTCGCCAACGCCTTGCAAACGAGCGATGCGTTGGACCTCGAGCGGTTCGCGACGATGCAGAACCACTACAACGTCCTCTATCGCGAGGAGGAACGCGAGATGCTACCCCTTTGTGACAAGGAAGACATCGGCGTCATCCCGTGGTCGCCGCTGGCCCGCGGCGTCGCGACCCGCCCCCACGAGGAGATCGAGTCGACCACGCGCGGTCGGACCGACCAGTACCTCGAGCAGATGTCCTATCTCCAGGGCGGCGGCGAGGCGATCAACGAACGGATTCAGGAGTTGGCCGCCGACAAGGGCGTCTCGATGGCCCAGATTTCGCTTGCCTGGCTGCTCCACAAGGACTGGGTCGATGCCCCAATCGTCGGCACGACCAGCGTCGAACACCTCGAAGACGCCGTCGAGGCACTCGAGATCGACCTCTCGGACTCCGATATGGAGTACCTCGAGGAACCGTACGAGCCGTTGCCGGTGGCTGGACACCAATAAACTATAGCAGGCCGGTCTCGGTCAACACCTCGGCGACCCGCTCGAGGTGGGCCGTGTGTTCCGCCCCCTCGAGGCCCTGGTACATCGTCGTGATCGAGAGGTAGTCGGCCCCCAGCTCCCGCCAGGCCTGGGCGCGCTCGATCCACTCGTCTTCCTCGTCGGGAACGGCGTACATCCGGCCGGCAAGGCCGATGTCGTCGGGATCGCGACCTGCTTCCTCGGCGTACTCAGCGAGGTCCGCGAGGTGGGCCTCGGCGTCGTCGCCCGGCTGGAACTGGGGTAACCAGCCGTCGGCGAGGCGGGCGACCCGGCGCTTGACCGGTTCTGCCATCCCGCCCATCCAGAGCGGAATCGGTTGCTGGACCGGCAGCGGTCGGATACCGGCATCGGGAATCTCGTGGAAATCGCCGTCGAACTCGACTAAGTCGTCGGTCCACAGGGACCTGAGGACTTCGACCTGTTCCTCGATACGCTGTCCGCGTCGCGAGAAGTCCTCGCCAAGCGCGACGTATTCGGGCTCGTTCCAGCCGACGCCGACCCCCATCCGAAATCGTCCGTCGGTAAACCGATCCAGCTGGGCGGCCTGCTTCGCCACGAGCGCCGTCTGGCGCTGTGGCAGGACGAGAATCCCCGTCATGAACGTCAACGCCTCCGTCTGCCCAGCCAGATAAGAGTACGTCGTCAGCGGCTCGTGGAACGTACTCTCGTAGTCGTATGGGCCGTCCCATCCCTCCCGGTCCGGGTTCACCCCGAGGACGTGATCGTACGCCAGCACGTGTTCGTACCCCGATGACTCGACCCGCCGTGCGTAGTCGGCGAGCGTCTCCGGGTCGTGGCCGATCTCGAGTTGCGGTAACACGGTACCGATTTCCATACCCCGGCGTTCGGACGGGGCCGACTTGAAGCTCCGGCCGTCGGCGAACGACGGCGGCTATCGGCACGCTGGACGACCACGTGCCGCTCAACATCACCTGGCGAATCGTCACCCGAGACTCGAGCGCCGACACATTAGAACAATCCCTCGACGTCCTCCTCGCGAGCCCGCCGCCGGCCGACGTGGTCCGTCAGGCGCTGATAAATGATCCCCCGATGCTCGTCCTCTCGGACGAAATCGAACACCAGCGTGATGAACCGACTGTCGTCCTCGCCGGCCACGAGAGCGTCCTCGGCGTACTCCCGGGCCCGTGCGACCGGCTCCGGGTCGTAGCCGAACTCCTCGGCCAGGACGACCGCCGCGATCGCCGTCGGCTCGAACGCAAGGTCCGAGAGTGAGGGGGGCGCGCCCTCGTGTTCGATCGAGACCGGCGGGCCCCGCTCGATCCGTTCGGGATCGGCCGCGAGTCCGGAGAGCGCGGTCCGGATCGGCTCGAGTCCCAGATCGCGGTAGTCCGCGGGCAGCCCCGCGAGGTACTCGCCGCCGCTCTCGGCGAGCCCGACCGCGCCCTCCCAGTTGCGCTCACGGGCGTGGTGGACCGCACCGCTGTACTGGATGAGTCCGTGGAGCAGCCGCTCGTCGTCGCTGCCGGACTCGCACTCGAGCCACCGGTCCTCCCAGGCGTCGTGAGCGGCGTGGTAATAACCGGCGTTGAAGATCGCGGCCCCGGCTCGAAGGTGATCGCGCATAGCCGTGGTTGGGGCTCGAAACTCGAGAACGTGACGAAAACGGTGACCGCCGGATACCTCGTCGGGAAGCGATCGGGGCCGCACCGGGAGCGAACGGCCCAATCGCCGCCCGACGACGCGTACCGCCTCCGGCAGGGCGGGCAGACGACTGTGGACGGGTCGATTCCGGGACGTGTGATCCCAACCGGTTACTGGCCGCCACCGGTGCGGCGGTATCCGTTGTGAGGGGCTCCGTACGGATTAGTATGGGATTGCTTCCGGCGTTTCCGAGCGCGTTCGAGGACGGTAAGCATTTCCTACCGGTCGGTCAGCTCGAGCGTTCAGGCATCGAACCCATCCTCGAACCGGAAGGTCCCGTTTCGCTGGACGACCTCGCCGTCGATCTCGAGGCGGGAGTCCGCGCTGACGTCGGTGATCAGGTCGACGTGGACCGACGAGTCGTTGCCCGCTTCGCCGTCGGGGAGACAGGCATCGTATGCCCGTCCAAGCGCCAGATGGACGGTATCACCCATCTTCTCGTCGAAGAGGATGTTGTCCGTGTAGCGGTCGATCCCGCGGTTCATCCCGATACCGAGTTCGCCCAACCGGCGCGCGCCGTCGTCCGTCTCGAGGACGTCGCCGATCACGTCTCCGCCCTGCTCGGCGTCGTAATCGACGACCGCACCGTCCGCGAACTCGAGGCGGACGTCCCGGACGGCCTCGCCCCGGATCGTCATCGGCACGTCGAATGTCACCTCGCCCTCGGTCGCGTACGGCGCGGTAAACACCTCGCCGCTCGGCAGGTTGTGGGAGTCGTAGGCGACGGAGGCGGCGCTGTTGACCGCCGTTCGGCCCTCGATCGACATCGTGAGATCGGTGTCGCTCGAGACGAGCCGCACCTCCGAGCCCGCATCGAGGAGGTCTTTCAGTTGAGCCATCTCGTCGGCCAGCGACTCCCAATCACGCAGGATGGCGTCGTACGCGAAGTCCTGATACTCCTCGTAGGCCATGTTCGCCTGCTGGGCCAGCGAGCGCGTCGGATGCGCCGTCGACACCCAGCAGGTCCCAAGTCGCGTCTCCCGGATCTCGTTTCTGGCCTCGGTGTAGGCCCGCCGGCGCTCGCCCGGCACGTCCGCCGTCGCGCTCGTGTTTCGCCCGCCGCCCAGCGAGAGGTAGACGTCCGCGTTCTCCACGAGCGCGAGTTCGTGGGCGGGGGTCTCGTCGAACGCGTCGTCGTGAGCCTGTAGATACGCGCGCGTAATCTCGCCCGAACTGTACGTCGCGAGCAGGTTCGCGCCCCGCTCGCCGAGTTTCTCGGCGACGGCCACGGCCAGTTCGTGGGCGTCCGGCCCGACCGAGACGACCACGTCGTCGCCCGCCTCAACCCGCGCACTCCAGTCGACCAGTACTTCGGCGTGTTCGCGGACCCGTTCGTCCATACCCGCACCTCTCGAGCGGGCTACTAAACGCTCCCCGTTCGGACCGAGAATCCGGGGCTGTGAGGAGGGGGACTGCGAGCCGCGAACGATCAGGCGGTGCTGGCGTCCTCGGCCGGGACCCCCTCGCGCGAACGCACGAGCGAGACGATGGCGTAGACGATCGGGGTGTCCAGGAAGGCGATTGCGAGTTTCAGCAGGTACTGGCCGACGATCAACGAGAGCAAGAGGTCGGGCGTGAGGACCGTCCCGACGCCGAGGACGGCGGGTGCAACGGCGAACGCGACGACGACGAAGATGACGGTATCGATGGCCTGACTGGAGGCCGTCGACCCGATGTTCCGAAGCCAGAGCTTCTCGGGGCCGGTGTACTCGCGAATTCGATGGAAGACGAGAACGTCCCAGTTCTGACTGACGACGTAGGCCAGGAGGCTCCCCAGTACCACGTTCGTCGACGCCCCCAGCGCGGTCTCGAACGCGCCCGGATCGACGCTCGAGGGGGCGGCGGGCGCGGCGATCGTCGACCAGACCAGCGCGAGAACGACGAAGTTCAACACGAAGCCGACGTTGACCAGCACCTGTGCGGCGCGGCGACCGTACAGTTCGGTGTAACAGTCGCTCGCGAGAAACGTCAGTGCGTAGGCGAGCGCGGCCCCCGGCAACGCGAGCTGTGCCCCGGTGATCGGGATCGCGACGGGTAGTTCGAAGGCCAATACCTTCGAGGCAGTCAACTGTGCGGTGACGAGCGCCGCCACGAAGAGACCGATCAACGCGACCTGGGCAGCCGTTGGGACACCCGTGGATCGTTCCTGACTCATGCCGCCGCGTATCCGTCGGACTCACCTAAACGATGCTACTTCGCTGCCGTGATCGCCGTCCGTCGCCTCGAACGGCGGTCGGACGCATCGACGATAACCCGCGTCCACTGTTCGACCCTCCATCGAACGCACGCCCTCGAGGGGAAAGCGGTCCGAAGGCGTTCTTGACGGACGGTCACTCCGATTCGAATCGGACCCAACGACATCGACGACGTCACGAACTCTCGAGACGTATTTAACCGACGACTACGGGGACAGTTGGGAAGTACATCCAGTTGGAGAGCTGTTCCGTGGGTTTCCGTCCGATTCCGCCACGCACCACTCGAGAAAAACAGGTTCCACCGTTTCTCTGCAGTTCGCTCGTCACCCGTTTCCAATTATAGCTCAGTATTTTTCTTTCGGCTGCGGAATAATTGCACAACTGTTATACGCATCGCGGGTCTCTCTGGAATTGCAATGGCGAAAGGAAACGTTGATTTCTTCAACGACACAGGCGGCTACGGTTTCATCGAGACTGACGACGCGGACGATGACGTTTTCTTCCACATGGAAGACGTTGGCGGTCCGGACCTCGAAGAAGGCACAGAGATCGAATTCGACATCGAACAGGCCCCCAAGGGCCCCCGCGCCACCAACGTCACCCGCCTGTAATACGGCTACTTGCGTTCGGTAACGGGTTTCACAGTTCGAATACCATTCTTCGGAACGCAGACGCTTGAGCGACTGCGTTCTCTCTTACTCGGCGAACGACTCCCTCGTCGTTCGGATATAGTCAGTCGTTACCGAGTGAAATCGGACCCATCGATCCGAGAGCCTCAATTAGTTGCCCGAAACGACTTCGGAACGGTTGATACGAAATCGATAACAAATAGTCGGATTCCCGTTCGTCCACCCGAGTACACAATGGACGATCTGACTGGGTTTCAACGAGACCTTCTGTACGTGATCGCGGGGGCCGATCAGCCGTCCGGCCAAGACGTCAAAGACGAAGTCGAAACGTACTACAACAGCGAAATAAATCACGGGCGGCTGTATCCGAACCTCGATACGCTCGTCAACAAGGACCTCGTCGAGAAAGGGCAACTCGACCGCCGGACGAACTACTACGAGATCAGCGACAGCGGCCAACAAGCCATCGAACGACGCCGCGAGTGGGAGCAACAGTATATCAGCGACTAAGCTCCGCCGACCGCCACACGAGGTCGATACCACGGGGCCGCCACGGACGGCAACCACCCGACGCCACGAGTACCGAATAGGCCCTTGTCCCGACCATCCCGCTCGACCCAGTCAGCACCGCCTCGAGCCGCCATCCGACCCAAAACGTGGTGCCGATGCGATTCACCGTCGCGTCTCGGTTCCCGGCTCCCGCGACTACCCGTTTTCACACCAATCGACCCCCGGCTGATCGCTCTCTCGCTCGCTGAAACCCGGGGCTACTTACGTCGGGAGAGCGGTTGCTATACTATCCGAAAAAGGCGCTGTCCGTGGCGCAGTCGGGGCCGGATATCGGTTCGGCCGCCCGAGACGTGATCGACGCCGGTTCTCGCCGTGCAGCACATCCGTCCGGCGGCCGTTCTGGCCGCGTGACTGTCCACAGGACTGCTCTGATCGGTCCCACCAATGGAAATCGAAATTGCGACGATCGGCGGTTACGAGGAAGTCGGCCGACAGATGACGGCTGTCCGCGCTGGCGACGACATCGTGATCTTCGACATGGGCCTGAACCTGTCGAAGGTACTCATTCACGACAACATCCGAACCGAAGGGATGCACAGTCTCGATCTGATCGACATGGGTGCCATTCCGGACGATCGGATCATGAGCGACCTCGAGGGCGACGTCCAGGCGATCGTGCCGACCCACGGTCACCTCGACCACATCGGTGCGATCAGCAAACTCGCACACCGGTACGACGCCCCCATCATCGCCTCCCCGTTCACGCTCGAGCTGGTCAAAGGCGAACTCGAGGAGGAAGGCAAGTTCGACGCCGACAACGAACTGATCGCGATGGATCCCGGCGAGACGACCTCGATCGGCGACAGCGGCGTCCTCGACCTCGAGTTCGTCAACGTCACCCACTCCATCGTCGACGCGATCAATCCCGTCCTCCACACGCCCGAAGGCGCCGTCGTCTACGGGCTGGACAAACGGATGGACCACACCCCCGTCATCGGCGATCCGATCGACATGGAGCGGTTCCGCGAGATCGGCCGCGAGGGCGAGGGCGTCCTCGCCTACATCGAGGACTGTACCAACGCGAACAAGAAGGGCCGAACGCCCTCCGAAAGCGTCGCCCGCGAACACCTCCGCGACGTCCTCTACAGCATGGAGGACTACGACGGCGGCATCGTCGCGACGACGTTCTCGAGTCACATCGCGCGCGTGAAGTCTCTCATCGAGTTCGCTCGAGATATCGGTCGGCAGCCGATTCTGCTGGGCCGCTCGATGGAGACGTACTCCGGCACCGCGAAACAAATCGGGATCGACTTCCCGTCCGATGTCGAGATGGTCGGCTACCGCCAATCCATCGAGCAGACGTTCGAGCGGATCATGAACGAGGGCAAGGAGAACTTCCTGCCTGTCGTCACTGGACATCAGGGCGAACCGCGTGCGACCCTCACCCGCATGGGCCGCGGCGAGACACCCTACGAACTGGAAGACGGTGACAAGGTCGTCTTCTCGGCACGAGTCATTCCGGAGCCGACCAACGAGGGCCAGCGCTACCAGGCCGAGAAACTCCTCCGCATGCAAGGTGCGCGCATCTACGACGATATTCACGTCTCGGGGCACCTCTGTCAGGAGGGTCACTACGAGATGCTCGATGAGTTGCAGCCTGAACACGTAATTCCGGCCCACCAGAACATGAGCGGCTTCTCGGGATACGTCGATCTGGCCTCTAATCAGGGGTACAAGCTCGGACGGGATCTGCACGTCACCTCGAACGGGAATATCATCGACCTCGTCTGAGTTAGCCAACAGCGATTTCTCTTCTCTCAGATACAAATAGCATAGAGTGTGCGACAATAAATACGAAAACCCGCATAGTAGCGACTATGCGGGTTGAAGTATGAATGGAAGCGGCGAAACGGGGTTCCCAGAGGGTCGCCCACTCCAGTACTGACCGTAACGTAGGCGAGCTTATCTTCCGTGTTCGGGATGGGTACGGGAGGCACCTCGCCACTATGGCCGCTGTAATGCCGACCGGCGGAATCGAACCGCCGTCAGACCACGATCGGTATATTTCGGCTCTATTGGCCGATATGAATGGTGGCGGCGAATCAGATTTCCCAGAGGGTCGCCCACTCCAGTACTGACCGAAACGCAGGCGAGCTTATCTTCCGTGTTCGGGATGGGTACGGGAGGCACCTCGCCGCTATGGCCGCCGTAACGCCGATTCACGGAATCGAACCGCGATCATGCCAATATCGGTGGTCTCTCCAAGACCGAGTGTACGTGTAGTCCAGTTTGCGTCCGGACCCGTTCACGCGTCACGGATCCAATGCGATGTAGTATGAATGTGTGGCTCGATCGATTAGTGCTCGCGGGCTCAACACCTCGTTGCCTTGGTGCGTACACCCCGAGTCTATCGAACTCGTCTTCTACGAGTGATCTCAGTGGTATCTCTTTTTCAGGTGGGTTTCGAGCTTAGATGCGTTCAGCTCTTACCCCGTGGTGCGTCGCTGCCCGGCACGTGCCCTTTCGGACAGCCGGTACACGAGTGGCACCCATTCGTAGTTCCTCTCGTACTATACGAACGTTCCCGTCAGATACCGTAACACCCCCAATAGATAGCAGCCGACCTGTCTCACGACGGTCTAAACCCAGCTCACGACCTCCTTTAATAGGCGAACAACCTCACCCTTGCCCGCTTCTGCACGGGCAGGATGGAGGGAACCGACATCGAGGTAGCAAGCCACCCGGTCGATATGTGCTCTTGCGGGTGACGACTCTGTTATCCCTAAGGTAGCTTTTCTGTCAGCAATTGGCCGCATCAAGCAGCCTAATTGGTTCGCTAGACCACGCTTTCGCGTCAGCGTCCGTCGTTGTGCCGGACACTGTCAGACTTCCGTTTGCTCTTGCGCTCTTTTCCGCGTCTCCGACGCGGATGAGGAAATCTTGGGGCGCGCCCGATATCTTTTCAGGCGCGTACCGCCCCAGTCAAACTGCCCGGCTACCAGTGTCCTCCGCCAGGAGTGAGAGTCGCAGTCACCATCGGGTAGTATTTCAATGCTGCCTCGGTGGCCCGCTAGCGCGGGTACCTGTGTAGCGGCTCCTACCTATGCTGCACAATGGCGACCACGTCTCAGTGACAGCCTGCAGTAAAGCTCTATAGGGTCTTCGCTTCCCCTTGGGGGTCTCCAGACTCCGCACTGGAACGTACAGTTCACCGGGCCCAACGTTGGGACAGTGGCGCTCTCGTTGATCCATTCATGCAAGCCGCTACTGAAGCGGCAAGGTACTACGCTACCTTAAGAGGGTCATAGTTACCCCCGCCGTTAACAGGTCCTTCGTCCCCTTGTACGGGGTGTTCAGATACCTGCACTGGGCAGGATTCAGTGACCGTACGAGTCCTTACGGATTTGCGGTCACCTATGTTGTTACTAGACAGTCGGAGCGCCCGAGTCACTGCGACCTGCCCCATTGCAGGGCAGGCATCCCTTATTGCGAACGTACGGGACTAACTTGCCGAATTCCCTAACGTCGGTTGCTCCCGACAGACCTTGGCTTTCGCCGCCACGAGTACCTGTGTCGGATCTCGGTACGGACAGTGTGTTTGCCTTTTCACGGGCTCTAGGTTGACCTCTCTTGCGCTATCCTATCATTCGGTCGCTTCGTGCCATTACGGCTTCCACGAACTTCGATAGTTCGACCGGGCGAAAGCCCGGCAGAGGCGGCCCCAAAGCGTTGGCTTTGAGTACACACTGGCATAGGAATATTAACCTATTTCCCTGTTGTCAGCTTCGACTTACGGGCTGACTTAGGACCGGCTAACCCTCAGCTGATCAGCATTGCTGAGGAACCCTTACTCGTTCGGCCGTCGGGGTTCTAACCCGACTAACGCTGCTACTATGACCAGGATTTTCGTTACTGAACGGTCCACACGATCTCTCGACCGTGCTTCCACCCGAACAGAACGCCAACCTACGAGATCACCAGTATCAGTGGTGCTGCTAGGTCTCGGTGGTAGACTTGAGCCCCGATCATTTTGGGCGCCTCAAACCTCGGCCGGTAAGCTGTTACGCTTTTCTTAGAGGGTAGCTGCTTCTAAGCTCACCTCCCGGCTGTCTAGGGCTTGAGACCACCTTCGATCGCACTTAGTCTACACTTGGGGACCTTAACCCAGCTCTGGGTTGTCTCCCTCACGGTACACAGGCTTACCCCGTGCACCGGACTCCCTGCGTCAAACGACGTTCATAGGTTCGGAGTTGGACAGGGGGGCACACTCCTCTCGGAGTGCGATCCCCCAATCCGTCGCTCTACCCCATGAACTATCTCGGCAGAGGTCATGCTTCGACATGTTTCGGTTGGAACCAGCTGTTTCCGGACTCGATGGGCCTTTCACCCCTAGACGTAGGTCACGAGAGGGTATTGTAGGACACCAACTCTAACAGGCCTCCACGTGCCTTTCGGCACGCTTCGCCTTGCCCACGCCTAGATCGTCCGGTTTCGGGTCGTGCCCGTTTGACTCCCCGCGCTTGAACACGGCGGCCCTCGTGCAAAGCACTGCGGCCATGTCGGTTTCCCTTCGCCTTCCTCGATGATCGAGTTAGACTCGTCAAACAGGCACACTCCCTGGTTCGTTTTTCAAAACGTACGACAGAACACCGGCTTCCCAAACTTCTTACTACAGGTTCGCACCTGATTCATTTTGTCCGGGACCTTGTGTGCCCTGTCGCTCCATCGCCAACTGATTTCACGCCCTATTGCACCTCCCTTCGTGGGGTGCTTTTCAGCGTTCGCTCACGCTACTTGTTCGCTATCGGTCTTGAGGAGTGTTTAGTCTTCGCGGTCGATGCCCGCGATATTCACGAGGGATATCCAACCCCCGATACTCTGGAGCTGACTCGTTCCTTACTTGTCGACGGTACGGGACTGTCACCCTGTTTCGTACTCTATTCCAAGAGACTTCGCGTCGCCGTTCGGGAAGTGATCGTCAGTCCGAACACCACATTGCCCGTGAAGGCTTCGGTTTGGACTGTGTCGCGTTTATTCGCCATTACTAACGACATCGCGTTTGCTTTCTTTTCCTGTCGATACTAAGATGTTTCAATTCTCGACGTTCCCCATTGCGCGAAGCAATTGCGGTGGGGATTCCCATTCGGAGATCCCAAGTTCTTTGCCTCCGTGCGGCTCCCTTGGGCTTATCGCAGCTTGGCACGTCCTTCTTCAGCTCTCAAGCCGAGCGATCCACCAGCTGGCACAGTAGCCACGTTCATCGGATCGGCGTTGCGACAGAGTCGCAACATCGTGACCCGGGAACGGGTCCAGTGGACGCCTGGACTACACGTACACACGGTCTCATCTGCACGCCGGTAGACGGCCGGCCTGCATTAACCCTTCCCACCCGCACTTGCGCGGGGTGGTGCATCGGTTCGTTCGGATTCAATCCTCGGGTCGTCTCCCACTTAAGGGGCACGATCTGTGATTTCCTCCGAGACATGGACCCACAGGGATTCGAACCCTGGGCATCCTCCTTGCAAAGGAGGCACTCTACCACTGAGCTATGGGCCCACGTCCGCCACAAGGGCGGACAGAGCGTGAAGCGTTAGCCTTGGTAGTTCAAAGGTGCCCGATCGGCCACGACGTGGGTCGATCGAACGTGGACTACGTAGCACGAATGCTACGAGTCAAGGTAGGCTGGGGCGACGCCCCAGTCCCGGTCTGTGGAGGTGATCCAGCCGCAGATTCCCCTACGGCTACCTTGTTACGACTTAAGCCCCCTTGCGGAGCCCAGATTCGACCGACGTTGCGTCGGCCTCATCCGGACCCCACTCGGGTGCTTTGACGGGCGGTGTGTGCAAGGAGCAGGGACGTATTCACCGCGCCCTTCTGAGGCGCGATTACTACCGAATCCAGCTTCATGAGGGCGAGTTTCAGCCCTCAATCCGAACTACGACCGAGTTTCGGAGATTAGCGCCCCCTTTCGGGGTTGCATCCCACTGTCTCGGCCATTGTAGCCCGCGTGTCGCCCAGCACATTCGGGGCATACTGACCTACCGTTGCCCGTTCCTTCCTCCAGTTTGGCACTGGCAGTCCTCCTAATGTACCCAACCACCGCTAGGTGTTGCTGGCAATTAGGAGTGCGGGTCTCGCTCGTTGCCTGACTTAACAGGACGCCTCACGGTACGAGCTGACGGCGGCCATGCACCTCCTCTCAATGGCTCCAGTAAGGTCATCAACCTGACTTTCACTGCACATTGTCGATGCTGGTGAGATGTCCGGCGTTGAGTCCAATTAAACCGCAGGCTCCTCCGGTTGTAGTGCTCCCCCGCCAATTCCTTTAAGTTTCATCCTTGCGGACGTACTTCCCAGGCGGTCTGCTTCACGGCTTCCCTGCGGCACAGCACAGGCTCGTAGCCTGTGCCACACCTAGCAGACATCGTTTACAGCTCGGACTACCCGGGTATCTAATCCGGTTCGTGACCCGAGCTTTCGTCCCTCACCGTCGGATCCGTCTTCCAGAGGCGCTTTCGCCACCGGTGGTCCGTCCAGGATTACGGGATTTCACTCCTACCCCGGACGTACCCCTCTGGTCTTCCGGTCCCAAGCCATGCAGTTTCCACCGGACGCCCGCGCGTTAAGCGCGCGGATTTCCCGATGGACTTGCATGGCCAGCTACGGACGCTTTAGGCCCAATAATAGCGGTCATCACTCGTGCTGCCGGTATTACCGCGGCGGCTGGCACCGGTCTTGCCCAGCACTTATTCCGCGACCACCTTACGGTCGCAAAAAGCGAGGACTATATGCCCTCGCACTTGGAGTCCCCTTATCGCACTTTCGTGCAGTGTAAAGGTTTCGCGCCTGCTGCGCCCCGTAGGGCCCGGTATCTTGTCTCAGATACCGTCTCCGGGCTCTTGCTCTCACAACCCGTACCGATTATGGGCACGGTGGGCCGTTACCCCACCGTCTACCTAATCGGCCGCAGCCACATCCTATGGCGCCGGAGCGTTTCGGATTCACACCACTCTAGGTGATGAATCGTATTCCGAATTAGCCTCAGTTTCCCGAGGTTATTCGGATCCATAGGGTAGTTTGGCCACGTGTTACTGAGCTATCTGCTACGAGTCTAAACTCGTGCAACTAGCATGGCTAAATCGGACTCCAATAGCAATGACCTCCGGCAGGATCAACCGGAATGCTATCTGATCTCCCCAGCTGGGGAGGGTCTGTTTGGCGGTGAATGTTGGTACACACTCACACATGGGTCCACGTTCGCTGACGCCGGTCGTCTGACCGATCGAGCGTCACCGAACTACCAAGGCTAACATCAGATCCCATCTGTACGGCGGACCGCAGGGGTGGAATCCTCATTTCCTTCGGATGTATTCGTAGACCGTCCGGGGTACATAACCCCTTCGGGTTCGAACCATCCGTGGAGACAGAGTGCGTCACGCACGCCGCCTCTTTCTTCGTATATATTCACAATCGCTGGTTACTACTTAAGGCCTACGAACCGATACTTCACAGAGAGGGAGTCCCACACACGGTTATGGGACAGTATTCCAATTATCTCCCCCGAAATGACAGCCGTTCATACTAAGAGCCGATCAACTATCGGAGACAGTTCGCTTCGCGTCAGCCCGATCCGTGCCGTTCGAGTCGGCTCACAGCCCGTCATGGGCTGTGACCGCCTCGTGCAGTGTCGGTGGACGAAGGGGAGCCATTGTCCGGATCGGATTCGGGCGAGGCAAAGAGGGTCAGGGTCATCGGTTACGTCCACGACAGGAAAGAAGTTCGTCGTACTGTATATCCGTGACTCTCCCCTGCCATGCGTGTACGTCACCGTCCGGAAGGTACCAAACGACCTCTCCCTCTGTTGGCACGGTCATGCCGTTTCGTGTCTCGTAGTTCCGCCAGTAGCCGGACCAGGGCATCAGTTCGTAGCCATCGTCTACGCGGCGGGCCGTCTCATGCTGGTGCCAGACGGTTCCGGCGAGAGCGACGGACACCCTGATAATGCGTTTGAGAATAGTACGTATCGTATAGGTACAGGACCGCAGCCCGCGTCTTAAGCGTATTTCACGGACAGTCGTCGGATACCGGAGGCCCATCTACGATGTTCTTGCCCGGACCGGGTTGGACTCAGAACCGATCGCCATCAGAAATCGACCCATCAGCCACAGACTGATAGCTGTTAGCGTTCCGAAGATGAGTATCTGGGGCAGCGGCACAGCCTGCCCCTCGAGGGTCATGAAAACGATCATTGCGAGGACGGCGCCACCGAGTGTGGCGATCTTCACGAGCAAAACGGCGGTGAACGCGTATGCCCAGGCCCGACGGTTCCAAAGCCAGTAGGCTGTCAGAACAAATGCAGGGACGATGATGCCCAGATCCAGCGAATAAATAACTGCGGTAGGGAGTTCCGCCTCGGCGATGGCCAGCGGTGACGTCCCCTCGAGGGTCGCCGGCAAAATCTCCGAGAGCCATAGCAACGAGACCAAGACGGCCAGCGAGAGCTGGAAGGCGACGTAGGGGCGAACGGACGCCTCGCCCAGGTCGCGTTTCAGCGTTGCTGCGTCGAGCCGAACCATCCCACCGACGAACGTGAACAGCGTCAGCCAGAGCAACGTCGTGTACACGAGGTACAGTTCGTTGAACGCGGTCATGAAGGCGTACGAGGCGTAGGTATACAACAGGTAGCCAGTCACGCCGAGCCAAATGACGTAGCCCCGTAGCGACCCACGGTTTGCGTAGTACAGCGAGATAGCGAGAGCTGGGACGCCAACTATGAGCGTTAACAGGTCTTGCCCGTATATCTGGGGCAGCAACACGGGGTGATCGCGGTAGAAGTTCGGGACGAACAGTCCGACGCTGGTGGCAACTGTCGTCAGCACCAGCGTCGCGAGCGATGCGAGACGGTACGGGCGGGGAATCGGTATCTGAGACACGCTCACAACCTCAGTCGTTGCTCCGATCGGCGTCGCGGTGCGCTAGCATGGTCTTTAACACGGACAGTGACGGGATGTTGCATTCGGGGAAAATATTCATATATCGAAACAATCATTCTGAGACACTGTATAATTACAGGCATGAGGGGCCTCCTGGCGTACGTGGGATCGATCATCCTCGTTGGACATGGGATTGTTCATCTTCTCGGCACCGCCGTGTATCTCGGACTCGCCGATGTTGCCGAGTTCCCATACAAGACGACGCTCCTCGGCAGTGCGGTGAACGTAGGGGACATGGGTATGCGTGTGTTCGGGATCCTCTGGGCAGTGGCTGCCATCGGATTCGTCGCCGCCGCCGGCGCAGTACTCGTAGACTGGGACCACTGGCCGTTGTTGGTGGGCTTGGTTGCGCTCTTTTCACTGATCTTGACAGTTCTCGACTACACAGTCGCCTACGCCGGCATCGTCGCCAACCTGGGAATCCTCGTCGCAGTGGTGTATTCTCAATTCATCTGACTCGGATTCGTTGGCAGAATGGTACTGAGAATCCTGTGGAATCTGTTAGCAGATGAACTCATCTCTCACATCTGGTACCAGAGAAGTGTGTCGTGCGAGACACGAAGTGCCACATTCCACTGGCTCAGGAACCTGCACATTCGGGATGCTCTCACCAGGTCGAAGTGTTCTGTAATAGAATAAGCGCCGTTTTGTCCTCAGAGTGGCCCTTACACCAATTCTCTCAAACCATGGGCCCTGACGGATTCGAACCATCGACCACTCGGTTATGAGCCGAGCGCTCTCACCGGACTGAGCTAAGGGCCCTCCAGTCGGGACCAATCGTGCGCACTAATTAACGTTTGCTGTCCGGTCCGCTCGAGAGAAACGTAAGGGACCCAACTGCCCGGTGGACGTGCCGGCTACTCGTCTCGGTACTCCGCGAGCGTTTGATCGGTCGTCCCGGTCCGATGGCGAGTCGCCAGTCCCGCGAGGTGTGGCGCTTCGGGCACGATCAGTTCCTCGCAGGCGGTTTCGCAGGCGCTTTTGCTACCGGGCAGACAGAAGACCGGCGTGTCGACTGCGATGCCTGCGGTCGCGCGTGATGCCATCGCCCGCGTGCCGACTTCGTCCCAGGAGAGCGAGCGGAACAGTTCACCGAAGCCGGGCAGGTCGCGTTCGAATAGGGACGACGTCGCCTCCGGCGAGACGTCGTCGACGGTGACACCGGTCCCGCCGGTGGTACAGACGACGTCGATGTCCTGACGGGCGACCAGCCGCCGGACGGCGGTTCGGATCGCCGAGTAGTCGTCCCGGACCAGTAGTCGGGCTCGAACCTCGTGGCCGTCGCCCTCGAAGCAGTCACGGATGGTGTCTCCGCCCGGGTCGTCGGGATCGTCTTCGCGTGCGCGCGAACTCGAGACGGTAACGATGCCGACGTGGAGTGGGTCGATGAGGTCGTGGCCGTGGTCGTCGGTACTCCGGCGATCGTCGTGATCGGCGGTCATAGGTACACATGGCTGGCGGAGGTGGTTAATCCCTCCCCCGAAGGCAGGGTCATGCATCGGCTGCCATCGCTGAGACGCAGGGAGTGTCCCTGCGCCATGCTCCGGCGAGCGACTACGACCTGCGAGGAGACTCAATGCTATCGATCACGGCGTCGGGAAGAAGACGCCGAAGCCAGGACTCGAACCTGGGACAACCTCGTTAACAGCGAGGTGCTCTACCATCTGAGCTACTTCGGCCTATCCTCCGATAGTCGGGTGTATTTGATAGGGCTTTCGTTTTGCCTGCAGCGGGTTCGACACCCTTTCACGCACTGCTCGAGTACGCTCGGTCGATGAGCGAGGAGGACGCTGACCGGGACGGACCCGAGGATGGAGACGGAGATCGCGATCTCGAGGCGGTACTCGCCGAGGTTCGTGATCGCGTGACCCCCGACGAGGCGGAACGGACGCGGCTTCGCGAGGTCGCCGACCGTCTCATCGACCGGGCCGAGGCCGCGGCGACCGATCGCTGTGATGGGGCTGACGTCTTGCAGGTCGGCTCGACCGCCCGGAACACTTGGATCGCCGGCGATCGCGACATCGACATCTTCGTTCGGTTTCCGCCGGAACTCGACCGTGAGACCCTCGAGGAGTACGGCCTCGCGGTCGGCCACGCGACCCTGCCGTCGGGCCACGAGGAGTACGCCGAACACCCCTACGTCAAAGGCGAGGTCGAGGGGTTCGATATCGACGTGGTCCCGTGTTTCCGGCTCGAGTCCGCGACGGAGATTCGGTCGGCCGTCGACCGCACGCCGTTTCATACGCAGTATCTCCAGCAACGGCTCGACGACGAGCTTGCGGGGGACGTTCGGCTCACGAAGCAGTTCCTCAAGGGGATCGGCGTCTACGGAAGCGACCTCCGAACGCGCGGGTTCAGCGGCTATCTTACGGAACTCCTCGTGTGCGAGTACGGCGGCTTTCGACCGCTGCTCGAGGCCGCAGCGGACTGGCGACCGCCGGTGGAACTCGATCCCGAGGATCACGGGACGAAGACGTTCGACGATCCGCTGGTGATCATCGATCCGACCGATCCGGAGCGTAACGTCGCCGCCGTCTGTTCGGCGGCGAACGTCGCCCGGTTCCAACACTACGCCCGGTCGTTCCTCGAGTCGCCGCGTTCGGCGTTGTTCGAACCGGAGACGGCCGAGCCGCTGACCGAAGCGGAGCTGCGCGACCACCTCGAGCGCCGTGGGACGACTCCCGTCGCCGTCCGTTTCGACGCCCCGGACCTCGTCGAGGACCAACTCTATCCACAGCTCCGGAAGTCACTGGACGGGATCACGCGAGGGCTCGACGAGCGCGGGTTCGACGTCTTCCGGGCGACGACGATGGCCGACGGGGACGCCGTCGTCTTCGTCGAACTCGCGGTGAGCGAGCGGCCCGGAGTCGAGCGCCACGAGGGGCCACCGGTCCACGTTCGCGACCATGCCGGCGGGTTCTACGGCGCCTACGCGGACGATCCCCAGTCGTACGGCCCGTTCATCGAGGACGACCGATACGTCACCGAGCGCGAGCGGGAGTTCACGACCGCCTGCGAGTTCCTCGAGAGCGACCGGCTCTTCGACGTGGGACTGGGCGCACACGTCGAGACGACGCTCGAGGACGGGTACGAAGTGCTGGTCGGCAAGGAGGTCACGGCGTTGATCGCGACGTTCGGTGCGGAACTCGCGGCCTATTTCGAGCCGCGACCCTGAGCCGGATCGCTAGTAGTGATCGTCCAGTTCGACGTCGAGGTCGTGTGCCTCGAGGACATCCTCGAGGGTCGATTCGGCGTTGTCGTCGGGCTCGTCGTCGGGCTCGATCGGTTCGCGGCCGTCGAAGGTCTCGTGGACCATCGCGACGCTGTCGGCGAGGACGTCCAGGCCGTATCCTCCCTCGAGAATGAAAGCAAGCGCGGCGTCGGTATCTTCAGCGAGGGTTCGAACCCGGTCGCTCAACAGGGCATAGGCCTCCGTCGAGAGTCGGATCCGCGAGATAGGGTCGTGACGGTGGGCGTCGAAGCCCGCGCTGATCAACAGGAGGTCGGGATCGAAGTCGGTGAGCGCGGCGGCAATGGGGCCGTCGACGGCGGCGAGATACTCGCCGTCGTCGGTACCGGCCGGCATGGGAATGTTCATCGTCGTCCCCTCGCCGTCGCCCTCACCGGTCTCGTCGATATCGCCGGAGCCAGGATAGAGCCCCTGTTCGTGGAGCGAGACGAAGAAGACGTCACCGCGGTCGTAGAAGATGTCCTGCGTGCCGTTGCCGTGGTGGACGTCCCAGTCGAGGATCGCGACCCGATCGACGTCGTAGGCGTCGTGATCGAGTGCGTGCTGGGCGGCGACGGCGACGTTGTTGACGAAGCAAAACCCCATCGCGTTGTCGTAGACCGCGTGGTGACCCGGCGGACGCCCGATCGAGAAGGGCGTCTCGCGGCCCGTCGCTCCCTCGAGGGCTTCTTCGGCGGCCCAACAGGCTAACCCCGCACTCCGGGAGGCCGCGTCCCACGTTTCCTCGACGGCGGTGGTGTCGGGGTCCCAGCTGCCGCCGCCGTCGGCACAGAACTCTCGGACCGACTCGAGGTACTCGCGCTCGTGGACGGTCGCCATCGCATCGAGGTCGCAGGGGTCGGCCTCGACGTACTCGACGCCGTGTTTTTTCTGCAGCCGTTTGCGGATCGCCCGTAGCCGGTCCGGCGACTCGGGGTGGCGCGAACCGGGATCGTGTGCGAGACAGATCTCGCTGTAGCCGAACTGCATCTGCTCACTCGAACAACGAGAAGTAGGTCTCGATGTCGTCGTCGGTGATCGTTCGCCGGTCGGCGTGGCGCGCGAGGATCGCCGCCGCGCGGGCGACGTTGTCGGCGTAGTCCTCGAGAATGTCGGCCAGTGCCACCCGGGCGTCCATCGAGACGCGATATCGGTCGTCGATCTCGAGTCGGGCGATGCGGTCGACCGGTGCGACCGGTAACTCGAGGTCGTCCTTGTCGACGACGCGTTCGACGCCGAAATCCTGGGCCATCAGCGTCTTGCGCCCGTCCGCCGTCGCCTCCTCGGCGGCGTCGATCGCGAGTTCGCTCCCGTGTTCCTGGATCCGCGTTGCGAGTTCCTTCGACGCGTCGGCACTCACCCGAAGATCGCCCGCGTTCCGCCGGATGATCGTATCCACCGGGGCGAACGGGAGTTCGACGTTCATATATTCATAGGCGAAGCTAACTCCCTTAACGCTTTTCCTAGGCGCTCGATGAGGTTGCTCGCGACCTCAGAACACGTCGTTTGCCTCGAGGCGGCCGTCGCGGACGACCCCTCGGGCGGTTACCTCCTCGCCGAGCCCGACGTCGACGTCGGTCGCGACGCTCATGGTCGTCTCTCCATCATCGAGGACGACCGGGCTCCCGGCCTGCACGACGACGCCCGTGAACTCGAGTTCCTCGCCGTCGGTCGGCTCGTCGGAGGTGACGGCAGCGCCGTCGGTGGCGGCGGTTTTAGCCGCTGAATCGGCGGGGTCGCCGTCACCGGTTGAGTCCGCCGTGCCGGTTCCGTCGGCCGCGGTCTCCTCGGCCGCGCTTCCGTCGCCGGCGAACGCGGAGAGCCCCGCGTTCTCGTCGCTCGAGCCGTCGGCCTCCTCGCCGGCCGCCCCCGAGTCGGACTCGAGGACCGTCACCGTCGACTGCCAGCCCGCGGAGGCCTCGAGGTCGTCCTGCCAGCCGTCCTGAATCTCGACATCGCCGAGGGCGACCTCGTCGCCGGGGCCGATATCGATGTCGGCTTTCTCGCCCCACAGCGCCACGCGGATGTCGTCGGTCGCGTCCTGAACCCGGATGTTGCGGACCTGTCCCTCCGAGCCGTCGTCGCGGTCGAAGGTCCGCTTTGGGTCGGCCGAACGGACGACGCCAGCGAGATCAACCGTTTGACCGATTTCGACGTCTTCGATGGGCGTACTCTCCGGGACGTACTCGACTTCCTCGTCGACTTCCTCGACCGCACCGCGGTTGCCGACGTGTAACTCGAGTTGGCCGTCGCGTTCCTTGACGTAGCCGTCGACGACCTCGACGGTCGTCCCGGCCTCGAGTTCGGTCGCGAGGTCGGCCCGTTCGTCCCACAGCGTGACGCGGATCCGGCCGGTCGAATCGCCCAGCACGAGGTTCGAGACCTTCCCCTCGGAGCCGTCGTCGCGGTCGAAGGTGCGGACGCTGTCGGTATCGAGCAGCAGACCGACCAAATTGACGTTCGAGAGGCCAAGCGAGAGGTCCTCGATGGCGTAGGTGTCGGAAACCTGCACCTCGACCTCGGTGTCGTCGTCGGGTTCGACGTCGTCGACGCTGACCTCGACGCCGCTAAAGCCCTCCTTGGGACGGCCCTTGATCCGGAGGACCTGCCCCTCCTCGAGTTCCCCGATCGCGGCCTCGGCGTGGTCGTCCCAGAACGCGGCCCGCACCGAGCCGGTCTCGTCGGCGACCTCGACGTTGACGACCTGGCCGTCCTCGTCCTCGCCGTCACGTTCGAACGTTCGTTTCTCGCCGATCGAGATCACCTTGGCGACGAACTTCGCCTCCTCCATGCCGGGCTCGATGTCGGCGATCCCGCCGACTTCGCTCTCGCCGATCTCGTGAGCGATGAGCATCGCCGCCGTCTCCTCGTCCGCGAGCCCACCCATCTGCTCGACTTTCTGCTCGACGGCCTCGCGAAACTCCTCGAGGGAGACGTCGGCCTCGAGGTCCTCGTATACGCCCTCGATATCGCTCATTCTATGCTCGTGCATGGGTAGCCCGCGCATAAGCGTTATCCATTCGGCGTCCCGGCCGGTGCCGGACGGCTGCCGACGATCCGGCTCCGTCGGTCGATTCTGATCGCGTCGAACCGCCGCGGCCGGCCGCTCGCTCGAGGGGGTGCCAGTGGGGAGTCACGCCCTCGACTGGCCCCGGTTCTGTATATAAACCTTCACGTTTAGACCATGTGAATCAGGGACGACGACGGGGTCCTTTCGAAAGGGCTTTAATGTTCACCGGGGTATGAAGAGATGAGTCCTGATAGGGTAGTGGACTATCCTCTTGGCTTGCGGAGCCAGGGACCGGAGTTCAAATCTCCGTCAGGACGTTTCTCTTCAGCACAAAACCGCGAGCGTAGCGAGCGGTTCGTGCTGAAGGAAACTCATACACGGAGATTTGAGCAGGGAAGTCGCAGCGGCCGAGCGAAGTGAGGCCGACCGTCTTCCCGTGTTCAAATCTCCGTCAGGACGCTCACTCCTTACGAGTGCTTCACGATGTTCAGCACTCGCTGCGTCGTTCGGTCCTGACGTGCCCAACGCTCGCTAACGCTCGCGTTGGACTCCGTCAGGACGCGTTTCTGCCGAGACAACTCGAGAGCGAAGCGAGCGGCTGCTGTCGATGAAACTTGTCCGCGGAAATTGGCGAATCAACTCGAGCGAACTGTCCGATAGCCGTCGACGGCTTCAGTCAGGACGTAGCCGACGATCGTCACGCCGATAACGGCCCGTCCGATCGTCCTGAGTTCGATCGTTACGATGGTCTGCTCACCGTTAACGGCGAGTACAGCACCTGCGACGAGGAGGACGATGAGAACCGCGAGATATCGCCATCGTGCGGACGGTGGCACGTCGCTGCCCTCATTTCGGAGCGCGAGGTACAGATGGCCGCCGCCGAGTGCGATCCCGTAGAATACGAGTACCACTGCGATTTCCACCATGTCTGAGTTGAAATCGAGGCCATACGCCACAAAACCAGCCACGAGTACCCCCACAAACGCCAGCAGTATGGCCCCGAGATAGACGACGACTTCGCGGCTGTTCATATCAGAACAAAGCGTGACAGCGAATAAATAACTTCTGTCGGAGTTTCTGCGAGGATAGCGACCGCTCGAGGGCGAAAACTGGGTGAGAGGAGTAAGCCCCCTTCTGTTCGGCCCGGCATTCGGCTGAGCGTCCACGCCGTCCGCGGCGGTGCCGCGGGGCGTTCGGGCTACCACGGCGCGGACTTGCACCGGTGAGGGTTCGCCGTTCCATCGCTCCTCGGCCGTCGGTGTGCGGTCGATCACGACGTTCGCGGTTCTCGCGCCGAGGGCGCTCCGAACCGCGCTCGTGACCCGTGGATTCGAACCACGGTTTGACGACCGCACACGGCTCGCGGCGTCCGCCGCTCGCCCGTTCGGCGGTTCCCACCGCCTCACGTAACGTGGGCGCAAAGCGCCCACGCGTTCCCTCTGCGGGTCAACTCCCCTTCCTCTCGGTCGGGTTCGCACGCGTCATGGGTCGGGCCGAGACGTGTCGTTTCTGTTCCAGAGCCAGCGGTCTCCCGCTCCGGACTTGCGTCCGGTCACCTGCCCGAACAGGTGGGGGGACTTTCCTCGCGAGCGTGATGCGTCCCGAAGGGACGGATCACGTTATGAGCGTTGCGCGTCCTGGAGGGACGGGCAACGGTAGAGCGCGGGGCACCCCGGAGGGGCGGCCCGCACTAGGTGGCCGCGCCGTTGCCGGTGCGACCATCGCGGCGGCCGGGCTCTCTCTCCCACTCGATCTAGGCTCGTGGGGCGAATAAGTCCCCCGGTCGGGGACGCAAAAAACAGCCAGTGACGAATGGAAGCGTTTTAGGACGACTATCCCCTTGTCCATCTGTATGTCCCAGCGACAGGGCGTCGACCTCTCCTACGAAGACGGGGCTCGCGCGGTCGAACTCGCGCGAGAATCCGTCGAATCCTACGTACAACACGGGCAACGAGAACAACCGGGCAGTATGCGCGAAGCCTTCTACGAGCGGACCGGGGCGTTCGTCCGCCTCGAGTCGACCCGCGGCCGGGGGAGCCTGCGGGGCTGTGCGGGCGGCTACCACTCGGATGACCAGCTCGGCCACGTCATCGTCGACGCGGCCATCGAGGCCGCCAGCGAGGACTCCTGTGGCTCCGAGGTCAGCCCCTCGGAGCTGCCGAACCTCACGGTGTCGGTCTGTACGGTCAAGAGCGTCGTCCTGACGGACGATCCGCTGGCCGACCTCGAACTCGGCACGCACGGCGTCGCCATCGACGGCGGCGAAGGCGGCTGGCTCTACCCGACTGTTCCCGTCGAGAACAACTGGAGCGCCCGCGAGTACCTCGATCGGACCTGCCGGAAGGCGAAGCTCGCCCCGGGGGCCTGGCAGAACGACGACGTCGTCGTGACGCTGTTCGAGGGGCAGGTCTTCCGCGAGCGCGAGGCCGACGGCAGCATCGAAGAGATCTAGACGCCACGTTGTTTTCCGCCGCTCGATCCGTCTCGAACGCGAAGCGACGGCTGTCGTCCGGAACTACTCCTCGAGTGTCGAGCCGAAGTCGACGGCAGCGGCGTCGGTCAAACAGCGATCGGTCGCCGTCTCGAGGTCGAACTCCCGGACGACCTCGCCGTCCCGGACCAGCGGCTCGAGCAGTGACTCGCCGTCGTCGGGTGCCTCGCGGTCGGCCAGCGCGACGTGGTGGCCGCCGTCGGGGGTTCGGTAAACGTCTTTGACCCCCGACAGCTTGCCGCGCTTGGAGATCGGTTCGCCCTCGATCTCGACGATATCGAGGCTGAAATCCACCGAGTCGGCACCCGTGATGTGGCTGCCGACGCCGAAGCCGTCGGCGACGTCGCGCAGGTTGCGAATCGTCTCGGGCACGAGCCCGCCGCTACAGAAGATATCGACGTCCTCGTGGCCGCGGGCGTCGAGTTCCCAGCGGACCTCGCGGATGATGTGGCGGAAGTCGCCCCGGCGGGACCCCGTGGTATCGATCCGGACGCCGTCCAAATCGTCGCCGAGCGTCTCGGCGGCCAGCAGGCTCTCGCTTTTCTCGTCCCAGAAGGTGTCGACCAGCGCGATCCGTGGCACGTCCTCGCCGACGGCCTCGTCGAAGGCCGTCCAGGCGTCGGCCTGGTTGCCCTCGCCGAAGCAGAACATGAGCGCATGGGGCATCGTGCCGCCGGCCTCCCGGCCCAGAATCTCGCCGGCCGCGACGTGGGAGAAGCCGTCGAGTCCGGCCAGTAGCGCGGCCCGCTCGACCGTCGACGCGATCGAGGGGTGGACGTGGCGCGCACCGAAGGAAAGCACCAGCGAGTCAGGGGCGGCCACCCGTGCCTCGAGGGCAGCCGTCGCGAACCCGCTCGGTTGCGAGAGAAAGCCAAGCAGCGCGGTCTCGAGTGCGGCGAACTCGAGGTAGGGGCCCTCGATCCGGCAGACGGGGCCGCCGTCGAACAGTTGACCGTCGGGGAGCGCGTCGACGTCGACGTTACGACCCTCGAACAGCGTCGCGACGTCTTTCACGCCGGTGAAAACGTCGAACTCGCCGGTCGGGAACTGATCGGCGGTGACTTCGGCGACGACGTGTGGGTTCTTGTCCGCGTGTTCGAGCGTTGCCCGGGTCCGCTCGAAGTAGGCGTCGGTGGCTTCCCCCGCGAGAATCGCGTCCGGGGGAACGGTGCCGAACGGGTTTGACATATCGTCGGTTTCCCGTGGGAGACAAAAAAACTGCCCGTCTACGGCGTGGCGGCGGGCTCCGGCGTCCCCGGCGCCGTCGCCGAGGGCGGTCCGGTCGACAGCGGTCGGTCCGCCGCCTCGAGCGACGGCGTTGGCCGCGCGTCCGTTTCCCTAGGACGGATCGCCGCGAGTGCGTCGACGGTCGGTGCGCCGACGATCTCGACGCGGTCGTCGGTAACGGCGACGCGATACGTGCCGGCGAACGACTCGCCGTCGGGAATGCGGTATACACCGTCACCCGCGGCCCGGATTCGTTCGGCCCCGCGGTTCTCGAGGAGTCCGCGGTAGGCGTCGGCGAACTCGCGTGCGTCGGCCGAGCTGTCCCACGCGAGCCGCCAGACGTGGCCCGTCCGGTCGGTGTCGTCGGTCGCCCGGTACACCTGCAACCCGTCGCCGGCCCAGCCCGCGGTCGCCGGGTGGGTGTAGTTGTACGGCGAGTTCTCGCCAGCGCCGCTGGTGAGCGGCCGGTCGACGACGCCGTTTGCCCACAGCGTCGCGAACAGCGTCGCCTCGCCGATCGTCTCCGTCCGCGGCTCGCCGTCGTCCGAGACGGGGTCCCAGCCATCGCTCGAGCGGTCCGGCAGTTCGACGGAAACCGGCTCGGTGTCGGGATATCGCTCGGAGTGGAGCAGCTGTGCGGTACTCCGGGGCGGATCGTCGTGAGCGCGATCGACGGCCGCCCACCCACCGCGGTCGTGGAGATCGGCGACGAACGGCGGCCCCGCGGCATAGGGGGCGTAGATCGAGAGGAAGAGCCCGGCGTTGAACGGCCGACGGGTGAGCGCCTCGCCGCTGGCCGCCGGCGGCTGTGGGTCCGGCAGACACTGCCACGCCGCGCCACAACGGCGATCGTACCGAGCGGGAACGTAGCCCGCCTCGCCCTCGAGCAGCCCGTTCTCGGCACGTAGGCCATCGATCGTCTCGCTCTCGCGGCTGATGCCGAAGTGCTGGTCCTGTAGCGCGTGGGTCAGTTCGTGGACTAGCGTCCGCCGGTCGATACGAATCTCGTCGGCGTCGTCGGCGACGATGACGATCCGATCGTTCACGTAGTAGCCCTGAACCGAATCGGCATAGAGGTCGTCGAACGCCCGGTCGACGTCCGTCTCGCCGTCGACGAGGAAGGCACCGCGCCAGACCTCGTTTCGGAACGCCGAGCCGTTCCCGCGGGTCGCCCCTCGTTGGGCCCGGTACTCCTCGCGGGTAACGATCTCGAGGTCGACGTCGCGCTCGTACTTGCGCCCGCGAGCGACCTCGATCCGCGCCATCGAGCGGTATTTGACGGCCTCGAGTTGGGACTCGGTGAGGCCGTCGCTCGTATCGAACGAAAAGACGTCGTCGTGGGCGTAGTCGTCGACGTAGCCGAGGTCGCGATCGGTGTCGAACCCGTCGGAGGTGCCGGGCACGGCACAGCCCGAGAGGACGACGAGCGCGAGGACGGCAAACAGCCGCACTCGAGACATAGGGTGGGTATTCGGCGACGCGATCAAAGAGCCATCGGTCGGGGAGCCGTGCTGGGACCCGCCCGAGGGTCAGTTCCGTCCATGACCGGCGGCGACGCGGGCGACGACCGCCGCCAGTGCGAGCGCGATCGCCGCGACCCCGACGCCGAAGCCGGGAACGGTCTCAGCACCCTCATCGAGGGTCAGGAGTTCATCGTCGCCCGCCGGCGCGGCACCGGCCTCGACGTTCGGCAGTTCCGCGACCGACGGCGCGCGGACGATCGTCACCGTTCGGCCGTCGCGCTCGAGGTAGTACGCACCGGCGTAGCCGCCGTCCTCGATGACGGCGGTATCACGCCGGTCCTCGACCGATTCCGCACCGTGAGTCGAGAGTAACTGACTGTAGGCGTCGACGAACTGCTCGGTGTCGCCGTCCGTCTCCCACTGTGTCCGCCAGACGTAGCCGGCGTCGCCGGCCGCACCGGGGCCGCTCGCGGCGTCGGCGCCGTCGTTCGTGTAGACGACCAGTTCGTCGCCGGCCCAGCCGTCGGTGGCCGGCTGGTCGTAGTCGTACTCCCCGGTGCCGCCCCGGAAGAAGTCGTCGGCGCTGATCACCGACTCGCGGTTCCGATCGACCGTGTCGGCGGCGAACATCGCAACCATCCCCGCCTCGCCGACGGTGTCGTTTGCCACCTCACCGTCGATCCTGAGCTGTCGCCAGTCCTCGCTCGAGCGATCCGGCACCGAGACGGTCGCCGGTTCGCGGTCGGAACCGGGATGAATCACCGCCGAGGTGGTCGTCGGCGGGTCGTCGTAGGCGGCGTTGACTGCGGACCAGCCCGGCCCCTGCTCGCGCAGGTGATCGACGTAGTTGGGGCCGTCGCTGTAGGGCTGGTAGATACTGAAGTAGATCCCCCAGTTGACGTCGCCGACGCCGCCCTGCCCACCACTTCCGCTGGGCGTGAGACAGTCCCAGTCGGTACGACACCGACGCTCGTACTCGTTTTCGACATGGCTAGCGTCGCCCTCGACGAGGCCGCTCATCCCGGTATCGCTGTCTTGGGTCGTCCCCTCAAGCGACGCAAGGTCGAACCGCTGATCCTGCAAGGCGTGGACGAGTTCGTGACCGAGCGTGAGTTCGTCTAACTCCGGCGTCTCGGGGTTGTTCGAGACGATGACGATCTCGTCGGTTTCGGGGTCGTAGTAGCCGGCGACGGAACCGCCGTAGACCGACTTCGTCGAGTTCATCGCGTCGGTGTCCCGGTCGACCATAAACAGCGCCTCGTACCCGACGTTGCCCTCGAGACGGTCGGCGTCGGTGACATTGGCAAACCGGTCGTCGTTGGTTTCCTGGTACTCCGAGCGGGTGACGACATCGACATCGACGCCGTCCTCGAAGGTCAGGTTCCGGATGCGCTCGACGCGGGCCATCGACCGGTAGACGACGGCGTCGAGTTCGGACTCGTCGACGACGGCGTCACTGCGGTCGTCGACCGGCAGGTCGTCGTCGTACCAGTAGCCCTCGACGTAGCCGACGGTGTCCTCGGTCGAGGGGTCGGCGGGGCGGTCTGCCTGCGGTTCCGTCGCCGCGCTCGCGACCGGCTCGATAGCGGGCGCTGCGTCGACGGTGGTACTCGACTCAGCGGTCGGGGTCGTCGCCACGACCGGCCCGGCGACCCCGCCGGTTACAAGCACTGCGGCGAAGACGACTGCGAGAAGGGCGACGGACGAACGGGAAGAAATCGATTTCATACGATGTGATAGGTATCCGTTGGAACAGGAGTGTAAAAAGAACAATGGTTACGCCGCGCGTTCACCGATACGGGCGGCCATATCGGTGTCGCATGCGGCGAGTCGACGATCGACTCGAGCGCTCCTTCGGAGCCGGCGCGAACGTTTTGACGATCCCGTCCGTACCGTCGGACATGCAACTCGAGCCGGAGCGCACGGCGGTGGTGGTCGTCGACATGCAAAACGGGTTCTGTCATCCGGACGGCTCGCTGTACGCGCCGGGCAGCGAGGCAGTCATCGAACCGATCGCCGACTTGCTCGAGCGCGCTCGCGAGGCCGGGACGCAGGTGATCTTCACACGCGACGTCCACCCGCCGGAACAGTTCGACGACGCCCACTACTACGACGAGTTCGACCAGTGGGGCGAACACGTCCTCGAGGGCTCGTGGGAGGCCGAGATCGTCGACGGGCTGCCCGTCGAAGACGGGGACCACGTGATCGAGAAACACACCTACGACGCCTTTTACAACACCGAACTCGAGGGGTGGCTGAACGCCCGCGGGATCGAGGATCTGGTGATCTGTGGGACCCTCGCGAACGTCTGTGTCCTCCACACCGGCGGCAGCGCGGGGTTGCGGGACTTCCGGCCGATCATGCTCGAGGACTGCATCGGCGCGATCGAGGACGACCACCGCGAGTACGCCCTCGATCACGCCGCGTGGCTGTTCGGCGAGGTCGAACCGAGCGCGGAGATCGCGTTCGCGTAACCGCCCGTCGATGGTTGCTCGCTCGGCCCCTGCCTTTTCACGGCCGTCGGTCCAAGGGTCGGCTATGGACTCCGGTCGATCACGACTCGACGACGAAGCGAACGGTCCGCGCCTCGAGTCGGCGACGGGCGGTGATCGCACATGAACCGGCGGCGACTGCGTCCGCTGTATCTGGTCGGTATCGCGCTCAACGCGATCGCGTTCAGCTATGCGGTCACGAACGGTACGTGGCTGTACGCCGGCGCGTTCGCCCTCGTCGCGGGCTATCTCGTCGTTCGGCTGCGGATGGTATCCACCGACGGCTGAGTCGCTGCGCCGCCGATACTCGAGGACTGCCACCGACGGGGACACGTCGCTCGCGAGAGCGGAACGCTCGGCCGACGGGTGCCGGTCCGCAGATGTTTACCCCCGTCAGTCGAACGAACGGGTATGAGCGGGGTTCGATCGGTACGTGTGGTGGTCGACGATAACTCGAGCGACGGATCGACGATGGAGGGACCGTCCGAATGAACGAACGGCGGTTACTGCCGGTGTACCTGCTCGGTGCCGCCGGTAGCGCGTACGTGTTCTGGTACTACGTCTCGGCGAGTGCGTTTCTGCCCGCGCTCGTCTTCGGGCTCGTTACCGCGGCGTTCGTGGCTCGATTGCGGATACTGACCGCCGACTCGTAGACGACGCCGATCGGTGACCGACGGAGAGCGAGAACGAGGCGGAGCCGCGACGAGCGCGGCCGTGACCGCGATTAGTCGCCCCGGAAGACCCGATACGCGCCCTGCCCGATCGCGACCTCGTGGGTTTCCCCGTCGGGCGTCGTACTCTCGACGACGATCTCGCTGACGCCGACGCTGCCGCCGACTCGGACGACGTCCGCCGTCGCCACGAGATCCCCCGTCGCCGGTCGGAGATAGTTGAGGTTCAGATTGATGGTCGCGATCCGCGCGCTGAAGGGATCGTCCATGGCCGTCCGCAGACAGAGACCGCCGACGGTATCGATCAGCGTCGCGGCAACGCCGCCGTGCATGTCCGCCCGTTCGTCGTCGGCGGCGGTGGGCCGCGTGTTCGTCAGTTTCTCGTCGTAGGGGATCGACATCGTCATCGTGCCGTCGCCGACGTGATCGATGCTCGTCCCGAGCCACGAGAGGAACTCCTGGTTCTCGTCGAGGAAGTGTTGCAGCATGCTCTCGCGATCGTCGAACTCCTCGAGCATGGCCTCCGTCGGGGTGTCCTCAGTCATAGCCGCCCGTCTCTCGGCGACGCTCTTGACAGCTACGTTTCTAGTCGTTCCCGTTGTCCGCCGTTGGTTCGCGGACCGCGGTCCGGGACAGGCATCGATCAGCGCTCGTCGCTCGAGCGGACCCGCACGCGAACGTTCGTGCCGACTTCGAAGCGGCGATCGGGACAGATCAGTTTCGCACCGAACGCGCCGTCGCGGGCACAGAACAGCGACACCCCGGTGATCGGCTCGCCGTTCGCGGTGACGGTCACGTCGTCCCACGCGATCGTCCGCCTGGTCGCGACGCCGAGTCGGTCGCCGTTCAGCGAGACGACCGTCTCGGCCGGGTCGTCGACCTCGAGGGACTCGCCGCCCTCGAGCAGTCCGCCGCCGTCGTAGTGGGGGAGCCCGCCGTCTATGACGCCGCCGTCGTCGGCCCGGACGCCGGCGAATTCCGCGCCGGGGTTCGGATGCGCCGGCGAATCGAGGACCGCGTAGGTCTCCCCCGTCGAGACGACCCGGCCGGTGCCGTCCCACTCGAGGGGCCGGACCGACACCCCGAGTTCGAGCGGGAGCGAGCCCGACGCCCGGTAGGGGTTCTGGTCCGGCTCCCGGACGCCGACGTGGAGGTGGTTGTCGACCCACGGCGCGAAAAAGCCCGCGCGGACGAGTCGCCCCAGCGAGTCGCCACGCGCCACGCGGTCGCCGGCCGCGACCGCGGGCTCGACGTGCAGGATCCGGACTGTGTGGCCAGCCAGCGGGCTCGAGGCCGCTGGCTCGAGCAGGATCAGGTAGTCGTGGTCGGGCGCGTAGGGTTTCGGCGGCGCGCGGACGGTGCGGGTCTCCCGGACGGTGCCGGCGACCGGGCTCGGCGCGGCGGTCGTCCGCCCGTCGGCGAGCGTCCCGGGATAGAGATCGATCGCACAGCCGCCGTCGTGGGCGGGATAGGGCGAGTTGTACAGCGAGAAGCGCTCGTACTGGGCCAGGACTGCTTCGGGGAGCGTAACGGCCATCGGTCGTCCGACGCTGGGTGGCGTGACCGTTTAGACCCACCGAGTCGAACGGCCGATATGCGCGTGCTTCGTGGACGGGCCGATTCGATCCCCGCCGATCGCGACGCGACCCGACGACTGCTCTCGAGCGCCGCCGACGGTGAACCCGCCGTCCGGGTCTGGGTCCCTCACCGACAGGTCGCGTTCGGCCGCCGGGACGCCGAACTCGAGGGGTACGACCGCGCCCGCGAGGCGGCCGACGAACGGGGGTTCCCGCCGATCGAGCGGTCGGTCGGCGGGCGGGCGGTCGCCTACGACGGCGAGACGACGCTTGCCTTTGCCCGTGCGGAGCCGGTCGCGGAGTATCGGCAGGGGACAACCGACCGCTACGAGCGCGTCACGGCCGCCGTCGAGCGCACGCTCGAGGGACTGGGCCCCTCGCCGGTCAGGGGCGAGCCCGAAGACGCGTTCTGTCCGGGGACCCACTCGCTGTCGGCCGAGGACAGAGACGGGCAGCGACGGAAGGTCGTCGGCATCGCCCAGCGGGTCCGGCAGGACGCCGCGCTCGTCGCTGGCGTCGTCCTCGTCGCGAACCGGGAAGGACTCGCAGACGTTCTCGAGGAAGTCTACGGCACGCTCGGGCTCTCGCTCGAGCCGGCGTCGGTCGGCTCAGTCGCGGACGCGGACGGCCCGGCCGATCCAGCGCCCGTGCGCCGGGCGCTCGAGGACGAACTGGTCGGCGACGCGACTGTCGGTTCGATCGACGACGCGGAGTCGGAGCCGTGACGCAACGAGTCGGCCGCTCGCGTCGGGCTACGGTTTCAGCGGGAGTTCCCCCCAGCCGTCGTTTCGCATGAACTCGCGGTTCCGTTCGGGCCAGGCCAGGAGTCGCTCCCTGAGCGGGTCCCCGTCGGCCGTCTCCGGGTCGGGACCGCCCAGCTTGGCGAGCAACGTCAGGACGGCCCAGCCGCCGTAGCCGACCACGACCGTCACGCCGGTCAGGACGACGATCGAAACGGCGAGTTCACCCAATCGTTTCGGGAACGGTTTGCGATCGCGCCCCGAGTCGTCGCGGGCGGACATACGTGACGTGTCGACGCGCCATCACCTAATAATATCGGACCGCTACCACGATCCCCGAAGTGAGGTAACGTTTTTCGTCTCCACGTCGTTCCCCCGGGTATGCACACACCGACGGGACCGGAGGGGCGGCGATGACGGCGGAGGACTCGATGGGGACGGACGACGTCTGGGACGACCTCCTCGAGGACGCGGCGGGAATCGCGGAAGAGTACCGCGAGGAGGGATGGGACGCCGTCGTCCTCGAACCGACCGACGTCTCACCGGTCGAAAGCGACGACCGGACCGGGCTCGACGTCGCGGTCTCGCAGTCGGCGTACGAACTCGTCGAAGGCCTGATCGAGGACGGCGACGTGACGATTTCCGCGGCCGACGTCTACTATCGGCCCCTCGAGGAGGGCGACGGCGATCGGCGGGTGGCGCTTGCGGTCGAACGCGACGAGGAAACCGAGACGGCCGTCCTCGTCCCGCTGGTCTACGACGTCTCGGCGTGTCGATCCGTCTTCGAAACCGCGCTGCTCGAGGCAGAGTTGCTGGTTCACGTCGCGGCCGATCCGGTCGCGGGCTGGGTGACGTTCTCCCACGACGATCCCTCGCTCTTCCTCGAGGAGTCGGACGTGCAGGCCTGGAGCGAGGAGTAAGAGGCGTCAGGTTCCGGTTCGAAAGGAGAGATCGAGCGACGGCGCCGAGTGGGTCAGCGACCCCATCGATATCACGTCGACGCCGGTGGCGGCGTAGTCGGGCACGTCCGCGACGGCGATCCCGCCGCTGGCCTCGGCCAACACGCCGTCGTAGTCGGCGAGTTCCGCGACCGCGTCCCGCGTTCGGTCGGGCGTCATGTTGTCCAGCAGGACGATATCGGCACCCGCTGTGGCCGCACGCGGGGCGTCTTCGACGCGCTCGACCTCCACGTCGATCTTCGTCGCGAACGACGTCCGCTCGTCGAAGTGGGCGATCGCCCCCTCGAGGCCCATCTCTTCGATGTGATTGTCCTTGACCATGACCATATGCGAGAGGTCGAGCCGGTGGGTGTCGCCGCCGCCCGCGACGACCGCGCGCTTCTCGACCCCGCGCAGGCCGGGCGTCGTCTTTCGGGTCGCCGCGATCGCGACGTCATCCGATTCGGTTCGCGCCGCGGTGACGGCCTCGCGCGTCCGCGTCGCGATCCCCGAGGCGTGGCCCGCGAGGTTCACGGCGACGCGCTCGCCCCGCAACACCTCGCGTGCGGCCCCTTCGACCCGAAGGAGTTCGTCGCCAGGTTCGATCTCGGTTCCGTCCTCGAGGCGGTCGGTCACGGTTACATCGAGGTAGTCGAAGACCGCCGTCGCGGCCTCGAGGCCGGCAGCGACGCCCGACTCTTTCGCGACGAGTCGCCCGGTCGTTTCGCCGGGCACCTGATTCGTCACGTCATGGTGGCCCACGTCCTCGCGGAGCCAGCGTTCGACCTGCACGTCGGTGATCATACGCGAGTCTGTGAGCGCCCGGCAAAAAAGCGACCCGCTTGGTGCGGCCTCGAACTCGCGACCGAGCCGGTTCGTCGCGATCGACGGGCTACTCGGGGAGTCGGCCCGTCTGCTCGAGGCCGACGAGGACCGCGATCGTGGCGGCGAGACCGAGCGCGGCGACGGCGAAGACCGCGTCGTAGGTGTATCCCCGCTCGATGAACAGTCCCAAAGCGGACGAGCCGAGTGCCTGCGTGAGCATCCACGCGGAACTGAACACGGCGTAGGCGCTGCCGCGCGCGGAGTCCGGGAGCGTATCGAGGAGATACGTGTCCGTGGCCGGAAACAGCGTATGGATGACGAACCCGATGACAGCCGAAAGCGCGACCAGCACGAGCAGGCCGTCGACGGCGGTAAGCGCGAGCAGGCACGCCGAGAACGCACCGACGATCCCGAGCAGAAACGGGACCTTCGGGAGCCTGTCGGCCAGGTCGCCGCCGAAGAAGAACGCGGGCACCCCGGCGGCGAAGACGATCGTGAGCATCGCCCCCGCGGTGCGGTCGGAGAGCCCCTTCGACTGCATGTAGAGTTCGTAGAAGTTGAACACGCCCTGCCAGACGAACGACGCGGCGCCGACGATGGCAAGCGCCGTCACGATGATCCGCCACTCCGAGCGCGCGCCGGCGACGAAATCGCGGTCGGCCCGTCCGGCCGCCGGCATCTCGGTCCCGCTCGCGGCGTACCACGCGTAGGCGGTGACGAGCGCCGCTCCGACGGCGATCACCCACAACGAGAGCCGCCAGTCGACGAGCAGGGCGAGCGCGACGAAGGGAGCAGCGATCACCGCGGCGAGCTGGCTGGCGGCCCCGTGAATCCCCATGACGCGGCCGATCCGCGTCGGGTACAGTTCGCTCAACAGCGGGTTCGCCGAGACGAAGTACACCCCGGAGGCGATCCCCATGAGGAACGCGCCGATCATGAGATGACGGACCGTCGTCGCGGTCGCGGCGAGGCCGGACGAGACCGCGAGGATCGTGCCCGCACCGATCACGACGTAGTGTCTCGGGACCTTCGTGAGCAGCCACCCGGTGGGCAATCGGGGCGATGCGCTCCCAACCCACGCGAGTGTCACGATGAGGCCGGCGGTCGCCTCGCCGATCGCGAACTCGCCGATGAACACGTCGAGCAGCGGTGCGAAGACGATTCTGGCGAGGTTGACGAAGAAGACGAGTCCACAGAGGGAGGCGAAGAGTCGAGCGCGGGCCACGCTCGACATTCTCCACAGGTGACTTCAAGCGTTCCGAAAGCGGAACGGGGACTGCTACCAGGAGTCGTCCGGTCAGGCTCGAGGCGGACGTTCCGCGTCGACGACGTAGTGACAGCCGATCGACTCGGTGTTCTCGCTCGCCGCACGCGCGATCAACAGCGCGACGACGCTGGCGTTGCGCAGTTCGTAGAGGCTGCGTGTCGTCCGTGTGCGGACGTAGGCGTCGACCTCGCCCTTGAGCCGCCGGAGGACCGAACCCGCGCGGGCGATCTCCTCGGGGTCGCGCTCGAGACCGAGGTACTCGTCCATCGTCCGCGTGAGACGGGTGAACTTCTCGGCGGCGAACCGGTCGGGCAGGTCGGGGTCGCGGTTCCGGAGTTCGGGCGCCTCGACGGACTCGGGTTCGAACCCAGTTGCGTCCTCACCCGCGCGCAGTCCCCAGACGAGCCCCTCGAGCAAACTGGTACTGGCCAGCCGGTTCGCGCCGTGGACGCCGGTGCGGGCACACTCCCCGGCGGCGTAGAGCCGGTCGAGCGAGGTGCGGCCGCGGTCGTCGACGGCGATGCCGCCACACAGGAAGTGTTCGCAGGGCGCGACGGGGATCTCGTCGCCCTCGATGCCCCGATCCCGGCACTTCTCGGCGATGGCGGGGTACTCCGCCTCGAACTCGAGGGGACTCACGTCGAGGACGACCGCGCCGGTTTCCTCGCGTTCCGTTTCGACGGCGCGGGCGACCACGTCCCGCGGCGCGAGATCGCCCTGCGAGTGGTACTCGGTCATGAACCGCTCACCGTCGCCGTTGCGAAGCACTGCGCCCTCGCCGCGCAGGGCTTCCGAGAGCAGGAACGGGTCCTCGCCGGCATACGCAGTCGGATGGAACTGGACGTACTCCATGTCCTCGACGTCGGCCCCGGCGAGGGCGGCCATGGCGATCCCGTCGCCGGTCGCGCCGCCGGGGTTGGTCGACCGGCCGTAGAGCGCGCCGATGCCGCCGGTCGCCAGCACCGTCGCGCCGGCATAGATCGGGTGGCCCTCGGGATCCTCGTCACTGACCACGCCGTGGACCCGTCCCTCGGCGGTGATCAACTCGAGCGCCGCCGTGTCCTGGCGGACTTCGATGCGCTCGTGATCGTCGACGTAGCTGAGGAACGGCCGCAGGATGTGCGAGCCGGTCGCGGCGTCGACGTGGAGGATCCGGTACTCGGAGTGGGCGGCCTCGCGGGTGTAGTCGAACTCGCCGTCCTCGCCCTCGTCGAACGCGACCTTGAGGGTATCGACGAGAACGTCTTCGACGGCGTCGTCGGCGTTCGCGACGAGCGTCTCGACGGCGTCGGGATCGGCAGTGCCGTCGCTGGCGTCGATGATATCCGATTTGAGCGACTCGGGATCGTCCCGCGTCGTGGAGATACCCCCTTGCGCCCAGTCGGTGCTGGCGTCGTCAGGTTTGGTCGCTTTCGTCAGGAGGAGAACGTTCGCGCCCTCCCGCGCGGCCGACAGGGCGGCCGCACAGCCCGCGATACCGCTGCCGACGACGAGAACGTCCGTAACTTCGCCGTCGGTCGTCGTCGCCGTGCTGGTGTCGGTTTCGGTCATCTCAGATCTCGAGCATGCGGTCGAGGGCCACTTCCGCGAGTTCCTTCTCCTCGGGGGCGACCTCGATCACGTTGTGTTCCCGGCCCGCGACGAGTTCCTCGAGGACCCAGGTGAGGTAGTTGGGATCGATCTGGCGCATGGCGTTGCAGTCCATGCAGGCCTCGCCACAGAGCGGGAGGACGTTCACCTCGGGGTGCCAGCGCTGGAGGTGGTTCGTGAGGTGGATCTCGGTGCCGATGGCCCACGTCTCGCCGGGGTCGGCGTTTTCGACGGTTTCACAGATCGTACTCGTCGAGCCGACCCGGTCGGCGGCCTCGACGACCTCGCGGCGACACTCGGGGTGGACGACCACCTTCGCGTCGGGGTGGTCCGCACGGATCTCGGTGATGTGGTCGGCGGTGAACCGTTCGTGGACCTGACAGTAGCCGTCCCAGAGGATGATATCGCTTTCCGCGACCTCGTCGGCGTCTTTCCCCGCCGGATCCCAGGGGTCCCACTGGGCAATCTCGTCTTCCATACCGAGCCGGTGGGCCGTGTTCTCTCCGAGGTGTTTGTCCGGGAGAAAGAGGACCTTATCGCCCTCCTCGAAGGCGTACTCGAAGGCCTTGTGGGCGTTCGAAGAGGTACAGACGAGCCCGCCCTGGCTCGCACAGAAGGCCTTCAGGTCCGCGTAGGAGTTCATGTAGGTGATCGGGATTATCTCCTCGTCGGGTGCGGCGGCCGTGATCTCGGCCCACGCGCTGTCGACCTGCAGGGCCTCGGCCATCCCCGCCATCGGACACGAGGCCTCCATGCTTGGCAGGATCACCGACTGGTCGTCGTCGGTGATGATGTCCGCGCTCTCGGCCATGAACGTCACGCCGCCGAAGATCACGTACTCGGCGTCGGCCTCGGCCGCCTCCTTCGAGAGCTGGTAGGAGTCCCCGATGAAGTCGGCGTGTTCGACGATCTCGCGTCGCTGGTAGTTGTGCCCGAGGATGACGACGTCGTCACCCAACTCCTCGAGGGCCGCCTCGATGCGGTCCGTTCGTTCCGACTCCTCGAGATCCCGGTACTGGGGGGGCAACTGCTCTAGGTTGTCGTATTTGAACAGACTCAGGTCGGTTTCCAGCTCCGCCGTTTCCATGTTAGCCATTGGACGTCACCTGTGAGTGACTACAACTCAGAGGCGCATATTGAATAATTTTTTCCTTCGATACTGCGTTCCGGGGGAATACCATCGGCTGGTAGAACGATCGAAAACCAGCTATCAGTTGTTCGGGCAGACCGACCGGTCCGTAGCCGAGACAGTCCGCGACCGGGACACTGGAGCCTTTCCGTTCGCCGCCCTAGCGACGGTATGGCACTCGAGGACGCCTTCGCGGACTTCACCCGACGGGACTGGGAGCGCGAATCGGCGGCGGGCACGGTTCGCCTCGCCGTCGTCGGGATCGGCGGCTTCGCACGCCAGCGCGCGCTGCCGGCGATCGACGCGGGGGCCTACTGCGAGACGACGACGCTGGTGACGAGTTCCCCCGATCGGGCGACGGACGTCGCCGAGACGTACGACGTCGACGCTGTCGTCGACTACGACGCCTTCCTCGCGGGCGATCGCGCGGACGCCTACGACGCCGTCTATGTCGCGACGCCGAACGCGACCCACGGACGGTACGCGATCGCGGCGGCCGACCACGGCAAACACGTCATCTGCGAAAAACCGCTCGAGACGACCGTCGACCGCGCCCGCGAGATCGTCGACGCGTGTGCCGACGCCGGCGTGACCCTGATGACGGCCTATCGACTCCAGACCGAGCCGACGGTGCGTCGTACCCGAGAACTCGTCCGCGAACGGGCTATCGGCGACGTCGTTCAGATCCACGGCGGCTTCTCGAACCCGCTGCTCGAGACCGCAGGGCCCGATACGTGGCGGCTCGATCCCGCTCTCGCCGGCGGCGGCGCGCTGGTCGATCTCGGGATCTATCCGCTCAACACGGTCCGGTTCCTGCTCGATCGCGAGCCGACGGGCGTGTACGCGACCACGCACTCCAGCGGCGGCCCCTTCGCGGCCGTCGACGAACACGTCGCCGTCCAACTCGAGTTCGGGACGGACGCGACGGCCTCGTGTACCGCCAGTTTCGACGCTCACGCCAGCAGCCGGCTCGAGCTGGTCGGCACCGACGGAAAAGTCCACATCGAGTCGCCGTTCGGCGGCGTCGTTCCACAGGAGATGGTCGTCGAGAGCGGGGACGTCTGTATGGAGTACACCGGCCCGTCCGTCGACGAGGTCTGCGAGGAGTTCGATTACTTCGGCTACTGCGTACTGACCGGCACCACACCCGAACCCGACGGCGCGGACGGGCTGGCGGACCTGCGCGTCATCGAGGCTGCCTACGAATCGGCCGAGACTGGGTGCCGAGTCGGGCTCGAGTAGCGCCGGCGACGGACGTCTCGGAGTCAGTCTCGAGAGCGAGAGCCACGTGATCGGTCGCGTCGTCGGCTGCCGGATCACACGACCGCGGGCTGCCGAGCCGCCCAGCCACTCGGTCCGCCTACAGCCGGTCGGGCGCGAGTTCCCGGATCGTCGCCTCGGCGACGTCATCGGAAGCGGGCTCGGGGACGACGACGATCGGATGGTCGATCCCGGTCTCGGAAACGAGGGTCCGGAACCGCTCGCGAGCCGCCTCAGGAGTGCCGGCTACGCCCAGATCCGCGATCATCGCGTCGGTCACCGCGGCCGCCGCCTCGCCCTTCTCGCCCGCCCGCCAGGCTTCGGCGATCCGATCGGCTTCGTCGGGGTATTCGGTCGCGACCGCCCGGCGGTACCCCTCGCCGCTGCCGACGTAGTAGGCGACGTGGCGGCGCAGGGTCTCGCGCGCTTCCTCGGGGTCGTCGCTGACCGCCGACGGCACGTACGGCGCGATCTCGATCGAATCGGGATCGCGGTCGCGCTCTCGTGCGGCCGCTGCGACCTCCTCGAAGGCCGTCTCGAGCCGCGAGAACGGGACGTTGTGCGGGATCCAGCCGTCGGCCAGCCGGCCGACAACCCGGCGGTTGGCCGGGCCGAGCCCGGCGTGGTAGATCGGCACCGAGACCTCGATCGACGGGAACGCCGACGACTCGAGCAGTTCGCCCTCGTAGTCGACCGGGTCGCCGGTACCCGCGGTCAGTTCGCGGACCAGTTCGATCGTCTCGTGGGCGCGTCGCACCGGCCGGTCGAACGCCATCCCGTGGAGCCCCTCGACCGCGGTGGCGGTACTCGTTCCGAGGCCGAGCCTGAACCGGCCGTCCGAGACGTCTTGGAGCGAGGCGGCGGTCATCGCGAGGACGGCCGGCGTCCGCGAGTAGACGTTCACGATCGCGGTACCGATCCCGATCTCGTCGGTCCGGCAGGCGATCTCGGTCGCCTGTACGATGCTGCTTGCCCCCCAGAGTTCACCGAGCCAGACGGCGTCGTAGCCGCTGTCCTCCGCGCGGACGGCCACGTCCGCGAGATCGGTCTCGCCGAAGTCCGTCACCATGAGTCCGACGTCCATGCTCCCGTCCTCTCGATCCAGCGGCAAAAATCGACCCCCTCGAGCGGTCCCGCGGATCGCCGACGGCCCGGTGACCGTGCGGGGCCGCGACGACGACGCCGACAGTCGCCGAACCTGCAAACGAACGCAACGTTGACCCGGCTCCGCGTTGACCGATCGGTATGATCGATCGCGAAGGTCGCGTCCTCTTCGGCTCGCTGCTGGTGTTCGTCCTCGCGGTCGCTGTCTCGGTCGTCCTCGAGGGACAGTTCGGGGTTTCGCTTCGGGACGGCCCGGTGGTCGCGGTACTGCTGTTCGCCGGGGTCGCCGTCGCCATTCCGCAGTTGTATCTCGCAGCCACTGACGCGACGATCCGGCCCCAAAGCAGGCTTCGGTTCGCCGCGCTCGCGACCGCCGTATTCGCAGTCGCGTTCGCCGCCGAGGCCGAGGGGCTCCGGGAACTCGTCATCGCCACGATCGGGACCGGCGCGCTGTTGGCGCTGGTCTGTTACGAGGGGGTCACGGGGTATCGGGCCGCCGGCGGCGACTTCTCGTTCGATCTCGGCTCGGAGTGACCGCGGCCAATCAGCAACTGTTAGGGGCCGGCCCCGTCTCGGCCTACTCATGACAGATCCTGAGACCCTCGCCGACCGGGTGCAGGAGGGGGACCTCCGCATTCACGAACTCGAGGACCACGCCGACCACGACACCGCGGCCGCGGCCCGACGGCTGCTGGTCGAACGTGAATCGGGGACCGACCTCGAGGCGATCGGCGACTACGCCTTCGACGCCGAGCGGGCGGAGCCGAACATCGAGAACATGATCGGTGCGGCGCAGGTGCCGATGGGCGTCGTGGGACCGGTCCCAGTGGACGGCGGCGCGGCCGACAGCGATCACTACCTGCCGCTGGCGACGACCGAAGGCGCGCTGCTGGCGTCGGTCAACCGCGGGCTGGGCGTGATCCGGTCCGCGGGCGGTGCCGACGCCCGCGTGACGAAAAACGGGATGACCCGCGCCCCGGTGTTTCGGGTCGCGGGCGTCGCCGAGGCGGCCGAGACGGTCGACTGGGTCTCTCAGAACCTCGAGGCGCTGGCCGAGGCCGCCGAGTCCACCACGAGCCACGGCGAACTGCTCGACGTCGAGCCCTACGTCGTCGGCGACTCGGTCTTCCTGCGCTTTGCCTACGACACCAAGGACGCGATGGGGATGAACATGGCCACGATCGCCACCGGCGAGGCCTGCGAACTCGTCGAGCGCGAGACGCCGGCCTCGCTCGTCGCGCTCTCGGGGAACATGTGTTCGGACAAGAAACCCGCCGCCATCAACGCCGTCGAGGGACGGGGCCGCTCGGTCACCGCCGACGCCGTGATCCCCGGCGAACTGGTCGAGGACCGGTTGCACACGACCGCCGACGCCATCGCCGAGGCCAACACCCGCAAGAACCTCGTCGGGAGCGCCAAGGCGGGCAGTCTGGGGTTCAACGCCCACGCCGCCAACGTCGTCGGCGCGGCCTTCCTCGCGACCGGACAGGACGAGGCCCAGGTCGTCGAGGCCGCCAACACCATCACGACGATGGACGCCCGCGAGCGCGAGGACGGCACCACCGACCTCTACGCCAGCGTCTCGCTGGCCTCGCTCGAGGTCGGGACCGTCGGCGGCGGCACGAAACTCCCGACCCAGGCCGAGGCGCTGGACGTTTTGGGGCTGCGAGGCGGGGGCGATCCGCCCGGCTCGAACGCCGACGCGCTGGCCGAAATCATCGCCGTCGGCGCGCTCGCCGGCGAACTCTCCCTGCTCGGTGCGTTGGCGTCGAACCACCTCGCGAGTGCCCACGAAGACCTCGGTCGATAGCGACGTCACGCGCGGGACCGTCACCGACCCACCTTATCAGCCAGAACAGCTAAACGCGATCGTCAGACAGTAGACGTATGAGCCAGCACCGACTCCGTGCGAGCGCGCCGTTCCTCTTGGGTTGTTTCGGGGCGGTGTTGTTTCTCGTTGCGATCGCACATCACGTAAACGAGGTCTCCCTTATAGACGGCGTGACCGGGCCCGTACTCGCCGTCGCGCTCGACGGCCTGCTCGCGCTGGGGATCGTCTACAGCGGCTACTGGGTGGCGGGGACGGACCTCCCGACCGAGGGAGAGTGGACGGCCTTGAGCTGGTCGCTCGGCGGTGCCGTGCTGATCGGCGGCGTGATCAGCGCGACCGTCCTCGTCCGAGCGTTCGAAGGACGGACCATCGCCGAACCGATCTTTCCGGTACTGGTCGCGACCGAAGTCGGTGCCATCGCCGGACTGCTCGCCGGATACAACAACGCTCGAGCGCGGGCAGACGCCCGACGGGCGAAGACCATAAGCGACGCGTTCGCGTTCGTGAACACGCTCATTCGTCACGACCTGCGGAACGATCTGACCGTCATCCGCGGCTACGCCGAGGCGATCGCGGCCGATCTCGGACCGACCGCGAACGAGAACGGTCCGGGCGGTCCGTCGGTCGTCGTCGAGAAGTCCACTGAGGCACTCGACCGTATCGACACCACCGAGGCGATCGCCGAAACGTTACTCGGCGAAGCGTCCCTCGAGCCGGTCGATATCGCGGGGATCACCGCGGAGATGGCGAACCGCGTCGAGGAGGCGTTCGAGGCGACCGTCACGACCGACCTGCCCGACGAGGCGCTGGTCACTGGCAACGCCGGTCTGCGGTCGGTCGTCGACAACCTCCTCGAGAACGCCGCCGAACACAACGACGCCGACGACCCGTCCGTCCACGTGGACGTGACGACCGACTCGGAAACGGTACGGTTGGTCGTTCGGGACAACGGCCCGGGAATCCCCGATTCACGAAAGGGGACGATCTTCGATTCCGAGCCGGGCGATCCCTCCGGGAGCGGGCTCTCCTTGGTCGGGACGCTGATCGACGCCTACGGCGGGAGCGTCCGGATCGAAGACAACGAGCCCCGTGGATCGGTGTTCGTCGTGGAACTCCCGCGGGCGGCCGCGACCGACGGCTGTGGCCGCCTCGCTGGGGCTGTTGGTTCCGATGCCTCGCCCTGGCCGATTCGTCCCGTCTCCCGCGTGTTCAACCGCCCGCCGGTCACCGTGGCGGCACCGATCGGAACCGGTTCAGGGAACACTTGTAGCGGTACTACAGCAACCGATACCGGCCGCTGCTCTCGCTGACGATGCCCCGGCGCGTCAGCTTCTCGAGAGCGTCCCGAACGTACTCTGGCCTGACGCCGCGTTCGGCAGCGTAATCGATGATTTCGCCCTCAGTCGGCTCCTCGAGGGCTTCGAGGGCCGACTCCACGATCTCTCGCTTGCTCCCGCTTCGGGTCGGGCCGCGCGGGTCGCGCTCGCCGGCGGCGTCGACCGCGTCGACGTCCAGTCCGGACTCCGCGAGGTACTCGTCGTCGTCGACGACGCCGTCGGCGACCTCGTCCTCGAGGGCGTCGAAGGAATCGAGTTCGGCGAAGGCCTCGCCCTCGCCCTGTCGGTTCGCGAGCATCGAGGCGCGCACGTCGCGGGCGTGAGCCGCGTCGTCGGTCTCGACGAACTTCTTGCGTTTCTCGTAGGCCTTGCGCGCGCCACAGCGGGGACACTGGGTCGTCTCCGAACGGCCCTCGATGATCCAGAGGTTCGAACACTCGCTACAGCCGACGACGGCGTACATGGCTCGAGATGGCTCCTCGGGACAGTTCAACCTTCGCCACGCACAGCGATCGTGATCGCCGGCGGTTCGCTACTGCTCCGGCGACGTCAATGGGCGGCCACGTCCGAGACGACGTTGAGACAGTAGACGCCAGCGAGGACGAGTCCCAGCCCGACGACGGCTGCCGGATCGAGGCGCTCGCCGAAGACGACGACGCCGATCGACGCGACGCCGACGATTCCGAGCGCGGCCCACGTCGCGTAGACGAGTCCGACCGGCAGTTCCTCGAGAGTCAACGAGAGGAGGTAGAAAGCGACGCCGTAGCCGAGCAAGACGACGAGACTCGGGAGCGGCCGTGAGAACCCCTCGGAGAGTTTGAGCGCCGTCGTACCGACGAGTTCCGATAGGATCGCCCCGGCGAGCAGTACGTACGGATTCATGTTGCTCCATTAACACATGTGGTTGATACGCTTTCCGGTCGCGATCCGTCGTCGGCGACCCACGTCCCGGCCCGGGTCGATCGGTGGGTGCCGGAATCGATCGGAACCCGTGGAATTATATCGGCGATCATCGTTCGACGGTCGTATGGAACGCGTTTCCCTGACCGACCGCGAGCCGGCCGAGGCCGCCGATGGCGTCCATCTGGCGCTGCTTGCCGGTACCGACTCGATGAACGTCCAGCACTTCGAGATCGAACCGGGCGCGGTCGTCGAGGAACACAGCCACCCACACGAACAGACCGGGTACATCTGCTCGGGAGAACTGACCTTTCTCGTCGGTGGCGACGACCGCGACGGGCGAACGGAGATCGTCTGCGGTCCGGGCGACTCCTACGCGATTCCGGGCGACCAGCCCCATGCCGCGGAAAACCGTAGCGACGAAGTCGTCCGCGGCGTCGACATCTTCAGCCCGCCGCGGAAGGACCCGAGCTGGCGCGGGGAATGACGCCGTCGATCACCGCCGTCTCGATGCGGAACCGCCGTCGGTCGCTCCAGCGGTCCCCACGTCGTACTCGAGAGCGGTTCGACGGACCGCCTCGAGCGTGCCTCGCCAGTCCACCGTCCCCTACGTCAGCAGCGTCGTCACGACCTCGAGGAAGACGACGACCCCGAGCCAGGTGATGGCGGCCGCGACCGCGAGCGGGAGGACGATTCGGCCGGTCGTTCGCAGCCTCGTCAGCGTCGTTTCGGGGACGGTCAGGGGGACGTAGCTGTCCTGTTGCATAGCTCCGATGCCCACGGCCGCACTCTTGAAAGTCAGTCAGACGGGCGGCCGACGCCGGCGGCGGGGCGGCACCCGCTCGAGCGCCGACGGACGACCGCGGCCCCGACGGATCACGCTAGCGACTTGCGCATCTCTACGTGGGGGATCCCCGCCTCTTCGAATTCCGAGCCGTGGCGCTCGTAACCGAGTTCGCGGTAGAAATCGGCGGCGTGGGTCTGGGAGTGGAGTTTCAGCGTCGTGAGCCCCTCGTCGGCGGCCCGGCGCTCGAGCGTTGCCATCAGCGCCCGTCCCACGCCCTCCTCGCGGCGGGACTCGAGGACGGCGACGCGTTCGATCTTGCCGACGCCGTCCTCGGGTTCGCGCAGCCGGGCCGCGCCGATCGGCTCCGCGCCGTCGTAGGCGACGAAGTGGGTCGCCGTCTCGTCGTGGTCGTCGTACTCGAGTTCTTCGTCGACGCCCTGTTCCGCGACGAAGACCGCGTGGCGAACGTCGAAGGCGTCCGTTCGTTTTCGGTCAGTGTCGGCGATCCGGACCGCGAGGTCGCGTTCGTCCATCGACGAGGGCTACGACGGCCGGCCGTGAGAGCGTTACGAAGCGAACGGAGCGGCCGTCGCTCGAGCGGATCCGACGGGTGAACGGACTCGAGTTGGCTATCGCTGGTCGATATCGATGGCAAAAGAAATCGAGACAGAGAGATGCCGCGTGAGTGCGAGAAACCCGTTACGAGAGTTTCTCGATGTCGTCAGAACGCGTAGCGTTCTGACTGCTCGAAAAACTGTTTACGACAGTTTTTCGATGTTCACGCGGTTCCACCGCGTGAGCGCGAGAAGCTTTCTACGAAAGCTTCTCGATGTTCGCGACGACTTCCTCGGCGAACTCGCTGGTAGCGAGCTTCTCGGCGTCCTCGAGCTGGCGCTCTAAGTCGTAGGTGACCTTGCCGGAGGAGATGGTCTCCTCGACGGCGTCGCGGACGAGGTCGGCGGCGTCGGACCAGCCGAGGTACTCGAGCATCATGCGGCCCGAGAGGATCATGGCGGTCGGGTTGACCTTGTCCTGGCCCTCGTACTTGGGCGCGGAGCCGTGGACGGGTTCGGCCAGCAGGAGGCCGTCGCCGAAGTTCGAACCGGGGGCGATGCCGAGACCACCGATCTGGGCACCGCAGGCGTCGGACATGTAGTCCCCGTTCAGGTTCATCGTCGCGACGACGTCGTACTCGTCGGTCCGGGTGAGGATCTGCTGGAGCATGTTGTCCGCGATGCGGTCGTTGACGACGACCGCGTCGTCGGGCGCTTCGCCGTCTTTCTCCTCCCAGAGCGTGTCCTCGGTGATGACCTCGTCACCGTACTCTTCTTCTGCAACCTCGTAGCCCCAGTCGCGGAACTGGCCCTCGGTGAACTTCATGATGTTGCCCTTGTGGACCAGCGTGACCGAGTCGCGGTCGTGTTCGAGGGCGTAGTCGATGGCGCGGCGGACGAGTCGCTTCGTCCCGAACTCCGTGATCGGCTTGACGCCGATGCCGACGGGGCCGTCGTAGATGGTGCTGTCGAAGCCCATGTCGTTCTCGACGAACTCCTTGACCTCCTGGACCTCGTCGGTACCGGCCTCCCACTCGATGCCGGCGTAGACGTCTTCCGTGTTCTCACGGAACGTGACCATGTCCATCTCGCCGGGGTTCTTGACCGGCGACGGGACGCCGTCGAGGTGGTAGGTCGGTCGGACGTTCGCGTAGAGGTCGAGCTTCTTTCGCAGCGCGACGTTCAGCGAGCGGAACCCGGCACCGACAGGCGTCGTCAGCGGACCCTTGATCGCGACGCGGTGTTCCTTGATCGCCTCGACGGTCTCGTCGGGCAGGTTCTCGTCGTACTTCTCGCGTGCGGACTCGCCCGCGTAGAGACGCATCCAGTTGATCTCGCGGCCGGTCTCCTCCGCGGCGGCCTCGAGGACCTTCTGTGCGGCGGGGCCGACGTCGCTGCCGACGCCGTCGCCGTAAATAATCGGGATGATCGGGTTGTCAGGTACCTCGAGTTCGTCGTCGGTACCCTCTTTCAGCGTGATCTGCGCCCCGTCTTCGGGGACTTCGATCTTGTCGTAGCTCATCTCGTCTATACGGTTCTTCGATGGGGGTAAAAGGTCTACCATTTCCATCGCGGGCCGGCAAAACTTGACCGATGCGCAGTCGACTTACTGGGCCCGAAACCGACGGAGAACGGCCGACGAGCGGGGAATCGCTCTCGATGACTGTCCACCACGGGATAAAAATCCACTAAATGATGGGTGCGTTCGCCGCAAAACCAGCACTTCACCGCGAACCGGCCGTGGGTGCCGTCCCGAACCCGGGATCCACCCGCCGAGGTCGTCCTCGCTGCCGGCCTCGGGACGGCGAGCGTTTCGGACGAATCAGCGTGCCAGTGACGCGCCCGGCTGGCGTCTCTCACGCCACTCGGGACGAGTCCGCCGATCGGTATAACGCGTGGCGGCCGTTTCGGGGTTCCCGGAAGCGAGATTCCCAGTCGCGGGATTTCCGGCCAGAAAGCACCTAACGGCGCAGACTCTATCGTTGCCACACGCGGTATACACGTCGTTTCTTCCTCGAACGGTCGGGTTCGCGACCGGACCGTCTCGACTGCTCTCCCGACGAACGGGACGCTATCGCCTGCGTTTCGACGATCGTCGTGAAGTAGTTTTATTATCGACGTATTCATCTGGGGAACCATGCTCCGAGTACCACAGCACGCGATCCGGCGGTGTCCGCAGTGTGGGTTACCGCTGGCGAACGTCCAGGGGATCGACGCCTGTCCCGACTGTCAGTGGATCACCGACCGACCGGATCGGCCGCGTTGTGACTGATCGGTCCGACCGAGGCCGTCGGAGAGACGGAACCTCTTTTTGTCGACCGGTACAACCCCGGTGCATGGCCGAATCCGACGTGGACCTCGAGTCCGAAAAGTACGAGAAACACCGCGAGGCGGGCGAGATCCTCGCGCAGGTACGCGCGGAGGCCGCCGAGCGCGTCGAGGTCGGCACGAGCCACCTCGAGGTCGCGACGTGGGCCGAAGATCGCATCCGCGAACTGGGCGGCGAACCCGCCTTCCCCGTCAATATCTCCGTCGACGAGGAGGCGGCCCACGCGACGCCGTCGATCGACGACGAGACGACATTCGGCGAAGAGATGATCAACTTAGACATCGGCGTCCACGTCGACGGCTGGCTGGCCGACACCGCCGTCACCGTCGACCTCTCCGGCAATCCGGAACTCGCCGAGGCCTCCGAACAGGCCTTAGAGGCCGCGCTCGACATCGTCGAACCCGGCGTCGGGACCGGCGAGATCGGAGCCGAGATCGAAGACGTCATCGACGGCTACGGCTACAACCCCGTCGTCAACCTCACCGGACACGGGCTGGGCCACTGGGAGCAACACACCAGTCCGAACATCCCCAACCGCGCCGTCTCGCAGGGGACGACGCTGGAGGTCGGCGATGTCGTCGCGATCGAACCGTTCGCGACCGACGGCGGCGGCAAGGTCTCGGAGGGTGCAAGCGAGGAGATCTTCTCGCTCGAGCGCGAGGGCACCGTCCGCAACCGGCAGGCCCGCGATGCCCTGGAGCAGATCACCGAGGAGTTCCGGACGCTGCCGTTTGCGACCCGCTGGCTCGAGACGGACCGGCCGGAGATGGCGCTGCGGCGGCTCAAGCGCAACGACATCGTCCACAGCTATCCGGTTCTCAAGGAAGACGACGGCTTCCTCGTCAGCCAGAAGGAACACACGATCATCGTCACCGAGGACGGCTGCGAAGTAACGACTGAATAACGCAGTCGGTTTCGAACCGAAATCGGCACTGGGCCGAAACGAGGGATCCGCGGAGGGGGAGAAAACGGGAGACCGACCGGCCGCGGTCAGTGCGGCGTTCTCAGGCGTTGTTCATCCGCTGGCTCGAGCGATTGCCACAGCGCTGGCACTCGCTCACGCGGTACGGTTCGCGGGAGAACTGGGCGTTCTCCTGTTTGATGCTCTCGGTTCTGATCTGGACCGAAACCTCGTGAAGCGTTTCCAACTCGCACTCCTCGCAGTGTTCGGTCATCCCGTTAAAGGAGTCGTCAGTCGTTGCCATTACCTGATTACTTGCAGTAGTCCCATCTTAAACCCACGCTTCATTTTGAAGGGTGAGTCGTCAAAACCGCAAGACGGCGTTGCCTTCGTTCGAGAGACCGGACGAGAGCGTCCTATTTCGTTTATCGACAACGCTCGACGCGTTACGAGCGTTTATTCCCGAGACAACGGCCGGAAAGCGGCAACAAAATCCCCTACAATCGCCCCGAGCGGCGGGACTGAAACGCTTTAGGCGCGCCTCGAGTGGTATCCGACATGGAGCAGGTGTTCGCACCGTGGCGGATCGAGTGGATCGAACGCGAGGACAAAAACGCCGATATCGAGGACTGCGTTTTCTGTGAACTGCCCCATCAGGACTCGGATCGGGAGAATTTGATCGTTGCGCGAAGCGAACACGCGTTCGTCATGCTGAACAACTACCCCTACAACCCGGGCCACGCGATGGTGATTCCACACACCCACACCGGCGAGTACGCGGCCCTTGAAGACCCGATCCTGCTCGATCACGCCCGCTTGAAACAGCGAACCTTCGACGCGCTCGATGCCGCACTCGAGCCGAACGGGTTCAACGCCGGCTTGAACCTCGGTGACGGGGCCGGCGGCTCCATCGACGACCACCTCCACACCCATATCGTCCCGCGATGGGAGGGGGATACCAACTTCATGCCGGTCATCGGCGACACCTCGGTGATCGTCGAAGCGCTCGACGAAACGTACGACCGCGTGCGCGAGGCCTTCGCCGCACAGGAGGGGGCGACCGTCGCCGGCGAAGACGACGCGATCAGCTTCGAGTAGCGACGACGGCTCGAGGGCGGTCGCGAACGGGCGCTTCCGGAGAGCCAGCAATCCGTGCGGGACGACCGGACGCTTTTGGTCCCGGTAATGCCATACGGTACCATGGACCACGACGTTGTCCACACCGACGATGTCCCGATGACCGACCTCTCCGAGGTCGAAGAAATCCCACCGGACCTGCGGATCCGCGCGCTCGATGACTTCTTCGACACCGACGCGGTCAACCTGAAGCTGTGGTACTTCGAGCCCGGCGAGGAGATCAAGTATCACGCCCACGCCGAGCAGGAGGAGTTATACTACGTCCTCGAAGGGGAGTTCTCGCTGAAACTCGGTCGCTCGGGCGAGGCAGAGTACGTCGACGCGGCCCCCGGAACGTTCTGGGTCGCCAAGCCGGAGGTCGGCCACGGCCACCGCAACGTCGGCGACGAGGAAGGCGTCGTCCTCGCGATCGGCGCACCTGCGGTCGAGGACCCGGGGCTGGATCCCCACGGGCTCGACGAGGAGTAGCGAGGCGGGGTTCCCATACGGTCTCCTGTCCGTCAGTACCGGTGCAACTGTAGAGCGGTCGCAGTTGCACCGGTAAATCGGTACAGCAACCCGTCTCAGGCGTAGGTCGCGTCGAGATAGTCGACGATCCGCTCGGACTCGGCCATCGTGATCCCACGGTCCTCGTCGACGATGACCGGGACCTGCCGCTGGCCGGAGATACGCTTGACCTCGTTGCGTTTCGAGTGGAGTCCTTCGACCCAGACGCTGTCGTACTCGACGTCGAGTTCGTCGAGGCGGTCGGCGACGAGTTCGCAGTACGGACAGCCCTCGAGTTGGTACAGGGTAACCATACCTGCCCGTTCGGGTCGCGGCGACAAAAGCGTAGGTGCCCGTCTCGAGCGATAGGCTGCCGCGGCACGGAGGTTTTAGTCGGTCGACGGTCGATTCGGGGTATGCCACCGATCGAGGGTGAGACGGTGCCGGAGTTCGAGGCGCTGTTGTGTGACGGCGAGACGTTCCGGTCGACGGCGCTGTCCGCGGCGCTCGGCGAGCGCGGCGGCGTCGTGATCGCGACCGGCTTCGCGTTCAGCGCGATCGCACAGAACTGGTGGAAACAGTTCGTTCGGGCCGGCTGGGACGAGTTCGAGGACGTCGCCGTCCTCGGGATCAGTCGGGACGGTCCGTACGCACAAAACGAGTTCCTGCGCTGGCTGGACGAGCCCGGGTTCCGCTTTTTCGCCGATGTCGACGGTGAGGTCAGCGAGTCGCTCGAGTTGCTGGCCGACCGCGATCATATGGCGGACGTCTCGACGCCGTGGCGGTCGGCGTTCGTCCTCGATGCGGATCGCGAGGTCCAGTACGCCTTCGTCGCGGACGACTGGATCTCGCCGCTCCCCCGCGAGGAGATCGAGGCCGCCGTCGCGGAGCTGTAGGGACGGCAGACGGGTTGCTGTCCCGTTCTCGGTGGGCCCAGGACGAGCCGATCCCACCGACACTGACGGACAGGCGACCGTCTCAGTGTTCACAGTACAGCGTCCTGCCGTTGCACTCACACTCGATCCGGAGCGGATCGTCGTAGGTCACGGACACGTGATCCATGGCCTGCGTGTAATGGGCGGGCATGCCGGTCCGCGACCGCTCGTTGAGCTGTGAGAGCAGTCCCGCTTCCTCCAAGTTCTCGACCTTCCGATAGGCCGTCGACTGCGGGAGATCCAGCGCCTCGGCGATCTCGTTTACCGTCGTCGGCTCCTCGGCGTACAGATACACCGCTCGCGCGTCGTCGTCGTTGAGCAGGTCCATGACCCGATAGGGATCACAGCCCATCTCGCCGTCCCGTTTCTCCCGCGGACAGCGGGTCGGCCGGTCGGCTGACTCGTTCATGTTCGTTGATACGCACCGGAGCCACTTTGCTCCCAGAGCCGGTTCCCGGCAACTGAGGATTGGTCTGTACGAGTCGGGTCGGCTACCGACTCGCTACACGGGCTCGCCGAAGGCGTACATCGTCTCGTGGGCCGTGATCTCGAGGTCGACGAAGTCGCCGGGCGCTATGCCGTAGTCGTCGGCGTTTTGGACGATTATCTGCCGGTAGGCCGAGTCACGACACTTCACCGAATCGGCGGTGCCGTCCTCGACGACGAGACAGTCCTCGCGGACCTCGCCGACCATGTCGGCGTAGGCCTCGCCGACGATCTCGCGCTTGACTTCGCTCATCTCCTTCGAGCGTTCCTTCTTGATCGTCCCGCCAAGCCCCTTCAGCTCGGCGGCATCGGTGCCGGGCCGCTTCGAAAAGCGCGTGACGTTGATCTTTTCCGGCCGGGTCTCGCGAAGCAGGGCCATCGACTGCGCGTGGTCGTGATCGGTCTCGGTCGGGAAGCCGACGATGAAGTCCGTCGACAGCGTCCAGTAGTCCAGTCGCTCGTCGAAGGCCTCGACGACCTCGAGATACTCCTCGACCTGGTGCTGGCGGCGCATGTCCCCGAGAACGTCGTCGCTGCCCGACTGGACGGGTGCGTGCAGGAAGTCGTAGAGTTCGTCGTTTTCGGCGAAGACATCGGCGAGGTCCTCGCGGATGCCGTGGACGCCCTTCGGGTTGGCCATCCCCACTCGCACGCGGAAGTCGCCCTCGATCGCACAGATCCGCTCGAGCAGGCGGTGGAGTTTGCGCTCGCCCTCGTCCCAGCCGTAGACGCCGGTGTCCTGACCGGTGATACGAATCTCCTTCGCGCCGGCGTGGATCAGTGCCCGGGCCTTCTCGACGTTTTCCTCGATCGACGGGGAGTCGATCTTGCCGGTGGCCTGCTTGGTGATACAGTACGAACAGTCGGACATACAGCCCCGTGCGATCGGGAGGATGCCGACGACGCCGTCTAAGATCGGCTCGGCGTCGGGGGTCGTCGTCGGGCACTCGCCGTTGGTGACCGCTTCCGGGACCTCGTCCCAGTGCAGTACCTGCCCGTCCACGTCGGCCCGTGCGAATTCCTCACCCTGGGCCAGGGCCATACACCCCGTGATGAAGAGATCCGCCGTCTCGTCTGCCAGTTCCTCGGCCCGCCGGAGCATGTTGCGTTCGGTCTTCTCGACGACGGTACAGGTGTTGAGGATGGCGACGTCGGCCTGTTCGGGGCCGTCGACCCGGTAGTGGCCCGCGTCTCGGAGTCGCCGCTCGATCTCGCGGCTCTCCCCGCGGTTGGACGTGCAGCCGTAGGTTTCGATGTGATACCGGGCCATCCGTTCGATGATCCATCGGGCGCGGGAGGCCAAAAGCCCGACGGATCCCGGTCGTCACGGCTCCGGGATCGGTTCACACGGTGTCGACGCGAGGTCACGCGTCGTCGGAATCGGCCCCCGTCGCTTCGGACAGCGCCTCGAGCGCGTCCCGACCGGTATAGAGGTGTCGCCGGCCCGTCGGTGCCTGGGTGATGAGGACGCCGGCAGAGAAGTCGGGGTCGCCGTTCTCGTCGTAGATCTCGTCGGGATTCGAACCGATCCGGACCGACTCGCGGACCGCGAGCATCGCCTCCCGGATCGCGTCGTCCCGGTCCGCGGCCGCGGCGACGTCCTGTCGGTCGATCGATTCCTCGAGGGCCGCGAGCCGCTCGAGGACGTCGTCGACGTGGTCGGCGGCGCGATCGGAGTCGTAGATGTAACGACGGACGCGCATGGTCGCGGTACGGACCCGACGGGTTTCTAGTCGTCGAACTCGGCGGCTCGGCCGTCGCCAGCCGTGCCGCTCCGATAGATCGCGTAGAGAAGCAAGAGTGCGATCAGGAAGTCGAAGCCGTGTTCGACGAGGTGATGGACCGTCATCGGGACGAGCCCGAGGACGGTTCCCAGTCCGGTTATCGACCGGACGACAAGCACACCCAGTACGACCGCGATCAAACAGTAACGAGCCGTTCGACGCCGGGCGTAGGCGGCGACGCCGACGACGAACAGCGCGGTCGTCCCGAGCGCGGCCAGCACGATGATCGCGACGAGGACGGGCGCGAGTTGCGGGTCGAGCCACCCCTCGGCGACCGACATTGCGGGCACCATGCGATCGATACCGCTACTCGGACCGGTGGCTACCTATTCGCTTCGGTGTCGGGCTCGAGTCCCCGCCGCGCCGTCGGGCTCGGCTCTCACTCGCCGGAGTCGGGAGCCGCGGCTCGGTACGGAGCGTCTCGAAAAACGGAATCGTCGTACAGCGCCGTCAAAGCGACACTGACGGCGACGTTAGTTGCGGACGACGTTCGTCGCGCGAGGACCCTTGGGGGCCTGTTCGATGTCGAACTCGATCTCGGTGCCTTCCTCGAGGTCCGGGCCGCCGACGTCTTCCATGTGGAAGAACACGTCATCGTCCGCATCCTCAGTCGAAATGAAACCGTAGCCGCCTGTGTCGTTGAAGAAATCAACGTTGCCTTTCGCCATTACAACCAAAGAGAGGGGCAATACACGGATAACCCTTCCGAGAGTCGTGATACCACGACCGTCGGCCCGATCGGACCGGGATCGGGCCGCGGTTCTCGGCGGCCGGGAACGCGAGCCACCCGTTATATGCCCCCCGGCGCTAGCCGACGCCAGGGTTTGCGGGGACTCATATGACCGACACGCGACAACGAATTCGGGCACACGTCGACGACAACGCCGGCGTCCACTTCAACGAACTCGTCAGGGAGTCGGCGTTCGCGCCGGGACAGATACAGTACCACATCCGGCGGCTGCTCGAGGACGACCGGCTCGTTCGCGAGGAGTTCTACGGCCGGACCCACTACTATCCGCCGACCTACGACGAGTGGGAGCGGGCCGCGCTGGCACTGTTTCGCCGGGAGACGGCCCGCGAGATCGTCGTCGCGCTGGCGGAAACCGACACCGCCGCGCCGGCCGATATCGCCGACGACCTCGGGATCGCACGCAGCACCCTCGAGTACCACGTCGATCGGCTCGTCGCACACGACATCGTCGAGAAACGCTACGACGACCGGAACCGCGTCGTCCTCGACCTCGCCGATCCCGAGGCGACGGGACGGCTCCTGACGACGGTGACGCCGACGGTTCCCGATCGGCTCGTCGACCGGTTCACGCGGCTCGTCGACGAACTGCTTGCAGGGACCGGTGACTCGTCGTAGCGGCTCGCTCGAGTCGGTCGCCGATCACCGCATCCCGGGCTCGTCCGCGAGCCGGTCGTAGTGGTCGTTCATCACGTCGAGAACGGCGATCAGCGCGCCGAGGACGACGGGCCCGTAGAACAGTCCCATGACGCCGAACGCGTAGACACCGCCGAGGACCCCGAGGATGATGACGGCGGGGTTGAGTTCCGCGTACCGATCGACGAGGATGGGACGGAGATAGTCGTCGGACAGGCCCACGACGATCATACTGTAGACGAACAGCGCGACCGCAAGCAGCGGCTCCTCGATCAGGAAGAGATAGATCACGGCGGGTCCCCAAACCATGAACGACCCGATCAGTGGGATCAGCGACAGAATGATCATGATCGCCGTCCAGAACGCCGCGTTCGGGACGCCGGTCGCCAGCAGTCCCAGTCCCGCGAGGGTCCCCTGAATGATCGCGATCATGACGTGGCCGGCGAGGACGGCCCACATGACCTCGTCCAGTTCCTGATAAAAGTCGTCCTGTACGTCGTCAGGTAGCGGCGTCAGCTCTCGCATCCACGTCAGCAGGTCGCTACCGTCCTTGAGCAGGTAGTACAGCAGGAAGATCGCGAGCCCGAGCCCGATCAGCGTGTGGGTGATCGCGCTGAACCACTCGGTCGAACTCTCGAGGACCATCGTCCCGACGTTCTGTGCCGCGTCGGCCAGCGCCGACGGGAGATCGACCGTCTGCCCGGTCTGTTCCTCGATGGCACGCTCGAGTTCGCCGAGTTGGATGGAGTCGGTGTTGACCTGCTCGAGGAGCCGCCGGGCATCGCTGGCGATTGCGGCGACAATGACGACCAGCGGGACGACGAAGCCAGCGACCGCGAGCCCGACGAGCGCGAACGCGGCGATCGGGGGCGCGACCCGCTCCTCGAGGCGTTGCTGGAGCGGATACAGAACGTACGCGATGAGAATAGCGCCGAGGACGTACTGGGAGAACGGCAACACGAGCAACAGGGAGAGATAGGCGAAGAGCCCGACGAGAACGAGCAGAAATCCCTTGCTGATATTCACGCCCATTATTTCTCCGTTCGTTGGCATAAAACCACGGCATGAACGTATCGCCACTCTGGACTGTCGTAGCAAGGCGTCACACGGCTTCAAGAGGCTGGTACGTGTATTTCTAGCCGAATGTCGACTCAGCTCGATCCCCTTTCCCTCTCGGCCGATCTCCTGTATACGGTCAAGACCGAGGGCGACGCCGAGCCGTTGCGAGACCACCTCGCGACGATCGATCGGTCGCGGTTGGAGCGGGCGCTGTCCAGCCGCGAGGGGAAACTCGCCTTCTGGCTCAACTGTTACAACGCCTACGCCCAGCTCCTGCTGGAGTCGGAGGAGCCGGACCTCCACGAGGGCGGGCTGCTCGAGGCGTGGAAGTTCTTCGCCCGCGATCGGGTCCCCGTCGGCGGCGTCTGGCTGAGTCTCAACGACATCGAACACGGGCTGCTCCGGAGTTCGAAGCTGCCGTGGGGAATGGGCTATCTCCCGCGCCCGTTTCCCTCCTCGTTCGAACGGCAGTTTCGCCTCGACGACTGCGATCCCCGGATCCACTTCGCGATCAGTCACGCGACGGATCACTGTCCGCCGATCGCGGTCTACTCTCCCCAAGACGTCGACGAGGAACTCGACATCGCCATCGAGTGGTTCTTAGAGGAAAACGTCAGCTACGACCGGGAAACCGAGACGGCGACGGTCCCCCAACTCTTCCGACGCTATCGCGGCGACTTCGGCGGCCGCCGCGGCATCGTGGCGTTCCTCCGGGAGTACAACGCGGTCCCGGCCGACGCCGGCCCCTCGCTCGAATACGAACGGGTCGACCACTCCGCCGAGTTGGACGTCGATCTGGAGGGCGACGAGGTCCGGCGGTAGCCGAGACCCCGCAGGCCGACGCTCGAGTCGGCAGACGGTCCGGCCGGCTCACTCGAGGCGTTGGATCGTCGCGTTCGGCGCGATTCGCATCACGCTTCTGGCCGCGCGTTCGGCGTTTGACCGCGAGGCGTACCCCTCGCCGCTGTCGGCGACGATGTTGCCGTTCCAGTGGACGAGCCGCCAGCGCCACTCGCCGCCCCTGTCCTCGTAGACCTCGAACCGGCTCGTCCGGCCGGTCTCGCTCGTCTCGTCGATCGCTGCCGTGTCGTCCCCCTCGGCCGTCACCGGCGTCGCCTCCGTCCCGCCGTCTTCCGGTGAGTCGTCGCCGGTGAGTCCCTCGAGCGGCATCACCGCTGCCGCGGGGTCGACGTCGGCCGCAGTCGACGTCTCGTCCCGATCACCACCCGCAGCGTCGCCGTCGGCCGGGTGGTCGGTGATCCGTACGCTCGAGTCGGCCGGATCGTCCCACTCGAGTTCGATCTCGAGTTCACCGACCTGGGGTTCGTCGGCCCCGAGTCCGGCCTCGAACGCCGCGACGACCCGCTCGGGGACGGCGACCCTGACGCTTCGTCCCTCGCCGTTCAGCCGGACCGGGCGACCGGACTCGAAGGCGGTCGCGAACTCGCGGAAGACGGCCGCGAGTTCCGTTCGGTCGTGTGCGCGCTCGAGTTCGAACTCGTCGTCGGGTTCGTCGGAAGCCACCATACCGACGTGTACTGGAGGCGACGGGTTAGTGTTTCCCACGCGCTGGCCTCGATTCGTGCCGGGCACCCTGTCGGTGCGTTTTTGTCGACGCCCTTCCTTCGCACGCTCGTGACTGCACGCGACTGGCACGCCGACCGGGAGGCCGTCTTCGACCGCGACGCGCGGACCTGTCGACACTGCGGGACTGCCGACGACACCGAGGCGCTCCGAGCCTACCCCGTCGGCGACGTGGCGCTCGAGGGGGAGGTCCACGAGAGCGCGCTCGTAACCGTCTGTGCGGACTGTTTCGGGACGCTGTCGGACTCGCCGTCCGCGATGCCGACCGGCGCCGAGGAGCTGTTTCACCACGTCCGCGAGACGACCCGCATCCAGGGAGAGACGATCTCGACGGTCGCCTCGTTCGCCTCCGTCGCGACCGCGCTCCCCGGCGACCTCGAGTCCGCACTCGACGACGAGGGGGAGGACGCCGCCCTCGAGGAATCGATCGCACAGTACCGGCGACACCGACGCGACGTGTTGCTCGCGATCGCCGTCGTCGACGCCCGCCTCGAGCGACTGGCCGCACTCGACTACGACGCCGACGAGCCGGCGGCCGCGGACGCCCTCGAGGCGTTTTCCGAGACCGCGACCGACCTCCAGTCGGCGCTTCGCGAGGTCGTGACACTGAGCGAAACCGTCGCGACCGGGCTCGATCGCTGTCACGGCTGTTTCGACGCCCTCGAGTCGGGGCCGACCTGTGACACCTGCGGGCTCGCGGTCCGCGAGACGGCCGACTGGGAGGACGACGACGGGACCCTCGCGTTCGACCGGCTGTTCGCGACGATCAACGACCGCCTGCAGGAAGCCTCGGCGACGACGGAAACGCTGACCGATCGGACGACGACGCTGGCCGAACGGCTAACGGCGGCGTAGGTCCCTCGTTCTTTTTGCCGTCTCGAGCCTAGAGATAGTCGAATGACCGAGTCGACGGTCGAGTCCGACGGCTCGAGCGAGTACCGGGTCCTCGTGCCGCTCTCGAACCCCCGCACGGAACGGCATCTGATCGAACTGGCCAGCACGCTGGCCGCCGACCGCGGCGGCGTCGTCCACGCGGTCCACATCGTGCAGGTCCCCGACCAGACGCCGCTGGACCGCGGTGCCGAGCAGCTCGAGCGGATCGACGCCGAGTCCGAGAAACTGCTCGAGCGGGCCCGCGACCACGCCGCGGAGTACGACGCGCCGCTGGAGACGACGACGATCGTCTCGCACCGGTCGTTCGAGGAGATCTTCGATGCCGCACGCACCCACGACGCCGATCAGGTAGTCATGGGCTGGGGCGGCGACCGACCGTGGACGGCGGGCCGTGCCGAAGGGCCACTCGACGAAGTCGCCCGCGACCTCCCGTGTGACTTCCTCGTGCTGAAAGACCGCGGGTACGATCCGAGCCGGATCCTCCTGCCGACCGCCGGCGGGCCCGACTCCGATCTCGGCGCGGAGGTCGCGCGGACGCTGCGCTCGGCGACCGGGGCCTCGATCGACCTGCTCCACGTCGTCGACGACGAGAGCGAGCGCGAGGCCGGCGAACGGTTCCTCACCGAGTGGGCCGCCGATCACGACATCGGCGACGCCGTACTGACCGTCGATACGTCGGGCGACGTCGAGCGGGCGATCGCCCGCGAGGCCACCGACGAGACGCTCGTGATCGTCGGCGCGACCGAGCGCGGGCTACTCTCGCGGCTCGTCCGCGGCTCGATCGTCTCCGACGTCGTCGACGACCTCGAGTGTTCCGTGCTGCTGGCCGAGCGCCCGACCGAGCGGTCGCTGCGCGAGCGGCTGTTCGGTCGCTCGAGCGACGAAGAATAGCGTCGTCGCGGCGTTACAGTTGGGTCGCGGCCTCGAGCGCGATGTCGATCGCGCGGCCGACGTTGTTTTTAGCCTTGGCCGGGAGTTCGTCGTCCTCGGTGTCGGTCCCCTTCTGGGTGCCTTCCACGAGGTTGCCGTCGACGGTACAGATCGCGCCAGCGGCCAGTCCCTTACGACGGGCCAGTGAGAAGACGGCAGCGGCCTCCATCTCGACGGCGAGCAGGCCGGCGGCCTCCCAGTCGTCGACGGCGTCGTCGGTCTCGGCGTAGTAGGCGTCGTCGGAGGCGATCGGGCCGACGTGGACCGCTTCGCCGTTGGCTTCCGCCGAATCGACCAGCGCGGACAGCGCGTCGTAATCGGGCACCGCGGGGTACTCGACGGCCTCGTACCGTTTGCTCGTCCCCTCGTTTTTCGCCGCGCCGGTCGCGACGATCATGTCGCCGATCTCGATCCCCGACTGGAGCGCGCCGGTCGTCCCGACCCGGAGGAACGTCTCGACGCCGACGTTCGCCAGTTCCTCGATCGCGATCGCCGCGGAGGGACAGCCGATCCCCGTCGAACAGATCGTCAGCTCCCGCCCCTCGTAGGTGGCGTTGACGACCTTGTACTCGCGGTTGCGCGCGATCGTCTCCGACTCGTCGCAGTGGTCGGCGATCCGATCGACCCGGCCGGGATCGCCCGGGAGCAATGCGATGTCCGTCAGGTCGCCGTCGTCGACCAGCAGGTGTGGCTGCGTCGCCATACCCTCGGGTTCCGCGGGCGGTGAGAAAAAAGGTTCGAGGAAGGGTCGAGAAGCGACCGGTTCGGCTCGGCAACTCTCGACGCCACCCCCTTCCCGTCCCTGATCAGCCCGTCGGACGCACTTCGACGCAATCGGGCCGAATCGTGACCATCGCGCCGTCGGCCTCGAACTCGACGATCCCCGTCGCTCGAGCGGCGCCGCGATTGGTGTCGGCGAACAGTTCGTCGAGCGCGTCGGGATCGACGTAGTCGTATAGCTGCGTGCTGGCCGCCGTGACGTCGTGGCCGTGATAGCGGGCCAGGGCGGTTGCAGCGGCGATACTCGGCGGTTCGTCATCGTGTCGGTCGTACTGGATGCGCCGTCTGAGGCCGCATCCGTGGGACTCGGTTACCCTTCCTTCCGTCATGTCTCTCAGTCACGGGAAAGTGACTGTTCAGTCGAGTGGCCAACGGCCCGGCCCATATACCTACCGTCAGACGACACCGGGTGAGAACCACACGGCGGCGACGTGACGGTGCGCGACCGATCGTTACGCCTTTTTACGGGCGGCGCTCGAGGAGCCCCTCGAGTTCCGCGTCGGTCGGTGCGCTCCGGGCCCCCTCGCGGCTCGCGGTCACGGCCCCGCAGGCGTTGCCGGTCGCAAGCGCCCGCTCGAGGTCGCGGTCCGCGAGCCACCTCGTGAGAAAGCCGGCGGCGAAGGCATCGCCCGCACCGGCGGTATCGACGGGGTCGATGTCGAACCCCGCGTGAACGACGGTTCCCGACGGCGCGTACGCTTCCGCGCCGTCGGCTCCGCAGGTGACGACGACGATCCGGTCGTCGGCGGCCCCGTCGGGGTCGTCGTCGAACAGGGCGGCGGCCTCCCGGTCGGTCACGAAGACGACGTCAGCCAGCGCGAGCGGTTCGCCGTACTCGCGGTCGGCGAGCCGCCGACCGGGATCGAAGCTGATCCCGATACCGGCCTCGTCGGCGATCCGTGCGATCGCGGCGGCCGTCTCCGGTCGCTGTCCCGTGAGATGGATGTGATCGGCCGCCCGGATCCGCGACGGCTCGAGGGCCGACGGCCCGACGGCCTCGTTGACGCCGTCGTTGCCGAGGATCGCGACTTCGCCGTCGTCGTCGACCAGCAGGTACTTCACCGCCGTTTCGGCGTCCTCGACGACGCGGACCCCCGCGAGAGAGACGCCGGCGGCCTCGAGTTCGCGGCGGGCGAGCAGGCCGTTGTCGTCGTCGCCGACGCTGCCGATCAGGCCGACGTCGACGCCGAGGCCGGCAAGCGCCGCGGCGACGTTGGCCGCACTGCCGCCGCCCGACTGGCGTTGCGAGCGGATCGCCGCCTCGCCGTCGCTCTCGGGCAGTCTGTCGACACGGAGGGTCACGTCCCAGTTGACGTGGCCGGCCGCGAGTACGGTGATCGAATCCATTCGCCGATAGTAAAGGGACGGGACCGGCCGGCAAAAACCTAGGTTTCGGTGGCAGACGCTGAGGGACAGACGCGAACGACGCGGGGAAACCGGCCCGCGGTCACATCACGGTGAACAACAGGACGTTGTGAACGGCCGGACCGAGCCCGACCGCGGCGACGAGGGCGAGGACCGTCCGGCCCTGCTGTGGCCGGTCAGCGACGTACTCGCGGAACAGCCCGACGATGACCAGCGCGAGCGCGACCTTGACCAGCACGAACAGCCACCCGGCACCGACGTACTCGGCGGTCGGCAGCGCCTCTCCGGCCTCGAGCAACAGCAGCGACAGCGGAACGTCCTCGCCGGCCCCGAGGACGTCGTAGCCGACGGCGGTCGTAACGCCGTCCAGCGTGTGTGCGAAGACGACGAGCGCGCCGGTCGTACCCGTGGTCGCCGCGACGTCGGTAAACCAGAGGCTCAGGGCGAGCCAGGCGAGCGCAGTGACGATGCCGGCGATGACGACCGTGATGACCGGCCAGAAGGGCTCGAACGTCCCCGTCTGGATACTCCGGAAGAGCGCGAACATCGTGAACACGGTAAAGAAGGCCGTCCCGGCAACGCCGACGAAGCGGGGGATCGTCGGCTGGAGGCCGCCGACGTGGAGGAAGACGCCGACGACCCAGGCCAGTCCCGCGATGATCGCCGTCACGACGTAGACCATCGGCGCGGTAAACAGGGGCTCGATGGTCGGCGGGAACGCTCCCATCTTGTAGAGGACGTGTAACGTCGCGCCGAACATCATCCACGGGGCGAAGGCCAGCACGGTCCGGTCGGTCACGGGTGGTTCGATCGCCCACAACAGCGCGATCACCCCCCCGAGAATCACGGCGGCCGGCACCACCATGTACCACGGCGGAACGACGAACCCCTCGGGTAACACCATACGGGGCAATGGCTGTCACCAGTGACTAACACTTTCCGATCCCGGACGATTCACAGTGTTGAAGGTTTCGGCCGCTGTCGCGTCGTCCCGGAACGCGGTTCGAACCATTAGACGTCCGAGAACCGGCGTATCGACCGTGCGAACGGTGGTGAGATCTCGAGAGCCCGCGTCGACGTTCCGACCATCGAGAGGCGTCGGTCACTCCGCCCAGGGCTCGTCGGTCGTGTCGCCGAACAGTTCCCGCATGAGCGTCACGATGCTCTCGGGTGGGAACTGACCGCGCTCGGTGACGATCGCGTCGACGTACCGCGGCGGTGTCACGTCGAACGCAGGGTTCTCGACGGTCAGCCCGTCCTCACTTCCGGGTTCGCCGACTGACCCGTCCGGCGCGTCGCTCGAGCGGATCGACGCGCGCTCCTCGTCGGAGAGTACCTCGCGTTCGTCGCGGGTCTCGATCGCGACGGTGTGGCCCGTCAGGGTATCCGGATGCAGTTTGATCGTCTGGGCAGCGACCATCACCGGCACGCCGCGCTCGCGAGCAACGACGGCCAGTCCGCTGGTGCCGATCTTGTTGATCACGCTGCCGTCGGCCGCGATGCTGTCAGCCCCGACTAGCACGTGGTCCGCCGCGTCCAGGTACCGCCGGGCTGCCCCATCGACGATCAGCGTCACCGGCACCCCCCACTCGCGCAACTGTGTGGCCGTGATGTGACCCTGCTTGCGGGGCCGGGTCTCCTTGACGATCGCCTCGAGGGACTTTCCGTCCTCGAGGGCGGCCTCTACACAGGCCAGCGCGTCCGTCGAGTGGCAGTGAGTCAGGACGACGTCGCCGTCCCGTAACCGGTTGGCACCGATCCCACCGAGGGTCTCCCGGGCGTGTTCGAGATCGCGCCGGAAGGACGCGGCGCGGTCGATCGTCGACGCCCGTAACTCGGCGACGGTATCGCCGTCGACGCCCCGAAGCACGTATCGGAGCGCGTTCGGCAGGCTGACCGCTGTCGGCCGGGTTTCATAGAGGGTCCGGGCGGCTGCTCGAAGCCCGCGGCGAAACGCCGCCGGCGTCTCGGCCGGACTCCCCTCGGCCTGGGTCGCCAGCGCCGCCGCGGCCGCGTCGGCGATCGTCGCCGCCCCGCGAATCTCCATCGCGGCGATTGCGTCGGCGGTGGACTCGACGGCCGGCACCACCTCCGGTTCGGCATCACCCATGCGAACGAGTTACACGACAGTGCTGAAAAGACTGCCGTCGGTTCCGGCGGGTCGCTCCGTCGATCCGGTCGACAGCCCGAGCCCCCGATCCGAACACCGCTCGAGCGACCGTCGAACCGGATCGGCCACCGAATCGAGAGTCGACCGGTGATCGGAAGCCGAAACCCGGAAACCGATCCGTCGGCTACGAGCGTCCATGACCGAACGAACCGGCACGTTCGTCGTGACCCACGCCGAGCCCGACTCGGCGGTCGTCCGCGACGTCCAGACCGCACAGGTACACACCCTCGCGTCCAACCCTGACCTCGAGGTCCACGACGTCCTCGAGGCGACCGTCGCTCCCGAGCCGCCGATGGAAGTCACCTGGGAGGTGATCGAGGTCGACGATCAGCGCTCTATCGAACTGGTCGACAGCGACCTCGAGCCGACCACCTACGAGAAAGAGCTGGCGGCCGACGCCGAGATCGGCGACCTCGTCCAGGAGGAGCGGGCCGGTACCGGCGAGATCCACGTGTTCCGGGTTCCCGGCGACGAGGTCGCGGCCGCCGCCGACGACGTCCTCGAAGACGAGGAGACGATCGCTCGGGCCGCCCGGCTCGAGGCGGTCCGGGTCGAGGTCCGGTCGGCCGCCGACGAGGGCGTGTTGAGCGTCCGCTACCTGCCGGACTGACCACGGTCCGATCGGCCGCTCGCCCGGGTCGAATTGAGAAGGCTTACTTCGCGGGGCTGTAAGTAGTCCGGTATATGGGGTATTTCGACGTACCGGAGATCGATTACACCCGGTACAGTAATCGCCAGCTCGCAGCGGTTCCGCTGGCGGTTCTCGCGGTCGCACTGCTCGTGTTAAGCGGCGCGTTCCTTGCGTACGGAACGCCGGTGCCGCTTGGCATGGACTTCGCCGGCGGGACGGAACTGACCGTCCAGACGACGACGGCGGAAGGCAACATCGGCGCGGCGTTCGACGAAACGCCCGAGTCCGTGACCGGAACGGGAAGCGAGAACCAGTACATCGTCCAGTTCTCGTCGACTGACTCGCAGGCCCTGAGCGATCAGGCCGAGGGCAATCTCGAGCAAGACGGCAGCGCCGCGGTCGTCCAGTCGGTGTCGTCGACGTCAGCGAGCTTCGGCCAGGACAGTCAGCAGACGGCCATGCTCGGGCTCGTCATCGCGTTCGTCGGCATGAGCGCGATCGCCTTCCTGCTCTTTCGGACGTTCGTGCCCTCGATCGCGATCGTCATCTCCGCGTTCTCCGACCTCGTGATCCCGCTCGCGTTCATGCGGCTGGCCGGCATCCCGCTCTCGCTTGGCACCGTTGCCGGCCTGCTGATGCTCATCGGGTACTCCGTCGACTCCGACATCCTGTTGAACAACCACGTCCTGCGCCGGAGCGGTGACTTCTACGAGAGTACCCACCGCGCGATGCGGACCGGCGTCACGATGACGGTCACGTCGATGGTCGCGATGCTCGTCATGGGCGTCTCGGCGTCCCTCTTCGGGATCAGCCTGCTGGCATCGATCGGGATCATCCTGTTCGTCGGCCTCGCCGCCGACCTGCTGAACACCTACATGTTGAACCTGAGCCTGCTTCGCTGGTACAAGTTCGAGGGGGTCCGCTCATGAGTCCGATCGGCGCCATCAAGGGCAACTGGCGCGTCCTCCTGCTCGGGGCATTCCTCGTGTTCGCCGTCGTCGCGCTCTTTATCCCCGGCGGGATCGTCGCCGACGACGGCCTCGCCAGTGACAGCGTCGACAGCGGCCCGACGAACCTCGAGTTCGGGCTCGGGCTCGAGGGCGGGAGTCGGATCCGGGTCCCGGTCGCCGGCATGACCGCGGAGGACATCGACACCGGCGCGGTCAGCGACGACGGGACAGTCGATCAGGAGCGGATCGACGGCATCGAGTCGACGCTCCAGAGCGAACTCGATCTCGATCAGGCGGACGTCAGCGTCGCCGTTCAGGACGACGGGACCGTCACCGCCGAGGTGTTCAACGACAACGTCAGCGAGTCGGAGTTCGCCGCGGCGTTGCAGACGGCCGACATCGACGCCACCGAGGACGACATCCGCGATGGCGTCACCCAGAGTACCCGCGACAATATGATCAGGACGATCCAGACGAAGATCAACGCCGCGGGCCTCTCGGGCGGGACGGCCTACGAGTCGACGACAGTAAGTGGTGACCACTACATCGTCGTCGAGGTCCCCAACATGGACGCCGACGAACTCCGGACCATCCTCTCGGAACGCGGCCAGGTCAAGGTCGTCGCCTACCATCCGGAGAACGGGACACAGACGAACGACACAGTCCTGCGGGGCGAAGACATCGTCGAGGTCGACCCGCCGGAACAGAACCCGCGCGGCTCGGGCTACTTCGTTCCCGTCCAGGTCAGCGAGGACGCCGCACCGGGGTTCCAACAGCAGATGGTCGATCTGGGATTCACGACCGAGGGACAGGGACAGTGCAGCCTCAGCGGTGACAGTGGGAGCGTCGACTTCGATCACGACGGTCAGCAGTACTGTCTGTTGACCGTCGTGGACGACGAGGTCGTCGACGCCCACTCGATGGGCGATCTCGCCAACCCGATGAACGAGGGGAGCTGGGAGAACGACCCGACGTTCCAGATGGGCGCACCGAGCCAGGAACAGGCCCAATCGCTGTCGGTCAACCTCCGGGCAGGGAGCCTGCGCGCACCGCTTGACTTCAGTGAGGAACAGGTCTACTCGATCGAACCCGGCCACGCCGACCAGTTCAAACAGTACTCGCTGCTGATCGGACTGCTCTCGGTCCTCACCGTCAGCGGCGTCGTCTACGCCCGATACACCGACACCCGCGTCGCCTTGCCGATGATCGTCACGGCCATCGCTGAGGTGGTCATCCTGCTTGGCTTCGCGGCGCTGATACGCATGCCGCTGGATCTCTCCCACGTCGCCGGGTTCATCGCCGTCGTGGGGACCGGGGTCGACGACCTCGTGATCATCGCCGACGAGGTGATGGACGAGGGCGACGTCAGCTCCGAACGCGTCTTCCAATCGCGGTTCCGCAAGGCGTTCTGGGTCATCGGGGCCGCCGCCGCGACGACCGTCGTCGCCCTCTCGCCGCTCGCGGTACTGAGCCTCGGTGATCTCCGCGGGTTCGCCATCATCACCATCCTCGGCGTGTTCATCGGCGTCCTCATCACCCGCCCCGCCTACGGGGACATCCTGCGACGCCTGCTGACCGACCGCTGATCGCCGTCCGATCGATTTTTCGTTTTACGCCGTCCGACACGCGGACACCAGTCGACACTGTTGCTATCGCCGTGTGCGCGCACGAAGTCGTACGAAACCGGCTGCTGACAGGACGTACAAACGGGCATTCGAGACACCAACACGAGACACCGGCGGAACGATCAATACCGAACTGCCTGCGATCGCAACCGTACTCGTAAGCGCCGTGCAACTGCAGTTCGCCGAGAACGGCCCGGTGTCGACGACGCTCCTCGAGGAGGATCATCCGATCCCACACTGATCAGGACTCGAACCCGATAGCTAGGGCTCGGTGACTCGAGGCGACGAAAACGAAAAGCCTAGGCCGGGATTTGAACCCGGGCTCTCGTCCTTACCAAGGACGCGCTTTACCGCTAAGCTACCCAGGCGCGTACTTCTTCGTTGATCGGAGATGTCTTTATGCGTTTCGATCCACGGGAGCCATGCGTCGGTGTGTCGCGGTGCCGTCTCGGAGTCTCGAGGCCGATCAGGGGTCGGTCGCCGACGTGGCCCGGTCGGTCGCGTGGTCCTCGAGCGAGCGGTCGGAGACCGACGGTCCGAGATCGGTGAGACAGTCCTCGACGGCGGGAAACGAGGTGCCGGCGGCGTCGGCCAGATCCTCGGCGAGGGCCAGCAGTCGCGGCGAGGGGGTCTCGCCGACGGCGACGGCCCCGGTACGGACCGCGAGTTCGAGGACGTCGCGCTCGAGGTTGGCGTCGATCGCCGTGGGGTCGTCGTCGATCGCGGCGGTCGAGTCGGGATCGTCATCCGTTGGGAGGTCGGCCCGCCGAGTCTGATCGCGGCCGAACGACTGGACGGTGCGGACGGCCGTGCCGGCGGCCTCGGTGCGAGCCAGCAGGTAAAAGCCCCGCGCGACGAGGATGTCGGCGGCCAGGATCTCGAGGTCGGCCTCGCCCGCGTCGGCGTCGCCGGCCGTCCAGGGTTCGTCGTGGGCGAGCGCCCGCGTCAGTCGAAGCCCCTCGTAGATGAGCTGGACGCCGGCCGCGTGGGTGACGACGTCGTGGTCACTGCCGGAAGAACGGTTCCGATCGGCGGTCGTCTCGTCGGCCACCCCGTGATCGTACTGTTCGTCGAAGACGTGGCCCTCGGCCGCCATCGCGGCGGCACTCTCGAGCGTGAGCGTCGCGGGTACCATCGACGCTCGATCGAGAACGGATCCGAGATACTCGTGTAGCTGTGGTGGTTCGACGTCCGCGACGGCCTCGGCGGCGGCACGCCGACAGCTGTCGGCCTTGTCCATTAGCGGGGGGTTACGACGGGGGAGGCAAAGACCTTTGGAAACGCCGGATCGACTGCTGGCATGATCGACATCGACGCCGACGGACGGATTCGGACCGTGACGATCGACCGCCCTGAAGCCCGCAACGCACTCACCGTCGACGGGCTCGAGGCCCTCGAAGCGGCGGTCGCCGATGCCGACGAGCCCGTAATCTACCTGCGCGGGCGCGGACCGGCCTTTTCCGCTGGTGCCGATCTCAACGAGGTTGCCGCCCTCGATGGGGATCGGGACCGCGCGGCCGAGTTCGCGCGGCTGGGACAGCGGGTCGCCCGAACGATCGAGGATTCGCCCGCAGTCGTCGTTGCGGGGATCGACGGCCCCGCACGGGGCGGCGGCCTCGAACTCGCGCTGGCCTGTGACGTCCGCGTCGGAACCCCCGAGTCGACCTACGGCGAACCCGGCGTCAGCTTCGGCCTGTTCGGGGCCTGGGGCGGGACCGTCCGGCTGCCCCGCGTCCTCGGCGAGGGCGACGCCCTCGAGTTCGCGCTCTCGGGACGGTCGATCGACGCCGAGGAAGCCCTGCGAATGGGTCTGATATCGCGGATCGAGGACGAACCCCGTACGGTCGCCGCGGAGATCGCCGACAACGCGACGGACGCGCTGGCGGTTCTCAAGCGTCGGCTCCGGGACGACGGCGAGCGCGCGACCCAGGAGCGACGCGAGGCCGCGGCCTTCGCCGACCTCGTGGCCGCCCACGCCGACGACGTCGACGCGCTGCTCGAGTGACGAGACATGTGAGCAGTCCATAATCTTTTTCTCCATGTGACGAGATCCGGGACCATGCCCGATTCGACGTTCCTCCCCGGCGAGAGGGTCGATCTCAGACCGATCGAGGAAGACGACCTCGAGTACTTGCGGGACGCGATCAACGATCCGGCGATCTGGCGACCGATCGGCGGCTCTCGTCCGATCAACCGCACACAGGAACAGGAGTTCTTCGACGAGGTGGTGTGTGGTGACGATGGCGTCCACCTGCTGATTACCGCCGACGGCGAGCCGGTCGGGACGATCGCCGTTCGCGATATCGACTGGGAGGCCAGCCGCGGTGAGATCGGCTACTGGATCGATCCCGAGGAACACGGGCAGGGGTACGGCACCGAGGCGACCGAACTGCTGGTTGCGTACGCCTTCGACCAGCTGGGCCTCCACCGAGTCCAGGCCCGCGTGTTCGCGTTCAACGAGGCCTCCCAGCGACTCCTCGAGTCGGTCGGGTTCGTTCGCGAAGGAACCAGCAGAGAGTTCCAGTTCGTCGACGGGGAGTACCGTGACACCCACTGGTACGGGCTGCTCGAGGACGAATGGCGAGACCGGGAACCGTAATCAGTCCAGCGGCTCCGGAGCCGGCGGCGCGGTGCGTTTGTGGGCACTGCCCTCGTACATGCCGCGAACCCGTTCGACCGTGTCCTCGTCGACCTCGAGCAGTCGAGCGGTCGCCGCGACCGACAGCGGGCCGTCGATGTGGGTGGCCAGAATCGAGTCGAGGGTGTCGTAGCTGATTCCGAGTTCGTCCTCGTCGGTCTGGTCGGCCCACAGCTCCGCGGTGGCGGTCTTGGCGGCGAGTTCCTCGGGGACGCCGACGTGGCGGGCCAGTTGGCGGACCTGCCCCTTATATAGGTTGCCGATGGGATGACAGTCGACCGCACCGTCGCCGTACTTCGTGAAGTAACCCACCGCGGCCTCGCTCCGGTTGCCCGTCCCGAGGACCAGCCGCTCCTCGTGGTTGGCGACGAGGTAGTTCAGAACCGCCCGGACGCGCGCACGGGCGTTGCCCACCGCCTCGCGGTCGCCCTCGGCCTCGGGGTAGGCCGCCAGCACGGCGTCGACGATCGGCTCGACCTCGAGGACGTCGTAGCTGATCCCCAGATCCTGGGCGACCCGTTCGGCGTCGCTCATGTTCTCCTCGCTGCTGACCGTCGCGGGGAGGACGAGCCCGTGGACGTTCTCGGTGCCGATCGCCTCGACGGCGAGATACGCCGTCAGCGTGCTGTCGATCCCGCCCGAAAGGCCCAGCACGACACCGTCGGCCCCCGCGGCCGCGACCTGATCGTCGATAAAGGACGTGATGTGTTCGTGCCGCCGCTCGAGTTCCGACTCCGAAAACCGAAGATCGATCATACATGAGGGTACGACTGCGGTGACCTAATAGGCTCGCCTAACCGGAAAGAAGTGACCGGACGTTGGGTTTCGATGGGCCGGAATCATCGTCACTGAACAGTCAGTGTGCCGACTGTGGTGATCGAACGCGGGAGGTCCGGGTGCGAGAAACGAACTGCGCGTCGCAGCCGAGACGGGCCGAAGGATGCCCACTACCCCAACCCGGACACACTGTCTCGGCGCGTCCCTCGCTACCACGGCCGATCGGTAAGGAGGTCGGATGGTCCGCAGATCCTGCAACTCGAGACCGGGTTCTTTTGGCTGGTCGTCGGACTCGCTCGAGAGCGCTACGTTGAAGTGGGACCGGTGGGTATGCTCGAGTGTCGACGTGAGTGACGCCGGTGGTGAGCAAATCCGACGGATTTGCGATCCTCGGCGCACAAGCGAACGAAGTGAGCGTAGTGCGCCGGTGGTCCAGTGGTAGGACTCGAGCTTCCCAAGCTCGCGGCCCGGGTTCAATTCCCGGCCGGCGCATTTCTTCGATATAATGGCCCTCGAGCCACTGTATCGACGTTTCGTAGAATCGGTTACTGGTCGAAGAAAGCGACAACAGGACGGTGACCGACTGCCTTACTCGTGGATCCCCATCGCTTCGATCTGCTCCTGATACCGATTCCGGATCGTGACCTCGGTCACCTGTGCGACGTCGGAGACCTCGCGCTGGGTCTTCTTCTCGTTACAGAGCAGGGAAGCAGCGTAGATCGCGGCCGCGGCGTAGCCCGTCGGCGATTTGCCCGAGAGCAGCCCCTTCTCGGTCGTGACGTCGATGATCTCGTTGGCCTTGACCTGAACCTCCTCGGACAGTTCGAGTTCCGAACAAAAGCGCGGGACGTACTTCTTGGGGTTGACCGGCTCCATCTCGAGGCCGAGTTCCTGGGCGATGTACCGATACGTGCGGCCGATCTCCTTGCGCTCGACGCGGGAGACGGCGGCGACTTCCTCGAGCGAGCGGGGGATGCCCTCCATCCGGCAGGCGGCATAGAGGGTACTGGTCGCGACGCCCTCGATCGAGCGGCCGCGGATGAGGTCCTCGTCGAGGGCTCGACGGTAGATGACGCAGGCGACTTCCCGGACCGAGCGGGGGATGGCCAGCGAGGAGGCCATCCGGTCGGTCTCGGAGAGAGCGAACTGGAGGTTCCGTTCGCCGGCGTCTTTGGTCCGAATGCGTTCCTGCCACTTGCGCAGGCGGCGCATCTGGCTGCGTTTGTCCGAGGAGATCGAGCGGCCGTAGGCGTCTTGGTTCTTCCAGTCGATGGCGGTCGTCAGGCCCTTGTCGTGCATCGTCTGGGTCGTCGGCGCGCCCACCCGGGACTTGTTCTGGCGCTCGGAGTGGTTGAACGCGCGCCACTCCGGCCCGTGGTCGATGTTGCTCCCTTCGACGATCAGGCCGCACTGGTCACAGACGAGTTCGCCCTGGTCCTCGCTTTTGACGAGTGTCCCGCCGTCGCACTCGTCACACACCCGCTCGCGCTCCGATTCCTGCGTTTTTTCTGTCGTTTCAGGATCGCGTTCGCGCTGGCGGGTGGGGCTTGCCATGTCATGTTGGTAACGACGGCGGAAGGACTTAAGGTCTCGGCACAGGACGCTCCCCCTCGAACGGGCGAGAGGGTCACTGTCGGGTCGAAAAACGACCGGAAGCGCGCTCAGAAGTAGCCAAACAGCGTGCCGGCCAGTACCAGCACCCACATCGCCGAGCCGACCAGCAGCATGTCGTTGAACTTCGAACTGCGCGCGGCGCGTTTGGCCGCGCCGCCGGCGATCAATCCGAGCGCGACGACGACGAGCATCCGCTGGAGAACGACGTCGACGGGCAGGGCGGTGATGCCGAGCCAGCCGTAATCGATCCAGATGGCGGCCGCAAGCGAGCCCGCGGCGATGACGGCGGCGTCGAGTCGCCGCGTGAGCCCGCGTGCGATCAGGTACGTCGCGGTCGGGATCCCAATCGCGATCACCGGATAGAGGATCGCAGCGATTTGATGGGGCGTCAGCGACGTGGCTCGGCGCTCAAGGACGAGTCCGCCCATCCGGACCCCCAGGAACAGCGCAAGGATAGCCAGGACCAACAGGACGTGTCCGGCCTCGAGGCGGTCGTAGGCGGCGGCGAGTCGCTGGCGGTCGACGTCAGTCAGGTGATCGTCGATCGCATGGGGGGTGTGCCGCGCGACCCGCTCTTCGGTCGATCCCTCGGCGCTCCCGCCGGCCTCGGGGCGACGGCGTCCGGTTCCGACGCCGACCAGCGTGGGGACGACGATCAGCCCGGCGAGTTCGACGAGCGTCGCCCAGCCGTCGGCGTCGACGGAGTTGCTGTTATCGAGGTAGATCCGGCGGACGTCGTCTTGGACATCGACGCCCGGATGCTCCATGAAGTCCTGCTCGAGTTTCGTCTGGGCGTCCTGTGAACCGTGGACGCGATGGCGGAGGGTGAACCAGTCGAAGTGTTCGGAGTGGGTCTGCATGACGACCCAGTCGTCGTCCTCGTTGGGGCTCTCGTAGAGCCGGATGTGATAGCGCTGGCCGTAGTAGGTGCCGTCCTCGAGTTGGCGCGTCTCGGTCGTCCAGTAGCCGCTCTCGTTCTCGCCGGGATCGACGTAGGCGTAGCGGGTGCCGCCGTCGGCCTGGCCCCAGTTGAGGTTCGGCAGGACGCCCGAGCGATCGGACGAGTCGTTCTCGGTGTCGTTGGCAGTTGCGTTCTCGGTGTCGTTGGCGGTCACGTTACCCGCGGTGTCGTTCGCTCCCGGATCCGCGATCGGGTCCGTCTCGTTGTCGGACTCGTTGCCGGCGGTAATCGCGTACGTATCGGGGAGGGCTACCTCCTCCGACTCGTTCACTTCGGACCAGTCGCCGCCGTCGGATTCGGTCAGGACTCGCTCGACGTCTTCGGTATCGCCGCGGACGATCACGTTGACCGGACTGCGCTTCTGGAAGCCCTTTCGCGGGCTGAGATACTCCCAGAAGCTACTCTCGGAGTCCTCGGGCGTGACCAACTCCGGCGTCGGCTTCGATTCCCCGTCCGTGGGTCCGCCGGCCGCGGTTTGGTCGGATGACAGCGACAGCAACACCGAGGGGCCGCCGACGAACACGAACGCGAGGACGATCAGTACCGCTCCGATGACGATCGAGCGACGCATCTCTCAAGGACTAGCGACGGGGTATATATCAAACCGTGTGTAATTATGCCGACCGTTTCGGGCGCGGTTCGGACCGCCCCCGGACGACCATCGGCGGGCCGGGGCTCAGACGTCGGGGCCGACCGTAGTGACCGGGACCGGGGCCTCGCGGACGACCCGCTGGGAGACGCTACCGACGACGTTCCGTTCGTACTCGTCGCCGCTGGTCCCCATGACGATCAGGTCGACGGGCTCGCTCGCGGCGTAGTCGACGATGCACTCGGCGGGGTTCCCGGTGTCGACGGCCGTCGTCGTCTCGACGCCGCGGTCGGCGGCACGGGTCGCCGCCTCGTCGACGGCTTCGCGGGCGGTCGCCTCGAGGTCGTCGCGGACCTGCTCGACGCGGTTGTCGTCGAGGACGAGAAAGGCACGGTCGTCGACGACCGAGAGGACGTGGAGGGTTGCGTCACGGGTGGCCGCGACGTCGATGGCGTGGGCCGCGACGGTCGCCGCGTGGTCGCTGCCGTCCGTCGGAAGCAGGATCGTCTCGTACATTGCTGTCTAGGTGGACCACTCGCCCGGACGGAAAAAGGGGTTTCCCTCCGTCCCCGGCGACGGGAAATCCGACGCGATCCGGGCGGACGTTCTAGATGCCCGGAATGCCGAGCGCGTCGGGGGTGACGAAGCCGACGGCAGCCAGCGCATAGAGGATGCCGACGGCGACGATCCAGGCGACGAAGCCGATCGCGGCCGCCGACCCCCAGCCGCCGGGGTAGCGCCAGTTGATCACGCCGACCCAGATGACCAGCATCAGCACCACGCCGAGGATGGGGATCCAGCCGACGAAGAAGCTCGTGATCCCCCAGGCGGCCGCCCCGATGAGGGCGGTGACCGCCGCGTTGACGAAGCTCGCGTCCCTGTCCAACACCAGCCGCGCGCCAGCGAGGATACCGATCGTCCCGACCAGCAGGCTCAGGACGAAGATCAGGATCGAGTCTGCGGCAGCCATATTAGGGTTTCCAGCTCAGTTCGATCTCGACCGTCTCGCGGTCGCCCCGCAGCATCGAGGACCGCTCGACCGTCTCGACCGAGACGTCGATGTTGTGTGGCGGATTGAGCGACACGTTCTTGTTGCCGACCCGTATCGAGACCGCCTCGCTCTCGCCCTCGAACTCCGCGGCGAGTTCCTCGAGGTAGGCCGCGAGTTCCTCCCGTGGCAGTGTTTCGTCGGCCGTCGTCCGTTGCGCCATACGGGCATATCCGGTTCCCGCCCGCAAAAGTATGGGGCTTGAACACATCGATAAGTGGCACTTACCGGCCCATGAACGTCTGTACCGTTCAGATTGAATGTGCCGATATGTAAACTATCATTAGAACAGGTTCGCTTGCTGGTAGACCGAGATCCCCTCGCCGGTGATCTCGTAGGGCTTTTTCTCCCGGGAGTGGTTCGCGTCGCGGATCTTCTGGATCTCGATCGCCAGCCGCGTTTCCCGGAAATCGTCGGGACGGACATACTGTAAAACGAAGACGGCGTCCGTGAGATACTCCACGATTCCGTACCGCGAGGCGTAGGCAGTCTCCGAGGAGGCCTCGCTGGTCAACATGGCGGTGACACCCGCCTCCTTCAAGCTCCGGGCGAAGTCGTAGATCTCGTTGCGGCGTTTCGCGCGGTCCTCGTACATCATCTCGAGTAGGGAGACCGAGTCCAGGACGAGCCGCGAAGCGTCGAACTCCTCGACGAGCGCGGGGAGTTCGTTGCGGATCGAGGCGAGGCTGTTTGCCATCTCGATGGGATCGACGTCGACGACGGCCAGCTGGCCGTCAGCGACGTACTCGTCGAAGCCGTACCCCTTCTCGGTCGCGCTGTTGATCACGCGTTCGCGGCTCTCCTCGAGCGTGATGAAGACCGCGCGTTCGCCCTGCTCGAGGCCGTGGTTGAGAAACTGCAGGCCGAAGGTGGTCTTGCCGGTGCCGGCGCTGCCCATTGCGACGAGCAGTGACCGCTCCGGGATGCCGCCCTGAATCATTCGGTCGAGTCCCTCGATCCCGAGGTCGAGTCGCGGGAGATCCGAGTCGACCGCCTCGTCGAAGTCGGGTTCGTCGCCGCCGAGGACGAAATCGAGGGCGTCGAACCCCTCGGGGCCGTCGGTCCCGGGGCCGACGTCGGCGTCGATAGCCGGGGCGTCAGTATCGTGGAGGGCAGAGCCGAAGTCCTCCTCGAAGAGGGACTCGTCGCCGTCCTCGGGAGTGGAGTCGCCGGTGTCGTCGTCCACGGCCGCCGGATCGTCGCCCGCGCTCGAGTCCGGGTCGCCCGCGGCATCGGCCTCGTCGTCGAGCGCGCGCTCGAACCAGTCGTCGTCCGGATCGTCCGCGTCGTCGTTCACGGGGACCACCTGTCGAGCGCGGCCCTCGGAGAAAGCGGTCGCTGGTGTCGACTGCGATCGCCGGTGGGAGACGGGAACGCCGACGCCATACTGGACACTGCGACGGGGTCGTCGCAGGGGTTCACCTGACCGGAATCGTTCCATCCGGATTAAGCTTGTTGCCGCTGGCCGGACAAGCGTGGGTTTTTGGCGTAGCGGCGGGTAGCCGCCGCCGATGGACGTCGCCGTCGGAATCGTCGCCCAGCGCGACAACGAGCGTGCACAGGACCTCGCCGCCGCCCTCGTCAACGCACTCGAGGCGGCCGGCGCGAGCGCAGTCGTCGACGAGGCCACGGGCGCGGCGATCGCGGCGACCCCCGTACCGGTCGACTCGATGGACGATCGCGATCTCGTCGTAAGCATCGGCGGCGACGGGACCCTGCTGTTCGTCGCCCGCGAGGTCAGCCCCGTGCCGATCATGGGAGTCAACCTCGGTGAGGTCGGCTTTCTCAATGCCGTCGCCCCCGAAAACGCCGTCGACGTCGTCACCGATGTCGTCGCGGACATCGCGCGGACGGGCCGCGTCGAGGGCCGGGAACTGGCGCGGCTCCGGGCGACCGGCGTCGACGAGGACTGGACGCTCGCGCCCGCGCTTAACGAGATCGTCGTCCACGGGCGGCGACGCGGCCACGGCGGCGGTGCGACGATCGAGATCCGGGTCGACGGCCAATCGTACGCGGAGAGCCACGCCGACGGCGTCCTCGTCGCGACCCCGACGGGCTCGACCGCCTACAACTTGAGCGAGGGCGGGCCGCTGGTCCACCCCGCGACGGACGCCGTCATCGTCACGCAGATGGCCGCGGCCGAGTCGATGCCGCCGCTGGTCGTCGAACCGGACACGGAAATCAGCCTCACGGTCACCGATGCCGACACCGCCTACGCGATCAGCGACGGCCGCAACAGACAGCGCCTCGAGCCGCCAGCGACGGTGACGGTAACGCCCGCGGCCGATCCCGTCACGCTCGTCGGCCCGCAGGCCAACTTCTTCGACGGCCTCGACAAACTCGAGTAACTACTGGCCGTCGACGAGTCGCTCCAAGTGTTCCGGCGGCACCGCGCCGCGGGCGACGTGGCCGTCCGAGACGAACGTCGGAACGCCGGTGACGCCCGTCTGTTGGGCCTCCGCAAACAGGTCCTCGAGTTCCGCCCGGATGCCGTCGTCGGCGACCGCGTCGCGGATCTCGTCGACCGGCAGTCCGCAGTCGTCGGCGAGATCGGCCAGCACGTCGACGTCGCCGATGTCACGCCCGTCCTGCCACAGGGCGGTGTAGATCGCCTCGTCGAATGCCCCCCACTGCTCGGGGTACTCCCCCTTGACGTACCACGAGGCGACCTGCGCGTCGAAGGAGTCGACGTCGGTCGCGATCTCCTGGGCCATCTCGGCGTCGTATTCCTCCTGCAGCCGGCGGACGTTCTGTCTGGCCTGCTCGTAGTACTCGTCGCTTTTGCCGTCGTCGACGTCGTGATCGATCGAGCCGTCCGCGTTTCGCTTCCCGCGTCGGAGGTCGAAGGGGTGCCACTCGACGTCAAGCGGCTCGTCGCGGCCCTCGCGGTACTGGGCGAGCGAGCGGGTCCCCAGATAACAGAACGGACAGACGTAGTCGGCGTAGATTTCGATACGATCGGTCGTCTCGGTAGTCGGGCCGGTGTCAGCGTCGGTCATACCACCGGTAGGGTTCTGAGAGGGAAAAGTCGCCGGTCCCCGGCAGCGGCGGCCGCGGCTCAGGCCGCGGCCGGAGAGACAGTACGAACGGGGTCCAGCGGACGCCGCCTACGACTCCGATTCGGACGGCGATGCGTCGCCGGTCTCGGTCGCGTCCGGCAGGTTCGGATCGCGGTAGGGATTGCGGCCGTAGGCCGGCAACTCGTCCTCGAGTTGCTCCTTCAGGACGCGACGGAGCCGGTTCAGGCTCGTCGTATCCAGCCCGTAGTCGGCTGCGAGCCGCTCGAACGTCTCCTCGTCGGTGATATCGTGGGCCCGGTACTGGGCGAACAGCTCCTCCATGCGGTCGGCCGACAGCGCCTGCGCGTCGATCTCGTCGAGCCCGAAGTACTGCTTCCGGTCGACGTCGACCACGTGGCGGATCACCACCAGCGCCACCTTCTCGATGGCGCGCTGACTACCGAACTCGGTGAGATCGATCTCGTCCATGACCCCCAGCGCCAGATCGCGCTGCCACGGCGTCACCTCTAAGGCGTTACACAGCGCCTGCGTGGTCCGCAGTCGATCGAGGTGGTGGGCACGCTCGCTGTAGCCCGGCGTGGCCGCGTGCTGTTCGTCGTGGAGACGGCGCACGCTCTCGGAGAGGTCGGCGTCGGGCGACTCCGCCCGGCCGATGACCGTCGCACTCGGCGTGACGACGCCCCACTGGCGGACCGTCGAGTCGCGCTGGACGTCCGCCCGCGAGAGCGAGCCGGAGCCGGGTCGGGTCTCGAGGCGGCGCTCGCCGTCCGGATCGGCGTGGGAGCCGTCGGTCTCGGCCGCGACTGGCTCGGTAGCTGGACCGGAGTCGGCACCGTCGTCTTGCATCGTCTGTCGCTCGGAGAGGGAGCGTGAAAAAGGCTCGCTCCGTCGGATCGATCGGCTGGACGGACTGACAGGTCCGCTAACAGGTTTTCCCGGGCGGGCGGAAACTCGAGCGGACGGTTCACTGCCGGCTCGGAGAGCAACGCCGTCGCTCGAGGGTGGTGGCGGTTCGCGAAAAGCCCTTCGTAGCTTCACCTTGTGACCAGAACCACTTAAAGAACGAACCGTCGGTTGCGATCACGCTCAGTCGTCGATGGCCCCGCTCGAGCCCCATTCGAAATCAGAATCGTGGTCGCCGAGTCACAGGACTGGGCGACTGAGGCCGACGAGACGCGTCGCTACCCAGTGAGCCAGACCCGAGAAGAACCGGTCTCCCGTCGTATCTTCACCTTGTGACCAGAGACACTTAAAGAACGACGCCGACGCAAGCTATCGGACCGCCGCGATCAGGTCGTCGACGAACCCGTCGAGTCGGGCCGGATCGGGGCCGGCCCGCGCGTGAACGTCTGGATCGATCTCCCGCGGCGGCTGGGCGAACGACCGACCCACGGCGTCGCCGACCCGTTCGCCGCCCTCGCCGGCTCGTTTTCGCTCGAGGAGGTCTCGAGCCCGTTCGATCCGGTCGGCGTCGAAGACGGCGGGCGCTTGCTCGGTGAGAAACGACTCGAACTCGAGCGCGGGCAGGTCGTGGTCGCCTTGGTCCCCAGTAGTCTTCAGGTACCGCGCGGCCATCGCCGCGCGGGTAATCGTCAGGTTTCGCTTCACGGTGGGCTTCGTCTGGGTTTCCCGAAAGCGGTCGTCGTCGGCCGCCACCGTCGTCGTCCCGTCGTCGGTCTCGACGAGGTATTCGCCGTCGCGCGCCTCCAGAATCGGAAAGAGTTCGTCGTCGCTCCGGACCAGGTGGTGCGAGAGGTACTTCCGGTAGTTGCTCGTCGCGATGCCCCGCCACGCGTGATAGAGGTCCATCGGATTGTACGTCCGCTCGACGTACGCCCTGAGAGCCGCGGGGTCGAACGCGGTCCGATAACGGATCGGGCTCCGGAGCAGGTCGATCGCCCCGTCGTTGGAGTCGGCCAGCAGGCGCGCGAACGTCCGGGCGTCCCAGCCCTGATACTCGAACTCGCCGTACTCCTCGACGACCGTCTCCGGCGGGCCCTCGAGGTGGGCGTATCGACGCAGGTCGGTCGGAACGAAGACGAACCCCACGTCGTAATCGCTGTCGGGACTGGCCGCACCCCACGCGTGGCTGCCGCGGGCGACCGCCAACGGGATCGCGACGTCGCGGTCTCGCTCGATCGTCGTCAAGTGGTCGTCGACGGTCGTACGGACGGCTGCCGAGACGGTAGTCATAGCTGTCGCTCAAGGCCGGTGAGAACGACACCGCGAGAAGACCGGGTGACGAATGCCCTTCGTAGCTTCACCTTGTGACCAGAGGTACTTAAAGAACGAACCCCAGGCATCGCGATAGCTCGGACGGAGCGTTGCAACTGCCGAACGGAACACCCGGAGAACGGCCGCCGACTTCCCGTCATAGCTCCACTTTGTGACCAGAGATACTTAAAGAAACGACGGCTCGAGCCGCCGTCGGCACCGGGGCGCAAGCGACCCCCGGTTCCGAAAGGTTGAATCGCCCGCTGCCCTGAATGCGGCCAATGAGTCATCAGTTGCCGGACGTGCAGGCCACGTCACCCGACGTCACCGTCGGCCTGAGCCAGGTCGGCGTCACCGGCGTCGACAAACTCGTCAAGATCGCCCGCGAGGGCAAACGACCGATCGTCCTCACCGCCGAGTTCGAGGTCTTCGTCGACCTACCGGGCTGGCGCAAAGGGGCCGACATGAGCCGCAACATGGAGGTCATCGACGAGATCCTCGAGGACGCGACCCGCGAGGAGGCCTACGGCGTCGAGGAAGTCTGTGGCGAGGCCGCCGAACGGCTGCTCGAGAAACACGACTACACCTCGAAGGCGGAGGTCTCGATGGAAGCGGAGTTCATGCGCCGCGAGCAGACCCCCGCGAGCGACCGCGAGACCCAACACACGGTCGACATCGTCGCCTCGGCGACGGCGACCGACGAGGGGACTCGCGAGGAGATCGGCGCGACGGTCACCGGGATGACCGTCTGTCCCTGCTCGCAGGGGATGTCCGCCGCCCGCGCGAAGGAGACCCTCGAGGACTTAGGCGTCGAGGAGGAGACGATCACGGAGTTCTTAGAGGGAGTTCCGCAGCCGGGCCACTCCCAGCGAGGGCACGCGACGCTGACCGTCGAGGCCAGCGGCGACCCTGAAGTCGATCTGAACGACATCATCGACATCGCCCGGGACTCGATGAGCGCGCGGATCTACAACCTCGCGAAACGGCCCGACGAGGACCACATGACCTACGCGGCCCACGCCGACGCGAAGTTCGTCGAGGACTGTGTGCGCGCGCTGGCGGAGGGCGTCGTCGACGAGTTCGACCACCTCGACGACGACGCGGTGATCACGATGAGCCAATCCAACGACGAGTCGATCCACCAGCACAACGCCCACGCCGAGCGAGTCGTCAAGCTGGGGACGCTGCGCGACGAGATCGACCGTTAAAACTCGAGCGGGTCGGCTTCTTCCCACCGCGGGACGAACTCCTCGTGGACGTTCGCGGCGAACTCCGGATCCTTCAGATCGATCATGGCGAAGGCCTCGCCCGAGGACAGTGGGTTAGGGACCTGAATGCAGACCTCGACGCCGTCGATGATGTTGAACGAGCCCGTGATGTCATCGTTCGTGCGGACGTCGAAGTCATCTCGCTGCTGGAGGGTTTCCCGGTAGCGCCGCCCCACTTCCTCCGACATCGAGCCGACCATTTCCCGCGTCATCAACAGATCGACCGAGACGCCCCGATCGAGGGCGTCCTCGAGCTGGGCGTTGATCTCCTCGCTGGCGGCCTGCATGTCCCACTGCGGCGACGGGTGCGACGAGACCATCACGATGTCGCGGTCGGCGGCCGCCAGCCGTTCCAGGAGCAGGTCCTTCGTCTCCTCGGGGCCGACCGCGGCGGTCCAGAACTGCTCCTCGACGGGCTCGGCCGCGTCGAGTTCGTCCGCCAGGTCGTCGACGATCGACTCGTACTGATCGGCCTTCTCCTCGAGTTCGCGTTTCTTGTCCTCGAGCAGCCGATCCAGCGCCGTCGAGGGCTCGACGGCGACGTACTTCTTCGGCCGGCTGGCGGTCTGGCTGCGGACGAGATTGTACTGTTCGATGCTGTTCAACACGTCGTAGATCCGGCCCATCGGGACGTCGCTCGCCCGGGACAACTCTTTGGCCGTTGTGGGGCCGGTGTTGAGTAGCGATCGGTAAGCTCGAGCTTCGTACTCGGAGAGCCCGAGATCCCTGAGACTGGCCATGTCCGAGAGCAACCCGCTGAAGAGACATAAACACTGTGGTAGTTTGGCGTTTCGATGGCGTCGGCCGCGAGGGGACCGAACGTCAGTCGAGAAGCTGCTGGACCGCGTCGCTCAACTCGGCAGGAGTTTCGGCAGTGGCTGACACGGCTTCGCCCAGTTCGGCCCGCGCCGTCCCCGACTCGCGGTCGGCATCGGGGACGACCACCTTCTCGTGGTCGGCCATCCGCAGCGCCGCCCGATGGAGGTCCGAGCCGGGGTCGTCGCCAACGCGAATCACCAGCGGGCCCTCGAGCAGTCGGGAGGTCGCCGTCGCGTACTGGGCGATCTGGACGCCGAAGCGCTCGCTGGCCCCTGCGAAGGCCTCGAGGGCCTCCCGTGCGTACTCGCGGTATCGGTCCTCGCCGGACAGCACCGCCAGATCGATCAACGCGTCCGCGAGGGCGACGTTGGCGTCCAGCGGCCGTAGCGGGCGATCACAGAGCCCGACGCCCTCGGCGGGGCCGTCGAGGAACGAATCCCCGTCGTGGAGCCGCTCGATCGTCGCGTCGGCGACCGCGGTCGCGTCCGCGAGCGCGTCCGTCTCGAGGGTACTCGCGACCGTCGTCAGGGCCGTCAACGCGCGGGCCTGGTTGGTGAGCAAGGGGAGCGCCTCGTCGCGTTCGATCGCGTCCTCGCGTGCGTGTGCGACGACGCCGTCTGCGAGCAGGTCCGTCCGGAGGGTCTCGAGCGCGCGCTCGGCGTAGCGGCGGGCCCGTTCGTCGTCGGTGTAGGCGTAGTAGGTCAGCAGGCCGTCGATCGCCAGCGCGTTCGGCCCGGCGAAGACGCCCGAATCGACCGGCGGCTCGTCGGCGGCCGCGCGGTCGGTCGCGTCGAGACTGTGGGCGTCGGCGTCGCCCGGGGCCTGACTGTTCGCGAAGGCGTCGACCTCGTCGTTCCACAGCGTCGTCGTCAGGTAGTCGATGGTGTCGGCGGCGGGGTCGCGGTACTCGTCTTTCCCGGTCAGCAGGTAGGCGTTGGCGAAAGCCCGCACCAACGCGCCGTTGGAGTCGAGCAGTTTCTCGCGCTGGAGTCCCGACCAGTCCCGATCGGTCGCGAACCGGTAGAACCCGCCGTCGTACTCGTCTAACAGGTTCGCACTGACCGCGTCGTAGGAGCGAAGCGCCATCTCACGGTCGCGTTTGAGCGCGAACTCCAGCGCGTCGGGCAGGGGGAACTTCGGGCTCTGGCCCCAGCCGCCGGCGGTCTCGTCGTAGGTGTCGGTGAGATGGCCGAGCATCCCCTGTTCGATCTCGGCGGTCAGTTCGCCGGCCGGCGGGTTGTCCTCCCGCAGCGGCCGGGGAACGCGGGCCGCACCGCTGCCTTTCGTCTCCCACATGGTCCGGACGCTGTCCAAGACCTGACGCATCCCGTCGGGGCCGAGATAGCCCGCGCCGGTCAGGACCTCGCCGTTCGGGGCGAGAAAGACCGTCGACGGAAAGCCGCCCATGTTGTACCGGTCGCGGACCCACGGGTACCGGTCGACATCGACCCGGATGGGAACGAAACTGTCGTTGAGGTTGGCCGCGATCCGGGGCTCGGCGTAGGTCTCCTCGTCCATCTCGTGGCAGTGGTCACACCACGTCGCGGTCAGCGAGAGCAAGACGGGGCGGTCGGCCTCGGCGGCCTCGTCGAAGGCCGCCTGTCCCCACTCGCGCCACTCGACGCGGGTCGTATCGTCCATACCGGAGCGACGGGAGTCGCGGGCGTAAGCCCTTCGTTCGCGTGTCGCAATCGGCCCGCCGGTGGCCGCGATTCCGTTCCTGACTGAGAGTAAAAGATTTTCACCCGTCGGCGGCTAGATCGTGGTATGCTCCGGTGGATCTTCGCGCTGTTGCTCATCCCGTTTCTCGACGCCGTGTTACTCGCGGTGATCGTCACCCAGTTCGAGGCGCTCAGTTGGGTAGGGATGATACTGCTCGTCGTCCTGACCGGCCTCGTCGGCATGCTCCTCGTCCGCGCCGAAGGCCGGCGGACGATTCGGAAGATGCAGCGATCGTTGGCTCAGGGAAAGCCCCCGACGAACGAACTGCTCGACGGGGGCCTGCTGATCGCCGCCGGAGCCTTTCTGCTGACTCCCGGACTGGTGACCGACCTGCTCGGATTCCTGCTGGCCGTCCCGCTGACCCGGGTTCCGATCCGAATGGCACTCAAACGGTACGTGGTCGTCCCCTACGCGGACAAGAAGACCGGCGGATTCGCAAGCGGCGGGGTCTGGACGTTCGGCTTCCCCAATGAGGACCCGACTCGAGAGGCCGCCGACTCGAGCGACGGCGGAACCTACGACCTCGGTGAGGACGCCTACAGCGTCGACGATGAGGACGCCTACACGATCGACTTCGAGGACGAGCGGCCGGACGACGGCGACGACGAGGACGATCCCCTCGCTCGGTAGCGGTTCGCACGGGTCGGGAAGAAAGAAACGCTTAAACGTCCCACCGAGCAACTACTGAGTGCGAAGGACGGACGCGGGCCAATAGCTCAATTAGGTTGAGCGCCACTCTGATAAGGTGGAGGCTCTCGGTTCAAATCCGAGTTGGCCCATACTTTTGCGGCGAGCAACTCCGCGAGCCGCAAATATGGAATCCGACTCGGATTTGAATGACGGAAGTCACAGTCCGGGAGCGAACGAAGTGAGCGACCCGGAACGTCTTCCGGTGGTTCAAATCCGAGTTAGCCCATTTCTACTGCGAACAACGCGAACGTAGAGAGCCGTAAGCGGCGGAACGACGATCGACCCCGGAAGTCATGCGTACATGCTGCCACGAGGACCTGTGCTATAGCAGCCGCAGTTGTGACCGGACCGTCCGTCTCCGATATGACTCCGAGTCGATCTAGACGGTTGCGGCGAGCGATTCCTCGAGCCACACAGAGAGCGCGACCGGACCGCGTCTCGAGGCGACGGACGTGAGCCGGTGGAAGATCCCATTGTCGCTGAGCGACAGCTGTGGCCGCTTAAAACACAAGGCACCACTCACGCGAACGCGACGATCCGCAGTCCGAACCACGTGAGTGGTACGATCATACCAGATTTGGAGATAGTTACGAAAGGGTAGATAGAAAGAGGCGCCGATCTCGAGGACACAGGAACTAAAGAGGGGCTCTATGGAGGCTAAATAATGAATGGCGTTTTCTCTACCGGTTTTAGGTCTCCGATCTCGAAACGGATTGAATCACATCAGTGAGAAACACTGTTTGCGTCAAGAGCCGAATACTTCCGTTTTAGGGCTGTTATCAGCACCTTAGTCACGCACGAATCGCCAGAACGATAGAGGGCCAGTAGTATGTTAATTCTGGTAGTATCTAAGTATAGTCGGATATGAGACATTCAAACTGTGTTCGTCGAATCGGCCGTACCGAGTCGGTGGACGGTATCAGTCCCCGTTACAACCCGGGACCAACGTGGGGCAGTACGGCGAACGGCCGCAGGTATCGCTCGGTTCTGGAGAACCGATCGCCAGTGTATCGGCCCACCGTGAAACAGCGGCCAGCAGCGGCGAAATCGATCGTATTCGCCGACTACGTGTACGGTACGGCCGATCAAGCGGTCATCGAAAGGGGACACCCGGCCAGCCGAGTTAGACAGTCATATATCTGTAATAGTTTGAGTGACGGTCGGGCGACTGTCTCGACTGGCAACACCGGACTGGATCCGCCTGCGCGACAGGGGATATGCGTTTCCCGAGGCTGGCCGCGATTCGAGGGGAACCGAAACGGAGTGACGACTGGTTGCCACAGTCGATGCCGATCACGGCATCAACGGCGTCAGTAGCGGTTCTCGGGAGACCAACAGGACGACGTTGTTGCTCGCGAAGAGGGCGTAGCAGCAGACGATGGCCACGACGAAGCCGACGTCGAACGGCCTCGAGAGGACGTAGCCGATCGCGATCACGGCACCGGCGTAGATGACGGCGGCGAGGACGACACCGGCGAGCCCGAAGAGATCGTGGAGGAAGACCGTCACGGGGTTGAGTTCGTAGGCGTACGGGACGGTGAAAAAGCCCACTGTCGCGACGAGGTCGACGAACCAGACGGCAAAGAAAGCGGTACGGAGGCTGGTGGTCCCAGGCCGATCCAATCCGATTCCGAACGCGTCCGCTGTGTCCACCATCGTGGTCGGATCGAAGGGCCGCCAAGCATTACGCCTTGGACTTGCTGATTCCGGCCCTGTGAGCAGTTCACACCGCTCAACCGGCAGGACTGTTCCGGGACGATCGGATCGGAGCGACCGTGAAACCGGCTTACAACTCCTCCGAAATGCGGTCGAATCTGTCGTCGTGACAGTCAGTCGGTTTCGACGGCAGGCGTCGGCGGGCGCGTAACTCGCCGTCGATAACGGCGGTCAGGAAAACGTCGTCCGGTTCCATGCCGTCGAATCGTTCGGCCGGCAACACGAGTTGGTCGACGACCGCCTCACCGTCCTCGAGCAGGAGGACGACGTGGTCACCGTCGACGATCCGATCCACGACGCCGACGTACAGATCGCTGCCGTCGATTTCATCACCGGTCGCCGCGTCGTCGGTTGACGGCCGTCCACGAGCTGGGGAAGCATCGGCATCGGGATGAGCGTCGTCAACCGCACTGGCAGTCGTCACTGTGGCGGCTGCCCCGATGCCCAGGGCACTGAGCGTTTGAAGGATCGTGCGTCGCGGTCGTCGGGTGTGGTCCGACATACCCCGCTTGGCCGCGGAATGTCGTATAAACTCTCGGCTGGAGGCCACCGCCTACCCGTTCGGTAGCCACCGTCGGGTCCGGGATCCGTCGCCTCGGTCATCGTGCGACCGATTGTAGAACGGGGAAACGCGTATGGGTGCTGACGGCGGTCTTCGATCGTTTCGAAAGACGTGTTTCGCATAGCGGAACACTCAACCCAAGAATCGGGTCGCGTGACGGATTGTTGGTCGTTCGAGACGAAAGGATCGATCACGTTCCGGCCAGCGGAACAGGGGGACGAACGGCAGTCGGGCAGCGAGATGGCACAATCACCCGTACGCGAGCGTGACTTTAATCTCGCCCGCCTTGTCCCGAAGGCGAGTCGCCAGATCGTCGTGAACGTAGGCGTCGGTGAACCGACTCGTCGGCCCGAAGACGGCCAGCGAGCCGAGGAATTCGTCGTCAGGAGTATAGACGGGCACGGCGATCCCGCGAAGGCCGTCCATGTGTTCCTGCTCGTTCACCGCGTAGCCGCGGTCCCGAACCCGCTCGAGTTCGTCGAAGAGCGCCTCGGGATCGGTGATCGTGTTCTCCGTGTGTGCCTCGAGGCCGCTCCGCTCGGCGTAGGCCGCGACGGCGTCGTCGTCCCACTCCGCGAGAATCACTTTGCCGGAGGCCATCGAGTGCAGCGGTCGGCGCTGGCCGATCATCGAATTCGAGAGGCTGCCGTAGCGGTGGACGTAGACGGCGTCGTCGTCCTCTTCGACGATGAACACCGCGCGTTCGTCGGTCTCCTTGCCGAGTTCGAACACCGCTCGCTTCGCGGCCGTGTATCCCGTCCTCCGGGACCGGGCCTGCTCGCCGAGTTCGACAAACCGAAACCCGACGTAGTAGCGACCGTCGCGTTCGATCACGTACCCTAACTCCGTCAGCGTCCGAAGGTGGCGGTAGACGGTGCTTTTGGGAAGATCCGTCCGCTCGGTGAGGTCGGCGATGGTGACCCCCTCCTCGTCTTTGAGTGCCTCGAGGAGCCGGAACGTCTTCCGCGTCGTGGAAACTCCGGCCCCGTCGTCCCCATCTCGATCCATGCCCATGTGGGATACTGTTCGGAAGGCGCAATTAATATTTCGGATACTGGAACGGGAGTACTGGCGAGCGGGACGGCCGTTTCCGAAGCCGAGTCGGTTCGGTCGGAGAGATCCCCGCCGGAGCAGAATCGGTGGCTGGGACGGAGCGGGGAGAGAAAACGGGAGAGAACGCGAACCGGCGACGCGGCGTTACTGGTAGGCGGGGATGCCGGTGAACTCCTCGCCGAGGACGAGCGTGTGGATGTCGTGCGTGCCCTCGTAGGTGTAGACCGTCTCGAGGTTGGACATGTGCCGCATCGGCGAGTAGTCGGTGGTGATGCCGTTGCCGCCGAGCATCTCGCGGGCGATGCGGGCCTGGTTTCGGGCCATGCGGACGTTGTTTCGCTTCGACATCGAGACGTGCTGTGGCCGCATCTCGCCGCGCTCTTTGAGTTCGGCGAGCCGGTGAGCCAGCAACTGTGCCAGCGTGATCTGGGTGCCCATCTCCGCGAGCTTGCGCTGCTGGAGCTGGAACCGACCGATCGGGCCGCCGAACTGGTCGCGATCCTTCGCGTACTGTCGAGCCTCCTCGAAACAGTCCCGGGCGGCACCGACCGCGCCCCAGGCGATGCCGTAGCGGGCCTGCGTGAGACAGGACAGCGGCCCCTTCATTCCCTCGACGCCAGGGAGGACGTTCTCCTCGGGCACGTGGACGTCGTTCAGGCCGATCTCGCCCGTGATCGACGCGCGCAGCGAGAGCTTGTCGTCGATCTTGTTGGTCGTGACGCCGTCGCGGTCGGTCTCGACGAGGAACCCACGAACGGGGTCGTCCTCGGCCGACTGATCACGCGCCCAGACGATCGCGACGTCGGCGATCGGCGAGTTCGTGATCCAGGTTTTGGAGCCGTTGAGGACGTAGCCGTCGCCGTCGCGCTCGGCGCGGGTCTCCATCGCCGACGGGTTCGAGCCGTGTTCGGGTTCGGTCAGCCCGAAACAACCGATCGCCTCGCCCCGTCCCATCTCCGGCAGCCATTCCTCTTTCTGTTCCTCGCTCCCGTAAGCATGGATCGGGTACATGACCAACGCGCCCTGGACCGACGCCATCGAACGCAGCCCGGAGTCACCGGCCTCGAGTTCCTGCATCAACAGGCCGTAGGCCGTCTCGGAGACGTTCGGCGAGCCATAGCCCTCGAGATTGGGGGCGTAGAAGCCGAGTTCCCCCATCTTCGGGATGAGTTCCTTCGGGAACGTCCCCGCCTCGAAGTGGTCGCCGATGTCGGGCTTGACGTGTTCTTCGACGAACTCCCGGGCCGTGTCCCGGATCATCCGTTCTTCTTGATCGAGGTCGTCTTCGAGCTGAACGAAATCCAGCATACCTAGACCTACGGGAATGGCACAATAGGTATTGCGATACCGATTGCCACGTTAGTGATCACCGAAACGACGGCGGACGCCCACTCAGAACCGTCACTGTCCGAACAGGGAGCCGTCCGTCAGCAATACTGTCGGCTGAATGACTGCAATCCAGTGTCATACAATAAGGATCCAATTCCAACAGATAGCGGAAGGACTATAACAGGTAACTATGAAGAGATGCCCCATGGCGAAGGAACACAAGCACACGGATAGGCAGTCGACTCGACGATCAGTTCTCGCGGCAGCAGGCGTCGGTGCGGCGACGGCAGTAGCTGGCTGCCTCGGCGACGAGGGCGGTGATGTCGAGTCCGGCACGATCCGCATGCGGACGTCGCAGGCCTCGACGACTGCTTACTCCGCAAACGAAGGCATCGCACAGGTCATTAACGACAATAGCGACGATCTCACCGTCGAAGCACGGACGAGCGAAGGGACCGAGGCGAACCTCGGTGCGCTCAACAGTCAGGACGCGGAAATGGTCTACATCCAGAACTGGTCCGCCCAAGACGTACAAGAGGGGGCCGGTGACTTCGACCAGCTCGAGTTCGAGATGGCGCAGGTGTTTCACTTCTACGACCTCCCGTGGTTCTTCCTGGCGACAGGCCTCGACTCCCTCTCGGAGATCGAGTCGGGAACGACGGTTTCTCCGACGCCGCGAGGATCCGGAACGGCACCTGCACTCGAACACGCGCTCGACTATGCAACCGACGACTACAATCGGACGAGTGTCGGTTTCGGCGATCAGAGCGGCTCGCTCAACGAGGGCAGTCTCGATGTCGGCGTCGGCACGTACATGAACTTCAGTATCGTCCCCGGCTGGGTGCAGGAGATGCTGAACTCGACCGACCTGAACATCCTCGACGTGGACGACTCGACCCTCGAGGAGTGGGAGAGCGACGACCGACTCCTCATTCAGTCGTTCAGCGGTGACGAGATCGACGGCACCCAGAACGCACCGGACCAGGTTCACTGCCCGACCTTCGCGTACAACTTCGTCTCTCGAGCCGACCTCGATTACGATACGGTTTACGACTTCCTCGAGACGATGCACGAGAACCGCAGCGTGCTGGAAGACTACAGCGCGGTACTCGCACGGCTCGACGACGAGGAGTTCTGGGTCGAGAACATGTACGATGGCGTCCCGTTCCACGCCGCTGCAGCCGACTTCTACCAGGAGATCGGCGTCTGGCAAGACGACTTCGAACGAGCAGCAGAGCCGTAACTAGCGATGGCCTCCAATAGCCGCCTTTACCGCCGTGTTCGCCAGTCGATCGGACGGACCGGTCCCCTCGACGTCCTCAACGGGATCGTGTACCTGCTTGGCATCGCGTTGACGCTGTTGACTATCGGGTACGCGATTAAAATCGCGTTCGCGATTCAGATCGATCTGTTCGCGGAGACCGACGAGTACGTGAACGTCTTTCTCGGAATGGGGCTGGCCCTGTACTATTTCGACTACGCACGCTCTCAGTATGACGACTCTCGGTCGAACGACGACGGTTCGTCCGAGTCATCGTCGGCGAACACGACCGAACACGGGGCCAGTACCGGTGCCAGGCGAGGGCTCGAGCGGGTCAAATCGGCGTACGCACGGATCGATCCGATCATTGCCCTCGCGCTCGGCGTGGCAGCGATCGGTGCAGTAGCATACGTCCACGTCAACTACACACGGTTGACCGAGTCCGCCCACCTCCTCGGGTACAACTCGACCGACCATCTCATCGGACTGCTCCTCATCACGCTGGCGATCGATTCGACCCGGCGCGCGTTCGGGAACGTCATCGCGGCCGTCGCCGTCCTCTCGATCGCCTACGCTCACACGGCGGTCGGACCGAACCTCCCCGGACTGTTCTACCACACCGGGATGAACGTCGGGACGATCGCGGAAAACGGCGCAATCAGCGTCAGCGGCGTCTACGACGAGACGCTGATGCGGATCGGGTCGACGTGGGTCGCGATCTTCATCATGTTCGCCGGGATCGCGAAGGCCTACGGCCTGATGGACTTCGTCCTCGATATCGGCCGAGAACTCGGATCGAGCCTGCGGACCGGCGTCGTCCAGATCGCCGTCATCTCGAGTATGGTCATGGGATCGATCACCGGTAGTGCCGCGGCGAACACGGCGACAACCGGGAGCTTCACGATCCCGATGATGAAAGATCAGGGCATCCGCGACGACTTCGCCGCCTCGATCGAGGCGGTCGCCTCGGCGGGGGGCCAGATGTTGCCGCCGGTGATGGGAGTCGCGGCGTTTCTCATGGCCGACTTCACCGGTGTCAGCTACGTCGAAATCGTTCAGGCAGGAACGATCCCCGCGGCGCTGTTTTACCTCAGCGTCTTCGTCGCCGTTCACTTCACGATCCTCAAGTTCGACTGGGTCTCGCGCGACCTGTCGCCGTTCGACTGGCGGACGCTAACCAGTGGGTTACACTTTACCGTCCCGCTCGGAGTCCTCCTGGTAACGCTCATCTACCTGCAGTACACGCCGCTCTCGGCTGGACTGTATACCATCCTCACGATCATCGGCGTAATGTACGTCCGAAACGGTATCGTCGGCGGCTTCGGGATCGGCGACGAAGACGTGACGGCAGAAATCGTCGGCGAGCGAATACGGGCCGACTCGATCGGTCGAAGCGTCGTCGTGACGACCAAACAGACACTGGACGGCCTCAAACGAGGTGGCACCGAGATGGCGCCCCTCGTCGGCGTCCTCGCTGCGATGGGGCTCATCATCGAACTCCTCGAAGGGACCGGCCTCACGCAGGGAATCGCGACGACGATCACCGGCCTGAGCGACGGTGTCTCGTTGTTCGGCCTCGGAAGCGGACTCTTCATCGTCCTCTTCCTCGCGATGATCGCGAGCATCATGTTCGGGCTCGGAATGCCCACGCCGGCGGCGTACGTCCTCGTCGTCGTCTTGGTGACCCCCGGTATCATCGGCATGGGCGTACCCCAGATTACGGCACACATGTTCGTGTTCTACTTCGCGATGCTGTCGGCGATCACGCCGCCGGTCGCGATTTCGGTCGCCGTCGGCTCGCGGATTGCAGACTCGAGTTTTCTTCGATCCTGCTTACAGGCACTCAAACTGGGCGCACCCGGGTTTGTCATCCCGTACGCCTTCATCACGAACAATAGCCTCATCGAGTGGTCGCAGGCAACGCTCGTCGCGTTCCCAGTCGTTCTCGCCGGCACCGTTGGCCTGATCGTCGCGACGATCGGGTTCGACGGGGCGCGGGACCTCTCCGCGCCGGTCCGCGCGCTCTTCATCGTCGCCGCCCTTGGCGCGATGTTCGGCTCGATCGTCCACGTCGCGGTCCAGCTCGTCGCCGCAGCAGCGATCGTCGCCGCGTTGCTACACGCCCGATACGTCGTCGGCTACGACCTGCCGAACGACACCGGCACCGAGTCCGGCGTGGATCCGACGACGCTCGACTGATCGAGGCCCGACAGGGCACTCGAGTCGCGCGTTCTCGAAAACAACCGAAGTAAATGGAAGCGCCGAGTGACAACCCTTTTGCGACCGGGGTAACCATACACAAGGTATGACAAACCTCGTGACGGAGGTCGTCGAGACCGTCGATGCGAACCCGGAATCGCCCGCGATCGCGTACGAAGGGACCGAACTGAGCTACGAGGCGTTCTGGCAGCGAGCCGGACAGTTCGCACAGGCCCTCGAGAATCGTGGCATCGGCGAGGGCGACCGCGTCGGCATCTACCTGCCGAACCTGCCGCAGTTCGTCACGGCCTTCTACGGGACCCTGCGTGCCGGCGGGATCATCGTCCCGATGAATCCCCAGTACAAGTCCCGTGAGATCAGCCACATGCTGGGCGACAGCGGGGCGAAAGCCGTCGTGGCGCTTGCCGACCTCGTCCCCAACGTCCTCGAGGTACAGGACGATACGGACGTCGAGCAGGTCGTCAGCGTCGGAGCCGACGTCGATGGCGCGACCGAGTTCGACGACTTCCTCGCCGAGGACACCAAAGCCGTCGTCGATCGTGCGGACGACGACGTCGCGGTCCAGCCCTACACCTCCGGGACGACTGGCACGCCGAAGGGCGTCCTCCTGACCCATCACAACCTGGCCTTTACGACCCGGGCCAACGCCGTCATCCCGCCGGGCGGCTTCCAGGCCTCCGACCGACTCATCGGGACGCTCCCGCTGTTTCACATCTACGGCATGTCCGTCGTCATGAACGGCGCGATGTACAGCGGCGGTACCTACTACCCGGTGCCGGAGTGGGACGCCACCGAGGTGATGAACCAGCTCGAGGACGACGAGATCACCATCATGTTCGCCGTCCCCGCGATGTTCAACGACATGATCAACCACCCGGACGCCGAGAGCTACGAGTTCGAGTCCCTGCGCTTTGCCAACTCCGGGGGCTCGAGTCTCCCGCTGGAGGTCCTCGAGCGGTTCGAGGACCTCTGGGACGTCCAGCTCAACGAGGGCTACGGCCTGACCGAGACGAGTCCGGTCACCCACGCCAACACCAACGAGAGCCGTCGGAAGGGCAGCATCGGCCAGCCCCTCGAGGGCGTCGAGGCGAAGATCGTCGACGAGGACTTCGAGGAGGTCCCCCGCGTTGCGGAGGGTCCGATCGACGAGGAGGAGGCCGCGATCCACGACATCACCGGCGAACTCGTCATCCACGGTCCCAACGTGATGAAGGAGTATTACGGCCTGCCGGAGGCCAACGAGGAGGCCTTCACTAACGAGGACGGCAAGCGCTGGTTCCACACCGGCGACATCGGCTACTGGGACGAGGACGACTTCTTCTACGTCGTCGACCGCGAGAAACACATGATCGTCACGGGCGGGTACAACGTCTACCCGCGCGAAGTCGAGGAACTCCTCTTCGAACACGAGGACGTCGCCGACGCCGCCGTCGTCGGCGTGCCGGACGAGCGCCGCGGCGAGACGGTCAAAGCGTTCGTCGTGACGACGCCCGACGCCGAGGCGACGCCCGAGGAGATCAAGCAGTACTGCCTCGAGAACCTCGCGGAGTACAAACACCCCCGTGAGGTCGAGTTCGTGCAGGCACTGCCCCGGACCACGACCGGGAAGGTCCAGAAGTTCGAACTCCGTGGCGAAGGCGAAAACGACCAATAGACGGCTGAAACCCGCCCCGACAGCCTGATCGCGATCGGCCCGCCGCCGGCCGTCGACGGTTTCCATCGTGACCGACGATCCGGCAGTCGGGTTAACAACACCAACCGGGGATTGTATCCGAAGCTACTTTGTAAGACGAACCCAAGCAATCTATTATGACGTTCCAGCTGTCAGCCGAACACGAAGCGATCCGTGAGGCCGTCCGCGAGTTCGGGGAAAACGAGATGAAGCCGGTCGCGGAGGAACACGACCAGGAGGGGAAATACCCCGAGGAACTCCGCAAGAAGGCCGCCGAGTACGACTTCGTCGCGCCGAACATCCCGCTCGAGTACGACGGGGCCGGGATGGACAAGATCTCCTCGACGATCGTCACCGAGGAACTCTGGCGTGCCGACCCCGGGATCGGCTCCGCCGTCGGCTCGGCCGGCTTCGGGACGGACATGATCGTCGAGTTCGGTGACGAGTGGATGAAAGAGGAGTGGCTGCCCCAGATCGCCAACGGCGAGACCGCCTCCTGTTCGATGATCTCCGAGCCCGCCCACGGCTCGAACGTCGCCGGCATCGAGACGGTTGCCGAGAAGGACGGCGACGAGTACGTCCTCAACGGCAACAAGATGTGGATCACCAACGGGACCGTCGCCGACGTCGGCGTCTGCATGGCCAAGACCAGCCCCGGCGAGGGCCACAAGGGCATCACCGCCTTCCTCGTCGAGATGGACCGCGACGGCGTCTCGACCGACAAGATCAACAACAAGCTCGGGATCCGTGCCTCGGACCTCGCGGAAGTCGTCATCGACGACGTCCGCATCCCCGAGAAGAACGTCATCGGCGAAGTCGACAAGGGCTTCTACCAGCTGATGGAGTTCTTCGCCTCCGGCCGCACCAGCGTCGCCGCACAGGCTGTCGGTGCCGCTCAGGGCGCACTCGACGCCGCCATCGAGTACGCCAACCAGCGCGAGCAGTTCGACCAGAAGATCTCCGAGTTCCAGGCCATCCAGCACAAGATCGCCGAGATGGCCACCAAGGTCGAGGCCGCCCGCTCGCTGACCTACCGCGCCGCGACCCAGGTCGAGCAGAACAACCAGGACGTCGCCGCGCAGTACTCGAGCATGGCGAAGTACTTCGCGAGCGAGATCTCGGTCGAAGTCGCCGACGAGGGCATTCAGGTCCACGGCGGCTCGGGCTACGTCACGGACTACCCCGCCGAGCGCTACTACCGCGACGCCCGCATTACGAAGATCTACGAGGGCACCAGCGAGATCCAGAAGAACATCATCGCCGACCAGATCCTCTAGACCGGCACGACGATCGCGGATCCACGCCGTCTTTTTCGCGGTGGTTGCCGCCCGCCGAGAGGGCCGTCCCACGGCTCTCGAGGAACGATCAACCGAGTTGAAACGGGTTTTTCCGGCACGGAACCCGGAGAAGGACCGCAGACGGAACGGCGTCGTTACTGCTCCGGAACGCGGAACTCGACGGCCGCACCCTGCCCGTAGCCGACGCACATCGTCGAGAGCCCCAGCCCGCCGCCCCGGCGCTGGAGTTCGTGAATCAGCGTGACGGGCAGACGGGCACCCGACGCGCCGAGCGGATGGCCGATGGCGATCGCCCCGCCGTTGACGTTGAAGCTGTCGTCGTCGAAGCCGAGTTCGTCCCGGCAGTAGATCGTCTGGCTCGCGAAGGCCTCGTTGAGTTCCACGAGATCGTAGTCGTCGGCCGAGCGGCCGTTGCGCTCCCAGATTCCCCGCACCGCGGGGACCGGGCCGACACCCATGATCGTCGGATCGACGCCCGCGACGTTGTGGTCCTCGATCTCGGCCATGATCTCGAGGCCCTGCTCCTCGGCGAACGCCTTGCTCGTGATGAGGACGCCGGCAGCGCCGTCGGAGACCTGCGAGGCGTTGGCGGCGGTGACGGTACCTTCCTCGCGGAACGCTGGCGGAAGGCCGGCGATCTTCTCTTTGGTCGTGCCGGGGCGGAGCCCCTCGTCCTCCTCGACGAGGCCTGCCTCGGTCTCGATCGGGACGATCTCCGTGTCGAACTTGCCGTCCTCGGTCGCTTTACAGGCCCGCTGCTGGCTGCGCGCGCCGTACTCGTCCTGCTCCTCGCGGCCGATGTCGAACTCCTCGGCAACCTTCTCGGCGGTCTGGCCCATCGCGAGCCCGGCCGCGTCGTACTGCTCGGCGATGCCCGCGTAGGAGTCGATCCCCTTCCGGCGCTCGTTGCGAGACATGTTCTCGACGCCGCCGGCGACGATGACGTCGCGCTGGCCCGCCCTGACGGCGTCGCTGGCGCTCATGATCGCCTCCGCCGAGGAGGCACAGAGCCGGTCGATCGTGGTGCCGGGGACGCCCTCACCGAGATCGGACAGGAGGGCGATCACCCGCGCGATGTTGTTGCTCTGCTCGTTGACCTGCTTTGCACACCCCCACCGGATGTCGTCGACGTCCTCGCCGGTAAGGCCCGTCCGCTCGAGCATCTCGTCGACGAGCGGGACCGACAACTCCTCGCTGCCGGTCTCGGCGAAGACGCCACCGTGTTTCCCCTGTGGAGTTCTGACTGCCTGCACGACGACTGGCTGGCGATCGCTCATTGGTAACTGTTCCCTCTCGCTACAGCGGTAAAGACGCACCGTTCTGTACCGCGTCAGTACCCTGACGGCGAACCGCTAAGTAGCGGAGCCAATTGCATACCTGCTTACACAACAGCGTTGCAAGCAGTATATCGGTGGTTTCAGTTGCTACTAGAGGACATCGATGGGACGAGGTAACTGACGGGTTGGCTCGCGCAACCGGCAGCGATTTCCATAGTATGGGACGTAGAGTATAACCTGAGAAGAGTCGACACGACCCGACTAGTTTCCAGTTATTAGCTGTCGATCAGCTTTTCGTCGCTATTTATCCGTTATCGACCCTGCCACTCGATAGGGAACAGCTTCAAAGGATAATCATATATAACATGGTATTAATTAGACTGGTGACGACGACACCATTGTCGGTCGCTGTTGACGAATTGCTGTCAATATAAATGACAGACGATATTGTTTTCCTATAGCAATAACACCCGAGACAAAGTTGATCCTCGATGGTGTCGTAGTTGGTCGATATGGCATGCCTGCCAGCTGAATTTCTGCAGTTGTTCCACGAAAACGATCGTTCCAAAGCTGGGTTTCCTGTCGATCAATTCGACTACCAGGCTCTCTTTCGATAGACCCGGGTATTTGGGCCGATTATGTCGGTTGAACCCGCATCGGAACGTGGGTCTACACGTTCAAACTGAGAGTCGACCGCTTCTACAATTCGTGAGGGACAGTCGGGCAATCATCCGAGAACGTCTTGATTGTTTCATACATTACTACCACCATCAATGACTGCATTGAAAACCAATTAGAAAAAGCTAGTCGGGGGGAGAGACGGAACTAGATCGCACCCAGTTGTCGATAATGAAACTGGTTTCTGAATACACACAAGTACAAATCGGGATGAGATCTGATTTCGAACTGGACTCACTCCGATGAGGAATTCGTTCTTTCATACATGGAATCCATTCTAGCACAGTTCTTCGATGGCCGGTGAGAGTGTATTTACACATATACGAATGTAATAGAGTAGTGGATCGAAGCAATGGGACAGGGACGACAATTATCCGTCTTCCGGTTCAATGATTCGGGTAGGAGACCGAAAACGGCCGATTTCTCCCAAGAAGCGGAAAGCGACAAATCACGACACACGGTTACCAGGCTGCTCGTATTGAGCAAGGGAGGGGCCCAACGATCGATGTCATCGTGGGGTTGTCGCTGTACTGAATGACAGCAGTTCCATGATACATGGATTTATAGGGGCTCGAACGGACGGGGAAGGTATGACTGACAGCCAACTTCTGACGACGACCGACACATCGTTAGCGGTGATCGAGGCGATTCAGGAACTCGACGGGGCGACGCCAGCCGAACTCGCGGCGGCACTCGAGTTATCCGAGAGTGCTGTCTACAAACACCTCTATACCCTCGCGAAACACGGCTATGTCGCCTCCGAAGGCGACGAATACCGACTCGGGGCGCGGTTCTATCACATCGGGATGTACGTTCGAAACCGCAGCAAAGTATACGAGTTGGCGGGCAAGTACGTCATCGAACTCGCCGAGCAATCGAACGAGGAATCCGATTTCGGAATCGAGGAGAATGGTCGCATCGTGACGCTATTCGATTCGGTCGGTAGTTCCGCCAAGCCAAGTTCCCGGCTCAACAACTACGAGTACATGCATACGACGGCCATCGGGAAGGCGATCCTTGCTCGATTGCCGGAGTCACGCATCGACGAAATCGACGACCGGTGGGGCCTCCCGGAACTCACCGAGGAGACGATCACGTCACGGGCGGAACTCGATGCCGAACTCGAGCGTATCCGGGAACGGGGCTACGCGATCAACGATCAAGAGTCGATTCCGGGCAAACGCGTTGCCGGTGTCGTCGCCGAGGGCCCCAATGGGGCCGTCATCGGCGGATTCACCGTCTCCGGTCCGGCGTACCGGATCGAAGACGCCGATCTCCACCAGGAATTTCCCGACATCCTGCAGCGAGTCGTCCCGAATTTCGAGACAGAACTGGTCTCACAGGGACTCCTGTAATCGACCCCGGGATCGACGAGAGAGGAGCTGATCGATCGATTGTAGCCGCTATACGGGCAACTTGAATGGTATACGTATAGATTTTCCCGCGATATCCGTTGAATATCCCGCAGCGAACGGCACTACAGGCACCCATCCGCGCCCTCTCCCCATTTTCCTTCAAAAGATTAAAATAGTACAACTCAGACAGTGGGTGTGTATGTCATACGAATCCCTTCCGATTGCGGCACTAGCGCTGGCACCGCCGATTATCGCGATCGCACTCGCGATGTATACGCGCCAAGTACTCGTATCGTTGTTCGCCGGGGTATGGATCGGGGCGTTGATGATCGCCGACTGGAATCCGATCGCAGCAACAGCGTTGTCAATGGACTGGATCGTCGAGGTCGTCAGATCACCATTTGACACCAAGTTTCTGATTCTGATTATGTTCATGGGCGCTGGTGCCGCGTTTATTTACAAGTCAGGCGGGATCATCGCACTCCAGAACTGGATCGGTCATCGGGTGAACACGGCACGAGACTCGCAGATCCTCACATGGCTCATTGGGATTTTCATTTTCTTCGACTCGTATACGAGTACCATCGTGACTGGAAACGCGACTCGTGAGCTGTCTCAGGAAAACAACACTTCTCGAGAGATGCACGCCTACGTGCTGGACTCGACGACATCGCCGGTGACGACCTTCGGACCCGTATCGAACTGGATCGGGTACCAAGTATCGATGATCATCGTTGGGTTCGAAGCTGCCCGGTTCACCGCCGAGGAAGTCGGTATCACCGCATTCGGACTCTTCCTGCAGAGCATTCCATGGAACATCTACTGTTTCCTAGCGTTCTTTATGGTCGGATTCATTTCGATTACGCAGCGATTCTACGGGCCGATGCTGAACGCGGAGTGGCGGGCGCGCAAAGAAAAGAAAACTCGACGGGACGACGCGACGCCGCTCTCGGACATCACGACCGACGTCGGCGAGCCGAGCGAGAAGAACCCGACGCTGATCAATTTCTTCGCACCGATTCTGTCGCTGCTGGTCGTCGGACTCGTCTCGATGTGGTGGCTCGGTGGCGGCCACCAGTCCGGTGTTGATATCGCGACTGCGTTCCAGGAAACCGATGTCGCACTCGGTCTCCTATACGGTTCGTTCGCGTTCATGGCCGTCGGCATGCTCGGTGCCGTCGGATTCGGGACCATGGACCTCGAGGAAGCGAGCGATACCGTGATTAGCGGATTCAAGACGATGATGATCGCGGCTGCGATCATCGTCCTTGCGTGGAGTATCGGTCACGCCGCTGACCAGGTCGGAACCGCCCAGTATATCGTTGACGTCATGGTCGACAGTAGCATCCCCGGCTCGTTCCTACCGCTGCTGATCTTCCTTGCAGCGATGTTCATCGCATTTACGACGGGAACTTCGTGGGGGACCATGGCTATTCTGACCCCGCTCGCGATTCCGCTTGGCTACGAAATGTCCGGACTGTCGATCCTGCCGGTTCTCATGGGAGTGCTGTTCGGCGGCGCGATCTGGGGCGATCACGTCTCACCGATCAGTGATACGACCGTCATGTCGTCGATCTTCGCCGGTTCGGACCACATCGATCACGTGACGACACAGATTCCGTTCGCGATGACCGCAGCCGGCGTGACGGTCCTCATGTTGCTCCTGTACGCAGTCGGTGTGACGTCGCCGCTGGTGTTGCTCCCGCTATCAGTCGTCCTCACTGCGGGCGCTGTCATCGCACTGAACAAGTTCGATGCTCGCCGCAAGAACCTGCCCGAAGTCATGCCGACGACCGACGCCATCGACAACGGTGAAATCGACGTCGATGCGATCGAGAACGGAAGCAAAACCGACGGAACCCGGATCAACGGACGGTACAGTTTCGTCGAATCGATTCCGCTGACCGCAGTCGGGATCGTTATCGCCTATCTCTGCCTGGTATTTGGGTTTATGACCCTCGGCTTCTAGGCGAGGATCGGGACTTCCGTCTCAGCGTTTTTGGTGAAGAATGCGTATCCGGCTACGCATCGTCCGGGTACCAGAGACAGCACGACCGATTCGTCGAGATATTCGCCGTGCGGTACCCGGCAGGGTTCTCTTACCGAACGGGGATCGTCGTTGCCAATGTCAATCATAACCGATATAGGTTTTGTTCGGGCAGTACGACGTATGTCGACTGTGTACATCATTGCTACCGGCGGCACGATCGTGAGTACCTCGAGCGACACCGGGACGGTCCCGACCGAGTCAGTACAGGAGTTAGTGCAGGCCTATCCGGAGACGTTCGAACACGTCGATATCGAACTGGAGCAACTCACGCAAGCCCCGAGTTCGGAGTTGACAATCGACGATCTCGTGACACTGAGTGATCGTGTGCGAGCCGTTGCCGACGATATCGATGGAGTCGTCGTCCTCCATGGAACCGATACGATCGAAGAGACCGCGTACTACCTCGATCTCGTCCTCGACGTCGACATCCCAGTCGTCCTCACTGGCGCACAACGACCGTACGATAGCCGTAGTCCTGACGGGCCGGCGAACATTCACGGGGCCCTCGCGGCAGCGAGTCACGATCACGTTCGGACGGGTGCCTACGTCTTCTTCAACGACCGTCTTCACGCAGCGCGACCAGTAACGAAAGAACATAGCAGCAATCCCGACGCGTACGGTTCGGGCAACTACGGACCGGTCGCCGATCGGACACCGAACGGTCTTTGGTTCTACCGGCGACCCGAGAGTCTATCGGTGACGCTCCCGACACGAGATATCACGGCGACCGTGGAGATCGTACCGACGTCGACGGACACCGACGGAAGACAGATCAGTCACGCCATCGATCGCGGCGTCGATGGAATCGTCGTCGACGCGCTCGGACTCGGAAATGTTCCCGCAAACGTTGCAGATGCCATCGGTGACGCCGTTGACAACGACGTTGTCGTCGTTATTGCGACGCGGTGTCACAACGGAGTCGTCTCGCCAGTGTACGGATCCAAAGGCGGTGGCGCAACTCTCGAGGAAGAGGGTGTGCTGTTCGCATCGAACCTTCCCGCCCACAAGGCCCGAATCAAACTCTTGGTCGCTCTGTCACAGCAATCAGACGAGACGGTTGGAGAGGCGTTTGATGCCAGCCAAATCGACGGGCACGGGTATGCGTGACGGACGTTTTCGAATAGTGAGATGCAGTTGTTTGCCAGAACGGAGTCGTGTAGCCAATCGCTTCGCGGCGACGATTCCGTGAGACGGAGAGTGGAACCGGACCTGACTCGAGACGTCGGTAATTCGGCGAAATACGCAGCAGACTGCCTCTCGAACATCGAAGCAGTGGCCACTTGGCAGGGTACCGTTCGATAGCAGAACGACGTCGAAAGCACCTCACTGTTCCGTACATTCCGGATCCGATCACCGCTTTTCGTAGCGTATGAACTGGGGCTGCTATCGGGCGCCAATCGATCGCACGTCAGCAACGGGTCCGAACAGAGCCTGTAAAATCGAAAGCACGTGTACGGAGACAGATAACGACCGGTGACCGGCGACCCAAGGCGAACGCCGGCAAACCCGACCGTCAGTGACAACGAACGCATTCGATGGTCGTCGATGACCCGAACTGTAATCTGCTCATAGTACATCTGTTTCAGACATATCATCGAAAATAACTCGAGGCAAACGAGGACCCGACCCACGCGACGGGACGAACGCCTCGTGGCGGAACGACCGTTCGGAGCGCTATCGTCGGACTATCGATCACCTCGAGTTGAAACGGTCTCGAATCGTCGACCGAGTCACTGTGGACCGCCCGGAGTACAGTACGGCTGCAGACCGGCAATTGTCGGCGAACGCGGCCAGCTACGGGAGTATACTACGTTCGATGGATGGCCCGACGTATTGACTGCATAATGGGAGAAATAATATAGGACCTCTTTTTAGCCATCATACTGATAGTATTGACATCGCCAGAAATCGTCCACAGGGAGGCGGCGGCAGCCGGCCGCTGAGGAGTGATAGGAACGCTTTTGATCGCATCGTCTGTGGATTCGCACATGCAAATCGCAGTTCTCGGAGCCGGGAGTATGGGACACGGCATCGCACAGGTCTCCGCGACGGCGGGCCACGACGTGGTCCTCCGTGACGTCGAGGACGACCTCGTCGAGGACGGCCTCGAGGGGATCCGGGAGAACCTCCAGGGCGGGGTCGACCGGGACAAGCTTACCGAAGACGAGATGGCGGCGGCCGTAGAGCGCATCGAGGGGACGACCGACCTCGAGGCGGCGGTTGCGGACGCCGATCTGGTCGTCGAGGCGGTACCGGAGGACATGGACCTCAAGCAGCAGGTGTTCTCGGACGTCGAGGACGCGACCGGCGAGGACACGGTCATCGCGTCGAACACCTCCTCGCTGTCGGTGACCGAGATGGCAAGCGCCCTCGAGAACCCGGAACGGGCCGTCGGTCTCCATTTCTTCAACCCGCCCCACATCATGGATCTCGTCGAGATCATTATCGCCGAGCAGACCGACGAGCGAACCGAGGAGTTCGCCGTCGACTACGTTCGGGACATCGAGAAGGAGGACGTCGTCGTCCGGGACACGGCCGGTTTCGCCACCTCGCGGCTGGGACTGGCGCTGGGGCTCGAGGCGATCCGGATGGTCGAACAGGGCGTCGCCAGCCCGGCGGACATCGACGAGGGGATGGAGATCGGCTACGGCCATCCGATGGGCCCGATCGAGCTGACCGACCACGTCGGACTGGACGTCCGCCTGCACATCGCCGAATACCTCCGCGAGGAACTCGGCGAGCGGTTCAAGCCACCGCAGTCGCTGCGCCGGAAGGTACGGGCCGGCAAGCTCGGCAAGAAGACCGGCGAGGGCTACTACGTCTGGGAGGACGGCGAACGCGTCGGCACGAGCGGTGACTGGGACGAGTAACGGGACATGACGGCCGCGGTGTAACAGCCGCAGTCGTCGCTGTTCGAGCGCGCACAACCCCCAACTAGTTAGGCAGATCGTTTGTTGCGGCGTCCCCCATAGAAGCGGATACCGTCCGTGAGATCGGACGGCGGCCCCGGGGGCGCACGTGGGAAAACGACGGGGCCACTTTTCGCTCGGTCACCACTCCCAGCACCTCGCCCCCACGTGCGGGCCGGACGGTTCGAGAGCGGCCGTCCGGTCACTTCCCATTGACTCGTGCGTGACCGTACGCCGGCGAGCCCCAGTACTGTCGGCAATGCGGGCGCTTTTAGCCGCGCCTGTGGAAGGATAACGCATGTCCCTCGAGCCGAGCGCTGACCCGGCCGCCGACCGGCGCGCGAACTACGACTACCGGAGCGACGACATCGACCGCCCGGCGCTGGTCGCGGACCTCGAGGCCGTCGTCGACTGCGAAGTGCGGGGCGACTCCTACTCCCGGCAGCTGTACGCGACCGACGCGAGCGCCTACGAGCTGACGCCGATCGCCGTCTCCTTCCCGGAGTCGACGGCCGACGTCGCGGGGATCCTCGAGTACTGTGGGGCGCGGGAGATCCCGGTCCTCCCGCGGGGCGGGGGAACGAGCCTCGCCGGACAGACGGTCAACCGGGCCGTCGTCCTCGATTTCACCCGGCACATGGACGAGATCCGCGGGATCGATCCCGAGGGCCGGACCGCGACGGTCCGGCCGGGGACGATCCTCGGGACGCTGAACGAAGCCCTCGAGCCACACGATCTCAAGTTCGCCCCCGATCCGGCGTGGGGCGACAAGAGCGCCATCGGCGGCGCGATCGGGAACAACTCGACCGGCGCTCACTCGCTGCAGTACGGCAAGACCGACGCCTACATCGAGGCGGTCGAGGCCGTCCTCGCGGACGGCACCGTAACGCGCTTTGGCGAGATTACTCGCGAGGAGGTCGGCGAGCGAGCCGATCCCAACGGCGACCTCGAGGCGCGGATCTACGCCGAAGTCGAGCGGATCCTCGCGGAGGACGCGGACCGCATCGCGGACACCTACCCCGACCTCAAGCGCAACGTCTCGGGGTACAATCTGGACCGGCTCGTCGCCGAGGCCCGCGGCGAGGCGTTGCCGGGCGGAGAAGAGACCGGCGAGCCGGGCACCGTCAACCTCGCGCGGCTGCTGGCCGGCAGCGAGGGCACCCTGGCGGTCATCACCGAAGCGACGGTTTCGCTCGAGCCGGTCCCCGAGACGAAGGCCGTCTCCCTGCTTTGCTACCGTGACCTCCACGAAGCGATGGAAGACGTCGAGCCGATCCTCGCACACGACCCCGCGGCGGTCGAGGTGTTGGACGACGTGTTGCTCGATCTGGCTCGGGACACGGCGGAGTTCGGCCCCGTCACCGAGGCCCTTCCCGAGGGGACCAACGCCGTCCTGCTCGTGGAGTTCTACGCCGCGGACGCCGACCACGGAAAAGCGCAGGTCGCGGGCCTGCTGGCCGACCGCGTCCCGTCGGCGACGCCGGCGGGGGAGCCGGCCGACGACGCACCGGAAAGCGATGGCGAGCCCCTCGCGCTCGCGGCGCTCGAGGCCTACGACGCACCCGAGCGCGCCAAGCTGTGGAAGCTCCGGAAGTCCGGCCTCCCGATCCTGCTCTCGCGGACGACCGACGCGAAGCACATCTCCTTCATCGAGGACACGGCGATCCCGCCTGCGAACCTCCCGGAGTTCGTCGAGCGCTTCGAGGCGATCCTCGAGGCCCACGACACCTACGCGAGCTTCTACGCCCACGCCGGGCCCGGCGTGCTTCACGTCCGGCCACTGGTGAACTCGAAGACGGAGGTTGGCCTCGAGCAGCTCCACGGTATCGCCGACGACGTGACGGACCTCGTGGTCGAGTTAGGGGGCTCGGTCTCGGGCGAACACGGCGACGGCCGCGCCCGTACCCAGTGGAACCGCAAGCGCTACGGCGACGACCTCTGGGAAACGTTCCAGGATCTCAAGACGGCGTTCGACCCCGATTGGATCCTGAACCCGGGACAGGTCGTCTTCCGGGAGGCGGAGCCGACCGACCTCCGGGAGAATCTCCGGTTCGACCCCGACTACGAGTTCGACGCCGGCTTCGAGCCGACACTCGAGTGGGACAACGACAACGGGATGCAGGGGATGGTCGAACTCTGTCACGGCTGTGGCGGCTGTCGGGGCGAGCAGTCGACGACCGGCGGCGTGATGTGTCCGACCTACCGCGCGAGCCACGAGGAGATCACGGCCACCCGCGGCCGGGCCAACGCGCTCCGGGGGGCGATGAGCGGCGATCTCGACCCGGACGAGGCGGTCTCCGACGAGTTCGTCGAGGAGGTGATGGATCTCTGTATCGGCTGCAAGGGCTGTGCCATCGACTGCCCCAGCGAGGTCGACATGGCGAAGCTCAAGGCCGAAGTCACCCACGAGTATCACGAGCGAAACGGCGCGAGCATCCGCGATCGACTCTTCGCCAACGTCGGGACCCTCTCGAAGTGGGGGAGCCGGCTCGCGCCGCTGTCGAACGTCCTCCCGAAGCTCCCGGGCGCTCGGACGGCCCTCGAGGCCGTCGTCGGGATCGATTCCGACCGGCCGCTGCCGACGTTCCGCGCGAAGACGTTCCGAGACTGGTTCCACGAGCGGGGAGGGTGCCGCGTGAGCGAGGCCGAGGCCACCCGCAAAGCCGTCCTCTACCCCGACACCTACACCAACTACAGCCACCCAGCGGCCGGGAAGGCGGCCGTCCGCGTCCTCGAGGCCGCGGGCGTTCACGTCGCGGTCCCGAACGACCTCGGCGACACCGGCCGGCCGGCGTTCTCGAAGGGGTTCCTCGAGAAAGCCAGAGAGACGGCCCGGGAGAACGTCACTGCGCTCGCGCCGCGAGTCGCCGACGGCTGGGACGTTGTCGTCATCGAGCCCTCCGACGCGGTCATGTTCCAGTCCGATTACCTCGACCTGCTCGGCTCGGACGCCGCCGAGCGGCTGGCGGGCGGTACGTACGGCGTCTGCGAATACCTCGACACCTTCCGACTGGACGAGGGGATCGCCTTCGACGAGCGAGCGGCCACCGACGAACTGGTCTATCACGGCCACTGCCACCAGCAGTCGGTCGCGAAAGACCACCACGCCGTCGGCGTCCTCCGCCGGGCGGGCTACGCCGTCGATCCGCTCGATTCGGGCTGCTGTGGGATGGCCGGCAGTTTCGGCTACGAGTCCGAACACGCCTCGATGAGCGACGCCATCGCCGAGATCCTCTACGAGCAGGTCGAAGACAGTCCCGGGGGCCGGGTCGTCGCTCCCGGCGCGTCCTGTCGCACGCAACTCGAGAACCGGCCGGACGCCACCGAGGAACCGCCGACGCCGATCGAAGTCGTCGCCGACGCGCTCGAGTGAGACGGTCCGCTGGAACGATTCGAAGTCCGTATTCCGAAGCGGCCGATCAGTCGTCGGCTGCGGGCGCTCGGGCGAAGTTCTCGAGGGCGTGGTCGCCCAGCAAGAGGACGACGGCGGCCCCGACGAGATTGAAGACGAGATCCAGCGCGGTATCACGTTTGCCGTAGGTGACCAGTACCGGTTCGAGACCGAGCCGGTTCGCGGTCGCGTGGATGACGTACTCGAGGAGTTCCCAGCAGCAGCCGGCGACGGCGACGGCGGCGACGACGCGCGGGGAGGGATCGTCACCGCGGCGACGGGCGGCCGCGAAGGCGGCGCTGCCCACGAGCGTCGACGAGTAGGCGTGAGTCAGGTGGTCCCACCACCAGACGTCGTCGTAGGGGCCGAGCATGCCGATGGCGTGGGTAAGCATCGCACCGTCGACGTACGCGCGTTGCCACGGGCGAAACTCGAGTCCGAAGACGCGTTCGAGGGCGTCGGGGGCGTACGTCGCCGCGAACGCGACGACGGCGTTGACGACCGCGCCCGGATCGCGTTGGCGTACGCCCGCGACGAGGACGGCGACGAGTCCCGCTCGGACGCCGCGTTCAGCCGCTCGCTCTCCGTTCATTGCGGAATTAGTCGAATCGCTGACTGATAAAAATATCGTTCAGTCGTGCCGACCCGTCACAGATACCGCGCGGGGACGTAAGGGCGAACCGCCGCCGGGAGCAACGGGACGAGTCGCTCGGCGACGGTCGCGAGCGGCTTGCGTAACAGGACGTAGACGGCCGACACTGCGACGAGGCCGGCTGCGAGAGCAGTCACGGGGCCGTCGCCGAGCATGACGAGCGGCACCGCAACGATCCCGGCGACGAAGAGGTCCTCGGGAGCGCCGTCGTATCGGACCCACCGTCGCGGGCGAACCCAGCGTCCGTGATAGTGGCTGTAGACCGCCCGCTCGGAGGTCCCCTGCCAGGGCCGCAACTCGAGGCCGCTCCCGGCCGCGTCGGCGACGGCGTGGAGCGCCGCGGCCGCGAGACCGACGGCGATCGCGACCGTGACGGGCGTGGGAACGAGCGCCGCGAGGACGACCGCCGGCACCGTCGCGATCGAGCCGTACACGGGATAGTGAAGCGTCTTCCGGTGGCCGGTGTAGAGGTCGAGGTCGGGAGCCACCCCGCCGACCAGTCCCGCGAGGAACGCGGCCGGTGCGAGGTCCGGAGCGACCGCCAGTAGTGGCAGCGCCAGAGCCAAGCCCAACAGCGCGTGGGTCGTCGCCATCATTGTGTCCCCTCGTAAGCGACGAGACGGGAAATACGTTTCCCGCCTCCCGACTTGCTCGAATAGCAGCGTCGACACCGACGAGAGCGGTCGATGCGCCCGGCTACGTACCGAGCAGGTCGTCGTAGCGCGCGCCGGTCTGTTTCAGCGTCTCGGTGGAGTAGAGTCGCTCGTGGTCGACGGGGAGGTAATCGGCGGCGAGTTCGTCGATCTTCTCGTCGACGGCGTCGGGGTCGCGACCGTGGATCATCGTGAACAGGTTGTACGGCCAGTCCTGCTCGGGCCGGCGGGGTCGGTGATAGCAGAGGGTGACGTAGGGCAACCCGCCAGCCCGCTCGCCCCACGCATCGAGGTCCTCGTCGGGAACGTCCCAGACGACCATGCAGTTGGCATCGAAGCCCGTGGCGACGTGGTTGATCACGCAGCCGATCCGCTTGATACAACCGGTCGAAAGCAGGCGTTCGACGGCCGCGAGGACGTCGTCGACGGGGGCGTCGAGCGCCGCGGCGATGTCCCGGTACGGCGTCGCCGAGAGGGGAAAGCCATCCTGAATCTCGAGCAGGAGGTCGGCCTCGAGCGCGGAGAGATCGCCCGTCGCGGCCTCGCTGATCCGGGTCGCCGAGGAGTCGGTGCCGGCCTCGAGCGATTCGCGCGCAAAGCGGTCGGCGTTGACGACGGGGAACTCGAGGTCGATGTAGTAGTCGGTCAGCATCGGCAGGTTCAACACGTCACAGCCGGTTCGGGCCTCGATCTCGGCGAGGATCTCGTCGCGGGCCTCGCGGGAGCCGGCAGTGACGACGAACCACATGTTCCACTCGTGGTCGCGGGCGTAGTTGTGGTTGACCTGCCGGTACTCGTTGACGATCGCCGCGATCTCGTCGAAGCGGTCCTCGGGGGCCTGGATCGCGGCAAGCGTCGAAGAGCCGATCACGGGCGGGTTGAGGACGGCTCCGAACCGGCGGGCGATCCCCGCCTCTCGGAGGGCTCGAACGCGGTCGACCGCGGCGGATTCGTCGATTCCGAGGTCGGCACCGACGCGGTCGAACGGGCGTTCCTCGATCGGGAACCCGCTCTGATAGCCGTCGATCAGCGCCGCGTCCACGTCGTCGATGGCGTCGCGCCAGTTCCCCGACAGGGCACTCATTGGTCGTCCTAGGGAGAAGGGGACCGTATCGTTTTCGGGTCGTCTCGGCGGTCGGGAGCGCCGGACGATCGCCGTGACGCCGCGTCGCTCGAGCGACATCGAACCCGTCGTTTGACGGCCGCGGGAATCCCGGAAACGCGGGGTTTTTGCGGTGGCCGTCCGAAGCCTCGCCCATGGCGCAGGCATCCCAGGAGTTCGGCGATTGGCCGTTGAAACGCCTGATGACGGAGGTAGTCGGTTCCGGCCCCAAATCGGCCGACGACATGGATCGCGAGCAGGCCCGCGAGGCCTTCCAGCGGATCCTGGCCGGCGAGCCCGACCAGACCACCCTCGGCGCGTTCTGGCTGGCGAATCGCTGGAAGCGCAACAACCCCGAGGAGCTGGCGGCCTACACCGACGTCATGCGCGAGGAGTCGGTCGTGACCGCCGAACCCGAGGCAGATCCGGTCGACTGCGGCGCGAACTACGACGGCAAGGACACCTCCGCCATCCTCGGCGTCGGTGCCGGCGTCGTCGCCGCCGCCGCGGGCACGCCGGTCGTCGTCCACTCCGGGGACCGCGTTCCCTCCCAGAAGGCGACCCCCTACAAACACGTCCTCGAGGAACTCGGCGTTCGGACCGAACTCGAGCCGGGCGAGAGCGCCGACATGGTCGACGAGACCGGCTTCGGCTTCTACTACCAGCCCGCGTTCAACCCCGTCATCGACGACCTCTTCGACCGTCGCGACGAGATGGGCGTCCGAACGTTCGTCAACACGATCGAGACCGTCGCCAACCCGGCGAACGCGGACGTCCACCTGGGGTCGTTCTACCACCTCGCGTTCGCGCGGAAGATGATCGACCTCATCCGAGAGAGCGAGCGACTCGACTACTCGCGGGCCATCTTCTTCCAGGGGATGGAGGGCTACGACGACATTCGACCCGGCTACACGAAAGTCGCCGAGTGGAGTTCGGGCGAGGACCTCGAGGACTACGAGATCGAGACTGCCGAGTACGGGATGGACATGGAACGCGAGGACCTCGCCGTCGACGACATCGCGGTCGATTCCGCGACGATCACCGCGGAGGTACTGTCCGGCGACCGCGAGGACCACTTCGCCGACGCCATCGCGCTCAACGGCGCGTTCCGGATGTACGCCCGCCAGGACGTCGAGAGCCTGGACGCGGGCCTCGAGCGGGCTCGTGAGGTCATCGACGACGGCAGCGCAGAGGCCGTCCTCGAGGACCTGCAGGCGTTCTGACCGAGCGCCAGTCCGCTCGCCGATCGATCGGTCCGACGGGAACGGGTTGCCGGGCCGATCCCTCGGCCGCGTTCGGAAACGACGGATCGTCTCTCAGTTGTGCAATCGGATCGGAACGATTATTCGGGTAACTCTAGCACCCATCGTCCGAAAGACGAGTTTCAGTATGTTTTCAGCGACTACAAGCGCTCGAGCGGTCGCTCCCGGCGCGGACTCGATCCCGGAACCGACGGCGACGACAGCAGGATGGTACGTGCCGGCCAGTGACTGGGGTCGTCCGTCGGCCGGGGTGTGAAACGGGACACCTTTTTGATCGGTGGCCGTGACCGTCACCCATGGACGAATCACTCGAGACAGTCCTAGTGGAGTTCGACGAAGACAGCGGCGTCGGCACGCTGACGATGAACCGGCCGGACGCGTTGAACGCGCTGAGCGCCCAGCTCAGGGACGATATCGTCGCGGGCCTCGAACTGCTCGAGGAGCAAAACGAGGGTGCCGACGGCGTCGCCTTACGTGCCGTGGTCCTCGAGGGGGCCGGCGAGAAGGCCTTCTGTGCCGGCGCGGACATCGGCGGCTTCTCCGACGCGTCGGCCGGCGGCACCTCGGCCCGGAGCCACTACGATTTCATTCGGGACTTCCCCGCGCCGGTCATCGCGAAGATCGATGGCTACTGTCTGGGCGGCGGCTTAGAGACCGCGCTGGCCTGTGACTTCCGACTGGCCAGCGAGAGCAGTACGTTCGGCTTCCCCGAAGTGAACCTCGGCATCCTGCCCGGTGCCGGCGGCGTCCAGTACGTCACGAAGATTGCCGGCCCCGCCCTCGCGAAGGAACTCGCGATGACTGGCGAGCATATTTCCGCGGAACGGGCGGGCGAGGAAGGCATCGTCAACCACGTCTACGCCGACGACGAGTTCGAGGACGAAGTCGACGCGTTCGTCGACGATCTTGCTGGGCAGGCACCGCTCGCGATCCAGGCGATCAAGAAGTCCGCCGACATGGCGGTTCACAGCGGGCTCGAGGAAGGGCTGGCCTACGACAACCAGCTCTTTCAGGAACTGCTCAAGACCGAGGACCACGCGGAGGGCGCGGCGGCGTTTGCCGAGGACCGCGAGCCCGAGTTCGACGGGAAGTAACGCCTTCGCACCGGTATCATTGGTTTTACGCTACCCGACGAACCGGCCTGCGGTGGCGCGCGCTGTGTCGCGGTGAGTGACGAACGAACCGCGACGCAACGCTGTGCGAGGGATGAGCGAAGGAACGGAGTGACTGAGCGAATCGGTTGGGGAGGACGTGGAATCCCTAGTTGCCACGATAGCAGAATGCGCTATCTTGGTCGATGACACTCGTCGTGTGGTGTTTAGAACCACAGGGTAAGCGCTCCTGCTATCGTGGCAACACGGAGGGACCACACCCTCCCCAGCCGATTCGCTCGCTATGCTCGCTCATCCACCGGAAGACGCGTAGTGATTAGCAAATCTTATTGAGAAATCCACTGAGGTGATTGTCAATCCACGATGCAGCGAAACTCAGTTTCTCGGTCAGTTGGTCGAACAGTTCGTCAAGGAGTCTCCGGTATTCGTCTTCGCCGTTAACAATCAACGGCGAAGACTCCCACTTGAGACTTTTCCAGACAGGTTCGATTGGGTTGAGGTCCGGGGAACCAACCGGCAGGAACACCAGATCAATCCCGAGTTCATGAGCACGCTTGCGCGTGTGCTTGCAGACGTGTGACGAAAAGTTATCCAACACGAGCAGAATCCGCTTGCCGGGATTCTGCTCGCGGATCTCCTCGAAACACCCACAGATTTGTTCTTTCTCCTGGTTCGGTGGGAACGACAGCACGCTCTCTCCGTTGAGCGCATAGAACCCGGCCGCTGGTGTATCGATTTTCACCAGCGGCCGAGTGATATGTGGGTCATCGACCGTGTACAGTCGCTGAGAGTTGTCCCATGGTTGTGGATGCGAGACATCGAAAAATCCCACCACAGTCCCGCCATCAGTACAGATGTCCTCATCGGTGCGCCACTCCTCTTCGTCGTCATCGTCGTCACTGTCGCGCTTATTGTGTGGCTGGTCGTGAGCATCCTCGTCGAACGCGTACTCGACGCGTTCGTCGAGGATCTCTTCGGCGTTGTCGGGTCGATCAGGCCGTTTTGTCCGAGGAATGGCGTAGGAAAGGCCGAGATTGTATAGGAACGTTGGGAGGTAGTGTGGATGATATTCAACATCGAACTCCTTGTCGAGAAGATGCTGGATCTCCTGTTTTTTCCACGGTTGTCCCTCGCGAAGTCGATCGATGAGTTCGTCTTGTTGGTCTTCGTCGAGCTTCGGGGGCCGACCGCCCCCGAAGTTCGGAGTGAGTTTGCCGAGGCCTCCTTCGTTCCAGCGGTTGACCCAGTTGGTGGCGGTGCCCTCAGATTTCCCAACGTCATCGGCAGCCTCCTTCAGCGTGGCACCCTTGTACAGCCGTTTGATGAACACGAGGCGTTCGAATTCCTTCTGATCGTCTGCCTCGCCGAGAAGACGATCCAGATCCTCTTCACTCAGGTGTCGCACAATTTTCTTCTCTCGACCAGTCACTACACTAAAGAGATACTTCTGCTCAATAACTTTCCCGAATCACTATACGACGCGCTCGACGAAGATGATCAACCCCACAACAAACGTGAAGGAGATGATGAAGAAGGGTGGATCGTCGACGACGATATCTGTACAGATGGAGGCACTGTTCTCGGGTTTTTCGATGCATCACAACCACAACCGTATGACAATTCACGACGTGTCTGGTACGTCGATGATCCACACATTGAGCGGCCGTTAGTGAAGACAGAAGACTCGGCGGTTGGGTTCTACGCAGTGAACGGCACCAGTGTGGTCCAGTGGAAAGAAACCGAGGAGAAAGAGCGGATTTGCGAGGTGTTAGAGGCGGTACGCGAGCAGAATCCCGGCAAGCGGATTCTGCTCGTCTTGGACAAGCACGGCTCCCACATCTGTGAATACACGCGCAAGCGTGCGCACCAACTTGGCATCGATCTCGTGTTCCTTCCCTCAGGATCACCGCATCTCAACCCAATCGAACAGGTTTGGAAATACCTCAAGTGGACGATGGCACCGATCATCGTTGAGAACGAAGACGAGTTCCACGAACTCGTCAAGGACGTATTTGATCAAGTGACACAACGAGTCAGTTTCGCAAAGAGCTGGTGTGAGAAGTTTCTTGATTTTCAAAAGTTTCCTTGATCATTACGACCCCGGCGATCCGTCAAGCCCGGAAAGCACGATTAGTGGCTGTTCGTCCTGCTCTTCCCTGAGAGCTACGATTTTACCTTGGCCGCTCCGCTAAACAGATACAACGACGGCTTCGAGTTCAGCAGCAGGAACGGTATGAAGCTGAGCGAGTGTGTAGTCGTCGGAGTACGTTCCGAGAGTGCTGTCAGTGACAGCCTTGATGGATTTCTGATCGACAGCGGCTTGGAGGAGTGTCTGCCGGATGATCCCGGAGTCGAAGCCACAGCCTTCGACTCCAGGGATCGGGACCTCAGAGAGGAGATCAAGCGCTAAGGTTTCAAGGTCAGAGGCCGTAAGAACGGTGTCTGGATGGTATAGGAATTGCACAACACCCATCTAGACGCTTTCTGAGAATCTAACCTCATCAGTCGTAACTAACTGCTGACTCGATGGGAACTACCGAGTGTGGATGATATTCGACATCGAACTCCTCGTCGAGAAGATGCTGAATCTCCTGTTTTTTCCACGGTTGTCCCTCACGTAGTCGATCGATGAGTTCGTCTTGTCGGTCTTCGTCGAGCTTCGGGGGCCGACCGCCCCCGAAGTTCGGAGTGAGTTTGCCGAGACCCCCTTCGTTCCAGCGGTTGACCCAGTTGGTGGCGGTGCCCTCAGATTTCCCAACGTCATCGGCAGCCTCCTTCAGCGTGGCACCCTTATACAGCCGTTTGATGAACACGAGGCGTTCGAATTCCTTCTGACCGTCTGCCTCGCCGAGCAGACGATCCAGATCCTCTTCACACAGGTGTCGCACAATTTTCTTCTCTCGGCCAGTCACTACACTAAAGAGATACTTCTGCTCAATAACTTTCCCGAATCACTAAGCGTCTTCCGAGCCGTTCGCTCACTCCGTTCGCGAAGACCTCGCGAAGACCTCGCGCAGTATCGAACCGCAGTTCGCTTATCGCTCACTGCGGTTCAGCGCACGCCACCGCATACCGATTCAGCAGTCAAAAACTGAAGCGAATCTGCACCAGTTTGCGAAACCGACCTCAGTCCCACTCCTCACCGATGCCGGTCAGCGAGAACGGGCCGACGGGGAGGTTGTAGCCGTCCTCGAGCGCCTTGTCGACCTGTTCCTCCGTAGCAATCCCCTCGTCGACGATCTTCTTTGCCTCCTCGCGCATCGCCGCGTGACAGCGGTTGGCGAGGAAGCCGTAGGAGCCGGGATCGTCGTCGATGGTAACCCGTGTCTTCCCGAGTTCGTCGACCAGTTCCTCGGCGCGCTCGACGACGGCTTCGTCAGTCTCCGGTGCCTGGACGATTTCGACCATGTCCATGACCGCGACGGGGTTGAAAAAGTGCGTCACCGCGACCCGAGAGGGGTCGGAGACGGCGTTGGCGATCGACGTGACGGCGAACCCGCTCGTGTTCGAGTACAGCGGCTGATCGTCCGTGACCTCGTCCAGATCGCGGAAGACCTGCCCCTTGATCGCCAGGTCTTCGGTAACCGCCTCGATCGTGAAGTCGGTCCCGTCGGTTGCCGCGTCGAGATCCGTCGTGAACGTCATCCGCTCGAGGACCGCGTCTTTCTCGTCCTCGGAGAGATAACCGCCCTCGACGGCGTCCTCGAGCCCGTAATTGCCCGAGATCACGCGCTCTCGAGCCTCGTCGGCCAACTCCTCGTTGATCTCGCGGACGGCCACGTCGTAGCCGTTCCGTGCGAGTACCTGTGCGATACCGGCGCCCATGATGCCGCCACCGACGACGGCAGCACTCTTTTGTGCCATGGCACCAACCTTCATGGGAACCGACTTAGTTCTTATCAACGTGCGTGGAGGCCGGTGTCGGTCGCCGGCCCGAGCCGCTCACCGACCCGCCGCCGGAGCCGCGAACGCGACGCGCCGCTGCGAGGCGGACGCGGTCCCGACACCACCGACCGACGTTCAGCTGGTGTCAACGTCCAGAAGCTATTTTACCCGTGGTATGGTGGGACATTACATGGCAATCGGAGAGTACCGCGACGAGCCGGCGGAGATGGACGACGTCGAGCGCGAGGTCGCCGCGGCGCAGTATCCCGAAGGCGGGCTGGTGGTCGGCCTCGGGCTCGGAATCGTCCTCCCGCTGGCGACGGTCCCGGCGCTGCTCGCCGTCGCGCCCGTTCTCGGCGCCGTCGTCGGATTCGCCCTCGGTCGACGGCTCCGCGACGCCGCCGTCCGACGCCGGCGGGCCGATCGAGCCACGGCGGAATGAGCGCCTCCGGCGACACCGACGCGGCGACGCTGTCCTCGAGCATCGGGATCGTCGGCGTCCTCGCGCTGTTGGTCGGGAACGCCATCTCGGTGCCGATATTCGTCCTGCCGGGGCCGCTGGCGGGGACCGCAGGCCCGTCGCTCGTGGTGGCGATCCTCCTCGCGGCGATCCCGGCGTCGTTCGTCGTCCTCTACAACGCCCTGCTCGGGTCGGCGATGCCAGTCGCCGGTGGACTGTACGTCTATATCTCTCGACTCACTGCGCCGTACTGGGGATTTCTGGTCCCGGTTACCATCCCGCTGGTCGCGTGGGCATCGCTGCTCATCACGGCGACGGGCTTCGCGGAGTACATCCGTATTTTCGTCGACGTCCCGTCGACGCCGCTGATTTACGTCCTGTTGGCGTTCGTCCTGCTGGTCAACCTGATCGGGCTCAGGGTCGTCGCACAGGTCCAACTCGTCTTCTTCGCCGGGCTCGTGATCGCGCTCCTGACCTTTATCGTCCCCGGCGCGACCGCAGTCGACGCCGCCAACTACGCGCCGTTTTTCCCGGACTACGGCGCGTTCGGGCTCGCGGTGGTCGCCCTGTTCTATCCGTTCCTTGGCTTCGGGCTGCTGGTCGAACTGGGCGAAGAGATCGAGGATCCCGGCCGGACGATCCCGCTGGTGCTGGGGCTGGGCATTGGGATCGTCGCCCTGTTTTACGTGGCGCTGATCGCCGTCCTCGTCGGCGTCGTTCCCTACACCGAACTGGGGGCCGAAGCCGATCTCGCGATGGCCGCCACGCGGTTCCTCCCGTGGTGGGGCGAGTACGTCGTCGCCGCCGGTGCCGTCTTCGCGGTCGTCACGACCGTGAACACGACGCTTTTGGTCTTCTCCCGGACGCTCATGCGCGCGAGCCGCGACGGTATCCTCCCGGCGTCGCTCGCCCGGATCCATCCCCGGTTCGATACCCCACACTACGCCGTTGCGCTGCTCGGCCTCCCGCCGTTCGTACTCGTCCCGATCGCGGACGAGATCGTGGGGCTCTCGGTGTTCATCGGCCTGGCCAGCCTCACCGCGTACTTCTTCTGTGCGATCGGGCTCTGGAACCTGCCCCGTGAGTTCCCAGCCCACTACGCCAACGCCCCGTTCCGACTCCGGCGCTACCGCGGGCTCCTCCTCGCGGTCCTCGGCGGGGCCGTCGCGACCGGCGCGTTCTGGATCGTCACGCTGCTCCAGCGACCGATCGTCGGCGTCGTCCTCGTGGGCTGGTTCGTCGTCGCCTACGGCTACTACCGCTACAGGCTCGCGAAGACCGACCGGATCGAGACCTACCGGACGATGACCTCCCTCGACCGCCACGAGCGCATCGAGGAAAGCGAGACACACCACGCCTCGGGTGACGCGAGCGGGGACAGCCGGCGAGCGGACGCCGGCGAGGGCGGCGACTGACCGCTCGAGCGGTTCCGGGTACCCCGACGGACTCGATCCGCGTGACAGGGACTGCACATTTAATAGCCGCGACGAGTAGTATGTGGTATGGCAACTGAGTACACGCCAACCGAGATGATGGACCGGGAGTCCCGATCGAACCGCTACTACCGCAACGCGGTCGAGCGCCACTGGGACCCCGGCGAGATCGACCTCGAGCGAGACGTCGAGAACTTACTCGCGTTCATGGAGGAGACGGACGGATACGACCAGGAGTCGTGGTATGGCACCCTCAACGGCATCGCGAAGTTCGGGGCGGGCGAGGACGCGGTGACGGAGGACCTCGCGCCGCTGGGGTCCGTCCTCGATAACATCGACGACCAGCTGTTCCTAACGACCCAACTGTACGAGGAGGCCAAACACGCCGACTTCTTCGATCGCTACTGGCGCGAGGTCGTCTGGACGGTCGAGGACGAACTCGGCTGGGAGCGGTCGAACCCCCGCCACGAGCGGTGGTTCAACGACCCCTACATCGAGCTGTTCGACCGCAACCGGAAAGCGCAGTTCCGACTGCTCGAGGAAGACACCCCCGAAAACAGGGCGAAAGCGTACTGTCACTACCACCTCACGGTGGAGGGCATCCTCGCACAGACGGGCTACTACGGGATGCAGACCTCCTACGGCGGCGAGTTCGAGGGGCTGCCACACCTGCCGGGGCTCGTCCAGGGATTCACCAAGATCCGCAGCGACGAGGGCCGCCACGTCGGCTTCGGGATGAACCAGCTCAAGAAGCTCATCGCCGAGGGGGTCGATCCCCACCTCATCGAGGAGACCGTCGAGGAGTTGCTCCCGCTCGTCCAGGGGATCACCGAGGACGAGCGGTTCCAGCCCGACGACCCCGCGGATCGCCGCGGCCTCGAGTCCGGCGAACTGGCCGAGTACGCGATCGAAAAACACACCGACCGGATGCAACAGATCACCGACGCCGCGGCAGACATCCCGTCGGTCGACGACCTGGTGGCGCTCGAGGGCGACGACTGAGCGATTCGCGCCGATCGCGGCTGGGGGGCCACAGCCCCGGCCGACCACCGACAGTAGACTTTTGGGATCGGATCGGGACGTGGTACCATGCAGCTCGATTCCGTTCGAATACTCGACCTGTCGCGGCTCTTGCCGGGTCCGTACGCGACGCAACTGCTCGCCGACGCGGGTGCCGACGTGATCAAAGTCGAGGACACGGACGCGGGCGACTACGCCCGCTATACGCCGCCGACGACGGAGCGTGACGTCGGCGCACTGTTCGACAGCGTCAACCGCGGCAAACGCAGCGTCGCGCTCGACCTGAAATCGGGGGGCGGCCGCGAGGCGTTTTACGACCTCGTCGCCGAGGCCGACGTCGTCTTCGAACAGTTCCGCCCCGGCGTCGCCGACCGCCTCGAGATCGATTACGAGACGCTCGTCGCGTACAACGAGGACCTGGTCTACTGCTCGCTGTCGGGCTACGGGGGGACCGGACCCTACGCCGAGCGCGCGGGCCACGACCTCAACTACGTCGGGGTGGCCGGCTTACTCGATATGACCCGGGAGGACGAGGAAATGGCCCCACAGATCCCGGGCTATCAGATCGGCGACCTCGGCGGCGGGCTGTTCGCGGCGTTTTCGATCGTCGGCGGGCTCCTCTCGCGGGAACTGGGCAACGGCGGCGAGTACGTCGACGTGGCCATGACCGACGTGGTCACCTCCTTCTCGCAGGCGATCAGTCACGAGGCGCTGACCGGCGACGATCCCCGTCCCGGCGAGACGGCGCTTACTGGCCAGTTCCCCTGGTACGACGTCTACGAGACCGCCGACGGCCGCTATCTGACGCTGGCGGCCCTCGAGCCGAAGTTCTGGACGGCCTTCTGCGAGGAGGTCGGCCGCGAGGAGCTGATCGACGCGCACAGGACCGACGACCCCGCCGAACTGACCGCCGTCCGTGAGGAACTCGAAGCCCTGTTCGCAACCCGCACGCGGGATGACTGGCTCGACGAACTGAGCGACGAGACGATGACCGGGCCGGTCTGTACGCCCGCCGAGGCGCTCGAACATCCGCAACTCGAGGCCCGCGGGCTGGTCGAACGGCCCGACGACGCGCCGCCGCGGGTCGGGTTCCCGGCGCTGGGGTCGAACGCCCCCGAGGGCCGCGACGAATCGGTCCCCGGCCACGGCGAGCATACGGACGAACTGCTCGCCGCCGCGGGATACGACGCGGACGAGCTGGCCGCGCTTCGCGACCGCGGTGCGATCCGTTGATCGCCGCGTCGACGGCGCAACCGCCGTCTCGCCCCAACTCATAAGGTACTGGACAGAATAGTGGCGACGACCATGATGGGTGTCCAGTTAACACTTGACAAGGTACTCGAGCGGGCAGTCGACCTGTTTCCCGATCGGGAACTGGTGACGAAACTGCCCGACGGGAGCGTCCATCGGTACACGTACGGCGACGCGTACGACCGGATCAATCAACTCGCGTCCGCGCTCGACGACCTCGGACTCGATCGGGGCGATCGGGTCGGCGTCGTCGCGACGAACCACTACCGCCACTACGAACTCTACTTCGGGCCGGCGTGTTCGGGACGGTCGATTCACATGTGCAACATGCGGCTGCCCGATCACCACTTCGTCCATACGATCGACGACGCCGAAGACCGCGTGATCTTCGTCGATCCCGGCCTCATCGAGAAGGTCGAAGCCAACGCCGACGACCTCGATACCGTCGAGCAGTACGTCGTCCTCGACGACGAGGTCCCCGAGACCGACCTCGAGCCGGTGACCGACTACGAGTCACTGCTCTCCGGCCAGCCGACCGACTACGAGTGGCCCGAGATCGACGAAGACGCCGAGTACGGCATGTGTCACACCTCGGGGACGACGGGGCTGCCGAAGGGCGTCGCCTACTCCCACCGGGCGATGTACCTCCACAGCATCATGGGCGGCCACGTCGACGCCAACGGGATCGGCGAGCGCGATACGATCCTGCCCGTCGTGCCGATGTTCCACGCCAACGGCTGGGGGCTCCCCTACGGCGCGACGCTCGTGGGAGCAAAGCAGGTCTTCCCCTCGGTCCACACCGATCCCGAGACGATCGCCCGGCTGATCGACGAGGAGGGCGTGACCTTCTCCGCGGCCGTGCCGACGATTTGGCTCGAGATGGCGGAGTTCTTGGACGAGAACCCCGAGGTCGACATCTCGAACATCGACCGGCTGACGGTCGGCGGGTCGGCGCCGCCGGAGTCGCTGATCCGGAAGTACGACGAGGAGTACGACGCGCCGATCCTCCAGGGCTGGGGGATGACCGAGACCTCGCCGCTTGGCACGCTCAGTACGCTCCGGAAGGAGACGGCGGCACTGCCAAGCGACGAGCAATACGAGTACCGCGCGAAGGCCGGCATCCCCGTCCCGGGGATGCAGACCCGGGTAATCGACGATGACGGCGAGGAAGTCCCCGCCGACGGGGAGACGATGGGCGAACTGCAGGTCCGCAGCCCGTGGGTGACCGACGGCTACCACAATCGGCCCGAGGAGAACGAGCAGGCCTTCACCGACGACGGCTACCTGCGGACCGGCGACATCGCCACCCGCGACGAAATGGGGTATATCGACGTCGTCGACCGCGACAGGGACGTCATCAAGTCCGGCGGCGAGTGGATCTCCTCGGTCCAACTCGAGAACGAACTGATCGGCCACGAGGCCGTCAGCGAGGCGACGGTCATCGCCGTCGACCACGAACGCTGGCAGGAACGGCCCATGGCGGTCGTGGTGCCGCGGGACGGCGCGACCGTCGACGCGGACGACCTCGAGGCCCACCTCGCCGAGACGTTCCCCTCGTGGTGGCTGCCCGACGTCTACGAGATCGTCGACGAGATCCCGAAGACCTCGACGGGCAAGTTCGACAAGAAGACGCTCCGAGACCAGTTCGACGTGGTCCTCGAGGCGGAAGAGGACGAACAGCCGGCAGACGACGAGCAGGCACCACAGCAGTAAGCGGTTTTGACGTATTTCACTATGGTAGCAAACACCACAGGCGGCGTGAGTTTCGACACCGACGACGAGACCGAACTGATCCTCGAGAGCATCGACGAGTTCATCGAACGGGAGGTCGAGCCGATCGTCGAGGAGTTGGGCGATACCTACACCAACCCTCGAAAGGGCCACCACGAGAACGGCCGGTGGACCGACGAACTGCTCGAGGCCCGCGAGGAGATCAGGCGGAAGTCCGCCGAGGCGGGCTTCTACGCGATGAACCTGCCCGAGGACGCGGGCGGCGACGGCATCTCACCGGTCACCTGGTATCGAGCGAAAAAGCACCTCGCGAGCCACGGCGGCGGCCTCGAGCGGTACGTCCTCGCCGGCCCCGAGGGGCCGAAGCCACTGCTGTTACAGGCCGAGGGCGACCAGCGCGAGAAATACCTCGAGCCCGTGGTCCGCGGCGAGAAGTCGACGGCGTTCGGCCAGACCGAACCCGGCGTGGGGTCGGATTCGCCGAATATGGAGACGACGGCGGAACGGGATGGGGACGGGTGGATACTCAACGGGCGCAAACAGTGGATCACCAACGCGCCTTACGCCGACTTCGTCCAGCTGTTCGCCCGGACGACGCCCCAGGAGGACGTCGGCCGCTACGGCGGCATCACCTGCTTCATCGTCGAGGAAGACGAGTACGAGATCGGCTCGTACAACAACGCCGTCGGCGCGGAGGGGTCGCAGGCCGAAATCGTTCTCGACGGCATTCGCGTCCCCGAGGACCGCGTCCTCGGCGAAGTCGACGAGGCCTTCTACGCCGCGATGGAGTTCCTCTCGCTCGGGCGACTCGAGCTGGGTGCCGAGGCCGTGGGGTACAGCGAGTACCTGCTCTCCGAGGCCGGCGAGTACGTCACCGAGCGCGAGGCCTTCGGCGAGCCGATCGGGAACTTCCAGCAGGTCTCCGCGAAGCTCGCGAAGGGGAAGGCAAAGACCTACGCGGCCGACGCGGCGGGGCTGAAACTCGCCTGGAAGATGGCCCAGGACGAGCGGACGATCATGGACTCGTCGGTGCTGAAGTGGTTCGCCACGAACGTCCTCTGGGAGGTCGCCGATGCGGCGGTGCAGGTCAACGGGGCCAACGGGCTGGCCGAGGAGAGCCCCTACATGGATCTGGTCCACCAGGCGCGGATCCTACGGATCGTCGAGGGAACCGACGAGATCCAGCTCAACACGATCGCGAAGACGATGGGCATCACGGAGTAACTACCTTCCACTGCTTCGCTCGAGGGGATAGCTCCGCTCGCTCGTCGGGGGAGGGGTTTTCGCGTCCCAGCTCGCGGTCGCAACTGCGGTTCGCCGAGACGAACGCTTTTCATCCGGTACGCTGATAACTCGTATCATGGTAACAGGACCCACAGACCGGACTGCCGCCGGGCTCGCGCGGGCGATCCGTGACGGCGAGTTCTCGCCGACCGCGGTCGTCGACGCGGTCCTCGAGCGAATACACGAACGAAACGAGCGGACGAACGCCTTCGTGACGGTGACCGACGACCTCGCCCGCGAGATGGCCAACGAGGCGGAGCGGGCGATCGACGAGGGCGAACCGCTCGGGCCGCTCCACGGCGTCCCGGTCGCGATCAAGGACTTGGACGACGTCGAAGGAGTCCGAACGACCTCCGGCTCCCTGCTCTTCGAGGACCGCGTTGCCGAGTCGGACTCGCCGTTCGTCGCCCGGCTCAAAGAGGCGGGTGCGATCATCGTCGGGAAGACCAACACCCCAGAGTTCGGGCTCGGCGTCACGACCGATAACCGCGTCGCCGGGCCGACGGGGACCCCGTTCGATCCGGACCGGGTCTCGGGGGGCTCCTCCGGCGGGGCCGGCGCGGCGCTTGCCGATCGGCTCGTCCCGCTCGCGCCCGGCTCCGACGCCGGCGGTTCCGTCCGGATCCCGGCGAGTTTCTGCGGCGTCTACGGGCTCAAGCCCACGCAGGGCGTGATCCCGAACGTCACGCGACCGAACGCGTTCGCGAGCCACACTCCCTTCTCCACGCACGGGCCGCTGGCCCGCACCGTCGGGGACGCGGCGCTCTCGCTGGACGTAATGGCGGGATCCCACCCGCGGGACCCGTTCTCGGTCCCGAAGGGAGACGAGTACCGCGACGCCGTCGACCGGCCGATCGACGGGATGGAGATCGCCTTCAGTCCCGACATGGGGGTCTATCCCGTCGACCCCGCCGTCCGCGAAGTCCTCGAGGACGCCGTCTCGGCGTTCGAGCGCGCCGGCGCGACGGTCGATCGGGTCGATCCGGACCTGGGACACGACAACGAGGCAATCCTGGACGCCTACTACACCATGGCGACCGTGCGGTGGGGGTCGCTGCTCGAGAATCTCAGGGCGGAGGGGTTCGACCCGCTCGGCGAGGACCGCGACCGCCTGCGGCCGTATCTCGTCGAACTGATCGTCGACGCCGAGGAGCCGACGACGCGGGAGTACAAGCGCGCTGACGTGGTCCGGACCCACGTTCTCGACGGACTGGTCGACCTGTTCGACGAATACGACCTCCTCGTGACGGCGACGGCGGGGACGACGCCGTTCCCCCACGACGAGGAACCGGAAGAGATCGACGGCGTCGAGATCGAGCCGTATCGGGGCTGGGTCCTCACCCAGCCGTTCAACCTCACCGGCCAGCCGGCGGCCTCGGTCCCGGCCGGCTTCGCCGACGGGCTCCCCGTCGGGATGCAGATCGCGGGGCAGCGACACGACGACGACGCGGTCATCGCGGCCAGCGCCGCCCTCGAGCGCCAGCGGCCGTGGCACGACGCGTATCCCGCGTGAGGCCGACGGCGTCACCACCGCATTTCCGACCCGCGATTAGAAGCTAAAGAGGTCGATCCCGCCCGTCACCCCGATCACCTGCCCGGTCACGTAGGAGGCCTGCTCCGAGCAGAGGTAGGTGACCATGTTGGCGACGTCCTCCTCGGTCCCGAGGTGGCGCATCGGCGTCGCGTCGGCGATGCGGGCGTAGTACTCGTCGACGTTCTCCCGGAGTTCGTCGGGGCTCATGTCGGCCCAGTCGCCGACGACGATGTTGGGCGCGATGACGTTGGAGGTGACCCCCGACTGGGCCCCCTCGAGCGCCATCGTCCGGCCGACGCCGATCATGGCGGCCTTCGTCGCGGAGTAGGAAAACTGGCCGAAACCGCCGTACCAGCCGGCCATCGAGGACATGTTGACGATCCGGCCCCAGCCGCGTTCACACATCCGCGGGAACAGCTCCTTGCTGATGTTGTAGGTGCCGGTGAGATTGATCTCGACGTCGCGGTCCCAGACGTCGTCGTCGTAGTCGCCGACGCGCGAGCGGGCGTCGACCATCGCGGCGTTGTTCACGAGGACATCCACGCCGCCGAACGCGTCGCGGACCGCGGCCATCGAGTCGGCCACGTCCGCTCGGTCGGTCAGATCGCACTCGAGGGCCATCGCCTCGCCGCCCCCGGCGGTCTCGTTGATCTCCGCGGCGGTCTCCCCTGCGCCGTCGGCGTCCACGTCGAGGACGACGACGTCCGCGCCTTCCTCGGCGAGCAGTCGACAGTCTGCGCTTCCGATGCGTCCGGCCCCGCCGGTGACGACGGCGGTCCGGTCCTGTAGTCCGAAATCCATCGCCCGAGCGAATACTACACTATCTGATTTAATCGTTGTGGAGGGCTACCAACCGACACGCCGATCAGCGAACCTGAGTCCCCCGAAAAGAGTCCAGCACGGTCGATCACGAATATATGCACAACTTCTATGACGGATCGCGGAATACTCAAGTCCACGTCATGAACTCCGCAGTCATCGTCGACGCCGTCCGGACACCGTTCGGGAAACGCGACGGGTCGTTCAGCGACACGCACCCGCAGGACCTGGCCGCCGAACCGCTCGAGGCCCTGCGCGAGCGCAACGGGTTCGAGCCGGAAACGATCGAAGACGTCATCTACGGCTGTGTCACGCCCGTCGACGAGCAGGGGCTGAACATCGGGCGGCTCGCGCCGATGGTCGCCGGCTGGGGCGATGTCGTCCCCGGCGTCCAGCTGAACCGGATGTGTGGATCGGGCCAGCAGGCCGCGAACTTCGCCGCCGCGAACGTCATGGCCGGCCAACACGACATCCTCATCGCCGGCGGGGTCGAACACATGACCCGCGTGCCGATGGGGTCGGACGGCGACGCACCGACTGACACGTATTTCGAGTACTTCGACGAACTGACCACGCAGGGCGAGGGGGCCGAACGCATCGCGGAGAACTACGGCCTCACGCGCTCGGAACTCGACGAGATCGCCGCCGACTCCCAGCGCCGTTGGAAGCGGGCCTGGGACGAGGGCCGCTACGACGACCAGATCACGCCCGTCGAGACCGAACTCGACGGCGAGGAGGTCGTCGTCGAACAGGACGAACACCCGCGGCCAGGCACGGACGAGGAAACGCTCGCCGAACTCCCGCTGTCGTTCCGCGAGGAAGGGGAGGGCGTTCACCACCCCGGCAACTCCTCGGGGATCGTCGACGGCTCCTGTGCGCTGTTGATCACGAGCGAAGCGGCCGCCGAAGAACACGGCTGGGAGCCGATGGCCCGCATCGTCCAGACCGAGGTCGTCGGCGTCGACCCCGTCACGATGCTTCGCGGCCCCATCCCGGCGACCGAGAACGTCCTCGAGAAAGCCGACATGAGCGTCGGCGATATCGATCTCTTCGAGGTCAACGAGGCCTTCGCCTCGGTCGTCGCGGCCTGGCTCGAGGAGACCGGCGCGTCCTGGGAGGACGTCAACGTCAACGGCGGGGCGATCGCCCACGGTCACCCGCTGGGCGCGACCGGCGCGATGTTGCTGACCAAGCTGGCCCACGAACTCGAGCGCACCGGCCAGGACACCGCGCTCTCGACGATGTGTATCGGCTTCGGCCAGGGCGTCGCGACGATCCTCGAACGGGTCTGAGCGGACGACCGCTGTCGGAAGCCGAGTGGAAGCGGGCGTCGCTTCGGAACGCGTAGTCGATTCACCACCCGTTCGTTGCCAATGTATGCGTTTCCTTACCTATAGCTTTACAATGCTGTATGCGGTTATGGATGATATGGAGTACCACGACTCCGAGAAAGCAAAAGAGGTTGCGGGCCGCGTAGAGGACTTCATGGACGAAGTCGTCATTCCACGCGAGCGAGAGGCACTCGCGACGGGTGAGACGATCTCCATGGACGAGATCCACGAGATGTGGGAGATGGCCAAGGAGCGCGACCTGTTCGCGCCCCAGGTCCCCGAGGAGTACGGCGGGCAGGGACTGGACTTCAGCGACATGCTGCCGTCGTTCGAGCAGGTCGGCCGCTCGCTGATCGGCGCGATCGCGATCCGGGCCAACGCGCCCCAAGAGGGGAACATGCACACCCTCGAGATGGTCGGCACGGACGAACAGAAAGAGGAGTACCTGCGCCCGCTCGTACAGGGCGAGATCTCCACTGCCTTCGCGATGACCGAGCCCAAGGTAGGTGCCGGCTCTGACCCGAAGATGCTCCAGAGTACCGCCGTCAAGGACGGCGACGAGTGGGTCATCAACGGCCACAAGTGGTGGACCTCCGACGGGCTGGGTGCGGACTACTATCTGACGATGGTCCGGACCGATCTGGACGCACACCCCTACGAGGGTGCCTCGATCATCCTCGTGCCGCGTGACGCCGACGGCGTCGAGGTCGTCCGCAACGTCGATCACCTGGGCGGCCACGGGATCACCGAGCGCGAGGGCGGGCACGCCGAGATGAAATTCGACAACGTCCGCGTCCCCGTCGAGAACACGCTCGGCGAGGAAGGCGACGGGTTCCGCATCGCCCAGATGCGCCTCGGCGGCGGTCGGCTCACCCACTGTATGCGCTACTCCGGAATGGCCCAGCGCTCGCTCGAGATCGCGAAGGCCTACCTTCAGGAGCGGGAGGCCTTCGGCTCGAAACTCGAGGACAAGCAGGCGCTGCGCCACCGCATCGCCGACGCCGAAACCCGCCTGCACGCCGCACGAACCATGGTTCGCCACGCCGCGCGGGAACTCGATCGCAGCGACGCACGCATCGAGGTCGCGATGTCGAAGATGTTCACCGCGAACGTCACCAACGACACGATCGACCTCGCGCTACAGTGTTGTGGCGGCAACGGGATCGGGAAGGACATCCCGATCGCACACTTCTACGAGAACGTCCGCGCGTTCCGTATCGTCGACGGGGCCGACGAGGTCCACCGTCGCTCGATCGCCCGCTGGGCGTTCGAGGACGTCGACGAGACCGAGATCGAGAACACCCTCCAGTTCGACGAGGACCTGCGAAACGACGAACTCAAGGAGTAACGCTCGCCTCGAGTCCTCGGCCTCGCCGCCGGGTTCCACGTGCCCCATCGTCGCCGACTCGACGGGTGTCGCCGTCGGCCTGTTTTGTCGGGGGGTATTGCCATTGCCGAGCCGCTGGCCCGTCTGCCCGTGTAACCCCGTCGGCGAAATCGTGTCACCTGTACCCATAGATATTTACTTCTCGGAAGGAATGCCAACACTATATGAGTGGAGATACCACATCACGCAAATCCGATAGCGCGGGGCTCGAGAACATCCGCAAGGCGTCGGATGCGGTCGAGAAGTCCACGGCGGGAATCGCCGTCGAGAAAACGATCGAACGCTGGCGGACGCTCGGTGCCATCGTCGTGCTGGCGATCACGAGCGTCTTGCTGTACCAGATCGACGGCTACCTCTCGATCGACTCGCAGGTGTTCGGCGGCATCACGCTCGCTCTTTTCGCCTACTTCCTCGTGACGCTGCGAACGGACATCCGGATGGAGTAACGCCGTCGGACGACGGCAGCTATTTCCCGTCCGCTACTGAATGACTCCCGCATGAACGCCGAGGCGGTCGCACCGTGATCGACTGGACGCTGGACGGGTTCCTCCCGACCCGGCGACAACCGGCCCCAAGAGTCGAAACTGCGGCCGACCGAGACGTGCTGTTCGCCCGCGTGGCGGCGGCGGCGATCGACCTGTTTCTCTGTTACGTCCTGCTCGAGTTCCCGCTGATCTACGCCGCGAGCGTGGTCCTCAGCGGGCCCTACGAGGCGCTGGGTGGGTACGTCGTCTTCCTGTCGCTGGTCGCGCTCTTGCCGCTCTATGTTACCTACTCCTTCGTCTGTGAGTGGCGCTACGGGCGGACGCCGGGGAAAGTCAACCGCGGTCTGCTGGTCGTCATGGCCGACGGTCGCGAGTGTACGCTCCGGGCAAGCGCCGTCCGAAACCTCTGTCGGTACGTCGATCTGCTCGGCGTCCCGCCGCTGGTACTCGGGCTCGTCTCGGCGCTGGTGGCCGACGGCCGACGCGTCGGCGATCTCGCCGCCGGCACGATCGTCGTCCGCTCGACGGCACCGGCGGATCTCGAGACGGCAGTCGCTGCCGACGCGGACACGAGCGCGGCCGCTCGAGCGAGCGGCGACGAAAAGAACTGACCGGAATCAGGCGATCCGGACGCCGGAGTCGTTGTCGTACAGTTGGATGTAGTCGTCCTCGAAGACGAGGCCGTACTCCCCACCGTTGCCCTCGAAGTCGGGATCGGTGACGACGACGATCTCGCCGAACTCGGTGTCGAAGAAGCTGTGGGTCGCATCGCCCAGCGGCTCGTCGAGCAGGTGTGTCGCCGGGATACCGGCGTCAGGATCGTCGCTGACCCGGATGTACTGTGGCCGAAGGCCGACGCGGACGTCCTCGCCGGCCCAGCCCTCGAGGCCGTCGCGGGCGAGGGCGTACTCGTAGCCGCCGACGTCGAGTTCGGCGGTTCCGTTGACCGCGCCGACGTTGCCCTCGAAGAACTGCGTCGACGGCTGGCCGATGAACTGGCTGACGAACTGCGAGGCCGGCTCGTCGTAGACCTCCTTCGGTGGAGCGACCTGTGCCAGTTCGCCGTCGTTGATCACGGCGACGCGGTCGGACATGGTCATCGCCTCCTCCTGGTCGTGGGTCACGTACAGCGTCGGACAGCCGATTTCGTCGGTCACCTTCTCGATGACTGGCCGCAGTTCGGCCTTGAGTTTCGCGTCCAGGTCCGACATCGGCTCGTCGAACAGGAAGATCTCCGGGTCCCGCACGAGCGATCGCCCGAGTGCGACGCGCTGTTGCTGGCCGCCCGAGAGATCCGCGGGCATCTTCTTTAATTGGTCCGTGATCTGGAGCAACTCGGCGGCCTCCTCGACGCGGGCCATGCGTTCCTCCCGGGAGAAGCCGGAGATCTTGAGCCCGTAGGCCATATTCTCCTGAACGCTCATATGGGGGTAGAGCGCGATGTCCTGGAACAGCAACGCGATGTTGCGTTCCTGAACCGGCTTCTGTGTGACGTCACGGTCGCCGAATTTGATCGTCCCGCTGGTCGGCTTGTTCAGCCCCGCGACACAGCGTAGGGTCGTGGTCTTGCCACAGCCCGAGGGGCCGACCAGCGTCACGAACTCGCCGTCCTCGATGGTGAGGTCGACGTCGTCGACGGCGACGATGCTGTTACCCGATTCGTTGTACACTTTCGTCAGGTTCCGGATCTCGATGTCTGGCATATGTTGGTATGTCTCGTGGTGTTAGTTGTAAAGGTGATGCACGCTCAGAGGGCTCTGACCTGGAACCCCTTCAGCAGGTAGCTCTGCATGAAGTAGGCAAACAGCAGCGGCGGCAGCGTCATGGCCAGCGAGATCGCCATCAGGTAGGCCTGCGGCAGGAACTGTGCCTGCCCCATCGCTCGGAGGATACCGGGTGCGAACGTCGTGGTATCGGTCTGGGGCAGGAGGATCTGCGCGAACGTGAAGTCGTTCCACGCGAGCGCGAAGGCGAACAGCGCCGCGGCGATGATCGCCGGTCGGCACTGCGGCACGACGACGTCACGAAAGCCCCGCCACCGCGAGGCGCCGTCGACCCACGCGGCTTCCTCGTGGGCTTCCGGGATCGTCATGATGTACTTCCACATCAGCCAGACCGCGAAGGGCATCGAGATCGCCGAGAGGGCGATGATGAGCCCGAATCGGGTCCCGAGCAGGCCGATGGTCTGCCAGATCTGGTAGAGCGGGATCCCGATGACGATCGGGCTGAAGAGGTAGCCGATCAGGAGGATCCGCGCGAAGTTCTCCTTTTGCGGGAACTCCAGTCGCGCGAGGCCGTAGCCGGCGATCAGCGAGACGAGGACGACCGTCACGATGGTCCCGATAGCCACCACGACCGTGTTGAACATGTAGGTGTACATCTCCGGTTCGGTCAGGACGTTGAAGTTATCCAGCGTGAAGATGTCCGGCGTGGGGAAGACGGTGACTGTGTCTTCGACCGTCTCGTACTCGGTAAAGGCCAACTGGGTCATCCAGTAGATCGGCCAGGCACCGACGAGGACGATGATCGCAGTGCTGACGACTTTCAGTGATTCGATAACACTCGTCTCGCGGTCGTATGAGAGGCCGAAGACGCCTCCCGGTGGTTCGCTTTGGCTCATGTCGTCGTCTCAACCTCCTCGCTGGGGTTGAACAGTTGGAAGTAGATGATCGCCGACGCTAGCAGGAACAGGAACATGACCACGGCAATCGCGTTGGCGAGGCCGTAGGCCTGGTCCGTGTACACGGTCTTGTAGGCCAGCACGGGCAGCGTCGTCGTGGCGTTACCGGGGCCACCCTCAGTGAGCTGCCAAATGATGTCGAACTTGTTGAACATGAAGACCGACCGGAGCAGGACGACGACCGTCACGATCCCCATGAGACGCGGCAGCGTGATGTCGCGGAACATCTGCCAGCGGTTCGCGCCACAGACCTTCGCCGCCTCGTAGAACCGATCGGGAATCGCGCGCAACTGCGCGAGCGTGAAGATGGTGACGAAGACGGCGAACTTCCAAGTCCCGACGAGGATCAGCAGCCGCATCGCCCAGTCGCGCGAGCCCAGCGGGGCCTCCCGTCCGCCCCACAGGCCGAGCCACTCAGCACCGATCATCAGTACATCACAAAGCCGCTTAGTTAGAACGTCTGCTTGCTGAAGGTGTGTCTACGACCCAGCAAGCAGACAGTGAGATTCACGAGGACCAGCTCCTTAACTTCCTCGTCAACTGCCTTGACGAGGAAGTTTCTCTCAACCTCGCCAACAACGCTGAAATCGGTGCAGAGGACATCTACGAGGTCCTCGTCGGCGCGACCGCCGACGGGACCTCGATCTCGACGCTGTGCAACTCCAGTGAAGACTCCCCATCGGCGAACACGATTCTCTATCATCTACGGACGAAGTTCGAGCCGGAACGGCTCGAACGCGTCGCTAACACGCTTCTTCGCCGAGACATCGTCGAACTGCTCCCCGAGCAGGTGGAGGTCTGCGCAGACCTCCACCTGCGGCCCTACTACGGTGATGAAGACGACACGGAGAACCTCTATCACTCGGAAGCCAAGCGTGGAACCACCGCATTCCACGCCTACGCCACACTCTACGCGCGTGTGAAGAACAAACGCTACACGCTGGCGGTGCGCCGTCTCGAAGACGGCGACACCGCCAGCAGCGTCCTCGCTGAGTTCCTCGGTGTCCTCGACGGCCTTGACACCGACGTCAAGGCCGTCTATCTTGATCGCGGATTCTACGACAGCAAGTGTCTCACGCTGTTACAGACGCACAACTACGCCTACGTTGTCCCGATCATCCGGTGGGGTGAAGCGATTCAGCAGGAACTCTCGGAAGGGTGGAGTCGCGTCATCCAACACGATCTGACGGGGAAACTCGACGGTCACAGCTGGACCGTCGAGTTTCCCGTCTACATCGACTGTACGTACCTGAACGGACGGTACGACGAGCACGGCGTGGCGCGTCACGGCTACGCCGCTGACGCGCCGTTCATCGAGAATCCACGCGACGCTCGATACCACTACTCGAAACGGTTCGGTATCGAGTCGAGCTATCGGTTGTCTGAGCAAGCGATAGCGACGACAACGACGCGAGACTCCACGGTGAGACTGCTGTACGTCGTGGTGAGTCTGCTGTTGCAGAACACGTGGCGGTATCTGCACTACGAATACGTGGCGACGCCGCGCCGAGGCGGGCGTCGCCTCTGGTGGTGGCCGTACAAGGAGTTCGTGAATATGGTTCGACGGGCAGCGTGGACGGCCCTCGCGGTGCGTCGGGCCGTCCCCGCGAACCGGCCACCAGACGACCGGTTCCACCGGTAGTCACCCACCGAGTACGGCGTCTCCGCAAGTGGCAACGCTGTCGCGTCGGCGGCTGAGCGCCGCCGACAGCGACAGCTCCGCCTTCGATCAGCGTTGCTCAACCGTGATCGACGACTCACCACAACAGAACAGATGGCTCAAGTCGGATTAGCCGGCGATGCTTTGTGAGGTACTGATCATCTGGAAGACGCCGCCGGCCGGATCGAACACCCGCAGCGCCACCAGCGAGACGATGATCGTCGGGATCAGGTAGGCCGTAAAGACCACCGCAGTGAGCAGTTTCTGTCCGCGGGTGATGCGGTTCAGCACCAGCGCCATCCAGAGCCCGACGGCGAGCTGGAGGAGGGTACTGCCGACCATGTAGACGATCCCCCGCCACAGCGAGCCCCAGAACGTGGAGATGTTCAGGACCTCCCGGTAGTTCTCGAGGCCGGCCCACTGCCACTCCGGATTGAGCGTGTGGATCTCGTGTAACGATGCCCAGAACGCGAACGCGACTGGCAACACCGCGATGAGCAAGTACAGGACGACGACCGGAAGCACGGTCCCGATTCCCGCGACCGTCTCCCGCTTTACCGGCAGGTCGTCCCACGGAATGTACGCCCTGCCAGGCCGTATCGATTCTCCGGTTTCACTGGCCATATCTAGATTTCCTCTGCGTGCATGTATGTTAATCTCACGGTTGGCTATAAACGATTCCCTCCGGCGCTCACACGGCCGAAAGAGGGTCGGCCGTCCGGCACCGATTATCCGAACGTGTCCTGTGCCTCTGCGAAGGCGTCCTCGAGTTCCCCGTACCCCCAGTCGTAGGCCTCCTGTGGCGTCATCGAGTCGGTGACCACGTTGTTGATCATCTCGCCGTAGAACCACTGCCGTTGCATGTACAGTGATACCGGCGAGGAGGTGTTGGCCTCGTCAACGCTGCCGTAGTGGTTGCCCCAGATCTCGTCCTGGACGTACTGGAGTTTCTCGAGCAAGTGGCCGTGATTCTCGAAGATGTCCTGGTTCTGGAACGCGTCCGATTCCAGCACGTCGGAGTAGGTCGGCAGGAACCGACCGGGGTCCGTCTCGTAGAAGCTCACGGTGCGCTCCATGCTATCGGCGTAGAGCCACTCGAACCACTCCTTGGCGTCGCCCGGCCGCTCGGAGTTCGCGAAGATGTGGTAGCCGTCGGGGGCCGGCGCGGACAGCCAGTTCTCGTCCGGATCGACGCCGTCCAGCATCGGATAGGGGATGATCTCGGTGTTCTCGGCGACCGAACGCAGCCCGTCGCTGTCGTTGGCCTCGGCAGTCTGTGCGGTGACGCCGACCGGCCACGCGTTGAGGTGGTAACACTGGGCGTATTCCCCCTGTACCCAGCTGCTGAGCGAGCTGGCCCAGCCGATATTGGTCGGATCCGGCGAGTACTGTGAGAGTTCATCCACGTACTCCAGTACCTCGATCACCGTGTCTTCGGGCCACGAGATCTCGAGCTCCTCGCGGGTGTCCGGATCCTGCCAGACGAGGCCGGTCCCGGAAATGCCCGCGCTCGCGAGCAAAACGAGCATTTCGTCTTGACTCTTGCCGGTCTTCGCCCCGGCTAGCCCGTAGCCGCGCATGCCCTCGAGATCACCGCCGGCGTTGTCGATCACCTCGGCGTTCTCGAGGACGTCGCTGAACGTCTCGGGCTCGTCCAGTCCGAGTTCGTCGTAGACGTCCTGGCGGTACTGGAAGTTCGAGACGTACACGCCGTGGGGGATCTGATAGATGTCGTCTCCCTCACCGAGGAACGCGCCGCCGGCGTTCAGTTCCCCGTTTACCTCTTCGATCGACGAGACGACGTCGTTGACGGTCTCGAGCTGGTCCGTCTCCCAGATGTCGGCCACCTGGTCGAACGTAGACGTGTTCGCTTCCGGCGGATTGCCCGACTGAATCAGCTGGGAGAGCCGCGACTCCTGACTTCCGGACATCCCCGCTTCCTCGATAGAGACCGGGATGTCGGTCTCGTCCTCGAACTGGGGCTCGAGGTCGTCCCAGACCGATTGCCACGCGTCGTTGTAGTAGTCCGTCAGGAATTGGACGTCGTCGTCACCGCCACCGCCACCGAGACAACCGGCCATTGCCCCCGCAAGTCCTACACCTGCACCCGTAAGCACCCGTCGCCTGTTGATGGAATCCCGTGTCATTGGTTCACAATCACTCTTGTCCACTGCTAACATCCTGCTACTCCCATATAAACGTTCATGTTTTTTCCACCAGTTTACTCGGGGGATTCACCCGAAGCACCTCCGTTATCCGTCCTGATGGGGAATTATCATAATATCTCGTACAGGTATAAAACGTGGATGCGGACAGGTCACGGGGGTGGGTGGCCGACGTTCAGGCGGGGAAACACCCGGTCATGGCCGGTCATTGCGGGCCGACGGTTTCGGACACCCAGCCGGTCGCGCCGTCGGGCTTCGGGCCGTCCTCCTCGGGGATCTGGAGGTTCCCGTCCCCGTCGCGGGCCCGGACGATCACCTCGTGGCGCCCGCCGGCCCCGTACTCGTGACGCCACTGCCGCCAGACGTCGTCGCCGGGCAGGGGCTCGGAGAGGTCGGCCTCGGTCCAGGTGTCGCCGCCGTCGGTCGACACCTCGACGGCCTCGATCCCCCTGGTGCCGGCGTAGGCGTGCCCGGCGACCTCGTACCGGCCGCCGTCGAAGCGATTGACCTGCCAGAGCTTGGCGACCGTTTCGACCGGCCCGGTGCCGTGCCAGCCGCGGTGTTCCCAGTAGCCCATGGTGTCTTCGTCCCGGACCTCGATCTCGGTCAACCACTTCACGTTGATCTCGCCCCAGTGGCCCGGCACGAGCGCGCGCAGCGGCGCACCGTGTGCCCGGGGTAGCGGCCGGCCGTTCATCCGGTAGGCCAACAGCCCCGGCCACAGCGCGTCGATCGGGAACTCGTTGTAGTAGTCGTCGGCCCCGTGCAGGATCACCCGATCGCCCAACGGCTCCGCCGCCTCGAGCAGGTCGGCGACGGGCACGCCGCTCCAGAGGGCGGTGTCCATCTGGCGACCGTTGAGTTGGTCCCCAACACACCGCAACGTGACGAAGCGGTCTTCCAGTGCCATCGCCTCGAGGTCCCCGAAGTCGTACTCCTGCTCCTCGGCGACTGCCCCCGTGATCGAGAGCGACCACTCGTCGCGGTCGACGGCAGGATCGACGTTGCCGATGTCCACCTGATAGAAGTCCGTACTGACGAGCGGCTCGAGGCCCTCGACTGCGAGCGATTGCTCTTTCGCGCGTGTCAGCGATTCCCGGACCGCGGGGCGGGCGTCCTCGGGGATCTCGAGGGGCGAGGGGAACGACTCCTCGCCGGTCCCGTGGACGAAAACGGCGAGCGCGCTCACGCCGATCGCCGTCCCGAGGGAACCGAGAACGCGTCGCCGCTCGAGCGAGCCGAGTGGGCGATCCGTGCCGGCGGCGAGGACGGTCGCCACGGCGGCCACGAGCAGGACGATCCCCGCGCCGGCGGCGGTGCCGAGCGCCGACGGCCGGGAGCGCGTGAGTCCGAACGCGAGCGCCGACGGCAGGGCCTGTCCGAGGAGGACGCCGACGACGGCTTTCCCACGTCCCCGGTCCAGTAGCCCGGCGGCGGGACCGCGTCCCAGCAGGAGCGCCACCCCGGGGAGAGCAGCCAATCCGAACGCGAGACAGGCCACCGCGATGGCCAGCAGAAACGCCAGCTGATGCCCGAGCGTCCCGAGTTGGGTGATCGCGAAGGTGATGAGCGCGTCGGGGCTGAGCGCGACGACGAGTCGGTCGAACGGCGTCACGACGAACGCCGGCCGCCGGCCGACGGCCAGATACGACCCCGCGACGGCAGCCAGTCCCGCAGCGAGCGCCACCGCGACCGCGGGCAGCCACGGCCGCACCCGGACGACCGCACTCCGCAGGCGTGAACCCACCATGGTAACATGTAGCAATACACCCGGCCGAACATGAAAGCTTCGCGCACGAGCGTAGGGAGACGGGTTCGGGTTCGGGTTCGGGTTCGGGCCTCGGCAACCTCAGTCCGCTTTCACGCCCGTCCGCGTGACCTCGGGGTTGCGAAGCAGCGGCAGCGAGACGATCGTCAGGCAACTGAGGACGAGCGCCGCACAGAGGACGTAGGTCAGCTGGTACCCGAACCAGAGGTCCACCGCGGGGATGGCGACGAGGGGGCCGAGACTGAGCCCGACGTCGCCCATCACCTGATAGACCCCGCCCATCCGGCCGAGTTCGTCGCCGGGGGTGAGATCGCCCATGATCGCCAGCAATGCGGGCGCGGCCGCCCCCATCCCCGCGCCGACGAGGACGATCGCCCCGAGCAGCGCCTCGATGGTGGGCACGTAGGCGATCACCAGAAAGCCCGCCCCCATCGCGAGAAACGCCGGCACCGTCAGTAGCGTCCGATCGCTGACCATGTCCGAGAGCCAGCCGGTCACGATCGTCATAGACCCCGAGGTGATCACGCCCAGTCCCATCACGATCCCGCTGATGCCGGCCGCGCCCAGCGCCGACAGCTCGAGGCCGTAGTCGCTGGCGTAGCGGGCCAGCGTCGAGAGGATGATCCCGCCCCAGAGAAAGCGGACGGCGAAGTTGCCGTAGCCGATCAGGACGACGGTCGGGTTGGCCGCGAGCAGGGCGGGGACCTCGCGGAGCTTGGCAGCTCTGCCCTCGTCGGCACCGCCGTGAACGTCGGGGAGGACGAGCGTCGCGACGGTGCCAGCGACTAAGGCGAGAACGCCCGCCGTGAGGAAGGCGGTCTGCATGCTGGCGAGGTCGGTCAACAGACCGCCGAGGACGAGCCCGGTCGGGAAGCCGAGCGACTGCCCGCCCCGCATGTAGCCGACCCAGCGGCCGCGGTTGTCCGCCGTCGTGACGTAGGTGATCGTCGCGAACGCGCCGATGAAGACGAAGGCGCTGCCGACCCCCCAGAACAGCCGCGCCAGCACGAAGACCAGCCCCGGCAGCGACACGTCGCCAAGCAGGGGGAGCGTCCCGAGGTGGGTCGGCGGCGTGTGCAGCCCGACGATGTATCCAAAGGGCGCGAGCGCCTGCGTGAACAGCCCGAAGATCATCGGCGTCCGCGCGCCGTACTGGTCGATGATCGTCCCCGCCGGCGTGTTCATGAACAGCCGTCCGATCCGGTTCGCCGAGAGGATGATGCTCAACATCACCGCGGAGATGACGAGTTTCTCGTCGAGCAACGGCAGCGTCGGGAACGCGACCCCGGTCGCGACGCCGCCGAAGAAAACCCCCGCGATAACCGCGAGCGCGATCGTCCGGATCTCCCCCGTCGAGTAGGTGGCCTCCTCAGACATGGTGGCAGTGGTCGACGACTCGAGCGCGCACGGGTATCCGTCTCACGATTCGAGCCCGCGTTCGTCGGCGATCTCGTCGCGCAACTTCGTCTTGCGGATCTTTCCGCTGCCGGTCTTGGGGAGTTCCGAGCGCACCTCGACGATACGGGGGTGTTTGTAGGGCGCGAGTTCGTCGAGGACGTACGACTCGACGTCCTCGGCGGAGATCTCGGCTCCCTCGGCGGGCGTGATCGCGGCGGCGACGGTCTCGCCCCGGCGCTCGTCGGGGAGACCGAAGACCGCGGCCTCGTGGATCTCGGGGTGGTCGTACAGCAGGTCCTCGATCTCGCGGGGGTAGACGTTGTAGCCGCCGGTCAGGATCATCTCCTTCTCGCGGCCCCTGATGTAGTAGTAGTTGTCCTCGTCGCGGGTCCCGATGTCGCCGGTCCGGAAGAAGCCGTCCTCGGTGAAGACCTCCTCGTTCGCTTCGGGGTTCTTGTAGTAGCCTTTCATCACCTGCGAGCCGGCGATGAGGATCTCGCCTTCCTCACCGGGCTCGACCTCCTCGCCGTCCTCGTCGACGACCTTCGAGCGGGTGTGCCCGACCGGCTGGCCGACGCTGCCGGGCCGATTGCCGAGCGACGACCACCGGATCGTGTGACTCGTCGCGGTCGTCTCGGTCAGCCCGTACCCCTCGGTAAGCGGTACGTCGAGGGCCTCCTCGAACCCCTCCCGGGTCGGCTGCGGGAGCTTGTCCCCGCCCTGTCCCGCTCGGACCAGCGTCGACAGGTCGTACTCGTCGGGGTCGTAGGCCTCGAGCAAGTCGACAAACATCGCGGCGACGCCGACGAAGGCCGGGATGTCGTGTTCGTCGAGTTTCTCGAGGACGAGTTCGGGATCCCACTGATCTGGCCGCAGCAGGTGCAGCGTCCGGCCGGCACACAGCGAGGACAGCATGCCGACCATCCCCGTGATGTGGTACATCGGCAGGACGATGATGCCGTCGCCCTTGATCGGGCCGGCGCTGTAACTGGAGACGGCCTGAGCGATCTGGACCCGGAAGTTGCGGTGGGTCAGCAGGACGCCCTTCGGCTTCCCGGTCGTTCCCGAGGTGTAGGGCTGGAGGAGGACGTCCTCGTCCTCGCGGTCGACGACCGCCGCCTCGGTATCGGTACCCAGTTCAGGCAGGGAGGGGTGGTCGCTGCCGGCCGTCGCACTGACGATGTCGGTCTCGAGGTCGGCGACGGCCTCGCGGACGTACTCGTCGGCCGACCCCTCCACGAGGACCGCCTCGGCGTCGGCGTGGTCGAGCTGGTATTCGATCTCGCGGCGACGGTACTCGGGGTTCAGCGGGCTGGCGATGATCCCGGCGTGACAGCAGGCCCAGACGACGGTACAGAAGTCGATGCCGTTGGGCATGTAGACGCCGACCCGGTCGCCGGCCGCGAGGCCGAGTTCCCGCAGACCGTCGGCAAAGCGCGCGACGCGGTCGCCGAAGTCGCGGTAGGTGATGGTCTCGCCGGCGTGTTCGATCGCGATCGTATCGGGGTGTTCGGTTACGGCCCGCTCGAGAAGGGTGGCGACGTTGCCGTCGTAGGGCGACTCCATGAGCGTCTCCGCGGAAACGATATCGAGCTCCATGTTCGCCCTGATTTGTCGTTCGACCTGAAAAGTGTGCAGGTACTGGTAACACAGTTCGTGTTTCGGTCCCGTCTCGAGCGGTCGGGCGTCGGCTCCGAGGCCACCGTGAACTCGAGTCGGGCGCTCGCGGCGACGCGTCGTTACTCGCCGAGGCGGGGGATGCCCTTGATCTCGATCGTTTCGCCGACCATGTACGATGAGGCGGGGCTGGCGAGGAACTGCGCGAGGTCGGCGACTTCCTCGGGTTTGCCGATGGTACGATCCGGCGAGGTGCGGGCGATTTCGTCGGCGTCGTCCTCAACGCCCATCTGGGTGCGGACGCCCTCGGTGGCGACGAGTCCGGGCGCGATACAGTTGACCCAGATCCCGTCCTCGGCCCAGTCGGCCGCCGACGATGTGGTGAAGTTGACGACGCCGGCCTTGGCCGCGCCGTAGTGGCTCATCGTCTTCGAGCCCCGGGTGCCCGCGACGCTGGCGAAGTTGACGATCCGGCCGCCGCCGTTGTCGCGCATGTACTCGACGGCCAGTTGCGAGCAGTGGAAAGTGCCGTGCAGGTTGATGTCGACGATGGTCTTCCAGCCGTTCTCGCTGATCTCCGAGGGCGGGGCCTGGAAGCTCGCCCCCGCGTTGTTGATCAGGACGTCGAGCCCGCCGAACGTCTCGACCGTCTCGTCGATCAGGTCCCCGACCGCGTCGCGGTCGGTCACGTCGCACTCGATCGCGATCGCCTCGCCCGGCCGCTCGCTCTCGTTGATGTCGTCGGCGACCGGCTGGACGTTATCGATGTCCCGCGAGGTGACGACGACGTTCGCCCCGTCGTCGGCGAATCGCTCGACGATCGTCTTCCCGATCCCGCTCGAGGAGCCGGTGACGATCGCGGTCTCTCCGTCGACGCTGAACTGGTCGACCGTCATCGGTCGCCCTCCACGATGTGCGTTCGTTCTACTGACTGGTCTCCATACCCGAGTGTAATAGTCACTGCCATGAGCGTCTCCGTGTTCATCGACCGCCGGTATAAGCTATTCGACCAGTCGGGACGAAGGGCGTCCGAGAAGGGTACTGTTATGTCAGTCGTCCACAAACCATGGCGGCAATGAAGCGCGGACACAGCACCGAGGCGCGACGCGACGCGACGACCGACCAGCCCGCGACGACCGGAAGAGCCACGGAGGGCCACGATGCCGAATAGACCAATCGAGGAACTCGAGGCGATGGTCGGCGACACCACGGTCACGGCCGAGGAATTCCGGATCGAGCCGGGCAAAGTCGAGGAGTTCGCGCGGGCGATCACCGCCGAGGATCCCGTCTTCCGCGACGAGTCGGTCGCCGCCGAGCGGGGCCACGATCGCGTTCCCGCGCCGCTGACCTACTCGCAGGTCGCCCGGTTCCCGCGGTACACCCCCGCCGACATCGACGGCAAGGGCTTCGACCTAGCCTTCCAGCCGGAGTACGTTATCCACGGCGAGCAGGCCCACGAGTACGAACGCCCGGTCTACGTCGGCGACGTTCTCGAGGGGACGACTACCCTCGCCGACGTCTTCCAGCGCGAAGGGGGTCGAGCGGGGACGATGACCTTCGCCGTCCTCGAGACCGAGTACCGAACCCCGGAGGGCGAACTCGTCCTGACCGACCGCTCGACGGCGATCGAAACCGAGGGCGCGATCGACGACGGCGACGAGAGTGCGGCCGAGGACTCCGCGAGCGACGGCGAGCCGGCCGAGCCCGACGGCGGTACCGCCGAAGCGGATCCCGCGATGCCCTCGCCGACCGTCGACGACTTCGAGCGGGTCCGGGAGGTCGACGGCCTCGAGCCCGGCGATGCCGGCCCGACGGTCGTCGTCGAGGACCTCGAGCGAAAGCACTTCGTCAAGTACGCCGGGGCAAGCGGCGACTTCAACCCGATCCACTACGACGAACCGTACGCGACCGGGGCGGGCAACGAGAGTGTCTTCGGCCAGGGGATGTTCACCGCCGGCGTCACCTCGCGGGTCGTCGCCAACTGGTTCGACCTGCGGGACGTGACGAGCTTCGGCGTCCGGTTCCAGTCACGGGTCTTCCCCGGCGACACCGTCGTCGCGAGCGGCGAGGTCGCCGAGGTCGACCCCGACGCTGGCACGGTCGAGGCGGCACTCGAGGCCCGGACGACCGACGGCGAGACGCTACTGACCGGGACGGCGACGGCCGACCTCGAGTAAAAAAGACGCGTTCGAACTCTTACTCCGGTACGAACACCGGAATCGCGGCTTCCTCTGAGACCTGCCAGAACGCCACCCCGACGGCCGCGCCGATCTCGAGATCGTCGGGATCGGCGTCGAGCAGCGCAAGCAGGCGCGGTCCCTCGGCGAGGTCGATCGCGCCGACGACGTAGGGGACCCGGTCGCCGAAGCCGGGTTCGCCGGGGACGTGACAGACGGTGTAGGTGTAGATCGTCCCGACACCCTCGCTCGCCTCGAACGGCGGGTCCTCGGCCCCGCAGGCGGTACAGATCGCTCGCGGGTACAGCTGGCGGTGGCCGCACTCGCATTCTTGATAGCGCAGTTCGCCCTCGAGCGTACCTGCCCAGAAGGGGGCCGTCGAGCCGGTCGGGACCGGCACCGGCCCCTCCCAGTCCTCGCGGCGGTCCTCGACCTGCCCGGTCATGATTCCCTCCGGAGGACGACGGTGCTACTCGAGGAAAGTAACCCCCCGGTACCGTGGGCGACCGCCACCTCGGCGTCGTCGACCTGGCGGTCGCCCTCGTAGTCGCCCCGGAGCTGCCGGGCGGCCTCGATGAGGACGAAGATCCCGAAGTGACCGGGGTGACAGTACGAGAGGCCGCCGCCCTGGGTATTCATCGGTAACTCGCCGCCCGGCGCGGTGGTGCCGCCCGAGACGAACTCGCCGCCGTCGCCTTTCTCGCAGAAGCCCAGGTCCTCGAGGGTCACGAGGGCGGTGTAGGTAAACGAGTCGTAAATCTCGGCGACGTCGACGTCGTCATGGGTAATCCCGGCTTGGTCGAACGCCTTCGGGCCGGTCACCGCTGCCCCGGTGGTCGTCATGTCGGGCATCTCGCTGATGTCTTGGCGGTGGGTACTCGTCGACGCCACGCCCGCGACGCCGATCTCCGGCACACCCAGTTCCGCGGCCTTTTCCTCGCTGACGAGGACGACCGCGCCGCCGCCGTCCGAGACGAGACAGCAGTCCAGCAGGTTGAACGGTTCGGCGATCTCCCGGGACTCGAGGACGTCGTCGACCGTGATCGGCTCCCGCTGGGCGGCCTTGGGGTTCATCGACGCCCACTCGCGGGTCGCGACGGCGACCTCCGCGAGCTGTTCCTCGGTGGTGCCGTACTCGTGCATGTGTCGGCGCGCGGCCATCGCGTAGGCCCCCGGCGGCCGGAAGAGGCCCGTCGGCCGAACGAAGCCGTCGATCGGGTGGGTCTCCTCGAGCGACTGGTCCCTGCCGGGGCCGGTCTTGCTCGTCGAGCCGTAGGCGACGACCACCACGTCGGCCTCGTCGCGGGCCATCGCGTCGCGGACGTGGCCACAGAAGTGTTCGAACGACGAGCCGCCGATCTCGGTCCCCTCGAGAAACGAGGGTTCGTCGAGGTCGAGGTACTCGGACAGTACCAGCGCGGGCATGTAGTCGTCGCCGCCGGCGACTGCGACGCCGTCGACCTCCGCTAGCTGGCAGCCGGCGTCCTCGAGGGCTCGCACTGTCGCGATCGCGGCGTTGTCCAGCCAGTTCCGGTCGGGCGTCTCGCCGAGGTCGCTCTCGGCGACGCCCGCGAGGATCGGTTCAGCCACGGGTGTCCCTCCGTCGTACCGGTCGTATCATCGTCTCCCGATATCTCGACCGAACGCAAATAAGTTGTGGTAGGGGATACCACAGGCCGTGGAACATCGAGTCACACATCAGTGGGACCCCACCGTCGTCGGCTACCGAGAGATACTATTTTATACCATTCCGTGATATCGTGTGACATGGATTTGGCAAGCGTTAGCGAGAGTGCAAGGGAAGGGAACGTCGCGCGGCTCCACGACGAGACGGCTCGGCTGCACGGCGACGCGCAGGCGATCGAGTACCACGGGCAGACACTGACCCACGACGACCTCAGAGCCGAGAGCGCCCGCTTTGCCGGCGGGTTGGCCGACCTGGGGCTCGAGCCGGGGGATATCATGCTCCAGTACCTGCCGAACTGTCCGCCGTACCTGATCGGCGCGCTGGGTGCGTTCAAAGCCGGCGTGATCGTCTCGCCGGTCAACCCCCAGTACCGCAAACGCGAGCTGACCTACCAGCTCGAGGACACCGAGGCCGCGGCCGTTCTCACCCACGAGGCCCTCGAGCCCCATCTCGAGGAGGCACTCGAGGCGATCGACTGGGATCCGATCGTCATCTCCGTCGATAGCGACACCGACGACGATGGCGTCCATGCCTTCGACAACGTCCGCGGCGAGGAGCGGTTCGTCGAGCGGGCCGACGACGACGTGGCGCTGCTGCCGTACACCTCGGGGACGACCGGGAAACCGAAGGGCGTCCAGTTGACCCACCGCAACTTCCGGGCCCAGACGTTCTCCGTCCTCGCACAGGAGCAGACCCTCGAGGGCGAGGCCGTCAAAAGCCTCGTCTGGCTGCCGCTCTATCACATCACCGGCTTCACGCACACCGCCTGGCAGCCCCTCGTCCGCGGCGGGAGCGTCTATCTGCGCAGCGCGGCCAACTGGGACGGCGACGCCGCGATGGCACTGATCGAGGAGGAGGGCATCACCCACTACGTCGGCGTCACCGCGATGTACGTCGACATGATCAACAGCGACGACTTCGGTGAGTACGACCTCACCAGCCTCGAGTCGGCCGGCGAGGGCGGCGCGAAGATGTCCGTCGCGGTCCAAGAGGAGTTCGAGGAGACTGCGGGCGTCGAGATGGCCGAGGGGTACGGGCTGACCGAGACCAACGGCGCGACCCACTCCCAGCGCAACTCGACGTTCGGCCTGCGCCACGGGACGATCGGCCAGCCGACCCGCATGACCGAGGCCAAGATCGTCGACTCGAGCGGGGAGACGGTCGGGATCGGCGAGGAGGGAGAACTCCTCGTCCGCGGCCCGCAGGTCATGAAAGGGTACCACGGGATGCCCGACGCCACCGACGAAGCGTTCACCGACGACGGGTGGTTCCGAACCGGCGACATCGCCCGCCGGGACGCGGACAACTACTACGAGATCGTCGACCGGAAAAAGCACATGATCAACTCGGCCGGCTACAACATCTACCCCAGCGAACTCGAGGAGTTGCTGGCCGAACACGAGGCCGTCGCCGAGGGAGCCGTGGTCGGGATCACCGACGAGCGCCGCAACGAAGTCCCGAAAGCGTTCGTCGTCACCGCGCCGGGCGTCGAACCCGGCGAGGACATCACGGCCGAGGAGATCACGGAGTACTTCCTCGATAACGTCGCCTCCTACAAACACCCACGCGAGGTGGAGTTCATCGAGGAACTCCCCCGCACCACCTCCGGCAAGATCCAGAAGTACAAACTCGAGGACGGCGAGGACGAGTCGTGAAGGTCGTCGTCTCCCCGCACGTCCTCTCGGGCGGCGGGCCGCTGGTCACCGCCGAGATCCGCGAGCGCCGGCCGGAGATCGACCTCGAACACGTCGAGGACGCGGACGACCTCCCGGCGGCGGTCGCCGACGCCGAGGTCCTCGTCACCCACCGGCTCCCCGACGAGATACTCGAGGGTGCCGACGGGCTCGAGTGGGTACAGGCGCTCAGTGCCGGCACCGATCGCTTCGATCACGACGCGCTGGCCGACCGCGGCGTGGCGCTGACGAACGTCTCGGGAATCCACGCGAAGCCGATCGGCCAGCAGGTTCTGGGCTATCTGTTGCACTTCGAGCGCGGCTTCGATCGCGCGATCGCCCAGCAGGACGACCGCGAGTGGGAGCGCTACATGGGCGGGGAACTCGGCGACCGAACCGTCGGGATCGTCGGCGTCGGCGCGATCGGCTCGAAAGTGGCCGACTACTGCCAAACCTTCGACGCCCGCGTGATCGGGACGAAGCGGGACCCGACCGACGCGCCCGAGAGCGTCGACGAGATCTACGGTCCCGGCGAGCTCGAGTCCGTTCTCGCCGAGAGCGACTACCTCGTGATCGCCTGTCCGCTGACCGACGAGACGCGAGGACTGATCGACGCCGAGGCGCTCGCGACGCTGCCGGAGGACGCCGTACTGGTCAACATCGCACGGGGGCAGATCGTCGACCAGTCCGCGCTCGTCGACGCGCTCGCGGCCGGCGACCTCGGCGGCGCGGCGCTTGACGTCTTCGAGGAGGAACCCCTCCCCGAGTCGTCGCCGCTGTGGGACCGCGACGACGTCCTCGTGACGCCACATATGGCCGGCAGCACGCCCCACTACTGGGAGCGGTGTGCCGACGTCTTCCTCCGGAACTACGACCGGTTCCGTGACGGTGAGACGCTCGAGAACCGCGTCGTCTGAGCGCTTTTTCCACTCCACTCGCGGCCGTACCCGTCCATAGATTGAAGGGTCGACCCGTCGACCATCGGGTATGTCAGACCTTCGCATCGACGCGATGGTACCGAAGCTGGCGAACGATTCGGGTGAGGCCGCCGCCCGCGCCGAGGAACTCGGGTTCGACGGCGTCTGGACCCCCGAGATGGACAACGACGCGTTCCTGCCGCACCCGGTGATCGCCGACCGAACCGAGGAGATCCAGCAGGGGACGCGAATCGCACTCTCGTTCACCCGCAGCCCGATGGCGCTTGCCTACACCGCCTGGGACCTCGCACAGTACACCGACGGCCGGTTCGTCCTCGGCCTCGGCACGCAGGTCAAAGGCCACAACGAACGCCGGTTCAGCGTCGACTGGGAGTCGCCCGGCCCGCGACTGCGCGAGGTCGTCGAGTCGTTGCGGCACATCTTCGACGTGTTCCAGGGCGAGGCCGACCTCGACTACGAGGGCGACCACTACTCGTTCTCGCTCATGACGGACAACTTCAATCCGGGGCCGATCGACCATCCCGACGTTCCCATCTACATCGCAGGCGTCAACGAGTACAACATCCGGCTCGCGGGCGAACTCTGCGACGGACTGGACATGCACGTGTTCAACACCCCCGGCTACACCGACGACGTCATCGCGCCGACCGTCGCCGAGGGAGCCGATCGCGGGGAGCGGTCCCTCGAGGACGTCTCGCTCTCCGCGAGCCCCTTCGTCGTGACGGGCGAGACCGAGGACGAACGCGAGCGATCCCGCCGAGAGGTGCGCCGACGCATCGCCTTCTACGGCAGCACCCGGACCTATCACGACGTCCTCGAACACCACGGCTGGAAGTCCGTCGGCGAGGAGCTACACGAACTCTCCAAAGACGGCGAGTGGGAGGAAATGGCCGACCTCGTGACCGACGAGATGGTGTCGACGTTCGCGATCGAAGCGCCGCCCGAAGAACTACTCGCGGAGGCTGAGGCGGTCTACGGCGGGATCGCCGACCGCGTCGTCCTCCCGCTCGATCACGGCGAGGCCTTCCTGAACGAGTAGTAGCGAGCGCCGTCGCGGTCCTCGTACTCGATCCTGTCCCGCCCCTCGAGCGTGCCGAGCGCGCCGATCGTGTCGAGCAACTGGGCGGGGTGCCGGACCTCGCCGCTACGATGCCGGGTGATCTCTAAGGGCGTCGCCGGGCCGACGGCGCTGACCGACTCGAGGGTTTCGGCCGTGAGCGACTCCAGGGCCGACCGCGTACTCTCGATGGCCCCTTCGTAGTCGGTAAAGACCGGGCCGTGCCCGGGGAAGACCCGGTCGACGGTGCGGCCCTCGAGCCGGTCCATCGCGCGGTGGAAGTCGTCGACGGCGTCGTAGGCACCGTAATCGAGGCCGACGTTGATCGCGCCCGGGCGGAACGGCTCGATGAGTGCGTCCCCCGAGAAGAGGACGCGCTCGCCGTTGACCTCGGTCGCCAGACTGGCGTGGTGAACCTGGTGGCCGGGCGTGTGGATCGGGTCGAACGCCCGGCCCGCGACGGTGACCGGCTCGTCGAACCCGAACGGCACCGCTTTCTCGGGCTCGAGCAGCCGGCGATTGCGCTCGAGCGACGATTTCGCGCGTTCGGTCTCGCGTTCGATGGCCTCGCCGTGGTAGCCGGCCGACCGGCCGATCTCGCGGATCCCCGCCGCGAGGTCGGCCGGGTCGCGCTCGAGTTGCTCGAGGACGGGCCGGGGAGCGTAGACGGTCGCGCCGGCCTCGCGCAACAGCGGGACCTGCCCGATGTGATCGCTGTGGGGATGCGTGACGACCACCGCAGCGACGTCCTCGAGGTCGTACCCCGCCGCCGCCAGCCCGTCGCGGATCGTCGCCTCGGCGCGCGCTTCGGGGTCGCCGGTGTCGATCAGGATCGGCGCGGGCTCCTCGATGAGATAGGCCGCAGCGTGTTTCGGCGGCCACTCGATGTCGAAGTCGATGCGCGACACCTGCCCCGTGGCGGCGCTTGCGCCCCGCTCCGTCGACTCACCCATCTCAGATGAGTTCGCGAGCGATCGTCCGTTTCTGGATCTCGTCGGTCCCCTCGAAGATGCGGAAGACCCGCGCCGAGCGGTAGTTGCGTTCGATCGGCAGGTCCTTCATGAAGCCGGCCCCGCCGTGGACCTGCATCGCGATGTCGGCCGCGTCGTTGGCCAGTTTCGCGCCGCGGAGCTTCGCCATCGACTCCTCTTTCCGAGCGCGCTCGCCGTTGTCCATCTTCCAGGCGGCGTAGCGATAGAGCTGGCGAACCTGTTCGATGTCGGTCGCGAGTTCGGCCAGCTGGAAGGAGATCCCCTGTCGATGGCCGATGGGCTTTCCGAACGTCTCCCGGTCCCGGGCGTACTCGAGGGACATGTCCAGCAGGAACTCGGCCGTCCCGACCGCACCGGCCGCGATGTTGATCCGGCCGCCGCCGATCCAGTCCATCGCGGACTGGAACCCGGCGTCGACCTCGCCCAGCACCTGTTCCTCGCCGACGCGGCAGTCGTCGAAGTGGAGTTCGGCGTGGGTCCCGGGCGTCATCCCCATCGCGCGGTGGATCTTGCCGACCTCGAAGCCGGGCGTCTCCTTGTCGACGAGGAAGCAGGTGATCCCGCTGAGATCGCCGTCGTCGCCGCTGGTCCGGGCAAAGACCATCGCGAAGTCGGCGTAGGGCGCGTTCGTGATGTAGACCTTCTGGCCGTTGATGACCCACTCGTCGCCGTCCTTCTCGGCGCGGGTGTCCATGTGATGGGCGTCGCTGCCGTGGCCCGGTTCGGTCAGTGCGAAACAGGTGGTGATCTCGCCGTCCATCAGCGGCTCGAGGTACTCCTCGCGCTGGCGTTCGTCGCAGTTCAGCAGGATCGGCGTCGGCCCACCCGCACCGCCGAAGATGGCGCTGTGAAAGCCCGGCGGCCGATTGGACATGTGTTCGCCGACGATGGCGCGAGTGAGGATGTCGACATCGCCGCCGCCGACCTCCTCGGGCATCGTCATGCCGTAGAAGCCCGCCTCGACGGATTTCTGGCGGATCTCCTCGACGATGTTGCGATACTCGGGGACCTGCCGATGCTCGTCGTCGACGATCTCCTTCTCGTAGTCCGCGCCGAGGAACTCATCGTACTCGTTCTCGAGCGGGGCGACCTCCTGTTTGATGAACTCGTCGAGTGCCTTCTTGATCTGGACGGCTTCGGACGGTTCGCTGAAGTCCATAATCTACGTCACATGACGCCATACATAAACGTTACCATGACACTCGTTTTCAGTCGACATACAGTGGCCCGATCGCCGTGAATCCGCCGGTTCGGACCCAAAGCCACGTCGGTTCGGAGCTGAATCGATTTTTTCGTCCGTAATCGGCGTTCAGCAGAGCGGAACAGTTTTGGCACCCATCGTTGAACGTGGCGTATGACAACACCGGGCGTAGATGGAGGGAATCGGGTCGAAGCGGTGGTGAAGACCCTCGATATTCTCGAGGCACTGTGGCAGGCCGAAGGGGCCGGCGTCACCGAACTCACCGAGCGAACGGGGGTGGCAAAGAGTACGGTACACGCCCATCTGACGACGCTGCGGTCGAAGGGATACGTCGTCCAGGACGGCGACGAATACCGGCTAAGCCTCCGGTTTCTCTCCTTCGGGGAACACGTCAAACACGCCGAGCCACTGTACGAGGCCGCCGACGCGCCGATCGACGAACTGTCGGCGCAGGTCGGCGAGCGAGTCCTCTGTTCGACACACCAGAACGGGCTCGGGACGGTCATCAACGTCAGCGAGGGGACCCGTTCCTTTACCAGCGACATCGATGTCGGCACACACACCTATCTCCACAGTTCGGCCGGCGGCAAGGCGATGCTCGCTCACTTCCCCGAGGAGCGAGTCGAAGACGTGATCGAACAGTGGGGGCTCCCGGCATTTTCCGAAAACACGATTACCGACCGAGAGACGCTCTACGACGAACTCGACGCGACCCGGGAGGACGGCGTCGCGTACAACAACGGGGAGTATCTCCGGGGAATCAGCGCGATCGGCGCTCCAATCTTGGGCAACGACGGCACCGTCTACGGGGCGGTCACCGTCGCCGGCCCACAACACCGCCTCGAGAACGAGTGGGAGGAAAACGACCTACGAGACCGGTTGCTGTCGACGGCGAACACGATCGAAGTGAACGTGATGTTCTCGTAGCCGTTCAGTCAGGCCGAACGCAGCAGTACAGAGCGAGACGAACGCCGGTTGGAACCCAGCAACCGTGGACGGGCACGAAAAGCAGTCGTTCTCCAAGGAAATTACAACCGTACGATTGTAATGAAGTATCGGTGGTCGGCCGGTGGTCGCCGCGGCCCCGCCGGCGTTCGATAGGCAGTCGCCGGCCAACGAGCGACCGGAGCGCCGGTCCCACCGAGTGGTGTTCGAAACCCTATCTAACGGAACACAAAGTATACTATCTTACTGATAAAAGCCGCCCCCTCGAGCGATTGGTGCGAAAATCCGGTATCGTCCGTGAGTCGTCTCAAATAGTCCCAAACCGAACGAATAGCGCCCTCCAGCCGGACTACTCGGAAACGAGACGGGGCAATCGGCTCGGACGGCGTTCCAGCCCCGATTCGTCGCTAGCGCCACACTGTTCGTACGTATTCCAACGGTTAGCAACGGCTTTCCGGGCAGAATCGTATAGCCACTGTGGCATCGGTCCGGGAGAGGATCGAGCGGCCGCGGTCCGCTCCATCAAAGTTATAAATAAAACAGTTGTTTCGAATAGTATCGGCTATCCATTACTTGTTGGCGGTGATGGCCGGACGCACCGCGAGTGGCCGATCGGACTCGAGCAATGGATTACACTGTTTTCGTGACGGAGAGTTCCGATGAACATCGGCAGAGTACTGCCGGCAAATTATGAACGAATTTATGTAGCGGCCGCCCGATACGGACGATATGCGACTCGAGGACAAGACAGTAGTTATCACAGGTGCGGCGTCGGGGATCGGTCGGTCGACCGCCAAGCGGTGTGCCGAGGAGGGGGCACGCGTCATCGTCACGGACGTCGATATCGAGGGCGGCGAGGAGACCGTCGAGCGAATCGAGGCGGCCGGCGGCGAGGCGGAGTTCGCCGAACTCGACGTCACCGACAGCGAGCAGTTCCACGACGTCGTCGACACCGTGGCCGAGGAGTACGGCATCGACGTGATGGTCAACAACGCCGGCACCGGCCATCCTGGCGGGAACCTCGAGGACCTCGACGACGAGACCCGGGACTTCGTGATCGATATCAACATCAAAGGCGTCTGGAACGGCTGTTCGGCCGCGCTGCCCCACATGAAAGACCAGGGCCACGGCTCGATCGTCAACGTCGGTTCGCTGGCGAGCATTCTCGGGCTCCCCAAGCAGGCGGCTTACTCGACGACCAAGGCCGCCGTATTGAACATGACTCGGACGGTCGCGGCCGAGGCCGGCCCCTACGGCGTCCGCGCCAACGCCGTCTGCCCCGGCTTCACCGAGACACAGATGCTCGAGGGCTTTCTCGCACAGCAGGACGACCCGGAGGTAGCCAGAACGGAGATGATCGAGGACTACCCGCTCAAGCGACTGGGCGAGCCCGAGGAGATCGCAAACGCCATCCTCTTTCTGGCCAGCGACGAGGCCTCGTTCGTCAGCGGCCACGGGCTGGTCGTCGACGGCGGGTTCTCGACCTGCTGACTACGCCTCGCGGGTCAGTGCCACGCTTGCGAGCTGATCGCCCGCGGTCACCGTCGCCTCGCGCGTGAGCGCGTAAAGGAGCCCGCTTCGTTCCGTTCGGGCCTCCTGAAGCGCGTCGTAGGTCGTCGGATCGTACACCGTCCCGATGGGCTCCCCCTCGGCGATCTCGTCGCCGACGGCGAGCCTGGGCGTCGGCCGGAAGAGGCCGGCGGCGTCCGCGGAGACCTGTCCGAGATGGTTGCGGGCGATCCGCTGGTCGCGCTCGGGGACCGCGCCGGGGAGCAACTCGAGGGAGCGACAGACGGCCAACAGCCCCGTCACGCCCGTCTCGACGACGTCTTCGAGGATCTGTTTGTTGTGGGCAAGTTCCGGCGTGATCGACGGGATACCTGCCTCGGCGGCGGCGACCCGGAGCTTCCCCTCGAAACCGCGTCGGTGCCACTCGTCGGGGGCGTCTTCGCCGGCCCCCTCGGCGAGCAGGAGATCGGTGCCGAACGCCGCCGCGAGATCGCGGGAGCGCTCGTCGCCCTCGCGATAGACGACGTGGGGCAGCATGTCGGGACTCCCCGTGTGGAGGTCGACAACGGCGTCGGCCGCCGTGACGTACTCCCAGAGGCGGGCGGCCAGCCGCTGGTGGAGGCTGCCCTCGGCATCGCCCGGCCAGATCCGGTTCATGTTCGGGTGGACGCTGTCGAGTTGCTCCGGCGTCGTATACGAGACCCGGTCGAACGTCAGCGGGTTCGCGACGGGGACGGCGATCACGGTTCCGGACAGCGACTCGAGGGGAAGTCGCTCGTGGAACCGTCGGAGGACTTCGGTGCCGTTGATCTCGCGGCCGTGCTGGGCCGCCTGCACGTACAGCGTCGGCCCCGGTGTCACGCCGCGATAGGTGTGGACCGTCGTCGTCAGCTCGACGCCCGACGGGAGTCGTGCGAGGGTGATGCGATCCGCCGTGTGCGTCCCACCGCTCATGACGGCCCGTTCCACGGCCCGCGGTATGTAACTGCGGCCGGCCACCGTCAGCGACCGAGCCCTGAGCGGCGCGGTCAGTCAGGACCGACGTACTCGACGAGCCGAGTCGTGGCCTCGTCGACGACGTCCGTTCCGAGCCGCCCCTGATAGCGCTCGATCAGGTCGGCGTCGATCGAGTTGACCGACCACGGCATGATCGAACTCGAGCGGGGTGCGCCGCCGTCGTCCCAGTCACCCTCGTTCAGCGGGAGTCGTTCGTCGTACCACGTCCGGGTCGTAAGCGAGAGGGCGATATACTGCTCGCCGTGAAACGGCGTTTCCTCGCTGCCGACGATGAGAAACGGCCGTCCACTCGAATCGCCTCTGAACGGGTCGACGGCGATGACGACATCGCAGCGCTCGTCTCTCATTGCGGTTCGTTCTCGGCGGCGTGCGCCCGCCAGTCATCGAGATCTTCCTCCCCGTACCGCTCGTTTAGCGAGTCGATGAGTCGATGCAGGTCGTACGCCCGACGGACCGACTCCATCTCGCCGATCGCCCAGTAGTCACCCTTGTGTCGAACGAGATCGCGGTCCTCGAGGCGACTGAGGACCGTTCCCAGCGAGTTTTGCTTGACGTCAACCCGGGCGGCGATCTCCGAGGGAGTGTACGCCTTGTCGTTGTTATCGGCGAGAAACCGAACGACTTTCTCGGCGTTCGTGAGTCCACGGAGTTCCTCGTCCGAGTTCTCGTCGAACGTCTCGATATCGAGCGGCATAGGGGTCAGTAGAGTAATCGAAGTAATAAGCGTTATTCTGTAAGTGGTATCATAGTAGCCGGGAGTCAGCACGGGATCACAGGGACGGACCACTACCGTTTTCCCTCGGCCCGCCGTCGCGCATGATATGGGAGACGTTACTGCCACCCTGCACACGAACCGCGGCGATATCGAGGTCGAACTCTACGACGAGCGGGCCCCCCGAACCGTCGACAACTTCGTCGGGCTCGCGACCGGCGGCAAGACCTGGGAAGACCCCGAGACGGGCGAAGAAATCGACGGCGAGCCCCTGTACGACGACGTCGCCTTCCACCGCGTCATCGAGGGCTTCATGATCCAGGGCGGCGACCCGACCGAGACCGGCCGCGGCGGTCCCGGCTACCAGTTCGACGACGAGTTCCACGACGAACTACGCCACGACGACGAGGGCATCCTGAGCATGGCCAACTCCGGGCCCGACACCAACGGCTCGCAGTTCTTCATCACCCTCGACGCCCAGCCCCACCTCGACGACCGCCACGCCGTGTTCGGTAAGGTCACCGACGGCATGGACGTCGTCCACGAGATCGGAAACGTCGAGACCGACGCCAACGACCAGCCCCAGGAAGACGTCGTCCTCGAGTCGGTCTCCGTCGACTACGAGTAAACTCGCTCGAGCAGATCGACCAAGACGTTTTACCGAACCCCCGCTTGTGGGCGTAACATGGAATCGCCTTCGCCCACTGACGGACTCCGGACGCGGCTTCGGCGACAGGAGGTCGTTACCGACCTCTGCCGGCGGGCGCTGGAGACGGACGACCCCGAGGGGTTCCTTCGCGACGTGGCCGCGACCGTCACCGAGACGGTCGGAGCCGAGTACTGTGTCGTCCTCGAGTCGCTTCCGGACGGGGAGACGGGCGTTTGTAGAGCCAGCGTCGGCTGGGAGGCCGATCGGATCGGGGCGACGGTTTCGACTGGGCCGGAGACGCATCTGGGCGCTTCGCTTCGAGCCGACCAGCCGGTCGTCACCGACGATCCGGGGGCCGGCGAACGGATGGTCCTCCCCGAGTCACTCGCCGCACAGTCGATCACCAGCGCCGTCGGCGTCCCCATCGGCTCCGACGACGATCCATGGGGCGTCCTCGCGGTGTATGCGACCGACCGAGCGGCGGCCACGGACGCGACGGTCGACTTCTGCCGCCGCGTGGCCGCCCTCCTCGAGCCGGCCGTCGAGAACGTCCGTACGCGGCGCGACCTTGCGGCGTCCAAGCGGCGCTACCGGACGCTCGTCGAGTCCTTCCCCAACGGCGTGGTCACGCTCGTCGACGAGGACCTCACGTACCGGACCGTCGGCGGCGAGCCAACGGCCGTGGCCGGCGTCACGGCCGCCGAGATCGAGGGGGAATCGGTCCGGGACGCCATCCCGGAGTCGCTGGCCGACGAACTCGTCCCGCGGTACGAGGCCGCACTCGAGGGCGAGTCCAGTTCGTTCGAAGCGACCTCGAACGGCCGCGTCTACGATTTCCACATCGTCCCGGTTCGTGACGACGGCGGCGAGCCGACCGCCGCGATCGGCATGTCCCAGGATGTCACCGAGCGCGACGAGTACGAGCGCCAACTCGAGGAGTCCGAGCAGCGATACCGGACGCTGATCGATCACTTCCCAAACGGCGCGGTCGGACTGTTCGACGAGGACCTCCGGTACCGGATTGCCGGCGGCGATGCCTTCGACGAGATCGGCGCGTCGGCGGACGAGATCGTCGGGAAGACGCTCTGGGAACGGTATCCGTCGGCGCTTGCCGAGCGCCTCGAGCCACGGTTCCGGGCGGCCCTCGAGGGCGAGACCAGTTCGTTCGAGCTGGCGTTTCACGACCGGGACTGGACGGCATACACGCTCCCCGTCGCGGACGACGACGGCGAGATCTTCGGCGGGATGATCATGGTCCAGGAGATCACCGAACGCAAGGAACGCGAACGGAAGCTCCGGGAGCGCGAACGCCAACTCGAGCGGTACCAGCAATACACCGACGAGATCCTGGACGCGATCGACGACGTGTTCTACGTCGTCGACGAGGACGGCGGTCTCCAGCGCTGGAACGAGAGCCTGACCGCAGTGACGGGGTATCCGGACGAGGAGATCGCGTCGATGGAGCCGACCGACTTCTTCGAGGGCGAGGACCGAACGACCGCCGCCGCTGCGATCCGCGAGGGCTTCGAGACGGGGTCGGTCAGCGTCGAAGTGAACCTCGCTACGAACGACGGCGACACCGTCCCCTTCGAGTTCAACGCCACGACGCTCGAGGATCCCCAGGGGAACGCGGTGCTGGCGGGGATCGGGCGCGACGTCAGCGACCGGGTCGAGCGCCAGCGTCGACTCGAGGAGTCGGAACGACGCTACCGGACGCTGGCCAAGCACTTCCCCAACGGGGCCGTCGGCATCTACGATCACGACCTCACGTACACGCTCGCCGAGGGTATCGAACTCGGCGAGACGCTTCCCGCCGCGGACCGACTCGAGGGCAGCCGGCTCCCCGACCGCTTCCCCGACCACACGGTGGCGGACCTCGAGCCGCTGTTCCGGACGGCCGTCGAGGACGGCGAGACCGGCGACGTCCAGACCGAGTTCGGCGGCCGTGTCTGGCGTGTCTGGGCGACGCCGTTGTGCGACGCCGACGGCGAGATCTTCGCCGGGCTCAGTTTCGCACAGGACGTGACCGAGCAGGTCGAACGCGAAAACGACCTCGAGCGCTACGAGACCATCGTCGAGGTGGTCAACGACGGCGTCTACGTCGTCGACGAGGACGGCTACTTCACTATGGTCAACGAGACGTACGCAGCGATGCTGGGGTACGACCCATCGGATCTCATCGGCGAACACGTCTCGCTGGTCGCCGACGAGACGGTCATCGACCGGGCCAGGGAACTGGAATCCGACACAGCGGCCGGCGAGTTACCGACGATAGAAGCCCCGATTCGAACGGCTGACGGCGACACGATCCCCATGGAAGCGAGCTTCGCGATGTTACCGACCGACGACAGTTCGTGGCACCGCGTCGGCGTCGCCCGGGACATCAGCGAACGGAAAGCCTGGGAACGGGAACTCGAGGAGAGCGAGCGGCGGTACCGAACCCTCGTCGAGAACTTCCCCGACGGCGCGGTCGGCCTCTACGACGAGGCCCTCGAGTATCTCGTCGTCGGTGGCGAGGCCTTCGACAAACTGGGCATCGCGGAGTCGGAGATCATCGGGACGACCCTCGCCGATCGGTACCCCGACGACCTCGTCGCGGAGATCGAACCCCACTTCCGGGCCGTCTTCGACGGCGAGTCCAACACGTTCGAGTATCGGACCCGCGGCCGGGACGTACGGGCCCACACCCTGCCGGTCCGAAACGAGGACGGCGAGATCTTCGCGGGGATGGTCATGGCCCAGGACGTCACCGAGCGACGGGAGTACGAGAGAAAGCTCGAGCAGTCCAACGAACGGTTAGAGCAGTTCGCCTACGCCGCCTCCCACGACCTCCAGGAGCCACTGCGGATGATCACGAGCTATCTGACCCTCCTCGAGCAGCGCTACGGCGACGCCTTCGACGAGGACGGCGAGGAGTTCCTGGCCTACGCCGTCGACGGCGCCGAGCGGATGCGGGAGATGATCGACGGCCTCCTCGAGTACTCGCGAGTGGAAACGAACGGCAACCCGTTCGAGCCGACGGACCTGAACGCGGTCCTCGAGGACGTCCTGGCGGACCTGCAGGTCCGGATCGAGGAGACCGACGCCGAGGTCACGATCGGTGACCTTCCCCGCCTCGAGGCCGACGCCAGTCAGTTGCGACAGGTGTTCCAGAACCTGCTCGAGAACGCGCTCACCTACAGCGGCGACGAGTCGCCCCGCGTCCGTGTCGACGCCGAACGACGGGGAACGCAGTGGGAGATCGCGGTCCATGACGAGGGGATCGGGATCGATCCCGAGGATCACGATCGCGTGTTCAACGTCTTCGATCGGCTCCACAGCCGCGAGAAGTACGAGGGGACGGGAATCGGGCTCGCGCTGTGTGAACGCATCGTCGAACGCCACGGCGGCGAGATCACGATCGACTCCGCACCCGACGAGGGAACGACGGTCTCGGTCGTCCTGCCCGTCTCGCCGGAGTAAGCGCCGCGATGGGGACCGGCCACCGCCGGTGGTCGGCGTACCCATTTAGGGTCGCCGGCCCGTACGGACCCCATGGGCTGGACAGCCGACGACATCCCCGACCAAAGCGGACGGACGATCGTTATCACCGGCGCGAACAGCGGCATCGGCCTCGAGGCCACGCGTGAACTCGCGCGCAACGGTGCGACGGTGATCATGGCCTGTCGCAGCACCGAGCGCGGCGCGGACGCGGCCGACGGGATTCGCGAGGAGATCCCCAGTGCCGACCTCCGCGTCGAGGCCTGTGATCTGGGCGATCTCGCGTCCGTTCGGGACTTCGCGGCCCGACTCGAGGAGTCAATCGACGTCCTCATCAACAACGCCGGGGTCATGGCGATCCCCCGCTCGGAGACCGACGACGGCTTCGAGACACAGTTCGGCGTCAACCACCTCGGCCACTTCGCGCTGACCGGACTCTTGCTCGAGAACCTGGGCCTCGAGACCGCGCCCGACTCGCGGGTCGTCACCGTCTCGAGCGGCGTTCACGAGAACGGCGAGATCGACTTCGACGACCTCCAGCACGAGGACGACTACGACAAGTGGGACGCCTACGCCCAGTCGAAGCTAGCGAACGTCCTGTTCGCCTACGAACTCGAGCGCCGGCTGCTCACCGCCGACGCGAACGCGGCGAGCATGGCCGTCCATCCCGGCTACGCGAACACCCAGTTACAGCTGCGCGGCCCCGAGCAGAGCGGCAGCCGACTCCGCAAAGCCGCGATGAGGGTACTAAACACCGTCGCTGCCCAATCGGCCGCGATGGGCGCGCTCCCGACTCTGTATGCCGCCACCGCGCCCGAAGCCGAGGGCGGTGCCTACTACGGTCCCGGCGGTCTGATGAACATGCGCGGCACGCCCGAACGCCAGGCCTCCTCAGACCGCTCCTACGACGAAGACACCGCACGGCGGCTCTGGCGCGTCTCGAGCGAACTGACCGGCGTCACGTACGATCTGCCGACGCCGGCAGCAGACGTTCCGGCGTAACCGAGGCCGCTTCGACACCGGCCGGATCTCCCGGAACTGCCCTCCATGAACGAGACCGGCTGCGTTCGATACCTAGTGACACGATAGTAGCCGCTGAAAGTCATTGCACACCTGATCGAACGACGGCGTTGCGATCAGTGTGTGAATCGTTTCAGCGGCTACTATAGAACTGCGGACCGACGAACGACTGGCACGAAAGTATGTCGGCATGAGTAGATGTCCTCGTACCTACCAGTTTGGATTCATTTTCGAGAGCCGCCAACCGCTCGCAGGTCCCCGGTCGGCGACGGACGTGGGATCGCCCGATGTAGGCGGCCAGGTATCGAGGGTGATACGGGTTTTCGGCGTCGAATCACCGATATCTCGAGGGCAGTGGCGAACGTAGGGGTTCCGTTCCGAGACGTGGCGACCGACTTTCGTCTCCGTCTCGAGAGATCAAGTGAAACTCCGTTAGAAGAATTATAAGGCTATTTCGTACCCTTAGAGGAGTTCTCATCGACAGCAAACGATCGATCGGTGTGTCTCGCTACTTGGTTCGCACGATCAGATAATACTAATTTTCTCACATGTATGCGAGAATGATCGGTTCGAGAAAAGAGGAACGAACCGGCACGCGGATTTCGACTTCTCAGGGTCGATGGAGACGGGCAGACTCGAGACGAGCGCCGCGCGGGTGCGGCGGCCGAGTCGATCCCCCTCCCGGCTCACTCCGTCAGTGGCATCTCCGTGCCGCGGACGCTATCGACGATGACGTCCCCGTCGGGGCGGGACGCGATCCAGAACAGTTTGTGGGCGTCGACCGACCGTTCGAAAGTCAGGTCCGGCGCGGAGCCGACGGCGACTTTCCGGAGCGTCCACGTGAACACCGCGTCTTCGGCCTTGTCCCGGACCTGCGCGTCGGAGAGTTCCGACGGGAGGAGCAGGACGTCGTCGACGGTTTCCGTGACGGTGTCGGGAAACACGTCGGCCCTGACGGCGAGCCGGCGAGCGCGGTCGACGCTGACGACGTACTCGATATCGCGGTCCGAAAGCAGTGGTCGTTCGATCGTCGCGACGGCGTCGTAGATCCGATACGGGTACGCGACGGCACCGACGCGACCGCTCGAGTCGACGTCCGCGCGCGCCACCGTCGGTTCGATGACGGTAAGGGCGGCTCGGTCACGCGACTCGCCCGTGAGCGTCGCGGGCTCGACCGAGCGTCGACGCGCGTCGCTCATTTACTCGTCACCCTCGTCCCAGTATTCGCTGGCGGTCACGTGTGCGCGAATGGTGTCGGTTTCCGTGACGGCCTTTGGTTCGACGTCGCGACCGCCGTCGGTCACGTAGTCGGGAGTTCCGGTCGGATCGTCGGCGCTCGAGAGGGCCGAGAGCGGTTTGTTGAAGGAATCGAAGTGATCGTCGACGCCCTCGGGCGGCGTCGTCAGCAGCGAGACGACGATGAGTGTCGCCGTCGAGAGGATGAACGCGGGGAAGAGCCCGTAGACGCCGACCAGCCCCGTGAGGAACGACGACCCCTCGATGGCCCCCATGAGGCCGAGCAGCTCGAGGATAGTCGACAGCTGCGTCCAGATGATCATCGTCGTGGTCCCGACGATCATGCTCGCGACGGAGCCCGTCGCGGTGACCCGTTTCCACCACACGGCCGCGATGAGCGTCGGGCCGATGGCCGCGCCGAGGCCGCCCCACGCGTAGTCGAGGACGAGCGTGTAGATCGGCGTGTTCTGTGCGAGGAGCGCAAACGCGACGCTGGCTGCGCCGAGCCCGAGCGTGACGTACTGGGAGTAGCGAACGAGCCGCTCCTGGCTCGCGTCCGGGTTGACGTAGCCGTGATAGACGTCCTCGACGATGGCACTCGTCGCGACCAGCAGCTGCGAGTCGGCACTGGACATCATCGCGGCGAGGGCGGCCGCCAGGATGATCCCCGCGATCGCACCGGGGAAGAACTCGAGAGTGAGCAGCGGCATGACGTTGTTCGGGTCCTCGATGCCGCCCTGCCCGAAGACGACAAGCGCATAGAGCCCGACGAAGCCGGCGCCGATGTAGGCGACGAACATGAACAGTTGGGCGACCAGCGCCGCGAGACGGATGTTCTCGACCTCGTCGATCCCCATGAATCGGACCATCACGTGCGGGTTCCCGGGAATGCCGAGCCCGATGGCGGCGTAGCTGATGATCCCGAAGATCGCAGCCCAACCGGTCATGCCAGCCGTGACGCTCGTGTACGAACTCCCGGCGGACGCGAGGTCGCCGAACGGGAGCCCGTAGTTGGTAAAGGCGATGATCGGCAGGATGATGAACGCGACCAGAATGATCGCACCCTGCACGTAGTCCGACCACGCGACCGCGAAGTAGCCGCCGAGCATGGTGTAGCCGACGACGATGACGCCGCCGACGAGGATCCCGACCAGCGACGAGACGCCGGTGAGGACCTCGAGCAGCGTCCCGGCGGCGACGATCTGTGCGCCCACGTATCCGCCTTCGAAGATCATCAGCACGAACGCTGAGACGCCCTTGACGTAGCCGGTGTCGTCCTGCAGTCGTGTCTCGAAGAAGGTCGGCAACGTGACCGCCTTCACGATCTCGGTGTACTTCCGGAGGCGTTTCGCGATGCCGGCCCACGCGAACAGGTCGGCGGGGATCATCCCGAGACCGTTGTAGAAGGCCATCACGCCGGTCCCGAACGCGTCACTCGGGACACCGAGCGTGAGCCAGCCGCTCATCTCGGAGGCGCGTTCGGAGAAGCCGGTGACGACCGGGCCGACGCTCCGACCGCCGATGACGTAGTCGTCGACGGAATCCATGAGACGCGAGGAGTACAGTCCGATACCGAGGAGGACGAGCAGGTAGACGGCGAACGTTCCGAGGACCCAGCTCCCGGCCGAGCCGGCTAACCCCTCACTGGCCATGTTTTGCCTCCTCGTAGCGCTCGCGGAGTCGTTTCTCTCGCTTCCCTTCCCAGACGTAGTAGACGACGAGCATCGCCAGGTACAGGGCGAACGGTCCGAATAACCAGATCAATTCGACTGATCCACTCTCTGGCATAGTGGCGTGTGCTTACTACCCACACATAAATATACCGAATTTGCACCCTTTATACCACACGTGCCAGCGTGGAAAAATAAAGGAGTCGACGCTCGAGCGGGCTGGTAGACGACGCCGTCGCGAACCCCACAGTCCGGTCAGACGCCGACAACGGCGCGGAGCGCAAACAGTGCGTTCTCCTTGCGCTCGCGGATCCGTCGGTAGAAGTACTGCATCCACTTGTCGCCGTAGGGGACGTACTGATTGACCTCGTACCCCTTCGCGGCGAGTTCGCGCTGGGCGTCCTCGCGGACCCCCATCAGCATCTGGATTTCGAACGGTGTCCCGTACTCCTTGTGGAGGTCGACCGCGACCTGAAGCATTGCCGGGTCGTGGCTCCCGACCGCGACACCTTGGTCGAATTCGCGAAACAGGAACTCGAGGTGATCCTCGTAGGCGTCGTCGACGGCCGATTTCGAGTCGAGGGCGACCGACGACGGTTCGTCGTAGGCGCCTTTCACCAGCCGGACGGCGGCGGGAACGTCAGCGAGGCGACGGAGGTCATCGCGCGTCCGCGTGAGGTTCGCCTGAATCGCGACGCCGACGCCATGGGGATGGTCCCGGGCCGTCGCTTCGACGGCGTCGAGCGTCGTGTCGGTCGTCGTGTGGTCTTCCATGTCACACCAGACGAACACGTCCTCGGCCGCCGCCGTCTCGACGATTCGTTCGAAGTTGTCCCTGAAGACGTCCGGTCCGACGTCGATACCGATCTGGGACGGTTTGACCGAGACGCTGCCGTTCAGGCCACGACTGGCCAGTTCGGAGACGAGGTGACAGTACGCGTCGGCGTCCTCCGCGGCGGGTTCGGGATCGTCGTAGTGTTCGCCGAGGAGGTTCAGGATGCCGCCCATCCCCGCTTCGTTACACTCCGAAACGTGGTCCAGAGCGCCTGACGCAGTCGTCCCGGCGACGAACCGGCTCGCGATCGGTGGTATCATACCGGACTGCTGGGACGACAGGTACCTAAATGGATACCCGACCAAAAGATTCGTCCGTCAAAGAGCGAAATAATACACGGTGATCAGACGTCGTCGGGGTTGAGCAGTTTCGCTTCGGCCTTCCGGAGATGCTCGAGCAGCGTCGTCTTCGAGACGCCGAGTTCGTCCGCGAGTTCGCGCGTGCTGATCTCGCGGGGCCACGCGTAGTAGTTCCGCTCGCAGGCGAGTTCGAACGCCTCACGCTGGCGCGGCGTGAGGAGATCCGTCCGGTCGGCAGTCTCCGACGGACCGCCGTCGGGCGTGGCGACCCGACTGATCGAAATCTCCGCGTCCGTCTCGGCCCGGATAGCCTCGAGTCGACGCCGGATCTCGTCGCGACCGCCGGCGACGAAGACCGGCCAGTGTTCGACGCCGCCCTCGACGCGTACCGACGCGTCGTGGATGAAGCCATGCGAGACGAGCGTGTCGCTGATACTGTGTTCGGGCTCGTACTCGACGAACAGTTCGCGCGTCGCGTTCCCCGGGTTCGGTGCCGTCGTGGGGCGCTGGCCGAGTTCAACCGTCGAGTGCGTTAGCGGAGACTCGGCCGCGAACGCGACGAACTCGTCGAGTTGTGCCGTCGTGTCGGCGTAGACGGTGAAGTGACCCTTGACCGTCTCCTCGACGGTTCGGTGGACGGTGTGGACGAGCAAGCCGGCGTCGACCGCCTCGGTCGCCTGCAGGCCCCAGCAGTCCGGATGCCAGATATCGAGCGTGAGTCGCGTCCCGTCGGTTGCCCCTGTCGTGGTCGTCGTCGAACTCGTACTGCTCATGTGTCGATTCTACTCGGACAGTACGCCGTGAGGACTATAAACATACTGAATACCGATATCATGGACCGGTCGTGGACTCGCGTTGGACCCGTACCGCGTCGCGAGCCGAAAGCACGGGTCGCGTCGCGGTCTCCATCGTCGATCGTCGCTGGGGGCGGCGCGCCCGACCATGGGAGGCCGTGGTTATTCCGCCGTGATCCGTCATCCGTACTGTATGAGCCAGCAGACGACAGAGCAACCCGACCGACACTACATCGACGGCGAATGGACGGACGGCGAGGGCGAGGAAACCTTCGCAAGCGAGAACCCGGCGACTGGCGAGACGTTGCGCACCTTCCACCGCGGAACGCAATCCGACGTCGATCGAGCCCTCGAGGCCGCGGAGGCGGCACAGGAGGAGTGGCGCGACCTGTCGCACATCGACCGCGCGGAGTTCCTCTGGGACATCTACCACGAACTGCGCGAGCGGACGGACGAACTCGGCGAGATCGTCACCAAGGAGTGTGGCAAGGAGATCTCCGAAGGGAAAGCCGACGTCGTCGAAGCCGCACACATGGTCGAGTGGGCCGCGGGCAACGCCCGCCACCCACACGGTGACGTAGTCCCCTCCGAGATCGGGAGCAAGGACGCGTACATGCGCCGCAAGCCCCGGGGCGTCGTCGGCTGTATCACGCCCTGGAACTTCCCCGTCGCGATCCCGTTCTGGCACATGGCCGTCTCGCTGGTCGAGGGCAACACCGTTGTCTGGAAGCCCGCCGAGCAGACCCCGTGGTGTGGCCAGATCATCGCCGAGATGTTCGAGGAGAGCGGTATCCCCGACGGCGTGTTCAACATGGTCCAGGGCTTCGGCGACGCTGGGGCCTCGATCGTCGACGACCCACGCGTCGACACCGTCCTCTTTACCGGTTCGGCCGAGGTCGGTCAGGAGGTCGCTCGAACCGTCGCCGAACAGCCCGGCAAACTCGCGGCCTGTGAGATGGGCGGCAAGAACGCCGTCGTCATCAGCGACGAGGCCGACCTCGATACGGCCGTCCACTCGGCGGTCATGAGTTCGTTCAAGACCACCGGTCAGCGCTGTGTCTCCGCCGAACGGCTGATCGTCCACGAGGACGTCTACGACGAGTTCAAGGAGCGCTTCGTCGAGATCGCCGAGAACATCGCGGTCGGCGACCCGCTGGCCGAAGACACGTTCATGGGGCCGCTCGTCGAGGGCGAACACAAGGAGAAGGTCCTCGAGTACAACGAACTCGCGCGAAGCGAAGACGTGAACGTCCTCGTCGACCGCGACGAACTGGCCGACGCGGAAGTGCCCGACGGCCACGAGGACGGCCACTGGATCGGCCCGTTCGTCTACGAGGCCGACCCGGACGCCGACCTCCGATGTACACAAGAGGAGGTCTTCGGCCCCCACGTCGCGCTCATGACGTACTCGGGCGACATCGAGGACGGCGTCGAGATCCACAACGACACCGAGTACGGGCTCGCGGGAGCGATCATCTCCGAGGACTACCGCGAGATCAACTACTACCGCGACAACGCCGAGGTCGGACTCGCGTACGGGAACCTGCCGTGTATCGGCGCGGAGGTTCACCTGCCCTTTGGCGGCGTCAACAAGTCCGGGAACGGCTATCCGAGCGGTCGCGAAGTGATCGAAGCCGTCACCGAGCGCACCGCCTGGACGCTGAACAACTCCAAAGACATCGAGATGGCACAGGGCCTGTCCGCCGACATCACGACCGACGATGACTGAGACGAACTGTCCGCTCTGTGGGCGACTGACCGACACACCGGAGGAGTGGTGTCAGCACTGCGGGTGGACGAACCACTGCGGCGCCGATTAGCGCCGGTCGACCGGACCACCGCCCGAACCAGTCGTGCGGATCCGCCCGCGGTCGCCGACGGCAGCGCGTTCCGAAGGTGCGAACGCCAGAACACCGAATCCGAGCCGACGTGGGAGATAACGGCCGGAATCGACCGCGCCGATCGAGTCCGCCGTCTTCCATTCACGCATTCCGAACGGACGGCCACCGACGGGAGTCGGAGCCCGGCATGCCACACCACCGATCGCCTGTGGTACTGTGACGCATATATAGGCGGATAGGGTACTACCCAAATACCGATCTGGCATCGTAAATCATCAAGAAATAAACCGTACATTCGACGATACTTCCAGAATACGGTTCACACATTCCGAACCCTTATGCACGGACGACACGACGACTTCGAACGATGACCGACGATCGCCCTCGGCCAGTCAAGACGACGCAAACGTCGCTCGCACTCGTTCGCGCGGTCCGCGAGAGCGACGGTGCCACGCTGAGCGAACTGGCTGACCGCCTCGAGCTGGCGAAAAGCACCGTCCACAACCACCTCCACACACTGGTCGACGAGGGGTTCCTCGTCCGGGACGGCGACACCTTCCACGTCGGTCTCCAGTTCCTCGCGTTCGGCGAACACGCACGCGGACGAAACCCGCTGTACGCGACGGCGCGCCGGCACGTCTACTCCCTCGCCGAAACGACCGGCCACGAAGCCGACTTCATCGTCGAGGAGAACGGCCGCGCGTACTCCCTCGAGTACGCGATTGGCGAGTCGTCCCGACGGAGTCTGTCCGAATCCAGCCCGTTCCGGGCGGGCAACCGGTTCTACATGCATAACTGCGCCTCCGGAAAGGCCCTGCTGGCGTCGATGTCCGAATCGCGTGTCGGCGAGATTCTCGAGCGCTGGGGGCTGCCGGCGACGACCGACCAGACGATCACCGACGAGGCCGAACTGTTCGACGAACTCGAGGCGATCCGCCGTCGCGGGTACGCGGTCAACGACGAGGAGCTGATCGACGGCTATCGGTCCATCGGGGCGGCCGTAACCGACCCCGACGGCGAAGTCCTCGGGGCGTTCTCGGTCGGCGGCCCGACCTATCGCATGGCGACCGACGAGTCGACGGCCGAGGAGTTGGCACAACTGCTTCGAGACGAAATCGGGTCGCTCGAGTCCACGCTGTTCTGACACCCATGACACACATATGTTTGTAATTGGGGTCGTGGGTTTCAACGCCGGGTCAGCTGCTCCGTCCCGGTCGATGCAGCGGGGCTACGTCACGGAAACAGAGTCTCTCATACGATAATATGGCTATCCGATAACTATGCCGATATCCGCACACACTATTGCATTATCACCAAACAACAGCTGGCAAAGAAATGTAGGATAAAAGACCATTTGAAGCGGCAGACGTACCGACACTCGATAAGCCTTGTCGAGTATATAGGTTTCACAGTTCCTGATTCACTGTACGAACACATCGTCTGGGCAATACTCCCAAAACAAAACGAGGTTCGACACAGTATCCATGCGGTTCACGACCAGGCCAAAGTGTGAACGTACTCAGTAGGTTCTGTAGCAACATCGATCCTGCCCCCAATACTGTATTGCTCCTTAGAAACAATATTGCTCCTTGTACAAGAACATGATCGTATTGGTACTTCTGGGAGAGACGATCGGCCACCCGATACCGAGAGACGAATCACCCGCCACAGAGCAGCCACGACGACGAGCGGACGAACCGGTCTCGAATCGAACCCAGCAGTGGCGTCGCTGGTTCACGGCGGGTGGAATCGATACCGTCACTCGCGCCAACCGTAACGCGAAAGGCCGCTCGCTCGAACGGGGACACATGAGCGACGACGACGGTATCCAGCAGGCCAGCGACGTCGGTTCCGGCGACGCGCCCCCGATCGACGAGAAACCCTACAAGATCATCTTCGAGGCCAACAAGTGCTTCGGCGCGGGCAAGTGTGCCGAGGTCAGCGACAACTGGGAGATGTCCATCGCCTCCGGGATGGCCCAGCCCGAGGAGTACTTCATCGCCGAGGACGACCTCGATCACAACGTCCGCGCTGCGGAGGTCTGTCCGGCCAAGAAAGACGACGGCTGCATCCACGTCGTCGACCGCCGAACCGACGAGGAGATCGCGCCCGACCCCCACGGCGACGGCACGTTAAGCGTCGACTGGTAGGCCGACGGCGCGAACGCACACCGAAACGCACATCCCCACCCCGGAACAACCATCGAACGCCTTCTGTGCGAGGGTAGCCAAGCAGGCCAACGGCGGTGGGCTTAAGACCCGCTCTCGTAGGAGTCCTTGGGTTCAAATCCCAACCCTCGCATACCGACTCGAACGACAGTGAGAGTCGTGTCTGCGAGACGTGGGATTCGAATCAGAGAAGTCACAGCGCCCGAGCGAAGCGAGGGCGACCGTCTTCGCGTGGTTCAAATCCCAACCCTCGCATGTCGCTGCGAGCAATCCGCGACAGCACAACGACAGCCCTCGAGCCGAAATCCGCGATCCCGATCGACGGGATCAGTCCGACGGCTCGTAGTGTTCCCGGTGGACGACCGTCTCGGTGTCCCCGCGGACGGCGGTCACGACGATCTGATCGCCGTCGGTGTTGAGCCGAACGTTCGTCCAGGTGCCCGCCCACGAGGTCGATGGCTCGTCTTTACTCTCGCCGTAGAACTCGAACGTAGAGCCGGCGATCGTCGATTCGATGCGGAGCAGGTCGGCCTCGCGGCCGGGCGAGTCGGTGAGGTGGACGCGGGCGTAGTATCCGGTTTCGACGTCGGAGCCCTCGGGGGCGTCCACCGCGTCGACGCCCCACTCGATCCGCTCGACGACGTCCTCGTCGGTATCGATGATCTCCGGCTCGAACGCGTCCTCGGGGTTTTCCGGGGAGTCGTCCCCACTCTCGACCCAGAAGATCTTCCACTCCTCGTCCTCGGTCACGAGCGCGTAGACGCCGGCACTGTCGCCGGCGGCCGCATCGTCCAGTTCGGCGCGGACCAGCACGATCTCCGCGTCGTCGATCTCGGCCTCGAGGTCGGACTGTGCGAACCAGAACGCGGCACCCTCCAGCCCGCGGACATCCGCGACGGAGCCGTCTGCCGTCACGACTTCGGTCTCGAGCGCGTCGAGATCGGCGGCGCCGCTCGATTCGAACTCCCACTCCGGATCGGTGAGGATCCCCTGTAACGGGCTCGCGCTGTGGACGACCGCGGCCATCGCGTCGGGGTCTTCGGCCTGAGCAGCCTCGAGGTAGGTTTCGATGACCTGCTCGTAGTCCGGTTCGCTTTCGGGTTCGGACTCGCCGCCGTCGGGGTCCGGTTCGTCGTCGCCGTCGGATTCGTCATCGCTCGGACCGTCGCTCAGACAGCCCGCAAGGAGGGACGAGGTGCCGATGCCAGCGGTGACCAGGTAGGTTCGGCGTTCCATGCCTACTAGTTGGTTAATTTACACTGTCATAAGAACCACGTTTCCAACCGGGAGAAGCGCGACGAAGCGACGAGGACGGACCCCGAACGAATCGGACGCAGCGACGGACCGAGACGGTCGGAACCGCCGTGGATCCGTGGACCAAGTGGCACTCAGAACGGGTACTCGCGAGGCTCGTGCTGGATCGAGATCCACTTCGTCGTCGTCACTTCCTCGAGGATCTGCTCGCCGTTGTACCGGCCCATTCCCGATTGCTTCATTCCGCCGAAGGGGACGTGCGGTTCGTCGTTGACCGGTTGGTCGTTGATGTGGATCATCCCCGTCTCGATCCCGTCCGCGATTTCCCGGGCCTGCTCGAGGTCCTCGCTGTGGACCGACCCCGAGAGACCGTGGATCGTGTCGTTGGCCAGTTCGATCGCCTCGTCGTCGCTCGCGTAGGGGATCACGGGCGCGACGGGGCCGAAGTGTTCGTTGCAGGCCGCGGCCATGTCGTTGTCGGCGTCGGAGAGGACTGTGGGTTCGACGACGAGTCCGTCGTGGTCGCCGCCGGTCTCGAGGGTGGCACCCGCGTCGACCGATTCCTCGACGTACTCGAGGATCTGATCGCGCTGACTCTCGTCGATGATGGGACCGATGACGGTGTCGTCGTCGGTCGGATCGCCGGTCGGCAGCGACGCGGCCCGGTCGGCCAGTGCGTCGACGTACTCGTCGTAGACATCCTCGTGGACCAGGTGGCGGTTGATGGAGATGCAGATCTGGCCCTGGTGCAGAAAGGAACCGAAGACGCCGCCGTCGACGGCCCGCTCGAGGTCGGCGTCGTCGGTGACGACGTGGACGTTGTTCCCACCGAGTTCCATGGCGGGTAGGGCGCAGTTGCGCGCCGCCGTGGCGGCGACCCCCTGTCCGATCTCGGTCGAGCCGGTGAAGGCGATAGTCCGGGGGATGTCGTGGCCGGCGACCGCGTCGCCGATCTCGGAGCCGCGGCCGGGGACGACGCTGAGGACGCCCTCGGGGACGCCCGCGGCCTCGAAGATCCGCGCGAGCAGCAACCCGCCCGTGATCGGCGTGTTCGAGGCGGGTTTGAGGACGACCGAATTCCCGGCAGCGATCGCCGGCGCGACCGCCCGCATCGAGAGATGCAGCGGGAAGTTCCACGGCGAGATGACGCCGACGACGCCGACCGGCACTCGCTCGGCGACGTTTTCCTTGCCCGGCGTGATCGAGTCCGCGTGCTGGCCGTCCATCCGGAACGGGTAACTGGCGGCCTGTTGCATCATCCCTCTCGCAGTCTCCACTTCGGCCTCCGATTTGACCCGCGTACTCCCCGATTCGCGGGCCAGTAGCTCGACGATCTCCTCGCGGTGATCCCCGACGAACTGGATAGCCGCGCTGATCACACCTGCACGGGCCTGTGGCGGTTGCTTGGCCCACGTCTCCTGTGCCGACGCGGCAGTCTCGTAGGCCCGGTCGACATCGGCGTCGGTCCCCGCCGGGACGGACGCGATCGACTCACGCGTGTAGGGGTTCTCGACGGTGATCGCGTCGCGATCGCCGCTGTCGGTCCAGTCGCCAGCGAGATAGAGCGAGTCCCAGCCGCCGTCGGGTGCCAGTGGAAGGTCCGTCATGCGAGCGACATAGCCCTCGAGCGGGCATAAGTAGCGGACGCGCAAGCGCAACGATCGGCCGCGTCAGGAGAGTCGTCGCGGCAGCAACACTGCAAGCGGGGCGTAAATCGCCAGGCCGATCACGGCCGTCGCGAGGACCCCAAGCAGGACGTTCTCGTTGACGAACCGCCATGCGAACAGCAGGATCCCCGCAGGCGGGAGCGCGAGCCCGGCCGCCGTGCGGTGGAACCGACGGAGCCGGTCGCCGACGGGTTCCGGCGTCGTCTCGATGTCACTGGAGTCGTCGTCCGCCACGAGGGCGGGAAAAGAGAGGTACGTTCCGAGCCCCACTACGAGCCCGACGAACGCGCCGAAGATCGGTTGGCCGAACAGGACGAGCCCGAGATAGCCAAACACCGGCAGCTCGAGGACGCCAATGCCGGCACCGATCAGTCCGGGCGAGCGGTCGCCGTCGTCGGCCGAGCCCGACCGTTCGTCACGAGAGTCGTTCATGTCCGTGTCGACTCACTACAGCCATATTACCGTTTTCTGTCACTCGCCTACTCCTCGCTCTCGGCGAGGTCCTCCGTACGCAACTCTTCGCTGGCCTCGCGGACCTCCCGCATGACCGTCGAGATGCGTTCCTCGGCTTCGAGTTCCTCCTCGACCGAGAGGTCGACGCCCTCGACCTCGAGGAGGAACTTGGCGACCTCGGTGGCCTCGTACATCACGTCGTCGAGTTCCTCGGCGGTGAAGAAGTCACACATCGCGCCGTAGAGGAAGGTCGCGCCGGCGGTCCGGACCTTCTCCTCGAAGGAGGCGCGGGCCTGATTGACCGCCTGCGGGGAGTAGGTGTCGGTCATGAAGGGGACGAGTTCGGGGAGGTTCTCGCCGATCTTGGTCATCTCGACGCCGGTCTCGGTCCGGAAGTCCGAACAGAGCCGCGCGATGGCCCACTCGCGAGCGGTGATGTACGTGCGGTCCCGGAGGAACTCGTTGACCCGGTCGTACTGCGCGCCGTCCATCTTCGTGAACCGGGCGTACTTCTGTACGTCCTCGGGGACATCGTCGTCCTGCGGGTCGGGATCCGGCACCCCCGGCATCGAGCCGCCGTCGCCGTCCTCGTCTGCCGTCCCAGCGGGTTCGGGTTTGGGATCGCGGTCCGATTCGGCGTCGTCGCCCTCGAACCGAGACGCGTCCAGTCCGTCCTCGTCCATGCCCGCGTATTACCAGCTATCCGAGATAAGGGTTGTTCTCGAGCCGACCGGCTCGAGGGCGGCGCGATCGACCCCCGTCGTCGACCCCGGCGGGCCGTGGGTCGGCGACGACGGACGGTCGGGGACCGGTTACTCGGCCCGTAAACACTTTTCCCGCCAGCCGGAGTTCGACCGGATTTAAGTCCGTGAGGGGCATGCGGTAGTATATGTCACAGACGCCAGTCGTAGTCAAGGCAGTGCGGACGCCACAGGGGAAAGAAGACGGCGTGTACGCCGACGTTCGCAGCGAGGACCTCTCGGTGCCACTGATCGACGAGATTCTGGCCGAAACTGGCCTCTCCGGTGAGGAAATCGACGATCTGATGTGGGGCTGTGCCCAGCAGCGCGAGGAACAGGACAACAACCTCGCCCGCGTCATCGCCCTACTCTCCGAACTCGGCGAGTCGGTGCCGGCGACGACGATCAACCGCTGGTGTGCCTCCTCGATGCAGTCGGTCATCTCCGCCTCCGACGCCATCGCGGCCGGCAACCGAGACGCCATCATCGCCGGCGGCGTCGAGAGCATGAGCCGCGTCGCGATGGGCGAGAGCTACGGCCACATCCACCCGAAGATCTCCGAACTGTACGACCTCGGAGATCTCCAGATGGGGATGACCGCCGAGAAAGTCGCCGAGGAGTACGGCGTCAGTCGCGAGGAACAGGACGAGTACGCCGCCCGTAGCCAGCAGCGAGCCACCGAGGCGACCGAAGAAGGCCGCTTCGACGACGAGATCGTCCCGATCGAAACCGAGGACGGCACCGTCGAGGAAGACGAGGGCATCCGACCGGGTACGACTCCCGAGAAACTCGCCGAACTCCCCACCGTCTTCAAGGAGGACGGCTCCGTCACGCCCGGTAACGCCTCCCAGATCTCCGACGGCGCGGCCGCCCTGCTGGTCACCAGCAAGGACTTCGCCGAGGAACACGACCTCGAGATCATGGCCGAGGTCGGCCGGAACAACGTCGCCGGCGTCGACCCGACCGTCATGGGGATCGGCCCGGTCCCGGCCACGAAGGGCCTGCTCGAGCGCAACGGCCGCGACATCGACGAGTACGATCTCGTGGAACTCAACGAGGCCTTCGCGAGCCAGTCGCTCTACTCCCGTGACGAACTCGGCATCGACCCCGACATCTTCAACGTCAACGGCGGGGCGATCGCGCTGGGTCACCCGCTGGGTGCCTCGGGCGCGCGTCTGCCCGTGACGCTGATCCACGAACTCCAGAAGCGCGGCGGCGGCCTCGGGCTGGCGACGCTGTGTGTCGGCTTCGGTCAGGGTGCGGCGATCGAATTCGACGTGAACTAAGCAGCGGAAACCGGGCCTTTTGGTCCAGGTTTTGCGAGGGCGACGCGGGAGCGTCGTCCGAGACAAAAGGTGGTCGCGTCAGGGTGCGGCGATCGAATTCGACGTGAACTAAGCAGCGGAACTGGACTTTTTGGTCCAGGTTTTGCGAGGGCGACGCGGGAGCGTCGTCCGAGACAAAAGGTGGTCGCGTCAGGGTGCGGCGATCGAATTCGACGTCAACTAAACCGCTGGGACTGGACTTTTTGGTCCAGATTTTGCGAGGGCGACGCGGGAGCATCATCCGAGATAAAAAGTACTGTTGCTCCGATAGGATATTCACGCTCGAGTTATTGTAGTTACAGATGGGCAGTGTGAAACGTCTCTACGAGCGCACTGATGCGTGGTTGCGGGGGCTCTCTCGCAGACGGTACGCGGCCGTGTTGGGGCTAGTGACAGGGATCGGCGTCCTCGCAACCGGCTTCCTGTTGAGTCGGGACCTCCTCCTCGTTCAAGCGGTCACGATGGCGCTCGTCATGTTCGGCCTCGAGTGCGCGTTCGGGCGATGGGGGGAGTACGCGAGCTAACAGCATGTCCGTCAGCTCTCCGCCGCCCATCCTCGAGCCCCCATCAGGTGGCGGGTCGTTTAGTAGTCTCGAGTCCGTAGGCTGCGTATGCGCATCGGCCTCCTCACGATCATCGTCGGCATCCCGCTGGCCTGGCATCTCGGGCTCACCGCGGTCGCCTACTGGGACGCCGGTCGGGTGGGCCTCGAGCCCCAGTGGAAGTGGGCGGCGATCACCTTCTGTATCCCGCTGATCGGGTTTTTCATCTACATCTTCGAGCGCAGCGAACTCTCCTATGACCCCGAGAGCGACCCCTATCGGGGACACAACGTCAACATCCACCCCTCGCGGGCCGACGACACGTCGCTGCCGTCACGCGGTGACGACCGCCTCGAGCCGGAACTCGAGGAAACCGACGACGAGTAGCGGGCGGGGTCGTGGCTTCAAGCCGCTGGCCGGTGAACGCACAGGGGATGTCCGACCACGGCACAGTCACCGTCGTCCCCAGCGTCCACTTCTCGCCGACCCACTGCCGACGGGTCCGCGAGCGGATCCGCGCGGTCGAACCGGACCTCGTGGCCGTCGAACTCGACGAGTCGCGCTTTGAGCGTCTCGAGGCCGATAGCGGGCCGGCGCTCACCGAACTGAGCCGCGAACTGTCGCCGCCGGCCGCGGCTGCCTACAGTGCGGTGCGTGCGTTCCAGCGGACGGTCGTTCGCCTCGCCGGACTCGATCCCGACTACACCGACATGGAGGCCGCCATCGAGACGGCCGCCGAGTGCGACCTCGACGTCGCGCTGATCGATGATCCGGTGGCGGAGACCCTGCGGGAACTCGCCCGTCGCGTCGGGCCGTTGACGATCCCTCGAAGTATGCTCCGTGCGCAGTCGATGGGACCGGACGCGTACGCCGACCAGCTGGCGCTGCTCGAGCGGCCCGTCGCGGAGATCTCACACGGCGACGACGTCCAGCCGGCGATCGACCACCTACGGCGGCTGTTCCCCGAGGTGGCGGCGGTACTGATCGACCGCCGGGACCGGGCGATGGCGCAGCGACTGCACGCGCTCCGTCGTGACGGTCACGACGTCGTCGCAGTCGTCGGCGCGGGCCACCACAACGGGCTCGAGCGACGGCTCGCGGCGCTCGAGGGCGAGCGCAACGCCGCCGAGCGGACCGAGTCGGTCCCGATCAGAACGCCCGCACGGACGGTAACGCGAATTCCGATCGAGTAAGCGGGCTCGGACCGCTCGCGCCGATCGGGGCAAATAGAGTCGTGATCAGTCGTCGGCCGGTGCCGCGCTGCCCCCGCCGACTTTGGTGTCGGGGACGGTGCCGTCGTCGTTCCAGCCGCGCTCGGCGTAATACTCCTCGAGCCCCTGCTCGAAGTCGGGCAGTTCGTAGGGCAGCCGGTCGTCGCCGCGGTCGAAGCCGCGCTGGTTGTTGAAGTGCCGTTCCATGGCGACGACCTCGCCACCGAGGGCGAGCAGGTCGTCGTAGTCGGCATCGAGCAGCGTCTCGATGCGTTCCTCGGTCAGGAAGTCACGGGAGAACTTACAGAAGATCGCGCTGTCCTTGACGGCGTTTAGGTTCTCGAGTTCGACGAGTTTGGGCGGCTTGCCCTCGAGACCCTCCTTCTGGAACGCGTCTTCCTCGCCGACCAGCGGGTACTCGTAGGGGTAGAACTCGGCGTACATGTGGTCGGCGCCGCGGTTCGAGGTAGCGAAGGCCAGCCCCTGTCCGTTCAGGGTGCGGCCGTCGTGGGCGGCGAACTCCATGCCCTTGACCGACCAGTTCTCGACGCCGAGGTCCTCGTGGATCCGGTCGACGCCCTCCGCGAGCGTATCACCGACGCCCTCGCGGTGGGCGATCTGCTCGACGAGGTTGTGGATGAGGTCGACGTTGCCGAACTCGTCTTCGCTCTTGAGGTAGGCCGCGATGGTGTCGCCCGTCGAAATGGTGTCGAGCCCGTAGACGTCACACAGCTTGTTCGATTGCATCACGTCGACGATGTCGTCGACGCCCGAGTTCGAACCGAAGGCCATCAGCGTCTCGAACTCGGGGCCTTCCGTCTCGAGTCCCGATTCCTCGTCGCGGGTCGGCAGTTTGCAGGCGAAGGCACACGACGAGCAGGTGCCTTTCTTGTACTTCTTCTCCTCGACGCGGTCACCGCTGATCCCGTCGATCCCCTCGAAGGAGAGGTCCTCGAAGTAGTAACTCGAGAGGGCCTCGACCATGTTGGCGTACTCGGCAACCGAAGTGGTCCCCTGTGCCTTCATCGGGTGGTCGGCCTGGGCGGCCTCGCCGTGGATCTCCATCTGGACGGCCGGGATCTCGACTTCGCGGGTCGAGTCGCCGTCGAAGGTGATCGCCTTGACGTTTTTCGACCCCAGCACCGCGCCGAGCCCGCCGCGGCCGAAGGCCCGTTCCTCCGAGGTCATGACCGAGGCAAAGCGGACCTCGTTCTCGCCGGCCGGCCCGATAACGGCGGTGTGTTCCGGCCCGAGGTCGTGTTCGTCCTCGAGGTACTCGCAGGTCTCGGGCACGGTCGCCCCCTCGAGGTCGGGGACGGCCTCGAACTCGACGCCGTCGTCGGTGACGTGGACGACGACGAGGCCGTCGCTCGCGCCGGTAATCTCGACGGCGCTGTAGCCGGTCCCCGTAAAGTTCCGCGAGACGAACCCGCCGGCGTTCGAGGAGAGCAGCCCGTCGGTCAGCGGCGAGACGGTCGTCGCCGACGTCCGCCCGGTGAAGCTCATCGTCGAGTGCTGAAGCGGCCCCGTCGCGAAGAACAGGCGGTTGTCGGCTCCGAGCGGATCGACATCGAACGGGATCCGCTCGTGGGCGAGTTTCGTCCCGAGCGCCCGACCGCCAACATAGGACTCGAGGACGTCGTCGATGTCCTCGGTCTCGACGGTTCGGTCCCCGACGTCGATCGAACACAGCGGTCCCCGTGAGTGTTTCATAGTACCACAGTGGTGGACACGGCCGCAAAACGGTATCGGTTTTTCGGGCGGGATTCGACGCTGAGCCGTTCGGGCGGCGGCTGCGATCGGGCCGGCGGATCCCGAGTCGGACTGGATTTATCCACTCGGGACGTCTGGTCCCGGTATGTCCCAGCCGGACGAGTCGCTCGAGGGCACGACCATCGATGACGTTTACGAGCAACTCGAGACGCTCGAGGAGACGGTCGACACGGCCGATGAGCGGACGGAGGTACGGCGGACGATGCGCCTGCTCGGCCGACTCTCGCACAACGCGGCGGTCGGCAAGGCCATCACCAAGTTTACTCGGAAGGACAAGGCCGAGGCGTTCGTCGGCAGCGTCGTTATCGGGCTCCCGATGCTGGTCGAGGACGGCGTCTTCAGTATCGGCGCGTTCCTCGCGACCCATCCGGCACTGCTGGTGGCGAACCTCCTGTTTACCGTGGGGCTCGTCGTCGGCATCCTCTACGTCGCCGATTTCAGGGAGGTTCAGATCCACGACCCCTACTTCGGCGCCGTCCCGCGTCGCCCGGTCTGGGTACTGCTCATCGCGTTCTCGACCGCGGCCGGGCTCATGACGTTGTGGGGGCGGGTCGCGTGGGACGAGCCGTGGGTGAACTGCTGTCAGGTGTCAGTCGTCTTCACCGCGATGGCGCTTGGCGGCTCGTTGGGCGACATCCTCCCCGGCGAAGCCGAGCATCGGCCGATAGACGCCCCCGACCGTCGCGGGGACGATCGCGACGACGCGTAAGACAGTCAGCGCGAACGCAACGTTTTTCCGAATCACGGCGAAGCCGGCCGCATGGTCAGTACGTCGATCCTGTTCGCACTGGGTGCGTTGCTCCTCTATGGCGGCTGGGCGGTGGCCGGCGGCGTCGCGACCCGCTCGCTCTCGCCGGTCAACGCCGTGTTCCTCTCCTACGTCGCAAGTCTCGTCATCGCCGGCGGCTACGTCCTCTCGCTTCGCCGTCCCGTCTCCGGCACCCGCGTCGACGTCGCCGCCGCCCTCGTCTCCGGCGCGTTCCTCGCGGCCGCCTCCATCTGCTTCTACGCCGGCCTCGCCCGGGGCAACATGGCGATCGTCTCCGCGATCGCGGCGCTCTACTTCGTGATCCCGGCCGTCGTCGGCGTCTTCTACTTCGGGGCACAGCTCAGCGCGACGAACGTCGCCGGGCTGGTCCTCGCGGTCGTCGCCGTCGGCCTCGTCGCGACCTGATCAGTCAGTCCGTCCGCGAGAAGCCGCGTGTTAGACCGGTTTGCCACACTGGTTGATCGCCTCCTGAACGGCCTCCGTGCGGCCGATGAGTGTGATGTGATCCCCCGCCTGCAGTTCGACGTCGGGGGTCGGCACTTCGCTGGCCCCGTTCCGGCTCACGAGCGCGATGAGAACGCCGTTCGGGAGTTCGCCCCCGACGTCGACGATCCGCTGCCCGACGAGATCCTCGTCGGTGATCTCGATCTCCTGTACGTCGCCGGAGCGACCGAGTTCGGACATCCAGTCCGAGAGCGCGGGCCGCTCGATCCGGTTGTCGATCGCCCACGCGGTCGACTCGGCCGCCGAGATCGTCTGGACGCCGAGGTCCTCGAACGCCGACGCGTTCGACGGGTTGTTCGCCCGAGCGATCACGTTCTCGACGTCGAAGTTCGATTTCGCGAGCTGGGCCACGAGGAGGTTCACGTCGTCGTCGCCGGACGCCGCGACGACGGTCTTGGCGTTCTCCACGCCCGCCTCACGTAACACCTCGGTGTCGGTGCCGTCGCCTTCGCGGGCGGTGAACCCGTCGTTGCGAAGCTCCTCGAGGACCGTCTTGTCCGCCTCGATCAGGACCACGTTTTCGCCGCGCGCTTCGAGTCGTTCTGCCAGCGAGCGACCGACGCGGCCGCCGCCGATGATGAGTACACGCATGGGTATCACGTCGAGTGTCTCCGCGATCTGCCGGGCCAGGCCGCCCTCGAGGACGACCGTCACGAGGATGACGAGAAAGACCGTCCCGACGAGCAGGTCCGCACCGGCCGGGTTCGTCGGCGCTGCGTCGGTCTGGAGTCGGATCGCAAACAGCGTCGCGACCGAAGCCGGGATGATCCCCCGCGGCCCGACGGCGCTCATAAAGAGCCGCTCTCTGAACGTAAACCGGCCGCCCCGCGTCGAGAGAAAGACCAGAAACGGCCGCAAGACGAGCATGACGGCCACCACGACCGCCACGCCGCCGAGCCCGAGCGCGAACAGCTGGTCGAACTCGAGCAATGCCGCGAGGGTGATAAAGACGAAGGAGAGAACGAGCAGGGTGATATCGCCCTTGAACGCCTCGATCTCCTCCTCGTAGGGGAGGTTGGCGTTGCCCAGGATCAGGCCGGCCGTCGCCGCGGCCGCGACGCCCGCCTCGGCGAAAACGTAATCGGCCGTCCCGAAGGCGACGATCGCCCCCGCTAACGTCAGCAATCGTGCGTTCCGCGGCGCATCGTCGGGCGAAATGTCGACGTACTGCAACACCGCCCAGACGACCGCGGCGACGACGACGCCGACGAGCAGGCCCGTTCCGAGCCGCTCGGCGAACAGTTGCAGGTAGACGTCCGCGTGGATCTCCCTGACGGTCATCGACTTGAACAGCACGACCGCGAGGATCGCCGCCGTCACGTCGTTGACGATCCCCTCCGTCTCGAGGGTCGCTGCGACCCGGTCGCGGACGGGGACGACCTTCAGGATCGGCGTGATGACCGTCGGTCCCGTCGCGACCAGGAGTGCGCCGATCAACAGTGCGATATCCCAGTTCGCCCCGAGGAAAAAGCGGACTGCGCCGGCGGTTCCCAGAAAGGCGATCGCCGCACCGACCGTCGTCAATCGGATCACGGCTGCCGGCGCTTCCCGTATCTTCTCGGCCTTGAGGTGGAACGCGCCCTCGAAGACGATGATGGCGACCGAGAGCCCGACGATCGTCGAGAGCCCGCTCTCGCCGAAGGAGTCGATGGTCAATACGCCGAGCCCCTCCGGACCGATCGCGACCCCCGCAGTGATGAGAAAGAGAACACTCGGCACCCGAAACCGTGCCGACAACAACTGTGAGAGGACGCCGAGTCCGACGATCATGGCGACCAGTATCAGGAGGTCGCCACTTGCCTCTGCACCCGTCATTGTCGGACCCGACACGCCATACCCGCTCGCCGTCCCGGTGCGACTCGTCCGACCATTCGGTTCGAAGGAATCAGTCCATGCGGTTAACTCCTGTGAGAAATCCGTACGACTGGCCGAGGGTAACTGCTGCCGCGTCGATCGCGGCCGCGCGGGATCGAACGCGTCGGCCGTCGGCAAGCCGGACCGATCAGGCGTCCTCGTAGATCCGGTCGACCCGATCCTCGAACCGCTCGAGGATGACCCGTCGCTTCTTTTTCATCGTCGGGGTGAGCATGTCGTTTTCCTCGGTGAACTCCTGGGGCACGAGTTCGAACTGCTTGATCGTCTCGTGTTTCTCGAAGTTCTCGTTGACGCGATCGACCTCTTCCTGGATGTGATCGCGGACGCGGTCGTCGTCACACATCGCCTGCGGGTCGTCGGGTAGGTCGATCCCCTCCGCGTCGGCCCACTCGCGGACGTGGTTCGTGTTCGGGACCAGCAGGGCACCGATGAACTTCTCGCCGTCGCCGACGACCATCGCCTGCTCGACGACCTCGCTGGCCGCGAAGGCGTCCTCGAGCGGGCCGGGGGCGACGTTTTTCCCCGTCGAAAGGACGATGATCTGTTTGACGCGATCGCGGAACTCGAGGTAGCCGTCGGGGCGGACGTGAATGATGTCGCCAGTGCGGAACCAGCGCGTGCCGTCGTCGTCCTCGGTGAACGCGCCCTCGGTCGCACCGGGCTTGTTCCAGTAGCCCTGCGTGACGTTGGGGCCGTTGACGAGGAGTTCGCCGACCTCGCCGGCGTCGTCCGCGAAGGCGTCCTGATCGGCGATGGCTTCGTCGACTTTTACCTCGACGTTGGACAGCGTCGGCCCGATGGTCCCGATCTTCGCGCCCTCGGGCGGGTTCGTCGCGACGATGGGCGAGGTCTCGGTCAGCCCGTACCCCTCGAAGATCGGCAGCCCCATCGCGTGATAGAGCCGACACAGCTCCGGCGAGAGGCTCCCGCCGCCGCTGATCAGGATCTCGATGTTGCCGCCGAGCGCTTCCCGAACCGTCGAGAAGACGAGTTTGTCGGCCAGGGCTTGCTTGGCCTTCAGGATCGGCCCCGGCGACGCCGCCTGCTGGTACGCGACGCCGACGTCGGTCGCCCACTCGAAGATCCGCCGGGAGACGCTCGAGCCGCTGGCCTCCTCGCGGATGCCGTCGTAGATCTTCTCGTAGACGCGGGGAACGCTCGTGGCCGTCGTCGGTTGTACGGTGCTGAAGTCCTCCTGGAGCGTGTCCGGGCTCTCCGCGTAGGCGATACAGGTGCCGCCGGCAAACAGGGCGAAGTGGCCTGCAGTCCGCTCGAAGACGTGGGCCAAGGGCAGATACGACATCGCTACCGACTCCTCGTCGAGGACGGGGACGTCGTCGTCCTTGTCCGGCCGCGGACCGAACCGCTTCCGGGAGCCGTTGACGTTCGATCGGAAGTTCCAGTGGGTCAGCTGGACGCCCTTTGGCTTGCCCGTCGTCCCGCTTGTGTAGATCAGGCTCGCCAGATCGTCGAGATCGATCCCATCGATGCGCACCTGGTAGGTCTCGAGGTCGAAGGCGTCCTCGCCGCGGTCGTAGACGTCACCCAACGTCAACACGTCGTCGCGATCATCGTAGCCGTCGACCTCGTCGATGGTGACGATGAACTCGAGATCGAGTTCGTCCTCGACCGCGAGGACGTTCTCGAGCAGGTCCGCGTTCTCGACGACGACGCCGTCGGCGTCGGGGTCGTCGAGCAGGTACGCGACCTGGTCGGGCGAGGAACTCGTATAGACCGTCGTGACGGCCGCGCCGGCCGACAGCAGGGCGAAGTCCGACTGGGCCCACTCCATGCGCGTGTTCGAGAAGATGCCGATCCGATCGCCCGCGTCGACCCCCAGTTCGCGAAAACCGGCCGAGAGGTTGCGAACGATGTCGCGCATCTCGGCATAGGAGAGGGTCCGGAACTCGCCGGGCGTCGCGGCGGGGACGACGTCGTCCGTCAGCGACCGATCGTAGATACCGCCCTTGTACTGTTGGGCTGGACGGTTCGTGTACCGCTCGGCCGCGTCCTCGAACATGCGTGCGAGATTCGTCTCGCCGATGACCTCGTCCTCGTACTCTCGTTCCGCGTCCCGCCAGTTCATATGTGTGTGAGAGTTGCTCCCGTGCGATAAAACGTGATGAAACTTGTTTCATCCATCACTACGTTTATCGCTCGTCGCTGCCGTCCGGGAGAGAACCGGCGAGCGCCCTGAAACCGGACGCTCAACCCGAAAGGACTGGACGTTGGTTTCGAAATCGGCTCCGAGCGATGGAACCGAGTCGCCATGGCGGCGACGCTGCCCGGTCACCCCCGGTGATCGAGATAGCCCAACACGCCACGCGTGTTCAGTTTCGCCTCCTCGCTGGCTTTCTCCCTGCCCCAGACGTCGGCCAGCTCGGCTTCCTCGGCGAAGTACTCGAGGACCGCCTCGTCGTCCGCAAGGTCCCGGCGTTTGTCGGCGACCCGGTCGACCCACTCCTCAAGGACGGTCGCGTATTCGTCGAGGGTCCGTTCAGCGTCGTCGCCGACGAATCGAGGGCCGAAATGCGGGTACAGGAGGACGACTGGGTCGAGGGATTGCAGCATTTCGACGTCCGCGAGACACTGCTCGAGGTCGAAGTTCGAGGGCGGCGAGGTCGGCCTGATCCGTTCGACGTCGGGGACCCAGATGCCGGCGGCGTCGGCGACGAAGACCGCGTCGTTCGCGGAATCTTCGTAGACGACCTGATGGGGGGCGTGGCCGGGTGCCGCGTGGACTCGCAGTTCGTGTGCCCCGAGATCGATATCATCGCCGTCCTCGATCGCGACGATCCGGTCCTCGGGGACGGGTTCGGGTTCGACGTAGTGGTCCCACTGGTCGCCGACGGCCGCCTTCGTCCCCGCGACCAGTCGGGAGGGGTCGGCGATGTGATCGGCCCCCAGCGAGGGGACGTAGACGTCGGCGTTCGGGCAGTCGGCGGCGAGAAAGCCGGCCCCGCCGGCGTGATCGAGGTGGACGTGTGTCAGCGCGATGACCGCGAGGTCCTCGCGGTCGATGCCGACCTCGGCGAGCGCCTCGCGAAGCAGGTCGTAGTTCGTACCGATGCCCGTGTCGACGACGGCCGGGCGGTCATCGTCGAGGATGTAAACGGCACCGTAGCCGCTGGTTTCGTACATTCCCGTATCGAGGTAGTAGCAGTCCGAACAGTCGCCGGCGGTGACCTCGCGGACGTCTCCGATTGCCATATCGAAACGCCGTCATGGGACCCGATAAAAGCTCGCGTCGCGGCGACCCCGGGCCGAGAGCCGGTACAGATTTCACACCTCGCTCTCATGGACAGTGTAAATGACCCGCATCGTCCGCGAATCGCCACCGTCATCGGAGCCGATATGAGCCACGATACGCCGGCTTCGAGCCAACTCGTCGGCACTCCGCTGTGGCTCGAGCGGTCGTCGCTGCCCTGGCTCGTCACCGCGTTCGGCGGGCTCTCGATCGCCGGCCTCGTCGGCTGGTGGCTCGCCTTCGCGGACACGATCGGGGCCACCGCCTACCTGACCACCCTGCTCTCGATCGGCGTCCCCGCCGTCGGACTGAGTTGGGGCGGCTACCGGCTCACGGAAAGCGACATCGATGAGAGCCGGTACGGCCGGGTATGCAAGTGGTGTTTCGGCGGCGCGGTCGCCTTTCTGGCGGTCAACATGCTGTCGATCGTCTTCTTTCCCGCCGATTCGGTGGCCGGCAACACCACCTGGGCTCACTTCGCCATCAACACGGGTGCTGTCGGCGGGTTCGCCGTCGGTTACGTCGAAGCGCGGGCCATCCAGAGGGAGGTCGAAGCGACGGCCGCCACGGTCCGTGCCCGGCAACTCGAGGACGAACGGGAGCTGCTGGCGTACCTGAACGACCTGTTGCGACACGAGGTCCTCAACTCCTCGCAGATCATCGGGGGCCACGCGACGCTCCTGCAGGCGGAGTGTGACCGCGAGGCGGTCCGCGACCGCCTCGAGACGATCGAACGCGAGAGTGACAACCTCGTCGGCGTCATCGAGGACGTTCGGGCGATGCTGGACGCGAATCGGGGGCCACAGAGCGAGAGTGCGGTCGATCTCGTCGCGGTACTCGAGTCCCAACTCCTCGAGTATCGCACCCGGTTCGACGACGTCGACATCGAGGCCGACCTCCCGGAAACTGCCCACGTCAGCGCTAACGAAGGCGTCAAGTGGATCTTCGCGAACCTCCTCGAGAACGCGATCGAACACAACGAGGGCGAGGCCCGCGTTCGGGTCACCGCCGAGCGGGGGCCGGAAACCGTCGTCGTCAGGGTCGCCGACAACGGCCCGGGAATTGCCGAGGCCGACAGGGAAACGCTGTTCGAACGCAGATCGACCAACCACGGGCTCGGGCTCTACCTCTCGCGGATCCTCGCGAGCAGGTACGGCGGTGACGTCGAACTCGTCGAGACCGGCCCGAACGGCAGCGTCTTCGCGGTGACCTTACAGCGTGCGGCGTCCACCGACGCGGACGTCGATGCGGCCGAGCGTTCGCAGTGAGGCGACTGCCCGTCACCGCTCGGCCGACTCCTTCCACTCGCCGATCCCCGATGGATCGAGGTGGACGTGTGCGTCACCGACGTCCTCGAGGCCCCGGAGGCGATCGACCAGCGCCGACTCGATGTCGTGAGCCTCGCGGAACGGCATGTCGCCGTCGACCTCGACGTGGACCTCGACCTCGAGGACGGTGCCGTCGTAGAAGACCGTCAGATCGTGGACGCCCTCGACGGCCGGGTGGCGACGGAGGGCGGCCGTGATCTCCCCCCGTTTCTCCGTGCCGGGCGCGGCACCGATCAGGTAGTCGACGTTCTCCTTGCCGATCTCGACGCCCTGATAGACGACGAGCAGACTGACGAGACCGCCGGCGATCGGATCGAGCAGCGGGTAGTTCACCAGGACGCCGAGGACGCCGACGATGGCGGCGATCGAGGTGTAGATATCGTTCAAACAGTCCTTCGCGAGCGCGGCGAGTGCGGTCGACTGGAGACGGTCGTTGATACGGACGGTGTAGCGATAGACCAGGTACATATCGACGATCGAGAAGCCAAGCGCCGCGAGCAACAGGACGCTGAACTCGATATCGGGGCCCGCCACGAGTCCCTCGAGGGACCGGTAGAGCAGGTTCAGCCCGAGCAGTGCGATCATCGCCCCGACGAAAAGCGCCGTCAGCGGTTCGATCCGGTCGTGCCCGTGTGGATGCGTCGTATCGGGTTCGTCGAATGAACTCCGCCCCCAGACGAGGACGACGACGCTGGCGACCAGATCCGCCAGCGAGTGGGCCGCGTCGGCGAGCAGGGCAACGCTGCCGAAGGCAAGTCCCGCGCTTCCCTCGGCGACGATCTTCACGACGTTACCGAGGACGTTCGCCCACGACGCTCTCGCGAACGCCGACCGACCACCGTCCGCGGGGACGTCTTCGGCCATGGCTCGGTTTAGAGCGAGTCTAACCTTGGATCTTTCCCTCCTCGCTCGTCGCGGCGTGACGGTGTTCGCAACGTTCATTTCGCGCCTGGACGAACCGCGTCGTATCCGGGCGATGGGGCCCGCCTGACCCAACTGCCGACCGCCGTTCCGAAGCCGTGACGACCCACATCGCGGCGACGGTCGGCTGACGGTCCCTGCCACCACCAGCCATGGCAGACTCACATCCCCTCGTTCGACTCGAGACGGTCGCACTGATCGCGATCGGCGGGTTCGCCGGCTCGAACCTCCGGTTCTTCGCGATGGGTGTGGTCCCGGATACGGCGTCGATCGTCCTCGTCAACGCGGTCGCCAGTGCCGTCCTCGCCGTCGTCGTCTACGAAGCCGAGGCCGCCGGCCGGCTGTCGTCGCGGGCGCGACTCCTCTTCACGACCGGGTTTCTCTCCTCGCTGTCGACCTACAGCACGTTCGCGCTGCAGGCCGCGCTCGCGTCGACGCCGCTTGCCCTGCTGGGCATCGTCGCCGCCAACTACGGGTTCGGACTGGCCGGGGTACTCGCGGGTCGTGCGCTCGCGCGTCGCCTCGGCGGTCCCCGACCCGCCGGTGGTGAGACGGCGTGAGCCCGGCACTGCTGAGCGCCCCGCTGCTCGAGGCGCTCGCCAGCGCGACCGTCACCGTCGATCCCGAGCCGGCCCACGTCGTCGGCACCGGCGGCGCGATCGGGGCGGTCTGTCGCTACTGGGTCAGCCAGTGGGTCTCGAGTCGCCTCGAGAGCGAGCGGCTCCCGGTGGCGACGTTCGTCGTCAACGTTCTCGGGAGCTTTACCCTCGGGCTCGTCGTCTTCGCGGGCGCGAGCGAGTCGACGCTGCAACTCGTCGCGACCGGGATCTGCGGTTCGTTCACGACGTTTTCCTCGTTTTCCGTCGAGACCGTCCGGCTGTACGAACGCGGCGACCGCGCCCTCGCGGTCGGCAACGCCGCGGCCGGTCTCGCCGGGTCGCTCGCCGCGATCGGCCTCGCGTGGGGACTCGTCGCCGCCCTCTGAGGTCCAGCTCGGGACAGCACGCCGGCCCGGTCGAAACACGTTGGCGATCCCTCAGGTGCGGTACCTATCCCCATGGTTTCGCGCGATCCGCTCGGGTTCGACCCGTGGTAGGTATATGTCCGGCCTGCGTTAGACGACGCTATGGCGGCTCGCCAAGACGCGTGGCGCATCTACCGCGAGTCACTGCCGATCCTCGTGGTCAGCCTCGCCGGCGGGGTTTTCGCCGGCTCAGTCCTCGGCTCGGAGGGGATGACCGCGGGATTCGAGCGGTTCCCCGGCCTCCTGTTGCTCCTGCCCGCATTCCTCGCGACCCGGGGGAACGTCTACGGCGCGCTCGGGGCGCGCATCTCGAGTGGCCTCCATCAGGGGATGATCGATCCGGAGTTCTCGTGGGACCGGCGACTCGTCAACGCCGTCGCGGCCTCCTTTATCAACGGGATCGGCATCTCGGTGTTCATCGGCGTCCTCTCGTGGGGAATTCTCCAGTTGCTGGGTCGTGAGTCCGCCCGACTCGTCGAACTCGTCGGTATCATGCTGGTCTCGGGCGTGTTGACCTCGGTGACGCTGATCTTCGGCATGCTGGCGCTCGTGTTTGCCAGCTACGAGTACGGGCTCGATCCCGACAACCTGATCGGGCCGATCGTCACCACGCTCGGCGATATCTTCGGCGTCGTCTTCCTGTTCGTCGCGATCACCGTCGTCGGGGTGATCTTCTGATGGGCGCGACCGATCCCGACGAGTCGGTCAACACCTGGTCGATCCGGAGCATCGTCGCCACGATGTTTCCCATCCTGATCGCGCTCTCGATCCTCGAGATGGGGTCGGGCTACGTCCTCGAGGAACTCGAGGAGACCTACCTCGCAAACCCCACGCTGCTCGTCTTGGTGCCCGTGATGATCGGCATGGGCGGCAACCTCGGCGCGATCCTCTCCTCGCGGCTCTCGACGCGGCTCCACCTGGGCCTGCTCGAGTTCGATCCCCGCGACGAGGTGCTGTGGACGAACGTGGTGGCGATTTTCGGGCTCGCGGCGACGATCTTCACCGCGCTGGGGATCGTCGCCTGGCTTGTCGGCCAGTTCATCGCCGAACCGATGGCGCTCGTTGACCTCATGCTCATCTCGGTCGTCAGCGGGATGGTACTGGCCGGGCTCGCGATCGTCCTCAGCGTCCTCGCGACCTACGTCTCCTACAAACAGGGGCTGGACCCCGACGACACGACGATCCCGATCGTCACGAACGTCTGTGACATCCTCGGCGTGATCGTCCTCTCGGGGGTTGCGATCGTCGTCCTGAACTGAGACCGTCCCGAACGGAACTCGAGGCTCGAACGACGGACTGGCGTCTCGCCGGTCATAGTCGACTCGAGAACGGATCGTTTTCCCGTCGTATTTTCATCTTGTGACCAGAACCACTTAAAGCGCGAGCGACCCGGTGGGCCCGTGAGCCCCCACCGGCTACGCGGACGCGAGATCCCGGAAGGCGGCGGCGGCCGTCCGGGTCCCCTTCGCGATCAACACGTCGCCGCCGCGCAGTTCGGCGTCGGCGTCGGCCACCAGCAGCCAGCCCTCGTCCGGCCGGCGGATAGCGATTACCGACATCGTCGAGTCGGCGTCGGGGACGCCCTCGGTCACCGCGGTCCCGTCGAGATCGCTGTCCCGTTCGACCGGGATGCGGGCGATGATCTCGTCGCTCTCTTGGACCGCCAACTGGACGACCGGATGGACGTCGATATCGCGCAGGACGCCCTCGCTGATCTCGATCGCGGTGTCGCTGATCCGCTCGGTGCTACTGCCCAGTTGGATCAGTCCGCGCAACACGACTGGATCCGTCGCGTCCGCGGCCGCCCGCAACGTCCAGGCCTCGAATCGCGACTGCATCGCGTCGACCTCGACCTCCAAGTTGCGGACCTCCTCGGCCAGCTCCTCGCTGTCGAACAGCACGCTGCTGTAGGCCAGATCGACCGCCAGCTCCGAGAAGTCTTTCATGTGGATGATCGTGTCCACCGCCCGCTCGAGATCGTCGATATCGGGACTCTCGACCGTGGGCGCTTCGTAGACCTCCCCGGTCAGGGTCTCACAGACGTCGCCGATCGCCGACTCGGGCCCCCGGAGGAACGCGACATCGTCGGCCTCGATCCGTGTCGTCGGCCCCGGATTGAGCAGCCACTCGTTGCCCCGCCGGAGCGCGATGGCCCGGACGCCGGTCTCGGACTCGAGATCGATCTCCTGTAACGTGCGGCCGGCGTAGGGGGAATCGGCCGCGACGACGCCCCGGAGCAGCGCCTCGGCGGCGTCGGGCAGGGCCGCCCGCATCGCCTCGGGCAACCCCATGTCCTCGAGGACGATCTTCGCGATGTCGCCGGCGGCGTCGCTGATCTCGTCGGCGGCCCCGACGATGCCCAGCACCGGCGCGAGCTGCTCGGCGTCGGCCGGCTTCCGGGCGGCCATCAGCAGGCTCATTCGGGCTCGCATCTCGAGGACGTCCATCCGTTCCTCGAGTCGGAGGACCTCCGTCGCGAGTTCCTCGCTGCGGTGGAGGACCGCCGAGTACGAGAGGTCGATCAACAGCTCCGCGGTGTCTTTCATCTCGACGAGTACGTCCTTGACACTGACCGGCTCGTACTCGATCGACGCCGACGATGTCTCGCCCTCGAGCGGATCCATACCTCGAGAGTCCGCCCGCCGACGAAAAAAGCGTTTCCCGCCGCCGGTACAGACACTCGTAAGACGCAGCCTTCCGACACGGTTTTGCCCGGGCACAAAGAACGCACGGGCAAGATCAATGCTCGACCGGACCTATATACGCGAGAATACGGAGGAGGTACGCGACGCCCTCGAGAACCGCGGGGCCGACGTCGACATCGACGAGTTCCTCGAACTCGACGAACGCTGGCGCGAGCTGAAAGCACGCGGCGACGACCTGCGCCACGATCGCAACCAAATCACGAAAAAAATAGGCCAGCTCGTCGCCGACGGCAAAGACGAGGAGCGCGAAGAAGCCATCAAGAAGTCGCGGGAACTCAAAGCCGAGATCGAGGAGGTCGAAGAGGAAGGCGTCGAACTCGAGGAGGAACTCCGAGAACGTATCCTCGAGATTCCACAGGTCCCCCACGAGAGCGTGCCGCTCGGCCTCGAGGAGCGCCACAACGTCGAGGACCGCCGCTGGGGCTTCGACGGGGACCACGACCTCCCCGAAGAGGTCACCCCTCACTACGAACTCGGCGAGGAACTCGACATCATCGACGAGGAACGGGCCGCCAAGACGACCGGTGCCGGCTTCTACTTCCTCAAAGGCGAGGGCGCACAGCTCGAACACGCCCTGATCCAGTTCATGATGGACGTCCACCGCGAGCAGGGGTATGTCGACGTCTTCCCGCCGGTCCCGGTCAAGAGTTCGGCGATGCAGGGAACCGGACAGCTGCCGAAGTTCGCCGACGACGCCTACCGGCTGGGTGGCAGCAACGAGGAGGCCTACGACGACGACGACCTCTGGCTCTGTCCCACCGCGGAGGTCCCGGTCACCAACATGTACGCCGACGAGATCCTGCTGGACGACGACCTCCCGCTGAAACACCAGGCCTACACCCCGAACTTCCGGCGTGAAGCCGGCGAACACGGCACCGAAACCCGGGGCATCGTCCGCGTCCACCAGTTCAACAAGGTCGAACTCGTCAACTTCGTCGAACCCGAGGACAGCTACGACCGCCTCGAGGACCTGCTCGACGAGGCCGAGGAGGTCCTCCGTCGGCTCGACCTTCCCTACCGCATCCTCGAACTCTGTACCGGCGATCTCACGTTCGCCTCCGCCAAGACCTACGACATCGAGGTCTGGGCCCCCGGCGACGACATGGACGACGGCCCCGAGGACGGCGGGCGCTGGCTCGAGGTCTCGAGCGCATCGAACTTCGAGGACTTCCAGGCCCGGCGTGCCGGCCTGCGCTACCGGCCCGAGCGCCACGAGTCGGCCGAGTACCTCCACACCCTGAACGCGTCGGGACTCGCGATCCCCCGGGTGATGGTGGCCATTCTCGAGTACTACCAGAACGAGGACGGCACCGTCACGATCCCCGAACCCCTGCGGCCGTACATGGGCGGCAAAGCGGTCATCGAAGGCCACGAGAAGGTCGGCGAGTCGGCGCTGGGTGCAGGCGAACGCGAGTAGCACGCTCCCGCAGGGTCTCCCTTGTTCGGAATCACCTAGCCCGTCAGAACGGTGATCTCGGTCCGGAGTCGATACGTCTGGGGCGGGATATGCTGACCAGTGGAGGTGAGAAATACTGTGCGATCGGATCCTCGTCGACGACTGGGTCGTCCGTTGCTGACTCGACGGGGAGGGGTGCCGACGGCGGACGATCGCCGCGAACGCGCGCCGGCGGCCAGTTCGGGGGATTACCGCGACGGAATCACCGTCGATGGCCGGGTTACTGCCTCCGGATCAGTCGCCCGCACCGATACTAACGGTGTTACTGGCTGGCCAGGTTCCGGATGTCCTCGACGGCGTCGGCCGCGTTGTTCAGCGCGTCCGCGATCGGCGGGAGCATGGCCTCTTCAGCCGCTGCACGGGCCTCCTCGACGGTACTCACGTCGTACTCGACGCCGGCCTGGGCTTCGATCTCGGCCGTGACCTGCGTGAAGATCTCATCGACGAGGGCGTCGATCGTCTCGGGGTCAGTGCTGTCGATCGTCCCGACCGACTCGACGTTCTCGAGTTGCGCGTTGATGTCCTCGACGATGCCGTTGATCTCCGCGACCGTTTCGCTATCGCCGTTCTCGCCGTCGCCGTCGTCACCGTCGCCGCCGTCGTCGATGGTGTAGTCGGCAATAGCCGCGATCTCCTCGACGGCATCGGCCGCGTTGTTCAGCGCGTCCGCGATCGGCGGCAACGTGGCCTCCTCGGCCGCCTCCCGGGCCTCCGCGGGCGTACTGACGTCGTACTCGACACCGGCCTGGGCTTCGATCTCGGCCGTGACCTGCGTGAAGATCTCCTCGATGAGCGCGCCGATCGTCGCGTCGTCGGTGTCCTCGATCGTCCCGACCGGCTCGACGTTCTCGAGTTGCGCGTTGATATCCTCGATGATGGCGTTGATCTCCGCAACCGGTTCGTCGTCGCCACCGTCGTCACCGCCGTCGTCGATAGTGTAGTCGGCGATGGCCGCGATCTCCTCGACGGCGTCGGCCGCGTTGTTCAGTGCGTCGGCGATCGGCGGCAGCGTGGCCTCCTCGGCCGCTTCCCGTGCCTCCGCGGGCGTACTCACATCGTACTCGACGCCGGCCTGGGCTTCGATTTCGGCCGTGACCTGCGTGAAGATCTCCTCGATGAGCGCACCGATCGTCTCGTCGTCGGTGTCGTCGATCGTACCGACCGGCTCGACGTTTGCGAGTTCCGCGTTGATGTCCTCGATGATGGCGTTGATCTCCGCGACGGGACCGTCATCGCCAGGATCTTCGTCCTCTTCTTCCGTGACGACCTCACCGTCGGCTTCGCCACCGATTCCGGCGTCCGCGGCCGCGTTGCGCATGACGACGTTCAGATCGGTCTCGCTCGAGCCGCTGACGTCGTTGACCGTGACTTTGAGGCGAAGGGCGACGTTCTTTTCAGTCACACTGCCGTCTTCTTCCGCTCGGAAATCGGATGCGGAGAGACCGTCGTGATCGAGGACGCTCCCCGAGAGGTCCTCTCCGAGGGAAACGTCCGACTGGCTGGTGCCGCTGACCGAAGTCGTCGCCTCGTCGATCGTCGCCGCGTTGCCGCCGTGGACCACCTGGAGTTCGACCGTCGCTTCCCCTGGGTCCTCGTCCAGTCCTTCGTACTGGAAGACGACGTTGGTCGCACCTGCACGAATGTCCGAGAGGGACCCGTCGTCACTTTCCCCGCTGATGCTAGTTCCGGTGAACCGATAGTCGCCGATTTCTGCTGCTGCTGAACCCGAAAGCACTACTGCAGTGCCGATAGCTGCCGTGCCGATACCGCCTGTACTCGCGATGAACTTGCGTCGATTCATTGTTGCTCTCTGACGCCGTACGACGCCCGGCGCTGGCGGACTCACAGCATTGCCACTCGTCGGTTACCTGCACTGACCGACCGCGTTCGCAATACGACTTATTTGCGTGTGAGTGGCGCAACAAACTATGCCACCAGTGATAAATATTTTCGACTATAAATTACAAATGATTCTCAACCGTTTTTAGATTTATTAAATTAATAGACAGTCAATATGCCGATCGACGATGCACCGAGAACGGGTAGTGGCGACTCAACGGCTACGACAGGACAACGTCACGACTCCTCGAGAGCCATCAAGCGGTTCCACGTCACGACAGGGTTCGTCGGAACGACGGTCGAAACTGGAACACGGTGTCGACGACCGTGAGAGCGTCGCCACTCGCGGTCGATAGAAAGCGCGGCTGATCGGAAAGAACCGAACGCGTCCGATCAGCACGTAGGTGCGAGGCTGTCCGTTTCGAACGGCGGCCTTATATGTAGTCGATACTCGGCGGCAGTTCGAGCTTCATACCCTTGCGCTCGCGGATCTCCATGATCTTGTCGCGCTGGAGGGAGTTGGACATGACCTCGAAGCCGGCGTTCTCGGTGTTCCAGGAGGCCCGTCCCTCGGTCGCGGAGCGGATGTCCGAGGCGAAGCCGATCATCTCGCCGACGGGCGCGATGCCCTCGACGACCATCAGGTCGCCTTCCTGGTACATGTCGTCGACGCGGCCACGACGGCCCTGAATCTCGCCCGAGGCCGCGCCCATGTGGTCGTTGGGCACGTCGATGCGGACGTCCTGCATCGGCTCGAGCATCTTGATCTTGCCGTCGATCAGCGACTTGTGGACGGCTTCGCGGGTCGCGGGGATGACCTGTGCCGGGCCACGGTGGATAGTATCCTCGTGGAGCCGTGCGTCGTGCAGGCGGATGAGCGTCCCCTGAACCGGCTCGTTTGCGAGCGGGCCGTTGTCGAGGGCCTCCTCGAGCCCCTCGATGACGAGTTCCATCGTCTCGTTCAGGTGCTGAATCCCCTTCGTGTCGTCGATGAGGACGTTCGTCCCGTGGATGTGTTCGACGTTCTGAGAGGTCTCCTTCTCCATGCCGGCCTCCTGCAGGGCCTCACGGCGTTCCTGCTCGGGCATGTCCATCGAGGCCTCGCCGCGCTTGATGGTCTCGACGAGGTCGTCCGTCATCGGCTCGATGGAGATGTAGAAGCGGTTGTGCCGGTTCGGCGAGATGCCCTCCACTTCGTCGCTGGGCTCCTGGGGCTGCTCGCGGTAGACGACGATCGGCTCACCGGTGTTGACCGGGATACCCTGGTTCTTCTCGATACGCTGGGTGATGACCTCGAGGTGAAGCTCACCCTGTCCCGAAATGAGGTGCTCGCCGGTGTCCTCGTTGATGTCGATCTGGATCGTCGGGTCCTCCTTGGAGACCTGTCGCAGCGTCTCGATCAGCTTCGGCAGGTCGTCCATGTTCTGGGCCTCGACGGACTTCGTAATGACCGGCTCCGAGATGTGTTCGATCGACTCGAACGGCGTCATCTCGACACTCGAGACGGTCGAGCCGGCGATGGCGTCTTTGAGACCCGTGACGGCGGCGATGTTCCCGGCGGGAACCTCGTCGACCTCCTCGCGTTCACCGCCCATGTAGATCCCGACCGACTGGATGCGGTTCTTGCCGGCGGTCCCGGAGACGTACAGCTCCTGGCCCTTCTCGAGGGTACCCGAGAAGACACGTCCCGCGGCGATCTCGCCGGCGTGGGGGTCGATCCCGATGTCGGTAACCATCAGGACGACGTCGCCGTCCTCGTCGACGAGGCGCATCGACTCCGAGAGGTCGCTCTCGTCGTCACCGCGCCAGATGCGCGGGATACGACGGGGCTGGGCCTCGAGGGGGTCCGGGAAGTGTTCACAGACCATGTCGAGGACGACGTCCGACAGCGGCGTACGGTCGTGGAGTTCCTGGCGCTTGTCGGCGCGCTCGAGTTCCATGATCTCGCCGAAGTCCATCCCGGTACGTTGCATCGACGGCATGGAGACGCCCCACTTGTACAGTGCGGAGCCGAAGCCGACGGTACCGTCTTCGACGGAGACCGTCCAGTCCTCGATGTCGTCCATCTCCTCGGTCATGCCGCGGATGAGTTCGTTGACGTCGTGGATGACCGAGAGGAGACGCTGTTGCATCTCCTCGGGACCCTCCTGCAGCTCGGAGATCAGGCGGTCGACCTTGTTGATGAACAGCGTCGGCTTGACGCCCTCGCGAAGTGCCTGTCGCAGCACCGTCTCGGTCTGGGGCATGGCCCCTTCGACGGCGTCGACGACCACGAGGGCACCGTCGACGGCCCGCATCGCGCGGGTGACGTCGCCACCGAAGTCGACGTGGCCCGGCGTGTCGATGAGGTTGATGAGGTGGTTCTCACCCTCGTACTCGTGGGTCATCGAGACGTTCGCCGCGTCGATGGTGATCCCACGTTCCTGCTCGTCTTCCTCGGTGTCCATCGCGAGCTGTTCACCGGCAGTCTCGTCGGAGATCATGCCGGCACCAGCCAGCAGATTGTCCGTAAGGGTCGTTTTCCCGTGGTCGACGTGAGCGGCGATGGCGATGTTCCGAATGTTCTTCGGTTCGTCCATCAGCCGTTCACACTCTTGGACGATCTTCTTGCGTCGGCCCATATACCCCTCATTACCGGCAGCGGGGTCAAAAGGGTAGTGTTTCGTCGGCGCCGAAATCCGCCGTCGTTCCCGGTTTGAACGTTGGAATATCCAATTTGAGTGAGTGAATCACTCCCAATATTATGTCGATCCGGCCGCGAGTCGGTTGCCGCCCGCGATGTGAGACGACGAACGCGACGGAGTCGATGACGTGCGAACGCACAAAAGAGTCAAATCCCGTCGGCTCTTGGTAGAACTACACATGGATATTCGCGTGCAGGGACCGGGCCCGACCTCTCCATTCCTCAGCGCCCGAGACCGCTTCGAAACCGAACACGACCTCTCGCTGCCGGTCCACGTCCAGCTCCGGGACGATCCCGACGAACGGACCTGGGCCGCCCACTACGACGATCGCCACGTCCTGAACATCTCGCGACAGGCCGCCTCGAGCGCGATGGCCAGCGAACTCGCCCTCCACGAGTTCGCACACATGGCGCGTCACGAACAGGATCACCCCTCACACACCCAGTCGACCGAGGAGGTTCTCTACCTGGCACTGGCCGGCAAGAGCGTCGAACGCCGCAAGCTCTCGCACTGCTACCAGATCGCCAACCACATGAAAGACATCTACGCCGACGACATCACCCTCTCGGTCGGTCCCGGCGAGAAACTGCTCTCCTTCCTCGAGTCGAGTCTGGCCGCGGCGGTGGCCGACCGGCCCGAAACGCCGCCCCGTCCCGGCCTTGAGCGGCTGTCCGCCAGCGCCGACCCCGAGATCACGGCGGTGAACGCGGCCTTCGCGCTCGCGCTCGCGGAGCGACACGACCTCGTCGACAGGGACCACCGACTCTACGACCTCGCGCACGCGGCAGCGATGGACGCCCCGGAAATCGACTTCGAAGGGTTCAAACGGCGGTTCCGGGAACTCGGGCGGGAGACCGACGTGAGTACGTACCGACAGGTGCTGGTCGATGCGACCCGGTCGTACGTCGGCGGTGACGGCCTTGCGGCCGATTGAGTACCGTCGTGACGTGCGGGTCCGGCATCGACACCCACAGCGCACAACGCGACGCCCATCGCTCGAGCCAGCCTACAGTTCGGCCCGAACGTTTATTGTTTGATGCCAAGAACGTGTGGAACATAGAGAATGTTCTCGGGAACGGACGGCGTGGGGGCTACTGACGGGGGGTTCTCCGACGAGTTATCGCGATTGAAACGCCGGGGGGCAAGCGTTCTCGTCGTCGGCTCCGTCCGCCCCGATCAGTGTCGGGACGCCTGTCGACGGCTGCTTGGCTGTGATGCCGATCGGGTCCGGCGACGCGTCCTCGTCTCGACGACGGCGGGCCCACACCACGCCACACACCACATCGACGAGGCCGGGTCGGCAGCCCTCTCGGTCATCGCTTACGAGACGCAGGCTCGCAACGTCACAACGGCCGAGCCAGGGGAGACACCGTCGGTCGGGACGGAAACGACCGAAGCGGAGTCGCTCGCCGACCTCGGGCTCGCCATCGAACAGGGGATCGAGGACTTCGAAACCAATACCGCCGCGCTCGAACCCGGCGAAGTCAGGCTGGGGATCGACTCGCTGCTCCCGTTGCTCGAGGCGGACGGTCGCCAGCGGGTGTTCAAATTCCTCCATCTCATCAACGGACGAACGCGGGACGTCAATGGGATGGCCCACTACCACCTGCCGGTCGAGCGCGATGCCAGGATCGTCCAGACTCTCTCGCCGCTTTTCGATATTATCGTTGAACTCCGCGAGCGGAACGGCGACTACCAGGAGCGCTGGACGATCGAGGACGGCGACCGCCGTTCCGGTTGGGTATCGGTCGGCGCCGAGTAACGGCTCGGGGCCAGCCCAGTTCCGAGCGACGACCCCGGCGGTTCGCGGGCGACCGCACGAGTGACCGTTCCAATGAAACCGAAATTCGAGCCCACACGACGCGGCGTAGAAATAATCGATCCGATCGAGCGACACCGCTACCATCTCGAGACCGGAAGTCCGGTAACCCCATCGGCAGCGGATACTGATCGGATCGGCTTTCCGATCGGGTCCGCAGTGACGGTGACGACCGATTCGATCACGTTACCGAAGCCCGATACGGTCCTCGTTCGGAACTCGGACGGGCTGATGCTCACCGAGGTAAGCCCGACCGAGCAATTGGGGCTCCCGCCGGACGAGTATACGCTTGATTTGTCCGGTCCGCTGAAGGTATACGCTCGTGTTACCGGTTCCGTACAGGTGTTTTCGGACCGAGAGAAGACGTATCTCACCTTCGGGACGGAGACGGCTGTCCACCTCGGGGCCAGATCGTTACACAAGCGCCCGGCGAGAACGATTACGACGACGACTGCGCCGACCGATCTGATGGCCGCAGTGTCGGCGTTCGGCTCGGAGTTGAAGACGACGTCACCGGAACGGACGTATCCGACGCTGCGGGGGCATCCGCCCCGTCTCGAACTCGGCGACGAACTCCGGATACCGGCCCCACTCGATCGAGATCACAGCGTTCGGATAGCGGTTCCCGAGACACTCCGGCACGTGTTCGTCGTCGCACCGCTCGCGTACTATCTCGATGCGGCAGTCGTTCCGGGATCGAGGCCACGGATCGTCACCGAAAGCGGATACACGCAGTCACTCGACGGTTCGGACGGGTTCGAACCGGCAGTCAAGCGGGCCCTGCAACGAACGTTCCTTCTCGACTGTGTCGTCAGGACCGAAGGAAACACGCCGCTCCCGTCACGCGAACGACGATCGATCGAACCGGTGATCGACCTCGATATCGCGGACACGTACGACCGACCGTTGGCCGAACGGCTCGAGCGCTATCTCGAGATTCCATACGAGAAACTGGAACCCCATCTCCCGGACTGGCAGTTCGAGACACGGCTCGAGCCGACCGCCGATCACGTGCCGTTTCTCCCGTTTCTCGCCGACGATCTCGCGATCGTCACGACGAGAGAAAGCGACCGAGACCGGGCGGGGCCGGAGCCGGTCGCGGAACGGGCGATCGACGCGTTCACGCGGGACGATTTCGTGCGAAGCACACAGCCCAGTTCCGTCCGTGGGGACGCACGCGTCGAGACGGCGACCGACCAGTCGGACGCCCCGACGATCCAGCAGTCGTGGACCGGTATCGACGAGACGGAAATCGTCAGCACCACGTCCGTCACGGCCTACCGGAACGATATCGGGCGAACGCCGAAAGACGGCCCCATCGAAATCGAGGTCGTCTGTAACGACCCGGATATGCGCGAGGAACTCGAAAGCGTCAACGGAACCTACGGGAGCCGGACGCGACTCCCGTTCGAGACGACGATCCACTACGATCTCACCACGGACGACCTCGCGGCCGTTCTCGCGAAAGACAGCGACTTCTTACACTACATCGGACACATCGACGACGAGGGATTCCAGTGTTCGGACGGGAAGTTAGATGCCCACACAGTCGATACCGTCGGCATAAAGGCGTTCTTATTGAACGCATGTCGATCCCACGAACAGGGACTGCATCTCGTCGAGCGGGGAAGTATCGGCGGAATCGTCACGCTCAGTAACGTCGTCAACAGCGGCGCAGTCAGTGTCGGCGTCCTCGTTTCCCGGCTGTTGAACCTCGGGTTCTCCCTCTACAGCACGCTGGACATCGCCCGGCAGGAAAACATCGTCGGGCAACAGTACCAGTTGGTCGGTGATGGCAGAACGACGATCACACAGTCCGAAACGCGAATCCCGAACGTCTGTCTGGTATCCGGGGAACGTGACACGCTCACGGCGAACATCGTCGCGTACACGGCGGCAAACAGACGGCACGGAAGCGTCCTGTCGCCACACATCGATTCGGTCGAGTCGTATTTCGTCGTTCCCGGTGAGACGGGGCCGATTCCGGTGACGGAGTCGGAACTCGAGGCGCTTTTCGATGAGGCGTTGTTCCCCGTAATACGGGACGGACACGTCCAGTGGAGTACCGACCTCGTCGACGACTGACTCGAGTCCGACGGACGGAATCGATCACGGTGGTCGAGACCCGACGGCGGTCAACACTGGCACACGAAATCAGTTCCCGGTCCGCGATCTCCGGTTTAGGGGCCGACGAAGGTACTCGCGTTCGTCGCTGCGACGTTGCCTGTCTGTCCGAGTAGCAATAGGATCGTAAACAGCGCGCCGATCAGTCGTGGGTGGTTCTTCAGGTACTGTGTAACATCCGTCATGGTACATTCGACCAATAGTTGCCTGTTGACAAAAGTTTATCTTAATATAATATACGTCAAGATAATAATATCAACAATATGGACAGCAGTAGAATGCGGGTGCAAGAACCAACCGGAAGTATCTTCGGCCTCGAGTCGGCCGGCGGAAGCGCCTCGACTCGGAGAAGCGATCTCAAACTGCTATGTCCGTCGAAAATGGCCCGCGGTCACGAGCAGCCCGCTCGCTACCGGAAGGCGAAGCTATCCCGCCCGAAGAAAACCGAAAAGCGACGGCATAACGCGTTAGCGTGCAGCTGCCGCGACGCGCTCTTTCTCTTCTTTCTGGCTGACGGCGTAGGTGCCAACGTCGTAGTTGGACGCGCCGATGAGCTGGTTCGCGATGGCCTCCTCGACGTCAGTGGTCGTCTTGAACGAGTCGTTGTAGACGCCCTCGGCGAGGAACTTCAGGGCCTGGTCGACGCGGCGCTGGGGCGCGACGTCGACGGCCTTCGGGACCGAGATACCACCGTATTTCAGGCGGACGGTTTCCTCGCGCGGGGCCGCGTTCTCGACGGCGGTCACGAGGATCTGAATCGGGTTCTCCTCGGTGCGCTCGTGGACGATGTCGAACGCGTCGCTGACGTAGTTGAGGACCTGCTGTTTCTTGCCCGTGTTCTCCTCGGTCTGCATCAAGCGATTGATGAAGCGCTCGACGATGGAGATCTCGGACTTTTTGAACTGTTTGCTGGCGTGGCGACCCGCGGTGTGAGCGACGGGCGATACCGTGATGTAGCGTTCGGTCGAGGGGTCGGCGTACTCGATTTCGCCGATCTCCCACTCGCCGAACAGCTTGGCCGAAACGTCCGCGCCGCCGGCCGGCGCGTCCGGGTCGGGTTGGTCTTCTGCCGCCATGGTTATCGCACCGGTTTCTCCGCGTTCCCGCGAACGAGTTCCTTCAGTGCGACGCCGTTGACCTTGTCGACCTTGTAGTTGACACCGGAGAGGTCACCCATCGCACGACCCTTGGCCCCACCGATCCCGGCGATGGTGACTTCGTCGTGTTCGTCGATGAACGAAATCGCACCGTCACCGGGACAGAACGCGGTGACTTGCTTGCCGTTCTTGATCAGCTGGACCCGGACGCATTTCCGAATCGCCGAGTTAGGCTGTTTGGCCTCGATGCCGACCTTTTCGAGTACGATACCGCGGGCCTGAGGTGCGCCCTCGAGGGGATCGGACTTCTCGCGAAGTCCACGGGCGCGGCGCGCGTAGTCCGAGTCGGACCACCGCTGATTCTGGCGGTCCTTCTTGAGCTTGCGCGCGGCGTATTTGCCGTTTGCCATGGGCGTCGCTATCCGACGGAGGCACTTAAGCGACCCGTTTCGAGTCGCGCGTTACGGCTCGAGAATCGGCGACGAGGGGGAACGAAGCGATTTCAGCGCGTTTCGTCGCCGGAGGCGCTCGCTGGCGTCGGATCGGTTGCGTTCGGATCGGTATCGGTGCCGTTCGCGACGATCACTCGTTCCCGACGCAGTCCGGCAATCGACGCCTCGGTCGCCTCGCTGTGCGTCGAGTCGTGGCCTGCCTTTCGTCTCGAAGCGCGATCGGGAGTGGTTGTTGCCGCGAACCGTCCGACAACTGCCATCCGAAGCGACCGGAACGTCGCTGATCGCGAGCCGTGACAATCCGAGACATATAATCTTACCGGATCGATAGCTAAAGTTATTAGATAGACTGGGGCTGTTCTGTACTCGTTATGGCCACACTGAACAGTTGGATCAAGCGACTCGTCGGGAGCGCCGACGAGGAGTCCCAGTCCAGCGACGAACTGCAGGCAGTCGATGACCGAATCGGATTCGAAGCCTCACTCGAGGACGCGGAAGTGATCGGGCGGAGTCCCCTGTCGTATATCGCTGCCGGCGAATCGATCTCCTCGTTCGTGGGGAAACAGATCACGTCCAAACTCGCCGAGTACGGACTCGAGGAGATCGAGCCCGACGAATGGTATCCGCTCCAGGTCCCGCTTGCCATGCTGTACGATATGCGCGACGAATACGGCGACGTCAGGATGCGAAACATGGGCCAGAACGTCCCCGAACACGTCGAATTTCCGCCGGACCTGTCCGAAGTCGATAACGCGTTACGGGCGATCGATACGGCCTACCACCAGAACCACCGCGGCAGCGAGATCGGCTCCTACGAGTTCCAACAGGAAGGTCCGAACGCGGGTGTGATGACCTGTGAGAACCCCTATCCGTGTGAATTCGATAAGGGGCTCATCAAGGGCGTCGCGAAGAAGTTCGCCGACAACCCCGTGCAGGTCGAGGAAGTCGGCGACCAGTGTCGATCGGACGGCGATCACCGCTGTGAGTATCGCGTCGAATGGCTTTGATGGGGGCCGTGTCGCGACCGGCGACGTAGCCGGTCGACCCGATCGTTCCGGGTTCGGAACGAGGAGACCGACTCAGTACGGATACTCTCTCGGTTCGCGCTGGACCGAGATCCATTTGACCGACGTCAGCGTCTCGAGGATCCACTCGTCGTTGTACCGACCCATGCCAGATGCGCCAACACCGCCGAACGCGACGTGCGGTTCGTCGTTCAGCGGCTGGTCGTTGATGTGGACCATGCCCGTCTCCATCGCGTCGGCCACGTCACGCGCTCGGGCGACGTCCGCCGAGTGAACCGATCCCGACAGCCCGTACTCGGTGTCGTTGGCGATCCGAATCGCCTCTTCGTCGGTTTCGAAGGGAACGACCGGCGCGACCGGCCCGAAGTGTTCGTTGCAGGCGACCGGCATGTCGCTGGTGACGTCCGACAGCACCGTCGGCTCGACGAACAGTCCCTCGTAGTCGCCGCCGGCCTCGACCGTCGCGCCGCGTTCGACCGACTCCTCGAGGAAGCCGACGATCTTGTCGCGCTGGCTCTCGTTGATGACCGGGCCGACGAGCGTCCCTTCCTCGAGCGGATCGCCAATGGGGAGTTGTTCGGCGCGGTCGGCCAGCCCCGCCACGTAGTCGTCGTACAGCGATTCGTGGACCAGATGGCGGTTGATCGAAATACACTCCTGCCCCTGATGGGTGAACGAGCCGAATGCACCGGCGTCGATCGCCCGCTCGAGGTCGGCGTCCTCGAGGACGATGTGGGCGTTGTTGCCGCCTAGTTCGAGTGCGGGTTCCGTGTATGCACCGACGGCGCGCTGGCCGACGCCGCGTCCGACTTCCGAGGAGCCGGTAAACGACATCACCGACGGGACCGAGTGCCCCGAGAAGTGGTCGCCGATCTCGTGACCGTAGCCGGGGACGACGTTCAGAACGCCCGCCGGGAGGCCAGCCTCTTCGAAGACCTTCGCGAGGACGAGGCCGCCCGCTATCGGGGTGTGTTCGTCCGGTTTTAGCACTACGCTGTTGCCGAGCGCGATGGCGGGTGCGACGACGCGACTGGAGAGATACAGCGGGAAGTTCCACGGCGTGATGACGCCGACGACGCCGGCCGGTTCGCGCACGAGCAGGTTCTCCTTGCCCGGCGTGACCGAGTCCTTGCGGCGACCGCCGTCGCGCATCGCCAGTCCGGCACCGACCTCCATCGTCCCCTGTGCGAGTTGGGTCTCGAAGTCCGCTTTCAGCCCGACACCGCCGCACTCGACCGCGAACAACGTCTCGAGGTCGTCGGCGTACTCGCCCAGCAACCGACAGGCCTCGGACACGATCCCGGCGCGCTCCTGGGGCGGTCGCTGTGCCCACTCCGCTTGCGCTTCCTCCGCGATCGCGTACGCCTCGTCGACGTCGTCCTCGGTACCCGAGGGGACCGACGTCAGGGACGTCCGCGTCGCGGGGTTTTCGACGTCGATCAGGTCACGGTCACCCGCGGGAACCCACTCTCCGTCGAGATACAGGGCGTTCCAGCCGGTTTCCGGCGCGATCTCGAGGTCATCGACGGCGACCTCGTCGGGTGATTCTGCACTCGTATTCGTCATGTGAGTCTGCCTATCGGTGGGCCCGGCTTATTCATTTGGATCCGACATTCACGATAGCGGACTATCGAGGTCGGTCGGGAAAGCGGCGGATCGAAACCCGCGACAGCCGTTTTTCACCCGGCGGGAATGCGAGTCCGGTTTTTACGCGCTGTGTGGCCTACCCACCGATATGGCACAGCAGAGCGACTCCCTCGAGCCGTTCCGGGCGATCGAACTGCCCGACGGCAGCGATCCGATCTCGAAGGGGATCGTCCGGCGGATCCGCTCGAACGAGGGCACGATGACGGTCGAAATCGCGATCGATGGGCTCGGCGAAGACCTCGCCGAGCGGATCGTCGAACAGGTCCGGGGGGCGGCGCTTGCGCTGCCGGACGCGGACCACGTCCGCATCGAACCGGTCCGGGACGCGGACAAAGAGGTCGAACTGCCCACGGTCGATCACGTCCTGGCCGTCGCGAGCGCGAAAGGCGGGGTCGGCAAGACGACGGTCGCGGTCGCACTGGCGCGGACCCTCGCCGCCCGCGGGGTCGACGTCGGGCTGTTCGACGCGGACATCTACGGCCCGAACGTCCCCCACCTGCTCGAGGACGTCGACGGGCCGGTCCTGACGAACGAACACGGCCAGCCGGTGCCGCTGGAGGCCGAAAACGGACTCGAGATGCTCAGCCCCGGCGTGGCCGGCGGCGACGCGCCGACGGCGCGGCGGGGGGCGATCGCCTACGGTGCGGTCGAGAACCTGCTCGGACAGGGCGACTGGTCGGATCGCGACGTCATGATCATCGACATGCCCGCCGGCACGGACGACGTGGTCGGAGCGGCGCTGGAACACGTCCCCGTCGACGGGGCCGTCTTCGTCACGACCCCCTTCGACGCGAGCGTCGACGACACGAAACGGACCGTCGACTTGTTCGCCGAGAACGGGGTCGCTCCGGTCGCCGGGGTCGTCAACATGAACAGCTTCGACTGCGAGTGCTGTGGGGAGCGCAACCGGCTGTTCGAGGACCCCGTCGACATCGACGTCCCCGTCGCCCACGACCTCCCGTTCGATCGCACCCTTCAGCGCGCTCCCGGCGGGACCGACTCGCACGAGACGATCGACGCGCTGGCCGAGACCGTCGAATCGTTCATCGACGAGGTCCTCGAGGACGTCCCCAAGGACGCGTTCGATCTGCGGGGGCTGCCGCGGGCCAGCCAGACGCGCCAGCTGTGTGATGAGCTGGCGGCCGCCGACGCCGGGGACACCGTCCGGGTCGTCGTCGAGGACCCCGAATGGGTCCGGGACGCCCTCCGGAGCGACGCCGGCGAACTACTCGCGGACGTCGACCGGGAGGGGATCGCCACCACCGGTGCGTTGCTGGCAGTGACGCGGCGCTGATCGGCGTATGACCCCGGGCCGGACGTAGCGGCACGGTGACGACGGTTTTCGCGACTGCTGGATCCGTTTTATATAGTATGTTCCGCCTGCGCGTGCGAAACTGAAGACTCGGCACAACGACGAGGGACGCTACTTACCGACCCGACTTGAATACCGCAACAGTTGCAGGTAGCCGGAATCGGCGATACCCGATAATTCCGGGACGTGATGCCGTTTGAACCGTGATTTATAAACCTGTACCAGTGAAGGAACAGGGCAAGTACATAAATGGTCGGGCGAACACCTCCAGACCGTTCCTGTCAGATAAGAACGGTGGTGAGCCACTTACAGTACCGATCACCATCCGTCACACATGGTGCTCGAACAGTCACCGCGGCACCGGCTCTCGAGCGTGATCGACGCCGGGAGGTGGTGTCGCCATGGCTAACCGCGATCGGAGCGTCGACTCGGCAAACGAGCGGTCGGCCGAAGGAACGTCGGTCTCCCGTCGGACGCTCCTCGGTGGCGCAGGGGCAGCCGGCGTCGCCGGGTTCGCGGGCTGTCTCCGACTGTTTACCGACGACGGGGAGGGGAACGGCAACGGGACGTCGACGGCGTCGAAGCTGAACCCGCTGACGGAGTACCCCAACCGGGAGTGGGAGAGCCACTACCGCGACGTCTGGGACGTCGACGACACCTACTACCTGGCGTGTCGGCCGAACGATACGCACAACTGTTACCTCGAGGCGAACGTCAAGAACGGGGTCGTGACGCGTCTCGGCCCGTCGATGAACTACGGCGAGGCCGAGGACCTGTACGGGAATCAGGCCTCGGACCGCTGGGACCCGCGGGTCTGTCAGAAGGGCCTGTCGATGGTCGAGCGCTTCTACGGCGAACGCCGCGTCACCTCGCCGATGATCCGGCAGGGGTTCAAAGACTGGGTCGACGAGGGCTTCCCGCGCGAGGAGGACGGCTCGATGCCCGAGGAATACGCCAAGCGTGGGGAAGACAGCTGGTACGAGGCGAGCTGGGACGAGGCCTACGAGTACGCCGCCAAGACGTTCTTAGAACTCGCCGACCACTACTCCGGGGCGGACGCCCAGGAGCTGCTGCTCGAGCAGGGGTACGACGACCGCGTCGTCGAGGAGATGCAAGGCGTCGGGACCCGTACGATGAAGTTCCGGGGCGGGATGCCGATGCTCAGTACCATCGGGCTGTTCGGCGAGTACCGCTTTGCCAACTCGATGGCGCTCGTCGATCACCACGTCCGCGACGTGGGCGAGGACGAAGCGCTCGGCGGCGTCGGCGGGGACAACTACACGTTCCACACGGACCTCCCGCCGGGCCATCCGATGGTGACCGGCCAGCAGACGGTCGACTTCGACCTGGCGAACGTCGAGTACGCCGACAACATCGTCCTGGCCGGGATCAACTGGATGTGTACGAAGATGGCCGACTCCCACTGGCTCACCGAGGCCAGGATGAACGGCGCGAACGTGACCGGCATCTTCACCGACTACAACGCCACGTCCTCGAAGTGTGACGAGCTGGTCATCATTCGCCCGGCGACCGACTCGGCGCTGTTCCTCGGCGTCGCCCAGCAGATCATCGCCACCGACGGCTACGACGCGGAGTTCGTCCGGTCGAACACGGACCTGCCCCTGTTGGTCCGCATGGATACGGGCGACCACCTCCGTGCGAGCGACGTCTTCGAGGACTACGACCCGGCGGACCTCGAGCGGACGCAGGTCGCGCCGGCCGACGAACACCCGGCCCCGACGACCGTCGACACCGCAGACCAGTGGATCACCCCGGACCAGCGCGAGGACTGGGACGACTTCGTGGTCTACGACGACGCGGCCGGCGGCGTTCGGGCCGTCGACCGCGAGGCGGTCGGCGAGGAGTTCGACGTCGACGCGGCGCTGGAGGGCAGCTGGGAACTCGAACTCGCCGACGGCGACATCGTCGAGGTCCGCCCGGTGTTCGACCTCGTCAAGGAGTACCTCGACACGACGTGGGACCCCGAGTCCACCGCCGAGGTCACCGGGACCGAACCCGAGGCGGTCACGAACCTCGCCGAGCAGTTCGCCGACAACAAGGAGAGTACCCTGCTGCTCACCGGGATGGGGCCCAACCAGTACTTCAACGGCGACCTGAAAGACCGCGCGGCCTTCCTGGTGGCGTCGCTGACCAGCAACGTCGGCACCCACAGCGGCAACGTCGGCAGTTACGCGGGCAACTACCGCGCGGCGATGCTCAACGGGATCCCCCACTACCACCTCGAGGATCCCTTCGATCCCGAACTCGACCCCGACGCCGACTCGCGGGTCGATAGCCGGATCACGATGGAGTCGATGCACTTCTACTCCAACCTCGACAAGCCGCTGAAGATCGAGGGCGAGTACCACATGGGCGACAGCCACATGAACACGCCCACGAAGTCGCTGTGGGTCGCCGGCTCGAACTCGATCCTGGGCAACGCGAAGGGATCGTACAAGATCATCGAGGGGCTGCTCCGGACCGGGAAACTCGAGGCGTTCTTCTGTAACGAGTGGTGGTGGACGATGACCTGCGAGTACTCCGATATCGTGTTCCCGGCGGACTCGTGGGCCGAACAGAACGTCCACGACCTCACCGCCTCCGTCACCAACCCCTTCCTGATGGTGTTCCCGGAGACGGGCATCGACCGCGTCTACGACACGCGCCACGACTGCCAGATCTATCAGGGCGTGGCGGAGAAACTGGCCGAGAAACTGGACGAACCCCGCCTCGAGCAGATGTGGGAGTTCATCGATGAGGACGAGTACAGGGGCAAACCCTACGTCCAACGGATCCTCGACAACTCCAACATGACGAAGGGGTATGACGCCGAGACGCTCATCGAGAAGGCCGAACGCGGCGAACCGGCCCTGATGATGAGTACGACCTACCCCAAGAAGATCGGGACCAGACAGGCCAACGACGACGAACCCTGGTACACCAAGACCGGACGGCTCGAGTTCCTCCGCGAGGAGGAGACCTGGACCGAGGTGGGCGAGACCCTCCCGGTCCATCGGGAGGCGGTCGACGGCACCATCTACAAACCCAACGTCATCGTCGACGACGGCGACCACCCGCTCATCGACCCGGAGACCCCCGACGATCTGGGCTGGGACGACGACAACATCGAGGACGCCTCCGCCCGCCAGGTCCGCAACGAGGTCGTGAGTACCGACGCCCTCGTGAACTCGAGTCACCCCCTGCAGGACGTCGATCCCGGGTTCAAGTACTCCTTTATGACCCCCAAGTACAGACACGGCGCACACACGTTCTGTAACGCCCTGCCGAACATCGCCGTCTGGTGGGGGCCGTTCGGCGACCGGGACCGCAAGGACGATCGCAAACCGTACTTCGGCGAGGGCTACGTCGAGATGAACCCCGAGGACGCCAAGGAAGAGGGATTCGAAGACGGTGACTACGTGTGGGTCGACGCCGACCCCAACGACCGGCCGTACCCCAGCGCCAACGGGGATCCCGACGAGTACTCGCGAGCGCTGATGCGGGTGCGATACCAGCCCGCCATGCCGCGGGGCGTGACCCGAAGTTGGCACAACCTCAACCAGGCCAGCCACGGGACGACCGAGGCGACGCCCGACCGAACGGGCATGGCCAAAAACGAGGAGACCGACTACGTGTCGCTGTACCGGCGCGGGGGCCACCAGAGCATGACCCGCTCGTGGCTCCGGCCGACCATCTTGACCGACGAGATGAACCGCAAGGGACTGATGGGCCAGTCCATCGGCAAGGGCTTCGCCCCGGACGTCCACTGTGCCAACGGCGCACCCAGAGAATCGTTCGTCAAGTTCGAGAAGGAAGGCGACGCCGGCGAGGACGGCGAAGGGCTGTGGCGACCCGCCGAGATGGGGCTACGGCCCGGCTACGAAACCGAGACGATGCAGCGGTATCTCGACGGCGACTTCACGTCAACGGAGGGTGACTAACGATGCCAACAGTCGACAACTGGCAACTCGGCCGCGAGATGGAGTACCCCTACGAGGGCGCACGCCCCGACGACCAGTGGGCCGGCGTCTTCGACCTGAACAAGTGTATCGAGTGCCAGACGTGTACCCTGGCCTGCAAGACCACGTGGACCCACGGCGAGGGCCAGGAACACATGTTCTGGAACAACGTCGAAACCAAACCCTACGGCTCCCACCCGGTTGGCTGGGACAAGCGCACCCTCGAGGATCTCGACCCCGGCGACTGGGAGGACGGTACCTACGAGGGCGACACGATCTTCGAGGCCAACGGGACCGACTGGGACGATCCGGAGAACAATCCCCAGGAATCCCAGCAGGCGGCCGGGGAGCTGGCCGGCTTCTTCCCGGGGACCGACGACTGGCGATATCCGAACCTCGGCGAGGACGAGATCGCCGGCGACTCGATGGAGTCGATCACCCACTTCGACGAGGAGACCCACCCCGTGTGGTTCTTCTACCTCCCGCGGATCTGCAACCACTGTACGTACGCCGCGTGTGCCGGCTCCTGTCCGGTCCCCGCCATCTACAAGCGCGAAGAGGACGGCGTCGTCCTCATCGACGAGGACTCCTGTCAGGCCTTCCAGCAGTGCAACGAGGCCTGCCCCTACAAGAAGGCGATCTTCAACCCCGCCGAGAGCAAGTCACAGAAGTGCATCGGCTGCTATACGAAGACCGAGCAGGGAAAGGCCCCGCAGTGTTTCGAGAACTGTCTGGGGAAGATCCGCCTCCACGGCTACATCAACCCGCCCGATGAGGCCGACGAGTCCGATCCGATGGCCGAGCCCACGAACCCGCTCGACTTCGTCGTCCACCAGAAGGAGCTGGCGAAGCCGCTGTACCCGCAGTTCGGCCTCGAGCCGAACGTCTACTACGTGCCGCCGATCACGGCACCGACCGACTACCTCTCCCAGATGTTCGGTCCGGGCGTCGAGGACGCCATCGCCACCTACCGCGCGATGCGTAACGGCGACGAGCCCGCGCTCAAGGGGCTGTTCAAACTGATGGGGTCGACCGAGTGGTCGATCACGGCCTTCGAGATCGACGGCGACGAAGCGGTCGGCTACTACGAGGGCGACGAGGTCGGTCGCGTGCCGATCACCGAACCCACCACCGAACGGGATCGCTACGACGAAGACGAGGACGTCTACCGGCTGGATATCACGTAACCATGAGCGAGAACACCATCCTCGGCGGCCCGCCGAACCGGGCCACGGACGCGACCGACGAACCGGAAGCCGAGCCGACGCCGGACCCAGCCGACCTGCCGGGCGACGCCGAGACGGCGATCCACCGGAGTCGGCTCTACTCGCTGCTCTCGCTCGGGTTCGACCGCCCGGGCGAGGACTTCGAGGCGGCCCGCGACGAGGACGCGTACGCCGCGGACCTCCACGCGTCCGCGGCGGCGATCGATCCCGAGATTGCCGCGGCGGCCGCGGCCGTCACCGACGCCCTCGAGGGTGTCGACGGTGACGAACTCCACCACCAGTGGGCTGCCCTGTTCGGCGTCGAGGAGGGGGTGACCGTCTCCCCCTACGAGCTGACGTACCTCCCGGGACCGCTGATGACCAACGTCCGCCGGCTCGCCGACGTTAGGGGGTTCTACGAGGCGTTCGACCTCTCACTGGCCGACGAGGGGACCGACCGCGGGGATCACGTCTGCTACCTGACGGAGTTCCTGAGTGCGCTCTGTCTCCGGGAGGCCTCGCTCCGGGAGAGGGGCGACGACGAGGGCGTCGCGGTCGTCGTCGACGCGCGGCGGTCGTTCCTCGAGGACCACCTCGGCCGGTGGTACTGGCGGCTCGCCGACGAGGTCGGCAGCCACGACGACGGGGCGTTCTACGCCGCCCTCGCGGAGCTACTGGCCGCACTGGTCGAACACGAGATCGAGACCCTCGATCTCGACCCCGACTGGGTCCCGGACGATCCCGAGGTCACCGAGTGGAACGAGGACGTCTTCGGTGACGCCGGCCGCGGCTGTGGCGGGTGCGGCGCGAACGTTAGCGACTTGGGCTGAGAATCGCGGCGAGAACGGCACTGATCGGCCGGCCTCCGACGCGGAGGCCGCGTCGCTCCGCCTCTCGAGAGAGAAACCAAAAACGGCTACAACAGCTGGATGTCGTCGATCGCGAAGTGGCGCTTCGCGAGGGTGCGGGCGGCGTCGATCGTGCGACCGTTCGTGCCGATCGCGACGCCGTGGTCGGCTTCCGCGACCTCGACGTACGCGACGGTATCGTCGTTTTCGCTGATCGTGACGTTGTAGACCGCCGCCGGTGCGAGCGCGTTCGCGACGAACTCCTCGGCGTTGTCGGCGTCTTCGACGAGACGGACCTGCGCGTCGACGCGGTCCTCGAACCGCTTGACAGTGCTGCCGTCGGGGCCGATCGCCTCGCCCATGCCGCCGCGTTCGACGACGATCAGGAGGCTGTCACCGCCGTCGGTGACGAGACAGTCCCGTCCGTCGACGCCGGTCACGTCCTCGAAGGCCGCCAGATACTGCCGGGCGTCGTCGTCGAGGGTGACGCCCATCGATCAGTCGGCCTGACCGCTGCCGGAGGTGGTCGACCCCATCCGAAGATCGACGTCGCCGGTGCCGAGCTTGATCGGCTTGCCGACGATGACGTTCTCCGTGACGCCGTCGAGATCGTCGACTTCGCCGTGGATCGCGGCGTTGAGCAGGTGGTTGACCGTCACCTCGAACGCCGCGCGGGCCAGCACGGACTCCTTCGAGCCCGAGATGCCGTGGCGACCGATCGACTCGATCTCGCCGCGGTTGGTCATCATGTCCGCGACCAGCATCAGGTGACGGACGTTGACGTCGTCGAGGCCCTGTTCGGCCAGCGTGTTGTTCGTCTCCTCGATGATGGCCTCGCGGGCCGCCTCGATGCCGAGGTTCCGGTGGATCTCGTGGATGTTGTTACACGTCGTTCGCGAGGCGTCGACGCCCTCGATCTCCAGGACGTCGCCGAAGGCCGACCCCTCGGTGTAGAGGACGAACTCCTCGTTGCCGTTGTCCAGTTCCTCACGGCGGATGACGACGCGGGAGATGTCCTCGATTCCCTTGAACGTGATGTCGCGCAGTTCCTCGACGAGCTGGAGGAGGTCCCGGTAGGACGGCTCCTCGGGACCGAACTGGATCTCAGTGCCCTGCTGGACCGTCTTGACGCCAAGCGAGTCCTCGATGATCCCCGCGACCTCGTCGGGTGTGATCATCCGCTCTTTGAGGGTGTCCTCGTTGAGCGAGATCTGGACGCGCATGTCCGCGACGTTCGTCGAGACGTCACCCAGCGCGAGGATCTTCGTCGCCTCGATCTTCCAGACGACCTCGTGGGCCTTCTCACGTTCGGTGGCGTACTCGCCCTCGAGGTAGACGGTCATCATCGGCGTGTCCGGGGTCTTCCGGGCGTCGACTAGTTCGATCAGCCGGGGCAGCCCCTGGGTCACGTCGATCTCGGCGACGCCGGCGTAGTGGAACGTGTTCATCGTCAGCTGAGTCCCGGGTTCGCCGATCGACTGGGCCGAGACGGTACCGACGGGATCGAGCGGATCGACGCGGGTGTCGAGATACCGGGCCTCGACGGCCTTCGCCAGTTCGTCGGCGTCCTCGACGGTCGCGTCGCCGCGATCCTCGAGGGTCTCGTAGACGTTGTCCTTGAGTCGCCGCGGGAGATCGGTGTCCTCGACGACGGCGATGGTGTCGTCGTCGACGTCGTACTCGACGTTAGTCATCGGAACTCACCTCCGTGCCCTCGGTCAGTCGATCGTCGGCGTGTTCCGAGAGGTTCGTCGGGCGCGGCTTGGAGCCGAGGAACTCCTCGCGGTCCTCCTCGGAATCGAACTCCGAATCGAGGACGCGGCTGGCGATTGCCTCGACGTCGATATCGTTGTCCTCGTCGGAGGAGACCTTGACCGGCGAAGTACCGTCCTCGCCGAACTCGAACTGCACGATCGTGTCCGAGGTGTCCCGGACCGTGCCGTCGTACTGGGTCTCGAGTTCCGAGAGGGCGTTGATCAGCCGCCGCTGCAGGTAACCGGACTTCGAGGTCCGGACTGCGGTGTCGACCAGACCCTCGCGGCCACCCATCGCGTGGAAGAAGAACTCTCGAGGCGTGAGCCCGCTGGTGTAGGAGTTCTCGACGAAGCCATGGGCCTCGGCCGAGAGGTCGTTCGGTTCGTAGTGCGAGAGGGTGCGGTCCTCGTAGCCGCGGTTGATCCGCTCGCCCCGAACTGCCTGCTGACCGACGGCACCGGCCATCTGGGTCAGGTTGAGCATCGACCCACGCGCACCGGAGTTGGCCATGACGACTGCGGGGTTGTCGTCCTGGAAGTGTTCGTCCGCGATGTTCCCCGCGTTGTCACGCGCACGCGAGAGCGTCTGCATGATCTTCATCTCGAGGGTCTCGTCGATGGTCCGGCCGGGGAGACTCTCGAGTTCGTTGTTCTCGTAGGCCTCGATCAGCTCTTCGACGCGGTCGTTGGCGTCCGCGATCGTCTCGTCGATGCGCGACTGGGCCTCCCCCGGGATGGTCTCGTCGTCGATCCCGATCGAGAACCCGAAGTGCATGATCGCCCGCATGGCAAGCGTCGAGACCTCGTTGACGAAGATCCGGGCGCGGGTGTTGCCGTAGACCTTCGTGATGGTGTCGACGATCTCGCCGCCGAACTCGCCGACCTCGTCCTCGGCGATGGTCCCCTTGAGGAGTTGGCCGTCCTCGACGACGACTTCGTCGCCGACAGTGCCGGTGAACTCCAGATCGAGGTCGTCGGGCAGCAGTTCCGAGAAGACGTCGTGACCGGTCCAGAACGGCTCGCCCTCGTCGTCGACGCCGCTGGGTTCGGGCAGTTCGTCGATCCGGGTGGCACGCAGCAGGTCAAGCGCCTGTGTCTCGTTGAACCGGGGGTTGTCGTGGGTCAGGAGGTACATCCCACTGATGTGGTCCTGAATGGCCCCGATGATGTTCTCACCGAACCGCGGCGAGAGCATCTGTTCTTGCACGCGCATGAGGACGCGCGCTTCGGCGCGGGCCTCCTCGTTTTGCAGCGCGTGCATGTTCATCTCGTCGCCGTCGAAGTCGGCGTTATAGGGCGGACAGACGACGGTGTTCAGCCGGAACGTCTTGTACGGCATGACCACGACCTCGTGGGCCATGATCGACATCCGGTGCAGCGACGGCTGGCGGTTGAAGATGACGATGTCGCCGTCGATGAGGTGCCGGTTGACCTCCCAGCCGGCTTCGACCTTCTCCGCGAGCTGTTCGCAGTTCTTCTCGGTCACCTTCAGCCGACGACCGTCCGGCCGCCGGACGTAGTTCGCGCCGGGATGGCCCTCCGGTCCGTTCGAGACGAACCGCCGGGCGTCCTCGAGATTGCGCTCGGTGACGTTCATCGTCTGGGTCATCTCCTTGGCGACGCGATCCGGGACACCGACCTCGTTGAGCGAGAGGGTCGGGTCCGGCGAAATGACGGTTCGGGCGGAGAAGTTGACACGCTTCCCGGACAGCGAGCCGCGGAATCGACCCTCCTTGCCCTTCAGGCGCTGGGAGAGAGTCTTGAGGGGGCGGCCGGAGCGGTGTCGCGCCGGCGGCGTCCCCGAAATCTCGTTGTCCATGAACGTGGTGACGTGGTACTGCAGCAGTTCCCAGAGGTCCTCGATGATCAGCTGGGGCGCGCCGGCCTCACGGTTCTCCATGAACCGCTGGTTGATCCGGATGATGTCGACCAGCTTGTGCGTGAGGTCGTCCTCGGAGCGCTGGCCGTTGTCGAGCGTGATCGACGGCCGCGCGGTGACCGGCGGGACGGGGAGGACGGTGAGGATCATCCATTCGGGACGGGAGCGCTCGGGGTTGATCCCCAGAACCTCCATGTCCTCGTCCGGGATCGCTTCGAACCAGTCCCGGATGTCGCTCGGCATCAGCTTGTTCGTGTCCTCCTCGGTCAGATCGATGTCCAGGGCCTTCTCGATGGCCTTGCGCTGGCTCTCACGCGGGCGGAACGAGCCCGAGAGGATCTCGTTGACTCGAGTCAGTTCGATCTCGGTCTGTTCGGCGAGTTCGTCCGGCGTCGTTCGCTCGATGCCCTCTTCCTCGTCGCCCTGCATCGCGCCGGCGATGCGCTGGGAGTACTCGCTGGTCAGGACCTGCTGGACCTCGTAGTAGGTCGTGGGCTTCTCGTGGTCGATGTCGTACTGGATCTCGCCACAGAACGGACATCGGTCCTTCTTGCGGGCCTGCCGAATAGCGGCCTTCGTCACGTCGTTGAGGTCCCGGCTCAGCTTCCGCGATTCGTCGAGTTGGTCGTGGAACTCGTCGCGCTCGTCCTCGGTCAGCAGCAGGCGGGAACACTCCCGGCAGGTGCCACGCAGGAGCCGTCGGATGAGCTTCGTGAAGCCGACGTGGATCACCGGCGCGGCCAGTTCGATGTGCCCGAAGTGGCCGTTACAGGAACCCGAGTGCTTCCCGCAGGTCTTGCACTCGAGGCCGGGGTCGATGACGCCCAGCCGCGGGTCCATCAGCCCCATGTCGATGGGGAAGCCGTCATCGTCGTAGGTGTCGGCGGTGATGATCTTCGTCGCGCTCATCTCCCGGTACTCCTCGGGCTCCATGAGCCCGAAGGTGATCGCTCCGATGTCTTTGGGTGTCGTGTCTTGCATGGGTTAGACGGCGTCCTCCAGTTCGAGTCGTGGTGCGATACCCAGCGCCTTCATCTCGTCCAAGAGGAGCTTGAACGCGTAGCTCATCTCGATCTCGTGGATATCGGTCTCCTCGTCGCAGTTCGGACAGTAGACACGCCGTTGTTCGACGTTCTCGACCGCGCTCATCCCACAGTTGGCACAGACGTGGATGAACTCACGGTCGGATTCGTCGAGGAGTCGTTCTTTCAGCGTCATGGCCGCCCCGTGGCCGATGAACACGTCGCGTTCCATCTCCCCGATACGGAGCCCACCCTCGCGGGCCCGCCCCTCGGTGGGTTGGCGGGTCAGCACCTGTACCGGCCCGCGCGAGCGGGCGTGCAGCTTGTTCGAGACCATGTGGTAGAGCTTCTGGTAGAAGATCACGCCGACGAAGATCTCGGCCTCGATCTTCTCTCCGGTGATGCCCGAATACATGGTCTCCTTGCCGGCCGAATCGAAGCCGGCCTCCTCGAGCCCCTCGCGGAGTTCGTCCTTGTCCTCGCCGAGGAAGGGCGTCCCGTCGACGCGGCGACCTTCCATCGAGCCGAGTTTGCCGCCGATCATCTCGAGGATGTGGCCGACGGTCATCCGGGACGGCAGCGCGTGGGGGTTCAGCACGAGGTCGGGGACGACGCCCTCTTCGGTGAAGGGCATGTCCTCCTGGGGTGCGAGGTGGCCGACGACCCCCTTCTGGCCGTGGCGGCTGGCGAACTTGTCCCCGAGTTCGGGGATCCGTTCGTCGCGCACCGAGACCTTCGAGAGCTTCGAGCCGTCCTCGCCCTCCATGAGCGTGACGGTGTCGACGATCCCGGACTCGCCCGAGCGCATCGTGACGGAGGTCTCGCGCCGTTTCTGGGGCGAGAGTCCGCCCATGTCGTCGGGCTCCTCGAGGAATCGCGGCGGGGACGTCTTCCCGAGCAGGACGGAGTTCTCGTCGACCGTCGTCTCGGGGTTGACGAGGCCGTCCTCGTCCAAGTGGTTGTAGGCTTCCTCGCCGCGGGCCCCGCGGACGTCCTGGGAGGGGATCTCGAAGCGGTCCTCCTGGCCGCCCGGATACCGGCGTTCCTCGCCCTCGTAGGTCCGGAAGAAATGCGAGCGAGCGAGCGCACGCTCGACGCTGGCCTTGTTCATGACCAGCGCGTCCTCGATGTTGAACCCCTCGTAGCTCATCACGGCGACGACGAAGTTCTGGGCGGCGGGCCGCTCGTCGTAACCGATCTGTTCGGTCGTCTGGGTCTTGACCATCGAGAGCTGCGGGTAATGCAGCAGGTGCTGGCGCGTGTCCGGTCGGATCCGGTAGTTCGCGCTCGGCAGACCGAGCGACTGCTTGATCATCCCCGCCCCCATCGTAATGCGGGGGCTGGCGTTGTGTTCGGGGTAGGGGATCATCCCCGCACCGATCGAGAAGATCAGCGACGGGTCGATCTCGAGGTGGGTGTGGTTCTCGGTCAGATCGTCCTCGTCGACGCCGACGAGGATGTCCTCTTCCTCCTCGGCGTCGATGAATTCGATGTAGCCGTGATCGACCAGATCCTCGAACTCGAGGTCACCTTCCTGGAGCGCCTCGATCTCCTGCTCGGAGATACGCGGTTCGCCGTCCTCGACGACCAGAAGCGGTCGTCGCGCACGGCCGGCGTCGGCGTTGACGATCACTTCGCGGGTGCGCTCTTTGACCGAGACGTTGACCATCTCGCTGACGTCGCCGATGCGTCGCGCTTCCCGGATCTGTTCTGCCAGTTCGTGCGGATCGGGGTGGGTGCCCACCAGCGATCCGTTGACGTAGACTTTCGCCTCTCGTTCTTGGCTGCTCATGATTTAGTCGTCCCCTGAGGCCGCCGTTCGTTCGATACCCTCGAGGCCGGGAATGCCCTCGACCCCCATGGATGCCAGTTCGCGTTTGAGTTCCTGTTCGTCCTCAACGTTCTGGGACAGCTCCATCGACTGGGCGAAGTTCTTCACCAGCCCACAGTTGGGACCCTCCGGCGTCTCGGAGGGACCGATGCGACCCCACTGGGTCGCGTGGAGGTCCCGCGCCTCGAAGTGCGGTTGCGAGCGCGAGAGCGGACTGCGCAGGCGACGCAGGTGCGAGAGAACGCCCATGAAGTCGGTCCGGTCGACCAGCTGGCTCACGCCGGAGCGGCCACCGACCCAGTTGCCCGTCGCGATCGGATGCTCGAGCCGTTCGGTCAGGACGTCCGAGCGGACGACCGTGTTGACCGAGAGCTGTCGGTTGCGCATGTTCGCGCGCTCGAGTTGGTATTTGACGTCCCGGGCCAGCTTGTTCAGTGCGGTCCGGAACAGGTCCTTCATCAGGTCGCCGCTGACCTTCAGTCGCTTGTTCGCGTAGTGGTCCTTGTCGTCGGCCTCGCGCCGGCCCAAGGCGAGTTCGAAGCAGGCCTCGGCCATCCGACAGAGGTAGTGGGCCTTGTTGATGCGGACGTCCTCTTCCTCGACGCCGTCCTCGTGGAGATGCGGCAGGAGATAGCGGTCGATAACGTAGTTCGCGCGCTTGAGCTGGTAGTTCTTGCCCTGCCCGGAGGCGACGCGTTTGCCCAGTTCCTCGATGGCCTCCTCCTCGGTCTGGACCTCCGCTTCCTCTAAGTTCTCGAGCATGTACTTGACGACCTCGGGGTCGTTCGAGACCTTGTGGACGATCTCCTCGTCCGACTCCAGTCCGAGGGCGCGCACGAGCGTGACGAAGTTGATCGAGCCCGAGACCGACGGGAACGAGACCTCGAGCAGGCCGTCCCGCGTTCGTTCACACAGCACCAGGGCACGGTAGCCACGGCGCTGGGAGAACGTCTTGGCGACCTGGATCTCGTCGCCGTACTTGGTGTCGTACTCCGCGAGGATCTTGTTCGGTGCGAGGTCCTCGCTGGTCATCAGCACCCGCTCGGAGCCGTTGACGATGAAGTAGCCACCGGGGTCGGCGGGGTCTTCGCCGATCTCGATCAGTTCCTCGTCGGAGAAGCCGGCGATGTTACACTTCTCGGAGCCGACCATGATCGGCATCCGACCGATCTTCGTCTCCGTGGAGTCGACGACCCGCTGGTCGCCCTCCTCGCCCTTGACGATCGACATCTCCATAAAGACCGGCGCGGAGTAGGTGATGTTCCGGAGGCGAGCCTCCTGTGGGTACAGCAGTTCCTCGGAGCCGTCGGCCTCGCGGACGCGAGGCGTGACGACGCGGACGTCGCCCAGCTCGACGTGGACCGGCTCCTCGCCTTCCTTGTCACCGATGTCCGTGTCGATCGTCGCCTTCTCGTCGACGACCTCCTGCATCCCCCGGTTGAGGAAGGCGTTGAACGAGCGGTAGTGGTGTTCGGCGATCCGTTCCTTCGAGAAATATTCGCGCGAGATCTCTCGTCGTTTGTCGCGGTTGAGTTCCATTGCCATTTATTCCACCACGAGTCGGTATACGACTGACTGGTCGGTCGTCCGCGAGTCGCGTACGATCCGAATGACGTCGCCGACTTCTGCGTCGTCGGGGAGCGCGGCGTCGTTGCGCTTTATTTTCGGCAGGTCTGTACGATCGATGTTGTATTCCGTCAGCACCTCCTCGAGTTCGTCGTCCTCGAGGACGGTATGCTCCGGAACGAGTTCGTGTTGGCTTACGTCTACCATGTGTGGGTGTGCGTGTCTGCTATCGGGAGAGAAGCGGCTGTCACGAGATACTACAGGCAGATAGCGGCGGGAACCATTTAACGGTTACTAACTCGGGGCACAAGCAGGGCTACCCGGCCGGGCGAACCTGACCGGAGCGAACGATCACACTCGAGAGTAGCCGGTTCTCAGTTATATTCCTTGTGGGTCGTGTGATCCGGTATCACGATACTGGCGAGAGGGGCGCTCGAGGCGACGGTCGTGGATCGATTGACCGTACCACACGGGGTTCGATTGAAAAGCCTTAATACTGTAACCGCGAAATGAAGAGTTGCGAGCCCGGGTGGTGTAGTGGCCCATCATACGACCCTGTCACGGTCGTGACGCGGGTTCAAATCCCGCCTCGGGCGCTTTTCCGATCTCAATTCCCACAAGCTGTCAGTCCGCTGGCCGCGGGGAGTCCGAAATCGACAAAGAGGAACTCGGAATTTGAATTAGGGAGCGGCGTCGCTGCGATCGTGGTTCAAAACCCTTCCCGGACATTTTTCCCGAACTAATCGGAAAGCAGCGCGTGGAACTGCAAAAACGTGCCCGGCGAAGTGCGGAAACGACGAGTCGAGTTCGGGAGTGTAACTCAGTCTCGACTGTTTATCTGACACATCGTCCGATCTATCGAGAACACGACTCGGCAGAAACGAGTACTAACGAGAAAACGTGTCATTCAGCATTGGGAACGGTCCGGGAACAAAACCCTTAATACTCCGACGGCGAAACGAAGAGTTGCGAGCCCGGGTGGTGTAGTGGCCCATCATACGACCCTGTCACGGTCGTGACGCGGGTTCAAATCCCGCCTCGGGCGCTTTTCCGATCTCAATTCCCACGAGTTGTCAGCTTGCTGGCCGTGAGGAGTCCGAAATCGGCAGAGCGGACCTCGGAATTTGAAGCAGAGAGTTCCTTCGCCGTGACCGTGGTTTAAATCCCGTCTCGGGCGTTTTCTTGGTTTCAATTCTCGAGCGAGAAGCGCCGCGATGGGCGAAGACTGCTTTCGACTAGTCGAAGTAGGCCTGTATTTATATCATTCCCCACTCATTTCAGAAACGAACGGTCGAAAACGAATGAATACCAAACAGACCGGCGACGAAACGGAAGCACGGATCATTGCAGCACTCATCGCGGAGGGGTACACCGTTTCCGTTCCGTTCGGCGACAACGACAAGTACGATCTCGTCCTAGATACCGGCTGCCAATTGCTCCGCATCCAGTGCAAGACCGGGTGGATCGAGGACGACGTCGTACGGTTCAAAACGGCCAGCAAAACGACGACAGACGGATCCGTGACGATGGACAACTACGACGGCGAAGTGGATGCGTTCGCCGTTCGCTGCAAAGAAACCGAGACGTTGTACTGGGTTCCGATCGACGATATCGGAAAGAAAAGTACGTACTTACGATTGACGGAGCCGAAGATCGATCATCCGAGCGTCAAGTTCGCCGAGACGTATCGCTTCGAGAATCGACTCCCGTGAATATCGTACGGTGTTCGTCGCGCTTTTTTCGCAGGTTCCGTTGCACTGCTCTCGAGAAATCGATTCCCCCAGCTGACTCGATTACACAGTATGTCGGCGATGAGAAGCGGATGCGTATGAACGGCCGTTGCAGTCCTGTTCCGTTACCCTCGCTCGAAAGAGCTAGCGGGTACTCGGTGGCGATCCTAATATATTAGTACTTATGTGAGACTCGAATAGATAAACCGGCGATAACGCACCGCCAGAACCACGTTCGTCGGTCTCAGCGGAACCATGTCACAACCGATCACCGTACTCATCGTCGATAACGAACCCGGATTCGCGGACCTCACCGGCGAGATGCTCGAGCGCGAACGCGAATCGATCGTCGCCGAGGCGGCGACGAACGGCCGGGAGGCGCTGGCAGTCATCGAGCGGCGGGACGTCGACTGTATCGTCAGCGACTACGAGATGCCGGAGATGACCGGCCTCGAGCTGTTGGAGCGGGTCCGCGAGGACGATCCGGATCTCCCCTTTATTCTCTTTACGGGGCGGGGATCGGAGGAGATCGCCAGCGAGGCGATCGCAGCGGGGGTCACCCAGTACCGCCAGAAAGAGTCGGGCACGAAGCAGTATGCCCTGCTGGCCAACCAGATCACGAACGCCGTCGCCCAGTACCGTACCGAGACGGAACTCCGGGAGAGCGAGCGCCGGTACGAGCGAACGCTGACGACGCTTCAGGAGACGACGCGGGACCTGATGCGGGCCGAGACCAAAGACGAAATCTACCGGTCGGCGGTCGAGACGGCAGACGAGATCCTCGAGGTAGCCGTCGCCGCGGCCTACGCGTTCGAGCCGACCGCGGGCGTTCTCGAACACGCGGCGTCGACGGGACAGTCACTGGAGTTGGGCGATCCCGAGACGCGCTTTGAGCGGGGCGAGGGGCTCGTCTGGGACGTGTTCTCCGAAGGGGAAAGTGCCTGTTACACGGACGTCACCCGCGGAGACGGCATCGAGGCGGTGAGTCGGTGCGAGGCGATCGTACCGCTTGGAACCCACGGCGTGTTAGTCGCGGGAACGGAGGGGACTGGCGGATTCGACGAGACGATGACGGAGCTGTTGCACATCCTGGGGGCCAACACGGAGGCCGCACTGGATCGCGCCGAGCGCGAGCAGTTGCTTCGGGACCACGACCGGACGTTGACCCAGCAAAACGAGGAGCTGACCCGACTCAATCACACGAACGAGATCGTCCGGGAGATCAATCACGGGATCGCACAGGCGTCGACACGGGACGAAATCGAAGCGACCGTTTGTGATCGGCTCGCCGAGACGGACCGGTATCGCTTCGCCTGGATCGCCGCGAGCGACGACGATCCGCCCGTCCCGGCTGCCTGGGCCGGTATCGACGCCGCCTACATCGACCGGATCCGTGACGACGGGGAGCGTGCGCCCGAGATCGGACTGGTCCGGGAGACGCTCGAGGGGAACGGCGTCCGAACGGTCCGGGACGTCCTCGAGGCCGACGGGTGGCAGTCGCGGCGCAAGGAGGCGTTGACCTACGGCTATCAGACGGTACTCGGGGTACCGTTGGTCGCCGACGAGCGCCGATACGGGGCCTTGGTGGTCCACGTCGCGGGGGCCGATTCGGTCGGCGAGAGCGAGCGCGAGGTCCTCGCCGAACTCGGGGAGACGATCGGCCACGCGATCCGATCGGTCGAACGGACCCGCGCGATGGTGACCGACAGCCGTCTCGAACTCGAACTCACGGTCGGTGACTCGCGGTTGTTGCTCAACCGCCTCTCCGACCACGCCGAGAACGCGGGACCGATCAGGCTCGAGGGCGTGGTCGATCGGGGTGAGGACGGCGTCGTGCTGTTCGTCAGCGCGCCGGCGACGGCGTCGTTGACCGACCTCGAAGCCGACTGGGCGTCGATCGAGACGCTGTCGGTCGTCTCCGAGGGCGACGACGAGCGGCTGTTCGAACTCACCGTCACGTCGACGCCGTTTCTCGACGTCTTGCGGACCTACGACGTCCAGATACGGATGGCGACGGCCGAGGACGGGACGGCGACGGTCGTCCTCGAGGTGCCACAGGGGGTCGAGACCCGGTCGCTGGTCGAGGCGATCAGGGAGGAGTATCCCGAGACGGAACTCGTGGCCAAACGCGAGCGGACGGGAACGATATCGGCGCGACAGCTCGATACGCATCTGGCCGAGCGACTCACCGACAAACAGTTGGAAGCGCTGCAGGCGGCCCACTACAGCGGGTTTTTCGAGTGGCCGCGCGAGAGTACCGGCGAGGATCTGGCGGACGCACTGGACGTGTCGTCGCCGACCTATCACTACCATCTCCGTGCGGCCGAACGAAAGCTCGTTTCGTTGGCGTTCGACGGAAGCGCTAACTGAGTAGTACCTGGTCACTTCCGACACCAACCGATGAGAGACTGCCCGTACCCAGCATCGGTTCGGACCGCCGAATGGCGATCCGCAATCGATTGTCGCCACCCCCCATCACCTTTCACCGAACTCGCACCAGATAGCGACCGCTGGCTTCCGTGGTTCGGGCCATCGAGCGAGTCGAGTGAAACGACGAACCGATTCATCACGCGACACGGCGCCGACGACCCGTCGTGCGACAGCCGTTCGCGGGGACGTTGCCGAACGACCCGATAACTGAACTCGACGGGAGGTAGTAGCTGCCATTAGTTATTATCCGATTCGACACTAACTGATTAGTAATAGTATCTCGGCAGTACTAATAGATTAGAAGATATTCTTAACCCACACCGCGACGTACCCGTAAGTGGCGATACGAGACAGACTGTCGCCACCCCCACCCCCTTTCCCCACCCCCCTTTCCACACTTCCCGTTCAGCGACAGCGACTGCGGACGATCTCGAAGCGAGACCGACCGGGAAAGCGGTGCGACCGGCCCGTGAGAGACGACGATGTTATCGTGGCGATTGTCGTCGGGACTGCCCGTCGCCCGCGTCCTCCCACTCGATCCAGTCGTGTTCCCAGCCCCGGCGGGACTCGGCGCGTCGTTGGGCGCGCTCGCGGTCCTCGCGAGTCGTCCGATTGCGCTCGACCGCGCCGGACTGCTCGCCCTCAACGAGAAGCGGGTCGAACGAAACCGGGTCGAACCGGTCGACCGCGCCGTCGCTCGAGACAGCCTCGAGACGCTGGCGCTGAGTGCCACGGGGGAAGACGAGCCGGCCGCGGTCGGTCAACTGCGAGAGCAGCGCGCGCGGCGGATCGACCGCGGCCGCTTCGAGCAGGATGCGGTCGAAGGGTGCGTACTCGGGGAGGCCGTCCGCGCCGTCGCGGCGGTCGACGAGGACGCCCTCGTAACCCGCTTCGGCGAGGTTGCCTCGAGCCGCGACGACTAACGGGCGGGAGATGTCGACGGCGTGGACGTTCGTCTCGCCGACGATCTCGGCCGTCACGGCGGCGGTGTAGCCGACGCCGGCACCGACGATCAACACCGTCTGGTCGGACTCGAGCGACAGCGCTTGCAGCAGGCGGGCGACGGTGCTGGGGGCGAGGACGCGCGTCCCCAACGCCTCGTGGTCGCGGTCGGCGTAGGCCGTCCGCTCGTCGTCGACGAAGGCGTGACGCGGGACGTCGCGCATCGCGACGGCCACGTCCTCATCGCTCAGTACGTCCCTAGGCGGGGACTCGAGGCCGTCGACCATGTCCTCGCGCAGTACCGCGGGATCCATACGCCAGCTATCGGGGCGGCAGTTATGAATGGCGCGCTTGCGGGGAGACGCCGTCACACGGTTATCGTAGCCACTGCAACGATTGACACGCTGATCGCAACGCTGGCGTGCGATCGGGCGTGCAGTGACGTTCAGTGGCTACTATCGCCCCGCATCTCGACGAACCGGACGCCGCCGCGTTCGGTCCGCTCGAGCGAGCCGTCCGGGCGTTTCGTCGCGTCGACGAGCGTCTGGCGGCCGGTGCCGACGGGGGCCAGCAGCCGTCCGCCGGGCCGGACCTGCTCGACGACCGGGGCCGGGAACTCGGCGATCGCGCAGGTGAAGTAGACGGCGTCGTAGGGCGCGTGGTCGGGCCAGCCCTCGCGGCCGTCGCCGACCCGGACCGAGACGCCGTCGTAGCCCAGATCGGCGAGTCGCTCGCGGGCTCGGTCGGCCAGTTCGGCGCTGTACTCGACGCTGTAGACGCGCTCGTCGCCGATCAGTTCTGCCGTGACGGCCGCGTGATAGCCACAGCCGGTGCCGATCTCGAGGACCCGGTCGCCGGGTTCGACCGCGAGGAGGTCGGCCATGATCGCGACCATATGTGGCGCGCTGATCGTCTGGCCGTCGCCGATCGGGAGCGGGCGATCGGCGTAGGCGCTCTCGCGACGGTCCGGCGGGACGAACTCGTGGCGTGGAACGGCCCCGAGAGCCGCGAGGACGCGGTCGTCGTCGACGCGAGCCGCGACGGTCTCGACCATCCGCTGGCGGGCGGCCTCGTCGCTGTCGGACATAGTCGAGGGTACGGGCTCGGACGCCGTATGCGGTCGGGTAGCAGGTCCCGGCACCGACCGGAGCAGCGGCTGACGTTGGGTATGACTCTCGAGGCAGAACCCGTCGGTCGGTACCAGTGAAGAGTCCGGCACGAACCGGACGGTTCGTGATGTCGGCCGACTACCAGGCCGACCAGGCGCTGCTTTGCTCGTCGTAGGCGTAGACGCGCTTGATGTCCTTCGCGAAGCCGGTGTCGCCCGGTTCCTCGAAGCGGTCCCGGCGGTAGCCCTCGGCGTCGCCACGGACGACGAAGGCGTCGATCTCGAATTCGTCGTCGCCGAACGACTCGACCGCGCCGACCTCGAACTCGTAGTCGCCGGGCACCTGCACCGTAATGGAGCGGCTGTCGTCTTTCGAGCCGTCCTGTGGGTGGACGGTGACGTTGACCGCCACGTTGTCGACCTCGCGGGTCCAGACGGTCTCGATCTCGTCCGCGGGGGCCTCCTCGACCCGCTTGTGACCGTCGAGTTCGACGCTCGTGACGCGAACCGTCGAGAGGACTTCCTCGGTCTCGAGGATGAACTCGTCGCCGACCTCGATCGACTCGTCTTCGGGCGCGGTGACGTTCGCGGTAAAGGACTCGCCGCCCTGGGAGACGACGACGTCTATGGTGACCTCGCGCTCGCTGTCGGGCTGGACCTTGTGGACGTGGCTGCACTCGCTGCAACGAACGGTGTAGGTGCCGCCGCCTTCCGTCAGTACCTCGTGGACCGTCTCGAGGTCCGGCGAACAGGAGGGACAGGGCGTCGGAACCCGATCCGGTGTCTCGCTCATGGGCTGTCTAGACGCTACGCACTGAAAAGGCGATTGAACCCGTCGCGCCCGTTCGAACGGCGGTCGTTAGTTGTCCTGAATCGCGTCGATGACCATCGCCGCGGCCACGACGGGCTCTTTCGGGACCGAACTCGCGTCGTCGATGGTGATGTCGTAGCGGTCGCGCAGCCCGATGCGCCCGCTGATCGAGCCGACGTGTGCGCCCGACCGGTCCGTGATCTCGTATTTGTGTGGGATCAGGCCGCCGAACGGGACGTACGCCCGCGCCAGCGTCACCAGTGCGCCACGGGAATCGATCGCGGCCAGTTTCTCCTCGGTGGTCGCGTCGCGGATCGTCCACGTGTCCTGCAACAGCGAGTAGTCGTTGTCCAGAACCACGAGGTCCTCGCCGGTCCGGGCGTCGGTGAGGACGTAGTTGCCCGCGACGTCGAGGATCCCGCCGGCTTTCACGGTGAAGACCTCGTTGCCCTCGCCGTCGACGAAGGGGAACTCCTCTTTCATCTTCAGCATCTTCTGCTTCCCCTTGAGAACGGTGTTGCCGTCGCTATCGAGGGCTCTGTACTTGTTCCGGACGAGTCCCTGCTCGACCGTGTAGCGGTCGTCGGTCAGTTCGAGACCCTGAATGTCGTACGCTCGCGAATCGCTCATGATTGGGGCCACACGGCACCATCACTTGAATCCACTATATTCGCACACTTCCGGCACGCATCGAAGCCCGGTCAGGCGTCGGTCGGCGTCGGCAGATCGATGGGCTCGCCGTCGGCGTAGACGGTCGGCTCGCGGAGGATGCCGTCGAGGTGGATCGGCGCGTCCGTGTCGCCGCCGATCCCCGCGTCGTCGCCGATCGCGATGTGGACGGTCCCGCCCGCCTTCTCGTCCAGCAGGACCGAGCCGACGAGTTCGGTGACCGCGACGTTCGTCCCGATGCCCAGCTCCGCGAGGTTGTACGCGGCGTCACCAACGTCTTCGGCCGCGCCCGCGACTGTCTCGCGGATCTCGTCGTCGGAGATGCGGGTGACGAGGCCGTCCTCGACCTCGAAGGTGAGCCGCTGGTCGGCCTCGAGCAGCCCGTGGGGCCGCATCGTCCCGTCGACGACGAAGGTGCCGTCGGCGGTCTCGGGGCTGATGAAGACCTCGCCCGCGGGCAGGTTCGACATCTCGCCGGGTTCGTGGACGATGCCGGTGTCCGAGAGCCACCGCCGCCCGGCGACGCCGAAGGTGATGTCGGTCCCGGCTTCGGTCGTGACCCGGATCTCGTCGGCGTCGGCGACCTGCTCGCGGACCGACTCGCAATGAGCCGCGATCGACTCGTAATCGGCCTCGAGTCCGGTCGTGAACACGTCTTCGGTGATCCCCGGCAGGGTCGCGACCCGCGCCCCGGCTTCGTTGGCCTCGGTCCGGGCGCGAGTGTGGCTCAGGCTCTTGGTCGTCGGTGCCAGAACTACGTCGGCTCCCGCCATCGCCGCCGCGACGGGCTCGGGGGGTTCGCTGCCGTGCGTGTCGCCCGGCGGATACCGGACGATCACGGCGTCGTCCGTGATCTCCGCTGCTACCTCGTAGAGCGCCTCCCCGATCCGCTCGCGCTTGTCGTCAGTGACGATCGCACACGACTCCGCCGTGTCGAGAGCCAGACATTGGCGGACGGCCGTCTCCGCCGCCGCTCGAAGTGCTGCCATACACTACCTTGGGGTAAGCGGGCCGATATGTCTTGCCCTCGGCCCGTCGCCGGCATGCAATCGTCCAGTTCCGACGCGGTGGATCGGCGGCTCGAGCGCGCCGTCCGAGCGCCGAGATCGGCCTCGAGAGGGATCGAAAACTCCGATCCGAGTAAACGTCGACTGTGACGGCTCGAAACGATTATCCCGCTCGGTGGTCCACTCCCGAGCATATGCAACAGGTCGCGATCAACGGCTACGGCACGATCGGCAAACGCGTCGCGGACGCGGTCCGACAGCAGCCCGACATGGAGGTACTGGGCGTCGCGAAGACCCGCCCTAACTTCGAGGCCGAGACGGCGGTCGAGAAGGGATTCCCGCTGTATGCGGCCGTCGAGGAGCGCGAACACCTGTTCGACGAGGCCGGCCTCGAGATCGCCGGTCCCGTCGAGGACCTCGTGGCCGACGCCGACGTCGTCGTCGACGCCACGCCGTCGGGTATCGGTGCCCAGAACAAGGACCTCTACGAGGAGTACGACACGCCGGCGCTCTACCAGGGCGGCGAGGACGCCGACCTCGTCGAGACGAGCTTCAACGCACGCTCGAACTTCGAGGACGCCGTCGACGCCGACCACGTCCGCGTCGTCTCCTGTAACACGACCGGTCTCTCGCGGGTCATCGCCCCACTGCGCGAGGAATACGGCGTCGAGAAGGTCCGCGCGACGCTGGTTCGACGCGGCGGCGACCCCGGACAGACCTCGCGCGGCCCGATCAACGACATCCTGCCGAACCCGGTGACGATCCCGTCCCACCACGGTCCGGACGTCGAGACCATCTTCCCCGAGCTGGACATCGACACGCTCGGGATGAAGGTGCCCGCGACGCTGATGCACATGCACAGCCTCAACGTCACGCTCGAGGAGGAGGTCGACGCCGCCGAGGTCCGCGAACTGCTGGCCGACGAGTCGCGCCTGTTCCTGATCCCCGAGCGGATGGACATCGACGGGAGCGGCAAACTCAAGGAGTACGCGATGGACGCGGGTCGCCCGCGCGGCGACATCTGGGAGAACTGCATCTGGGAGGAGTCGATCTCGACCGTCGGCGACGACCTCTATCTCTTCCAGGGGATCCACCAGGAGAGCGACGTCGTCCCCGAGAACGTCGACGCGATCCGTGCCGTGACCGGCAGCGCCGACGCCGCTGAGAGCATCGCAACGACCAACGAGACGCTCGGTATTGGACTATAGACGCGAGAAACGCCGGTTCTCGGGACGGGGTTCGAGGACCGCTCGAGGCCTCGAGAATACCGGGGCGGCATCGGGTCCGGGTACCGGCGATCGAACCCGGCCACCGATCCTATAGCGACGACAGAAAGTTTTTGCCACGCGGTCCCCTAGACCGCCACATGCGCCGAGACGACCGCGACGAACCCTTCGACGACCTGTTTCGCGAGATCGAGCGGATGATGAACGAGATGATGAACGGCGCGGACGCGAACGTCGATTTCGACTCCTCGAGCGACGTCGAGAACGGCTTCGGTATGGACACCCACGTCGACATCCACGAGACCGACGACGAGGTCCGGGTCGTCGCCGACCTCCCCGGCGTCGAGAAGGACAACATCGAACTCGAGTGTGACGGGACGACCCTGACTATCTCCGCGGAAAGCGACCACCGCCAGTACGACGAGCGCGTCTCCCTGCCGTCGCCCGTGAACGAACACACCGCCTCGGCGACCTACAACAACGGCGTCCTCGAGGTCGTCTTCGATCGGGCCGAACAGTCCTCGGACATCAGTCTCGAGTAGTCGGGCAGTCGCGGTCGATCCCCCGTTTTCCGTCTCGTCACCGTGATTCAGTCGCTTCTGTATTCACTCACACTCAACCCTCGCACGACGGTCTCGACTGCGCACACCACTGCAGGACGGACGTTGTTCGTTCGCGCGCGTACGTGGAGGTTCGAGGGACGCCCCGGAGGGGCACTCGGAGTCCCGGCGACCGTCACTCCGCGGCCGTCCGGATCGCGGTCGCGAGCCGGTCGTAGAAGTCCGGCTCGTACTTCGTCTCGGCGTCGATCGTCGGGCGGGCGTTCGTCTCGTTGACTACCAGCCGGTCGTCGGTCTCGAGCAGGTCCACACCCAGGAACGGAATCTCGAGTTCGGCAGCGACGGATTCGGCGAGTGCGCGCCACTCCGCGGGGAGATCGACGCCGGTAGCCTCGGCCCCGCGGTGGACGTTGTGTTTCCACTGGCCCTCCTGCATCGCGTCGTCGGGCAGTCGTCGCTCGACCGCGCCGACGTACTCGCCCTCGAGGACCATGACACGGTAATCGGTCGCGTTCGGGAGGTACTCCTGGACGAGAAAGGAGCGGTCGCCGGTCGCCCGGTAGTCGTGGACCAGCGAGAGGTAGTCACAGATCCCCAGGAAGGAATCGAGATCGTGGGCCTTCGCGACGCCGGTCCCCCGCGTCGTCGAGTTTGGCTTGACGACCACCGGCGGCTCGAAGCGGTCGAAGACCGCCGCCAGTTCGTCCTCGCCGACGTCGTTCGAGACGTACACCGACCGCGGCACCGGGAGGTCGGCTCGCTCGAGGCGCGCGATCACTTCGGCCTTGTTCCGCGAGGTCAGCACGGCCTCGTGGTCGTTGAGCCACGGAATCTCGAGCAGGGCGTCGGCAACCCCCCCTTCCATGAGCCGGCCGGGGTAGACGAAGCCGACGTCGTAGTCGCCGGCCGTCCACGGCGCGTCGTCCCCCAGCGGGACCACGCGCTCGCTCGCGGGCACGTGATGAACCCGTATCCCCCGCTCGGCCAGCGGCTCTCGCATCCGCCCGAACGTCTCCTGGTCGTTCGCGACCGCGAGATCGATCATACGTGGGACTCGGGGCGAGGGAGGCAAAAAACTGCTCGAGGAGGAACCGCTCCGCTCGAGATCTGGCGGCCGGGAGAGCGGCTCGAGCAGACGCGAGAGCCGCGCGACCCTACGGAAGAGCAAGCTCTTCCGAGCATCGCGGACACTACGTGTCCGCTCAACGGGGGAGGGCTGGCGCTCATCCGATCCGACCGCGAGTGAGCGCCGCAGGCGCGAGCGAGCGGGCCGACGACCGATGTGGAGAACGCTATGCGTTCGGAACGGAGGGAGGAGTGCTTTTGGTCCAGCTTTTACCGAGCGACGGCGCGCCGCGGAGCGCCAACGGCGCTCCCGGCGCGAAACGAGCGCAGCGTAAAAGGTGGTTTCTAGGCGATCAGCTGCTCTTCGCCACGCTCGACGACGACGCGACACGGCGGCGAGATCTTGTTGTAGGAGCGCCGCAGGGCGTCCTTGGCGAATTCGGCGTCGTCGACGTCACACCAGATGGTGAAGATGCGCTCACCGGCGTCGATGCGAGCGGCGGTGCCGACGATCTTCCCGAATGCCTGGCGCATCCCGTCGGAGACACGGTCTGCCCCTGCGCCCGTCGCCTGCTTGTTCTCCCGGATGACGTGGTGGGGGAACTTGCGCAGGACCATCTTGTAGTTGTTCTCGCCGGCGTTTTTCAGCATGTGACGGTTCGCCGAGAGGCGCGAGGCCTCGAGGCTCCCGTGGCGGATCTGAACCTCTTCTTCCGTGATGAGGCTGATCTGGACGGGGTAGTCCTCGGCGTTTGCCTGAGCGTCGCCCATCTTGTGCTGTGCGATCTTCGAACCCGGGATGCCGGTAATGTATTCGCGGCGCGTGTAGGCCGGCTTACTGATCTCCCGGTACATGGAGGCAGGTTTGTCGGACATGGTGGTTACTTACGAAAACGGAAGCCCACCGAGCGGATAAAGGCTTCGAAGCGCCGCGTCCGTCGCTGTCGGGAGATTACGCCGTGATCGGGTCGGTCGTAGCGGCCGCGGCCACGTAGCCGGCCTCGGTTTCCTCGATCAGCCCCCGGCTCGAGAGCGAGCCGACGACGCTGAGGATCGCCAGTTTCCGGAGGCCAAGCGCCTGCTGGAGGTCGGTCGCCGTCGCCCCGTCGGTCGCCCGCACGTAGAGATAGACCAGTTTCGACTGGGCGGACTCGAGTTCGGCCGGCAGTTCGTCGACACGCGGTGAGGGAGTTGTCGTTTCCATCAGTGTACGAACACGAAACCACGAACTTGCATATAACGCTATGGGAGGTATAGTATCGAGACGCTAGGTAGTATTATTGCAATTATATATCCCTATAGCCCGCTCGAGCGGTCGGACCGGTCGAGCGTCGCGGGGCGTCGGCCGCCGATGTCGGGTCGTCGGCGCGCTTAAGGGTCCGCCGCCGAAAGAAACGACTATGAGAAGTTTCCGGATCGGCTCGCTGTTCGGGATCCCGATCAAGCTCGATCTCACGTTCTTGCTCGTGTTGCCGCTGTTTGCGTACCTGATCGGCACGCGGATCGAGCCCGTCTCCGAACTCCTCAACGAGGCGCTCGGTGCCGGGATCGACGTCGGGGCTATCACCGGCGGGCCGATTCCGTGGCTCCTCGGGTTGGCAGCCGCCGTCGGCCTGTTCGTCGGCGTCATCCTCCACGAGCTGGGTCACTCGCTGACGGCCCAGCGGTACGGGTTCCCGATCGATTCGATCACGCTCTGGCTGTTCGGCGGTATCGCCTCGTTCTCGGAGATGCCCGAAGACTGGCGACAGGAACTGAACATCGCCATCGCGGGGCCGATCGTCAGCGTCCTCGTCGGTATCGGCTCCTACGGTCTCTTCGTCCTCACGCCCGAAATCCTCGGCGGAGCGTCGCCGGGACTGCTTAGCGGGACGCGGTTCGTCCTCGGCTATCTCGCGATCCTGAACGTCGCACTCGCCGTCTTCAACATGCTCCCCGCGTTCCCGATGGACGGCGGCCGCGTGCTGCGCGCGCTGCTGGCCCGTCGCCGCCCCTACGCGCAGGCGACCCAGCAGGCCGCCAGCGTCGGGAAACTGTTCGCTGTCGCGATGGGACTGTTCGGCCTGTTCGCGCTCAACATCATCCTCATCGGCGTCGCTTTCTTCGTCTTCATCGCCGCCTCGGGCGAGGCACAGCAGGTGACGATGAAGGCGGCCTTTCAGGACGTCACCGTCGACGACATCATGACGCCGGTCGAGGACCTCCACACGGTCGACCCCGACACGACGGTCGCGGAACTGATCGAACGGATGTTCCGAGAGCGACACACCGGCTACCCGGTCGTCGAACGCGGCGCGGGCGGCGAGCGCCTCGTCGGGCTCGTGGCCCTGTCCGACGCCCGTGAGGTCGACCAGGTCGAACGAGAGGCCTACACCGTCGCGGACGTGATGACGACCGATCTGCAGACGATCACGCCGGACTCGGACGCCATGACGGCGATCGAACGGATGCAGGAACACGGGATCGGCCGACTCCTCGTCGTCGAGGTACCCGATGCGGGCGGGTCGTTCGGCGAACCCCAACCCGAAGACGGCGATCTCGTCGGGCTGATCTCGCGCAGCGACGTGATGACCGCCCTCGATATCGTCCAGCAAAGCGGTTCGATCGCGCCCTCAAGCCGGCCCCGAACCGCGGACTGAGCGCCCCCAGTGTGAGCAACGATATCGGCCGTATCGGCCGGCTCGAGTGCCGATACCAACATTCTTAACCGCGGCGGGGGCCGATGCCATGGCGATGCCACCGGCCATCGAAACCGTCGATCTCGTGAAGGAGTACGGCGATCTCCGCGCGCTGCAGGAACTCTCACTGACCGTCGAGGAAGGCGAGTTCTTCGGCCTGCTCGGCCCCAACGGGGCGGGGAAGACGACGTTTATCAACACGCTGGTCGGCCTGGTCCGCAAGACCGGCGGCGACGCCCGGGTCTTCGGTCACGACGTCGAGGACGACTATCGGCAAGCTCGCGACGCCATCGGCCTTGCCCCCCAGGAGTTCAACGTCGATCGCTTCTTCCCCATCAAGGAGGTGCTGCTGCACAAGGCCGGCTACCACGGGATCCCCGAGGACGAGGCCGCCGAGCGCGCCGACGAGGTCCTCAAACGGGTCGGGATCTACGACAAGCGAAACGAACGCTTCGACTGGCTCTCCGGCGGGATGAAACGTCGGCTCCTGCTCGCTCGAGCCCTCGTCACCGATCCCGATCTCCTCATTCTGGACGAACCGACCGCCGGCGTCGACGTTCAACTCCGCCACGACCTCTGGGACCTCGTCACCGAACTCAACGAGGAGGGGACGACGATCCTGCTGACGACCCACTACATCGAGGAGGCCGAACGGCTCTGTGACCGGGTCGCGATCATGAACGAAGGCCGAAAGGTAACGGTCGCGACTCCCGACGAGCTGAAAGAACGGGGCACCGACACGATCGCCGTTCGCCTCGAGTCCGAGCCCTCGACCGTCCCCGATCTCGGGGCCTACGCACACGACACGACGGTGTCGGGCGACCGGCTCGAGGTCCGGGTCGACGACGGCGGCGCGACCGCGCCGCGGCTGCTCAACGACCTCGAGGCCCGCGGATTCGAGATCGCCGACCTCGAGATCACGCGGACCTCGCTCGAGGAGATCTTCGTCGATCTGACCCGCAGCGAGGACCGGACCGTCACGCGGTCGTCGGCTGAGAGCGCGGACGGCGAGAGCGCCGCCGAAGGCCGTGAACCGGAGCGCGAACAGGAGGGGGTCGCCTGATGCTGTCGGTCGGCTTCCGGGCGCTCTTTCGGCGCGAGGTATTGCGATTCGTCCGCCGGCCGAAGAACACGTTCATGCCGCCGGCGATCACGAACGTCCTCTACTTCGCCGTCTTCGGCGTGATCCTGGGTGGCCGGATCGACGAGATCGCGGGCTATCCCTACATCCTCTTTATCGTCCCCGGGCTGATCGTCCTCGGGGCGATCTCGAACGCCTTCGAGAACGCCTCGTTCTCGATCTTCCACGGGCGGTGGAACGAGTACATCCACGAGACGCTGACCTCGCCGCTGTCCTACGCCGAGATGGTCGTCGCCTACGTCGGTGCCAGCGCGGTGCGTGGCCTGGTCGTCGGGATCATCATCGCCGCCGTCGGCCGGCTGTTCGTCCCGATCGGGATCGAACACGGCCTGTTCCTGATCGCGACGATGGTCGTCATCACGGCGCTGTTCGCCGGGCTCGGTATCATCGGCGGGCTCGTCGCCCGGGACTTCGACGACTTGACGGTCATGAACCAGTTCATCCTCCGGCCGCTCGTGTTCTTCGGCGCGGTCTTCTACTCGCTCGAGACGTTCGAGCAGGCCTGGCAGATAACCCTCTCGCTGCTGAACCCGATGGTCTACATGGTCGACAGCGTCCGCTATGGGCTGCTTGGCCACTCGGACCTGATCGGTGTCGGCGTCCTGCCCGCGCCCTACGCCGACTTCGCGCCGCTGTTCGCGCTTGGAGTCCTGACGACCGCCACTGCGGCGGTGCTGGCGATCGACGTCTACCTGTTCAAGATCGGCTACGGCCTGACTGACTGACCGCGATCGAGCGGACCGGTCGGGCTACAATTATTTGTCCGTCGACTCGATGTGAGACCATGGTTCCCGACAGCTGCCCGAACTGTGGTGCCTCGCTCTCGCCGGACGCGAACTACTGCAGCGAGTGCGGTGACGCAGTCGACGACGATTCGTGGGGCGTCTCGAGCGAGGAGAGTAGCTGGGGCTCGGACGGTTCGCGAAGCGACTCGCGGACGGAATACGGCTCGAGCCGCCGGACCGACGGGGATACGACGATGGCGGCACTCACCCACGTCCTCGCGATATTCACGTGGGCTATCGGGCCGCTGATCGTCCTCATCGCGACCGACGACCCGTTCGTCGAGGAGAACGCGCGGAACGCGCTGAACTGGCAGATCGCGTTCACGTTCTACATGCTCGTCTCGGCCGTCCTCGTCCTCGCAGTCATCGGCATCGTCCCGGTACTGCTCTTGCCGGTCGTCGATCTGGCGTTCTGTGCCATCGCCGCGGTCAAGGCTGCCGACGGCGAGGCGTGGTCGTATCCGGCGACTCCTGACATCATCTGAAGAACCGGAACGACCGCCGCCGGCGAGGCGCGGCTTACGCCTCGTACTCGGCGACCTGCACCAACTGCTTGCCGATGTTGTCCCCTTCGAACAGTCCGAGGAAGGCGTCGGGTGCGTTCTCGAAGCCTTCGACGACGTTCTCGCGGTACTGCACGTCGCCGTTCTGAACGAACGTCGAGAGTCGCTCGAGGGCCTCGCCCCACCGGGGCTGGTAGTCGCTGACGAGGAGTCCTTCGACCGTCGCGCGGGACTCGATGAGTTTGGCGAGTTTCCGCGGGCCGGTCGGCACCTCGGTCTCGTTGTAGAGGGCGATCTGGCCACAGACCGCGACGCGGGCGTCGACGTTCAGCCGGGGCCAGACGGCGTCGGTGATCGGACCGCCGACGTTGTCGAAGTAGACGTCGACGCCGTTGGGACAGGCCTCGTCGATCGCGCTCGAGAGGTCGTCGGTCTCCTTGTAGTTGATCGCGGCGTCGAAGCCGAGGTCGTCGGTGAGCCAGTCGATCTTCGCCTCGCTCCCGGCGGTGCCGACCACGCGAGCGCCCGCGAGGCGGGCGAGCTGACCGACGACGGAGCCGACGGCACCCGCCGCGGCGGAGACGACTACCGTGTCGCCGGGTTTCGGGTCACCGACGTCGTTCAGCCCCCAGTAGGCCGTGACGCCGGGCATTCCGAGGACGCCCAGCGCGGTCGAGATCGGTCCGTGGTCGGGGTTGACTCGCTGGAGTTCGTTCGCGTCCGCGACGGCGTGTTCCGCCCACAGCAGCTCGCCGGTGACGATATCGCCCTCGTCGAACCGGCCGCTGTTTGACTCGACGACCTCGCCGACGACGCTGGCTTTCATCGGGTCGCCGACGTCCCAGGGTTCGGCGTACGATTCCGCGTCGCGCATGCGACCGCGCATGTACGGGTCGACCGACTGATAGAGCGTCTCGACCAGTACCTCACCGTTGTCGGGTTCGGGCCGGTCGACGGTGACGAGTTCGAAGTTGTCGTGAGTCGGTTCGCCGACGGGACGACTAGCAAGTTGCCACTGTCTGGTTTCTGCCATACTCACTCATAGAGACGGTCATAGGTGAAGATTGGGCTCGCGGAACCTCGCGCCATCGGCGCGAACGTCGTCTTCCCACGACGGGATACTGGCCTCGAACCTTTTTCATCACCGTTCGTGTAGGTCGAGTATGGGAACCGATCGCGATACCCTCGAGCGGCTACTCGCCGGGAACCGCCGCCACGTCGAGTCGCTGCCCGAGGAGCATTTCGCGGACGTCCAGACCGGCCAGCACCCGTCCGTCGTCGCGGTCTGTTGTTCCGACTCGCGGGTCTCTCACGAGGGGATGTGGGGCGTCGATCGGCCGGGCACGATCTTTACGCCCAGCAACATCGGGAATCAGGTCTGGGACGACGACAACGGGGAACGGATCGTCGACGGTGGCGTCCTCTATCCGATCCACCACACCGGGACCGACGCCATCGCCGTCGTGGGCCACACCGGGTGTGGGGCGGTCACCGCCGCCTATCGGGTCGCGACCGGTGGGGATCCGCCCGGGCCACGCGGCGTCGACAAGTGGGTCGATATGCTCGTCCCCGTGATCGAAGAGGCCCTCGAGAGCGGGCTGATCGACCGCACGGCCGACGACGAGGCCGTCATCAACCGGCTCGTCGAGTACAACGTCGACTATCAGGCCCGCTCGCTGTGTGCCGCCGACGAGATCCCGGACCGGGTCGACGTCTACGGCTTCGTCTACGACTTTCAGGGCGTCTACGGCGACGAGCCGGGGCGTGCGTATCTCGTCAGCGTCGACGGCGAGACCGATCCCGACGTCCTCGCCGAACGGGTGCCGTCGGGCGACGAGTCGGCGGTGAAAAGTCTGCTGTACGGCGACGGATCGGTGGAGTGACGGCGACTGTGAGGTGCGTCAGTCGTCGGCCGTCGACTCCGCGACCGGCGTCGTCTCCGTCGGCGTCGCCGCCTCCGGGATCGCCTCCTCGCGATGGCTCGCCCACTCGAGATCGCCCGCGTAGTGGAACGACTCGTTGTCGCGTTCGGGATCGACGACGGTCAGGTCGCCGATCCACCCGTTGTCGAGCAGTTCCCTGACGTCCTCGTGGTCGCGGAGGATCTCGGTCACGCGCTCGCGGGGCGCGTGGATCACCGCAGTCAGGCGCAGCGGCTGGTGGAACGGGCGCTCGTCGTCGAGTTTGAGCGACTGCAACGGCAGGCCGGTCAGTAGGTCGCCGCCGTTGCCCTGGACGACGCCGACGTTGCCCACCGGGTTCTGAGTGACCTTCGAGCCGCTCCCGTAGACGCCGTTGTCGACCGTCGCGAAGTAGTACTGGTTGTTGATCCACTGGGTGACCACGAGCGGCCCCGTGACGATCGCCTCGAGGGCGTCGCCGTCCGGGTCGACGGACCAGTCGTAGGAGTGGAGGAACGCGCGGCCGTCGAGGTCTTGGTCGGCGGTCAGTTCACGCGGCCCGATGACGAACGAGGCGTTGCCGGCCAGCCCCCACTCGGGACGGGTCTCGGCCCAGTCGGCCGCCTTGCGCTCGACCTCGTTGACGGCCGCCTCGTCGTCGGCCGACGCGGTGCGCTCGGCGGCGGCCTCGGCGCGGGCGCGGGCGAGGTCCTCGCGCAGGGATTCGAGGTCCGCGCGGTGGCTCTCGGGCACGTCGTCGTCGTCGAACAGCGTGATCTCGTCGGTCGTCGTGTTGTGTTCGCCCGCGAGGAAGACGGTGTCCTCGGGGATATCGATCCCGTGGTCGCGCAGTGCCGCCTTGACGTCCGGGTCGTTACAGATCGCCGCGAGGACGCGGGCGTTGGGGCCGCCGGGGTTGCCGGCACAGGCCCCGCAGTCGAGGCTCGAGCCGAAGGGGTTGTTCGTCGTCTCGCTCGCGTGGCCCGTGAAGACGACCAGCCGGGCGAACTCGGTCCAGCCCATGAGTTCGAAGGCGTTCCGAGCGTACTCGACTTTCGCCTCGTGGCTCATCCCCTGTGGAAGGTCGTGGTCGGCGTGGTCGTGATCGTCGTAGGCGTCGTAGTCGACGGCGGGTGCGGCGGCCTCGTGGCGGCTCGGAACGCGCTCCGCGATAGCCGACTCGAGTGTGGCGATCGTCGACGGCGACAGCGTGCGAGCCGCCATCGCCGAGCCGTAGGCGCTGCCGGCCCCCTCGACGAAGGTAAAGGCCGCGACGAGGTTGGACTTGAGCGTCTTGAAGTGCTTGCGCGCGGCCGTGGCGAGTCCGGTCCAGCGGTCGCGGGCGGCCGCCGACTCGGCGTCGGCGGGCCGGTCGACGATCCGGTGTTCGGGCTCGACGATCGGCGGGCAGGCGTCGGTATCGGCCGCGGCCTCGTAGCCGCGGTGGCGCATCGGCACGCCGAAAAAGCCCGCGTAGCCGTGGGTCTCGTAGGGACCCTGTGTCTCGACGTGGCGGCGGATCACTTCCGAGCGCGTGTCGATACAGAACACGAGCTGGGCGGCCGGACGACCGCCGTCCCCGGCGGCTTCGGGACCGGTCACGGCGTCGTCGATCCCGTCGAGGAGTCGCTCGCGGTAGCTCTTCTCCCAGGCAGTCAGCCAGATCTCGGGCAGGGGGACCTCGTCGGTATCGGCGTCGATCCCGTCGCCGGCGTCGAGATCGATCGGCGCGTCGAGCAGATCCGTGATCGTCAGCCGCACCGCGAGGTACTGGGCCAGCGTGATCGGGTACTGCTCCTGCCACGGATCGACGGCGTCGTCGGTCCGCTGCGTGATGAACCCGCTCCAGCCCGGCAGCGCCGCGAGATGGGCCTCGAGGATCTCGACCCAGCGCCCCTCGGGGTAGTCGCCGAGGGCCGACTCGAGCGCCTCGATTGCCGTCTCGGGGAGGTCGTCGGCGTCGGCGGGGCCGGGCACGTCGCCATCGTGGGGGGCCACCGCGCGCCACGCCTGATAGAACCCATCCTCGCGGTTGGGCATCGGCCACTTGGCCTGTCCCTCGTCGAGGAAGGCCGCGAGCCACTTCGAGAGGACTCGGTCGACGGCCTCGGTCGCGTCATCGGGGTCGGCGGCGTCGCGGGCCGCTTCGGCGTCGGCCAGTTCCTCGAGCAGCGTCTCGGGATCGCGCTCGATCCCGTGGGACGCCAGTTCCGCACGGAGCGTGTCGGCATCGATCCGGCCGGACTCCCAGGCGCGGCGGAAGACCGACGGGTGGGGGTAGCCCCGGCCGCCGAACAGCTCCTCGGCCTCCGCGACGGCCCGGTGGAACGGTTCGTCCTCGAACCCCGAGAGGGGGTTGGCCGTGACGAACGAGTGCAGCGGCCAGACCGAACCGATGCGCTCGGCCGCGCGGTCGATACTCGTTTCGATGCGACGGGCATCGTCGGTGTTACGCGTCATTGTATTCCTCCGTGTTGGTGAGGACGGTCGACGGATCGGGTTGGGAAACGTTCAGCAGGGCGACGTAGAGACGTTCGCTCGAGCGATACCAGCCCAGTTCCGCGACGAGATACGCCCCGACGAAGAGGGCGACGACGAGGTAGTGGACGACGGTCAGCTCGGTCGAGACGTGGGTCATCGGGACGCCGGACAGCATCGAGGAGACGGCGTTGAACATCACGGCGTAGCCACCGATGGCGGTCAGGACGACCAGCGGGACGCTGACGAACCGGACCGCCGTCGGCAGGGTCGAGCGCCGGAGGATGTCCCGAGCCGCGGTTAGCGTCGTCAGGACCACGACAAGCGTCAGGATCGTCCCGCTGTTCAGCGTCAGGCTCGTCGCCTTCCCGGTGAGGATGCCAAAGAGCGCGCCGCCGCCGACGGCCGTCACGAGGCTGACGGCGATCCCGGAGAAGCCGAGTTCGGTGTGGCCCGCGTCTTTGGGAGCTACGCGCTCGACACCGGCCCCCGACGAGAGGAAGAGATACGCCTTGTAGAAACCGTGCAGGATGAGGTGAGCGATGGCCGCGGCGAAAAAGCCGAGCCCACACTGGAGTAACATAAAGCCCATCTGGGCGATCGTCGAGCTGCCGAGCTTGCGCTTGACGTCCGTCTGGACGAGGATCATCGCCTGCCCGAGCAGGGCACTGACCGCGCCGACGAGGACGATCGCCGACATGATCGCGAGTTCGTTGCCGACCAGCGGCGCGAACCTGGTCAACAGGACCCCGCCCGCGTTGACGAACCCGGCGTGCATCAGGGCCGACGCCGGCGTCGGCGCGGTCATCGACGACAGCAGCCACCCGTGAAACGGCACGAGCGCCGACTGGACCATCGCCGCGAGGACGACCCCCGCGGCGGCGACGAGCGTGACCGTCGGCGAGACACCCTCGAGCCCGGTGAGGATACCGGTAAGCGTCATCGCGCCGGTTGCCCAGGCGAGCAGCGCCACCGAGCCGGCGAGCAGGGCGCTGCTGGCGAGGAAATAGCGGCGGGCGACCCGGCCGGCGGCCTGGGCCTGTGGCCAGTCGCGAACGTGGCCGATGAGACCGGCCAGCAGCAGGCCCATCGCCAGCCACGCGGCCACGAACAGCGCGACGTGGTTCGCCGCGGTCATCGTCATGACGGCGAGGGTAAAGCCGAACACGCGACCGAAGAACCGCTCGATGTCACGGTCGCCGGCCATGTAGCGCCGCGAGTAGCTGTGGACGATCCCACTGAAGAACGTGACCACGACCCACATGACCGCGGTCAATCCGTCAACCCGCAGGAGCGTCGAAAACTCCCAGCCGGCACCCCCTCGAACCGTCAGCGCGAGAACGGCGAGACTGGCCAGAAAGAGCGTCCAGACCGTCCAGGTCGACGCTCGCGGCACGGCCGAACGCGGCGGCGTCGGTTCGGGGCGCTGTGCGACGTCGTCGTCGATCGTTGCTGTGTCCTCGGTCATGTATCGTAGTCGACCAGCACGGGATCGGGTCCCGTCGCGACGTGTCGTTCACGGCAACACTTGCGTAACCGGTCGTCTCTACCCCATACGTGAACAGAGCGGTTATTATAGCCTTCGGTTCGAACAAATCGTTCGTTAGTCGGCGGTGCGGGCCGTTACGATCGTTCGTAACCGGCCGCTCGAGCGCCGAGCCGGCGGCTTTCGGCTGAATCGCATGCCGGAGTCGCCTCCGGCTGTCGATACGAAGCCCGCGGGCTCGGTCCCCTCGAGCCGGTTGTCGAGGCCGGGTTCCCGACGACCGCGTTAGGAAGAGAACTCGTCGAACGAGGTCGATCGATGACTGCGGACGAGGACTTCGTCGGTGATCGTCAGTCCCATGTCCGCGATCTGCTGTGCGATCGGCGTGACGGCCCTGTCGTTCTCGACGACCACGGTCACGAGGAGGTTCCGCTCGCCCGTGATCAACTCCTGCACCGAGACGACGCCCGAAATCTCGAGCAGGTCGTCGATGTACTCCCCGCGGTCGGGGATCGGTGCCGTACAGAACAGCAGCATCCGGATCGGATAGCCGGACTTCGTGTAATCGATGTTGGCGCTGTAGCCCTTGATGACACCCTCCGATTCCAGTCGCTGAATGCGCTTGCGGACCGTACTCGAGGAGGCGTCGGTCCGGTCGGCGATCTCGCTGGAGGAGAGGTTCCGTGCCTCCTCCTGTAACGCGTAGAGGATCTCCCGGTCGACCGCGTCCAGCTCGTACTCCGCCATACGCGTTCGTTGCCGCGGCGGCTATAAGGTACTTCGGCTCCCAAGACTCCGAATACTTATACTGGGAGCCGAAAGGGACAGGCATGCGCGAACGACTCGAGTCGGATCTCGGCTTCTACTACGCCGTCGGCGGCTTCATCATCGCCGTGTTCGTCGTCGGGATGGCGGCCTTCGCCCTCATCAACCCCGACGGCGTGGGAACGGTGGAACTGGTCGGCCTCTCGGGGGGCTTTTTCGTGTTCATGCTCGTGTATTTCATCGCTATCTCGGTCCAGCGACTCGAGGACGGCGACAGTATCTGAGGGCCCGAGCGCGTCGTCTCCGACAGTTCTCGAGACGACTCCGGAGTCATAGGGTTTAATACCCACCGGCCGTTCTCTTTAGAAGCAATGGCGAAAGGAACCGTTGATTTCTTCAACGACACTGGCGGCTACGGATTCATCGAGACTGAGGACGCGGACGACGACGTGTTCTTCCACATGGAAGACATCGGCGGCCCGGACCTTGAGGAAGGACAGGAACTCGAGTTCGACATCGAGCAGGCCCCCAAGGGCCCGCGCGCGACGAACGTCGAGCGCCTGTAACGCGGATTCGTAACGGTATCGGCACTTGACTGCAGTATTTTACCACTCCTGAGCGACAGCGCCGTCGCGACTGACGGAGGCCGGTCGACCCGACCACTACGACCGCAGCAGGAGAACGGCGACACGATGGCAAGAAGGTAATAGCGATTGGTGCGAACGAGCGTATATGCCAGTCCTCTCCATCGGTCCGCCCGAACTGCTCATCATCGCCTTCAACCTTGCACTCGTCGCCGGTGCCATCGGCGGGCTCTGGTATCTGGCCACCAAACTCCGGCGCGCGCTGTGAGCCGATCTCAGCCCTCGTCGACGACCGCGGCGTGCCGCCCGTCGCGACCGACGGTTCGTCCTCGAGCATGATTTCATACCTCAGTGACACGAAAGGCGGTACGTGGCGGATCACCCCCATGCGATCGTGACGGTTCCGACGGTGCTGCTGGCGGCGTTCGTGGCGGTTCCGTTCGGAACGGGGATCGTGACGTGGCTGCTCACGTCCCGCGGACGGATCGATCCGGAGACAGGAACGGTCCGCGTAAACGGCCGGTCGTTCGCGCTCGAGGAACTCGCAGCGGTTCGCGCCTTCCGCGTCCCGGCCGTCGAAACTGTCGTTCTCCGCCCGTCGTACGCCACCAAGACGAGAGGCGTGACGGCACCGTCGTCCGTTGTGATGCCCCGTGACGCATACGAGAACGCGAAACGGCTTTCGATGCCGCCACGCGCGAGACGGCGTCGACGGGTCAGCAGAGCCGGGCCGAACGCGTCCTCCTCGCGGTCTTCGGCGTCGGCGCGCTCACCGGTGCGGGCGGCGCCGTGTTCCTCGGCCTCGAGCAGGGTGGTGACGAACTCGTGATCCTCTCGTACGTCGCTCTGCTGGCGGGCTGTTTCGGCATCGCGTTCCTCGCGCTGGCCGTTCGAAGGCCCTGACTCGGCTGCACTCGGGGAAGGCCAACCCTCCCAACGGGCTCGGCGTTCGGCGAACCCGGACGGTTTTCCGGCTCGGCCACCGACGTGCAGTATGACCGAGCCACTGCTTCGCCGCGGCGCGGACCTCGAGTACGAGACCGTCGACGCGGCCGACGGCCTCGAGAAGGCCGTCCTGCTCAACGACGACCACGGCGCGCCGACGTTTGCGATCCGGCGGTTCGTCCTCGAGCCCGGCGCCGAGGTCCCGAAACACACCAACGACGTCGAACACGAACAGTACGTCCTCGCGGGCGAGTACACCGTAGGACTCGAGGACGAGGAGTACGAGGTCGAAGCCGGCGACTCGCTGCTCATCCCGGCGGGAACGGTCCACTGGTACCGCAACGAGAGCGACCGGCCGGGCGCGTTCATCTGTGCGGTGCCAAACGGCGACGACGAAATCGAGTTGCTCGAGTAACGGCACGGCCCGTCGTGCGGCTCGAGTCGAGAGAACCGACCGACTCCGGCTGGTGGCAGCGATTGTCACATCGTTCTGCAACCGCAACTACTAAACGTCTTTTAGGCACACCTAAATGCGATGGGAGAAGCGCAGTCGGTCGAGGGGCACAGGTCCGCCCGAGAGCGGGAGGGATGGGTAACCGGGCGGCTCGTCCTCTTTTGTCTGGCGAGTACGGTCATCACCGTCGTCGCCGGACTCGTCCAGGTGAGCTTCGGGGAGTACTCGATGACGTTCCTCGAGGCCTGGCAGGCGGTGTTCGAACCCAGCGTGATATTCAACCTCCACGCCTGGTCGGCGTTCCTCTTCGGGACGGACCTGCCGGAGATGAGTACCGCGAGCATCGTCGTCTGGACCCTCCGAATGCCGCGGGTGTTCGTCGCGATCATCGCCGGCGCGACGCTTGCGATTTCCGGTGCGATCTTCCAAGCCGTGACGCGGAACGAACTGGCGAGTCCGTTCGTACTCGGAGTCAGTTCCGGCGCTGGATTCGCCGTGCTGGCGACGTTGGTCGTCTTTAGCGGCCTCACGCCGTTCCTGCCGCTGATCGCCGCCCTGGGCGGGACGGTCGCGTTCCTGACCGTCTACTCGATCGCCTGGAAGGGTGGGACGAGCCCCGTCCGACTCGTACTCGCGGGCGTCGTCGTAAACATGATCTTTCAGTCGCTCCAGCAGGGGCTGTTCTTCTTCGCGGACGATCTGGGCGTCGTCCAGACGGCGATCGCCTGGCTGACGGGGTCGCTCACGGGCACCGGCTGGGAAGAAGTACGGATCGCAATCCTGCCAGCAGCCGTGGCGATCGCGATCGCGCTCGCCGGTGCACGGCAGTTGAACGTCCTCATGTTGGGTGAAAGCACCGCTCGATCCCTCGGTATGCGCGTCGAACGGGTCCGGTTTTCTCTCTCGGCCGTCGCGATCGTGGCCGCCAGCGCCGCAATCGCCGTCGCCGGTATCGTCAGCTTCTTCGGCCTCGTCGTCCCCCACATCGTCCGGAACACGGTCGGTGGGGACTACCGACGCCTGATGATCGGGTGTCTCTTCGCCGGACCCGCACTGATGGTGTCCGCCGACGTCGGTGCGCGACTCGCGCTGGGTGGGGCCCAGATGCCCGTCGGCGTCGTCACTGGACTGATCGGTGGCCCGTATTTCCTCTATCTGATGCGGAAACAGCAATCGATGGGTGAGCTATAATGTCACGCACACAGCAGAGCGCGGATCGAGAACAGGAGCGGATCACCGACGACGACGGCAACGCGGTCGAAAGCGCACTGGTCGGCGACGACCTCGAACTCAGTTATCCGACGAGCGAGGAAACCATCGTCGACTGCGCGCGCCTCGACATCCCCGAGGGAGCGGTGACCGCGCTTGTTGGACCCAACGGCAGCGGGAAGAGTACCCTTCTGAAGGCGCTCTCGAAGCATCTCGAGCCGAACGCGGGGTCCGTACAGATACACGGCAAGGACCTCGATGCGTTCAGTCGCAAGGAACTGGCGCGCGAAATGGGTGTCCTCTCGCAGGAGAACGACTCGCTCGGCTCGATCTCGGTCGAGGACCTCATCTATCACGGCCGCTACCCGCATCGGGGCTTTTTCGACGGCGTCAGCGAGGAGGACCAGCAAGCGGTCGAACGTGCGATCGAGTTGGCGGGGATCGACCACCTCCGGGAGTCGGAACTCGGTCAGCTGAGCGGCGGGCAGAAGCAACTGGCCTGGATCGCCATGGTGCTGGCACAGGACACCGACGTCCTGTTGCTCGACGAGCCGACCACGTTTCTGGACATTCACCACCAGTTCCGCGTCCTCGAGACGATTCGACAACTGAACGAGGAACGGGGCGTTACGGTCGCGGTCATTCTCCACGACATCTCACAGGCGGCCCGGTTCGCGGACTATCTGGTCGCGATGTGCGACGGCGAACTCTACGACTGGGGGCCGCCCGAGGAAGTCGTGACGGAACAGTTGCTCGCCGATGTCTTCGGCGTCGAGGCCACCGTCGAGTACGAGCCCGAACTGCAGGTACTGCCGAAGCGGGCGCTTCCGGACAGCCGGACGTGACGCCATCAGTCGGAACGTTTTTGTATTTTTAGGCCGGCCTAAAGATCGATGGCCGCCGAATCGAAACGGACGAGACGACGCCTGATGAAAACGGGAGCAGCGATCACCGGGCTCGGTATGACCGCTGGCTGTCTCGGCACGCAGGGGACGGGAGACGGCGAGAGCGAGTACTCCGTCACGATGGAGCCCGTCGGTACCGTCGAGTTCGACTCCGTGCCCGAGACGTGGCTCCCCTATACGGGGGATTACGCGGACATGGGCGTTGCACTCGGACGGGCCGACGGGCTGGTCGGAATCGGCTTGCAGAGCCGGTACGCAACCCACTACTACGACGAACTGCCGGGCGTCTCGGTCGAACCGGACGATCTGACCGAACTCTGGGACGACGGGACTGGACAGGAGGTGTTCTACGAACTCGAGGCCGATGTCCACCTCATCGATCCGAATTTCATGATCAACCGGCTTGGCTGGAGCCGAGAAGAGGTCGACGAAATCGCCGACAACGTCGCCCCGTTCGTCGGCAACACCGTCTTCTCGGCCAGTTACGAGTGGCACGACTACCCCCGCTACACCCTCTACGAGGCCTTCGAGAAGGTGGCGGAGGTCTTTCAGGAGCGAGAGCGCTACGAGGCGTTCGAACGGCTCCACGATGACGTGCTGGCCGACGTACAGTCCCGACTCCCCGACGAGCGGCCCGAGGTTGCGGTCCTCGTCCCCGCCTCGGCCGAGCCGGACGCGTTCTACCCGTACCACATCGAGGACGATACCCAGTCCAAACACTGGGCCGATCTGCAGGTCGACGGCGCACTCGCCGCGAACGGCGTCGGCGACGCGCAGGCGACGAGTGGCACCATCGACTACGAGACGTTGCTCGAGATCGATCCCGATGTCATCGCGATCAGACAGCAAGGGGAGACCACCGAGTCGGATTTCGAACGGGGGATCGTCTCGTTCATGCGCGATCACGATGTCGCGAGCGAACTCCGTGCGGTCCGGAACGACCGCGTCGTCTACGGTGGCATGACCTATCAGGGACCGATTATCCACCTGTTCCAACTCGAGCGGGCGGCACAGGGGATTTATCCCGACGAGTTCGGCGGCGAGGAACTGTTCGACCGGCAGGCCGTCGGCGATATCGTCACCGGCGAGTGATGCTCGGCGGGAGCGAGACAACGTCGGGTTCGGAACACTTTTGTTGTTTTAGGCCAGCCTAAAGATTATGAGTAACGAACCGACGTGGACGCGGCGCAACGTGCTTCGAACGAGCGGGACCATCGCTGGCGTGAGCGCGTTGGCCGGCTGTATCAGCGGTGACGGACCGGACGACGAGGGCGATGTCGATCCGTACACGGTCTCGATGCCGCCGGTCGGCGACGTCGAGTTCGAGTCGGTCCCCGAGACGTGGGCCGCCGGCACCGCGGATTGGGCAGACATGGGGATCGCACTAGGTCAGGAGCCGCCGGTGGGACTCTATATCGCGGGGCGGTTACATAGTGGGTATTACGACGACATTCCTGACGTGAGCGTCGGCCCCGACGATATCGATACGCTCTGGGACGACGAGTTCGGCCCCGAGAAGTTCATCGGCCTTGCCGAGGACGTGGACGCCCTGGTCATGGATCCGAACTTCCTCACGGGACGGGCCGACTGGAGCGGCGACGCCATCGAGCGGATCGAATCGACGGGGACGCCGTTCTTCGGGAACAGTATCACCTCTCGGGGCTACTCGTGGCATGAGGACTACGACTACCTCACGATGTACGAGGCCTTCGAGAAACTCGCCGAAGTCTTCCAGGAACAGGAACGATACGACGAGTTCGAGACGCTACACGACGAGTTCCAGTCGGAACTCGAGAACGTCGTTCCCTCGAGCGATCGACCTGAGGTTGCAGTCCTGTACCCGCAGATAGCGGACGACTCGTTCCTCCCCTACACCATCGACGAGTCGACGAGTTACAAACATCTACGGGACCTCGGAGTCGAGGACGCGCTCGCGAACTCCGACGTCCAGAACTTCCACAACACCCGTGGATCGATCGACTACGAGACGCTCCTCGAAGTTAATCCGGAGTACATCCTGCTTCGTACCGAGCAATACCTCAGCGAGGAGGAGTTCCAGCAGAACTACATCGAACCGATACAGAGCCACGACGCCGGGCAGAAACTGACGGCCGTCCAGAACGACAACGTATACAAGACCGTCCCGTTCTATCAGGGCCCGATCATCAACCTCGTCGCCGCTCAGCGGTTGGCCGAACAGCTCTACGACGTCGACGAACAGCTCTACGACCCGCAGGAAGTCAGCGACATCGTCAACGGCGACTTCTAATCTACTGCGCCTCGAGCCAGTCGAACGGCCGCTTGGCCGACGATTCGTCCGCGGCCCTGCGCTCATCGGCGTCCGAGTCGGCCGCGTAATCGTCGACCGCCAGCGGTTCGCCCTCGGCCCCGTCCGCGGCGTCGCCCGGAACGGCGTCCGCCGGCTCGGCGTCGACCTCGAAGGTCGACAGCGAGTCCGTGAGTTCCCGCGCACGGTCCGACAGCGACGTCGCGGTCCGGGACACCGCGGCGAGCGACGACGTCTGTTCCTCCGCGGCCGCCGCGACCGTCTCCGCCTCCGCGCTGGTCTCCTCACTGATCGCCGTCACGTCGTCGGTCATCGAGACGAGCCCCTGGGTCGCCCCGGCCTGTTGCTGGGTCGCCGCCGAGATCTCCTGGACGCCGTCGTTGGTCTCCGCGGCGTAGTCCGAGATCTCCTCGAGCGCTCCGACCGTGGTCTCGACCGCCTCGCGGTGGTCGGCGATCCGGTCGTCGGTCTCGCGGACGACGGCCGCGACCGCTTCGGTCCGGCGGCTGACCCGCTCGAGGCGCTCCTCGACGTCTTCGGCGGCTTCCTGAGTGTCCGCAGCGAGTGACTTGACCTGGTCGGCGACGGCCGTGAACTCCGCGTCGTCGGAACTCGAGCGGGCGGCCTCGATACTCGCGTTGAGTGCCAGCAGGTTCGTCTCCTGAGTGACCCCGCCGATGAACTCGAGGAGGTCGTCGATCGCCTCGATCTCCGCTTCGAGGCGGTCGACCTCGGCCACGGCCGCGTCGGCCTCGTCCTCGATGGCGTTCATCCCCTCGATGGCGCGGCGAGCGGCCCGGCGGGCGTCGGTACTCGTGGTCGCGGTCCGTTCCGCGAGGGTGGCAACCTGCGAGGAGGTCGCCGCGATCTCCTCGGTCGTCGTCGACAGCTCGTCGATCTCGGTGCTGATCGACGCGAGCCGGTCGCTCTGGCGCTCGGCCCCATCGGCGATCTCCTGGACCGACGTCGTCACCTGCTGAGAGGCCGACTGCACCTCGACGACGCCGTCGGCCGTCGACGCGGCCGCGTCGTCGACCGCGTCGGCGAAGGCCCGTGCAGCGGCGACCGTCGCCTCGATGTCGTCCATCATCGCGTTGAACTCGCGGGCGACCGTTGCCATCGCCTCGCTCTCGGTATCGGGCTCGAGCCGCCGCGTGAGATCGCCCTCAGCACAGGTTTGCATCGTCGCGCCGTACTCGTCGGCCGTCCGCTCGAGGTGCCGGGAGAACGTCTCGGACTCCGAACGGGCCCGTTCGGCCTCGGCCCGAGCAGCCTCGGTCTCCTCGAGGCGATCGCGCAGGGAGCGACGCATTCGGTCGAGCGAGCGGTGCAGCTCCCCGAGTTCGTCGCTCCGGTCCGACTCGACCGGCTCCTCGAGATCGCCGTCCTCGATCGCGGCCGCGCGGTCGGACAGCGACCGGAGCGATCGGGCCGTCGACCGGCCGACGGTCGCGCCGAGGACGAGTATCCCCCCGAAGGTGACCGCGAGCATCGCGAGAATCCAGTTCGAGATATCCGACTGCAGCGAGTAGGCCTGCGAGGCCGGCACGCGGGTCGTCAGCGTCCAGTCCGCGTTCCCGAGGTCCGCGTATCCAACGAGCGTCTCGTCGTCCTCGCCCTCGATCGACGTGGTTCCGGCGTCGTCACCGGCACCCGTCGGCGCGACCGTATCGTTTCCGAGCAACAGCGAGCGGTCCTCGGCGAGGACGACCGTCCCGCTCGCGTCGGTGACGACGACCTCGTTCGTGTCGTCGCCCCCGACCATGTACCGGGACAGCGACTCGAGGTCGACGAGCGCAACGAGGGCCCGGTCGGACTCGCCCGGGACCTGACTGATCGCGAGCATCGCCGGTCGCCCGTCGCCCGTCTCGAACGCCTCGGAAAAGACGACTTGTGACCCGTCCGCCGCCGCGTTCGAGAGCCGGTCGGCGACCGCCGGACTGACGGTCCGGTCGTCGTCGACGACCGCGTCCGTCCCGGCGTCGACGCGGACCGTCCCGTCCGACTCGACGTAGTAGGCACCTTCGACGGCGGACCGGTCGGTCAGGCGGGTGAGCGAATCGGCGATCGCGACCCGGTCGTCGCCGCGAAACGCCGCCGATCTGGGCAGCGATTCCAGCTGCCGTTCGGTCGACCGGAACCAGATGTCGAGCCGATCGGCGTCCTGTTTCGCGTCGCCGACCAACTGCGATTCGACCTCGGACTCGAGTTCGGTCCCGGTGTGTGCGTAGATACTGCCCCCGAACGCCCCGATCACCACGAGGATGGCGACGAGCGCGGCGAAGAACCGGAGCGCGTAGCTGCGGCGGACTCCCGGCACGGTCTCCCACGAAAGTATCCCCATACGGCGTCGGATTCCGACGCCCCCGATATGTATCTCGCTAAGAATTATATATACGCCTATGGATCGATCGTGACGGATATGGACGATATCGCTGGACCGTCACCGACCGCGGCCGGACCGCGTCGCCGCAGTCCGAATCGCTGAAATACCGTCACGGCCTACTCCGTTCCGTGTCGAAGCAGGTCCAGCAGGTCGAAACGATCTTCTGTCACGAAACGGGCGACGACTACCTCGTCGTCGTCGAACGTGACGGCAAACGGCTATTCCGCGCGAAACTCGGACTCTCGGAGACTTCGGCCGGGCCACGCCCCGCGAAGTTCCGGCTGAAACAGGGCTCGAGCGAGGAGCCCCGCCAGCCCGACGAGTTCGTCGAACTGGCCCGCCGAGCCAAGCGGATCCGTATCTCCGAACAGACCTCCGCCGCGGGCCGACAGGACCTGCGGGAGATGCTCGCGGGCTACCAGCTCGAGGACAAGACCAAGACCGTCCGGACCTGCCGGTACTGTGCCGGCGCGGGGCGGTACTCGCCGATCACGACCGACACCGCCGTCAAGGACGATGACGACTGGATCTGTCGCGACTGCGCTCGGCAGGAACTCGAGCGCCAACTGTCCTTTTCCGGCGGTGGCGCGGTCTCGGGTGCCGCAAAGGAACGCCTCGAGGACCTCATGATGGAGGTCCAGGACTTAGAGCGGATCGTCAACCTCCTCAAGGGGCGGCTCGATCCCGATCTGACGAAGTTCGATACCATCTCGGCGACGACCGACGAGGTCGACCCCGTCCGGACCGACTCGCTGAACCTGCATCCAGGCCTGCAGAACTTACTCGAGGACCGGTTCGATACCTTGCTACCGGTCCAGAGCCTCTCGGTCGAACACGGTCTCTTTGAGGGCGACGACCAGCTCGTCGTCTCCGCGACGGCGACCGGGAAGACCCTGGTCGGCGAACTGGCCGGCATCAACCGCGTGTTGAACGATAAGGGGACGATGCTCTTTCTCGTGCCCCTCGTGGCGCTGGCAAACCAGAAGTACGAGGACTTCCAGGACGAGTACGGCCACCTCGTCGACGTCTCCATTCGCGTGGGCGCGAGCCGGATCGCCGACGAGGGCGAACGGTTCGATCCCGAGGCCGACGTCATCGTCGGCACCTACGAGGGGATCGACCACGCCCTGCGGACGGGCAAGGAGATGGGCGACATCGGGACCGTCGTCATCGACGAGGTCCACACCCTGAAAGAGGAAGACCGGGGCCACCGGCTGGACGGGCTGATCTCCCGACTCAAGTACACCTGCGAGCAGCGCGCGAAGCGCCGCGACGACTACGGCGGCGCACAGTGGGTCTACCTCTCGGCGACGGTCGGCAACCCCGAACACCTCGCCGAGGTACTCGAGTCGACACTCATCGAGTTCGAGGAGCGGCCGGTCCCGATCGAGCGCCACGTCACCTTCGCCGACGGCCAGGAGAAAGTCAGGGTGGAGAACAAACTCGTCAAACGCGAGTTCGATACGGAATCGTCGAAGGGGTATCGCGGCCAGACGATTATCTTCACCAACTCCCGGCGGCGCTGTCACGAAATCTCGCGCAAACTCGATTACTCGGCCGCGCCCTACCACGCTGGCTTGGACTACAAACGCCGCAAGGAAGTCGAGCGCAAGTTCGGCGAACAGGAGCTGTCGGCGGTCGTCACGACCGCCGCGCTCGCAGCCGGTGTCGACTTTCCCGCCTCGCAGGTGGTCTTCGACTCGCTGGCGATGGGGATCGAATGGCTCTCGGTCCAGGAGTTCCACCAGATGCTCGGACGAGCCGGACGGCCGGACTACCACGACGAGGGGAAGGTGTACGTGCTGGTCGAACCCGACACCGCCTACCACAACTCGATGGAGATGACCGAGGACGAGGTCGCGTTCAAGCTCCTCAAGGGGGAGATGGAGTCCGTGATGACCCACTACGACGAGGCCGCCGCCGTTGAGGAGACCCTCGCGAACGTCGCGGTCGGCGGCAAGGCCGCAAAGGCCCTGAACGACCGCATGCTCGGCGAGGTGCCCACGAAACACGCCATCGGAAAACTGCTCGAGTACGACTTCATCGACGGCTTCGAGCCCACGCCGCTAGGACAGGTCGTCACCGAACACTTCCTCGCGCCCGGCCAAGCGTTTACCCTGCTCGATGGCATCCGGAAGGACGCCCACCCCTACGAACTCGTCGCCGACATCGAGTTACGCGACGCGGAGCTGTGACCGTCGACGATCGGTGACGGCGGCCGTGCCCGGCAGTCTCGATCCGGCCGGAACCATAAAGAACGAGAGCGCGCAATCGAAGGCCAACGCGGGGATCTCCCCGGCCGTATCATGGATCCGCTTACGCCAGCCGCGATCGAGCCGCCGGCGAACCTCCTGCTCGTCCATCCCGACTGCGACGAGCCCGACGCCTGCGAACAACTGTGTCACGAGGGTGCGGAGACGGCGCGACTCATAGTGACCTTCGGGGACGAGACACCGGAGCCGCCGGCCGCGGACGACGTCGATGGCAAGCGAGGCCTGCTCACCATCGGGGACGTGCTGGCCGATTCGGGGACCGAGTCGTCCCCCGACTTCGACGAGACAGTCGTCACCGACTCGGTCACCGATCCGACCGACCTCTCCAAGATCGGCGTCGCCATCAGTCGGTTCTGCAAGCACTGGTCCGCGGCCGGCGAGGATATCGCCGTCTGTTTCGACTCGCTGGACGCACTCCTCCGGCATACCTCGCCCGAGGCGGTCTTCCAGTTCGCACACGTCCTCACGAACCGGCTGGCGAACGTCGACGCCTACGCCCACTTTCACTTCGATCCCACCCGTCACGAGGACCGGGTCGTCTCGACGTTCGGAACGATCTTCGACGAGGTCGTCGCCGACGACGACACCGACGAGTCGCTCCCGGAAGCGACCGATGAAGAGGTCGCCGACCTTCTGGCCGAATGGGAGGACGAAGCAAGCGACGACCTCGAGCCCGCGGCGGACTCGGAGGCCACCGACGAGGAGATCGCGCGAACCCTCAGCCGATAGTCAGACGAACGCGATCTCGAGGACCGACAGGACGATCACGACGATCGAACCGGGAAGGCCGCCGAGGGCGACGATGGCGATGACGACCGGCGTGATCGCGATCGCGAGGCCGAAGACCGCCTGGGCGAGGTACAAGACGACGAGGCCAACGATCGCGTTGACGATGAATGGGCTGGCCGCCCTGACGAGTTGGGCCGCAACGAGGACGAGTGCAAGGACTGCCACCAACACCAGAATCTCGAGGCCGGTCATAGCGGCGGTATCACGGCAGCCCCCAAAACCGTTCGGACCGTAACGAAACGCTTTATGACGTCGGGACGGTAGTGGGTGGTACGGGATCGTGGGTTAGCTTGGTATACTTCGGGCCTTGGGTGCCCGTGACCCCGGTTCAAATCCGGGCGATCCCATATTGCTGCTGCGAGCAAATCGCGAGCAGCAGCAATTGGAACGAGCCCGGATTTGAACGAGAGAACGGCGAGCGATAGCGAGCCGTTCGCGTGGTTCAAATCCGGGCGATCCCTTCGTTATCGTGACCGATCGGTAAGCGGTGGCTACAACATCGGATTCGAAGGTTCTGCGCGAAGGGCAGGTTCTCGAGCGTGACTCGAGAAAACCGTGTGCCCTCGAGTACGACGAGAACGGTGACCCGCGCCGGATGCGGATCGAGACGATCCGCTCGCAATTGAACGCCGATAGCTCGAGACCGTCGCGACGATCGCCAGTGAGGCCCTCGAGAAGTGGTCGACGTCGAGGAACGATCCGGCGGCCCTCCACGGCGTCGAACTGACTTGGAAGACGCCGGGCGGCGGGACGGAGACCGGAGTCGTCAGTGCTGTTGCGGATCGGTGAACCGGCCGCGTAGTGGCACCACTCTCGAGATCGATCAGTTCTGTAACGGAGGTTGACTCCCACGGTTTCGTCTGCAACTCCGGTTGTGGTCAGTGGCTCGAGGGCGGGGGTCAGCACCGCGATCGTGCCGCAACGCCGGCGGGGTCGTTTCGCGCTTCGCGCGAACGCCCCCTTGGCGGGTGTCGCCAAGGCGACAGCGCGCTTCTTTCTTCTTTGCAGGATCCAGTTGAAACACATGAAACGGAGGTCAGTGAACTCTGTAGATTAGGGTACCAACAATCCCCGTTTTGGTTTCTTTTATATCCAGGAAGTAGTATATGCCCGCTAGTGACATATAGACAATATTTTTGATGCACGATTCCGCAATTCTACCTTAGTGAAATATGAACTGTGTCTCCGGTCAAAGTATATTTAAGATAAGAACTCTCAGTTACACTTAGCGCACAGAAGAAACTATGCCTGAACAAATTGGAAGTGAAGATAGTCTATATGTGGAGATTGGTTCTGACGTTTTAGATGCAGTAGTTAATCCCCCCGTCGAATTAACAAAGGAAAAGAAAGCCATCTTCCGCTGGACTGAAGACAAATTGGTCGTGGGTGCGATGGATGGCGCAAGAGTGATGAGTGTTACACAAACCATCGAATCTGATGAGTTTGATATATACCAGGTCGATCTAGAGGATGAAGAACTGCCAATAGGCGTAGCCTGCGGAAAAGTGGCGAATCTCCTTGAAGAAGCAGATAGTAACGATACTATCAAGTTGGAATTATGCAACGATACCAATAAGTTGGATCTTAGCTTCGGTGAGGTGAGTTACTCTTTGGCCCCTAAAGAAATATCTTCAATCAATGAACCTCCTCAAAATGAGATCGATCATGAAATAACGGTGTGGACCCATAGTGGTGTTTTTAGAAGATCAAACAAGATTCTTAGTATGGCTGATGAAGAGATAGTTTTCAATTTCACAGACGATGGGGTATACGTATCAGCATCAGGTGACGCTGATTCTGCTGAGATAAATTTGGAAGCCTCTGATGAAGATAATCAAGACGGAGCTGACATCGTTTTCGATGAAAAAAAGAAGGAACTCCAAGCAAGATTTTCCTCAGACTATATTGAGTATATCCCCAAGTTCACTCCTAATGGCCTTTTCAAATCGAACTTCGATTCTAAAAACCCTTTAGAAATTAATACAAGACGAGTAGAAGAGAAGATATTGACCCAAATACGGTTGGCTCAGCGGTTACAACCGGAAGGGTAACTGCTATTAAAACTCCGATTGTTAGTGAGATAGCAACTAAAGTTGAAGAACTTGGAAGACAATCATGTAGCGAGGAATAATAATCGAGTTCATTGTGACGATAGGAAATAATGATCGATACCGGTAATGTTGCTATTGTAACCAAAAATGGAACTGAGAGCGCGGAATAGGCAAAAAGCGAAAAAGTACCTATACCTATCCAACTCAAACAGAGAATGTGATATGCATACTCTAGTCGCTGTTTTGCCCAATCCACCCTATCATTAGCAAACTGAATGTAAGACTCATGTCGTGATTCAAATCGAGAAACATCAACCAATTCCTTGGCACCGACATTTGAGGCTAATTCAGAATATAATTCAGCGTCTTCTTTCCCCTCTCGTACCACTCTACTGAGTTCGTTTATTCTCTCTTGAGCAGTTGGAAAATAGAACAATAGAAGTCCAGAAATTGCGACTACAGTAAATGGAGCAGCAGTATCGACCGTCCCCTCGATCAGAATCAAAAAGGCATTCGTTGCAATCACTCCAAATAGGGCTGCAACTACTTTTTGAATTTCTGTGGTTAGATTTACCGTAGATTCAGATAGGGTGTTTGTCACCCCTCCAATGAAAATCTGTGCGTCTTGAACTGCAGTGCTTAATTCTTCGAAATTTCCTTGAATGGCCCCCTCTTCCAAAGAATTATAGTATTTACATATATTCTGGTCTTTGTTTATTAAGTCAGTGAAATCCTCGCAATGTTCGACTATAGATTGGTGCCAGAGTTCCCTGTACACCTGCTTATTCCCTCTTTGGGAAAATGATTCAGAAAACCTGAATAATCTACTAATATCGTAATTATCTTGTTGGGTGTCGATGCGGTCTGTGAATACCCCCTTTGTCGACTCAATCTCAAACGAGATTGCATTCCCTGTTGTCTCATAACTGTCCGAAATGGTAGATACTATTGAATAGAGAAACGGAGCTGTAAGGATAGATCGAGCCTCTTTAGAATCGAATATCATTGGAGGTATAGTATCCGAACTGATCTCAGAGGCCCACTCCATGTGAGATTGGTACTCATCGATCTTCTCATTAATATTTTCTATCATATCAGCTTCGTCTATTGTGCTAAACACAAGCGTTTCATCATGTGCAATAGTATCTTTAGAAAGGAAAATGAAAACTGGATAGGACTCATCAAAAAAGGTGTGGGAAGCATCAGATACACCTTCTTGTCTCACCCATTCTTGCAAAGATTGAGGACTTACCCAGAGGTATACATCTATTGTCGATTCATCCCATTCAGACAAGTATTCTCCTAAGAGCGATTTAGAGAATGGTTCTTTATCTGCTGCTACAGAGAAAACAAAATAGTAATTCTCATCACAGGGTCCATTGGAGAGTAATTCAGCTAAGTCAGAATATCGTTCCTCATCGAGGAGATATGGAATCTGTCTGTTAAAATCCCTGATCTTGCTTGGTAGTTCTTCCTCCTCAAACGACTTCTGAAAGCCAGTTGAGGTAAGATCGAGTATATCTAGATCTGCTCTATCATTCTGAAATATAAGCTTGATAGAACCGAACGAGAAAAAATCTGGTTGAGAATCAGCGAAGGATAAGATCCGACCTACTAACTCATCATCAGTGTTAGAAAATTCTAGATTTAGTTCTATCCGACCCAATGTTTCTTGGCAATCGTGTGTATAGATTATCTGTCTTAGATCTTCTGCAAACTCATGTGCAGTCATGATATGATATCATCAATCGAATCAAAGGATTCAATTCCCTTCAGGACTTCGCGATATTCGCCCCGACGATTATCATAGAACCTTATTGTTGGCTCATCTCCTGAAATCACCAAATGGTATCCCTCTTCACTTTCCACTAAATGAACTCGATCTCTTCGAAGTATCTCACCAATCTCTATTTTCACTTCTCGTCCGCCTATTTTAATAGAAACCTCTGCTTCCTCAGTAATATCGTCGATATTATCCACTATTTCATCAAACTCCTCAGTCGATTCTGCCTCACTCAATTCATTTTCCTCTTCTTCAAACATTTCGGAAAGGATCTCCTCAGATGTAGGATTAGGCTTTAGATGGAGGTATTGGAACCAGTGTTTGGGGTATCTACTGCTACTCCCTTGTTTTTGATAGAGACATACTTCGTCCCACCTACATTCCCCATCTGGAGTTATTCTCGGGTAGAGGATCCCTTTCTTCAAATCCCCCTTAATAACCTCGTTGAGTTCATTAAGTATATCTTCGTCATCTGGCTCGTAGATATCATCAACAAATGGCGCTTTGATTATTCCTACCTGTTGATCACCATGTGAGTGGAAACGCGTGACCAGAAGTAACCCGGACTGTGCATAATCTGTCTGTAAATACCAACTAGCCAGTGTCTTAAGATTTTCTTTAATATTGTCCCCTTCAACGGTTTGGGCAAGCAAATCTTTAGTACTGACTGCTTTGACGCCACGTGGCTGTTTTGCTTGCTCTGAAAACTTATGCACTCGAGCGCTCTTCTGGCTTAGAAAATCTGTACGTGTTTAGCCCCGTCTGATTTCGTCACTGTCTCGTAGGTGGTGGCCTGTGACAGATACATGGTCTGTCAGCAGGGAGTCAGTCTACATTCTCAGGGATGGTCTCCGCTGCCCGGAGACCATCCCGTCGGCCCTGCTGTCGTCGTTTCGAGGTGGAATCGATGAGCTGGGACGATCTCTCCAAGGACGAACTCCTCTCGCGGTTTCTCCAGATGGAGGAGCGAATCGACGAGCTGGAAGAGAAGATTGCCCAGAAGGACAAGCGGATCGAGGAACAGAACGAACGGATCGAAGAGCAGCAAGAGCGGATCGAAGAGCAGCAAGAGCGGATCGAAGAACTCGAAACACGTCTCCGGAAGTACGAGAATCCACACACTCCACCCAGTAAGCGACGGTCGGGGACCGACGAGTCCCCGACCTCGCAGGACGACGAAGACGACGATGTCCGAACTGATGGTGGTACTCCCGGTCGAAAGGACGGTCACAACCCGGAGTGGCGCTCTCCGCCCGATCCTGATGAAGAAATCGAGGTCACCTCTGACTGTTGTCCCGAGTGTGGCGACCACTTCGACGAGTCGGTGGGCGTCAGCCCCCGACTCGTCGAGGAAGTCCCGGATCCACAGCCACCAGAAGTCACCCAGTACAACCGACACCGCTACCAATGCGACTCCTGTGGAACTGAGACGGTTGCGACTCACCCCGACTGCCCCGATGAGGGGCAGTTCGGGGTGAACGTCATCGCGCAATCTGCCCTGTCACGGTACGATCACCGCCTTCCCTACCGGAAAATCACGGACCGCTTCGAGCAACTTCACGGACTCGAACTCTCAGGTGCATCCGCGTGGCACGCGACCGAGCGCGCTGCGCGCGCCGGTCGCTGTGAGTACGAGCAGATCCGTCGAGAGATTCAGGAGGCTGAAATCGTCCACGTTGACGAAACCGGCATCAAGCGTGACGGTGACCAAGCGTGGATCTGGACGTTTCGGACGGACGAGCATACGCTGTACGCGGTCAGAGAGAGTCGTGGGAGTGATGTTCCCGCGGAAGTCCTTGGCGAGGACTTCGCGGGAACGGTCATCTGTGATGGGTGGACGGCGTATCCAGCGTTCAGCAGTACGCTTCAGCGGTGCTGGGCACATCTTCTCCGGGAGGCTGAAGACGTTGCTAGTGACCACGAGGAGGCAGAACCGGTGTACCGGTATCTCAAGCAGATGTTCGTCGGTCTCCAGTCGTGGCTGGAGACCGACCCAGATCCTCGTGCGAGAGCACAGATGCATCGAGCGTGTCAGGACGGCCTCAGATCGCTCGTTGAGCGGTCAGTGACCGACGAACCAGTGGCAACACTCCTCGGGAAGATCGAAGGTGGACTCGACCACTGGCTCACCTTCGTCGGTGAGCCAGCGGTCTCCCCGACGAACAATGCCGCAGAAAACGCCCTTCGTGAACCTGTTGTTCTCCGGAAAATCATCGGAACACTCCGGAACGACCGTGGCATGTTCGTTCACGAGACGATCTTGTCCCTGCTGGCGACGTGGCGCCAGCAGGGACGCAACCCATACGAGGAACTTACGCGGGTTGTCCACGACAACGAAATGATCTCACGAGAGCAGACTGTGCCGGTTGTTGAGACCTCGGGGTAAACACGTACGAAAATCTTTACCCTGTAATCGACCTAAGAGCTGACCAGCCACTTCACGAACAGCACTATACTCATTGAGGTCATCCCCAACTAGAATTCTTATTACTTCTGCGTCAACCTCATCAATATCACCACTTGCCTCACAATAGAACAACCCAACAGCATTTGGTTTAATCATGATAAATGATATGCTCCGACTTGTATGGAAATATAGTTACTCAGTATAAAAGAGTAACTCCATGATAGGAATCAATCTGCCAAATTGAGTCAGATGGGTATTCTTCGAGTGTTATTTACTACTGGACCAACGGTAGCCCTATCTATGTTTTCTTCTCCCTGAGGATGTACGTCGCCAGAACCCGATCCCCGAATATACACACGAGTCACGACACCGCGTGTGCAACTCTCGAGCCGAACCGCCACTCGAGACACTGTTCTGTACGACTGGACCACAGGGGCCCGTCGTTGTCGGACTGAAACGGGGCCGTTCAGTGAGTCGAAAGCACGCGGATTTCGGGGGCGTGTGGACGAGTCCGTGAATCCGACCAATAGCGACGGCAACGCCGGCGGAACCGGGTCGCGCTTCGTGCGAAAAGCGCTTGCTGGGAGTCTCGAGGCCGACAGTGCCGAAAATCACAGGGTCCGAGCTACGTCCGCTGTGTCCCAGATGCGCCGGATGACCCCAAGGCGATCCCGGAACCGGATCAACACCACGTTTTTGTCGGAGAGTCGCTGATCGAGTAGTATGGACTCCGAGAGTCTCACGTATATCGTCTCTCTCGTCGTGCTGTTCCTCCTGCTTTGTGCGGCTGTGATCCTGGCGGTAGCGTACGGGGCGGTCGATGTCGTCACCGACTACTACGGGTTGGTGTCGCTCGGGTTCTGATTCTTCGACCGGGAACCGCCGACACGTATCGACAGGAGACCAGTACCCGCGCGGGGACGAGTCGTTCACCGGCAGTAAATGAGAGGGGTTTTGTAGGAACGCTTGCAAGAGTCGCGTGATCTGCCCCGGTTTGGTACCCATTCGATGGAACCAATCACTCTTGTCCAGAGGTGGGGCAGATCGCCGTACTCTACGGGTACACACCGATCACACAGCCGTCGTGCGATCGGATATGCAATGACTCGCAGTGGCTACGATCGCGGTCACGATACCGAACGGCCGAGTCGCTCGAGCCGGCCGGTAGCGATCGAACGCTCGAGACGGGACCGTCTCGCGATCTCGAGTGTGACGGCGACCGACGATCACGGGAGGAACAGGAGATGCCGATAGCGGGCGCTTCGACGGGACGGACGAAAACGCAGACGGGGTAAACGACCGTGGATAGCGGCGTTCCACGGCGGGAACAAGCGGCGTCCAGTGTCAAACCACGAGGGTGTATGGACAAGCGGTCACAATGGCCACAGTGGGCGGGTCGGTGCTACATTGGTCGTGTCTGTGTTCGTTGTCATCACCTCACACTACTGTATCGTCCGTTCAATAATAAAGATTCCTGCTAGCGCAATAGGTGCAGTCTGTACATTAAAGGGAAACGAATGTCCACACAAACCAGCCCAGTACGATACTGTTCGATTTCCGGAACGCGGACACTGGTGTTTGTGACCAATGAACGCTTGAGGACAGAGGACGGCGACCGACTGCGACGGAACCGACCGACAGACCGGGTCAGTGCGCGACCGTCGCGGGTCGCTCGAGCCGAACGAAACTCCCGTCGCCGCAGACGCAGTCCTCGCTGGTACCGAGCGGACGGATCGAGTCGTCGCCCGTGATTTCCGCGACGAGGATCACGCCACAGCCCTCACAGCGGACCGCGGCTCGCGTCGGGTCGGAGTGTGTCGACATCGAGTCCAACAACGCCCTCCATCGCAATCACTGTCGTTCCAAAATGTGAAGGGGGCCCAAAGCGGACCGTCCGCGAGAACGATCTGTTCGAGCCGGCGGCCACGGCCGAGTGCCGACCCACGGAACCGGAGCCCGCAGCGGCCAGACACATGACTGTGTGGGACACACTCCGACCGGCACAGGTCCGTGCTTGATCCGCCCGCAAGCCCAACGGTTTCGGCGTCACCGCAAGTGGCAGGACGCATGGCCGATCCTGCCTCGAGCGTCAAGCGGTTGTTCATCAACGGGGTCGTCATCACGATTCCGCTGGTTGCGACGCTACTGGTTGTCTCGATCGTCCTCAATTTCATCCTCGGGGCCCTCGCACCGGTGATCGCGGGGATCACCTACGTCTGGCCCGACGAGCCGCCGGTGCCGGTGATCCAGTTCGCGACGCTCGCGTCGGTGATCGGGGTCTTCCTGCTAGTCGGACTGGTCGCGGAATACACTCCCGGAACCTACCTCTCCAAGCGGGTCCACGCGACGATGGAGACGATCCCCGGCGTCAGCACCGTCTACGAGAGCGTTCGCCGCGCCAGCAAACTGCTCGTCGAGGACGAGTCCGACCAGTTCCAGGACGTGAAACTCGTCGAGTTTCCCCACGAGGGTGCGTACATGCTCGGCTTTCTCACGGCCGAGACACCCCCCATGGTCGAGGCCAGCGCGGGCGAGGACGAGATGGTGACGCTGATGGTCCCGCTCGCGCCCAACCCCGCCACGAACGGCTACGTCATGCACATGCCCGCCGAGAAGGTCCACGAGGTGGACCTGACCGTCGAGGAGGCGTTCCGGTCGATCGCGACGCTCGGCGTGGCCGCCGACAGCCTCGGCGAGGCCAAAGCCGGCGACTGAGCGGCGGCAGGCGACGTGACTGTCCGGGACCAGTTTCGCCCCGGTATACGACCATTTATACCCGATGGCGGCCCTAGCGGTGTGCAATGGCGCAAGCGGGAAACTCCGAACTCGTCGACTCTTTCGAGCAGTTCTTCCGGAACTACTACGACAGCGAGATCAAGCAGCTTGCCCAGCAGTACCCCAACGAGCAGCGGTCGCTGCACGTCGACTGGCAGGACCTCTACCGGTTCGATCCCGATCTTGCCGACGACTTCATCAACCAGCCCGAACAGCTGCAACGATACGCCGAGGAGGCGCTGCGGCTGTACGACCTCCCGATCGACGTGAGCCTCGGGCAGGCCCACGTCCGCGTGCGGAACCTCCCGGAAACGGAGTCGCCCGAGATCCGCGAGATCCGCGCCCGCGATATGAACTCCCTCGTGCAGGTCCACGGCATCGTCCGCAAGGCCACCGACGTCCGCCCGAAGATCGAAGAGGCCGCCTTCGAGTGCCAGCTCTGTGGCACCCTCACGCGGGTCCCCCAGTCAAGCGGCGACTTCCAGGAACCCCACGAATGTCAGGGCTGTGAGCGGCAGGGTCCCTTCCGCGTGAACTTCGACCAGTCCGAGTTCGTCGACTCCCAGAAGCTCCGCGTCCAGGAGAGTCCCGAGGGACTCCGCGGCGGCGAGACGCCACAGGCCCTCGATATCAACATCGAGGACGACATCACCGGCGAGGTTACCCCCGGCGACCACGTCTCCGCGACCGGCGTTCTCCGCCTCGAGCAACAGGGCGACCAGCAGGACCCGTCGCCCGTCTTCGACTTCTACATGGAGGGCATGTCCGTCGAGATCGACGAAGAGCAGTTCGAGGACATGGATATTACCGGCGAGGACAAAGAGGAGATCGTCCGTCTCTCGAGTTCCGAAGACATCTACGAGAAGATGGTCGCCTCTATCGCCCCCTCGATCTACGGCTACGATCAGGAGAAGCTCTCGATGATCCTCCAGCTGTTTTCGGGCGTCACGAAGCAGTTACCCGATGGCTCGCGGATCCGGGGCGACCTCCATATGCTTCTGATCGGGGACCCCGGGACGGGGAAGTGCGTCCGCGGCGATACGAAGGTCACGCTCGCGGACGGCCGTGACGTGCCTATCCGCGACCTTGTCGAATCGAACCTCGACAATCCGAAACCGATCGATGACGGCTGGTACGACGAGATCGATATCGACGTCCCCTCCTTACAGGAAAACGGGGAGATCGATCCACAGCGTGCGACAAAGGTCTGGAAACGAGAGGCTCCCGACCGGATGTATCGACTCCGGACTGCAGGCGGGCGGGAACTCGAGGTGACACCGTCGCATCCCCTGTTCGTCCAACAGGACGGACGATTCACGCCGATCGTTGCTGATGAACTCAACGAGGGACAGTTTATCGCAACCCCACGAAGTGTCGAGACGAACAGCGACGATACCCTTGAAGTTGATTTCCGGCGATCCAAGTCCCGAAATGCGGTGCAGCTTGATTTGCCCGAGAAATGGACTCCATCACTGGCACGTCTAATCGGATACATCGTTGCAGAAGGATACGTCGAGCAGCGAGACGATCAGACAGGCTTCGTTTCGATTACGAACAACGATAGAGAAGTGTTAGATGACGCAGCGAATGCACTAGCGGACTTGGGGCTGAATGTTACTGAACGGGACCCGCATGAGTCCAAGGACGCACGCGAACTGCTCTGTTCAGCGGGCGAATTCGTAAGCTTCCTCGACACATTAGCAGAACAGCTTCTACAGTCCTCGGACAATCAATGCGTTCCCGATCCGATTTTCCGGACCACCGAGTCGATCAGATCCGAATTCCTCAAAGCGTTCCTCGAAGGAGAAGGGCACGTCTCGGAATCTCAACGAGAGATAACTGCTGCCTCGACGAGTCGTGAACTCCTCGAAAACGTGAGGACGCTGCTTCTCTCACTGGGGATTCGTTCACAGCTTCACGACCGACAGAACGGGAGTTACCGGCTCAGAATAAGCGGCGATGAATTCGAGAAATACGTTTCCAATATCGGGTTCGTAACCCAGCGGAAACAGCGGACCGCGCGACAGTACGCTGACACGGACGGGAACACCAATCTCGACATCATCCCGAATCTCGGAACGGAGCTTCGACGAATTCGTGAAGCGCTCTCGATCACACAGGCCGAATGTGGGCTCCCCCGGTCGACGTACCAGCATTACGAACGGGGATCACGAAATCCGAGCCGAGACAGTCTCCGCCGGGTCGTTTCGGCTTTCGAAGATGCGTTACCGAAAAGTGAACATCCGAACGAGGGCGCAGTTCTGACTGACGGAGGAACAGTAGCAAAGGACGTCACTGCTCTCAAGCAGTTCGCCGACGGAGATATCTGCTGGGAACGGATCGAGTCCATCGACGAAGTCGATCCCGATTACGACTGGGTATACGACCTCGAGGTCGACGGGACCCACAACTACATCTCGAACGGCGTCGTTTCGCACAACTCTCAGATGCTCGCATACATCGAGAACATCGCGCCGCGGGCCGTCTACACCTCCGGGAAGGGGAGCAGTTCGGCAGGTCTCACCGCCGCCGCCGTTCGCGACGACTTCGGCGACGGCCAGCAGTGGAGCCTCGAGGCCGGCGCGCTCGTCCTCGCCGATCAGGGGATCGCGGCCATCGACGAACTCGACAAGATGCGACCGGAAGACCGGTCGGCCATGCACGAGGCCTTAGAGCAACAGAAGATCTCCGTCTCGAAGGCCGGCATCAACGCCACGCTGAAGTCCCGGTGTTCGCTGCTGGGTGCGGCAAACCCCAAGTACGGCCGGTTCGACCAGTACGAACCGATCAGCGAGCAGATCGACCTCGAGCCGGCCCTGATCTCGCGGTTCGACCTGATCTTTACCGTGACGGACACGCCCGACGAGGAGAAAGACCGCAACCTCGCGGAACACATCATCACCACCAACTACGCCGGCGAGTTGACCACCCAGCGCGAGGAGATGTCCAGTCTCGAGGTCAGTCAGGGAGAGATCGACGAGATGACCGACCAGGTCGATCCGGAGATCGACGCCGAACTCCTGCGGAAATACATCGCCTACGCCAAGCAGAACTGCCACCCGCGGATGACCGAGGCGGCCCGCAACGCGATCCGGGATTTCTACGTCGATCTGCGCTCGAAAGGGACCGACGAGGACGCCGCGGTGCCGGTCACGGCCCGAAAGCTCGAGGCGCTCGTGCGGCTCTCGGAGGCCAGCGCCCGCGTGCGGCTCTCGGATACGGTCGAAGAGGCGGACGCCGAGCGGGTCATCGAGATCGTCCGCTCGTGTCTACAAGACGTCGGCGTCGACCCCGAGACCGGCGAGTTCGACGCTGACATCGTCGAAGCCGGGACCTCGAAATCCCAGCGCGATCGGATCAAGAACCTCAAACAGCTCATCGGGGACATCGAAGAGGAGTACGACGACGGCGCGCCGGTCGACATCGTCATGGAGCGGGCCGAGGAGATCGGCATGGACCAATCAAAGGCCGAACACGAGATCGACAAGCTCAAACAGAAAGGCGAGGTCTACGAACCGAGTACGAATACGCTCCGGACGACGTGATCGAGCGGGGCCGCTGAACGGGACGAGAGTGTTTTTACGCGCCGAGCGAGGTGCCACTGCCACTCGGCACCGAGAAACGGTGATTGCCGGTCAGTCCGACGGAGCGGATACCAGTTCGGCCGACCCGAGTTCCCTGAGATCGACGACGGTCGACCGGATCGTCACCGGCGCGACGTCGGCGACCTCGGCCGCCGTGGCCTGCGTGAGCGTGGGCCAGTCCTCGCGTTCCCCGGCGGCTTTGTAGAGACAGGCCGCCGCAACGCCGCTCGGGTTTCGCCCGCCGATCCGTCCCGACTCGAGCAGAGTTTGGACGTGATCGCGGGCGCGTTGCTCGACGGCCGTTCCGACCTCGAGTTTCGAGGCGTATCGCGGCAGGTACTCGGCGGGATCGATCGGCCCGGTCGGGAGCCCGAGTTCGCGGTTCAACGCGTCGTAGGCGACGGAGAGTTCGTCGCCGTCGGCGCGGGCCGTCTCGGCGATCTCGTCGGTCGTCCGGGCGATCGACCGGGTCCGGCAGGTCGCGTAGATGGCGGCGGCCGCGAACCCCTCGAGCGAACGGCCCTGAAAGAGCCCCTCGGACTGTGCGGACTCGAAGAGGGCACAGGCCTGCTCTCTGGCCGATTCCGGCAGCGAGAGCGAGGCGGTAATCCGTCTGATTTCGGCGAACCCGTAGACCTGATTCCGTTCGACTTTCGAGGAGATGCGTGCGCGATTGTGTTCCCTTCGGAGGCGAGCGATCTGTCGACGCTTCCGGCCGGTCAGCCGGGAGCTGTATCCCGAATCGGAGCCGGAGCCGTAGCCGATCTCCGTCGACAGCCCACGATCGTGTCTCGAGCGGGTAAGCGGCGCGCCGGTCCGTCGTCGATCGGTGTCCTCGTCCTCGAAGGACCGCCATTCCGGGCCGCGATCGATCGAATCCTCGCCGGAGACGAGTCCGCAATCCTCACACACGATTTCGGTACCTCTCTGCCGTAATCTGCCATCGCATTCGGGACAGACTGCAGCCGTATCTGCCATCGGTTATTTGTTCTCCCTACAACAAATTGACAACCCCTGATATTTAAAATGTAGGACTGTTTGAATTAAATAGGACAGGATCAGAGGCTGCGTAGCTGAGCCAGCAGCGATGACGACGACGAAGCTGCGGCGTCCTGGGTCGAATCGTCTCGATCCGCTAACACCCGTTCGTACCGGTCGATGACGGCCTGTCGGCGCGTTTCGCTCCTCGCGACGAGTCGCTCGAGTGCGGCGATTCGGAGTCGAAGTCGAGTTCGCTCGATCCGAGCGGACAGCGGCAGTTCACAGGAGGCTGTCTGGTCGATGGACTCGACCGGAGGACGACACCGGCGTGGATCGGCTCGAACGGACCGGTTCCGGTGAGTAATACGCGTCGGTTCGTCGACGGCGGGTTGGGTCGGACCTCGTTCGACGGACATGGCTCGCCTGCGGGTTCGACGCTGGCCCGGAAAAAGGTCAGTCAGTCGGGTGTCAGACGCGTCAGACGTCGGTCGTGCATCCGGCCGACGTTACTCTTGGAGATGGTCGAGGACGCCGTCGGATCTATCGATCCGACGAGCCCTCACTCGCAAGACTCGCGAGGACTCCTTCAGTGTCGGCCGGCACGGATTTGGGTTCGCTCCCCGCCGCAGCGGCAGCGTCGGGATCTTTGAGCAGGTGGCCGGTGGTCAGACAGGCGACGCGTTCGTCGTCGTCGACGATCCCCTCGGCTCGGAGTTTTCGCAGGCCGGCGACGGAGGCTGCGGAGGCCGGTTCGACGCCGATCCCCTCGGCAGCGATGTCCCGTTGGGCCTCGGTGATCTCCTCGTCGGAGACCGCGACGGCGGTTCCGTCGGTCTCCCGGATACCGGGCAGTGCCTTCGGCGCGTTGACCGGGTTCCCGATCCGGATCGCGGTCGCGCGGGTCTCGACGTCCTCCCAGCGCCGTACTTCGTCGGCCCCGTTCTCGACCGCTTCGACCATCGGCGCGGCCCCCTCGGCCTGCACGCCGGTCAGTTTCGGGACGTCGTCCTCGTCGAGTGCGCCGGCCTGGACGAGTTCGCGGAAGGCCTTGTACAGCGCCGACGTGTTGCCGGCGTTGCCGACCGGCAGCACGATTCGGTCCGGGACGGCGTCGTAGTCGGCGAGAAAGCCCTCGAGAATCTCGAGGCCGATCGTCTTCTGCCCTTCGAGCCGGAAGGGGTTCAGCGAGTTCAGCAGGTAGGCCTCGCCCTGCCCCGCGAGTTCCTGGACGATGTCGAGACAGGCGTCGAAGTTGCCGTCGACCTCGAGAATGCGGGCTCCGTGGAGGCTGGCCTGTGCGATCTTGCCGGCGGCGACCTTGCCCGCGGGCAAGAGGACGAGCGTCTGCATTCCGCCACGGGAGCCGTAGGCGGCCAGGGCGGCGCTGGTGTTGCCCGTCGAAGCACAGGCCAGTCGGCCGACGCCGAGTTCTTTTGCGACCTTGACGCCGACGGTCATGCCGCGGTCCTTGAACGACCCCGTCGGGTTCATCCCCTCGTGTTTGATCCGCAGCGCTTCGATCCCGATCTCGTCCTCGAGACGGGGGACCTCGTACAGCGGGGTCGCCCCTTCCTGAATCGAGACGCCGGCCTCGAACGGCAGGGCATCGGCATAGCGCCAGACACCCTCGCCCTCGAAGTCGTCGAACGTCGGCAGCTCGGCGTAGCGGACCTCGAGGAGGCCATCGCAGTCGTCGCAGGTGTAGCGGACGTCGTCGAACGGAGCGAAGGTTTCGCCGCACTCGATGCACTCGAGCCAAACGCCCTCGTCGGCGTCGGCAGGCTGGTCGGGTTGCTCGGCCGAGAGACTGAGACTCATTGTCGGAGGGGAGGACCGCAGGGGCAAAAAGTGGGTGGATTCCACGGTGGATGTCTCAGTCGGCCCCGTCATCGAACTCGTCGATCACGTCGTGGACCGTCGCGGTCCAGGCGTCCAGGGCCTCGTGGAGCATCGCCTTGGCCTCGGGCAGCGACGTGGCCGTATACTGGTAGACGTCGCCGCCGCCGTCGAGCAGCCGCCGGTCCCGGTACACGAGCCCGCGGTCCCGGAGCGTCGACAGCGACCGGTTGACCGTACTCCGGTCGCGCTCGAGGGCCGTGGCCAGTTCCGCGATCGTACTCCCGGGCCGATCACACAGGACGAGATAGGTCCGTGTCTCGTGATCCTCGATCCCAAACACGCAACTCATCACCGCTTCGAACGCCGGGTTCGATTCCTCCATCAGTTCTCCGAGGCGATGCTGGGGGGGCTCGGCCATATTACCCCTATGGGCGGGCGTCTCAAAATACCCGTTGCAGTCGATGCTCACGGACGGCTCCAGCCGTCGGTTTCATCCCGCTACAACAGGTAGACGACGAGTACCGCCGTCGGCCCCAGTAGCATGAGCAGTACGGCGAGTACGAATCGTAGTTGGATAGCGATTTGCCGTCAGACCGATTTCGTAGCAGTCTCATGAATGGTCTCTCAATGGTGAACCAAGTGTGTCGCTGGGGATTGGCGGATCGCCGGAATCGATAGATTCCGCGATCCGCACCGAGAACAGTACGCATCTCCGCCAGCAACTCGTAGTCCAAAAGCTCGAGAACCGCCTTCTCCGTCGTCAACTCGCTGTAAAGCAACAGCAGATAGAGGTACTTGAGACTCGCCTCAAGCGGTACGAAAACCCAAACACACCACCCAGTAAGCAGGGTGGCGCGGCTGGATCACCTGGCAACGGTGACAGCGACAAGGAAGAGAACGAAGACCAAGGGGACGACGCTGGCGGCGACGCTGACGCCGCCAGCGACTCCTCTCCAGGACGTGACGAAGGTCACGAAGGAACAACTCGACCGCCTCCGGAACCAGAGGAGACTATTCGAGTCGATCAGGGATATTGCCCAGACTGTGAGCAAATCCTCTCTAACCCGGACAGCTACATCTCACGGACGATTATCGACATACCTCTCCCTATTCCAACCACTGTCGTCGAGTACGAACTCGGCAAACACCGCTGTTCCTGTGGAAACGAAGTCGTTGCTGAACATCCTGACTGCCCGGAAACCGGGCGGTTTGGGCCAAATATCATGGCCCAAACCGCCCTCGGTAGGTTCCATCAGCGACTTCCAAACCGTAAACAGGCGGAGCTGTTTGACTGGGAGCTCGATACACCCATCTCTCATCGGACGATCTACAACCTGACCAAGCGGGTCGCAGACCGGCTGCGACCCGCGTATGACGATGTCAAAGCCCGTATTCAGGAAAGTGACGTCGTCTACTGCGATGAAACGGGCTTTCCTGTTGACGGAGAGCAACACTGGGCGTGGACGTTCGTTACTGACGAAGAAGTGCTGTTCTGGGTTGATGAGAGTCGTGGAAGCCAGGTGTTAGAGGACGTCCTCGGCGAGGACTTCGCCGAGGACTCAACGCTCAGCTGTGACGGTTGGTCAGCGTATCCGAGCTATCACACGAAGCTCCAGCGGTGCTGGGCACATCTGTTGCGGGAGGCGGAGTACGTTGCTGAACGGTACGAGGAAGCAGAGAGGTTGTCTGAGGAGTTACACGCTCTCCACGACGATTTAACGGCGTTCGACGAGGAGGATCCGTCCGCCTCCGCCCGCGAGCAAAAGCGGGCGGAGGCGTCGTTACATCTGGAAGGCCTGATCAGGGAAGACTACGAGGCACAGGAGGTCAAGAAGCTGATCGAGAAGATCAGGAACGGGTTAGGGCACTGGCTGACGTTCGTTACAGAGCCAGATGTCGATTCGACGAATAATCGCGCAGAGCGCGCTCTGCGCGAGCAAGTTGTGCTGCGGAAGATGTTCCGGACCCTCCGCTCAGCCGAAGGGGTCCAGATTCACGAGACGATCACGACCATGTTGGCCACGTGGAAACGACGAGGACTAGATCCGCCCGAACAGCTCCAGTCTATCCTCGGTGGAGAAGAACTCAGCTCAGGGTGAGAGGCATCACCGAGCAGTGAATTATAGTCACGCTATCCAACTACTACGAATCGAAACCACATTGTAAATTTCACCGACCACCACCCGAAGTATAATACTTCCTTACGTTTCAACAGGTATGGGAGACGTTATATCGGAGAAACAACCGATTAATCGGAAGTGGAGCGGGCCACCGGTTGACGGTCACGGAGCGGGAAGCCCCGAGCAGCGGGTCGGTTCGGCCGGCCGGGTAGCCACCGTGTGATCAGTAGCAGGGACGTTCAGGTGGGATGATACTGCCACGGTTCAACGGGCCGGAGGCCGGTTGCCGGGCGCTCGTTCCCAGCATATGGAAACGTCACTGGACGTATATTCGAATCCGATCCCAAGCATCGCGTATGTCGACTGACCATGCTCACCACGCCGACCGATCGCTCGTCGTCCACTCGTACTGGCCGTACGCAGTCCTTCTCGGGGGACTGGTCGGAGTGATTCGGCCGGCTCTGACGATCATTGCCGATATCGGACCGACCACGGGCGTCCTCACGACGCTGCCCGAAATGCAGTTGTGGTGGGTCCTCCACATCGGATACAGCGCCGTCTTCGCGACCGGATACGGGCTGATCGTCTACCACCACCGGCTGCGGCCGTTTTCGGAATCGATTCCCACGGGTGCCGTCCTTGGCCTTGGCTACGGGGTCGCCCTGTGGTTGGGCAACATCGTCATCGGCTGGAACCTCGTTCTCGCGCCACACCTGCTCTCGATGTCGACGCCGATCGATCCGCTGGCGGCTGGCCCGATCGTCGATCACATCGTCTACGGTCTCGGCCTCGGAGTCGTGTACGCGGCCGTCGTCCCGCGGCTGGATACCTACCGTGGCTGAGATTCGGCACTCCGTTTCGGTCACACAAAACCCGGATCAAAAACCGCCCGCACTCCGTTCGTGATCAAACGCCTACTCGAGCAGCCAACTCAACAACGCCTCCGTGGCCACCTTTTTCCGCTCGGGTCAGCTACGCTGACCACTCGCGCAAAAATCTGGACCAAAAAGCCCACTCGCTGCGCTCGTGGGTGACCTACTCCAGCAGCCAACTCAACAACGCCTTCTGCGCGTGCAGTCGGTTCTCGGCCTGGTCGAAAACGATCGACCGATCGCCCTCGATGACGTCATCCGTAACCTCCTCGCCGCGGTGGGCGGGGAGACAATGCATGACCGAGGCGTCGGGGGCGTTCTCGAGCAGGTCCGTGTTGACCTGGAAGCCCTCGAAGTCGTTCATCCGGACGTCGCGTTCGTCCTCCTGGCCCATCGAGATCCAGACGTCCGTATAGATGACGTCGGCGTCGGTGGCGGCCTCGACGGGATCGGTCGTGACCGTCGGATCGCCGCCCAGTTCGCGGGCCCGCTCGAGGACCTCGCCGTCGACCTCGTACCCCTCCGGCGTCGCGATCGTCAGGTCGATGTCGGTCAGCGCACAACCGAGCGCGAACGACTGGGCGACGTTGTTGCCGTCGCCGATCCAGGCCGCCGAAACGTCCTCGAAGCCGTCCTCGTGTTCGCGAATCGTCTGTAGGTCCGCGAGCGTCTGGCAGGGGTGGGCGTCGTCGGTGAGGCCGTTGACGATCGGTACCGAAGAGTACTCCGCGAGTACCTCGACGTTCTCGTGTTTGAACACGCGGGCCATCACGGCGTCGACGTACCGCGAGAGCGCACGCGAGGTGTCTTTCAGCGGTTCGCCCCGACCGAGCTGGATGTCGTCTTCCCCGAGGAAGATCGCGTGCCCGCCGAGTTGGGTCATGCCCGTCTCGAAGGAGACCCGGGTACGGGTACTCGCCTTCTGGAAGAGCATCCCGAGGGTCTGGCCCGACAGGTCCGCGTGGTCATCGCCGGCGTCGACGGCGCGTTTGTACTCGTCGGCCCTGTCCAGCACTGCAAGCAGTTCCGCCTCGGAGAGGTCGTCGACGTCGAGGAAATGTCTCGGCTCCGTCTCGTTCGTTGCTGTTGTCATGGTATGATAGCTCGTCTGAAACGTTATTGCTCACTAAGCGTCCGTGCGACGCGCTCGAGAACCGATACCGATCGGTCGAACTCCGACAGCGACAGTCGCTCGTCGGGCGCGTGATCGAGGTCCGAGTTGCCCGGCCCGTAGGTGACCATCGGACAGTCCCAGGCCCCGGCGTAGATGTTCATGTCGCTCGTGCCGGTCTTGCGCACCAGACGCGGATCGTCGCCCTCCTTCCGGATGGCGACCCGAAACGCCCGGGCGACCGGCGTTCGCGAACTCATCATCACCGGCGGGACCTTGTCCTTCCAGGTCACGGTCCCGACCTCGAGTTCGGCCTCGGCGGCCTCGCGGACGGTTCCGACGTCGAGGGCCGGTGGCACGCGCAACTGGACGTCCATCGTCGCCTCGACGGAGAGGCCGTCGTCGCTGACGCCGCCCTCGATGTCGACCGGCTTGGTCGTCACCTGCTCGAAGACCGGTTCGTACTCGTCGCCCTCGAAGTACTCCTCGACGGCCGACCACCAGCGGACGGCGTGTTGGATCGCGTTCAGGTCCGGCCGCGAGGTGTGACCGGATTCGCTGGTCGCGACGTACGTCCCGGCGATCAGGCCGCGATATCCCAGCGTGATTCCGTCGGCGCCGGAGGGCTCGCCGTTGACGACGGCCGCCGGTGCCTCGTCGCGGTCGTCAACCAGGTAGCGCGACCCCTTCGAGTCGACCTCCTCGCCGACGACGCCGACGAAGGAGACGCCGGTGCGAACGGCGGCGGCCGCCATCGCGGCGAGCGGCCCCGTCGCGTCGACGCTGCCACGGCCCCAGAGGATCTCGTCGTCGCCGGTCTCCTCGACCTCGACGGGGATGTCCCCGGGGACGGTGTCGATGTGCGAGGTCAGGAGGACGGAATCGTCCGCCGGCGCACGGACGTTCCCGACTGCGTCGATCCAGACCTCCCGGTCATGGGCCTCGAAGAAGTCCACGAGCCGTTTGGCCGCCTCGCGTTCCTCGCGGGTCGGCGAGGGGATCGAGACGAGATCGACGAGCAACTCGCGGGCCTCGGCGGCCGACACGTCGCTCGAGGGGTGGGCATTTGCGCTCATGAGTCGTCGGTCGCTCCGAGAGCGTCGGCGATCGCGTCGACGACTCGATCGGCCTCGGCCCGCTCGATCACGAGCGGCGGGAGCAGTCGGAGGACGGTTCGACCGGCCGGCAGCGCCAGCACCTGGTGGTTCATCGCGAGATCGCGAGCGACGCGGTTCGCACCGCGTTTCAACTCGACGCCGACGAGCAGGCCCTCGCCGCGGACCTCGCGTACCGAATCGCCGAGTGCCGCCTCGAGTTCCGTGACCAGATAATCGCCGACTTCGGCGGCGTGGGCGGGGTACTCCGCCTCGACCAGCGTCGAGATCGTCGCGTGGACGGCCGCGCCGACCACGGGACCGCCGCTGAACGTGGCGTTGTGCGAGGCCGCGCCGTCGGCGATCCAGTCCTGCACCGCGACCGCGCCGACGGGCAGGCCGTTACCGAGCCCTTTCGCCGTCGTCAACACGTCGGGCGTGACGCCCGCGTTCTGGCAGGCCCACATCTCGCCCGTGCGGCCCATTCCCGTCTGGACCTCGTCGAGGACGAGCGCCGCGCCGGCCTCCTCGGTGGCCTCGCGGGCGGTCTCGAGGTAGCCCGCGGGCGGGACGTTGATCCCGCCCTCGCCCTGGATCGGCTCGAGGATGACGGCCGCGGTCTCGTCGTCCACGGCGGCCGCGAGTTCCTCGCCGTCGCCGTAGGGGACGAACTCCACGTCGCCGGCCAGCGGCTCGTAGGGCTTCTTGTACTTGTCCTTCCAGGTAGCCGCGAGCGATCCCATTGTGCGCCCGTGGAAGCTCCGGGTCGCGGCGACGATCTTCGAGTCGCCGGTCGCCGAGCGGGCGAACTTCAAGGCGGCCTCGTTGGCCTCGGTCCCGGAGTTACAGAACCAGGCCGACTCGAGGCCGTCGGGTGCGGCCGCGACGAGCGAGGCGTAGGCGTCCTCACGCGACTGGACGGGATAGGAGGAGTCGACGAACGTCAGGTCGGCGACCTGCTCCTGTACCGCGTCGACGACCGCGGGGTGAGAGTGGCCCAGCGGCGTGCAGGCGTAGCTCGCGCCGACATCGAGATACTCCGTGCCGTCGTCGGTGTAGAGGTACGGCCCCTCACCGCGTTCGATACCGATCGGTTTGCTTCCGGAGATGAAATCGAGGTCGCTCATTCGTCGGCCTCCTGTGCGGTTTCGTCGTCGGTCTCGTCTTCGAGCACGCCGGGCTCGAGGGTCGTCCCCTCGCCCGCGAGCGCACTCGAGATCGGGTCGTCGGCGTTTGCCGTCGCGACGGTGACCGAAGCCGCGCCTCCCTCGAGGGCTTCCTCGGCGGCCATGACCTTCTTCGTCATGAACCCCTCAGCCGCCGTCTTGACGGCCTCGAACTCCTCGGGGGTCGACGCCGAGTCGATCTTGGTGGACTCGTCGTCGGGGTCCTCGTAGATCCCCGAGACGTCGGTCAGCACCACGAGGTCGGCCTCGAGCGCGCCAGCGATGGCGGCCGCGGCGCGGTCGGCGTCGGCGTTGACTGCCGTGTAGCCGCCCGACTTCTCCTTGCCCAGCATGGGAACGGAGACGACGGGCGTGTAGCCGCCCGCAAGCGTCGTCTCGAGGAGGTCGGCGTTGACCGACTCGATCTTCCCCGAGTGGTCGCCGCGCTTGATCTTTTTCTTGCCGTCCTCTTTGACGCGGACGGCGGACTTGCGCTTGCCCTCGAGGAGCTTACCGTCGGTGCCCGAGAGCCCGACCGCGTCGACGCCCTCGTTGTGCAGGCTCTCGACCAGATCGGTGTTGAGCTTGCCGGGCATGACCATCTTGAAGACGTCCATCGTCTCTTCGTCGGTAAAGCGCCCGACGACGCCGCCGGGCGTTTCGACGTAGGTCGGCTCCTTGCCGAGGTCCTCGAGCGTTTCGTCGACGGCGGTCGAACCGCCGTGGGTCAACACGACGTCCTCGCCGTCCTCGACGAGCGAGGCAACGTCGGAAAGCGCGCCTTCGGGATCGACAGCGCGTGCGCCGCCGATCTTGACCACTACAGTCATTTACGGTGCCCCCACGGGGTGCAGTCCCGTGAACTCGAGTCCGGCCGTCTCCTCGAGGCCCAGGGCGACGTTGGCGGCGTGGACCGCCTGCCCCGCGGAGCCTTTCATCATGTTGTCGATCGCCGAGAAGACGACGATGCGCTTGTTCGAGGGATCGAGTTCGAAGCCGACCTCGGCGAGGTTGGTGCCGGCGACCGCCTTTGGCTCCGGATACCGATACACACCGGAGCCGCCGGCAGCCATGCGGACGAACGGCTCGTCCTCGTAGCAGCCCCGATAGGCCTGCCAGAGGTCCCCCTTCGAGACCGGCCCCGAGGGGAAGACGTGGTTCGTCGCGCTCGCGCCGCGGATCATGTCCACGGCGTGGCAGGAGAAAGCGACCGAGGTGTCGAGGAACTGCTCGATCTCGGCCTCGTGGCGGTGGCCCGTCGGCGCGTACGGGCGAACGACGCCCGAGCGTTCGGGGTGGCTCGAGGCCTCGCCGCCGCCGGCACCGCCCTCCGACGACCCCACCTTCACGTCGACGACGATCTGCTCGCCGCCCTCCAAGATCCCGTGTTCGAACAGCGGGTAGAGCCCCAGAATGGTCGCGGTGGCGTTACAGCCGCCCCCCGCGATGAGTTCGGCGCCCGCGAGGTTCTCGCGGTTGATCTCGGGGAGCGCGTACTCGGCCTGCTCTAAGTACTCGGGGGCCTCGTGGCCGTCGTACCACTCGTCGTACTGGGCCTCGCTCTCGAGGCGGAAGTCCGCCGAGAGGTCGACGACGGTGTCGGCGATGTCGAAGAACTCGTCGATCTGCCCCATCGAAACGCCGTGGGGCGTCGCGGCGAACAGCACGTCGACCGACTCGAGGTCGTCGGGTTCGGTAAAGCGCAGGTCCGACCCGCGAAGCGGCGGGTGGACGGAGCCGACGCTCTTGCCGGCCTTCGAGCGACTCGTGACTTCGACGAGTTCGAAGTTGGGGTGGCCGGCGAGCAGCCGGAGCAGTTCGCCGCCCGTGAAGCCGCTGCCACCGATGACGCTCGCGGTGACCGCCTCGGCGTCCGGCGCGGAACCGATATCGCCGCCCACCGTCATTGGGCCGACACCTCGAGTTCCGGATCGGCGGCCTGTGCTTTGGCCTCGAGCCAGTCGACGACGGTGCCGGCGACGTCGGTCTCGACGGCCTCGTCGAGGGCCTTGAACTCGACGGTGTGGTTGACCTCGTGGACGGTGTAGCCGTCCGCGGTCTCCATCAGGTCGATCCCGAGCAGCCCGCCGCCGACGGCATCGGTGGCTCGTTCGACGAGATCCAGCGCCTCGTCGTCGATCTCGAAGACGTCCGTCTCCGCGCCTTTCGCGGCGTTAGTGATCCAGTGGTCCGACGATCGGACCATCCCGGCGATGGGTTCGCCGTCGATCGCCAGCACGCGGATGTCCCGGCCGGGCTTCTCGACGAACTCCTGGACGTAGAACACCTTGTGTTCGTAGTGGCCCAGCGTCGCCTTGTGTTCGAGGATGGCCTCGGCGGCCGACTCGGAGTCGATCTTGGCCATCAGACGCCCCCACGAGCCGACGACCGGCTTGAGGACGCAGGGGTAGCCAAAGTCCTCGATGGCCTCCATCGCGGTCTCTTTGGTGAACGCGACTTTGGTCGCGGGGGTCGGGACGCCCGCGTCCTCGAGCGCGAGGCTGTTCTTTACCTTGTCCGCACAGACGTCGGCGGTCTCGTGGCTGTTGACCACGGGGATGCCGTACGATTCGAAGAACTGCGTGGCGTACAGGCTCCGACTCGTGGCGAGACAGCGGTCGACGACGATGTCGAGGCCGTCGAACGCCGCGGGCGCGTCCGCAATGTCGAAGGTCTGCTTGCGGACGTCGATCTTCGTGATCTCGTGATCGCGCTCGCGAAGCTCGTTGAGCAGGAGCTTCTCGTCTTTGCGAATCCGTGAGTAGAGTATGCCTACGTTCACGCGAGCCACCTCTGATTGTGGGTCGCGGCGCTACGCGCCCCGCGAACCGTCGCAGCGGAGGACGGCAGTTTCCCAGCCGTCTGCAAGGTCACTCACCCCAGTCCTCTTCCAGCTCGGGGGCCTGCTCGAGGACTGGCGGCTCGGTATCGACGACTTCCAGCTCGGCACCGCAGGTCGTACAGTCAACGATTTCTCCCACTTCCAGATCGTCGTGGAGGGACACCTCAGCCCCACACTCGACACATTCGGTCATTGTACCCCAACGTGGGTGCCGGGATCCCTTAAAGCCTTCGAACTTAACAGCAAAATTACATTATCTGCACGCCACGCTAACGGTCCGTCGGAGCTACATTACCGCAAGTCTATTTTGACATATCATGTGTTCGGTAATTGATCCCCTCGCGGGGATCGTCGTCGTACCGGCCGGTCGGCGGGGGGCGATTGCGGCCGGTGTTCCGCCGCCACTGGCGAACTGACGACCTCAGACATAGCCGTTCACCTCCGAGCGCAATCGCTCGTGGGCGGCCTCGAGCGCGTCGGTCAACGCCGCGAGGTCGTCGGCGTCGGTCGCCAGCGACTCCCGTGCGGCCTCGAGTTGCGGGGCGACCGCCTCGGGGGCGGGTCCACCCTGCGAGTCGCGGCTCGCGACGCTCTCGACCGGATCGAGGGCCGCTTCGACCGCCTCGCGCTCGACGTGGGCCTCGAGTGACTCGCCGAGGACCTCCTGAGCCGCGGCCTCGAGGGCGTCGTAGTCCGCACCGCCCTCGGCAGCGATGGCCACCAACTCGTGGGCGGTCCGGAACGGCAACCCGTTCGCCGCCAGCAGGTCCGCGACGCCGGTCGCCGTCGAGAAGCCCGCACCGGCTTCGGCAGCCAGCGTCTCCTCGTTCCAGTCGGCGGTGGCGACCGCGCCGGCCGCGACCTCGCTGGCCTCGGTCACCGCGTCGACGGTCTCCCAGGCGTGGGTCGTCGCCCGCTGCAGGTCGCGGTTGTACGCGCGGGGCAGCCCCTTCAGCGTCGTCGTCAGCCCCTGAACGTCGCCGGCCGCGTCGCCCGCGACCGCGCGGACCAACTCCAGCGTGTCCGGGTTCTTCTTCTGGGGCATGATCGACGACGTCGAGGAGTAGTCGTCCGCCAGATCGACGAAGCCGCGGTTCGCGAAGATGATCACGTCCTCCGCCAGCCCCGACAGCGTCGTCGCGTGGGTCGACAGTGCCTGGGTCGTCTCGAGCAGGAAATCGCGGCTCGAGGCGGCGTCCATCGAATTCTCGACGACACCCTCGAAGCCCAGCAAGTCGGCCGTCCGCTCGCGGTCGATATCGAACGTCGTTCCCGCGAAGGCCGCGCCGCCGAGCGGCGACTCGTTGATCCGCGCGTAGGCCTCGAGCAGGCGTTCGGTGTCGCGGCGAACCGCGCCCTCGTAGGCCAGCGCCCAGTGGGCCACGGTGGTCGGCTGGGCTGGCTGGAGGTGGGTGTAGCCGGGCATGATCGTCTCCCGGTGATCGTCGGCGACGTCGATCAGTGACTCGCGCAGCGCGAGCGTCGTCTCGATCGCCTCGAGGACGTCCTCGCGCAGGCGATAGCGGATGCAGGCCGCGACCTCGTCGTTGCGCGAGCGGGCGGTGTGCATCTTCCCGCCCTCGGCACCGATGCGTTCGATGACTGCGGTCTCGATGGCTTCGTGGACGTCCTCGCCGTCGGGCAGCGAGCCGTGGCCGTCGACCTCGATGGCGTCCAGCGCGGTCAGGATCTCGCCGGCCACGTCCTCGCCGATAATGCCCTGCTCGGCCAGCATGACGGTGTGAGCGCGGTCGACCTCGAGGTCGGCCGCGAAGATGCGCCGATCGGCCGCGAGCGAGGAGAGGAAGCTCCGGGCGGGGCCGCCGCTGAAGCGGTCCCGGCGGACGACGCTCTCGTCGTCCGCGCCGTCAGTCGGCTCGCCGCCGTCCGTCGCGATCGCCCGTTCGGCCGCGCCGCCCTCGTGAGCGCTCTCCTCGGTCATGCTTACTCGTCCTCGTCGGTCGCGTTCGCGGCGATGGCCTCGTTCGCGAGGCGGCGCTGGAAGCCGTGGTACTTCGCGACGCCGGTCGCGTCCTCCTGTTTGATCTTCCCGACCGTCTCGGTGTCGAAGGAGGCGTGTTCGGCCGAGTAGGCCGCGTACTTGCTGTCGCGAGCGACCGGACGCGCCTGGCCGCCCTCGAAGCGGATCGTGACCGTCCCGGTCACGCGCTGTTGGGTTTCGTCGATGAAACTCTCGAGCGCGCTGACAAGCGGCGCGTCGATCAGGCCCTCGTAGCCCTTCTGGGACCACTGCTGGTCGATCTGCTGTTTGAACTGGCGCTCCTCCTGGGTCAGGACGAGCCCCTCGAGCGCTTCGTGGGCGTTCAACAGCGTCGTCGCACCGGGGTGTTCGTAGTTCTCGCGGACCTTCAGCCCGAGCATGCGGTCTTCCATCATGTCGGTGCGGCCGACGCCGTAACTGCCGGCGAGGTCGTTGAGGTATTCGATGAGTTCAACCGGCTCGTACTCCTCGCCGTCGACGGCGACTGGGTAACCGTTCTCGAAGGCGATCTCGATCTCCTCGGTCTCGGTGCCGGGCTCGTCGGTCCACGCGTAGATGTCACGCGGCGGGACGTAGTTGGGGTCCTCGAGGGCGTCGCCCTCGACCGAGCGGCTCCAGATGTTGGTGTCGATCGACCAGTCGCCGCCGCTGCCGCCCTCGACGGGCAGGTCGCGCTCGGCGGCGTACTCCTGTTCCCACTCGCGGGTGAGTCCGAGTTCGCGAACGGGGGCGATCACTTCGAGATCGGAACTGCGCCAGACGGCCTCGAAACGCAGCTGGTCGTTGCCCTTGCCGGTACAGCCATGGGCGATGCCGGTGCAGTCCTGTTCCTCTGCGACCTCCAGGATCGCTTCCGCGATCACGGGACGGGCAAGCGCCGTGCCGAGCGGGTAGCCCTGATAGGTCGCGTTCGCGCGAACGCTCTCGAGACAGAGTTGAGCGAATTCCGCTCGCGCGTCGACGACGTAGTGTTCGAGGCCGAGCGCCTCGGCGGTTTCTTCGGCTTCGTCGAACTCTTCGGCCGGCTGGCCGACGTCGACGGTAACGCCGATCACGTCGTCATATCCGTATTCCTCCTCGAGCAGCGGGACACAGACGGTCGTGTCCAGGCCGCCCGAGAACGCGAGTGCAACGCGGGTCATGTCGTACTCGAACGACACCAGCGGACGGCCTTAAGCCCATTGGTTTAGTGTTTGAAAATAACCGGTAGAGCGTCTGCTAACCGAAAAATCTGCAGTTTCGGGATCGATGGAACGAATCGGAGACGTGGAGTGAAAGGGTAGACGGGCTCAAAAGGCCCGTCGAAGTCGTCGCGGTCGCCGCCGAGCGACGGTCCCGTCGGTACCGAGAAGGGCGAGCGTGGTGCCGACGGAGTGGCTCATTGGTACGGAATGGGGAACCCCAGTATTAAAACCTTTCCGAGTTCGGTTCGGCGACGACTGTGCCGACACGCCGCGAGCGGTTCGTCGATGAGGTGGCCGGCTACTCCTCGTCCGCTTCGGGCAGGGACAGTACGTTCTCCCGGCCGATCCGAAAGACTTCGATCTCGTCGGCCTCGCGCAGGTCGCCGACGACCTGACTCGTCTTGGCCTCGGTCCAGCCCAGTTCCGAGACCACCGCCTGCTGTTTGATCCGACCACCGCGTTCTTCGAGCAGTCGGAGGACGCGTTCCTCATTGCTGAGCAGTTCCGGTGGCGGGCTGTCGGCGGCGTTCGACGCCGAACCGGTCGATCCGTCGGGCTGTGTCGGCCGTTCGGCCTCGCGGTTGCTCCCGTTGTCGGCGGTCCGTTCGCGGCCGAGCAGCCACCCGCCTGCGCCGACGGCCGCGAGCAGGGCCAGTGCCAGAACGACGATCGTCCACGGCATCGTCGGCCCCTCGTTCGAGGGCGTCGCGGTCGTGTTCGCGTTCGAACCGCCGTCCTCGATCAGGACGACCCACGGCTGTTCGGAAGAGAAGTCGACCTCGCTCCCCCGCCAGATGACCATGTCGTCGGTCCGATTGCTCGGCGACGGATCGATCTGGGGCTGCCCGTCGTTCTCGTAGATCGAGTACCCGGCCGGCCAGCGAAACTGCAATCGCGTGTCGTCGTCCAGCGTGAACCCGGAGAGTGCGGGCCCCGCCGTGAGCTGGTTGATCTCGACGGCCGCGAACGATTCCCAGCGGAAAGAGACCTCGACGTGGCCGATTCTCTGTAGTGCGGTCTCGTTTTCCGTCGCGATCGAGAGGTTCGACAGCGACATGTTCTGCCCGGTCTCGTTCGCCCCGTCGGCGACGGTGTCGTTCCACTTGGTCCGCTCCGCGTCGACGTAGGACTCGGTGTCGGACTCGACGTCCGTCCGCAGCCGTTCCCACGCCGCCTCGGACGTCCCGTTCTCGCCGTAGCGGAACTGGTAGTCGACGGTGACCAGCGCCGAGCCGTTTTCCGCGATGAAAACGTCCATCACGATCTGATCGGCGTCCTCGAGGGCCAGTTCGTCCTCCGCTTGCAGCGCCGCTGGTCGGCTCCCCGGGTCGGCCGCGGCACCGATCGGAGCCGCCGCGGCGGCGACCGAACAAACCACCACCAGCACGATACTCAGGGCTCGCAGCCCCCTCGCGTCCATTATCGGACATGCCTCAGCCGTCCAGATAGGTTTTCCGACGAACGCGTCGGTGCGTTTTTGAGACAGTCACGCCTACTAGAGGGTATGCTCGACACGCGCGGCGAACTCGAGGTCGAAACGCTGCTGAAGATCGTCCTCGGACTGCTCGCCGTTTTGCTCGTTATCGAGGTTCTCGAGGCGATCGTCGGGACCATTATCGGTCTGCTGGGCCCGCTGATCGCGTTGGTGATCGCCGTCCTGATCGTCCTCTGGCTGCTCGACCGGCTCTGAGGTCGAGACCAGCAAACTGATAGCCGTCTCGAACGAAAGGCGAACGAAGTGTACAGCGTCAACGTCCCTCTCCCCGGTCGCGTCCGGCAACTGGCGAACCGGCTCCACCCCGAGCTGATCGGGTTCGAGACCGTCCGCGAGGACCACTCCTGTCTGCTCAAGCGACTCGGCGACGCCGACCACGTCGCACAGCTCCAACACCGAGCCCACCGCGCGCTCGAGGGCGAGCCCGCCGTCGAGGCCGCGGTAACCGGCATCGACTACTTCGCGGACCCGCCGCTTGGCTCCGCGCCCGTCGTCTACCTGACCGTCGAGAGCCCCGGGCTCGAGCGGATCCACGCCGACCTCACCGACGCCTTCGACGCCGTCGAGGGACTCGAGGGCAGCGATTACGTCCCCCACGTGACCCTCGCACGCGGCGGCGACCGCGAGACGGCACGGCGATTGGCCGACCGGGAGATCGAGCCCGTCCGCTGGACGGTCGGCGAACTCGAGTTCTGGGACGGGACCCACAAGCTACCGGTCAGCAGCGTTTCGCTGCCGTCGTAGCTCCCCACGCGGTCTCGAGCGGGCAGGTCGTAGCAGCCGGAACACAGACTCGGACCCCAGGCTGTCGGTCTCGACAAATACTGCAACTACCTACGGTGATGCGAGAGCGCGATTTCCGAGGGAGAAGCACTTTTCGACTGCTCTATTGGGCGGTCTCGAGAGCGGACGGCGTCAGTGGTCCGGGAAGCCCTGTCCGACTGGCCGCGGGTTAAGTCGTCGGAACGGCTGGTGACGGTGTGGTCGCAACGCTACTCGTCGCAGCGGTCGTCGGAATCGCCATCGGTGCCTTCCTCCAGAAGGGGCGGTTCTGTTTCGTCAACGCCTTCCGTGACTTCTTCGCGTACAAGGACTCCCGGGTCACGAAGGGCGTCCTCGCTGCGACGCTTCTCACCATGGTCTTCTGGGGTATCGCCTACCAACTCGGCTACTATCAGGGGTTCTGGACGCCCGACTGGGGGCTGACCGGCCTCCTCGGCGGCTTCGTCTTCGGCGTGGGGATGACCTACGCCGGCGGCTGTGCCAGCGGGACGCTCTACCGGGCCGGCGAGGGCTATCTGCAGTTCTGGCTCACCCTGCTGTTCATGGGCGTCGGCTACGCCGGCTTCACCGTTGCCTTCCCGACGCTCGAGAGTACGTACTTCGACGCGCTCACGTTCGGGACCGGCGCGACCCTGTTCGAACTCACGTCCGTCCCGGGCGGACTGCTGGCGCTTGCGGTCGCGGTCGCCGCCGTCCTCGTCTACGCGACGCTGACCGGTCGTGCATCGACGACCGCCGACTTCGGCGAGCGCGCCGATGCAGCACAGCTCAACCCGAGCGTCCTCCTCGCGCCCGTCGCGGGGCTCCGCGGGTTCGCCAGCGGGACGGTCGCGTACTTCCGCGGACTCGTCCGCGCGTGGCGCGATCCGATCGCCTCGAGCAAGCGGCCGTGGGACCCCCGGACCGCCGCGCTCGGGATCACGGCCGCGGCGGTGCTGTGGTTCAGTCAGGTATCGATCGTCGGCGTCACGGGTCCGGAGGCCCGATGGACTGGCTATCTGCTCTCGCAGGCCGGCGTCGACGCCGAATCGTTCGACTACTGGGGCTCGGTCCTCTTCCAGGGCCAGGGCGTCGGCGTGACCGTCGACATGCTGATGATCGCGTTCGTCATCGTCGGCGCGTTCCTCGCCGCCCTCTGGAGCGGGGACTTCTCGGTGCGGGTCCCGAAGCGCCGCCGGCTCCCCAACGCCGTCGTCGGCGGCCTCATGATGGGGGCCGGCTCCCGTCTCGCCCCCGGCTGCAACATCGGGAACATCTACTCCGGCATCGCCGAACTCTCGATTCACTCCTTCATCGCGGCCGTCGGCATCGTGGCCGGCGTCTACGTGATGACTCACTGGATCTACCGCGAAGTCGGCTGTGCCATCTGAGGAACCGTTCGCCAGTTACAAACCGATCCGACCACGGAAACACGATACAATGCCATCCATCGACGACGTCACTGACACGCCGGACGAACTGAGCGACGACCGAGCGGACGAACTCCTCGAAGAGGCGGACCTCGTCCAGGACATGATGGGCGAGGTCTGTCCGTACCCGCAGGTGGAGGCCAAGAAGGGGCTCCAGGGACTCGAGTCAGGCGATCTCCTCGTCCAGGAAACCGACCACGTCCCCTGTACCGAGAACGTACCGCGAGCCGTCGGCGACGATGCCGACGCGCAGGTCTGGCGCAGCGGCGACGCGGTCTACCGCATCTACCTCCGCAAGCGATAATGGTCGAGGAATTCGCCCCCGAGACGGTCCGGGAACGCATCGAGAACGACGAGGAGTTCGACCTTATCGACATTCGCGACGACGAGGACTACGCGGAGGGCCACCTCCCCGAGGCCGAACACCTCACCATCGACGAACTCGAGGACACCGTCGTCGACCGGGACTGGGCCGACGACGTGGTCGTCTACTGTTACATCGGCCAGACCTCGGTCCAGGCCGCCCGCCTCATCGAGGAGTACGGCGACGCCGAGCGGGTCGCGAGCATGGCTGGCGGCTACGACGCGTGGGAGCCGCTCGATCCCTCGGCGGCCGACTGACCCCCGTCTCGAGGGTCGTCTAGGGCGCGGGCGGCTCGCCGTCGTAGGCGTCGTGGCCGCCGTAGAAGTTGAGCATCGCGAACTTGAGTTTCCCCGGCTCGATGTCGATCAGCTCCTCCCGTTCCTCGTGGGGGAAGATGCCGTTGACGCTGTACTTGCCCAGATCGGGCTTTGCCTGCCGGGAGTAGCGCCGGTCGAGCAGGGCGCGAACCCCGACTTCCTCCGGCGACCGGATGACCCGACCGAGCGCCTGTCTCGTCTTGCGGATCGTCGGGAACTCGACGGCGTAGCGCCAGCCCGTATCGGTGCCGTCGAACGCCGCGTCGTAGGCCTCCTGGACCGCCTCGGCGCGGTCATCGAGATGGGGGTACGGGACGCCGACGACCAACACCGTGTGGGCGTCGTCGCCGTCGAAGCTCACCCCTTCCGCGAGGGTGCCCCACAGCGAGGTACACAGGACCGCCCCGTCGTCCGCGACGAACTGCTGACGGAGGTCTTCGGCCGACTGGCCCGGCTCGTCCACGTATACCGTCCGGTCGGTCCGACCGACGAGTCGGTCGGCGTACCGGCTCGCCTCGCTGTAGTTGGGGAAAAAGGCCAGCGTGTTACCTGGCGTCATCCGCACGGCGTCGTTGATCGTCTCGGTCACGTCCGCCTGGACCCCGGGGTCGTCGCGATCCGAGGAGAAAAGCGGCGGCGTCTCGACGGCGTAGGTTCGGCGATTTTCCTCGGCGAACTGGAGACCGTAGGCCATCGACACCGCGTCCTCGATACCCAGTACGTCCTCGGTGACCTCGAACGGCTGGAGCGTCGCGCTCATCAGGACGGTCGCGTAGATCTCGTCGAAGAGTTGGCCGGTCACCTGCCGGGGCAGACAGGAGTACAGCTCAACGCGGCCGTATATTTCGTCCGTGCCGGCGTCGCGGGTGACGGCGACGACCGGATACAGCCCCTCCGTCGAACCCTCGCTCATCCACGCGCTGACGAAGGCAGCTGCCTGGAGGGTCTGACACTCCGTTCGCGTGGCCGTCTCGCCCTCGCGGTAGGCCTCCTCGTACTCCTCGTCTAACTCCTGGCCCAGCTTCATCGCCGCCTCCAGATCGTCGTCGATCCCGCGGCCCGAGTACCGCTGTAAGAACTCGAGGGTGAGATCGTCCTTGCGGTCGTCGTTGGCGATGGGGACGTCCGTCCAGTTCTCGCCGATGGATTCGCGCGCTCGCGGCCCGGGGCCGCTCGCGTTGTCCGCGGCGCGTTGCGCCGCGCTCTCCCCAAAGCCAAACGAGTCCTCGTAGGTCTCGACGAGCGCACGGTGGAAAGCCGAGAGGACATTCGCAGCGTCCTCGGCCCGCGGGTCGTCGCTGTCGGCCAACTCCTCGAGCGCCGACTCGAACGTCCGCTCGGAGCAGGTCCGGGTCGCGTGTTCGCGGGCAGCGTCCTCGACGTTGTGGGCCTCGTCGAAGACGGCGATCACGTCCTCAGGATCGCGGCCGAGCCACCGGAAGAACTGTTCTCGAATGGTCGAATCCAGCAGGTGGTGGTAGTTACAGACGACCAGATCGACGCCCTCGATTCCCTCTTTGAGGAGTTCGTACCCGCAGAGTTCCTGCCGCTCGGCGTACTCGTAGATCTCGTCGGGCGTGCGGACGTCCTCGAAGAGCCAGCCGAAGAACTCGTCCGTATCCTGCGTGAGATTGTTCCGGTAGTAGTCACAGACGTTCTGCTCTTCGAGGTCCTCGAGGCGCTCCTCGATGTCTTCGAGTTCGTCCATCACCGCCGAGCGGGCGTCGGCCGCCGAGCCGTCGCCGTCCTGACTCTCGGCGAGCAACTCGCGCTGGCGGCGCTCGAGTTGCTCGCGATCCTGCTCGGCGTCGACGACGGCGCGGGTGTTGTCCCGGAGCGTCTGACACTCCTCGTAGCCGACATCGATGTGACACATCGAGCCCTTTCCCTTGAAGACGACCGTGCGGATCGACTCTTCGCGGGTGATCGCGCGGGCCTCGGCGACGAACTGACGCATCTGCTGGTGGACGTTGGTCGTGATGACGACCGTCTTGTCCTGCTCGCGAGCCACCTCGAGGGCGGGGACGAGCGACGAGAGGGTCTTGCCGGTCCCGCAGGCCCCCTCGAAGAGGACGTCCTGTCCCCGGTGGAGGGCGTTGTGGATGCGGTCCATCGCCTCGCGCTGGTTCTCGTACGGTCGGTCGTACGGGAAAAAGCGCATATACCCGGTTTCGGACACACGAGAGGATAGGTTCGCGCTCCGATAAAAGGATTCGTCTCGATTCCGTCGGTCCGTTTAAACGCCGACGGCGGCGACGCTCGCCGACCCCCCGGCCGGCGAACGCGCGCTACAGGGCCATATGGTTCGAGTGCCTGCCTCCCGTATGACGATTCCCGGATACGATTCCAGTACCGTCGCCGAGTATACACTCGAGCAGGTGGGAGCCCGCGTCGACCTCGTGGCCGGCGTCGTCCCGGACGCGTTCGGCCTCCGAAAGAGCGGCTGCGAGCCGCCGGTCGATGCGCTGGCCGACCCGGTCGACCTCGTGGCATGCGAGGATCTGAAGGCAATCGAGGCCGTCCGGATCGCGCTCGTCTACGACCCCTCGAAGTTGCCGGCCGGTGCGAGCCCGACCGACGTGGCCGTCGCCGTCGAGACCGAGGCCGGCTGGGACCCCCTCGAGTCGACGGTCGATCTCGAGGAGACGACGGTGACGGCGGTGTTGAACGATCGGCCGCCGGGCTCGACGGTAGTCGCGGGGTACGACGACACGGACGACGAACGGGAGGAGTAGCCTATCGGGCGACGCGGACTACGTCTCGGGCTCGATGTAGACCTTCTGTACCTGATCGTCGTGGTCCATCAGAGCGAGTTCGATCTGCGTGATGCGCTCGTTGATGATCTCGGCGTCAAGGTCGGGTTCGAAGGCGACGTCGGCGGTGACGAGCAGCTCCTCGGCACCGAAGTAGACCGTCCGGAAGTCGACGAGTTCGGTGACGCCGTCCCAGCCCGCGACGATCTCGCGCAGTTCGTCCTCGGCCTCTTTCGGCAGGCTCTCTCCGAGGATGAGTCGCTTGTTCTGCCAGGCGAGCGCGACGGCAAAGCCCATCAGCATGATCCCGATGAGGAGCGCGGAAGCGGCGTCGTACATCGGGTTCCCGGTGGTCCGGGTGAGATAGACCCCGAAGAGGGCGATCCCCGCGCCGGCCAGTGCGATGGTATCCTCGGTGAGTGCGGTCAGGGTCGTCACGTCGCTGGTCTTTGCGAAGGCCTCGCGGAGGGTCGTCCAGCCGTACTCGTCCATCTGGCGACTGATCCCCTGATAGGCCTTCCGGAACGCGTAGGACTCGAAGGCGATCGCGCCGAGCAACACGGCGTAGTTGACGTAGACCGGATCGAAGGTCAGGCCCAGCAGGGTAACGTCTTCGGCGGCGCGGTGGACGCCGCCGTGGGTCAAGGCGTCGTAGCCGTGGCGCGCGCTCTCCCAGCCGGCGATGCCAAAGAGCATGACGCTGACGAGCAGGCAGTAGAAGAACTGCGCTTTCCCGTGGCCGAACGGGTGTTCGCGGGTCGCCTCCTGCGCACCGTACCTGATTCCGATCAGCAGAAAGACCTGATTGCCCGTATCCGAGATCGAGTGATACGTCTCCGATAACATCGCTGGACTCCCGGTCAACAGAAACCCGCCGAACTTGAGAACCGCGATCGCGCCGTTCGCGAACAGGGCGGCGAGGACGACGGAGGTGCTACTGGCCATCGCCGGGGAGTACGAAAGGGCGTCCCTAAAACCTAAGCCGTTCTGGAGTTCGTTTCGGCGGGGCGCGAGTCCGCGGACGGGACGTGGCCGACGGCCCGCCGGTCGGTCGCGTCCGAAAGCCACCTGTCGGCGCCGACCGAAGCCCGCCCATGATCGCGATCTTTTCCGACACCCACAGCAGCACGGGCCACGAACTCGAGGGCGCGGCCCTGACCGCCGCGCGCGAGGCGGATGTCGTGGTCCATGCGGGCGATTTCACCAGCAACGCGGCGCTCGAGGCGTTTCGAGACGAGTGTGACCGCCTGTTCGCGGTCCACGGCAACGCCGACAGCGTGGCGGTCAGGGACCGGCTGCCGACGGCCCGGGTCGTCGAGGCGGGCGGCGTGCGGATCGCGGTGACCCACCGACGGGACGGCGGCGAAACCGGGCTCGCGATGTTCGGCCGGTCGCGAGGGGCCGACCTCGTCGTCTTTGGGCACAGCCACCGGCCGACGGTCGTCGAGACCGACGACATCGTCCTGCTGAACCCGGGGAGCCACGCCGATCCGCGGGGGAACCGGCCCGGTTTCGCCGTCCTCGAGGAGCGCGGCGAGGGACTCGAGGGGGAGATCCGCGAGCCCGACGGGACGGTCCTCGAGACAGTGGAGTTCGCGGGAGAATAAGCGCCAGTCGGGTGGTTTCGTCCCCGCCGTGAACAGAGAGGCGTTCGCCTCGAATCGTGTGTAACTCAGCGGGCGACGAAACAGAGATGCGTGTAGACAGCGAACCGATCAGTGGGAGTGCAAGCGTCAGGGGGGGGTCCGGGGCGGAACGACCAGCAGTGGGAAACGACCGCCCGCGGCGGTGGGCTGTCGAACGGAGGGGCCGCGAGCGGTCGGGGGATGATCGGAACGGATGTCAGGGGAAGCTGGCCTCGATCACGAGCCGACCCGAACGGGCGTGGAGGGCAGCGGGCCGGCGATCGAGGCGCATTTGGGGATACGCGCCGGCCCACGTTATAGTCAGCGCAAGCTGAAACTCGAGTTTTAGTTAGGTACGTGGCCGTACGGATACGACCGATCGAGGTCGAAACGATTAACCACGCTGACAGTGTACCGCCCGCGTATGCTGGACACCCTGACCGGTCTCGTCCCCGACGATCCCGTCATCATCGCGGTCGTCGTCATCCTCCTGTCGCTGGTCTTCTTCTCGTATCTCCTCCTGCGACGGACCGTCCTGGAGTTTCGAGACGGGATGCGCGGCGAGCGGTAGCACAAACGACGCGGCCGCGATCAGGCGAACTCGTCGCCGATTCGCTCGAGCGCCCGCTCTATGTCCCCGCGGGAGACGTCGCGGTGCGTACAGAACCGGACCGTCGTCGGGCCGAACGGCGACGCCAGCACGTCCCGCTCACCGAGGCGATCGACGACAGTCGACGGGGCCTCGCCCGTCCCCGAGACGTCCGCGATGACGATGTTCGTCTCGGGCTCTCGAACGTCGAACCCGTCGACGTCGTCGAGTCCCGCGGCCAGTAGCCGCGCGTTCTCGTGATCCCGCTCGAGGTCGGCGACGTTCTCGAGCGCCTCGAGGGCCGGCCCGGCGACGATCCCGGCCTGTCGCATTCCGCCGCCGAACAGTTTCCGGGTCCGGCGGGCCCGCTCGACGAACTCGTCGCTGCCGGCGAGCATCGAGCCGACGGGCGCGCCCAGCCCCTTCGAAAGCGAGACCATGACGGAGTCGACCGGTGCCGTGAGTTCGGTGACGGAGACGTCGAGCGCCGTCGCGGCGTTGAACAGTCGCGCGCCGTCGAGGTGTACTGGAACGTCGCGCTCGCGAGCCGCCGTTGCCGCCGCGTCGATCGCCCCTGGTTCGATCGCGAGCCCACCACGGGCGTTGTGCGTGTTCTCGAGACAGCACAGTCCGGTGCCAGGGCGGTGCAGGTCCTCGTCGACGATCGCCGCGGCGACCGTCTCCGGTGAGGGGACGCCACGATCGGCGTCGAGCGTCCGTACCTGCAGCCCCGAGTGCTGTGCCAGGCCGCCGAGTTCGTACTTGATAACGTGGCTTTCCCGGTCGGCGATCACCTCCTGCCCGCGTTCGGTGTGGACGCGGGCGGCGGTCTGGTTCGCCATCGTCCCGGTCGGGAAGTACAGCGCCGCCTCGGTACCGAGGCGGTCGGCGACGCGGGCCTCGAGTTCGTTCACCGTCGGGTCCTCGCCGTAGACGTCGTCCCCGACCACGGCGGTGGCGGCGGCCTCGCGCATCGCCTCGTCGGGGGTCGTGACGGTATCGCTTCGGAAGTCAATCATGGAACTCGCTACCGGATGGAGGGTGAAATACGTCCTGTTCGCGGCGGATCGACCCAACGACGGACCACTGGATGACGGGGTCGCCATTACGAACCGTTTTTTTCCTCCCGGAGTAATGTCGGGATATGGACCCGCGCATTCGCGAACACGCCGAGATCATTGCCAACCACTCCGTCGACCTCGAGGAAGGCGACAACGTCATCATCGACGCCCATCCGGTCGCCGAGGACCTCGTCGTCGCCCTCCACGAAGTGATCGGCGATCGGGGTGCGAACCCGATCACGACGAGCCAGCGGACCGGAAAACGCCAGCAGCGCGCGTACCTACGCGCGTCGGACGAGGAGTTCGAGACGCCCGACCACGAACTCGCGCTCGTCGAGAACACCGACGTCTACATCGCTATCCGCGCGACGGACAACATGACGCAGACGAGCGACGTCGACCCCGAAACGCAAGCGGCCCACCAACAGGCCCACCGCCCCATCCTCGAGGAGCGCCTCTCCAAGCGGTGGTGTCTCACGCAGTACCCCGCGCCCGCAAACGCCCAGCTCGCGGAGATGAGTACCGAAGGGTACGAGCGTTTCGTCTGGGACGCCGTCAACAAGGACTGGGACGCCCAGCGCGAACACCAGGAGAACATGGTCGAGATCATGGATCCCGCCGAGGAGATCCGCATCAAAAGCGGCGACACGACCGACGTGACGATGTCGATCGACGGCAATCCGACGCTGAACGACCACGGCGAACACAACCTGCCCGGCGGCGAGGTCTTCACCGCACCACAGCCCGACAGCGTCGAGGGCGAGGTACTGTTCGACATGCCGCTCTATCATCAGGGCCGGGAGATCACGGACGTCTACCTCGAGTTCGAGGGCGGCGAAGTGATCGACCACTCGGCGGCGAAAAACGAAGACGTCCTGACGGAGGTCCTGAACACCGACGACGGCGCGCGCCGGCTGGGCGAGTTGGGCATCGGGATGAACCGCGATATCGACCAGTTCACCTACAACATGCTGTTCGACGAGAAGATGGGCGATACGGTCCACATGGCCGTCGGGCGGGCCTACGACGACACCGTCGGCGAGGGCAACGACGCCAACGATTCGGCGGTCCACGTCGACATGATCGTCGACATGAGCGAGGATTCGTTCATCGAGGTCGACGGCGAGGTCGTCCAGCGCAACGGCACCTTCCGGTTCGAAGACGGCTTCGAGGAGTAGAGACAGCGAGAACGGGTAAAGCGGACCGATTTTCCGGACGGTGTTTCACGAGCGGTGGCGAGCAAAGCGGGCGGGAACTACCGGACGGGTTTATATTCCTGAAAGACCGACCACAGGTATGGCAGTACTCGTCGCCTACGATGGTTCCGAACCGGCACAGGACGCCGTCGAACACGCGTTTACGACCTATCCCGACGAGGAGGTGGTTCTCATTCGCGTCGTCGAAGCGGCGGAGGGATCGACCGGAGCCGGCATCAAACTCGCACAGGAGATGTTTCGGGAACGCGAGGAGAAAGTCGCCAAGGAACTCCCGAAGGATATCGCGGAGTTGATCGGCGATCCCGACAGGGAGTTCCGGACCGAGACCACCGTCGGCGACCCCGCCCGCGAGATCGTCTCGTTCGCGGACGAGAACGACGAGATCGACCACATCATCATCGGCAGCCACGGCCGGGAAGGGCTCTCTCGAGTCCTCCTGGGAAGCGTCGCCGAAAAGATCGTCCGCCGCTCGCCGGTCCCCGTGACCGTCATCCGCTGACGCGATTCGAACCGGGGAGTCAAGTCCGACGCCTCAGTCGAGCAGTTCGGCGACCATCCCGGCGACGAACTCGAGTTCGTCCTCGTTGACCCCGTGACCCATCCCCTCGTAGAGCCGCGTTGTCACGTCGGCGTTCATCGACTCGAGGACGGCGGCCGTGTCGTGGACCCGCTCTTCCGGAATGTGCGGATCGACGTCGCTACAGCCGAGGAAAACGGGGGTTTCCTCGAGATCGCCGGGATACTCGTCGTCGAGGTCCTCGCCGATGAGGCCGCCGCTGAGGGCGGCCAGTCCGCCGTAGCGGCGCGGGTTGCGCGCGACGTATTCGCTGGCGAGACAGCCCCCTTGCGAGAAGCCGACCAGCATGATCCGCTCGAGGGGGACGCCAGCACCGGTAGCCTCGTCGATGGCGTGGCGGATCGCCTGCAAGCCGGAGGTCCGGCCGGGCTCGTTACGCTCGACCGGTGCCAGAAACGAGTTGGGGTACCAGGTCTTGCGAGCCGCCTGCGGCGCGAGGAAGGCGACGCCCTCGCGGTGGACCTCGTCGGCCAACTGGAGCATCCCCTGTGCGGTCGCCCCGCGACCGTGGGTCAGCACCAGCGCAGCCTCGGCATCGGCGAGATCGGTTCCACCGGTCACGAGCGGCTGGCCCTGATGGGGGCCGTCGGCGCTCATTCGACACCACCGACGCCCGAGCTGGCCTCGGGCAGGTCGTGTTCGATCACCTCGAGGCCGAGCGCTTCGATCGCGCCGCGGAGGTGTTCGTCCTTGGCGTAGTCGGCACCGTCGTCCTCGCGGAGTTCCTGCGCCTTCGCTAAGACCTCGCCGCGGCGGTCGTCGGGGATCTCGTATTTGTCCGTCGAGAGTTCGATCACGAGCCCGTTGTTGTCGCGGGTATAGATCGAGTGAAAGATGCCGCGGTCGAAGACGTTGTAGCCGTGGCCGGCGTCTTCTAAGGCCTGCATCGTCTCCTCGTACTCGTCGGGGTCGACGCTGAAACAGAGGTGATGGACCGCGCCGACGCCGGCGCGCTGGCCGCGGGCGGAGGGACGGTCGTCGCTGACGAAGAACGTCAGGATGCGGCCGTCGCCCGTGTCGAAGAACAGGTGGGTCTGGGACGGGTCATCGAGGTTCGGCTGGCGAAGCACCAGCGGCATTCCGAGCAAGTCCTGGTAGAACTCGATCGTGTCCTCCTCGTTGGAGCCCCAGATGGTGATGTGGTCAGTTCCCGTGGTGTGGACGGGGCTGTCGGGTAGTTCGGCGGTGACTGGATTGATTGGGTCGTCGGACATGGTAGCTGAATCGGGGATCGGATCGGTCCCGCGGCCGAGTCGGTCGGGTTACTCCGCGAGCTGTTCGCCGAAGAGGCGCTCGGCGTCGGCGGGGACGTCGAAGTCGTGGTAGTGTTCACCCTTGACCGCCGAGAGGATGTTCAGTCCCGCGGCGGCGCCGTCGCCGACGGCGATTGCCGCCTGCCACTCCTCGGCACGGACCATCGCGCCGGTCGCGTAGACGCCCTCGAGGCTGGTCTCCATCTCGACGCCGACGTCGACGGTGCCGTCCTCGGCGAAGTCGACGCCGAGGTCCTCGGCGATGTCGCGGTTCGCGCCGGTCGCGAGGACGACGAAGTCCGCCTCGTACTCGCCGTCATCTGTTTCGACGGCGAAGCCGTCACCGGACTCGCTTACGGCAGTCACTTCCTCGCCCTGTCGGCGCTCGGCGCCGAAGTCGTCGACCTGCTGGCGGGCCGTCGCCATGAACTCGCTGCCGCCGACCGAGCCGATGCCCAGGTAGTTGAACAGGTGGGCCTTGTGCATCCAGGTCCCGTCGGTGTCGAACACTGTCGTCTCGAGGCCGTTCTTCGCGGTGAACAGCGCCGCACTCAGTCCGGCGGGGCCGCCGCCGACTACGATCACTGACGCGTCTGCAGTCGCTTCGTCGCTCATGTGTAGTCACATTGTGTTACCAGACGTATAAAGCCAGCAGCAACCCGCGGGCCACCACGTAACACCGATGTCAGTGGGGACGAACGGGTTTCAGGAGAGGCGGTACCACCTATCACGACCTGCAGCTGCAGGCTCAACCCCTTCGCATTAGTCGGGCGTAGCAGCAGATCCAACAGGAGACGACGGGGTCACGGTCCAGTCGACCCGGGTCCGCACGGCACCCGGCGGCTGATCGTCCCCGACCAGTGTAGCCCAGTGACGGCTTGCTCGAGGGCCATTCGGAACGCTCCAACGGATACATCCATGAAAACCAGCCTCGAGGTAGAGTACTGGGTCGTCGATACGGACGGCGACCTCGTCGCGCCCGAGACGCTGCTCGACGTTTCGCCGGGAGTCGATCCCGAGTTCGTCGAGCCGATGCTCGAGATCAAAACGACGCCCTGCGAATCGATGGCCGAACTCCGCGAGGAGTTGCTCGGTCGGATCGAACGGGTCGCCGACGCGGCACGCCGACGGGACAAACGGCTCGTCCCGCTGGCGACGCCGCTGTCGGCCTCGCCCGCCGAGATCCCGTACCGCGAGACGGCGGCTACCGACCTCCAGCGGCGGATCGTCGGCCCGACGTTCGACGACGCCCGGGTCTGTGCCGGGACACACCTCCACATCGAGCAGTCCAGCGTCGCCGACCAGCTCAACGCCCTGACCGCGATCGATCCGGCCTTCGCGCTGGTGACCAGCGCCTCGCACTACCGCGGCGAGCGGCTCCACCAGTGTGCCCGGCCGTACCTCTACCGGCGCTCGTGTTACGAGCCCTGTCCCGAACAGGGCCAGCTGCGACCCTACGTCGACAGCGTCGCCGAGTGGGAACGGCGGCTCGAGGCCGACTACGAGACGTTCCGGGAGCGCGCGCTCGAGCGTGGCGTCGATCCGGCCCGGTTCGACGACGCGTTCGATCCCTATGAGGCGGCCTGGAACCCGGTTCGCCTTCGCAAAGCGATGCCAACCGTCGAATGGCGCTCGCCGGACGCGGCCCTGCCGAGTCAGGTGCTACGCCTCGCAAGCGAGGTCCGGTCGGTCGTCGCCCGCGCCGACGCGAACGGCACGGTCGTCGACGACGGATCCGGATCGTGGACGGCATCCGACGCAATCGTCGACTCGAACGCGGCCGACGGGCCCCTCCGGCTCCCCGCGTTCGATACCGTTGAATCGATCACCGACGCGGCCATCCGCGACGGCCTCGAGGGCACGGGCGTCCATCAATACCTGCGCGGGCTCGGCTTCACACCCGCCGACTACGACCCGCTCGCCGACCGCATGCCGGACGGCCGGCTCACCGATCGGGAGGCGCGGCGACTGCGGCTTCGGGCCGCCGACCGGCTCGAGGCCGACCTCGAGCGCCGCCGGGTTCGAGCGCCCTAGATCGGGCCGAGAACGAGGATCGTCGGGACGGCGATGACGGCGATTCCCTGCCGGAGCGACAGTCCGCGAGCGGCCGCGACGGCGTGGGCCCACAGGTAGCCCGACCAGAGCGGACAGATCACGCCGACGGCGGTCACCGAGGCGAACAGCGGATCGAACGCGGGCGGGATCGCGTAAATCCGGGCGGGAACCGTCATGCCGAGGGCCCAGACCTCGGTCGGCGTCGACGGGAACGCGACGAGGAGGACGGCGACCGCCGGGACGTTCGCGAACAGTTGCGGAACGAACCCCCAGGCGACGAGTCCGGCGGTCCGGCCGAACCCCCGTTCGCTCGCGACCGGCCACGAAAGCAAATAAAACAACGCCGCGAACAGGAGACAGGCGAGTACCGGCATCGCCAGTAGGGCCGCAACCAGAAGGCCGACGATACCGGGAACGGACACCTCCCAACCGGTCGTAACGTATCGCAACGACGGAAACGCATCGAGGACCACGTCGTCGGGGATCACTGGCGACCGCAACAGCGAGACGACCGGCGGGACGATTCCCAGCGAGACCATCCCGACGGCCAGCAACACGCCGCCAGACCGCGACAGCGAGGGCGACTCGGCGGCGAAAAACCCCGCGGGCTCGAGGAGGAGTCGTCGCAAGCGACCAGTCATGCCATCGTGTCGTTGCTCCGACTATTCATGCGTTCCGGCTCGAGGGGGAACGCGGACAGTCGCCCACGTGTTCACGGCCGGTGTGACGGAACTACATGCGAGAAAGGCAGTCGCTGGCGAGGTGTCGTCGGGTATCGAAAGGGTGTACACAGTCGGCAGTGGGGATGGTGATCGTCGTGTGGCGATGATCCGTGTCCCCCGTATCCCCTGTAGTGCCGTTCGGCCGGCGCTGCCGACACGATATATAACGTTAGTGGCTGACATTAGTGTACCGGAACCAGTCACTAGGTATATATTTTCGACCAAACCGTCTCGGCTACCGCCTCGGAGGGAGCGCGCTCGAGCGTCGGCGATCGGCGACGAGTCCGGCGAGAACCAGGGCGCGATGGGATTTGAACCACGCAAACGGCTCGCTATCGCTCGCCGTTCTCTCGTTCAAATCCCACGTGCCGGTTCGCTCACTTCGTTCGCTGCACGGGCGCGATGGGATTTGAACCCACGACCGTCGGATTAGAAGTCCGACGCTCTTTCCGGACTGAGCTACGCGCCCTCGAGTCCGATTCGGCGGCGAAACGGTATAAGCGGTTGGGATTTCCGGTCGCGGTCGATCCAACTTCGAACCCGGATGGAAACGGAGTTCGACCGCGAGTAGCCGGTGCTATCGGTCGAATCACGGAAAAAAGAGAAGCGCTCCTGACCCACGTGACCGACGCCGCTGAGAGACGTCAGTAATCGATCTCCGAACCGTCGTCGCTCTCGTTTTCCGTCGTGTCGTCGGTCGACTCGTTGGTGGACTCGTTGTCCGCGCCCATATCGTCGGACTCGTTATCGGTTCCGTCGTCGGATTCGTTTCCGATTCCGCCAGCGGACTCGTTTCCGATATTGCCGTCGGACCCGTTGTCCGCGGAGTCGTCGGGTCCGAGGCTGTCGGTGTCGTTGGCTCCGTCGCTCGGTCCGTCCGAGTCGTCGCTCGGCGAGGCGTCGCTGGATTCGCCGTCGTCCATACATCCTGCGACCGCGGCGACCAGACCGGCACCGAGTCCGGCCGTGAATCGCCGCCTGTTGAGTGGCGTATCTGTCATCGTACGACACCAGTCTCCGCGACGGACAGCCACATAACGACGTATTTCCGTTTCATCGATCAGTCAGCGTTCACCCGAATTATCTCGAGTTCGAGTGAGCGGGCGAGTCGCTATCGGCAAAATAATCGTTTCGACGCAGACAAACCGACCGATAGCGCCCGCATAAGCGTCCGACCTCGAGCGAGGCCGGATCACGCCGATCCCGCCTCGAGCGGCCACCGAGGCGGTTCCCAGCGTGGCAATTGGCGGCTGAAAAACCGTTGCAGGGAAACAACGGACGGCCGAACGGCGAACACAGCGTTTATGCCCGTCTCGCCGGTACGTGGGCTCGATGCACGTCATCGGAACGGTGGGACTCCCCGGCAGCGGCAAGGGCGAGGCGGCCACCGTCGCACGCGAGGACGGGATTCCCGTAGTGACGATGGGCGACGTCGTCCGCCAGGAGACGGCCGACCGCGGGCTCGACCCCGCGAAGGACCACGGCACGGTCGCGCAGGCGCTACGCGAGGAGAACGGCCCGACGGCCATCGCCGAGCGGTCGCTCCCGATGATCGAGGACCGCCTCGAGAACCACAACACCGTCCTCGTGGACGGGATCCGCTCGGACGTCGAGGTCGACGTCTTCGAGGAGCGGTTCGGCGACGCGTTCACGCTGGTCAGTATCGAGGCCCCCTTCGAGACTCGGGCCGAGCGGATCGACGAGCGCGGCCGGGACGCCGGCGAGGCCGACGGCGGCGAGAGCCTCGCGGCGCGTGACGAACGCGAACGTGGCTTCGGGATGGACGACGCGATGGACCGGGCCGACGTCGTCGTCGAGAACACCGACTCGCTGGTGGCCTTTCACGAGTCGATCCGGTCGGTGATCCGAACCGACGACGGGAAACCCGCCGAGGCCGAAGCCGACCCATGAGCGAAATCTACCGCGTCGACGTCGAGATCACGGCACCGATCTACGACACCGAAGTCACGGGCCGAGTGGTCGACGCCGTGGCGAATATCTTCCCCAACGCCGACGTAGAGGAGGAGTTCGGCGAAGTACGCGGCGAAGCCCACGCCCTCGATCACTTCTCGGACCTGCTCCACCAGCAGGAGATCCTCGATACCGCCCGCGGCGAGTTCTTCGCCAACCGCGACGGCGAGACGTTCACCTTCGCACTGAAAAAGCAGGCGGCCTTCGAGGGCCACGCCAACTTCTCGGTCGGCGACTCCGACGAACTCGGCGAGATCAGCGTCCGCGTGCGGGTCGAAGCGCCCAGCCTCGAGGAGTACGTCGACCATATCGCGCCGCCGACCGAAGACGGGCGGCCGGTCGACGCCTAGTTCGTACAGTCGCCGACGTCGTCGAGCGCCGCCTCGCCCTCGGTCCGCTTTCGTCTCGCGGTCCGATAGCGGCCGTCCTCGGCCGCCGCTGCCGCGTCGGCGAAGTGGCCCGACGCCGCCGCGAGATGCTCGTTCTGACACCGAGCCGTCTCGAAGTACTCGCCGAGCCCGTCCGGCGCGTCCTCGGTCCCGTCCTCGAGACGCTGGAGCGCGTCGCCGAACGTCCCTTCGGCGGTTTCGAAGGACTCCCGTGCCGCTCCGAACTGCTCGTTATCGAGCTGGGTTCGGCCGTCCTCGAGCGCGCCGTATCCCGTCTCGAGATCCAGCATGGAATCGTACGCGCCGGTCAGCGTCTCGAGCGACGTCACCACGTCGCCGAGCGTGGTCGCGCCCTCTTCGAGATCGGAGATATCGGTACCGGCGATGGCCGTGAGTCGCTCGCCGTCGATCGACTGCAGGGTCTCTCGAACCTGCGCGTGTCGATCGGCAGCCGAAACGACCGTCCGGTGGCGGTCGTCGACCGTCTGGTTCGCGCCTTCGATGTCCCCGTTTGCTTCGACCGCGGCGGTGACCTCGTCGATGTCGTCCTCGATCGTGTCGTCCGTGACGATCACCGTCACGGAGACGAGCCCCTCGATGACGGCCGCGTACGACCGAAGCGTCTCGAGGTCGGCCGACCGATCGTCGCTCAGTTCGGCGGCGGCCGTCTCGAGGTACTCCTCGGCCAACGAGATGTGGTGCAGTGGCTCTCCGGGATCAAATTCGACGTTTTCGGGGTCTTCGAGCCCGTCGACCTCGTCCAACCGTTGAGCCGCCTTGTTCAGTTGTCCGGCCGCCCGGTCGAGCGCGCGCTGACCGGTCCGGTCTTCGACCTCGGCGTCGGCCTCATCCGACGACCCCTCGATAGTGTCGAGACAGCCGGCCAGCGCCGTCACGGTTCCGAGGCTCGCACCGGCCGCGCCGGTCCGAGCGAGATACTGCCGACGATTCATTCCTACTCGAGGGTTCGTCTAGAAGGGCATTAACGTAGTGGCAGCGAGAGCGTCAGCGGATTTAGAATTCGAGAGCGGGAAAACTGTCCATTCCGGGGGACGATGGACGCGGCGTTACCCGAACGGCCCCATGCCGCCCATGCCGCCTCCGCCACCGCCGCCCTGTTGCATCTGTTGCATCATGCGCTGCATCTCCTTCTCCGAGCCCATGCCCTGGAACTGCTTGATCGTCTTCTCCATCATCTTGTACTGCTGGAGCAGCTCTCGGACCTGTTCCTCGCTGGTACCCGAGCCGCGGGCGATGCGCTGGATCTGGCTCGCGCCGATGGCCTTCGGGTACTCCTTTTCGGCGTCGGTCATCGAGTCCATGATGACGCTGAAGGTCCGCATCCGCTCCTGGGTGACGTCCATCGCGTCGTCGGGGAGCTGGTCCTTGATCCCGCCGCCGAGCCCGGGGATCATGTCCATGACCTGATCGAGCGGCCCCATGTTGTTCATCGCCTCCATCTGCTTTTGCATGTCGTTGAGGGTGAACTGGCCCTGGAGCATGTCCTCGGGGTCCCAGTCGTCTTCCTCCATCTCGGTCTGCTCCATCGCACGCTCGACGCGCTCGGCGAGCTGACTGAGATCTCCCATCCCGAGCAGCCGCGAGATGAAGCCGTCGGGCTCGAAGCGCTCGATGTCCTGGACCTCCTCGCCGGTCCCGAGGAAGGCGATCGAGGAGTCGGTCTGGTCGACGGCGGTCAGCGCGCCGCCACCCTTCGCAGTCCCGTCGAGTTTCGTGATGACGACGCCATCGATCCCGATCGACTCGTCGAACTGCTGGGCCTGCTCTTTGGCCCCCTGCCCGATCGCGGCGTCGAGGACGAGCAGGGAGGTGTCGGGTTCGACGACGCCCTCGATCTGCTCGATCTCGTCGATCAGGTCGTCCTCGAGCGCGTGGCGACCGGCCGTGTCCACGATGTGAACGTCGGCCTCGCTCGTCTCCTCGAGGCCCTTGCGGGCGATTTCGACGGGGTCTTCGCTGTCAGGATTGCCGTAGAACTCGACCTCGGCGCGCTCGGCCATCTCCTCGGCCTGGTCGTACGCGCCGGGCCGGAAGGTGTCGGTCTGGATGACCGCCGGGCGCAGCCCCTTCGTGGAGAACCACCAGGCCATCTTCGCCGCGGAGGTCGTCTTCCCGGACCCCTGCAGCCCGGCCAGCAGGATCGTCTGTTCCTCGAGGGGCAGTTCGGTCGAGTCGCCGATGAGATCGACCAGTTCCTCGTAGACGATCCGGAGGACGAAGTCCCGCGCGGGGGTGCCGGCTGGGGGTTCTTCCTCTAAGGCACGTTCCTTGATGCTGTCCGACAGCTCCATCACGAGCGAGACGTCGACGTCGGCGGAGAGCAGCGAGCGCTGGATCTCCTTGACGATCTCCTCGATGTCTTCCTCGCTGAGTCGCGACTTCCCGCGGAGCTTGTCGAGGGTGCCCCGCAGAGAACTCCCGAGATCGTCGAGTACCATTTGCTGGGTGTACGAGGCGATAGCGTTAAAGGCTTTTTCTACGCGCGACGCGATCGTTCGGTCCGTCGAACGAGTGGCTTCAGTCTCGTCCGGACCGGTCGATCGCGATCGACGTGACTGCCATCAGTCACGAGCGTCCCATGCTCGGTCGATCCGTTCCTCGACAGCGGCGAGAGCCGTTGCGATGACATCTAGCGGATGGACGGACGGCAGTTCGAGGTCGGCCGTCTCGGTTCCGTCGGGCGGGCAGTGAAAGTGCAATCGCGGGTCGTGCGGGTTCGGATGCCGATCCCAGCGACACTCCCATCGATGGCCATCGGCTCCGGTCTCGACGTAATGGATCGTGAAATCGTCGGTCGTGAACCAGCGAATATCGAACCGGGCACCGTCGATCGACAGTGGAAACAGGTCACTATCGAGACGCGCCTCGAGTACCCGCGGTTCGGTACTGTCGGGATCGAACGCGGTCCCGACGACGAGGGGGTCGTCCGCGAGGCGACGCTCGAGGAGTCGGAGCGTTCGACGATCGGGCGGCCCCGGTGACGATGGCCCGCTCTCCCGTTCCGGGCCCATCTATGCGGGAATGAGATGCCCGTCGTTTTGGGCTAGCCGTCGCGCGAGTTCGTAGAGGCGGATGTCCCGTTCGACGGCCTCCCAGTCACTGAGCCGTTCCATCAGTTCGTGGATTTCCTCGTGATCGTCGCGCTCGAGCAGCGACACTGCGGACGGATCGTCGGCTCCGAACTGATCGACGAACGCCTCGTGGCGGGCTTCCAACTGGCGAACGCGGTCGATGATCTCCTCGACGGTCAGCTCCCTCGCGATCCGGCTGGCCTCCTGCCACTCGAGATAGCCGTCGTCGCGCTCGTACCGGGCCGGTTGGGCGTCGGTGTCGGCCCGGACGATTCCCATCTCTGCGAGCCGGTCGAGGTGTTTCTTCGCCGCGTTAGGCGAGCAGTCCGCGGTCGACGCGATCTCGGGATACGGCGTCGGCTCCGTGACCCCGAGGGCGGTCTCGTAGACCCGACCAAACGTATCGGTCGTCTCGCGCCACCGCTGACGGACGTCGTTGACGGCGTCGGAATTCGGTACCGGATCGAAGTCGCTCATGGTCGTACCGACGTGATACACAGTAATATGTGTGCGGGCTCGCAAATATGTGTTCGACCATGGCGGCGGCGGTTGCCGTCTCGAGCGGCACACGACTTGCTCGAGCGGCGTCGATGCGTATTTCACTCGACCGCGACAACCGACAGGTATGAGTTCCGATGCGGACGCCGATCCCGACGACTACGAGGCCCTCGCGGGCGATGACGTCACCATGCGACAGAACGAACACGGCCTGCACATCGCGGACCACGAGGCGACCGGCGTCTCGAGCCAGGGCCAGACTCCCGAGGCGGCGCTGGCGAACCTCGCGGCGGCCGTCGAGTCCCACCGCGAGGCCGAGTCAGACGAGACCGGCGACGACTGGCTCTGAGCGACGCAAGGCGGCTCACGACCGCGCGTTCGCATCGCAGGCGCTCGTTTTAGGCGGCCGTCCGTGGTCGGAGGGGGTATGGAAGCGTACGACATCGTCGTGCTGGGCGGCGGCTCGGGCAGTCAGGTCGCGACCGCGGCGGCCGAGCGGGGCCTCGAGGCCGCGGTCGTTGAACCCGGCCCGCTGGGCGGCGCGTGTATCACCCGGGGCTGTGTCCCCTCGAAGGCGCTCATCCACCGCGCGGACGTAGTCGAGGCGGTCCGCGGAGCCGAGGCGTTCGGTATCGATGCGGGGGTACACGGCGTCGACTACGACGGCATTACGGACGCGATTCACGACACCGTCTACGCGAAGGCGGACAACCAGACCTCGAGCATGCGGGAGGCGGCGAACGTGACGCTCTGCCGTGGCGAGGGACGGTTCGTCGACGACCGGACGATAGCGGTCGACCCCGACGACGGAAGTGGAACCGCGGAGATAACGGGCGAGACGGTCGTTATCGCCGTCGGCGGCCGACCGATGGTCCCGCCGATCGACGGCCTCGAGGGCGTCGGCTATCTCACCAGCGACGACGCGCTGTTCCTCGACGAGCGGCCGGACGAACTCGTGATCGTCGGCGGCGGCTACATCGGGGCCGAACTGGGCTACTTCTTCGGCGCGCTCGGAGCCGACATCTCGCTCGTCGGCCGGAGCGAGCGGCTGGTGCCCCGCGAGGACGAGGCCGTCAGCACGGCCGTGACCGAGTCGCTCGCGGACTACTGCGACGTCTACACCGGCTACGAGGCGGCCGAAGTGGAGCCGGCCGACGAGAGGCAAAGCGGGGAGGGAATCGTCGTTACCGCGGAGCCGAGCGACGACGGGAACGACGGCGGCGAGACGGTCGAACTCGCCGCCGACGACCTCCTGCTCGCGACCGGTCGCCGACCCAACACCGATACGCTCGCTCTCGAGGAGACGGGCGTCGAGACCGACGACAAGGGGTACGTCGAGACCGACAACCGCCTCGAGACGGCCGTCGACGGCATCTGGGTGCTGGGCGACGTGATCGGCCAGCAGCCGTACAAGCACGCGGCCGATTACGAGGCGCAAGTCGTCATGCGGAACGTCCTCGACGACGCGAGCCGGACGGTCGACTACGAGGCGATGCCCCACGCGATCTTCACGGAGCCGCGAGTCGCGAGCGTGGGGCAGACAGAGGGCGACCTCGCGGACGCCGGCCGGGAGTACGAGGTCGCGACGGTTCCCTACGACGCCGCGCCGCTGGGACTGATCCTCGAGGCCGGCGACGGGTTCGTGAAGGCCCTCGCCGGACCGGACGGCGAAATTTTGGGTTGTCACATCGTCGGGCCACAGGCCGCAACGTTGCTGCACGAGGTCGTCGTCGCGATGGACGGCGGCGGCACCGTCGACGACGTCGCCGGGCCGGTCCACGTCCACCCCGCGCTGAACGAAGTCGTCTACGCGGCGTTCGACGAACTCTCATCGCGGGCGTACTCCACGGCCCCGGACTGGCGGGACGTCGGCGACGGGTAAGGGCCCTCGAGGGGTCGGCCCGCGGTGAGGCTTAACAGTCGAGAGCGCGAAGGGCCACTATGACTTCGATCGCCGAGTTCACCCTCGCGCCGGCGGACTTTCCACTCGGGCGAGTCTTCGAGGACAGACCCGAGGTGACGCTGGATCTCGACCGCGTCGTCCCAAGCGGTGACACGGTCATGCCGTACTTCTGGGTGCAAGATCCCGACGAGGAACTGGCGGCAATCTTGAATATCTTCGAGGGGTTGCCGGAGCTGCGATCGGCGGTTCTCATGGAGGACCTGGGTGACCGGGGCCTCTATCGCGCCGAGTGGAAGCCGGAGTACATGGGGATCATGCGAGCGATCGCGGAAACCGGCGTCACGGTCGTCTCGGCGACCGGGACCAGAACGGGCTGGGTGTTCGAACTCCGTGCGGGGTCCGTCGATCGGTTCTCGGCGTTCCAGCAGTACTGTGCGGACCACGACATCGAAGTGACGCTCACACGGCTCAATCGCCTCTCGGAGATGACGGCCGGTGCCGAGTACGGCCTCACGCCGGAACAGCGCGAAGCGCTGTTGCTAGCCTACAATCAGGGGTACTACAGCGATACGCGTGAGACCGATCAGGCGACGCTCGCCTCCCAGCTCGGCATCTCGAGACAGGCGTTCTCGTCCCGACTCAGGCGGGGGTATCGGAACCTCATCGAGGGAACGATCGTCGGGGACCCACAGAGCAGCGACCAGCCGTATAAATAGACTACATAGAGGGTGTCATAGAACAGTTCTCATACCAGAGAGCAGGGTGAACGCTGAGGTGGTATGAGCCCAGCGACCCTGCAAGATAATCCTACGGTAGAGACGTTCTTCAATGCCGTGGAGACGGAGACGCTAGCGCTGTTCGAGCATCTCTCCTTCGAGTTTCTCGAAGAATTCGACGTGTTCGCCCCGGCGGAGACGGGGCGAACACGAGACCACGAACCACCCGAGATGATGCGTGGGTTTCTGCACTGCTACTACAAGGATATCTACGGCATTCGTCCGGTTGCGCGAGAACTGAACAACACAGTCGTCTGGCTCAGCTGTGGCTTCGATCGACCGCCGTCGAGAGACGCGGTCGATCGTTTCCTCACCGATCTCGAACACGTCATCGACGAGATTTTCGACCACCTCGTCGAGCAGGCCGCCTTGCGGGGCCTGCTCGACTTGACCTACTCGATTGATTCGACAGACGTGAGAACGATGCCAGCCGATCAAGACGCGTCGAAATGCTACGATCCAACGGCTGAAGAGTACTACTACGGCTACGGCTGCACGATCGTTTCGACTGGTTCAAAGATCCCGATTGCAGCGGAATTCACCGAGAGCAAACAAGCGCCAGAAGAGACGGCGATGCGCGTCACGCGTGACGCGCTCGCCGTCGACACTCCGATCTGGATGCTTGGAGACAGCGCCTATGACACACTCGATTGGCACGACTACCTGCTGACCGCAGGAGTCGTGCCAATCGCCCCGTACAACGCACGCAACACCGACGATCCACTGGACATAGAGTACAGGGTCGAAGACCGTATCAAAGAACACAGCAAGGACGTGAAGTTGAAGCAATCGACGTTAGATGAGACGTACAACTGCCGGACAGGCGTCGAACGAACTAACGACGCAGTCAAGGACTGCGGCCTCGGGCACGTCCACGCCCGAGGCCGCGTCCATGCACGAGCACAAGTGTTCCTGTCGTTGTGTCTGCGTCTCGTTATTGCGATCACCAACTACGAACGAGGAGATAATCCGGGAAGCACGATCATCACGGTGTGACAAGAGTTCTATGACACCCTCTACATAGGTAAGACGGTGACTCACCAGTCCACCCGGAGTATCCCCACGTGATGGAAACGAGCGACCAGCGGCGGGGGGAAACGGCCACGGTGTACGAGCTTGCGGACGACGAGTCGATCAGTACGGGAGTCGTGACGGCGGTTGCGACTGCCGCGGACGCCGAGATGGTTCCGACCGGCGGTACCGCCGGTGGAACGACGGCGCTCGACCCGCTGTACACTGCCGTCGACCCGGACGCACTCGACGCACTGTTCGGAAGCGACGGCTTCGGAACGGCCGGAACGCCCGACCGAGTGACGTTTACCTACCACGGGTACGAGATCACGATCACTGGCGACCGACGGATCGGCCTCGAGCGACTCGAGCGAGCGGCCGGCGAACCGGCCGAGTAACAGATAGACGGCGAGGTCACTCGGTCGAAACCGGTCCGCTCTCGGTCTCGCCGTCGTTGGCCAGCCACTCCGTGAGGCTTCCTTCGTAGAACATGACGTCCTCGTAGCCCAACGCTGTGAGGACGACGTAGGTGTGACTGATCCGCCGGGCCGTGTTACAGTAGAGGACGATTTCGCGGTCCGGGGTGATCCCGCGGTCGGCGAGGAGTGCCTCGAGTTCGTCTTCGGGCTTCAGTCGACGCGTCTCGTCGTCGATGACGTCGCGCCAGTCGAACCGCACGGCACCCGGCAAGCGGGCCTCCTCGAACTCCTCGCGCTCGCGGGTGTCGACGAAAACGGCGTCGCGCTCGAGGGCCGCTTCGACGGCGTCGTAGCCGACCAGCGGGCTCTCGTCGGGCTCGAGCGGGTCGGCCTCGTAATCGACCGGGTCGATCTCGGGGGTGTCGCTCGTCGTCTCGTAGGTCTGGTTCCAGGCGCTGTAGTCGCCGTCGAGCAGGCGGACGTCGTCGTGGCCGTACTCGAGGGCGGTGAGGACAAAGCGGGCCGCGAAAACGCCGTGGGTATCGTCGTAGGCGACGATGGTATCGTCGGGCGAGATCCCGGCGTCGCCGAGCAGGGTCGCGAAGGCGTCCGCACCGGGTAGGGTACCGCGGTCGACGTCGCTCTCGTCGCGGTAGCTGTCGAACGGGATACTGACCGCGCCCGGAACGTGTCCGATCCCATCGAACTCCCAGGCGTCCCTGACGTCGACGACGCGGACGGCGGGATCGTCGAGACGCGATGCGAGCCAGTCGGGGGAGACGACGACGGATTCGTCCATTGGGCCGGCATAGGAAGCCAAGCCCCGAGTACGCACCGGTTTCGGGGCGAGCGGCGGATACCGGGACAGTGGCAACTCTTGCCCCTGTTTGTCGAGGGAGCCAGCCTATAAATACGGGTATCCATCGAGAGCGGCGTCTGACCGCCGAACGCGTCGCTCTTCCCGAGCGCGAGCCGAATCGCGGCGAAAAGACGCGGCAAAAGTTTCCCCCACGGTCGACCGGTGTCCGAATTGACCGGTTAAGAAGTCCCTTTGTGTGTCGCCATCGTAGGACCGTCCATGGCAGACGACTACGCCAAAGACGTACTCGTTTCGGCTGACTGGGTCGAGGACCGACTCGACCAGTTCCAGGACGACGACTCCGACCTCCGACTCGTCGAAGTCGACGTCGACACGGAAGCCTACGAGGAAGAACACGCACCCGGCGCGATCGGGTTCAACTGGGAGACCCAGCTCCAGGACCAGACCCAGCGGGACATCCTCGAGAAGGAAGACTTCGAGGCCCTGCTCGGTGACCACGGCATCAGCGAGGACGACACCGTCGTCCTCTACGGCGACAACTCCAACTGGTTCGCCGCCTACGCCTACTGGCAGTTCAAGTACTACGGCCACGACGACGCGAAACTCCTCGACGGCGGCCGCGAATACTGGCTCGAGAACGACTACCCGACCACCGACGAGGAGCCCGACTTCTCCAAAACCGAGTACGACGCCGCCGGCCCGCGCGAGAGCATCCGCGCCTACCGCGACGACGTCGAGAAGGCAATCGAGCGCGGCGTTCCGCTCGTCGACGTTCGCTCGCCCGAGGAGTACTCCGGCGAGGTCCTCGCGCCCCCGGGACTCCAGGAGACCGCCCAGCGCGGCGGCCACATCCCCGGCGCGAAGAACATCTCGTGGGCTGCCGTGACCAACGACGACGGCACCTTCAAAGCCCCCGACGAACTCGAGGACCTCTACGCCGAGGAAGACATCGATGGCGACGAGACGACCGTCGCCTACTGCCGCATCGGCGAGCGCTCGTCGGTCGCCTGGTTCGCCCTGCACGAACTGCTCGGCTACGAGGACACCGTCAACTACGACGGCTCCTGGACCGAGTGGGGCAACCTCGTCAACGCGCCGATCGAGAAGGGCAACTAACGCGATCCGTCGCCCGCCCGACGCGGGACGCGACCATCGGGATCGTTCCCCGATCGAGGCCGACCGATCGCCGGGACCGGAACCGATATCAGCTATCGGTTAGTGATCCGAAACGATGAGCGACGGCGAGGACTCGTGGCTCGCGAGCCGTGAGACGACGAACCGACTGCTTGGGTTCACGATCGTCGTTCTCGCCGCGGGCTTTGTCAGCGTCGGCGACACCGGCCCCGCGGCGATACGGTTCGTCGCGGAGAGCCTGCTGCTCCTGATCCTCGTCACGGCGATCGTCCTGTTTCTCGGGTGGTTGCTCCGGGCCGACGGCGGGTAATCGATAGCCGGGCTCGCATGCCCCCTCGTGACGATAGGCCTAACACTCGGCTCCCCGAATGCTCGCCTATGACCGATCCGGACGCATTTGTCGAGACCGTCAACGACGACAACCAGACCGCGCTCTCGCGACTCGGCTCCTCGAAGTCGCTCTATGCCGACACCGGCGGCGAGATCGATACCGAGCCCGTCCTCGAGGCGACGGCGGACGCCGAGTACGCCGCCTGGCAAACCTTCCTCGAGTGGGCCGACGACGAGGCCGACGACGAAGCGCGCGCGGCCTTCGAGCAAACGGCCGAGGAAGAGCAGGACCACTACGAGACCGTCGACGGGAAACTCGCCGCCGACGACTACGAGCCGACGAACACCCCGCAGCTCCACGAATACCTGCGCGCCCGCGAGGACACCGTCGAACGAGTCGGCGCGCTCGTCGGCCGCATCCTCGCGAGCCAGCGCTCGAAAGACCAGGTCGTCGGCTACTTCGTCGGCGACGCCGACCCACAGACGGCCAGCCTGTTCCGCGGGTTCGGCGAGGATTTAGACGACCAGCTCGAGCGCGCGAAAGACCTCCTCGGCGACGTTTGCGAGAGCGACGACGACTGGGAGCGCGCTCAGGAGGCCGCAAGCGGTGCGATCCAGGCCGCCTACGACGAGTACGTCGAAACGCTCGAGGGAATGGGCGCGAACCCGAAGCCGGTCTGTTAGCGGGTTCCGCCGAACTGGTCAGCCGCCGTGCGGTGGCGCGCGCTGGCGACTGGTCTCGCTATTGCGAACGGTGACCAACGGGAGCCGTGAGCAGCGAGCGAATCGGCTGGGGAGGGTGTGGACACTCCGTGCCGCCACGGTAGCAGGACGCCCGCTGTCTCCGACCGACTCGGACGAACCACTATCCGGTCACTGCGCAAACCGACCCGCTGCCGTCCAGGCGCCGTCGAAAAAGGGTGTTTCCTGCCGTTTCTTGAACACGACCGGGGATCGCTTCCTATACGCCTTCGACCGTCTCCCGGAACGCGCTGATCGACTCGAGCGCGTCCGCGAGCTTCGACGCGACGTCACCGCCCTCCTCGTCGGCGATGTCGTTTAAGATGTGTTCGTGGCGGGCGAGTTGGCCGTGGTCCGGCCCGCGGTCGGCGTCCGCGTACTCCGCGAACTTCGCCGCCTGCTTCTCGAGTCGCTCCTGTGCCTCGTCGTCTGCCGCGGCCGCTGCCGCCGCCTCGATGGCGTCGGCCGCGTTCTCGAGTTCGTCTCGAGCCATACGAACGAGTTCGTCCGGTGGGACTAAAATCGTTGCAGTACGTTCCGGAAATCGGGAACATCGGTCGAACCGACGGGTTCGCGTCGCCCTACAGCGCCGGTTCGATCCGGTCCGCGAGGTCGGCCGACTCGAGGTCGTCGCCGGTGACGCCGTAGACAGCGTCCTGGAAGTTCGTCCGGTAACTGCCCGGGCCGGCGTAGTCCATCGCGGCCGCACGCTCGCCGGCGATGCCGAACGCGAGCGTCCCGTGGACGGCAGCCTCGCGGGGATCCTCGAGCGCGCCGGCGAAGGTGCCGACGGTCGCGGCGAGCATACAGCCGGTGCCGACCACCTCGCCGAGCATCTCGTGGCCGGCCGACAGGCGAACCGCGCCGTCGGCGTCGGCGACGATGTCTTCGACGCCCGAGGCGACCACGACCGTGCCGGTCGAGTCCGCGACCGACTGAGCGGTTGCCTCGATCGCCTCGTAGTCGCCGATGGACTCGACGCCCTCGACGTTCGCTTCGACGCCGGCCAGGGCGCTGATCTCGCCGTAGTTGCCCTTGATCGCGGCGAAGTCGACCGCCTCGAGGAGGCTCTCGGTGACCGCCTCGCGCGAGGGGGTCGAGCCGAGGCCGACGGGGTCGAGGACGACCGGAACCCCGCGGTCGTTGGCCTTCCGACCGGCCTCGTGCATGGCCTCGACGCGGTCGTCGGGGACCTGCCCGATGTTGATGACGAGGGCGCGCGCGGCCGCGGTCATCTCGCCGGCGTCGCCGAAGGAGTCGGCCATCACCGGCAGCCCGCCCCAGTGCAGCGTCAGGTTCGCGACGTCGTTGATCGTCACCGTGTTGGTCACGTGCTGGACGAGTGGCTCGGTCTCCCGGACCGTCCGGACGGCGTCGGCGAGGTCGGCGGCGGCGATGTCGGTAACGCTCATGCGCCTCGACCTCCGTCGGCGACTCCCTTCGAAGTTTCGACGGTTTCGGCAAGCGCCGCGGTCGCCGCCGCCGGATCGGAGGCCGCCGTGATCTCGCTGATGACGGCCACACCGGCCGCACCCGCCTCGGCGACCGGCGCGGCGTTGTCCGCCGTGATACCGCCGATGCCGACGATCGGGATCGAGACGGCGTCGGCGATCGCTTCGATTCGCTCCGGCCCGATCCCGTCCTCGTCGTCTGCGACATCTTTCGAGGACGTGCCGTAGACCGCCCCGACGCCGAGGTAGTCCGCGCCCTCGCGTTCGGCCTCGCGGGCCTCGGCGACCGTCGACGTCGAGCAGCCGACGACGGCGTCCGGGCCGAGCAGGTCGCGGGCGACCCCGACCGGCAGGTCGGACTGGCCGACGTGGACGCCGTCCGCGTCGATCGCCTGCGCGATGTCGACCCGGTCGTTGACGATCAGATCCACGCCCGCGTCGGCGGTGAGTTCGCGCAGTTCGAGGCCCAGTTCGTACCGCGAGCGGGCGCTCGTCTCCTTCTCGCGCAGTTGGACGGCGTCGACGCCGCCGTCGATGGCCGCGCGGACGATCTCGGACGTCGACCGGCCGTCTGAGAGCGACGCCTGTGTGACGAGGTAGGTCCGCCAGTTCGAGGGATTCACGGGCGGTACCAGTCGGTAGTGCCACTAAGCGGTGTCGGTCGGACGCCGATCACGGACGACCGTCACAACGGCCGAGCGCTACGGCGACGGCTCGAGCGCGTCTTCCCCGGTCCGGACGAGCGCCTCCCAATCGTCGTCCTCGCGGACCACGGGAAACGGCCGCGGCCGGTCGGGCGACTCGGCCTTCTCGGCGAGGGGACGGCGCCACCACGCCACGTCCTGCCACTCGTCCTGGGTATAACCGATCGCCGGGAAGTCGACCAGCCGCTTGAACCCCATCGACTCGTGAAACCGCTCCGTCTCGGGGTTGGGCACCGTCGTCACGGCGTAGGCGTCGCGGATCCCCTGGCGCTCGAGGACGGCGAACAGCGACTCGTAGAGTCCGCGGCCGACGCCCGATCCGCGGGCCGAGTCGGCGACGTAGACCGACAGTTCGACGACCCACTCGTAGGCGCGGCGCTTCCGAAGCGGGCCGGCGTAGGCGTAGCCGACGACCGCACCGTCGCGTTCGCAGACGAGCCACGGGTGTCGCTCGAGGGTGGACGCGATCCGGTCGGCCAGTTCGCTCTCGGTGGGCGGTGTCTCTTCGAAGGTGACCGCCGTCGACTCGCAGAAGGGCGCGTAGATGTCGCGCGCGGCGGCCGCGTCGGCCGGCGTCGCGACGCGGATCCGGGCGTCGGAAGGCATGGTCGTGGCTCCCGTGCGATGGCGAATAAGTCCGCCGAACGACGCCGACGACGCGGCCGGGCGTTCCGGAGACGGCCGGGACGCGTCGCTGACCGGTCGTGACTGCCTCGAGAAGGGACCGTTCTCCCGTCGTGTCTACATCTTGTGACCAGAACCACTTAAAGAACGAACGCGGACCGCCCTCCCAGCGGCCGGCGTCGCGCCGCCATCGCAAGTACCATACCCCGCGTGGCGAGTAGCTGCCCGCGAATGCAGCGAGCGACCGCCCACCGATCGATGAGTCCCTCGAGCCCACGAGCGCGACGCGAGGGGGCGCGCTGACCGATGGCCGACCTGCTCGCTATCTTCGGCTCGGCGATCGGGCCGATCGTCGCCATCGCGGCAGTGGGCTACCTGCTGGCGACCGTCAAGGAGATCGATCCCGAGCCGCTGAACACCGCCGTCGTCTACGTCCTCGCGCCCGCGCTGGTCTTTCACAGCCTCGCGACCACCGAACTCGAGGTGGCGACGCTGGTACGGGTAACGGTCGGAATCGGCGTCTTCACGGCCGCGATGTGGGCGGTCGCGGAACTGGCCGGCCGCGCCGTCGGCGAACGGGAACCGGCCCTGAGCGGGCTGGTACTGGTCGCGATCTTCACCAACTCCGGCAACCTCGGGATTCCGGTCTCGGACTTCGCGTTCGGCGCGGTCGGCCGCCAGACGGCCGTCCTCTTCCTCTCGGTCCAGTCCGTGCTGATGTACACCGTCGGCGTCTACGTCGCCTCCCGGAGCAGCGGCTCCGCCGGCCTCGAGGGCGTCCGCCGGGTGTTTTACATCCCGCTGGTGTACGCCGTCGCCGCCGCGCTGGGTGCGCGGGCGCTGGGTCTCGTTCCGCCCGCCGACACCGCGGCGATGGAGACCCTGGGACTCGTCGGTGACGCCTCGATCCCGCTCATGTTGCTCATCCTCGGGATCCAACTCGCACGGGCCGATACTGCCTCAGCGGTCTCCCGGGCCTGGCCGGCGACCGCGCTCAAGACGGTCGTCGCGCCGCTGGTCGGACTCGGCGTCGCCTTGCTGATCGGCTTCGAGAACCCGACCGTCGCGCGCGTGTTCGTCCTCGAGACGGCCATGCCCGCCGCGGTGACGCCGCTGGTGTTGGTCATCGAGTTCGCGGACGGCGCGCGGACGGAGGGTATCCTCGTCTCGGAGTACGTCTCGACCTGCGTCCTCCTGACGACGCTGCTGTCGGTGCCGATACTGACCGCCCTGATCGCACTCTTACAGTCCGGCGTCGTGATCTGAACGAGGGCGGTAGGTGACGGCTCGCGGCCACCGGCAACTCGGCCGGCTCGAAAGGGCACTTCGCCGTCGCTCGGACCCGAGATCGCGTGCCTGCGCGCCGTCCATGCATAGGTCGGGCCAAGGACTATGCGTCTTGTTCCCACAGTCAACCATGGTCCGCGTCCGGAACTGACACTGATCCGGAGGTGGATCACGCCGACCGATCCGACACCGCGAGCGCCACGATTGGGACGTTGGGGGCGGCGAACCCGGGGCTCATACCCCCTTTTGGCTCGAGCGACGGAATGCGACCCACAGCGACGGCACTCGAGCGCGACGCAACCCGGCGTACAACAGCGGAAAAGGACGGAACGCGACCGCTCAGTGGCCCTGGTCGTGGGGGTTCAACGCCGTGCCGTAGTTCTCGGCATGGTCGGTGTAGTCGATGAACCGCGGCGCGTCGGGATCGAAGGGCCGCTCGAGGCTCTCGAAGGCCTTCTTCTTGTCCCAGCCCTGGAGCTTGCCGACCGCCGACTTGTCCTCTAAGTCGTGGTAGTCGAGTTTCGACTCGGTCAGCTCCCAGGCGTCCATCCCCTGTTCGGTCCGGATGATGACACTGGAGTAGTCGTCGCTCGAGCCCACGGAGCCGACGGTGATGTCCGAACAGAAGCCGGTGAAGTCGGCACACTCGTCACAGCCTTTGAGCGCGGCGTCGTGGAAGTTCTCGATGTCCTCCTCGACGATCATCTCGCCGTCGTGGTCGTAGACCATCATCTTGCCGTCGAGGACGTCCATCTTGCCGATCTCCGACGGCGAGATGCCGCGTTGCTCCTCCAACTGCTCGCCCATGAGGCTGTGGTAGTTGAAGTTCTTCGTACACATCAGCGCGATCGTGTAGTCCACGGCCCGAATACCCTCGTTCTGGGCCTGGTAGTCCCACTCGAAGTCCTGCAGGGCGCGGATGCCCTCGATCTCACAGGGCGTGCCGACGATGGCCAGTGAGAGGTCGTCCCAGTCCTTGTCGGGGAGCTTGTGTTCCCACTGCGCCAAGTCGAGGTTGCCAAGCGCCAGCGTCTGGTTGTAGACGGTGCCAGCGTTCTCGATGAGTTCCTCGGTCGTGGTCGCGAGGTAACTCTCCGCTTTCCACTCCTGTTCCTCGCTCTCGGTCGCGACGAGCGCGCCGTCGATCTCACCCTCCTCGAGCAGCGTCGAGAGGACGCCGGTGACGACGCCGCCGTCCTGGGCCCCGTCGGTCCAGTCGTCCTCGACCTTCGCGGAGAACTCCGTGATCGGGTCGCCCGCGCCCTTGACGTTGTCCTCGCCGCCGGTGATCTTCCACTGGCGCTCGTAGCGCATGCCGCCGCGGGGACAGAAGTCCCAACACATCGAACAGCCGGTACACATCTTGACCAGCTCCGGCAGGCCGTCGTCGCCGACGCCGATCGAGTCCGACGGGCAGGCGGCGACACAGGTCCCACACTGGATACAGCGGCCCTCGTCGATGACCGCCTCGTCCAGTTCCATGAACCAGGTCTTCTCGTCGGGCGTCTCGATGTCGTTCATTCGCGAGCGGATCGAGTACTCCGGCGTGTCCAGATCGACGCCCTCGGGAACCCCGACGCGCGTGTCGGGAGCGTCGTCGTAGACGTCCTGACTGACGTCCTCCGCGGGCTCGGTGAACTCGAGGTCGCCGAGTTCGCCCATCTCGTCGACGTTCGCGACGCCGGCGCCGTCCGTGGCGACGGGCGGCGTTTCGGACCCGGTATCAGTATCGGTAGCCGTTTTCTCGCCGCAGGTACAGGTGTTCGGCGAGCAGCTCTCGCCCTCGGTACCCGCGTCGGCTCGCTCGCCGCCGTCCGCGGCGATGGCGCCCTCTCGAGCGTGGTCGGTGTTCTCCCGGGACCGGGACGCACCGCTGTCGGCGTCGGGGACAACGACGGCGTCGTCATCGTCGTCCGATTCCGGCACGTGGGGGAGGCGGGGTTCGTCCTCGCGGCTCGCGTGTCGCTTCTCGCTCGCGGTTTCACCGCTCGCATTCTCGGGATCCTCGCCTTGCTCGGATCCCGCCGCTCCCGCTCGCTTCTTCGAGGACTCACTACGTTCGTCCTCGCTATCAGTCCCCATGGGCAACACCCCGTGCGACCGGCGCGTCGGCCCCTTGCATGATTGACCGCAGCTGCCCGTTGTCGACGCCGCGACACCACTCGTAGAACTCCTCGCCGTCGTCACGATCCGCGGAGTAGGCCTCGAACAGCTGCTCGAGGGCGGGGATCACGGCGTCGGCGGGGACGGCGCTCTCGACCCAGTCGAGGAACTCGTTGTCGGCACCGAGCGAACCGCCGAGGCCGAAGTCCATCCCTTCGACGATGTCGTCACCGTCCTCGTCCTCGAGCTTGACCGTCTCGCCGCGGAAGCCGATGTCGGCGATCTGGGGTTGGGCACAGGAGGCCGAGCAGCCGGACATGTGCATCCGGATGGACTCGATGTCGTCGGGGACATCGATGCGGTCGTCGAGTTCGCGGGCCCAGCGCTTGGTCCGCTTTTTGGTCTCGATGATGGCGTAGTTACAGAACTCGTTGCCCGTACAGCCGACCGCGCCGCGGGAGAACGCCCCCGGATCGGGGCTGTACTCCTGGGCGAACGGCTCGGCCAGCAGGTCGTCGACGTTTTCGTCGGGGATGTGGGTGATGAGGAAGTTCTGGTCGGTCGCGAGGCGGACGGAGGCGTCCTCGGTCCCGTACTTCTCGGCGGCGCGGGCCGCTGCGGCGAACTCGTCGCCGCCCATGCGGCCGGCGATCACGTTGAAGCCGACGTAGTTGAGCCCGTCCTGTTTCTGCTCGTGGACGCCGACGTGGTCGCTCTGGTAGCCGACGGTCAGGTTCTGGCCGCCGGTTGGCAGGTCGATCGTACAGCGGTCGCGGACGGCTTCCTCGAACTTCTCGGCACCCATCTGCTCGACGAGATACCGCATGCGACAGACACCGCGGTTGTTCCGGTCGCCCAGTTCCTTGAACGTCTGAGCGACGGCGCGGCAGAACTCGACGGCATCTTCGGGTCGGATGAAGACGTCGAGTTCCGAGCCCATTCGCGGGCCGTCGGAGAGGCCGCCGCCGACGCGGGCGTGGAAGCCGTAGAGCTGCTGGCCACCGTCGGACGAGTCCGACGAGCCTCCGGCTTCGCCGGAGACATCGATCTCCTTTTTCGCGGGGACGAGTCCGACGTCGTTGATCTGGGACTGGGCACAGTCGTGGGCACAGCCCGTGATCGTGATCTTGAACTTCCGGGGGAGGTTGGCGTACTCGCGGTTCTCGGTGAAGAAGTCCGAGACCGCCTCGATGACCGGCTGTGCGTTGAAACACTCGTGATCGTCGAGGCCGGCCGCGGGGCAGCCGAGGACGTTCCGGGCGGAGTCGCCGCAGCCTTGGACCGTCGTCAGGCCGACCTCGTCGTAGCGGTCCCACATCTCGGGGACGTCTTCGACGCGGATCCAGTGTTTCTGGATGTCCTGTCGGGTCGTGATGTCGAGGTACGCGTCGCCCCAGAGTTCGTTCTGTTCCTCGCCGCCGTACTCCTCGGGGGCGACCGCGAGGTCGTCGGTGACTTCACCGATGACCTCGGCCTGTTCCGGGGTGAGCTTCCCGCCGGGGACCTTCGTCCGGATCATGAAGTAGCCCTCCTGCTTCTGGGCGTACATGCCGGCCCACTTCAGACGCTCCCACTCGCCGCCGCCGGCGCGCTCCTCGATCTCCTCGAAGGAGAGTTCCTCGTCGGCGTAGTCGTAGACGTCGTCGACGACGTCGAGGGGATGTTTCTCCTGTTTGTGCTGCTCGACCGTGTTCATGGGGACCACCGCCGGTCGGCAGCCACTCGAGCGGTCGGACTATCTTCAAGGACCATTGTTTAGCGGGTAATGCGACCCCGTTCGTATACACCCCCGCAACTCGGCGAATCATGACGTGGGTCGTTCCCACCAGTAAATATTGCCCCGACGTGGTGCCACCGACGAGAGGGGCGGATGGAAATCGTCGGCAAGACACCGGCACGGACGGGAACGAGGCGACACCGGGACGCCACGCGTCGTCGGTAGCGGTAATAGGTTCCGGTACCGTACCCGGCGGCGACGCCGGATTGGGAGCAGGGACGGTCAGTCGAAACAGGCGACGAGTTCGCCCTGGGTTCGTGGATCGGGCTCGAAGCGCAACTCCTCGGCGAGTCCGTGGTACCGGGATCGAAGGACGACGTTCTCGTCGACATAATAGACGGCGCGGATGTCCCACCTGTCACGCGGGTCGACGCTCGAGCGGCCGGTCCCGGTCGTCAGGTCGTATCGGATCGCGACCATGACCGCATCCGGGTTCGTCGCCGACCCGACGGCAGCCACACGGCCGTCCGTTCGGCGGAGGTCGACGGTCCGCGCTTCGGCACCGTACTGGCCGAGAAACGCGTTGTGTTGATACGTCCGCTCGAACGTCGTGACGTACTCGACCATGGTATCGTCCAGCGACGACGGCGACGACGGATACGTCCGCGGCTCGAGCGGGGCGTCGTCCGGCGGATCGGGATCGGGACGGTTGACGTCGTCACACTCGAACCAATCGGCCGGGACGGTTCCGGAGTCCAGCGGCGGGCCGGTCGGCCCGTCCGAAGCGTACTCGAAACCGCCCGTCGTGACCGCGACGGTCGTGACGACCGACGCGAGAAATCCGCGGCGAGGTCGGAGGCGGTTCATACGCTAACGTCTCAAACTAACAATAAGTATCTTCTGAAAGAACGATCGGTCCACTGGTGCGGTCGGGGCTCCGACTCCTCGAGCAGTCGATCGGGGTCCCGTGCCAGCGTCGGACCGCCGGTCCGACGAGGCTCACCGCCGTGGGGTCTCGTTACCCGCCGAGAGACCGGGAGAATCGTCGTTCACGCCTTCGAATCCGCGGGCAATCTTTCGAGAATCCAGCGGCGACGAAGCGACGAATGGACGTTACGCCTCGTCCTCGAGCAGTCGGTCGAGCATCTCGTCTGGATCGAACTGCTCCAAGTCGTCGTATCCCTGCCCGACGCCGAGGAACAGGATCGGCTTCCCGGTGACGTGAGCGATCGAAATCGCTGCGCCGCCGTTGGAGTCGGCGTCGGCCTTCGTCAGGATCGCACCGTCTATCTCGGCGGCGTCGTTGAACTCCCGAGCGCGGTTGACCGCGTCCTGTCCCGCCACCGCCTCGTCGACGAACAGCGTCATGTCCGGGCCGACGACGCGGTCGATCTTCTCGAGTTGATCCATCAGGCCCTCGTCGGTGTGGAGCCGCCCGGCGGTATCGCCCAGCACGACGTCGACGTCGTTGGCCTCGGCGTACTCGACGGCGTCGTACAACACCGCAGCGGGGTCGCCGCCCTGTTCGTGACTGATGAGTTTCGTCTCGAGCGCGTCGGCGTGTTCCTGGATCTGCTCGTTGGCACCGGCGCGGTAGGTGTCGCCGTTGGCCATCACCGTCGAGAACCCACGCTCCTCGAAGTAGCGGCTCAGTTTGGCGATCGAGGTCGTCTTCCCGACGCCGTTGACGCCGGTGAAGACGATGGTGACCGGCTTGTCGGCCTCGGCGATGCGCTCGTCGAAGTCGAACTGACCGACGCTGATCACGTCGTAGATCGCGTTGTGCAGCGCCTCCTCGACGACCTCGCCGGTCGAGGTCGTGAAGGTCCGGGTCTCCCCGACCAGTTCGTCGCGGATGTTGTCGAGGATCTCCTCGGCGACGCCCATCTCGACGTCGCTGGAAAGCAGGGCCATCTCGAGTTCGTGCAGCGGCCCCTCGAGGTCTTCCTCCTCGATGACGAACTTCCCCTTGACGAGGGACTTTGCCTTCGCACCGAAGCCGGTCCCGCCGTTGTCGGCGGTCGCATCGTCCTCGTCGATGTCGGCCTCATCCGGGGTCTCGTCGGCGTCCTCAGCGACTGGCCCCTCGTCGACCGCCGTTTCGGCGGCCGGGTCGTCGACCGTCGCCGTCTCTGCCGCCGCCTCGTCCGGCGTCGCGGCGTCGACCGGCTCGTCGTCGGAACCGGTTTCGTCGGCATCGGATTCGGCGTCGTCGGACGATCCCGAAAAGAGCGAGCGTGCTCTGGCGCCGAGCCCGGTCCGGCCGCCGTCGTCGTCTTCGTCTTCGTCGTCCGCCGTGGCCTCTTCGTCTTCGTCGGCAGCCGGCTCCTCGTCCGAGACCGACTCGTCCGGGGCCGAACCGGCGTCGTCGACCTCGAGATCGGGGTCGGTCGCCGGCTCCTGGCCCGCGGATTCGGCCGCGTCCGCAGTGGCGGCCTCGGTCGTCGGCTCCGGTTCCGATTCAGCGGTGACCGCCGCGTCCGGTTCGACCGCGGCGGACGCCGGCGTCGCCGTCTCGGCGTCGACGGTAGTATCGACGGCTTCCGCGTCCGCTGCATCGGCCGAGTCCGACGGGGTCGCGTCGCTCGAGTCCGTCGAGTCCACGTCGGCCTCGGCATCCTCGAGTTCCGCTGCGTCGAGGTCGTCCTCGTCGACCTCCTCGACGTTCTCCTCGGCGGCTTCTTCGGCGTCGTCGCGGAAGCTTCCGAGCTTGTCCTTCAGGTTATCGAACATGGCTGGCGATGAAAGTATCTACGCCGCGTTACTCGTCGGGCTGGCCCTGGCCCATTCCCTGCATCTGCTGTTGCATCGCCTGCTGCTGGAGCTGCTGGGCCTGCTGCTCGAGTTCGTCGCTCTCGGTCTCGAGTTCCGCGATCTCCTCGTTGAGTTCGTCGATCTGGTCGTCGAGGTGATCCTTCTTGTTCTCGAGGGCGTTGACGGCGTCGCCCTCCTCGAACTCCGCGGCGTAGTCGGCGCCGAGGTCGACGATGACTTCGTCGATGTTTTCGATCGTCGTTCGCAGGTAGGCACCGCCGCCAAGCGGCATCTGGACCGTCGAGCCGGTCTCGAGGGTCTCGATCGCTTCGATGGCCTCGTCGACTTCGGTCTGTTCCTGTCGCAGGGCTTCGACGTTCGCCTGCAGACCTTCGATCTGTTCTTCGATCTCCTGAAGCTCCTGGGACAGCTGCTGGAGTTGCTGCTGACCCATTATTGGGATACCTCCTCGAGTTCGATCTCGGTACGTTTGAGCCCGTGCTGGCTTCCGAGCTGCGTGTAGGCGTATTCGCGAGCGACGTTCTCGTTCTCGGCGTCGATGGTCGTCTCGAACTCCGCGAACCCGTCGCGGTTCTTGAACCGACCACTGACCGTAAATTGACTCATGCCTATCCCTCCGGCAGGCAGTCGGAAGAATCTTCCCTTCCCATTCGACGGCCGCCGACCGACGCGAGGTGCCGGAACGAGGGTCTCTCCCCGGCGTTCCCCACGAGCGAAGGGTCAAGCGTTTTCCGACGGGCGATCGAACCCGGCTCCATGAGCGAACTCGATGCCGACGAGTTGTTGCCCAGCGAGCGAATGCGAGAGCAGGCCCTCGAGGGTGATGTCACCCAGATCCACCGGGGCCAGCAGTATGCCGACGAAGGGGACACGTTCGCGATCGACGACACGACCTTCGAGGTGACCGCGGTGCGAGAACGCACGCTCGGTGACCTGACCGACGAGGACGCCCGAGCCGAAGGGATGGACGACCTCGAGGGATACCGACGCATGCTCGATCACGCCCACGAGAACTTCGAGTGGGACGACGACAGCGACGTCGTCTTACATCGGTTCGAACGGCAGTAGCTCAATCCTCGAGTCGCCGAGGGGGCCGTTGTCCATCGCTTGCGACCGTACCAGACGACGCGTTCGGGCGGGAGCGAGCGGGCGCGGGCGACGACGGCGACCGGTACGCCGCGAGCAGCCCCCACATGAGCCCGGTTGCGAGGAGGCCGACCGCGGCCAGCGACATGCCCATCGTCGCGAACGTGATCGCGTAGACGCCACCCAGCGCCATTTTGGGAACGCTCGTCGCGAGAGGGATCCGCGCGTTTACGTCCCGAAGCGCGGGCGCGAGAAAGACCACCGAGAGCAGACTACCGGCCATGAAGAGCAAATCCTGCCATGCCATACAGAGGATACTCGCTACCGAGTAAATATAGACATCGGTCGGAAGCAGTCTCGAGAAGACGAAATACCGGCGTCAAGCGGCGTCGATCGCGGCCGCTCGAGAAGACGTGAGAATCGAAATCGGGGGGACTGACCGTCAGTCGAGATAGCCCAGCGCGTCCTCGATCCGGCCGAGTTCGGGGCCGGTCGTGTCCTCGCCGACGACGTAGCCGGCCTCGTTGGCGATCAGGCCGGAGCCGACCAGCGGCGCGCCGTAGTTGACCGTGCCGACGTCGGCCCGGACGTCCAGGGCCTCCTCGAGCGCGTCGAGTTCGGCGTCGGTAGCTTTCGGGTGACAGAGGACGCCGGTGTTGGTCGCTACCGCGGCGGTCCCGACGGTCCGGACCCCGGCGAGGTCGCCACGCTCGACGGGGACCTCGAGGGTGTCTTCGACGATCTGGATCGCCTCGCGGGGCAGGTCCGGATGGACGTAGGCCCCGTAATCGTTCGCGAGGACGACGTTGCCGGCGGCATTGATACTGCCGGGCAGTTCGGCGACGGGCACGTCGATCTCGTCCGCGAGGGTCTCGAGTTCGTACTCGAGGACCCGGGAACTGACGAGCAGGCCGTTCTCGTTACCCGTCGCTAGGGCACCGACCGTCGAGGAGCCGCCGACGGTCGTGGGAACGACGGGGACCTCGAGTTCGTCGGACAGATCGGCGACGACGTCGTCGTCGACATCGTGGCGAACGAGTACGCACGAGTCGGTCGCGCGGGCGAAGACGCCGACGTAGGCCGACCCGGCGAAGGCGAGGCGTTGCAAGTTTAGTCGGCGACCTCGGCTTCGACGACCGCTTCGCCCTCTTCGTCGAAGCGGGCCGCGCGGACGCGAAGCTTTCGCGGCGGGTTCGAGCGCCCGTTCGACCAGACTTCCTCGTTGATCGAAGGGTCCAGTCGGATGGCGTCTTCCTCGACCGCGAAGTGTTTCGCGAGGTGTTCGCGGACTAGTCGCATCGCGTAGTCGGCGGCCTCGTGGTTCGCGCCCTTCTTGACGTCTCGCAGGGGAACGGTGACGACGCGTTCCTCGAAATCACTTGCACTCATCGTTACTCGTCAGTGTCGTTGCGCCGCCAGTTGCGTCGCTTGGGGTTGCGCTGGACTTCCATGTCCGTCTTCATCATGACCCAGGCCGGCACGCGGCTGTTCTGGTTCTCGAGTTTGGCAAGTCGCTTCTTCTTGCCCTTCGATTTCTTACCCATAGTAGCCGGACGTAGCCCGCGGTGGCTTAAAATCTTGTCCATCTTGTAGAGCCTGTGGATCGAGGACGGTCGCGACGGGATTCTGCCAGTCAGCATCGATATGACGAGTACTCCGCTTATTGCTGCGAGACAGTCTCGCGAATTAGAGACAGTCGGCATTACCCGATGTCTCCGTCGAGAAGACCGTAATCGATACACAACAGGACTTCCAAAGGAAACAGTAATGCGCTGGTCGGTGGAACAAGCCCTCGTTTTGAGGATGATCTGTTCATTGCTACTATTGTTCGTGGCTATTGTCGGATTTGTTGGCGCCCTATGGGCTGTATTTGTCGGCTTTTTCCTATTTGCTCGGACATCTCTTTCCACTGCGATGCTTCTTTCAATTATTCCGACAGTTTTGTTACTCCTCTGGATCATCGTCCTCGAGTGTCGTGGAACGAGGGAAATCGAGCAAGCGGCAACTGCGACACCAGTGACGGTCGAAGAATATCCTGAACTCTATGCCACTGTAAATCGAGTTTCATCGATATTCGGGATACCAGCACCTACTATTTCAATTTCAGATAGTTTGGCACCCGAGGCAATGGTTATCGGTGTTCGACCGACGACCAGCCGGCTGATTCTTTCTGAGGGATTACTCGACACCCTCGATGCAGCTGAACTCGAGGCTGTAATCGCTCACGAACTGGCACACGTAAAGAACCGTGATGCAACGGTCATGACGATCGTTTCAGTACCGATGATACTCTCGGCTGGGATCGCCGCTCGAACGCGGGATCTAGCTCGACACCGGGTCCCCGTTGCAATCATTCTGGGCGCTGTTGGCCGTGCAGTGGTACCGGTCACGAAGGCGATCATCACTGTTTGCTCTCGAACTCGAGAACTCGCAGCAGACAAAGCAGCCGTCGAGGTACTTGGCTCAGGTGCACCGTTAGCGAGTGCACTTCGAACACTCGATCAGCAGATTCAGGAGACGCCCTCTCAGGACCTCCGGAATGCACGTGCAGTATCGTCGCTCTCGATCCTCCCATTCGAGTCGTACAACCGGGAAGAAGTATTGGGGTACTGGTATGAAGAGAATATAAAACCGTTCTGCTGGTCAATACGAAAGCCTTTGTTACGCCTTGAATCACGGCTATTTCGGACACATCCACCTACTGAAAAGCGGGTTGAGATGATTTTGAACTACGAAAGTCGGAAATGAGTGCCAACATAACAGATGAGGTCGGTAGTTACGGTACGATTCTTCTGATTGTACTGGCAAGATCGACGGAAGCACAGTCTCAGGCGAGGTCAGGTTTGCTGATAGAAAAACAAAATCCGTGCGGGTCCTGACGCTGATCCACGCGTGTCACAAGAGAGATGGCGTCTAGTCACAACCCGTCGTCAAGTCCACACTCCAGTCAGATCTATAGCGGAAAGTCCCGGATAGATCCGGACTGACCGGCGAGTCGCGACCGGTATTGGTCGCTCTCTCCGTCCACCGACCGAAGATGCAAGGGTCACACTCGGATCGCAGCGAGGGTCTTTTGATGTGTGAGACGTCACTGACCGTTCGCGTGTTCCGGCAGGAAGTCGTTGAGACCGAGGTCTAAAATCTCGGACTCGATATGACCGAACCGATCTATATATCCAAACATCCGACTGACTGTACTCGGTCTAACAGTGGATTCGCTTGACGACAGCAGACGTACTCGATGACGGGAAGCACGATCGACGCCGGTCTCATCCGAGCGGGAACGACGCCACGGTCGAATAGACCGGTCCCTCGTCGGTGAGGGTACTCTCGGTGAGGCGGACCTCGTCGACGCGGGCCTCGCCGATCGCCGGCTCGCGCTCCTCAACGAGTTCTTGGACCAGTTCCTTCCCGCCGGCGTGAGTCATCCGGGCGAGCGTGACGTGTGGCGTAAAGTTGTGATCTTCGGGGTCGAACCCCATTGCCGTCGTTCGGTCCTCGATGGCCTCGTGCAGCCGGGTCAACTCCTCGCTGCCGTCCGCGACGCCCAGCCAGACGACGCTGATGTACTCGAGACTCGGGAAGACACCCAGCCCGCCGTAGCGAACCGTGAAGGGGTCGACGGCGGCGTCGGTAACCGCCGTCTCGAGTGCCCGCTCGAGGGCCGGCAGTCGGTCCTCGTCCACGTCACCGAGGAACTTCATCGTGACGTGGGCCTGTGCCGGGTCGGTGAACTCGAGGCCGCTCGCGTCCGCGAACTCGTCTTGGAGGTCGGCGACCGGCTCAGCGAGGTCGTCGGGGAGGTCGACGCTGGCGAACAGTCGCATACGCGGCACCTCGTCGGCGGGCCACTCAAGCGTGACGGGTGCCCGAACCGGCCGCATCCGCCCCGGACAGTTCGTAGTTAGGGGGTCGCGTTATGACGGCTGGGGTCCCAGAGAGGGTAATGACCGACGTAGCCGTCCTCGGCGGCGGGATCGGCGGCCTCACCGCGGCCCACGAACTCGCCGAGCGGGGACTCGAGGTGACCGTCTTCGAGGCCAACGACCGCTTCGGCGGCAAAGCGCGCTCGATGCCGATCACGGACGAGCCGGACGCGCTGCAGGGCGAACACGGCTTCCGGTTCTTCCCGGCGTTCTACCGGCACGTCGTCGAGACGATGGAGCGGATCCCCGACGGCGACGGGGTCGTCGCGGACAACCTCGTCGAGACCGAAGCGACCCTGATCGCGAGTACCGACGGTCAGGAACGGATCGCCGAGACGACAACGCCCGACTCGGTCCGTGGCTGGCTCGCGGCGCTGCGCCCGGCCTTCGCCGAGGACCTGCCCCGGGAGGACGTTCGATACCTCCTCGAGCGACTGCTGTACCTGCTGACGGCCTGCCATCAGCGACGCGAGGAGGAACTCGACGATATCTCGTGGTGGGAGTTCATCGATGCCGAGAACCGCTCGCCGGAGTTTCGTGACCGGCTGGCCTACGCCACGCAGGCGCTGGTCGCGCTCCGACCGCAGGTCGGCAGCGCCCGGACCGTCGGGACGATCTACCTGCAGCTGCTCTTCGGTCAGCTCGATCCGACCGAACCGACAGAGCGAATCCTGAACGCGCCGACCAACGAGGCCTGGATCGACCCCTGGCTCGCCCACCTCGAGTCGCTGGGCGTCGAGTTCCGGCCGAACACGCCCGTTCGAGCCCTCGAGTTCGACGGCCGGCGGATCACGGGCGCGACGCTGGCCGACGGTGAGACGGTCGCGGCCGACGACTACGTGCTGGCGGTGCCGGTCGAGGTCGCCACCGAGTTCGTCACGCCCCAACTGCGCCGCGCCGCGCCGGAACTGGGGCGGATCGAACGCCTCGAGACGGCCTGGATGAACGGGATCCAGTTTTACCTCTCGACGGACGTCGAACTGACGCGGGGCCATCAGGTCTACGCGGACGCCCCGTGGGCGCTGACCTCGATCTCCCAGCGGCAGTTCTGGACGGACGACGCCCTCGAAGGCCGCGGTCCGGACGAGGTCGAGGGCGTCCTCTCGGTGATCGCCTCCGACTGGGACACGCCGGGAATCGTCCACGAGAAACCGGCCCGGGAGTGTACCCGCGAGGAGATCGCCGAGGAGATCTGGGCGCAGCTGAAGGCCCATCTGAACGGCCCCAACGAGCGACTGCGGGACGACCATCTCGTCGACTGGTTCCTCGATCCGTCGATCGTGGAGACGGACGAGGGAGTGGAGAACCGCTCGCCGCTCCTTATCAACACCGTCGGCTCGCTCCGGAACCGGCCGCCGGCCGACGTCGGCGTCCGAAACCTCGCGCTGGCCAGCGACTACGTGCGGACGAACTCGGATCTGGCCTCGATGGAGTCGGCCAACGAGGCCGGCCGACGGGCGGCAAATGCCGTCTTCGACCGCCGCGGTGCCCGCTGCTCGCGGGCGCGGGTCTGGGATCTCGAGGAGCCCGGCGTGTTCGAACCGTTCAAGCGCCAGGACCGTGTCCGGTACCGGCTCGGGCTCCCCCATCCGGCCGCGGTCACCCAGTCGCTGCGGGGCGTGACCAGGCGGCTCGGCGAGCGGATCTGACGCCCGAGCCCCGCCGCTACCCGGGTCGCAGCCCTTAACAGTCGCCGTCGCCAATTCCTGTTAATGACTGACCGAGACGACGATCGCGACCATCAGTTCTCCGAGGGCGAGGGCTTCGGCGATCCCTACGAGGAGTTCGATCTGGATCCGCCGGAACTCGGCGTCGACCCCTCGAAGGTCGACCCCGTCGACTCCCGCGTCGTCACCGACACGCTGGACAAACACAACATCGATTCGGACGAGGTCGACGCCACCGAGCTGCTCGACGTCGGCCTGAACTACATGCAGATCAACCGCTACGAGCAGGCCACCGAGGCCTTTGAGCGGACCGCCCGTTACGCCGAGGACGACCGTCTCGAGCAGGAGGCCTGGGTCAACAAGGGCGTCGCCCACGCCGAACTCGAGGAGTACGACGAGGCGATCGGAGCCCACCGCGAGGCGCTGCGGATCGACGACGAGAGCGAACACGCCGCCACCGCCGAGACGAACCTCGCCTACGCGCTCTGGGAGTTCGGCGAAACCTCGGAGGCGCTCGAACACGCCGAACGCGCCATCGAGATCGACGAACGCTTCGCCGCCGGCTGGTTCAACCGCGCGTTCTTCCTCTCGGAACGGGGCCTCTCGGAGGAGGCCTTACACTGTATCGACAACGCGATCCGGCTGGGCCTGCGCAACGCGAAGGTCCTCGAGGAGAAAGCCGAGATCCTCGAGGAACTCGGCGAGTTCGATCAGGCCGAGGAGATCGCCGAGGAGGCAAACGAGATGCGCGAGCTGGCCGAACAGGAGATGATGGACGACCGCAAGGAAACCCTCGGCGGCGGTCAGGGCGGCCCCGGCGGCATGGGTGCCGGACCGGGAGCCGGCGGCCAGCCCGGACTCGGGACCGGCCGGCAGTCCCGCCCCCAGCAGGGCGACATCGGGCTCGAGGACCTGGGACTGGGCGACCTCGGCACCGGCGACGAGGACGAGGATCGCGAGTGGGAACTCGAGTGATCGGATGATCGTCAACGAGCGCGACACTCAGGAGGGGCTGCTGGTTGCGGTCTGCGACGAGGACGTGCTGGGCGAGACCTTCGAGGAGGGCGACCTCTCGCTGACCGTCACCGAGGAGTTCTACGGCGGCGACGCAGTGGAAGAGGACGCCGTCGTCGAGAGCCTCGCGCAGGCCGACGTGGCCAACATCGTCGGTACCCGCGCCGTCGAACTCGCCGTCGAGGAGGGCTTTATCGACGAGGCGAACGTCCTCGAGGTGGGGACGACGCTGCACGCGCAGTTGCTGCGGATGCAGTAGGGCGTCCGGGTCGGGTGTCAGCGGGGACCGCTACGATCGGGACGGAACGAGCGTCAGCGGGGAATTTCTGCGGAAGGTTCGTCCGGAGAGCCGTCGGCTCGAGCGATTAGAGATCGGTTCGCTTGAACCGATAGTAGCCGATCGCGACGGGCACGGCCAGCCAGGCCAGCATGACGACGACGCCGAACCAGTCCTGCAGATAAAACGGTGCGTCGCCCGGGAACCGCTCGGCGGGCGTCATCTGATAGGCCTCCGGCGACTGCAGGCCGTACTGGAACTGGAAGGGATAGATCGTCCCTTCGACGACGCTGCTGGCCAGATTGGTATACGCGAAGATGGGGTTGAACTGCTCGAGGACGAGATACCACGTCTCGGCCTCGATCGGCGGCCCCTCGTCGTAGAGGAGGTAGTACGGGCCGGCAGTGAGCAGTTCCCAGAGCGCGACGAACACCATGTAGCACCCGACGACGACGGCCATCGACTTGCCCCGCGAGGAGACGGCCGCGGAGACGCCGACGGCCAGTCCGACGAAGGTCGTCCCGAACAGCACTGAGACGGCTGCAAAGCCCAGCCAGTCGGCGAACGGCACCGAGCCGAAGAAGACGGCACCGAGGACGAGCGAGGCGAGGAACGCGAGGCCGACCGCTACCCCGACGACCGCCGTGCGGCCCAGTAGCTTGCCGAACACGACATCGGTCCGGTTCGGTGGCAGGCCGAGCAGGAGTTTGATGCTGCCCGATCGACGCTCGCCGACGACGGCCATGTAGCCGGCGATCAGCGCGGCGACCGGAATGATTACCTGCAGCGGGAGCCCGAGGAAGTTCAGCACCTCGGCCGCGGTCACGTCGTCGACCGTGTACCAGATCGCGGTGTAGCCGATCGCGACCAGCCCGACGAGCAGGCCGATCAGCGTCCAGAGGAGCTTCGACCGGCCGGCGTCGTCGAACTCCTTGCGAGCGACGGTAGGGATGTGTGAGGTCATCGAGACACCGCCGGTTCGACCGCGGTCGCGTCGGGTTCGATCGCCCCCGATATCGCCGCGTTCTCGGTTGCGTCGCCGTTCGTCAGGGCGGTAAACAGCGACTCGAGGGAGACCTCCTCGATCCGCACGTCCGCGATCGAAACGCCCGCGTCGGCGACGGCGGTCACGACGTCGGCCTTCGCAGCCGGCTCGGTGACCGTACACTCGAGGGTACGCCCGGACGCGGTGACGTCGGTGATCCCGGACAGGTCGCGGACGAGGTCGCGGGCGTCGGCCGCGCTTCGATCGGCCAGGGTCAGCGTCATCGTCGCACCCCCGCCGATCTCCTCGCGCAGCCCCGCGATGGTGTCGACGGCGACGAGTTCGCCCTCGTTCAATACGCCGACGCGGTCACAGACCGCCTCGACGTGTTCGAGAATGTGGCTCGAAAAGAAGACCGTCGTCCCGCGCTCGGCCTCGCGGCCGACGAGGTCCTGCATCTCGCGGATGCCGTGGGGATCGAGCCCGGTCGAGGGCTCGTCCATGATCAGCAGGTCGGGGTCACCGACCAGCGCCATGCCGGTCGCGAGCCGCTGGCGCATCCCCTTCGAGTAGTCGCCGGCCGGCCGCTCGGCGTCCGCAGGATCGAGCCCGACCCGCTCGAGGATCTCGTCGGGATCGTCGGCGGCCCCTTTCGTCTTGGCGGCGAACTCGATGTGGCGGCGGCCGGACAGCCGGGGGTAGACGTCGAACCCCTCGGGGAGGACGCCGACGCGGGGGCTGATCGCGTCGGCCTCGGCCTGTGCGTTGTAGCCGAGTACCGTCGCCGACCCCGCGGTCGGCCGCGCGAAATCGAGTAGCATGTTGATCGTCGTCGACTTCCCCGCCCCGTTGGGGCCGAGGAAGCCGAACACCTCGCCGTCGTCGACGGTCAGATCCAGATCGTCGACGGCGGTGAGATCGCCGTACTCCTTGGTCAGACCGGTCGTTTCGATGGCAACCATCTCGAGCGAGGCTACAGCGGGCACGTGTATAGGGCAGGAACCACGGTTTCACGGTCGGAAACTGTGGGGTCTTTTATATCATCCTGTCATACGAACGATCGAATGACCGACGATGAGGACCAAGAAGTACTCGCCTTACTCGACGACGAGTACGCGCGTCGTATCCTCATCGCGGCCAGCGAGGAACCGATGTCCGTCGACCGCCTCACCGAACGCTGCGACGCATCGCCGCCGACGATCTACCGGCGGATCGAGCGGCTCGCGGACCAGGGGTTCCTCGACGAGTATCAGGAACTCGATCCCGATGGACACCACTACAAGACCTACAGCACGCGACTCGAGCGCGTGGCGATCGAGATCGCCGAGGGCTCGATGGAGATGGACGTGTACCGCCGCGACGAGGATCCCGCCGACCGGTTTACCAGACTGTTCGAAGACCTGTGAGCGTCATGTTCGGACCACTACTACAAACGGTCGAAAGCGAAGGCGGGACGACGGCGATAGCCGTCGCCGTCTTCCTCGGGCAGGCAACGGCGTTCGTGGTCGCGTGCTGGATCGCAAAGCGGTCCTACGACGGCTACCGGGACGTCCGCCGGAAGCCCCTGCTGTGGCTCGCGCTCGGGATCACGCTGCTGGCCGCGGTGCCCACGGTCCTTCGGTTCCTGTTACCGACGGTACTCGGTGCCTCGTCGGTGACGACGGCCATCCTCGCGACGAGCAGCGAGATCGCGGGCCTGGTCGCGATCCTCTATACCGTCTACGGGCGGCCGTGACCGGCATCCGCCGGACCGCTCGAGCGAGCGCGAGGTGGGACCGGTGACCGGGCCCGGACTCGCGACGGCCGCGCTCGAGACGACCGTCTTCGGACTCGACGAGGCGACAACGATCTTCCTGACAGGACTGACCAGCGCCGCGCTCGGAACGGTCGTGGCGTGGACGGCCTATCGGGGGTACGCGCGAAACGATAGTCGACCGATGCTGTTTCTGGCCGTCGGCATCGCCTTCCTCACGGTCGTGCCGTTCGTCTCGTCGTACGCGGTCGACTGGGGCACCGACGCGACCGACGCGACGGTGTTGCTCGTCGTCACTCTCTCGCACCTGTTCGGACTGCTCGCGATCGTTCGCTCGTTCAGGAGGCCCGATTCGACATGACATCTACACCCATGACTTCAGCACGCACGACAGTCGGAACCATACTCGACCGCGTCCGCGCCTGGAGCCGCTGGTTCCTCGGCGTCGTCGCACGAAAGCAAACCTACGCCAATATCGCGTACCTGCTGCTGTCGTTCCCGCTCGGGATCGGCTACTTCACCGTCCTCGTGACCGGCGCGGCGATCCCGATCGGGCTCGGCTTCGCGGTCGTCGATATGGCCATGACGGAGCCGATCGCGCTGCTCATCGCCGGGATCCCGCTCTCGTTGGTCCTGGTGTGTATCGGCGGCCCGCTCGTGGCCGGCGTCCTGTTCGCGTCGATCGAACTGACCGCCCTCGAGCGGCTGCTGGCGACGCGGTTGCTCGGTGCGGACGTCCGGACCAGCGAGCCGGCCAGCACCATCCGTGAGCGGGCTCGCCGGCTCGTCTTCGATCGGGGGACGTGGAAGGGGGTCGGCTACCTGTTTAGCAAGTTCGTACTCGGACTCTGCTCGTTTATCGCGGTCATCATGGGGTTTGCGTTCACGTACGCCCTCGTCGCCGCGCCGCTTCACTACCGGAATCAGTTGGTCGGGATCCACATCGGCGACCCGATCGAGATCGTCCCCGAACTCACCTACCAGCACGAGGACTGGGCCGTCGACCTGACTTCGCCGATCCCGCTGTCGATCACCGACGGCGAACTGGTGTCGGTGTACGTCGACGCGCTGCCGTCGGCGCTCGTCGTCTCGGCCGTCGGCGTCCTCGTCGGACTGGTCGTCCTCCACCTGCTCAACGCCGTCGCGTGGCTGTTGGCCCGGTACACGGAACTGGTGTTGGACGGCACCCAGCCGTCGGTCTTCAGCGAACCGCCGACGGAGTGAACCATACGGCCACCGTGGCTCGCCGTCTCCGGTCCCGCGGTCGGTCCGTGGCCGGACTCGCCACTCGAGCCGTCGGCGTCCCAAAATCGTTTGGAGGTAGCCGTATCCCCGTGGCGCTCCAAATACCCGTTGCGGCAGGGCACCCACCAGATCCGACCCCACTCCCCCCTGCCGTCACCTCCCGAACCCCGCCTCACCCCACCCCCTTCCTCCCCACCCACCGTCCGTTTCGTCCACGCGTCCGAAGCCGACCGGCCAGCGATCGCGGCCCCGAACCGACGCGGCCGATTCGACGCGATTCCGGAACGTCGGCCACCGCCGGACCGAAGGAGTGTTTTGCGTGCGGTCCCTGCTAGTCGCCAATGAGTCAACAGAACCTCGAGGCGCTCGACGTCGGGGCGATCCGGGAGGCGTATCCCATCCTCCAGCGGGAGTTCGACAACGGCGAGCAACTCGTCTACCTCGACAACGCGGCGACGACCCAGACGCCGGACCCGGTCGTCGACGCGATGAGCGACTACTACCGGGAGTACAACGCCAACGTCCACCGCGGCATCCACCACCTCAGCCAGGAGGCCTCGATCGCCTACGAGGAGGCCCACGACCGCGTCGCCGAGTTCATCGGCGCGGACGGCCGCGAGGAGATCGTCTTCACGAAGAACACGACCGAGGCCGAGAACCTCGTCGCCTACTCGTGGGGACTGAACGAACTCGGCCCCGGCGACGAGATCGTCCTCACCGAGATGGAACACCACGCCTCGCTGGTCACGTGGCAACAGATCGGCAAGCGCACCGGAGCTAACGTGAAGTACGTTCGAGTCACCGACGAGGGCCGCCTCGACATGGACCACGCCAGCGAGATCATCACCGACGACACCGCGATGGTCTCGGCGGTCCACGTCTCGAACACGCTCGGCACCGTCAACCCCGTGTCCGACCTCGTCGACATCGCCCACGACCACGACGCGCTGGCGTTCATCGACGGCGCACAGGCAGTCCCCAACCGCCCCGTCGACGTCGCGGCCATCGACGCCGACTTCTACGCCTTCTCCGGCCACAAGATGGCCGGCCCCACCGGCATCGGAGCCCTCTACGGCAAGGAGGAGATCCTCGAGGCAATGGATCCCTACCTCTACGGCGGTGACATGATCACGAAGGTGACCTTCGAGGAGTCGACCTGGAACGAACTCCCCTGGAAGTTCGAGGCCGGGACGCCACAGATCGCGGAAGCCGTCGGGCTCGTGGCCGCCATCGACTACCTCGAGGGGATCGGCATGGAACGCATCGAGGCCCACGAGGAGGAATTGGCCCGCTACGCCTACGAACAGCTCGACGCCGAACCCGGCATCGAGATCTACGGCCCCGAACCCGGTCCCGAACGCGGCGGCCTCGTTGGGTTCAACTTGGAGAGCGTCCACGCCCACGACCTCGCCTCGATCATGAACGACCACGCGGTCGCGATCCGCGCCGGCGACCACTGTACCCAGCCGCTGCACGATAAACTGGGGGTGGCCGCGTCGGCTCGAGCCTCGTTCTACATCTACAACACGAAAGAAGAGGTCGACAAGCTGGTCGACGCCATCGACGACGCACGACAGTTGTTCGCGTAAGCGAACAACGGAGTGCGAGGAGATGTCGACGACGTCTTCGCGAACGGAGTGAGCAAAGGCCAGCGAGAGCTTCGCTCTCGCCGGGCGCGTCAGCTCTTTCGTTGACGCGCGAGGGACGTCTTGCCGAGCGCAGCGAGGCAAGGCTCGAAGCGGCTTCGCCGCTTCGTAGACGCCCGGCAGTTGTTCGCATAACTACCGTTCGTCGACGCCTGAGGAGTGTCTCAGCGGGACTATTTTGGAAAGCGTAGTTCTCCGCTCGAGCGGGTGGCAACGGCTCCCCCGTCGGCCGTCAGTGACCGGCCAGTACTGCGACGGCACGGACGAACGATCGACTCGAGCCGAATCGCGACCGGTCGGGTACGAACACTGTTCAACGCGAGTGACACGGACGTTATACCCGCTCGCTCGCTACGTAACGGCGATGGCCACGGACGACGAGGGCACGGACGATCCGATCGATATCCTGCTGGTCGAGCCCAACCCCGGCGACAGCCGGTTGTTCGAGGAGCAGTTCACGGATGCGAAGTTGCTCAACACCATCCACACCGTCTCCGACGGCGACGAGGCCCTTGCGTTTCTCCACCAGCGTGGCGAGTTCGCCGAGGATCCCCGACCCGACATCGTCCTGCTCGAGCCACAACTGCCCGGCAAGAGCGGGATCGAGGTCCTCTCGGAACTACAGAACGACCCCGTGTTGAACGAGATTCCGGTCGTCGTCCTCACGAGTTCCGATGCGGGCGAGCAGGTCGTCCGGTCCCACGGCCTCGAGGCCGACACCTACCTGCAAAAGCCGGTCAAGCCCGAGGAATTCGTCGAGTTCGTCGGGTCGATCGAGGAGTTTTGGTTCGCGATCGTCCAGAAGCCCTCGTAGTCGGCGACCCGCGACTGATACGGTCTGCTGTAACGGTTTCCCGGTGCGACCGCAGGACGGTCGCGGTCACACCGGAAACGACTTCCAGTAGTCCGTATGGCGCCGACCGCAGCCGGCGCGTTTATTTTTTCGGCCGGCGGAATTCGGGGGTGATGCTCGAGACAGTTCGCGACCGTGCCCGCACCTATTTCGATGACGCGTCACCGGCCCACGACTGGCACCATGTCCAGCGAGTCGAGCGGCTGGCCGAGACGCTGTGCGAGCGCCACCCCGACGCCGTCGACGAGCGGGTGGTCCGCCTCGCCGTCTACTGTCACGATGTCGGCCGGACGAAGGAAGACCGCGGCGAGATCGACGACCACGCGCGATGGGGCGCGCGGGAAGCCGAGGGGATCCTGCGCGAGTGCGGGGCCGACGCGGCGACGATCGAGCGGGTCCAACACTGTATTCGGGCTCACCGCTACTCGAACGACCTCGAGCCCGCGACGCTCGAGGCGAAACTCGTCTCGGACGCGGACAACCTCGACGCGCTCGGCGCGGTCGGCATCGCCCGCGTGTTCGCCTACGGCGGCGAGATGGGCGACCCGATCCACGACCCCGCCCAGCCGATCGCGGAAGACGACACCGACGCCGGCGCGACCCAGTACAACCACATCCACAAGAAGATCCTGGACCTGCCAGCGCGGATGTACACCGACGTCGGTCGCGACCTCGCGGCGGAGCGTGTGGCGTTCGTTCGCGAGTACCTCGATCGATTCGATAGCGAGGTCGTCGGCGAGCGATAGGCGGCCGGTCGGCGACCGGACCCGACGGCCCCGAACCCGTCGGAAACCGACGCGATCGGCCGTTTCGGCCCCGGAACCCTTTTACAACTCACTGGCCTATCCGTAGCCAACGATGGGACTGGGCTCCGATATGTACCGACAGCAGATCCTCGACCACTACAAGAACCCGCGTAACTACGGGGAACTCGAGGATCCGACGTACACACACATCGGCGAGAACCCGATGTGTGGCGACGAGATCCGCATGGACATCGACCTCGCCGACGACGGGGAGACGATCGAGCGGGTCGCCTTCCAGGGCGACGGCTGCGCGATCAGTCAGGCCTCCGCCAGCATGCTCTCCGGGGAACTCGTCGGCAAGACCCTCGAGGAACTCCAGGAAATGGATCGCGACGACGTGATCGACATGCTCGGGGTCGAGGTCTCGCCCATGCGAGTCAAATGTGCCGTGCTGGCCGAGAAGGTCGCACAGGACGGCGCGGAGATCTACGAGGGCGAACTCGACGTCGAGAAGACGACGACCGAGGACTAACACCCACCTTTTTTGCGTTCGGGTTCGCTCGCTGCGCTCGCTCACCACTCACGCAAAAAATCTGGACCAAAAAAGAGCCGCTCGCTCACTCGGCGCGGCGCGTAGCGCCGCGCTCTCGTTCGCTCGCGGGTGCGATCGCTGGCCATCACATTTTCCCAGTAACGCCTACCGCACGTCTGCGAAGTAGCGATATCGTCTCGTTTTGCCGGCGACGAGATCGCATCCATCGCTTGAGCGAGTCGCCGCCTCCCGGCTCAGCTTACCGCTGTGGATCGACCTCGGCCAGCGGGTTCGGGACGGTGCCGTGTTCGATCGCGTGGGGCCGCTCGGGGAGGTCGCCGTAGCCCACGCCGACGATCCGGTTGCGGTTCAGCGTCAGCTTCGGGAACGACGGCTCGAGCAGGTCGAACAGGTCGAACCGCTCCTCGAGGTCGGGGAACCGGGCGTGGTAGTCCTCGATGGCGGCCCGGACCCGGCCCCAGAACTCGGTTTCGGGGTAATCGTGATGGCGGGCCAGCAGGTCGGCGAGGTAGCGGTAAACGCCGACGAACAGCCCGTAGACGACGAACAGCCGCAGCTCTTCCGGCGGGACCGACAGCAACACGTCGTCGAGATCCTCGGGCATCCCCTGCAGTTCCTCGAGGGGCGCATCGGCGACGTTGACGTCGTCGACGAAGTCCTTGACGGCCAGCCGGGCGGGCCGGTCGTCCTCGAGGACGAGGATCGTGTTCTCGCCGTGGGGCGAGAACGCGGTTCCGTACCGGTAGAGGTAGTGCAACAGCGGCGGCAGCATCGTCTCGAACAGCTCGTCGAGCCACGCCGACAGCGACAGCTCGGAGCGCTCGACTAACTTCGAGACCACCGGCTCGCCGTCCTCGACGTGAAGGAGTGCAGCGAGGCTCATCGCTCGCTGGTCGTCGTCGATCAGGTCGGTGACGCTCTCACGCCAGACACAGCCCAGCAGTTCGTTGTACTGGTAGGGCGGTGCCTCGAGCGCGTCGAAGGTGGGGTGATCGAAGTTGACGCCGGCGATCTCTCCGGGCAGGACGAGTTCGCACTCGTCGCGCAGGAACGGGTCCGAATCCCGGACATCTTTGACGTACTCGGTGACCAGCGGCGCGGCCTCGGTGCGCTCACCGGGCAGACCGCGCCAGACGAGCGTGTTGACGATCTGCAGCGGGAGCTTCACGTTGTGTTTGGTCGGCTCGTCGGCGTTGACGAAGGTACGGACCGACTGCATCGGCAGGTACTCGTCCGGCCCGGGCCCCAACGGGACGATGTCGTCGGTCGCGAGCTGGCGGCCGAACAGCGGGACGATCGCGTTCTCCCACTGCCAGTCGTGGACCGGCAGGAACAGGTAGTCGTCGGGGTCGAGCCCGCGGTCCGTGAGGTCGTCCCGAAACCGCCCGTAGTAGTCGCCGAGTTCCGCCTCGAGCAGCGCCTCGTGGTCGAGACCCTCGACGCCCACGAACGTGGCGGCCTCGCGGGAGACGGCACACCACGAGAGCCGGATCGGTTCGGACCGTTCGGGCGCGTAGTCGCGGTAGTCGTCGTACCCCCAGCCGATCCGGCCCTTGTTGAACGTGAGCCACGGGTGGCCGGTCATCTCGCCCTCGATCTCGGCGTAGGGCATATCGAGGACCGAGCGCGCCGTCGTCTCGGCGGCGTCAGCGTCGGCCCCGTCGTCGGCATCGATGTGGGCGTCCGCAAGCAGCGTGTTGGTGTACTCGCGGACGAGATGCCCCGCCGTGATCGAGTCCATCTCGATCGTCGGCTCGAGGTCGACGACGAACTGCAGGGGGTCGGCAGCCGGCTCGAACCCGTCGCCGTCGTCGCGCTCGAGGGAGTCGACGCGGACGCTGATCGAGTCCCAGAACCGCTCGATGGCGTCGAAGCGGTATCGGACCCCCTCGAGGTCGGCCTCGTAGGTCGTCCACTCGCCGTCGGGGTCGGCGACCGGCTCCGGCTCGAGGATGTCCTCGTAGGTGAACTCCCGGACGATCTTCGCGAGGAGTTCGCGGCCGGCGTCGTCCCAGCGATCCTCGGTCAGCACCGTCTCGAGCGTGTCGGTTCCGTCGAATCCGTACTCCTGGTCCGTGGTATGTCGTGTGTGTTGCATGGTTACTCCGTATTGAGCGACAGCGATTGGGGGGCGTCGGCACGAACTGACGCGTGGTCGGCGAACTGGTCGACGTCGAAGTCCTGGAAGACGGTGTCCCGGTCGACGGGATAGATCTCGCGCCCGGCGAGCTGTTCGACGATGATCGCGTTCCGGTAACAGCCCAGCCCGAGGTCGGGGGTCCCGACCCCGTGGGCGTGTAGCGGGGCGTTCTGGACGAACACGCGGCCGGCATCGGGGCCGGCGAACGCGCCCTCGAGGCGGTAGTCCTCGGTCACGCGGAACCGGCCCCGGTCGTCGAACGCGATCCGGTCGGCGATCGGCTCGAGGAAGGTCGGCATCGGCCGCTGATACCCCGTCCCGAAGATCACGGCGTCGGTCTCGAGGGCGAACGATCGCTCCTGCTGGCGCTGTTCGCAGGCGAGCCAGTAACTGCCCTCGAGGCGCTCGAGGTCCCGGACCGCGGTCGTCGCGAGCATACCGAACTCGGGGTCGCGGTCGCCGATCGAGCGCTCGTAGAGGGTGTCGTAGATCCGTTCGCTGGTCTCGGGGTCGATCCCCTTGTACAGCAGGTCCTGCTCGGCCAGCAGGTCGTCCTTTCGCGACTGAGGGAGGTCGTAGAAGTACCGCGAGTACTCGGGCGTGAAGTGCTGGAGACCGAGCTTCGAGTACTCCATCGGGTAGAAGCCGTCCGAGCGGGTGAGCCAGTCGAGTCGGTAGCCGTGATCGGGCTGGCGCTCGAGTAGGTCCAGTACGACCTCGGCGGCGCTCTGTCCCGAGCCGACGACGGTGATCGCGTCGCGCTCGAGGGCCTCATCGCGGCGCTCGAGGTAGTCGGCGGTGTGAAACAGGGGAGCCTCCCCGTCGGCGTGGTCGCGGGCGAACGCCGGTAGGGCGGGCCGGGAGCCGACGCCCATGACGAGGTCGTCGGCCCGGTAGCGGTAGCGCCGGCCCGTCTCCGGGGACCGGGCCTCGACGACGAAGGTCCCGCCGTCGCCGGGGTCGGCACCGTCCGAGTCCGGCTCCGTTCCCCCCGAGTCGCCGTCGGGGTCGTACGCGACGCTCGTGACCTCGCGGTCGAACGCCGTCGTCGGAAGCCGGTCGGCGACCCACCGCAGGTAATCGTCGTACTCCCGGCGAGGGATCTGGAACGTCTCGTAGAAGTAAAACTCGTAGAGACGGTCCCGTTCCCGGGCGTAATTGAGGAAGCTGTGGGGGCTGGTGGGGTCGGCCATCGTCACCAGATCGGCGAGGAACGGGACCTCGAGGGTGGCCCCCTCGATCAGCATCCCCTCGTGCCAGGCGAACTCGGTGTCGCGCTCGAGGAAGACCGCCTCGAGATCGGCGTCCGCGCCATCGAGCAGCGCCGCGAGCCCGAGGTTGAACGGACCGAGACCGACGCCGAGGACGTCGTAGTGACCCCGATCGACGACTGGTTCGTCGGCGTCGTCGGCATTGCCTTCAGTCATCGTCGCCCACCTCGGTCGGCGACACAGCGGCCCCGTGGGCGGTCGGCGGCCAGACCTCTCGTTCGAACCGTTCGCGGGTGCAGACGACGAGGTTAGCCGTCTTCTCCTCTTCGGGGAACTCGAACTGTCGCCGGAACTCGAAGCCACACTGCTGGGCGACCGTCAACACGGCGTCGTTGCGGGCGTCGGGTTCGCCGACGACCCGGTCGGTCTCGGGGTGGCTGAACTGGAAGGCCGTCATCGCCCGGAGCAACGGGATCGCGACCCCCTCGCCGACGTACTCGGGCGGACCGAGCAGGAGGTGAATCCCCTGGTCGGCCGGCTCGGCGTCGTAGTACGCCGCGAGGTCGTCATCGGCGACCCAGTAGCGCTCCCAGTAGCTCATCGGGACGTGGTCCAGACAGCCGACGTACAGGGTCTGGTGGTCGTCCGCGAGCTTCTCCCGGAGCGTCTCGCGGAACTCGGGCAGCGGCTCGTCGAGGTCCCAGGAGGGCTTGACGTGATCCGAACCCAGCCACGCGTGCAGGCGACCGAGGTCGCGCTCGAGGTCGACCGGCCGGAAGCCGATGTGTCGGTCGATGGTCCGGTCGTAGTACTCGAAGTCGTACTCGGCGACGGCGGTGGCGTGGGGGCCACGGTCCGGCGTCCGGGCCGTCATCGGTTCACCTCCGGCCCCGACGACTGCCCCGTACTGGTACCGGCCGCGTCCCCGGCGTCGACCAGCGGGTTCCGCACCTCGGCGTAGACCGACTGCTCGTCCAGCGACGGCGCGTCGAGTTCGTCCAGTCCGCGAAACCGCGTCAGCAGGTTCGCCTTGCGGGGGACGGTCTCGGACTCGAGCAGCGGGTCGAGGATCGACGTTCCGGGCCGGTCGAACTCCCGGAGCGATTCGAGTTCCTTGCGGAGGATCGCGAGCAACCGTTCCTCCGCGACCAGCCCCGCGGTCCCGAAGGCGTTGATCACGCCCAGCGCGTTGTTCAACACGACGTAGTAACGGATCCGCTCGTCGGCGACCGCGTCGGGACAAATCGAGTTCGCCCGCTCGCCGATCCCCGGACAGACCGCCTCGAGCCGGTCGTAGGCGCTCTCCGGGAAGTAATAGCCCTGATTGTCCCGGTAGCGGAACTCGTCGGGATACCCCGCCTCGTCGAGCGTCAGGACACTGTTTTGCTGGTGGGCCTCGAGGCCGATCCCCCGCTCGAGGTAGAGCCACAACAGCGGCCGCACCGAGATCGCCAGGTAGCGCCGGAACCACTCCTCGCTGACGGCGGCGGGGTCGCGGCCCTCGCGCTCGGCGATCGAGGCGATGATCCGGCCCAGCCGCGAGCGGCCGTCACCGATGGCGTCCTGACAGAGCGCGACGACGGGCGTCGCCTGCCGGGCGTCCTCGCCCCGGAAGGGATTCTCCCGGAGGACGACCTCGAAGCCGGACTCGTCGCCGTCGGTCGCCAGCGCGTCTGGATCGACGGTGAGGTAGGCCGGATCGCGGATCACGTCGAAGTCGGGGAACCGGTCGCGCAGGTTATCGCCGAGTTCGGTCGCCAGCAGGGTCGAAATCGCGACCCCGCGCTCGAGTTCCGGCCGCTTGTTCGTTCGCAGGGAGTTGGTGATCTCGACGGCCAGCGACCCCTTGACCATGAACGGCGAGTCGGGGGCATACAGCGTCCGGACCGACGTCGTCGGGTAAAACTCCCGTCCCAGCGGACCAATGGACTCGAGTTTCCCCGCCGCGACGAGATCCTGCACGTCGGGGCGCTCGAGCAGCCGTTCGGCCTGCCAGGGGTGGACGGGCAGGAGGACGTCGTCGGCCCCCAGATACCCCTCGAGGACCGACTCGTCGACGGCCGGATCGGCCCGGAGCGCCTCGCGGACCCAGCCGGCGGCCGACCCCTCGCGAGCGGACTCGCTCTCGACGATATCGGCGTCCGCGCGGACGTAGTGCAGGCGGAACGAGCCCTCGAGTTCCGGGGCGTAGCGTTCGGCGTCGTTGCCCATCCCCCGACGGCTCTTGGGCGTCGGGTGCTGGAGGTGGCCGAAGACCAGCGACTGCTCGGCCTCGCGGAAGGTGAAGTCCGTCCCGTAGAGGGCGTCGCCGTCGTCGGCGCGGGCCTCGACGTACCGCTCGACGTTTCGACAGGAGCGGACGACCCGCTCGAGGAGGTCGTCGCGGTTGGGGTCCGCGCCGCGGGCGAGTTCGAGTTCCTTCGTCGCGAGCGTCGCGAGCGTCGCATAGTCCAACGGCTGGGGCTCGCCGTCGCCGGCCCGGAAAGCGGCCGGCAGATCGAACAGGTGACGGCCCGTCGGGGACCGGTACCTGACCGGAACGAAGAGGTCGATCCCCTGGTTCGGAAGCGAACACCGCAGGACGAGCCCGCTCTCGGGCCGGCGGTCGATCGGCGTCTCGGCCGCGGGAACGAACTCGCCGGCACCGGTCTCGAGGCAGTAGCAGTTCAGGAAGCTATGCACCGTCGCGTCGCGTGCGACTCGCGTCGCGTCGACGCCGTCGTCGGACGTACTCGTCCGTGTCGTGGGTCGTACTGTCATGTGGAATCGGTCTCCGCTTCGAGTGCCTCGCCGCGGTCGACGACCGCCGCGAGGACAGCTTGGAGGTCGGAAAGCGTCGTTTTCGGGTTCAACAGGGTGAGTTTCAGCGCGGCGGTACCGTCGACTTCGGTCCGCGCGAGGATGGCCTCGCCGTCGGCGAACAGTTCGTCGCGGATCCCGCGGTTGAGCCGATCGAGCGCGGGCCGAGACGCGGAACCGGGCCGGTCGTCCGACTCGCCCGCTCGAGCGCCGCGATCCGAGGGCCGATACCGAAAGACCACCGCGCTGAGTTCGGGGTCACAACACAGCTCCAGCGCCGGCTCGGCCCGGATCTCGTCAGCGACGGCGTCGGCCAGCTCGCAGACGTACTCGACGCAGTCGGCCACGCCGGCCCGGCCCAGCGCGTTGAACGTCACGAACGGCTTCAGCGCGTCGAACCGACGGGTCGTCCGCGGCGATTTCGAGACGAGATTCGGCACCCCCGCCGCGTCGTCGCGCTCGGGGTTGAGATAGGCCGCGTTGCGCTCGAGGAACCGATAGCGGTCGCCGTCGCGCAACAGGAAAGCCCCACAGCTGATGGGCTGGTAGAACAGCTTGTGGAAGTCGACCGCGATCGAGTCGGCGCGATCGATCCCCGCGAGTTTGGGTCGCAGCGAGTCGCTGATCGCACAGGCCCCGCCGTAGGCGGCGTCGACGTGCAGCCACAGGTCGTGTTCCGCGGCCCGGTCGGCCAGCGGCGCGAGCGGATCGATGCTCCCGAAGTCGGTCGTGCCCGCGGTGGCGACGATCGCGAAGGGGCGGCGGCCGTCGGCTGCGAGGGCCTCAAGGGTCTCGTCCAGCGCCGCGAGGTTCATCCGGCGGTCGTCGTCGGTCGGCACCGTGACGACCGCGTCCTCGCCGAGCCCGAGGTGGTGGGCGGCCTGGTCGGCGGTGAAGTGGGCGGCGTCCGAACAGAGGAGCCGGAGGTCGGCCGCCTCCGGCGGGAGCCCGGCCGACTGGACGTCGCGGTCGAACCGCGTCTGGCAGTACCAGTCCCGGGCCAACAAGAGCCCGAGGAGGTTCGATTCCGTGCCGCCGCCGGTGAAGACGCCGTCGGCATCGGCCGGATAGTCGAACAGGTCACAGCAGGCGTCGACGACCCGTTCCTCCAGGACGGAGGCGGCGGGAGCCTGATCGAACGAGTCCAGCGACTGATTGGTTCCCGAGAGCAACAGCTCGGCGGCCAGCGCCGGGATCGCCGGCGGACAGTGCAGATGTGCGACGCAGTCGGGATCGTGGACCCGGACCGAGTCGGTGAGGACCTCCTCCGCGACCGTCTCGAGGACGGCCGCAAGCGAATCGCCCGTCTCGGGAACGACGGTCAGTTCGTCGATCCGCGCACGGAGCGTCTCGTGGTCGGTTCCGGCGTAGGGGCCATCGACCGTCGCGAACGACTCGAGGAGGCAGTCGCGGGCCCGATCGATCGCCGCCGCGTACGCGGCGTTGCCGTCCGGATCGCCGAGGAAGGCGCTGGCCGTATCCGGCGGCGTCGGCCCGTCGGTCGCCGCGCGGTGCCGTCCGGTGAGGTCGCCGCCGGTCATGCCGGAGCCTCCGCGCGATCCTGTCGGGCCGTGAGGGCCGCGCGAACGCTCTCGTGGACGATCTCGGCGACCGTATCGATCCGTGAGGGCGAGATCGTCAGCGGGGGAAGGAACCGGACGACGCTGCCGTCCCGACCGCCGGTCTCGACGACGAGCCCGCGATCGAACGCCGCCGACTGGACGGCCGATGCGAGGTCACCGTCGGCGGGATAGTGACCGAGCGAGTCCGGTTCGCCGTCGGGATCGACGAGTTCCATGCCGAGCATGAGGCCGCGCCCGCGGACATCCCCGACCGCCTCGAACGTCGCCGCGGTCTCCTCGAGGCGGTCCCGTAGCCGATCGCCCATCGCCGCGGCGTGGTCCTCGAGGTCGTTCTCGAGGACGTACTCGATGGTCGCCGCGCCGGCGGCCATGCCGAGCTGATTGCCGCGGAACGTGCCGGCGTGCGCTCCGGGCTCCCAGACGTCCAGTGACTCGTCGTAGACGACGACCGACAGCGGGAGTCCGCCGCCGACGGCCTTCGAGAGCGTCATCACGTCCGGGACGACGTCGGCGTATTCGATCCCGTATAGTTCGCCGGTTCGCCCGAGCCCGGTCTGGATCTCGTCGACGATCAGCGGCACGTCGCGTTCGCGGGTGATCCGGCGCATCTCGCGGAGCCAGTCGGCAGGGGCCGGCACCGCGCCGCCCTCCCCCTGTACCGGCTCGAGGATCATACCGGCGGGGTCGACGACCCCGCTATCGGGGTTCGAGAGGGTTCGCTCGACGTACTCGGCGCTCGTCCGCCAGCAGGCCTCGCCGCCGAGCCCGAACGGACACCGATAGGCGTAGGGATAGGGCAGGTGCTGGACGTTCGGCATCAATCCCGGCACGTCCTCCTTGGCCGCCGTATCGCCCATCAGTCCGAGCGCGCCGTGGGTCATCCCGTGGTAGCCGCCCTGAAAGGCCAGCATCGACCGGTTCCCCGTCGCCGTCTTGACGAGTTTCAGCGCGGCTTCGACGGCGTCGGTGCCGGCCGGACTGCAGAACTGCACCTTCGCCGTTTCGGCGAACTCGTCGGGGAGGCTCTCGAGCAGTCGATCGACGAACCGCTCTTTGACCGGCGTCGTCAGATCGAGCGTGTGGATCGCACGTCCCCGCTCGAGCAGTTCCTCCATCCGTTCGACGACTGCGGGGTGGTTGTGGCCGAGCGCGAGCGTCCCCGCGCCTGCCAGACAGTCGATGTACTCGTTGCCGTCAACGTCCTCGAGGATCGCCCCGTCGGCGCGTTCGATCGCCAGCGGCAGCGATCGGGGGTAGGTCCGCGCGTTCGATTCGCGCCGGGCCTGTTGTGCGAGGAGCTGCTCGGCCGACGAACCGCCGTCGGTCACGGTCGCTCACCGCCGGCCGGCGACCGATCTTCGAGTCGGGTCGGTAGTAGTCGTCGCGTCGTCATGCAGGTTTTAGGCCAGCCTAAATATTGAAAAGCGTGTCGGTTTTAGGCCAACCTAAAGCTTATACATGAGGTGCTGAAAGAAAGCAAAACGGCGTGGAGCGGAGCTAAGCGGCGATCACAGCGGACGAACCGACCCCCCGAAGCGGCCAGTGATCGGGCCCGAACTGCGGAATCAGCGGCCAGCAGCCGGTCGCCGGATCGACCGGTAGCAGGCGGTAACTACCGCTACCCGGCCGGGTTCAGGATCGGACCGTCCCGACACCGACCCGCGAAACAGGGCGGGTTAATTTAAGTGTCCGTCGTACTGAGGGATCGGTTCGGACGCCGCGGTCCATCGTCGGCCCCGGATCGAAGGGCGACAGAGAGCCGGCGACGGGTCCAGTACCGGCCCGTCGTCGACCCGGCCGACGCGACCGTTGCCACCGGTGACGGCGACCGTCTCGGTCATGGTCGCGCTTCGACGCGAGCGCGTAAAAGCGGCCGCCGCGTCAGTGACGGGGCGGTAGAAGGAAGTGTCGCTCGATTACTCGGGCTTCAGGCCGCCGTCCTGGACGCGCATGACGGCCTCGCCGTCGGCGAGGTTCGGCGCGTCGACCAGTTTGACGATCCGCTTGTCGCCCTTGGACTTGCGCAGGTAGATCCGGAAGGTAGACTTGTGGCCGAGGATGTTGCCACCGATCGGTTGGGTCGGGTCGCCGAAGAACGAGTCGGGGTTCGAGGCGACCTGATTGGTGACGATGACGGCGGTGTTGTAGAGGTTCCCGACCTTGTCGAGGTCGTGGAGGTGCTTGTTGAGTTTCTGCTGTCGGTCGGCGAGTTCGCCACGGCCGACGTACTCCGCGCGGAAGTGGGCGGTCAGCGAGTCCACACAGAGGAGACGAACCGGATACTCGCTGTCCTCGTGTTCGCTCGCGAGTTCCTTGGCCTTCTCGGCCAGCAGCATCTGGTGGTTGGAGTTGAACGCCTTCGCGACGTGGATCTTCTCGAGGACGTCCTCGACGAGTGCGTCGACTGCGTCCTCGTCGTCGGCCGAGCCCTCGATCTCGCGGTCCTCGAGGGTCGCGTTGATGGCCTCGTCGGACAGGCCCCGAACCATGTCGTCGATCCGCTCGGGCCGGAAGGTGTCCTCGCTGTCCACGAAGATGGCGCTGCCGTGGAGCCCGCCGACTTCCTGGGGAAGCTGGACGTTGACGGCCATCTGGTGGGTGACCTGGGACTTGCCGGCCCCGAACTCGCCGTAGACTTCGGTGATCGACTGGGTCTCGATCCCGCCGCCGAGCAGGTCGTCGACCTCGTCGATGTGCCAGCGTAGCTTGCCGATTTCGTTTCGCCGCTCCAGTACCGTCGAACCGGTCTCGAAGCCGCCGACGTCGGCGGCGTCACGGGCGGCGTTGACGATGTCCGCGGCGGTGGACTCGCCGACGTCGGCCGTGTTCGACAGCTCCGACGGCGAGGCGACGGCGAGACTCTGGAAGGAGTCGAAACCTGCATCGTGGAGTTTGTCTGCGGTCGCGGGTCCGACACCGGGGAGTTCCTCGAGATCTGCTTCGGGCATACTCCTCCGTTGTGCCGGACCCCCCATAAACCCTCGTTTACAGGGGAGTGAAAGTGAAAGTGCAGGCGGGCAACGGGGTAGTCGGAACTGGAGGCCGTGGGTTTAGAACGAAAGACGCGCCTCTCCGGGACCGGCGAGCGACGGTCAGCGCCGCGGTTCGTCGCCCCACTCGAGGCAGTGGAGGCGCTCGTCCTCGCAGCCGACGAACAGCCGGCCGTCGCCGATCGCGGGCGTGCCGATCACGCCGTCCTCGAGGGCGACGTGCCACGCGAGGTCGCAGTCGTCGGCGACGTCGATCCCGTATACCGAGCCGCTGGCGTCGCCGACGCAAACGACATCGCCGGCGACGACCGGGCACGACCGGATCGAGCCGTCGAGTTCGATCCCCTTCCGGGAGAAGAGCCAGCCCCGCAGTTTCCGCCGGCCGACGGTGGTGTCGGTGACGTGGCAGTAGCCGTCCGCAGCCCCGACGAAGGTGGTCTCGGCGGCCGGGAGGACGGTCGCGGACGTGGTGAAGGCGTCGCGGATCTCGTAGGTGAACCACGACTGGCCGGTACCGGCGTCCATCGCGACCATCGTTCCCTCGTCGTCGGCGACGTAGACGCGACCGTCGGCGACGGTCGGGCCGGCCTCGAGCGCGCCGTCGGCCGGCGCGGTCCAGACTTCCTCGCCCGTCTCAGCTTCGAGGGCGACGACGGCCCCGTACTCGGTTCCGGCGAAGAGGCGATCACCGGTCCACTCTCCGTTGGTGTCGGCGGGTCGGTCCGTCTCGAGCGGGCGCGGATCAGTCCCGGCGAGGGGGTCCGCGTCCGACGGTTCGTCCCGCTCGAGGGCCGAACGACGACGCCGTCCCTCCCGACCGTCGGCGACCGCCGGCGCGCCGACGACGCCCGACTCGGTCTCGTGGCGCCATAGTTCGGTCCCCGTCTCGGGCTCGAGCGCGGTCACTCCGTCCGCGTGGCCGACGTAGAGTCGGCCGTCGGAGAGCGCAAGCGCGGCCTCGAGGCCGTCCACGAGGTCGACTTCCCACTCCACCTCGCCCCGGCCGGGGTCGAGCGCACGAACCGTCCCGTCGGCGGTCCCCAGAAACAGTCGGTCGCGGGTCACAAGCGGCGCGGTGTCGGTCGCGGCCGTCGTCTCGGCAACCCACCGGCGACGGCCGGTCGCCCGCTCGAGGGCATAGCAGTTCCCCCGTGCCGTGCCGACGTAGACGGTGTCGCGGTCACAGACCGGCGACCCCGGCGGGCCGGCGAGATCGACCGTCCAGCCCTCGGTTACGCGGGTGGGGCCGTCGATCTCGCGCCGACACCCGGAGTTGTGCGGATCGCCCTTGAACTGGTTCCACTCGGTCACTGTCCCCGGCTACCGAGCGAACCGTCATAACAGTGGGTGGAGCCGCTGCCGTCGCTCGTCGAACGGAGCGGGCGGCAGGAAAAGGGGCAACTGGTGTATGGCGCAGTTGTGATGATGATGATGTGGCTTCCTGCCGCGTACGTCTTCCTATACGGGGAGCGGGCATACGGCTGACTCCTACACGATTTGGGAGTCGGCCGGTCCGCGAGGGACCCCCCGACGACGTGATCGCCTCGTCGGGCAACGGCGGATTCGACCGGTTCGAAAACGGCGCTACTCCCAGGGGTGGGTTCCGCCCTCGCTGGGCCAGAGCGGGTACCAGTAGTCCTTCTCGCGCTCGATCTCGAGTTCGCCGTCTAAGGTCGACTCGAGAGTGAACTCCGCGCTCGAGTCACGTTCCCGGCCCGACCGGGGGACGAAGGGGTAGAACCGCCCCCGGCGGAAGGAGTAGATCCAGTAGGCGGGATCGCCCGCTCCGGCGGTTCCACCGCCTCCGTCTCGATGCCGCTTCGCGGCATCGCCCTTCTCGTACGCGAAGACGGCCGCCAGCAGCCGCGAGCCGTAGCCGTGTTCGATGAACGTGTCCGCCGCGAAGTGCATGCTCGTGATCAGGTCCTCGGGGTCGTCGTCCGCGAGGACGACCCAGTGATAGCCGTGGTCGTCACTGGTGACCGAGAAGGCTGTGCCGGTCTCCTCGCGGCCGGCCTCGAGGATCGCCTCGACCTCGTCGACGGCGTCGCGGAAGGCCGCCGAGTCGACGCCGGAGAAACAGAGCGCGCCGACGTCGAGCGACTCGTAGCCCAGATCGGCCTGCATCGTGAGGTAGGCGGTACTCATCCCGAAGAGGTCGTCGGGGTCGGCGTCACGGCCGGCGTCGGCCTCGGCCCGGGAGCCGAGGATAGCCCGCAGCCCGTCCAGCAGTCCCATACCTCGAGTGACGGGCGCCGTACCTTAGAACGATTGCATTTCGCGCTCGAGATCGCGGAGCTGTTCGACGCGCTTCTCGGTCGGCGGATGCGTCGCGAACAGGCGGCCGACGACGCCGGACTTGATCGGGATGATGAAGAAGGCGTTCATCTCTGCCTCCTCGCGCAGGTCGTCCTTGGGAACCTTGTCCATCTCGCCGGAGATCTTCAACAGGGCGGAGGCGAGCGCCGAGGGGTTGCCGGTGATGGCCGCGGCACCGCGGTCGGCGGCGTACTCGCGGTACCGGGAGAGCGCCCGGATCAGCAGGTAGCTGATGATCCAGACCAGCAACGAGACGAGGATGGCGACGACGATACCGCCCCCACCCTGCCGATCGCCCCCGCGTCTGTGGCCACCGCCGAAGAACGCCCCCCAGCGAACCATCATGAACGCGATCGTCGAGAGGAAGGAGGCGATAGTCATCACCATCATGTCGCGGTTTTTGACGTGGGCGAGTTCGTGGGCGAGGACGCCGTCGAGTTCGTCCTGCTCGAGCGTGTCCATGATCCCGGTCGTTACACAGACGGCGGCGTTTTTCTGATTGCGGCCGGTCGCGAAGGCGTTGGGCGTGTTCGAATCGACCACCGCGACCTTCGGTTTCGGGAGGTCGGCCTGCTGGGAGAGGCGTTCGATCGAGGCGTGCAGTTGCGGGTACTCGTCGGCCGAGACCGTCTTCGCGCCCATGCTCCGCAGGGTCAGCGTGTCGCTGAAGTAGTACTGTACGAGCGAGAAGCCGCCGAAGAACAGCCCGAAAACCAGCAGTCCGCCGCCGACGTAGGCGGTGATCACGGCCGCGAAGACGATATACAGCGCAAATAGCAGAAACATCGTCACGAACATCCGAAGTCGCAATCCCCAGTCCGCCTGCCAGTTCATGCCTAGAGCAACGGGCTGGGCCGAAATAAGTACCTTGACCATCGGGCCGAGAAACGCGCCGGCACGTCGAGGAGTGGAGCCGTCGGACCAGTCCGTGAAAACGTATATTTTGGTCGACGCGTTTCGACGAAACAGCAATGCCCTCCCCACAGTCGGTATGCCTCGAGGAGTGTACGTGGACGGAAGTCGAAACGGCGCTCGAGAACGGAACACGGACGGCGATCGTCGCGGTCGGGTCGATCGAGCAACACGGACCGCACCTGCCGCTGAACATGGACACGCTCGATGGCGACGAACTCGCACGCCGAATCGCCGCGGAACTCGGCGACGCGCTGGCTGCCCCGACGATCCGCCCCGGCTGCTCGGGCCACCACATGGCGTTTCCGGGGACGATCACGATGCCGCCGGAGACGCTGATGGACGTGATCCGCGCCTACTGTCGCTCGCTGGACGATCACGGGTTCGACCACGTCGTCCTCGTCCCGACCCACGGCGGGAACTTCGCGCCGGTCTCGACGGTCGCACCCGAAATCGCTCGCGAGATCGATGCCTCCGTGATCGCCCTCGCGGACCTCGACGATCACATGGAACTGCTGAACGAGGGCCTTCGAGAGGCCGGCCTCGAATATCAACAGGATGTTATCCACGCCGGTGCCGCCGAGACGGCTATGATCCTCGCGATCAAGGAGGGGCTCGTCCGGACGGACCGCCTCGAGACGGGACCGGAGGGATCGTTCTCAACGGCGCGACTGCTCAGCGAGGGGTTCGAATCGATCACGGAGAACGGCGTGCTGGGAGATCCCAGCGAGGCCACGGCCGACGCCGGCGAGGCGATTTTCGACGCCGTCACCGACGCATACGTCGAGCGTATCGAAGCCGAGCGCGACGCCGTAAGCGACGGGACGCAGTGACCGGCGACGGCTCCGCGTCGTGCCCGCCGGCGGTATTGTAATCGCAGTTGATACGTCACGAGCCGGTCGATCGAACCCCTTCGTTTCGCATGGAGACCTTGTGACGGAGTCACGTCTGACGCGACCGTACCGGCAGTAGTGTGACGGTCGTCTGACGTTTTGCTACTCTCCCCCTCCGTTTCGCGTAGAGCGACGCGAGGGTCACGGAACCGTACCGGTCGGAGACTGGAAGCGACGGGGGCCGATCGGACGGCTCTCGAGCGGAGACGGGCCGCTTAACTCCGCGAGGTCCCAAACGGGGCCAATGAGTGAGTCGCGCGCGTTCTGTCCCCGGTGTGGGGATCCGGTCCCCGAGCGGTCGACCACCGACGCGAACGATCCGTTACGCCCCGGTGCCGAGGTCGAACTCTGCGATTCCTGTTACTTCGAGGACTTCGACTTCGTCGACGCGCCGGACCGGATCGACGTCCGGGTCTGTGCCCAATGTGGCGCGGTCTACCGGGGGAACCGATGGGTCGACGTCGGCGCACAGGACTACACGGACATCGCCATCGAGGAGGTCAGCGAGGCGCTTGGCGTCCACGTCGACGTCGAGGACGTCGCCTGGCAGATCGATCCCGAGCAGGTCGATCAGAACACGATCCGGATGCACTCGTTTTTCACCGGCGTCGTCCGCGAGACGCCGGTCGAGGAAGAGGTGACCGTGCCGGTCAAGATCGCCCGCCAGACCTGTACCCGCTGTGGACGGATCGCCGGCGACTACTACGCCAGCATCGTCCAGATCCGCGCCGAGGACCGGACCCCGACGACCGAGGAGATCGAACGGGCAAAGGAGATCGCGAACGGGATCGTCGCCGACATGGAGGCCACGGGCGACCGCAACGCCTTCGTCACCGAGATCGGCGAGGTAGACGACGGGCTGAACATCAAGGTCTCGACCAACAAGATCGGGAAGAAGATCTCGAACAAGATGATCGAGGAGTTCGGCGGCACCGTCAACGACGCCGAGACGCTGGTCACGGAAGACGAGGACGGCAACGAGGTCTACCGGGTCACCTTCGCCGTCCGACTGCCGCCCTACAGGCCCGGCAACGTGATCGATCTCGCCGACGACGATGGCGGCCCCGTCCTCGTCCGCAGCGCTCGCGGCAACCTCAAGGGCGTCCGCGTGACGACCGGCGAGCGCTACGAGGCCGGCTACGAGGAGGGCAACTCCCCCGACGCGCGGAAGTTGGGCGACCTCGAGGACGTGGCCGAGGCGACGGTCGTCACCGTCGAGGACGACAACGCCGTGCAGGTCCTCGATCCCGAAACGTTTCAGGCCACAACGGTCGCCCGGCCGGACTATTTCGATCCCGACGCCGAGACCGTCCCCGTCCTGAAGAGCCGTGCCGGCCTGCACATCCTGCCCGAGGACGATGACTGACGAGTACGTGGAGGCGGACGCGACGGAGGCCGACCGCGCGCTCGAGCCGGCGGCCGACGAGGTCTTAGAGCGGGCGACGGCCGACGGCCCACTGGCTGCGGTCGTCACGAAACCCCGCGCCGAGACGGCCGCCGAGTCGCTCCGCGCGGAGGGGGTCTACGACGAGACGCGGCGCGTCCGGGAAGACGGCCCCGACAGGGTCGCGCTCCCGATCACCGAGCCGCCCACCGAGACCGACGTACTCGAGGTCGTCAGGCAACTCGAGCCCGAATCCCGGAGCCCCGATCTCGAGGACCTGCTCGCCGACCGGGGCTGGAGCGAGCGCGACCTCGAGTCGGTGCCGGGCTCGTGGGCGGTGATCGGCTCGGTGATCCTCGTGACGGTGCCCGAGGGCTGTCACGACGAGCGGGAACTGGGCGAGGCGCTGCTCGAACTCCACGGCGAGGCCGACAGCGTGTTGGCCGACGAAGGGATCGCAAACGACGGTGCGGCCGGCACCCATCGCGAGCCCCGGACCCGACTGCTCGCCGGGGACGCGAACACGGAAACGATCCACACCGAACACGGGACGCAGTACGGGCTCGACCCCGCGAAGGTGATGTTCTCGCCGGGCAACCAGGCCGAGCGGGCCCGGATGGAAGAACTCGGGAGTAGCGACGAACGCGTCTTCGACATGTTCGCCGGGATCGGCTACTTCACCCTCCCGATGGCCCGGGCCGGCGCGCGGGTGACCGCGACCGAGATCAACCCGACCGCCTTCCGCTACCTGCTCGAGAACGCCGTCCTCAACGACGTCGACGACCGGGTCGACGCCTACATGACCGACTGTCGCGACCTCGCGAGCGAGATCGATGCCGATCGGGTCGTCATGGGCTACTACGGGCACGCCGACGGCGATGGCGGTGGAGACGGAACCGCGGATCACGGCACGCGCAGCGACGAGGCCCACGACTTCCTCGGGGACGCCCTCGAGGCGCTCGTTCCCGGCGGCGTCGTCCACTACCACGAGGCGACCCCGGAAGCGCTGCTGTGGGAGCGGCCGATAGAACGCCTCGAGGCGGCCGCCGACGCGGCCGGACACGACCTCGAGATCCTCGAAAAGCGACGGGTCAAAAGCCACAGCGCGGGCGTGGCCCACGTCGTCGTCGACGCTCGGTTCGAGTAGGGCCGACCGGAAACGGTCGCCGGCCACGGGGTGTCGTGGCATTGATACTCGAGCAGGGACTGCGTCGCTGTATGGACAAGAATCAGCTCATCGCCGTCGTCTTCGCGCTGCTGATGGTGACCTCGATGGTCGCCTGGGGCGCGACGGCCATCTTCTAATCGGCCGGCCGTCTCACTCGTCGGTGTCCCAGACGTCCGCAAGCGGACTCGAGCGGGAGGACCGCCGCGACCCGCTCGAGCGCGACGACGAGCGGCCGGAGCCGCCGTTTCCGTCGGCGTTCGCCCCGCTCGTCGCCCCGCGCGAACCGGTGTGCGAGCCGCGACCGGACCGGCCACCCGACGCCGGGTCCGTCCCCGCGAGCGCGGCCCGGGGTTCGAACTCCGGTAGCGCCGGTCGCTCCATCCGGTCGACCTGCGCCGCGAACCAGTCGGGCATGTCCGTCCGCGCGCGCTCGAAGCAATCGAGCAGGCTCGAGTCGGCCAGATACGTCGCCCCGTAGTCGTCGGGGGCGCGGACGACCCGGCCGCAGGCCTGGATGACCGTTCGCAGCGTCGTCCGGTAGTACCACGCCCACTGACCCTCCTCGAGGCGGTGGGCGACTCTCGAGTCGCCGGTGTTGAGGAACGGCGCTTTGCAGATGACCTGCCAGCGACAGAGGTCGCCCTTGAGGTCCAGGGCCTCCTCCATCTTCACCGAGAGGAAGACATCGGGGTCGTCGCTCGCTTTCCACGCGTCGAGGGCGGCGTCGCGGCCGTCTCGGTCGTGGGTGCGGACCCGGTCGCCGACGCCGAAGTCCGAAAGCAGGTCGGCGAGTCGCTCCTGGATGTCGTAGGAGTGGGCGTGGATCAGTCCCTTCTCGTCGGGATGGTGCTGCATGAGCCGGACGATCGTCCGCGCGATCTTCGGCGTCGTCTCGTCGCGCTCGTCGTAGGTCATCTTCCCCTGGGTCACGTCGTACAGCGTCCGGTTCTCGACGGGGAAGGTGTGGTCGACGTCGACCAGCGCTACCCTGTCGGGCTCGAGGCCGACCTGCCGGCAGAAGGCGTCCTTGTTCAGAATGGTCGCCGACAGCAGGGCGAACTTGTTGCCCCGGTCCCAGACGGTGTGCTGGAGGTACTTCTCGGGACTCATCGGTTTGATCGTCAGGGGGCCGCCCTGCGGGTCGTCCCCGTCGCCGCCGTCTCGCCCACTGGAACGCGGGTCGGACTGGTCGACCAGCCACGTCGTCGGGCTCTGGGGGTCGCGGAAGTCGGAGACGAACCACTTGAGGTCGCCGATGAGTTCCTGCAACCGGTCGCGTTCGCGCACCTCGGCGGGGGACAGCGAGTCCTGGGCGAGCAGGTCGTCTTTCCGGCGTTCGCAGGTCCCCGCGAGGCTCTCGGCGTAGCGGACGGCGCGCTCGACCGAGTCGACGTCGGGGACCCGCAGGTCGTCCCAGAACGGGACGGTACGTGGCCCGAGCTGGATCGTCGCGTACATCTCGGCCCACTCGGCGAGGCCGTGGGCCTCGTCGACGACCACGACGTCGCGCTTGCGGAAGACCTCGCTGCCGGCGGTCTGCATGAAATAGGCGAGCGTCATCGCCGCGATCTCGCGGTTCGAGGCGATCGCGCGGTCGGAGAAGTACGGACACCGATGTTTGACCGAGCAGTCGTACCCCCGCTCCCGAACGCAGGGGGCCTGATTGACCGGCGTGTCCCGCTCCTCGGGCAGGATACAGGTGTAGTTGGACTTCCCGCGGATGACGTTGAGGTCGGCCAGCAGGTCGTCGGCGGCCACGTCGTCGAGCTGGGAGACCTGCGGGGTCGTGTAGTAGGCCCCGGTGGCGTCGCTGGGATCGCCCGCGCCGGCACGGCGCGCACAGCCGGCGACGGCGCGGGCCAGCAGGGACTTGCCGCTCCCGGTCGGCGCGCGCACAAGGACGACGTCGTTGCCGGCCGCGAAGGCGTCGCGAACGTCGCGGAGGGCCTGTTCCTGCGTCCCGCGGTAACTCGGTGCGGGGAACTCCTCGAAGATCCGCTCGGGATTCACCGTTCGTTGCAGGGCGCGGCCACGTCCTAAAGGCTACGGAGCGTCGCGCCCGCTGACGAACGACCAGTCGACGAGAGTCAGCGGTCGATCGACGGCGACCGGCGCTCGAGGCCGAAACTACCGTCTACCGGCCGGTAGCAGCCGCCTACCATCGACGGCTGTCCACAACTGGGCCGGTAACCGACCGATTACAAATACGGAATCCGTCCTTCGATTCAGGTACGGAAGGGTCGCTCAGCGGTAGAGTACCGCGGTACCATCCGGGTCCGCGGCGGCATTTCGCCTCGTGGCGTTCGAATCCCACCCCTTCCGCTTCCGGCCGCGAGGACCGCGGCGGTCCGACCGGCCCGGCCGTACTCGCGCTCGAGCGATGCGGTGGACCGACCCGTCTCTCGAGGCCGCCGACTCCGTATTTTTTGCGCCGACGGATCAGAAGCAGTAGCGACGACAGCACGACACTGCCGACCGCGGCCTACGGCGATCCGACTCGTGAGGTTTCCTCGTCGACCTGCTCCAACCGGTCGATGTCCTCGTCGGTCGGATAATCGGGCAACGCCTCGAGACACGGATAACACAGCAGGTACGACCCCCCGTCATCGAGTTCGAGCGTTATCGCGGTTCCGACGGTGCCGGCGTCGGTCCCGAACGACCAAATGTTGGCGATCCCGCCAGAGACGGTGACGGTGCGGTCACAGCCGTCACAGGAGTCCTTCGACATACGCGGTCGTCGGTGCCCGACGGTGAAAGTCGTTCGCCCGCGGCCACCGGCCGAACCGAACTGCCGCAGCGGCCCGCATAGCGGTTATGGGTGTCAGTGACATACGCCCGCACATGGAGGTGAACTGCGAGGGCTGTGCCGGCTGTTGCATGGACTGGCGATCGCTGCTCGCGGAACACGGATCTGCGCCTCAGGACGTCGGCGAGGGCGGCGAAACCGATCATCGACACTGGCAGCGGGACGACCCGTTCGCCGACGACAAGGGCGAACGACCGTCTCGAGAGCCCCTCGACGACGACACCAACTTCGTGGCGCTGACCCGCGACGAGGTACGCGGGTTCCTCGAGGCGGGGATGGGCGAGGTCCTGACGCCGCGGTTCTGGGCGGCTCGAGACGAGGACGAGGGCATCGCTGTGGACGGCCACAGCCTCGCCGCCGTCGCGGGCCGGCCGGCCTTCTTCGTCGGCCTCCGGAAGCCGCCGAAACCGGTCGCCCCGTTCGGGCTCGCGGAACCGGTCTGGCTCCCGACTTGCGTCTTCCTCGATCCGACGACGCTGCAGTGTCGGATCCACGGGGACGAGCGCTTCCCCGACGAGTGCGGCGCGTATCCAGAACACAATCTCGCGCTCGAGGGGACGACCGAGTGCGAACGCGTCGAGGCGATCGTCGGGGGCGAACGCTTGCTCGATGCCGACCACGACGATCCCGAGGGGCTGTTGCTGGGTTCGCAGGCGATCGGCGCGAAACTGTTCTGTCACCCCCAGCCCGCCGAACTCGAGGGGATCGTCGACCGGGCCGCGGCGGACGAACTCACGCACGAGGATCGGGCCGAACTCGTCGCTGTCGCAGCCGCCTCGAGCCCCGGAACGCTGGCCATCTCCGACCACCATTACGAGCGAGCCAGAGAGCGCATGCTCGGCGATACGGATGGCGACGCGAGTTCCGAGGGGAACGACGAGCGGTCCTCGTGGGTCGGGCCGGCGATCCGCGACTGGCAGCGCCGCTTTCGGGACGCCGACGGCACGGTACCGTCACCGGCCGTCGCCGACGCCGTCGAGACTGATCGGGGCGCGCCCGAGACGCCGGGCTGGGACGCCCTCGAGTGACGGCCCGTCGCTGCGGGTGGCAACGGGCGTCTCGAGTGGCTCGAGGGCGGAGAAAGGAGAAACGAACCGATCGTCGTTACTCGGATTTGATCTGCTCGAAGGTGTCTAGCAGGTCCTCGGCGGAGTCGCCGGAGTCGTACTCGACTTCGCCGTGATAGATCGTCCGCTCGTCGTCGAAATCCGTGTCCACCTTCGAGGCTTGCTGTTCGCGACGCTCGTGTTCGTCCTCGTCATAGGCACCCATTGACATGGTAGGTATGTACATAGTAGACGCGTGGTAGGTATGAATGTAACGGTCTATCACACTCCTCGGACGAGTGAAACGTAGGCGCGCCGTCGAGACGCGCAACGAACGATATATGCGACCCCGACCCGTAGGGACGGCCGTGGCACGGCCGCTTCGCTTTCGGTACTCGCCCCGGCGGTGTTCAGATAAGGATGAAGGGTGAGGCGGAACGATTTTTGAGTGGTCTATGCTCGAAACCGCCCGCCTCAACAGAGGTAGCGACTGCTTCGAGTTAGATTTTCTGGAGCGAGAGGCGACACCCGAGCCCGCGATGAAGCTCGGTATCCGGCTCCATCTGGCTGGACTATCACTTTCGGATACCATCTCTATTCTCGAGAGGTTGGGTGTCGAACGCTGTCGATCGACCGTTCACAACTGGGTGCAGAAGGCAGATTTACAGCCGCTTGATGGCGCAAATCCGGATCACGTCGCGGTTGACGAGACCGTGATCCAACTGAATGACGAACGATTCTGGCTGTACGCCGCCGTTGATCCCGCAACAAACCGCTTGCTACACGTCAAGCTCTCACCGACGAGAAATCAAGCAATTACCGAGATGTTCCTCGCGGAACTCCGCGACAAACATCTCGTCGATGACGCGCTCTTTCTCGTCGATTCTGCACCGTGGCTGCAAGCGGCACTCCACCGACATGGCCTCGATTACAGATACGAAAAACACGGTAATCGGAACAGTGTCGAACGTGTATTTCGAGAACTAAAACGCCGAACTAACCAGTTCTCAAACTGTTTTAGCCATGCTGAAGCAGACACCGTCGAAAATTGGCTCCAAGCGTTCGCCTTCGCATGGAATCAGCTTATCTGAACACTACCCTCGCCCCAGTCGTGGAGCGACAGGCGAGTTCACAACGAGATTCTCCAACCGCTGCAGTCGAACATCGGCGCACAGTCGGTCACGCCGTGGTTCAAGATCGGCGGCGACTGGCAGACACACCGCTTCGAGATGGCCAACGGCGACATCGCGCTGTTCGCGCGCACCGACGAGGAGGCCTACTGGATGGGCAACACCGAAACACCCTCCGCGCTGTGGAAAACCGACAAGTTCGGCTGGCGCGAGATCCCCTACCCCGTCTCGCGGTGGGCGACGCGGGAACTGACCGCGACGCTGCACGAGGAAGATCCGTGGCTCGCCGAGTATCCGCATCTCTCGTGGTTCTTCCTCCCGGTGTTCATGTCCAAGGACGGCCGCGAGTCGACCCGTGCGTTCTTCCGCGAACATGCGGCCGGCTTCCCCGACGCCGGCCGCCGGGAGACGACCCGCTTTTTCGAGGACTTCCTCGCGACCGGCGTCTTAGACGAGTACCGACACGTCATGTCGGGCAAACTCGGCACCAGCGACCACGTCGATCGCGTCCGGATGAGCGCCGCGATGGCCGAGTTCATCGCCGCGAAGATCCTCACGGAGGCCGGCTACGACGTGGTCCCGGAGATCGAGGTCACGACCGGCCACTCGCTTGACTTCCGGGCGGAAGACGCCGAGACGAACGTCCTCGTGGAGGTCACGCGGCCCCAGCCGCCGATCAACCGCGCCGCGGCCGGCCCCGTGGCCGCCGTCCGCGATACCGCCGAGACCAAGACCAACGGCCAACTCGCGGAACACGGCGGCGGCGCGACCCTTTTCGTCGACTGCTCGAGCTTTCGCGACGACGCGTGGGCCGCCGTTCGGGGCGAACAGCCCGACGTGCGCCACCGCCCCGCGGTCGTCTACCGCACCCGTCCGAACGGCCACGTCGAGGGCTACCGGAAGGGCGCGGTCCCGCTCGAGCTGGCCGACACGGTCGACTTTCTGGACTGAGCGCGGCCACCGACCGTTCGGCTGCGTGAATTATCAGGTTCTGAGACGGGGTCGGACGTATTTGTCCCATGGCAACGGTAGCCACAGACATGCGCGCAGCAGTCCTCGAGGAACACGGCGAACCGCTATCGATCGAAGACGTCGACGCGCCGGAGCCGGCACCGAACGGGGCCGTCGTCGAACTCGAAGCATGCGGGGTCTGTCGGAGTGACTGGCACGGCTGGCAGGGTGACTGGGGGTGGCTCGGCCTCGAGACCCAGCCGGGACAGATCCTCGGCCACGAACCGGCTGGCCACGTCGTCGCCGTCGGCGATGAAGTCGAGAACGTCGCGGAGGGCGACCACGTCGCCGTCCCGTTCAACCTCGGCGACGGAACCTGTCCGCGGTGCCAGCGTGGCCACTCGAACATCTGCGAGAACGTGATGCCGCTCGGGTTCATCGAGCAGGCACAGGGTGCGTTCGCCGAACAGGTCCACGTCCCCGTCGCCGACCACAACCTCGTGGCGCTCCCCGACGGCGTTTCGTCCGTCGATATGGCCGGCCTCGGCTGTCGGTTCATGACCTCGTTCCACGCGCTGGCCCACCGCGCGGACGTCGGTGCCGGCGACTGGGTCTCGGTCCACGGCTGCGGCGGCGTCGGCCTCTCGGCGGTCCACATCGCCGACGCGCTCGGGGCAAACGTCGTCGCGGTCGATCTCAAAGACGAGAAACTCGAGAAAGCCGAGTCCCTCGGCGCGGTCGAGACGATCAACGCGGACGACGTCGGCGACGTCCCCGGCGAGGTTTCGGCGATCACCGACGGCGGCGCTCACGTCTCGATGGACGCGCTGGGTATCGCGACGACCAGCCAAAACTCCGTCTCGAGCCTCGACGCCCGCGGCCAGCACATTCAGGTCGGGCTGACGACTCAGGACGAACAGGGGATGATTTCGCTGCCGTCCGACGCGATGGTCATGCAGGAGATCGAGTTCATCGGCTCGCTCGGAATGCCCCCGACCCGCTACGACGAGATCTTCCGGATGGTCTCGACCGGCAAACTCGAGCCCGAGAAGGTCGTCTCCGAGACGATCGGGCTCGAGGACGTCAGCGACAAACTCGAGGCGATGACCGACTTCGAGACCGTCGGGATTCCGGTCATCGACACGTTCAACTAAATTTTGCTCTGCGGGCCGCCGAAGGCGGCCCTCGGCAAAATTTAGTATAAAAGCACTCCTCCCTCCCCTACGGGTCGGTCGTCGGCCCGCTCGCTCCCGCTGGTCACTCGCGGGTGCAACGCTCAACCAAACCGCAGCAGTAGAGGCTTCAATTGTACTGGTTGCAAGCAGTTGTACCGAGCGCGCCGTCGGCGCGCTCGGCCTTTTTCATCGAAGTTTTTGCGCGGGGTTCGACCGAGCGCAGCGAGGGAGGACCCCGCGTAAAAAGTTCGCTAGAAGGAAACGGCGTCGGGCGAGTAGGGACTGCCGACCGGGGTCGGGTCGCGGTCGCTGTAGCCGACGCGGCCAACGGCCTTGTCGCTGACAGCGGAGTAGACGGCAAAGCGCGCGTCCTCCGAGTTTTCGAAGGTTTCGGACTCGAGGCGGGCGAGTACATCGCCGACCGTCTCGGTCCCGTTGGGGAGTTCGAGCGTGCGGTCCCCGTACTCCTCGATCAGTTCCTCGGTCGTGGCGGGGTACTCGTGGTCGTCGATGACGTCGCCGGTGCCATTGAGCAGCATTACACCAAATCCTCCGTGAACAATGATTATAAACATTGTCCATCTATGTTTCCTAGTCGCACTGTAGACCTAGAACACCTAGTAGACCCCTAGAGATCGCGAAAACAGAACGCGGGCACGGAGAAACGCCTTTAGGAGCGGCCCGGTTCGGATAGCGTATGCCTCACGCGGACTTACACGTTCATACGACGCGGTCGGATGGGAGCCTCGATCTCGAGGCGGTGCCCGAGGCCGCGCGCCGCGGCGGCGTCGAGGTGGTCGCGGTGACCGATCACGACCGGGTCCAGCCGTTCGACGGCCCGGTCGTCGAACGCGACGGCGTGACGCTCATCCACGGGATCGAGCTTCGCGTCGAGACGCCGGGCGGCCAGCGACTCGACCTACTGGGCTACGGCCTCGAGCCGAGCGGCGACCTCGAGGCGATCCTCGAGACGATTCAGGAAAACCGCATCGAGCGCGGCCGGGCGATCGTCGACTGCGTGGAATCCCGGCTGGGGATCGAGCTGGACGTGACGGTCGACGGCGGGTTCGGGCGGCCCCACATCGCGCGGGCGATCGAGGCCCATCCCGACGCCGAGTACGACTACCAGGGCGCGTTCGACCACCTCATCGGCTCGGATTGTCCGTGTTACGTGCCTCGGGACGTACCGTCGTTCGAGCGCGGGCGGGCGGCGCTGGCCGAGTCGTGCCGGCTCGTCTCGCTCGCCCATCCGTTGCGGTACCGCGACCCCGAGAGCGCGCTGGCGCTGGCGGCCGCTCTCGACGCCGTCGAGTTACGATATCCGTACGGCCGCGACGTCGACCGCGCCCCCGTCGAACGGGCGATCGAGCGCCACGGTCTGCTGGTCACCGGCGGCAGCGACGCCCACGACGAGCGAATCGGCGTCGCGGGCCTCTCGCGAGAAGCCTTCGAGCGACTCGAGTTGAGCGTCGATTGATCCAAACGTTGGCCGCTAGCGGAGGGTTCAATGCGACGTGGTCCCAACGCGTGAGTATGAACTGCCACTACTGCGACCGCGAGGCCGCCTTCGCCGCCGAGTCCGATGGACTCAAAGTCGGCCTCTGTGAGGAACACTTCCGCGAGCGCCTTCAGGAACTCGCCGAAGCCGACGGGCTCGAGAGCCTCAAAGAGAAGGTCGACGTCGACCGCGCCGAGTAATCAGGCCGTTCGTCCGGCGTCGACGTCGATGGCGTCGACCGGGCAGACGTCGACACAGAGCATACAATCGATACACTGTGCCTCGTTGGCCGGATCGGCTTTCTCCTCGCTTTCGGGATGCCCCGGCGTGTCGACCCACTCGAAGACGTCGACCGGGCAGTCCTCGACGCAGGCCCCGTCGGCGATGCAGATGTCGAAATCGACCGCCACGTGGGTGCCGTGGATGCCGAGTTCCTCCGGCTCCTCGACCGGGCCCCAGACCGCGTGGCCCTCGTGTTCGTCGACCTGTTCGCGGTTCTCATTGAACTGCGGATCTATGGCCATTGCTAACAGGTTCAATGCGGGACGCGCACTTAAATTTGCGTACTCGTTGCGACGCGTGACTCGCCGACGCGAGCGACCGCAGGACGCGGTCGCAGGAATGCAGCCGCCCGTCGTCCGGTCCGCGTCGCGGTCCACCACCAGGTCGTCGAGCAGTTCGCGGATCCAGACGGCGAAGCCGTGAGTCCGGCCGTCGGTTCGGACGGCCGATCGCGTTCCGGTCGGTCGGGCCCCCCCTAGAGAAGCGGGACATGGGAACCGCTTCGGCGGCCGAGACCGATCGAGGCCCTCCGCGACACAAAGGCGTATGGGTGCAGGTACAGACGATATGAGTACACATGTCACTCGAGACCGAACCCCGAGCGGACGTTCTCGCGGCGACGAGCGTCTCCGCGGGCCGACTCGCGGCGCTTGCCGACCGGGTCGATGCCGACGGCAGCGAGACGATCGAGGTACGAGCGCCGGCGACGGACACCGCAGTCGGTGCGGTTCCGGACTGTGCCGGCTCCGACGTCGAACGGGCCGTCGACCGCGCTCGAGCGGCCCAATCGTCGTGGGCCGAAACGGCGATCGACAAGCGCCGCGAGATCATCGACCGGTTCGGCGACCTCGTGCTGAAACACCGGTCGGAACTGCTCGATATCCTGCAACTCGAGACCGGTAAATCCCGCCGCCACGCCGTCGAGGAAGTCGTCGACGTGGCGCTGACGTGTTCGTACTACGCCGATCGCGGGGACGCGGCGTTTCGCGAGGAGCGGCGACGCGGCGCGATCCCGCCGGCGACGACCGCCCGCGTGACCTACGAGCCGGTCGGCGTCGTCGGCGCGATCTCGCCGTGGAACTACCCGCTTACCCTCTCGCTGACCGACGTCCTTCCCGCGCTCATCGCGGGCAATAGCGTCGTCCTCAAACCCGACGAGAAGACGCCGTACACCGCACTGGCACTGGCGGACCTGCTCGAGCGAGCCGGGCTGCCGGCGGATTGTTTCGAGATCGTCACTGGCCGCGGCGCGACCGTCGGGCCGGCGCTGATCGACCGCGTCGACTACATTTCTTTTACCGGGAGTACCGAGACGGGCCGGCTCGTCGCGGAACAGGCGGGCCGCAACCTGATCGGCTGCTCGCTGGAACTCGGCGGCAAGAACCCCTTGCTCGTCCTCGACGACGCCGACATCGAGGAGGCCGCCCGCGGCGCGGTTCAGGCCTGTTTCTCGAACGCCGGCCAGCTGTGTCTCGCGGCCGAGCGGGTCTACGTCGCCGACTCGATCCACGACGAGTTCGTCGAGGCCTTCGTCGCGGCGACGCGGGAGTACACCCTCGGAACCGGGTTCGACTACGAGGACGACGTGGGCTCGCTGATCGACGGCGACCAACTCGAGCGCGTCGAGCGCCACGTCGAGGACGCACGGGAGCGCGGTGCGACGGTGCTTACTGGCGGCGAGCGCCGGCCCGACGTGGGACCGTTTTGCTACGAACCGACGATCCTGACCGACCTCGAGCCCGAGGCGACGGCCGCCTGTGAGGAGACGTTCGGTCCGGTCGTGTCGGTCGAGTCGGTCCCGAACGTCGCGACCGCGATCGAGCGGGCCAACGACACCGAGTACGGCCTGAACGCGAGCGTCTGGACCGGCGACCGCGAGCGCGGCGTTGCCGTCGCCCGCGAGATCGACTGTGGAACCGTCTGTGTCAACGACGCCTACGTCTCCGGCTGGGCGGCCGTCGACGCGCCGATGGGCGGGTTCGGCGACTCCGGACTCGGCCGCCGCCACGGCCCCGAGGGGGTCGAGCGCTACCTCGAGTCCCGGACGATCGCCACCTCCCGAACCGGGCCACTCGACGTCCCGCCGGGGGTGCCGACCGCGTGGTACGCTCGCGGGATGTTCGCGCTGGCGCGCCTGCAACGGCGGCTGCCGACGGTCGCGAGCGTCACGCGGCGACTCCGGGACGCGGGCTTCTGACGAGCGATTCTTCGAACGAGGCGCTTTTGCGGCTCCCGTCGAATACTCGGGTATGGACCTCACACATCGCCCTCGGCGGCTCCGACAGGACCGGGTTCGCGGGCTCGTCAGCGAGACGAGCCTCGAGCCCTCGGACCTGATCGCCCCGGTGTTCGTCGACGCGACGACCGACGAGCGCCGGCCGATCGAGTCGATGCCCGGCCACGAGCGGGTCCCGATCGCGGAGTCGGTCGCCCGCGTCGAGGACGTCCTCGAGACGGGCGTCGAGGCCGTCATGCTGTTCGGGATCCCGGAATCGAAAGACCCCGAGGGGACCCGCGCCTGGGCCGAGGACGGCGTCGTCCAGGAGGCGCTGCGCCGAATCACGAGCGAGACCGACGCCTACGTCATCACGGACGTCTGTCTCTGCGAGTACACCGACCACGGCCACTGCGGCCCGCTCGAGGAGGAGCTGCGAAGCGAGAGCGGCGTCGCCGCGGACGGTCCGGCCTGCGAGCCCTCGATGACCGTCGACAACGACGCGACGCTCGCGGCCCTGGAGAAGATCGCCGTCTCCCACGCCCGGGCGGGCGCGGACATGGTCGCGCCCAGCGGAATGATGGACGGAATGGTCGGGGCCATCCGGTCGGCGCTCGACCGCGAGGGGTTCGCGAACGTCCCGATCATGAGCTACGCGGCCAAATACGAGAGCGCGTTCTACGGGCCGTTCCGGGACGCCGCCGACGGCGCGCCGACCTTCGGGAACCGCCGACACTACCAGATGGATCCGGCCAACGCTCGCGAGGCCATGCGGGAAGTCCGACTGGACGCCGAGCAGGGCGCGGACGTGATGATGGTCAAGCCCGCGCTTTCCTACCTCGATATCATCAGTTCCGTCCGCCGGGAGTTCGACCACCCCGTCGCCGCCTACAACGTCTCCGGCGAGTACGCGATGCTCCACGCCGCCGCCGAGAAGGGGTGGCTCGACCTCGAGGCGGTCGCGACGGAGTCGCTGCTGTCGATCAAGCGAGCGGGCGCGGACCTGATTCTGACCTACTTCGCCGAGGACATCGCAAAGCAACTGTGAACCGCCTCGGGGTCAAGCCCCGAGGCACTCGGCTTTTTTGTAGATCGGTCGGGTTGCCGGTCGGCCCGCCCGAGTCGGCCACCGTCGAATCGACCAGGTTTGACCACTCTGGACCGGATAGTAGACGATCGTCAATCAACGGCCCGCCGCGGAGCGAGGAGTGGCAATATCTGCCGCGCGCGAGCTGAATCGTACTGAGAGGCCCCCTTCGAGCGCCGATAACCGGTAATTCTCGCGACAGCGAGCGGATATCCGGTGCCGTCCGGGTTTACAAACAAGCAAAATATAACCGCCGCTCGAAAAGGTCGTAATTTCCAACACCCTTATACACATTAAAGCTGCTTTAGCTTTGGACGGGTGACCCTAATACACCCACAATTTTAGCCATTTGTCAACGCTAACCCTTAAATGATGTAAGTGCAACCAACTCAAACGTGATTAAGAGGTCAAACATGAGCGCGATTGCACTGAAAGACGACGATCGTTTGGTCGATGAGGGGAACGGTACGTGGAAAACCGAGGTGGACGCCTGATGGAGCCGACGCTCCTGCAGAGCGAGGCCGAGGTCGAGATGTTGATCGACTCGATCAACTACATGTGGATCCTGGTCGCCACGTTCCTGATCTTCTTCATGCACGCCGGCTTCGCCATGCTCGAGGCGGGGCAGGTGCGCTCGAAGAACGTGGCGAACCAGCTGACGAAGAACCTGCTGACCTGGAGCGTCGGCGTGACGGTGTTTTTCCTCATCGGCGTGGGTGTTGAGGGCGTCGTCGCCGGTGACGGCTTCGCGCCGGCCTTCCAAGGCGATGCCGCGGGCTGGCTAGACTGGCTGTACGGTGCGGTCTTCGCCATGACCGCGGCGACGATCGTTTCGGGTGCCGTCGCCGGTCGTGCGAAACTCCGTGCGTACGTCAGCTACACCTTCCTGCTGGCGGCGGTCATCTACCCGGTCGTCACCGGCCTCACGTGGGCCGGCGAACACCTCGCGTACGGCGACGTCCTGTTCCACGACTTCGCTGGCGGGATGATCGTCCACGGCATGGGCGGTATCGCCGGTCTCACCGCCGCGTGGGTCCTCGGTCCGCGCATGGACCGATACAACAGTGACGGGAGCGCGAACGTCATTCCCGGGCACTCGCTGACCTTCGCCGTGCTCGGCACGCTGATCCTCGCCTTCGGCTGGTACGGCTTCAACGTCGGTACCTCGGCGATCATCGGCGAGGGCGCGTTCCTCGGCGATCAGCTCGGTCGCGTCGCCTTGACCACGACGGCCGCGATGGCCTGCGGTGCGATGGGGGCCGGCCTCGTCGCGTGGCTCAAGACCGGCAAAGTCGATACCCTGTACGTCGCCAACGGGCTGCTGGCCGGCCTCGCCGCGATCACCGCGATCCCCGACACCACGGCGTGGTGGGGCGCGTTCGTCGTCGGCGGCCTCGCCGGCGTGCAACTGCCCCTCGTCTTCGAGTTCGTCGAGCAGTACCTGAAGATCGACGACGTCTGTGCGGTGTTCCCCGTCCACGGCTCGGCCGGGGTCCTCGGAACGCTGCTGTTCCCCTTCGTCGCCGCACCGGGCGTCGTCGATAGCATCGTGAACGCGTTCGTCGCCCAGGTCATCGGCGTCGTCGTCATCGCTGCCTGGACGATCGTCGCGACCGGCGTTATCTGGTACGCGTTCAAGGCCACCGGCCAGGCCCGCGTCTCGCCGGAACACGAACGCGACGGGCTCGACGTCTCCGAACACGGCGTCGACACCTACCCCGAGTTCGGCCAGCCCGACGTCGCCACCGACGGCGGCGACGAGATCATCCGCGCGGACGGGGGTGAGCCGAACGACGGCGAGATCAAGATGGTCACCGCCATCGTCCGCCCCGACCGACTTGGGGCGATCAAGCAGTCGCTGGCCGAAGCCGGCGCGCCGTCGCTGACGGTCACCAACGTCTCCGGCCGCGGCTCCCAGCCCGCGAAGAAGGGCCAATGGCGCGGCGAGGAGTACACGGTCGACCTCCACCAGAAAGTCAAGATCGAGTGCGTCGTCGCCGACATCCCCGCCGGAGAGGTCGTCGATGCCATCCGCGAGGGTGCCGAAACCGGTGAACCCGGCGACGGCAAGATCTTCGTCATGCCCGTCGAGAGCGCGACCCAGATCCGGACCGGCAAGACCGGCCGAGACGCGGTCTGATCGCGGCCACACCCCGTTTCACTGCTTCTGTGGGTCCTCCGCCCTCGTGTGTCGCCCGAGCGCTCGCGTGATGCTCGAGCGAACCGACCAGTACACTCATTTATCTGCCGTCGAGACGCATCGTGAATGAGTCAGCAACGCGACGGATCTGACGTAGCGTACGACGAAACCGAAACGGTCGGTCGCGATCCGGACCGCTCGGATCGAACCGACACGACGAGCGCGCTCTCGCCTCTCGAGGGCGAGGAGGTCCTCGTCGACGCACAGCCGACGTGGTGGAACTGGATCGGCCACGCCGTCGTCGGCGGACTGGCTGGACTGGTCGGGGTAGTCGGCCTCGCGGTCGGGAGTACGGCGGCGGCGTTGCTCGGGTTCGTCACGGCGCTCGTGATCGGGGGCTATATCTGGTATCGACGGAACCGAGTCCGCTACCTCGTCACCGATCGGCGGATCGTCGTGATCGCGGGATTTACCGGCAGGAAGACCACCGAGACGTGGATGGAAGACATCCGCGGGCTACAGACGAGTACGACCGCCTTCAGCCGCGACCGGGGGTTCGGAACGATCGCCGTCTCGCACGCAGTGATCCCGCAGGGGTTCACGCAGGGGTTCAGCCGAACGAACTCGCTGGTACTCTCGGGCGTGCCGAACTACGACGACGTGGCGAATACGATCCGGCAACGCCAATCCGAGCGGAAGGCCGGCGATTACTGAGACGGGCTGTCGGCTCGGTGACGGATGGATGAGTCTCGACCGCACCGAAATCGACTCGTAGCCGTCCGAACCGCCGGTCCGGAACCACAAGCGAGGAGACCTCGGTACTACTTTCCCGTCGGGTTTCCAAGGCAGCGATATGAGCGACGACAACTCGCGTGACCTGTACGATCGAGCGCTGTCGGTGCTGCCCGGCGGCGTCAACTCCGCAGTTCGCGCAGCGATCGAACCCTATCCGTTCTTCGTCCGGAAGGGCGAGGGCGGCCACGTCATCGACGCCGATGGCAACCGCTACATCGACTGGGTGATGGGGCTCGGCCCGCTGCTTTTGGGCCACGACCTACCCGACCCCGTCCAGGCGAGCATCCAGCAGAAGGCAAGCGAAGGGCCGATGTACGGCACCCCGACCGAGATCGAGGTCGACCTCGCGGAGTTCGTCGTTCGCCACGTCCCAAGCGTCGAGAAGATCCGCTTCGTCAACTCCGGTACCGAGGCGACTACCTCCGCAGTGCGTCTCGCGCGGGGTTACACCGGCCGGAACAAGATCGTCGTCATGCAGGGCGGCTACCACGGCGCCCAGGAGTCGACGCTGGTCGAGGGCGACGCGGACGATCCCAAACCGTCCTCCGCGGGGATCCCCCAGTCGTTCTCCGAACACACCCTTCCCGTTCCGTTCAACGACGAGGACGCCATCCGAGAAGTCTTCGAGGAACACGGCGACGACATCGCTGCGGTGCTGACCGAGCCCATCCTCGGGAACTACGGCATCGTCTACCCCGAAGACGGCTATCACGAGTTCCTCCGGGAGATCACCGACGACCACGGCTCCCTGCTGATCTTCGACGAAGTGATCACCGGCTTCCGCGTGGGCGGACTGGGCTGTGCCCAAAGCGAGTTCGGCGTCACCCCCGATCTGACCACGTTCGGCAAGATCATCGGCGGCGGCTTCCCCGTCGGTGCCATCGGCGGCCGCGCCGAAATCGTCGAGAACTTCACGCCCTCCGGCGACGTCTTCCAAGCCGGGACCTTCTCGGGCCACCCCGTCACGATGGCCGCCGGCCTCGAGACCCTGAAATTCGCCGCGGAAAACGACGTCTACGACCACGTCAACGGGCTCGGTGACCGGCTCCGGAGCGGGCTCAGCGACATCGTCGCCGATCAGGCCCCGAGCTACACCGTCACCGGCACCGACAGCATGTTCAAAGTCATCTTCACGCGAGACGGCCCCGGCCCCGACTCGCTCGAGGAACAGTGTTCGGCCGGCTGCCGACAGGACCCGACCTGTCCGCGCTACGACTACTGTCCGAAAAACGCCGCCGACGTGAAAAACGCCGAGACCGAGCGCTGGCGGCGCGTCTTCTGGGGACAAATGAAAGACGAGGGCGTGTTCCTCTCACAGAACCAGTTCGAGTGTCAGTTCGTCAGCTACGGCCACACCGACGACGACGTCGAGCGGACCCTCGAGGCGTACAAAGAAGCGCTATAGGTGTCCGCCCGTCGCGGGCTCGATCGCTGAACCCTCGCCGCCGACGCGGACGTGTTCGGGGGAACACGTATCGGGGTCGTCCGGAAAGCCGTCGGCATGAATCGACGGGCGCTGCTTTCGTCCGCAGCAGTCACGAGTATCGGCGCTTTTGCCGGGTGTCTCGGTGCCCGCGCACAGCGGTCACCCAGTATCGGTGGCGGAACGGTCTCGCTCGGTCCCGGCGAAGAGACGACCCTCTATCTCTCGGCCACGACCGTCGGCGCGATCGAGTTCGAGCGCGTCCCGGCCACCGAGACGGTGGTCTTCGAGATCGACGCAGCGACGCTGTCACCGTCGCCGTCGGATCGGACCGACTCGTCACCGCCGTGCTGGCGCTGGGCCGAGACGCGTTCGAACGTCGACCTCGAGGTACCGATTCGGGCCACCGAGGACGCACGACCGGGGGAGTACGCCTACGCGATCACGGCTTGGGGCGACGCCGACCGCGACGACGCCGACTCGGTGACGAAAGAACACACGATCACGATCATGGACTCGAGTAGCGACTGACATCGAACGTCCCTGCTCGTACGATGCGGTATGATCGGTGGAGAATCGTTTCAGTAGTCGGGATCGGTTTCCGACCCCGGCGATCTGTTTTCGGTCTCGACGGGCCCGGGACGGCCGAGGGGGCCGTCACTGATCGGCAGGATACCTCGAAAAGAGCCGCCGGCCCGCGTCGGATTAGTCGTCGTCGCTAACGGGGTCGACGACGTCCGACGGGTCACTGTCGCCGAAGATCCGGTCGGCGATGACGTGACTGCTCGACTCGCCGGCGGTCGCTTTCCGCTGGAACAGCAGCTTCGCGACGACGTCCCAGGCGAAGAGGACCGCGCCGGCGATCAGCATCGTGTCGCCGGGCATACGCAGCCAGAACAGCGTCTGGATCAGCTCGCCGTTGTAGAACTCGAGGCTCCGTGAGGCGGCATAGCCCTGCGTGAACCCGACCTCGAGCTGGAGGAAGCCGACGGGCAGCAGGGAGAGGAAGATCATCAGCGCCAGCCCGAGGTTACACAGCCAGAACGACCAGCGCAGTCGGCGCGTGGTCCAGCTCTCGGCGCGGGTGGTCACCCGGAGGATGTAAACGGACATCCCCATCGCGAGCAGGCCGAAGGCACCGAACATCGCGCCGTGGGCGTGGGCGACCGTGAGGTAGGTCCCGGTCTCGTAGTAGCTGATGATCGGGAGGTTGATGAAGAAGCCGATCACGCCGGCCCCGAAGAAGTTCCAGACGCTCGAGGCGACGATGAAGTAGAATGCCATCCGGTAAGGGAAGTCCTTCCCGGCGGAATCCATCGCGCGGTACTGGCCCAGCGCCTCGTAGAGGATAAAGAGGAGCGGGATGAACTCGATAGTCGAGAAGACGCTCCCGATGGGGAGCCAGACCTCGGGGAGGCCGGCCCACCAGTAGTGGTGGGAGACACCGATGATCCCGCTGCCCATGACGAGGGCGGCCTGGAAGATCACCGCCTTCTCGGCGGACTTCTTCGAGAGGAGGTTCATCGAGACCAACGTGAGGGCGATGACGACGAGGATGAAGAACTCGAAGACGCCCTCGACCCACATGTGGACGACCCACCAGCGCCAGAACTCCGTCACGACGATGTTGGTCTTGGGGGTGTAGAGGAAGCCGGCCATGAACAGCAGGCCGATCGAGCCGCCCGCGTAGACGATCATGTGGGCAAGTCCGTAGCGGGGTTCGCGATCGAGCAGCGGCTTGAACCCGCGCGCCACGAGGGCGGTCCAGCCGAGGAAGCCGACCAGCAGACCGACCTGCCAGATCCGGCCGATCTCGACGTACTCGAGGCCTTCGTTGCCCAGCAGCCACCACAGTTGGCCGTCGAAGAAGTTGTTGATACCCAGCCAGATGCCGGCCAGACCGCCGACGGCGACGACCAGTAGTGCGCCGACGAGGCCTTTGACGTACAGCGCCTGTTTCGGCGGTTCGCGGCCGGTCAAAAGCGGCGCGAGGAACAGGCCCGCGCCGAGCCACATGGTGGCGATCCAGAGGATACCCAGATCGACGTGCCAGGTCCTGACGATCGACCAGGGGAGCCACTGGAGGATGTCGACCCCGATCAGTTCCTGGATGCCGAAGAAGCCGTCACGCTCGATGTAGTAGTGGGCGAGCAAGCCCCCGAGGAACGTCTGGGCGACGAACAGCAGGGCCCCGATGAGGACGAACCGGGTACTCAACAGCTGACTTGGCGTGAGTTCGATCTCGCTTGGGTGGGGAATCGACGCGCCATCGGCCTCCGGTTCGGGGAGGTCGACGGACTGGTAGAGCCAGATAGCGGCACCGGCACCGCCGACCAGCAACACCATCGCGATGACGCTCCAGGTCATGATGGGGCCGCCGGCGTCGTTGCCCGCCGCGGGCGAGTACGGCCAGTCGTTGGTGAACGAAGCCGAGGAGTCGGGGCGTTCAGTGTGGGAGATCCAGGCGGTCCAGAGCGCGAAGTCGGCGAACTCCTCCGCCTCCTCGGCGCTCTCGATCTGTCCGGCGGGGATACCACGCTCCCGGTCGCCCTCGTGGTAGCGCTCGACGTAGTCCTCACGCACCTGCTGGTGGGCATAGACCTCCGCCGCGGAGTACTGGACCTGCGAGCCGTACTCGCTGTCCTGCAGTTCCTGCCGGACTTGCTCGTCGATCCCGGCCTGGACCGAGGCGTTCAGCGCCGAGTAGTTCTCGTCGTGGCGCTCTTGGGCATAATAGTCGCGCATGTACTCGGCCTTGGAATCGAGCGTATCGGCAGTGTAGTCGGTGTCGTAGTAACTACCGCGCCCGAGGATCGACCCTTGGTTCATCAAGCCGTTCTCCTGGAAGACAGCTTTGCCGTCCTGGACGTCCTCGCTCGTAGCGACCGTCTCGCTGTCGGGCCCGACGATGGTATCGGGGATGTCGGGCGAGTTCGCATAGGAGAGCCACGCCCCACCGCCCATGACGATGAGGTTGACGACGAAGATCGTGGCGAGGAACGTCGCCAGCTGTTTTCGCGTTACTTGCATGACGATCGCAACTCAGTCCGTGACCCCCGTCAAACGTCCCGGGAGTTCCTACGGACTGGAAAAACGTACGAACGTGTTCGCGGCAGCGGTTAGGGGAACGGAGCGAGTATCAGTTCGTTCGGGAACGAAAATTACGGGGCTACGAAGGGATGCGGCCGTCACTACGAAGACTCGATCGCTCGAGTCGGAAAACGGGGCCGTACCCATCATACGATGGGGCGGTGGACCGAACTGTCAGTCGGCGGCCGTGACGATCGCGTCCTGATAGCTCGCGATCTCATCGAGGACGGCCTCGCGGTCGTCCTCGGCGACGTCGAACTCGGCGAGCGCGTCGTCGAGGTGCGTCGCGATCGCCCCGAAATCCGACGGCGTGATTCCCATGTCCGCGTGGACGGCTTCCATCTCCCCGCCGGCGTACTCGACGGGACCGCCGGTGACCGAACTGATGAACTGGGCCTGATGGGCCCGCTGTTTCTGCATATCCACATCGTCGAAGTACCCTGCAACCTGTTCGTCCGCCATGATGCGGTCGTAGAATTCGTCGACGACGGCCGTAATCGCGTCTTCGCCACCGAGTCGCTCGTAGAGCGAGTCTGTCATCGGGTCATATGTACCCACTTGAAGTAAATAAACTCCGGCCCGAACACGTTGTGGAAAAAAATTGTGTGTGGTTACCAAACACATGAAAAGAGACCGACTTCATTCTCGATCGACGGCTCCGAGACCGATCCGCCACGCGTCGGACAAGCGTGCGCTTTTCATACCCGAGGCTCGGACTGACGCCTATGAGAACACGCGGGACGTTACGACTGGCGACGAGGGGGTCCGCTCTCGCCCGGCGACAGGCCTCGCTCGTCAAAGAGGCCCTCGAAGAGCGCCGGTACGAGGTGGAACTCGTCACGGTCGAGACGACGGGGGACCAGATCCGGGACGAACTGATTCACCGGCTCGGCAAGACGGGCGCGTTCGTCCGCGAACTCGACGAACGGGTCCTGGAGGGCGATCTCGACGGCGCGATCCACTCGATGAAGGACATGCCCACCGAACAGCCCGAAGCACTCGTGACCGCCGGGATTCCCGAGCGCGGACTGCCGGGTGACGTCCTCATCACGCCCGACGGCTCGACCCTCGAGGAATTGCCGGCGGGCGCGACCGTCGGCACCTCGAGTCTGCGCCGGCGCGCGCAACTGCTCTCGGAACGGGACGACCTCGAGGTCGAGCCCCTGCGTGGCAACGTCGACACGCGCCTCGAGAAGCTGTTGGCCCCGTCGCTGCAGGCGGAACATCAGGAGCGATCGGAAGCCGACAAAGAGCGGAAGGGGAACACCGGCGACGACGATTTCGAGGCCGAGTACGACCGCACCACCGACGAGTGGTTCGACGATCTCTCGGAACTCGAGCGCCAGGCGCTGGGCCGGGAGGTCGAGACGGAGTACGACGCCATCGTGCTGGCACAGGCCGGCCTCGAGCGCAGCGGGCTCGCCCACTACGTGGAGTATCAGGAACTGCCGACCGATACGTTCGTTCCCGCGCCGGGACAGGGGGCGCTGGCAGTGACCGCCCCGGACGGCGAGACCGCACGCGAGATCAAGAGCGCGATCGATCACCCGCGGAGCCGCGTCGAGACGACCGTCGAGCGGACGATCCTCGCGGAACTCGGTGGGGGCTGTATCGCGCCGGTCGGCATCTACGCGATCCTGCAGGGGGAACACGTCCACGCGACCGTCACCGTCTTCGATCAGGATGGCGACGAGTCGGTGACCGGCAGCCGCGACCTGCCCGTCGACAGCCACGCCGAGGCTGCCCGGGAGTTCGCCCGGGACCTGGCCGACCGCGGGGCCGCGGAACTGATCGAAGGGGCACGGGAGGACGCCGAGGGCGACGACGAGGGCGTCTCCGAGGAAGATAAGCCCGAGGGGAAATAGCTAGCGAGTAACGAATGTCAGGCAACGCCATCGACGCCGAACCCGGCACCGTCTACCTCGTCGGCAGCGGCCCCGGCGATCCCGACCTGTTGACCGTGAAAGCGAAGCGGCTGCTCGAGGAGTGCGACGTCGTCCTCCACGACAAGCTTCCGGGACCGGAGATCATCGACCGGCTTCCCGAGGACCGCCGCGAGGACGTGGGCAAGCGCGCCGGTGGCGAACGCACGCCCCAGTCCGAGATCAACGAGCGGCTGGTCGAACTCGCCCGCAAGGGCAAGAGCGTGGTCCGGCTGAAGGGCGGCGACTCGTTCGTCTTCGGCCGCGGCGGCGAAGAAGCGGAGTATCTCGCGGCCCACGGAGTCCCCTTCGAGGTCGTCCCCGCGGTCACCTCGGCGATCGCCGCGCCCGCGGTAGCGGGCATTCCCGTCACCCACCGCGATCACGCCTCCTCGGTCTCGTTCGTGACGGGCCACGAGGACCCCACGAAAGAGGAATCGGCCGTCGACTGGGACGCGCTGGCCGCGACCGGCGGCACCATCGTCGTCCTGATGGGCGTCGGCCGCCTGCCGGACTATACAAAGGCGCTGCTCGAGGCCGGCATGGCCCCCGAGACGCCGGTGGCACTCGTCGAGCGCGGCACCTGGCCAGGCCAGCAGGTCGCGACAGGTACCCTCGAGACGATCGTCGAGGCCCGCGACGAGGCGGGGATCGAACCGCCCGCGGTGACGGTGATCGGCGACGTGGCTGGGACGCGGGAGTCGGTGGTCGAGTTCCTGCAAAACGACTACGGCGCGGCCGACGGCGGGGAGTGAGCGATGACTAATACCCCTACCGTCGCCGTCTTTCGGCCCGACGACGACCGCATCGAGCGGGCGACCGACCTGCTCGCGGAACTGGGTGCCGAGCCGGTCCCGGACCCGATGCTCGCGGTCGAGGCGACCGACGCCGTCCCGCGGACCGATGCGGACTACGTCGTCTTCACGAGCAAGACCGGCGCGGAACTGATCGCCGCGGCCGGCTGGGAGCCGACCGGCGAAACCGTCTGTGCCATCGGGCCAGCGACGGCCGACGCGCTCCGCGCGGAGGGATACACGGTCGATCTCGTTCCCGAGGAGTTCACCTCGAGCGGGCTGGTCGCAGCGCTTTCGGACGCCGTCGACGGCGCACGCGTCGAGGTCGCCCGCAGCGACCACGGCAGCCCAGTGTTGCTCGACGGGCTCGAGGAGGCGGGCGCGTACGTCCACGAGACGATCCTCTACCGGCTGGTCCGGCCCGAGGGAAGCGGCGAGTCCGCCCGGCTGGCCGCCGCCGGCGACCTCGACGCCGCCTGTTTCACCTCGTCGCTGACCGTCGACCACTTCCTCGAGGCCGCCGCGGAAGCGGGAGTTCGGGACGCAACCATCGCGGGACTCGAGGACGCCGTCGTCGGCGTCATCGGCGAGCCGACGGCCGAGACCGCCGCCGAGCGGGGCGTCGATGTCGATCTGGTCGCGAGCGAAGCGACCTTCGAACGGCTGGCCGCGGAGACCGTCGACGCGGCGACCGACGGCGAATGACCGGCCGTCGCGCGTTTCTCGCGACCGCAGGGGCAGCGGCGCTTGCCGGCTGTGCCGCGCCCGCGGTCGAGCCGACCGCGTTCGCGGACCACGAGCGCCACGACGCGACGGTCGGATTCGTCGGCGACGCGATGCTCGGCCGCAACGTCGACGAGCGATACGGGCGCGCCGGAACCGACCCGGCAGCCGTCTGGGGGGACCTCCGACCCCGCCTGCAGTCGCTGGACGGCGTCTGCTGTAACCTCGAGTGTTGTCTGTCGACGCGGGGCCAGCGGTTCCCCGACCGGACCTACTACTTCCGGGCCGATCTCGGGTGGGCCGTTCCCGCCCTCGAGGCCGGGAACGTCCGGTTCGCGTCGCTCGCGAACAACCACATGTTGGACTTCGGACCGACGGCGCTGCTGGACACCGTCGACGCCCTCGAGGGTGCGGGGATCAGCTCCGCTGGCGCCGGCGAGACGCCGACGACGGCCCGCGCTCCCGCGACGGTCTCGATCGGCGATGTCGACGTCGCGGTCGTCTCCTTCGCGGACCACTACGCCGAGTACGGTGTGACCGACGACCGACCCGGCACGGCCTACGTCGAGTTCGACCCGGAATCGGCCGAGAGCCGGCGGCTCGTTGGCGAGTCCCTCGAGCGCGCCGCGGCGACCGAGCCGGACCTGCTCGTCGCGTCGGTCCACTGGGGGCCAAACTGGGTCGAGTACCCCGACGACGACCTCCGGGCGTTCGGCCACTGGCTGATCGATCAGGGGGTCGACGTCGTCCACGGCCACAGCGCTCACGTCGTCCAAGGTGTCGAGCGATACGGCGACGGGCTCGTCCTCCACGACACCGGCGACATCGTCGACGACTACGTGATCAAAGAGGAGTTGCGCAACGACCGAACCGTCCTCTTCGAACTCGGCCTCGAGAACGGAACGCCAGTGGAACTGCGCCTCGTTCCCGCCGTCATTGACGACGAGACGGTCACACCGGCCGACGGGAACGAGGCGGCGTGGCTCCGGGAAACGATGCGCGAGCGCTCCGCGCCGTTCGGGACCGAGTACGACCGCGACGGCACGGATCTCGTTCTCTCGCTGTAAGTGCGTCGGCGGCCGCTCGCTGCCGGCGATCCGCGGGTTTATGGGCGAAGCCGCCCCACAGTGTGTCGATGGCAGGGCCGGTTCCCGACCTCGAGGATCGTGCGGTAGCGTGTGCCCAGCGGCTGTGTGCGGCCGACCGCGTGTTGCTCGCCTCACACATCGACGCCGACGGGCTCACCAGCGCCGCGATCGCCGCGACGGCGCTCGAGCGGGCGGGGATCCCCTTCGAGACGGTCTTCGAGAAACAGCTCGACGACGAGGCGATCGCCGCGATCGCGGCGACCGACTACGACACTGTCCTCTTTACCGACTTCGGGAGCGGCCAGCTCGACAGCATCGGCGACCACGAGGACGCCGGCGACTTCACGCCCGTGATCGCCGACCACCACCAGCCCGCCGACCGAGACACCGAGTATCACCTCAACCCACTCCTGTTCGGCATCGACGGCGCGTCGGAGCTGTCGGGCGCCGGGGCGAGCTACGTCCTCGCGCGAGCGCTCGCGGACGTGGCGGACGAGGCCGATTCGTCGGTCGCGTCGGACGGGGGTGAGCCTCGCTCCGACGGCGGGACCGTCACCGCGTCGGGAGCGGCCGACGCCCGCGCGGACAACCGCGATCTCGCCGCCCTCGCGGTGGTCGGCGCGGTCGGGGACATGCAGGCCACCAGCGGGGAACTCCACGGCGCGAACACGGGCATCGTCGAGGAGGGCGTCGACGCCGGCGTCCTCGAGACCGGCAAGGACCTCGCGCTCTACGGCAAGCAGACCCGGCCGCTTCCCAAGCTGCTCGAGTACGCCACCGACGTTCACATTCCCGGGATCTCGAACGACGAGAACGGGGCGCTGCGCTTTCTCGACGGACTTGATCTCGAGTTGCAACGCGACGGCGAGTGGCGAACGTGGGCCGATCTCTCGAACGACGAGAAACGGACCGTCGCCAGCGCCCTCGTCCAGCAGGCCGTCTCGAGCGGCGTCCCCGCGACAAAGATCGACGAACTCGTCAGTACGGCCTACGTCCTGAGCGAGGAGCCGGTCGGCACCGAACTCCGGGACGCCAGCGAGTTCTCGACGCTACTCAATGCGACCGCCCGCTACGAGCGGGCCGACGTCGGCCTCGGAGTCTGTCTGGGCGATCGCGACGGCGCGCTCGAGCGGGCGCGACAGCTCCTGCGCGACCACCGGCGGAACCTCTCGAACGGGATCGATCTGGTCACCCGCAAGGGGGCGACCCAAGAAGACCACATCCAGTGGTTCCACGCGGGCGACGAGATCCGCGAGACCATCGTCGGCATCGTCGCCGGGATGGCGATGGGCAACGAGGGGATCAGCCGCTCGAAGCCCATCATCGCGTTCGCAGACAAGAACGACGAGGAGGTCAAGGTCTCGTCCAGAGGGACCCACTCGCTGGTCCGGCAGGGACTGGACCTCTCGGTCGTGATGGGCGAGGCCTCCCGGGCCGTCGGTGGCGACGGCGGCGGCCACGACGTGGCCGCGGGGGCGACAGTACCGAAAGGGAAAGAGGAGACGTTCGTCGACCGCGCCGACGAGATCGTCGGCGAGCAACTGTCCTAGTACTGTCGTCGCAGCTCGGACCGTTCGACCGGTCTGCGGTGGCGCGCGCTGTGAGACGGCGAACGACCAGTGAGCCGTCTCACGACGTCGTGCGAGGGACGAACGAGCGGTGCGAGGCCGAACGGAGTGAGGTCTCGAAAGCGAACGGTGACCGGAGGGAGCCGTGAGCAGCGAGTGAGTCGGTTGGGGAGGCCGTGGCGACTCACTGCAGCCACGATAGCAGACTCGACCCGGTTTTGGAAGCCTGTACGCAAGTCTGCCGGTGTGATACCGGGTCGAACGGAACGGAGACGGAACGGCGACCCAACCCGATTCCGCTACCCACGAATCAGGTCGATCGGTCCATCGAGGCCGGCACCGTCGGCAGCAACGGTGCGCGCGAGGTGAACATGTAGGTCGCCTTGCGCACTGCTCCCTTGCCGTACTGGACGGCGCTTTTCCGGATCGGCGTGCGCTTGCCGCGAATCTGGGTTCGGCCCTCGAGGATCGCCTCGACGAGGTCGTCGCCGTCGATGTCGGCTTTGGTCGGGGTCGCGGCCTCGGGCGTGACAAGTACTTCTGTGTAAGCCTTGCCGACGTTGGGCAGGTAGTGGGCGTCGCTGGCACCGATCTGGGGGTAGTCCCGCCGGCTAGCGAAGGTCCGGGCCCGGCGGTTGCGATACCCGGTAAAGACCATCGAGTTGTAGGTCTCGATCGCGTCGGCGTCCTCGATATAGCGCTTGCGGACACCGTGGCGACTGCGCTGAAACGGATGGGGAACGATCGCGACCCCGCCCAGCTCGCGGACGGTCTCGACGGTCGCCATGAACGGCTGGCCGGGATCGGGCCGTTCCTCGACCCCGATCGCCAGCAGGTGCCCGTGTCGCGTCGACACCTCGACGCCGGGGATGCCGATCAACCCGTAGTCGGGCGCGAGGTCGGCGGCCCGCCGCGACTCCGAGATCTCGTCGTGGTCGGTGATCACCACGCCGTCGAGCCCGATATCAGCGGCCTGCTCGAGGATGAGTTCGATCGGTTCGTGGCCGTCGTAGGAGTCGTCCGAATGCACGTGAAAGTCGATCGCGAACGGAATCTGAGAGGACATAGGGGAATGACTGGCCTGCGCGTCGTGACTACCAATAGCTCGTTGCCGAGCATAAACACTGTGTGTCGCGGCGATCGGGGCATCATCGAGCCGTCGCCCAATTCAATATATCGTTATTCAGTTTAATAGGGGATGGAACGGGCGACTCGAGAGCGGCAGTCGCGAACGGCGAGACGGCAGCAAAACGGAGAAAACACGGTGTCAGCGGATTACATCGACGGAAGTGTCATACTCATGGTTGACGAGCAGCCGTGAACAGTCATCATGGGGGTCGCTGATCCCGAGCCGCGAGCGAACGACCCCACTGCGTCGACGGTCGTCAACGTGACCGGTGTTCACCGGTACCCACGATGGGGTCAATAGCCGACGGGTGACGGGTGGACCACTCGAGGCCGGGGACTCCTCCGAGGGCACGACGTGACCCCGTGGGAGGGCAGGAGGAGGTCAGTTTCGTTCGGTCGTCGCCGGTAGGCGGCCGGCAACTGGCCGTTCTCACCCGGGGACCGAGCCGACGTGACAGCAGCCAGCCGCCGAACCGCACGACCGCATCGGAGTCGCTACGTGGCGGACGACCGTCTCGAGCGTCGATCAAATCCGTCGCTTTCGCCGCGTCGCGAGACGTAGCGGCTGCCCGCGCTCGAGGAAGCGGCTACAATAGATGGCCGAATCCGATACGCGGGCTGTAGACGTCAGTTGCTCACCGGTTAGGGCCGAATCCTCGTAAACGGTCGTGTGACCCGCGACAGGACGTCTCGTCGGGGAATCGTGACCCAGACGACCGGAACGCGGCCCGGTCATATATCCCATTTCGGTATACAGAATCGGTGAGAGTCGGTCAGGACGACCGAACAGGGGACCGACCGGAAATCACCTGTTACCGGATTCTCGAGCCGGGTTCGCCGGATCGTTCACGCAAATAGAGAAATTAGGTCGGCCTAAATTCCGATGGACTTATCATTGTTTAGGTTGGCCTAAAGGATAACGACACCGTCGCCGATGGGCACTCGAGCCACCTCGAACGGCTCGGAGTCGGCCCTTCGGGGACGAGACAGGAGGCACCCATGGTCGGAACCACGCTCCGAGAGATTCGCCATCACATCGAACAGTTGGCCAGCGACGACGGGAACTACTACGTCGTCTGTGCCCGCTCCGGGGAGCGCCCCGTCCCGGTTGCCGGACAGCGGTTCCCGACGCGGACCGCCGCGGCCGACGCCGCACAGGCGACCGAACAGTACCGCGCCGCGCTCAGACGCTACGACCCACAGCTCCCGTTTTACGATCCGGTCGTCTGTCAGGAGCGGGCCGGCGACGACCCGACGCCGACGACCTCGAGTCGGCCGACCCCGGAGTCGGGACAGCCACGGGCGGCAGAGGCGGCCCCGGCGTCGACGACCGGAAGCGCGCCCGCGGACGACGACCCCCTGATCAGCTTCTGCCACGACGTCTCCGGCTCCGTCTTCGAGGCGCTGTCGGCCCGCGATTACGACGCCGCCGAGCGGGCGATCATGGAGACGTACCTGGCCGCGGCCGAGGCGACGACCGATCCGAACACGCTCTGTCTGGTGTTGCTCGAGACGATGGCCGCGGAGTTAGAGACCCACCTCGCGGCGACCGAGCGGACCCGCCTGCTGGAGGCAGCGGCGTCGAACCTCCCGCCGGTGGCGTCGGCTGCGGATCCGGTCGCCGCGAGCCTCGAGTTCCTGGACTCGCTGTCGCTGCTCCGGGAGTACGGACTGAGCCGCAGGTCGACGGCGGCCGGGGACCGGGACGTGTGGACCGTCTCGCTGCGGGGGTACGCCATCGAGTGTGGCGACCGGCGGTTCCCGACGCTGCCGATCGGGATCGACGTGTTGCGACGGTCGGAAACGGCCGACGCGCCGGCCGTCACCGACGTACGGGCGCTGGGCGACGGCGACTGGGAGTTCGTCCTCACGAGCGACGCGGGGACGGCGGCCGGACTCGTCTGTACTCGAGGGGAACAGCCATGACCGGATCGACCGCGCTCCACGGTGCCCCCGACTGCGTCGACCGGGAATTGGCGGCGGTGGCCACTCGGGACGAGGCGTTCGGGACGTTCGCCCGGCGCGTCCGTGACCTCCAAGCGACGACCCCGGCGACGGGCCGCGGAGGGGCGACTGCGGCGACGCCGGTCGCGATGACGACAGCGGGCGAAGCGAGCGGCGCGAGTGCGACGACGGGCGGAACGGGATGTGTCGCCGTTCGCGAGGCCTTCGCCGAGACGGTCGCACCCCACAGCACCGCCGACCTCGCGGACGACGAACCGCTCGCCGAGACGATCGCCGCGGAGTTGAACGAGGACGTCGCCGTCGCGCTCACCGCCGAAACGGGCTGGACGCCGACGCTCAAACGCGCCGTTCTCGAGGAGATCGCCACCAGACGCCGCGAGGTCGATATCGTTCGGGAGACCCTCGAGACCGAACGGGAGACCGTCGTCGCGGCGATCGACGAGATCGACGAGATCCTGACGTGGCTGCAGTCGACGGCCGAGGAGTCGCTGCTGCAGTGTGGTTTCGAGACACTGCGGGCGAAACACGACCGCCTCGAGCGCTCCCGGGAGCGACTCGACGAACTGACTGCCCGGCGGCAGTCACAGCTCACCGAGACGACGAACCGGTACGGGCCGGGCGGGACCCGGTATCGGACGCTGGTCGAGTCGGTGTACTCCGCGCAGCCGGCCAGATACCCGCTCCTCTCGACGGCCGCGCGGCTCTACGGGGTCTGTGGCGACTGTCAGCGGACGGTCCGGACCCACCTGACTCGACGCGTGTAGTCCGTATCGCGTTTCAGTCCAGCGGGACCGCGCTACGGCGGCGACTCGGAGAGTCGGTCCGGAACGAGATCGGCCAGCGAAACGTCTTCGAGAACGGTCCCGACCGTGAGCGGATCGTCGGCCGTCGAGACCCTCTCGTGGATCCGCCGCATGCACTCGAGCAGGCCGTCGACGGCCGCCCGTCGGGTCGAGACGCGCCCGATCGAGCGAGAGACCGACCGATCAGTGAGGAAAAAGCGATACTGAAGCTCCCAGTGTCGACAGAGCCCGAGGGTCGGATGGGACCGCGCGGGGACACAGTCCGCGATCAGGTCGATCCGCGGGCGAGCGTGTCGGTAGACGAATCGACCCTCACAGCGTTCTGCGAGGCCCCAGCGCGGCGGTAGGGCCTCCTGGGGAATGGGATCCTGGTCGACAGCCATGTACGCTGATATCGCCGGGTGCGGGGGTGTTCGTTCCGCTTGCGAGCGCGGGCATCTCTGTAGGCATCCCCTACCGCGGGTCGACGGTCGGTCACGAGGAGGCCGGGCAAACGGGTCGATCGTCCGACTTTTGTCTCCGCTCGTCCTCGAGTCGGGTATGGCCGATTTCGACCCCGAGCAGTTCGAGGACAAGTACGCCAACTACTTCCCCGAACTCCAGCAGGCGTACAAGAACGCGTTCAACCGGATGAACGACAGCTACGACTCCGAACTGGTCCACGCGATCGACCAGCAGGTCCTGAACGAGAGCGAGCCCTTCTACGAGGGTAGCGCGGAGCAAAGCTCCGCGGACGATTCGAGCGGGCAGAGCCCGCGAGAACACGACGGCGAGTTCCGGGTCGAACTCCCGGAGGACCCCTACGATCGCCTCGACGGCGTCCTCGTCGAGGAAGAGCGCTTCGAGCAACTCCTCGAGAAATACGTCGCGGAGATCGAAACGGAACTCCGACGCGTCTTCGAGTTCGAGTAACGCCGTCGGCGACGGTGGCAGACGAACATGGCGGACGGAAGGTTTAGGGGGGCTGATACCCAAGAGCGTTTCATGAGCACCGAGACCCAGAACGACGGGGACGACCTCGAGGAGCGCGTGACGAACTTCCTTCGCCGGAACTTCCCGCAGATCCAGATGCACGGCGGCAGCGCAGCGATTCAGGACATCGATCGCGAGAGCGGCGAAGTCAGCATCGCTCTCGGTGGTGCCTGCAGCGGTTGTGGGATCTCGCCGATGACGATCCAGGCGATCAAGAGCCGGATGGTCAAGGAGATTCCCGAAATCGAGAAAGTCAACGCGTCCACCGGCATGGACGGCGGCGAAGAGGAGATGGGCGGCATGAGTCCCTCCTTCCCCGGCGAAACCGTCGATGACGACGACGGCGAGGTCGACGAAGGCCCCGAAGCACCGTTCTAACGCCGCCGTAGTTTCGACGCGAGTTTTTCGCTATTTCCGCCCCGACAGCCGACGGTACGGGCCGCGGAGCGTCCATTATTGATCCGAACGGCGGCGCTATCGCAACCCGCGACCGCGTTCCCACGTCCGTATCAGCGCCGCCAACGTCCGGTTCGTCGGGACCGTGAGCCCGTGGTCGGCCGCCCGGTCGACCACGTAGCCGTTGATCGCGTCGATCTCGGTGCGCCGGCCGGCACGGACGTCTTGGGCCATCGAAGAGGTGTTCGCAGACGTCGCTTCGGCGACGGCCTCCATGGCAGCCACCGCCTCGTCGCTCGAGAGCGACACGCCGCAGGCGCGGGCGACCCGGGCCGTCTCGCGACTTGCCGCACGCGAGAGATCGGCCGCCGGCGCGTCGAGGACGGCCCCGTTTTCGGTTTCGGTCAGGGCAGTAACGGCGTTGATACCCGCGTTGACCGCGAGTTTCTCCCACAGACGGTGGGACATATCCGTGGCGACGAGCGTCTCGATGCCCGCCGAGCGGAACCGCTCGCCGATGCGATCGGCGAGTGAGGAGGGACCGCCCGCGCGAGCGCCCAGCACCACTTCGCCGACGCCGGTACACTCGACGACGCCCGGTTCCCGCAGGACGGCCCCGTAGGTCGCCGTCCCCGCTAGCACTGGAGCCTCGAGCCGGTCGGCGAGGGTCGACTCGTTACCCATGCCGTTTTGCAGTGAGAGGACCGCATCGATGGCTCCCGTCGCGAGCGGGTCGGCCGCTGTTGCCGTATCGAAGGCCTTGACCGTCACCACGGCGAGGTCCGCCTCGAGCCCGGTGCCGTCGGTCGTCGCCGCCGGGAAGACGCGGTCAGGGCCGTCGACTGCCCCCTCGAGGGACAGCCCCGACTCGCGGACGGCGCGGGCGTGGTCCTCGCGAGCGACCAGCGTCACGTCGTGGTCGCGCGCGAGGAACCCGCCGACGAGACTGCCGAGGCTGCCGGCTCCGAACACGACGATCTCCATGGCTCGAGGTGACACGGTGCGGTATAAACGGGTTTCGTCCGACGGGCGACTCGAGGATTCGAACCGGCTGGACGAGTTCCCCGCCAACGCCCGAAGACGGGAGCAATACCCTCCGTAAATCCTATCGTGCTATATTAAATCGCGGACTAGCCGGTGGAGACACCCGGTCGACGCGGTCGAGTCAGTCCTCGGTCCAGTACATCAACTGCTCGCGCTCGGAGTCACAGTTCGGACACCGATCGGGCAGTCCGTCGTCGATCTCGCCCATCTCGCCACACTCCATGCAGCGCCACATCAGTTCGGCCTCGCCGAACTCGTGGCCCGAGCGGGCGTGTTCGACGCTCATGGCCTCCGCGCCCTCGCGGGTCGTGACGAAGACGCCGCTCTGCTCGAACCCCCGGATCCGCCCGATCTCGTTCCCGTCCTCGTCGTAGACCCGCTGGCCGAAGTTGAGTTTCTCTACCGCCTCGATTGCCTCCTGCTCACCTTCTTCCGCGGGCTTCTCACCGGTTTCGACCATGACCGGAGCCACACCGCCGATCGGAATAAAGACAGGGCGTGCATTGTGCGAGCGGCCGCTCACAGCCTCGGGACGGCGTGAATCGGCCACGAACGGAGACGGCTGCAGTCGATGCGTCAGCACCGCGACGAGATACGACTGTTAAGCCATACCGTGATAATAGAAAACAATATACACTCCCAGTACTGAACCCGTATCATGATAATTCGTCTCATCCAGGGATTACTCGCCGGCGCCCCACCCGACACGGCCACTGGTAGTGTGTGTCTCCCGTGGCCGGTCGCGGCCGGCACGGGCAACCCGGTCGCTGAGATAGCCACAGTCCCTCGAAACGGGCACGTGATTCGATCATGAGCGGGACCGGCGTCGCCACGATCGACGGCTGTCGGGTCGCCTACCGACGCGCGGGAACGGACGGCCCGCCGGTCGTCCTCTGTCACGGCGCGGGGATCGACGATGCAACCGTCTCCTGGCAACACGCGATCGACGCACTGGCCGACGACTACCGCGTCTACGCGATCGACTGGCCCGAGTACGGCAACAGCACCGGCGACGTCACTCACACCGTCGACGGCTACATCGACGTCCTCGAGGGCTTTCTCGAGACGCTGCCGTTCGATCGCGTGACGCTTGCGGGCATCTCGATGGGCGGCGGCGTCGCCCTGGGTTATACGCTTGCGAACCCCGACCGCGTCGAGGGGCTGGCGCTGATCGACAGCTACGGGCTGGGTGACCGACTACCGAGCGCCCTCCAGTGGAAGGTCCTCTCGCGGTTCCCCGGCGCGACCGAGTTCGGGAAGATCGCTGCCAGCGCATCCACGCGGAGCGTCCGGCTGGTCCTCGATAGTCTCGTCGCGGACGCCGACGCCCTCCCCGCTCCCTTCGTCGCCGACGTCAGGGAAAAGCTGCAGGAACCGGGCTCGATACAGGCGTTCAAGCAGTTTCAGGACAACGAACTCTCGTTCAACGGCCGGGTCGCGACGAACTACGTCGACGACCTCCCCGACCTCTCCGTGCCGACGCTGCTCGTCCACGGCCGCCAGGACCCGCTGGTCCCCCTCGAGTGGTCCCAGCGAGCCGCCGAGCGGATCCCAGAGGCCGACCTCGAGGTCATCGAGGATTGTGGCCACTGGACGCCGCGAGAGCGACCGGAGCGGTTCAACGAGGTCCTCGCAGACTGGCTGCCGGATCCCCGGAACGCGCCGGAACCGCAGTACACCAAGGAAGGAATGCCCGGCGTGACGCGCGCCAGCGGCGATTGATTCCGAAGCAGTCGTTTTGCCGTTCGGCCGGGAGTGCGTCTCGAGCAGACGCGAGAGACGCAGGACCCGGGGAAGGGCAGGCCGCTACCCGACACCGACCGCGAGCGACCATCGGGAGCGAGCGGGCCGACGACTGATGTGAGTGAGGCCTGCAAGGCCGAGCGAACGGAAGGAGGAGTGCTTTTCATCGAAGTTTTGCCGAGGGCGCGGCTTCGCCGCGCCCGCAGAGCAAAAGTTCGTTCTACATGAAATCCTCGATGCCCGATTGTTTGTTCTTGTCGTTCTCGAAGATGCTCTCGAGCGAGCGCTCTAAGACCTCTAACCGCTGTTTAGTGTAGGGCCGACAGTCGTACTCGTCGGCGACCTGAATCGCGGTCTGCATGTACTTGTTGACCGAGCCCTTGTGGACGGTGAGGTTGACCCGGCCGCCACACTCGCGGCAGTCGCCGGTCAGTGGCATCCGCCGGAACTTCTCGCCGCAGTCGAGACACCGCGTTTCCTGCCGGGAGAACGCCCGCAGGTTCCCGATCAGGTCCGGCAGGAAGTGGTACTCGATGACCCGCTCGGCGACGTCGGTCTCGTCGACCGCCTCGAGCTTGCGCGATAGCTCGAGCTGGGCGTCCATCTTGTCCATCATCGAACCCAGCGTCTTGTACGCCGAGAGATCGGGCCCCATCGCGATGTCGGTGGTGTCGTGGGTGTGGTCGAAGCCGGTGTACTCGAGGTCGGTGCCGAGGTTTACCTCGGCGATCTCGATGTCGACGTCTTCGGGGTCGGCCTGCTCGCGGGTCGCGAGGAAGAACTCGCGGGGGTACTGCGAGACGACGTCCATGTTGTGGGCCTCGTCGTCGATCTCGGAGGGATCGATTCGGGAGGACATGACCAGCGGGGCGTCCATCTTACCCCCCCGCTGGTCGGGGAGGAAAGACTTACTGAAGTTGAGAAGTCCGTCGAGAAGCAGCATGACGCAATCTTCGTCGCCGTCACATTGCTTTTGAGACATGTTATTCGCAACGAGGGAATGCGTCTCGGCAACGGTAAGACAATAGACCGAATCGACGGTCGACTCGATATATTCGACCGACGAAATCGGTTCGACGAGATACGCATCATCGCCACCGTCAAAGACGCGCCGTCCAGTTGGGACGATATCTTCGACATGTGACTGCAAGAGATCGTCCTTTCGAGACAGGTGGAATCCCACTATTTCGGCGAACTGACTCGCGTCCTCAGAGGAAATATCGAGAACGTAGGTCGGAGCGGACATCGACGGATCGTCGAGTTCGTAGAAATCGGGGAACTTCTCGCAGAGCGGAACCGGGTCGGTGATCGTCGCTCGGCCGCAGATCCCCAGCCGACTCAGTAAGGCGAGCAGGTCCTCCTTGAGTTCGGCACTGACCGTCGTCGCAGAGACCAACAACGCGTTCGCATCGACGCCGCCGTCACCGCTGAAATAGCCTCGGAGATAGGCGGCGACGATCTCGTCCGACGCGTCGAAGATCGGCTGTGGAACGCGTTTCGTCTCCGCGAAGATTCCTGCTTTGAGTACCGAATCGAAGAAAACGCGCGTGAGTCGGCCCGAAACAGTGACTTTTGCCTCGTTTTCGCGGTACGGTTCGGTACCGAATTCCTCCCGGAACACATCGATATAGAAGTCGCGGGCCTCGGCTTCGGTTCCACAAATCGTCGTTTGATGTATCGCTCCTTTCGGCGTTTCCTGTTCCCGTGCAAATCCTTCAGCAGCGTAATATCCCAACAGCGTACTGACACGCTCGTTGAGTTCTACGAACCGGTCGATCTCGGTTCGATCGCGTCGCATACCGAGCTGGACGTCAGCCGGAACGAACTCGAGAAGTTCCTGCCGCGAATCGAACAGTTCGAGGAGCAGATCCGCGGGGAAACTCTCCCGGTACAGGTAGTTGCTGAACGTCTTCTTGCTCAGATCGAAGTATTCGGCTGTACTCGTGAGCGGATAGAACTGTCCATCCCACCCGTCGCCGAGCCGATCCTCGAAGAGTTCGTACAGTCGATCCTTCTCCAGTCCCTTGATCATCAGCCGAGACGGATCGACGCTATCGACCTCAAGGAACTCGTCAAGCAGATCGAACACGCGTGGATCGTCGTCAGTATCGACGACATCGAGATGTTCAGGGACGACAGCGTGATCTTCAGTCGTGAGTTGGGCAGCCCGTTTCGACTGGAGTTGTCCGTCTTCGTAGACGTGGACCTCGTGGTCCGGCGTCAGTGTGATTTCGCGACCGCTCCGTGTCTCGAGCCGAACGAGGTGATCGGGTGCTGGGTGTTTCGAGACGGCCTCGACCGGTTTACGCGTAAGGCTTCCGCTATCGTCAATCGATGGAACGGCAACGTCACCGTCGAGTTCCTGAACAAGCGTTCCGAAGTCGTCTGATTCGGGATCGTCGAGTCGTTCCTCGACGAGTGTCTCGATTGGGCCGTGATGCCACTCGTCCGCTTCGTCTCGATACCATATTTCCGTGTCGGGGTGGAAACAGTTCCGCCGCTTCGCGGCGTGAAAGTACGGATGGGCGTATCCGACGGCCGCGCTCGTGAATCCGATCACTCGGCCGACAGTTGCCGCGGACGTGTGGGGTGCCATCCCGAAGACGAGTTCGCCCACCAGGTCCTGGCGGTCCTCGAACTCGTAGAAGGACTCGAGCCCGTAGTACTGCTCCAAGAGGTCGTCGATGAAGTCGGCCGTCTGGAGCATGTGTTCGGCCGCGCCGTCCGAGAGGACGATGTCTTGGACCTTGAGTTCGACCAGTTGGTCCTCGTGGGTCAGGGGTTCGCCGTGGATGTCCTCCTCGTAGCCCAGTGCCTGAAGCTGACCGACGTCGACGTCGAGTTCGCTGGCCCGGACCGAGGTCACGGGGAGGTCGGTCATGTCGTAGCGGACGGTGCCGTCTTTGAACGCCGAGACGTCGTGTTTGGCCCGTAGAATCCCCTTCTCGATCGGTTCGGGGACCTTGTTCTGCGAGGACAGTCCCTTGACGCCTTTGAGGATCTCGAAGGCGTTCTCGCGTTCCCCGACGGACTCGAGCGCGCTGCGGAACTCGTCGTTGACGTCGATCTCACGGGTCTCGACGCAGGAGCCCTCGCGTTCGCAGTGGTCACACTCGACGCGGCCGGCCTCGTCGGGCTCGAGCCGTTGATCACAGTCGGGACAGCGGTAGTCCGGCGTGGTGCGTTCCTCACAGTCCGGACAGCGGTTCTTGAACGTCTCCGTGCCACAGGAGTCACAGCGCTTGCGGCCGACCTCGAGTTCGACGACGCCGGGAGTGTCGGACATCGTCTCGGCGTGTTTGGCGGCGTCGGCGACGTTTCGCTGCGTGCCGCCGGCCTCGCCGATCGGGAACAGCGTGTGGACCGCCGGGCTCAGATCGCGGCTCTCGGATTTCTCCGGCCGGCCCATTCGATTGCCGATCCGCGTGGGGGCGCGCTCGCGAACCCGGAACGGCGCGACCTCGTTGACCGCCTCGATGGCGTTGTCGCCCTCGGTCTCGTGGCCCCAAGTACGGGCGCGCTCGGAGAGGTCGCCGTCGGTCCAGGTGCGCTCGAGTTCGATACTCGGCTGTTGTTCGGGCTCGAGTGCCGCGCCGTCGGCGACGGCCTGCCGGGGCTCACAGCCGACCGAGCGGACGAACGGCCGCCAGTCGTCGATCTCGATGCGGTCGTCGTCGGGGCGCTGGCGGTGTTCGATGACGATCGTCTCGAGGGCGTCGGCGACGCCGTCGTCGGACGCGAGAACGAGGATGCTGTCGTCCCCGTTCCCGTTGACGCTGCCGTCGCCGTCGCGCTCGATCCGCCCCTCGGCGACCGCCGCGGCGAGGTCGCGAAAGGCATCGACGGAGATGTCGTGCCAGAGGTAAGTGTACTCGGGATGGAGGGGGGCGTCGTACTCCGTGGCCCACTCGAGGGCCTCCTCGGGGTCGGGAAACTCGAGGTCGATTCGGGGGTCGTCCTCGAGGGCCTGGACGTCGGCACCGGCGGCTGCGAGGTCTTGGACCCACCACTCGTAGGTGTAGGAGGCGGGGGCCAGCGGGTGGTTGTTCTCGACGAACTCGCCGTAGTTGACGAGGTACTCACCGAGGTCGAGGATCTTCTCGACGCCGTTTCTGATCTCGAGAGCATCTTCGGGGTCGTCGATCCGGCGGACGTCGCCGTTTGCCAGTTTGACCGTCGGTCCCTCGATGGAGTCGACGGGGACGACGCCGGCGGCCTTGCCGGGCCGTTCGGTCTTGATCTGGGTGCCCGTCGCGAGGAAGTCGTCGACCAGATGCATCGCGGCGGGGTGGACGCCGGCGGTCGCGAAGCCGTGATTGCGTGCGCGACCGTAGCGCAGCCGGAACCCGCCCTCCGCACAGGGATGGGAGAAGACCGGACGGCCGGCGATCAGGTCCCGGAGGAACTTCTCGGAGGTGTCGACGCGGGGCGGCCCCTCGGGTTCATCGGCGGCGTCGGCCTCGCTCGCGTCGGCTTCGTCGTCCGTCTCGCTCTCGTCCGATTCGTCGTCACCGTCGGCCTCGTCGTCCGCGTCGCCGTCGTCGTAGTAGTTGCCGTCGATGAGGTCCTGCAGCCACGGCCAGTCGATCTCGTCCAGGTTCCGGGTGTAGCGCTGGATCTTCGGGGCCTTCAGCGCGATCCCCTCCCCGAGGACGAGACACATCCCGCCGCGGGCGCTGTTGGTGTCGACCCGTTCGAGGTCGCGAAAGCCGGAGACCTCCTCGTCGCCGGTGGCCTCGCCGTCCAACATGATCGGAAGGTGTTTCGCGATGAACTTGGCCTCCTTCGCCTTCGGGCAGTACTGGAGGCCGGTCTCCTTGTCGTAGAGGGCGATCTCCTCGGCGTAGCGTTCGATCTCTTCCTCTCGAGGGCCGTACTGATCGATACCGACGAGCGCGCGGGTGTAGTCGGCCACGAGGACGGACAGTGCCTGTGCGGTCCCGCCCGCCGAGCGGATGGGACCGGCGTAGTAGACGTTGACGAACTCCGTCCCGTCGTCGTTCTCGAGGATTTCGACTTTGTCGATCCCCTCGATCGGTGCCGCGACGACGCCCTCGGTCAGCAGGGCGACCGCCGTGCGAACGGCCCCCTCGACCTTGCCGGCTTTCGTCTCGTAGTCGCCGACCCGTCCCTCGGCGAAGTCCTCGGCGAGTTCGAGCGCCGCTTCCTCGCGGCTCATCTTCCCCTCGAGTTCGCGGACGCGTTCGGCGACGCCATCGATCCCGAGGATGTTCTCGACGCGGTCGGCCATGTCCCGCGCGGTCGGGATCTCGACTTCGGGTTTCGGATCGCCGCCCCGTTCCTTGGCGCGTTCGGCCACGTCGAAGGCCGACTCGAGTTGGTCCTCGAGTCGCTCGAAGTACTGTTCGTCTTCTTCGCGCATGTCAGAGCCAGAGGTCCAGTTCGGTGGACTCGTCGTACTCGCGTTCGAGGGACTCCTCGAAGACTCGTAGGTGGACCTCGCCGGCCCAGACGGTCGCCTCGTTCAAGTGGCCCGCGTAGGTCCGACCCTCGTCGTCGGAGAGAACGGCGTGAGTATGTGCGAACCGCTCATCGTCGAGCCACGAGACGTTGCCGACGCAAGCGGCGACCTCGAGCGGCTCGTCGAACTCGATCGGGGCGTACTCGCAGGTGTCCTGATCGTAGAACCAGAGTTCGGCGTCTTGGACCGCGCCGAGTGCGGTGAACCAGCCGGCCTCGGCCTCGACCGCGTCCGCCAGCGACTCGATCTCGGCCCGCCAGTCGGCACCCGTCTCGAGTCGGGCGACGTACTCTTCGGTGGTCTCGACGGCGCGATAGTTCATACACGTGTTCTGTGTCCGGCTGAAGAAAAATACCACGGGTCCGTCGGCGTTGGCCGCGCCGACCGTCGATAGCGGCCGTTCGCTCCACGAGCGAGACCCAGCGTCGTGGCCCGACTCGTGACGGCGACGGCCCCGACTTCGCGAATCGACATCGATGCACAGGAGGGTCCATCGCTGGCCGAATCGTCTCACTGATGGAACCGGTAGTAGACGTATTCTCCGTTAGTAAGAGCTGATTGCACGCCGTACTCGGTCGATACCAAAATGGGTTGAATGATAACTCTCCACAGGATGGTGCTGGACTACCCAACGCGACGACGGCTACTCGCCTCGGGCGCCGCCGTCTCCGCGGCGGCGCTTGCGGGTTGTATCGGTGGGGGCGGCTCCGGAGACGGCGATCGGTTCCACTTCACACAGGAACAATCGCGCGAGGAGCAGTTCGATCCGGTCGTCTCGAACGACGCGTACAGCTTTCAGGTCATTCAGCTCGTCTTCGACGGGCTCTACGAGTTCGACGAGGGCCTCGAGTTACAGCCGAAACTCGCGGCCGGCGAGCCGACGGTCGAGCGCGACGGCACGCGCTATATCTTCGAACTGGTGGAGGGGGCGACGTTCCACAACGGCGACGAGGTGACCGCGGGGGACGTCGCCCACTCCTTTACCGCACCCGTCGAAGAGGAGACGGAGAACGCCTCCGAGTACGACATGATCGAGAGTACGGAGGTCATCGACGACTACCAGCTCCAGGTCGACCTCGGCGAGGAGCCCTACGGCCCGTTCGAACTCGCGACCATGGGCGTGACGGTCGTGCCGGAGAGCGTCCGGACCGAAGACCGCGATGCGTTCAATACGGACCCGGTCGGCTCCGGCCCGTTCGAGTTCGCCGACCTGCAAGAAAACGAATACGTCGACGTAGAGCGCAACGACGACTACTGGGACGACCTCGAGCCGAATCTCGAACAGGTGCGGTTCGTCGCCCACGAGGACCCCGCGGGTCGCGTCTCTGACATCCGAGCAGGCGACACAGACGTCATCGCTGGGATTCCGAACGACGACTGGGATGTCCTCGAGAACGAGGACGGCGTGACCCTCCACTCGGCCGAGAGCCCGACGTTCATGTACATGGCCTTTAATTGCAACGAGGGGCCGACGACCTCCCCCGAGGTGCGACAGGCCATCGCCCACTCGTTCTCGATGCAGGACTTCATCGAGTCGAACGCGGGCAACGTGAGTTCGCCGATGTACAGCCCGATCCCGCCGGTCGTCAACGAGGTCTGGGAATTCCCCGAAGAGGAGTATCAGGAGATGCTACCGGAGTACGATCCGGATCAGGCCCAGTCGTTGCTCGACGAACACGCACCCGACGACTTCACCCCGACGATCATTACGCCGGAGGGGATCCGTGCCCAGTTGGCCGAGCGGATCGCGACCCGACTGGACGAGATCGGGTACGGCGCGGACGTACAGGTGCTTGACTTCGCGACGCTGGTCGACACCTACACCAGCGGGAACGCCGACGACTACCAGATGTACCTGCTCGGCTGGACCGGCGGTCCCGACCCCGATTACTACCTCTACCCGCTGTTCCACGAGAGCCAGGCGGGAACCAATCAGGGCCACTACTACGGGGGTAGCGACGGGTTCCACGAGGCGATCGCCGAGGGGCGTAACTCGGCAGGTCAGGAGGAACGCTACGACATCTACGAACCCGTCATCCGGGAGGTCGTCGAGCAATTGCCCGTCTTACCGGCGTTTACGCAGGACAACACGATGGCGTCCCGCGACTACGTCGAGGACCTCCAGGCGCATCCGGAGGTGACGAGGAATCCAACCCTCGTCGCGGAGTACACGAACGTCTCGATGGAGTAAACTGACGAACGGCGACCCGTCGCGGTCGGCGGGCCGTCGACTCCCCTCGACCGCGTCGCACCGTCCGACGACCAACGCGATCGACTCGCTGAGCAATGAAGCTACTCAAGTACACGGTATACAGGCTGGCACAGGCGGTCCCGGTCCTGATCGGGATCTCCGTCATCACGTTCCTGCTGGCGAATCTGGGACCGGGCGATCCGGTTAGCCTCATGCTTCAGGGCCAGGAACACAGCGAAGAGCTGGTCAGGGCGATCGAACGACGGTACGGGCTCGACAGGCCGTTACACGAACGCTACCTGACGTACATGGCGGGGCTGCTACAGGGAGACCTCGGACAGAGCATCTACTACGAGCGGCCAGTCACCGACCTGATACTGGACCGGCTCGGACCGACGCTGTTGCTGGTCGTCTCGGCGTACGTGTTCGCGCTGGCGACCGCGATCCCGCTCGGCGTCGTGGCCGCCGACCGACGCAACGAACCGACCGACCACGTCTCCCGCATCGCCGCGCTCGTCGGCGTCAGCACCCCCTCGTTCTGGATCGGGATCGTCCTGATCCTCGTCTTCGCTGTGCAACTCGGCTGGCTCCCCTCGAGCGGGCTCTACTATCCGTGGCGACCGCCGAGCGCCTATCGGGGAATCGATGGCCACCTCGAGCTGTACTATCAGTCGGCCAGACACCTGCTGTTGCCGATGATCGCGCTGGGGACCTTGCAGATGGCGACGATCATGCGCGTCGAGCGGACCCAGATGATCGAGTCGTTGCAGGGCGAGTACGTCAAGCTGGCCCGTGCCTACGGCGTGCCCGAGCGGACAGTCCTGCGAAAGCACGCGTTCCAGGTCGCACAGTTACCGATCATCACGATCGTCGGACTCAACCTGTCGACGGCGATCGGCGGCGCGGTGTTGGTCGAGACGGTGTTCAACATCAACGGAATGGGACAGCTGTTCGTCGGCGCGATCCAGCGAAACGACTACCAGCTCGTGATGGGCGTGACGATGATGCTCGGCGTCCTGTTCGTCGTCGGCGTCATCATCACCGACATCTCGTACGCGTACGTCGACCCGCGAGTCACCTACGGTGAGCGAGACTAAGCATGGCAGTCAGTGAATCACAGTTCGAAGGCAATCGAGAGACGGAAAGCGAAGACGACGTCGAGGCCCGCGTCGGCTGGCGCTACACGGCCGCACGGATCAAAGCGGACACGACGGCCCGCTGGGGGCTGTACGTCGTCACGATCGTCCTGTTCGTCGCGATCTACGCCGCGATCGACAGCAACCTCTCCCTGCTCACGTTCGGCGTCCTGTCGGACTACACCTTCGCGCGGCTGGTGCCGATCTTCGATCACCCGACCTACATCCCGTCGCCGGGGGAGGGAACCCAACACATGCCGCCGTACTTCCCGCTGGCCGAGCAGCCGTGGAACCCGCTGCCGGCCGGCGGCACGCTCGAGCATCCACTGGGGACCGACCACACCGGTCGGGACTACTTCACGCGGATCGTCTACGGGACGCAGGTGTCGGTGTTCGTCGGGATCGTCTCGACGTTCATCGGACTCACCGGCGGGACGGTCGTCGGTGCCGTCGCCGGCTACTACGGTGGCCGGGTCGACGACATCCTCATGCGGATCGTCGAGACGGTGTACGCGATCCCCCCGCTGATCCTCATCATCGTCTTCACGGTCTTCGTCGGCGGCGCGAACATCTGGTACGCGGTGCTGGGCGTCGGGATCGCGTTCGTCCCCGTCTTCGCCCGCATCATCCGGAGTCGCGTGCTGAGCGTCCGCGAGATGGACTACATCGAAGCGGCGCGGGCGGCCGGCGTCAGGGATCGAGAGATCATCCTGCGCCACGTCGTTCCCAACAGCTTCGCGCCGGTGCTGGTCTACGCGACGCTCCAGATCGGCGTGACGATCCTCATCGTCGCCGGGCTCTCCTTCCTTGGCTACGGCGCACAGCCGCCGACGCCGGACTGGGGGCAGATGCTCAACATCGCCCACGGCTACATGCACTCGAACGTCTGGCTCTCGATCTGGCCGGGTATCGCGATCATGATCACCATTATGGGCTTTAACCTGTTCGGCGACGGCCTGCAGGACGCCCTCGACCCCCGAATCGACGACTGACAATGAGTTCCGAACCACTACTCCGCGTCGAGAACCTGAAGACCCAGTTCTTCACCGAAGCAGGCACAGTACGCGCCGTCGACGGCATCTCCTTCGAGGTCCGCGAGGGCGAGATCGTCGGCCTCGTCGGCGAGAGCGGCGCCGGGAAGTCGGTCGCCTCGATGAGCATCATGGGGCTCGTCGAAGCCCCCGGCGAGATCGTCGGCGGCGAGATCACCTACAAGGGCGAGACGATCTTCGGCCTCGAGGAGGGCCCCGACGGCGAGTTGCGAAAGCGAGACGACGCCCTCTCCGACGAGGAGATCCGGACCCGCATCCGGGGCAACGAGATCGCGGTGATCTTCCAGGACCCGATGGAGTCGCTCAATCCCGTGTTCACTGTCGGCGGCCAGCTACGGGAGTTCATCGAACTCAACCGCGGCCTCGAGGCCGACGAGGCTCGCGCAGAAGCGATCGACATGCTCCGCGAGGTCGGCATTCCGGACCCCGAGGAGCGCTACGAGGAGTACCCCCACCAGTTCTCCGGCGGGATGCGCCAGCGCGTGCTGATCGCGATGGCACTGGCTTGCGAACCCAGCCTGATCATCGCCGACGAGCCGACGACGGCCCTTGACGTCACCGTCGAGGGCCAGATCCTCGAGTTAGTCGACGAGCTACAGTCGAAATACGGCACGAGCTTCGTCTGGGTCACCCACGACCTGGGTGTGGTCGCCGAGATCTGTGACCGGGTCAACGTGATGTACCTCGGCGAGATCGTCGAGCAAGCGCCGGTCGACGAGCTGTTTTACGAGACGAAACACCCCTACACCGACGCCCTGCTGGACTCGATCCCACGACCCGACCGCACCGTCACGGAACTCGAGGCGATCGAGGGGGTGATGCCCGAGGCGATCGAGCCGCCGTCGGGCTGTCGGTTCCACCCGCGTTGTCCCGACGCGCGTGAGGTGTGCAAGCGCGTCCATCCCGAGACGACGGTGGTCGCGGACGCCGACGGCGAGCCCCACCGGGCGGCCTGCGTGAAACACGACGCCTTCGATGTCGACTACGAGGGCAGTCCGCCGCTTGCGGGCGCGACGAGGGAAACCGGAGACGGGGTGGCCGAGGGCACTGCGTCGGAACTCGCGCCGAACCCGGCCGACGACGGGGGTGAGGGTCGTGAGTAGCGGGCTCCGGTTGGACGAGGACCGCGAGTACGACAGCGAGGGACCGCTGCTCGAACTGGACGGCGTCTCGAAACACTTCGGGCAGGAGTCCGGCCTGTTCGCGGGCCTGCAGTTCGACGCGAGCGAGTTCCCACCGTTCAGCGTCGAGCAAGAGCGGGTGCGAGCGGTCGACGACGTTTCGCTCGAGGTTCGACCCGGCGAGACGCTGGGACTGGTCGGGGAGTCCGGCTGTGGCAAGAGTACGCTCGGGCGGACGATCCTGCGCCTGCTCGAGCCGACCGAGGGAGACATCTACTTCAAAGGGGAGAACCTGGCCGACCTCGGTGGTGAGGAACTCCGGCAGACGCGCTCGGACATGCAGATGATCTTCCAGGACCCCCAGTCATCGCTCGATCCGCGGATGAAGGTCGGGCAGATCATCGAGGAGCCGATGCGGGCCCACGACATGTTAGACGACGAGAAGCGGGAGGCCCGCGCGAAGGAACTGCTCGAGAAGGTGGGGCTCGACCCGCGCCACTACAACCGCTATCCCCACGCCTTCTCCGGCGGGCAGCGCCAGCGGATCAACCTCGCACGGGCGCTGTCGGTCGATCCCGACTTCGTGGTCTGTGACGAACCCGTCTCCGCGCTGGACGTCTCGATTCAGGCACAGGTGCTGAACACGATGGAGCAACTGCAGCAGGAGTTCGGTCTCACGTACCTCTTTATCGCCCACGACCTCTCGGTCATCCGCCATATCTCCGACCGCGTGGCGGTGATGTATCTGGGCCACATCATCGAGTTGGCGGGGAAAGAGGAACTGTTCGAGAACCCACAGCATCCCTACACCCGCGCCCTGCTCGAGTCGATCCCCGTCCCCGACCCCCGCGAGAACGGCTCCCGGGGCGTCCTCGAGGGCGAGGTCCCGAGCCCGGTCGATCCGCCCTCGGGGTGTCGGTTCCGGACGCGGTGTCCGCGCCTGATCGCCCCCGACACGTACGACTGGACCGGCGAGGAGTGGCCACGGACGCGGGCGTTCATGCGAGCGGTCAAACGGCGGACGTTCGAACCGATGCCGGCGGCACGGATCGAAGCCGAGTTTTTCGACGGAACGCTGCCCCGTGGCGAGGCGGGGTCGATCGTCGCGGAGGCGATCGAGCTGGTCGCCACCGACGGCGAGGCGGACGGCGACGAAGCCGACCGCTGGGAAGCCGCGACCGACCTATTGCTCGAGTCCTTCGCCGAAGCGAGCGTCTGTGCCCGCGAGCGGCCGGCCTACGAACTCGAGTCCGGCGACGGCGAGCGGTTCGCCGCCTGTCACCTGCACCGATAACAAGGGCTGAACGGCTGAACGTGTCAGAGGACGGTCGCAGTCACTTCCTATGACGACCCTTCGACCGGTGAGGACAGAGAAATCACAAATGGTTCAATAAAATAACTCGGTCACTCGTCTGCGGGAGATGAGTCATCAGAATGCTCTGTTTCGGGGAGTAGAAACTCCGCATCTTCAGGATCCTCGGCTTCACTTTCGGGCATAGTCCGTCTGATGAGGTAGGCAACGAGTCCAACCCCAGAGAAGACAACAACAATTGTGGCCCACGTCACCGAATTTTCGATTCCACGTTTCTCTGCATCTTTCAATACGAGAATTGACAGAAACACGTGTATCGATACGTACACGATCGTCAGACCGAGGACAGCAACAGGTCCCATTAAATGATTGATTTGATTGTGCCAAAGAATAATTTTCCGTCATCTTTCGCAACGTAACCATCGTTCTCATTGATCACGCGAACCGGCGTTTGCGTGTCTGATAGCCGCGATAGACTGGCCCCTCGAACTCGTTGACGGCGTTTCGCTCCCGTGACAGTCATGGACTGATAGTGTGAGAGAGGATCATCCAACACGGTCGATCATCGCAATAACACTTATGAGTGGACCGCCACTATTTACTCATACATGAGTAAGATGCTCGCCATCCTGGCAACGCACACGAAAACCGGCGCGAAGGTACAGCGAACGATCGACCACTCGCCCTCGTTCACGGGCGTCCAGACGAGCGACGACGGCCGGCCGGCGACGCAGGTCTCGCCCGGCGGGTTCCTCACCGGCTAAGCCAAAGGAGTTGACTGAGCATGCACCGCTCGAGTCGCCCCGACGACGGGGCCGAACCGATACCGGTGAGTCACGGACGACACGCGGTTTTTCCGATCGCTATCCTCCCCACGTAGCCACGCCTCGGCCAGTCAGTTGATCGTGATCGTCGTCGCGTCGGCCGGCCGAGTCGTCCCCGTAGCGGTCGCGACGAACGCCCGGATCTCGTACTCGCCGGACTCGGGGACGACCGACTCGTGGCGGTCGCCGCCGGTCCGCTCGAGGCGGCCGTTCCAAGTCACCGACGCGCGCTTTCGTTCGCCGGCGCGGAAGTCGAACGTAGCGGGTCGGTCCGGTATATACCGGCGTTCGTCGGTGGCCTCGAGGTGGCCGTCGATCGTCCAGCCCCAGCGGCGCTGGCGGGGCGTCCGGAGTTCGACGGGGACCGGGAGCCGGTTTTCGAAGTCGACGGTGATCTCGACCGGGTCGTCACGCGCGTAGACCTCGCGGTCGGTCGCGACGGAGACGGCGATCACGCGGCGGGCGAGTGCCGCCGGAACGAACCGTGAGAGGGCCGTGACGACCGACGGACGATCGCCCGCACGCTCGAGGCCGAACTCGTCGCCGTCGCTCGCGTCGGACTCCGTGTCACGTTGCGGCCGAGAGCGTCTCATGGCCGTAGCGACTACCCGAGTCCACTAAACGGTACGGCCGCTCGAGACGTGCTGAAAACGGCGAGAACGTCGACATCGCGGCAGCCATCCGATCGGGGCCATCTCGCGTCGGAACGCGGACAACGGAAAACAGCGCAGTCGCGACCGGACGCGACAATCGATCCCATCCCACCCCCAGTTATCGCCAGGCCGGAAGCGCAAGCGCGTCATCGGCCCGCATGGACAGCCAGGCACCGTCGGCCGAGATGTCCGCGATGACGTACTCATCGCTCGTGGCCGTCGAATCGATCGAACCGACGATCGTGTCGTCGGACGCCATGGCGTGGGGGTTCGTCGCCATGTGAGTGAGTGACAACCACTCACATATAAACGCATCGAATCGGACTGTCCAGCCAAGTGACCGGTTGCCGATCGAACGTCGGTCCGTGAAACACTGGGTTTATACTCATTTTCGCCGTACCGACGGGATATGAACGTAGCCGACGCGATGACGCCCCGTGAAGACGTGGTTACCGCCGACCTGCCCGGGACCCGCTCGGACGTCCTCGAGTACCTGCAAGAGCAATCGTTCTCGTCGGTCCCGGTCGTCAAACCGACCGACAACGGGCCGGAGTACCGCGGTCTGATCTCCCGAGAGCGACTCATCGAGGAGCCCGACGAGGACCAGCTCGTCATGTTGATGGAGGAGGTACCGACGACGACCGCCGAAACCGGGCTCGCGGACGTCGCGCGGACGATGGTCGAGGAAGGCGCGCGCCGCGTGCCGGTCGTCGACGGCGAGTTCGAGGGCATCGTCACCGTGACCGACGTGATCCACGCGATCGCGGCCGGCGATCAGGCGACCGAGGGTACCGTCGACGCCTACGCCAGCCAGGACGTGAACACGACCTACGAGGGAACCCCCCTGCCCGTCGCCGAGCGGGAACTCTCCTACGCCAACGTCCCCTACACCGTCGCGCTGGACGACGAGGGTCGAATGAGCGGCGTGCTGACCGAGGTCGACATCCTCGAGGTCGCCCGGATCGTCGAGGGGGAAGAGGAGACGGGCGACAACTTCGGCGACCAGGACGACGACTGGTCCTGGGAGGGGATCAAGGCCGTCGGGAGCCGCTACCTCCCGACGCGGGACATCGAGATCCCCGCGGGCCCGATCCGGGAGTTCATGAGCGATGACGTGGTGACGGTCGCGGCGGACACGTCGGTCCAGGAGGCCGCACAGCGGATGATCAGCAACGATATCGAACAGATCCCGATAGTCACGGGCGAGGACCTCGTCGGTATCGCTCGCGACATCGATCTGTTGGAGGCACTCTATGAGTGACGACGACACTGCGGAGACGGCGGTAACGAGCGAGAAACTAGTCGAACTCGCCAAACGGCGGGGCTATTTCTTCCAGTCGTCGGGCGCCTACGGCGGTGTCGGCGGCTTCTACACCTTCGGTCCGCAGGGTGCGGCCCTGAAGGGCAACGTCGAGGACGCCTGGCGCGACCGCTTTGCCGTCGCGGAGGGCAACATGGAGATCGACGCGCCGACGATCATGCCCGAGCCCGTCTTCGAGGCCTCCGGCCATCTGGACGGCTTCGACGACATGCTCGTCGAGTGTCCCGAGTGTGGCGAGAGCCACCGCGCGGACCACGTCGTCGAGGACAACACGGAGTACGAGGACGCCGAGAGCCTCCCCATTCCGGAAGTCGAGGAGGTCATTGCCGAGTACGAACTCGTCTGCCCGAGTTGCGGGGCGGGACTCGCGGGCCAGGCCGTCGAGACCTTCAACCTCATGTTCGAGACGAACATCGGTCCCGGCGACTCCGACCCCGGCTACCTCCGTCCCGAGACCGCACAGGGCATCTTCGTCGAGTTCCCCCGCCTGAAGGAGTACGCGCGCAACCAACTGCCGTTCGGCGTCACCCAGATCGGCCGCGCCTACCGCAACGAGATCAGCCCCCGGCGCTCGATCATCCGGACACGGGAGTTCACACAGGCCGAACTCGAGTACTTCATCGACCCCGAGACCGACGAGCCCGACCTCGAGAGCGTCGCCGACGTCGAGGTCACGCTCTACCCGGCCAGCGAGCAGAACGAGGAGGGCGGCGAGGAGATCGAGACGACGATCGGCACTGCGGTCGAGGAGGGGATCATCTCGAGTCCGTGGGTCGCGTACTTCCTCGGGGTCGCCAAGCCGTGGTACGAGGCGGTCGGCGTCGACATGGACCGGTTCCGGTTCCGCCAGCACCTCTCGGGCGAGCGGGCCCACTACGCCAGCGACTGCTGGGACGCCGAGAGCGAGGTCGACGGCAACTGGATCGAGATGGCCGGCTTCGCCTACCGCGGCGACTACGACCTCTCGAAACACGACGAGTACTCCGACGACCGCTTTACCATCTTCAAGCAGTACGACGAGCCCAAGACGGTCGAGCGCGCCACCGTCGACCCCGACATGAGCTATCTCGGCCCGGAGTTCGGCGGTGACGCTCAGGCCGTCGTCGGAAAACTCGAGGACCTCGCCGCCCGTGACCGCTCGGCCTTCGACGGCGACAGCGTCGAGATCGACCTCGAGGGCGAGACCCACGAGATCCCCGTCGAAAAGACCGGCTTCGCGGTCGAGGAACAGACTGAGGCCGGCGAACACATCGTCCCGCACGTGATCGAGCCGTCCTTCGGCGTCGACCGGCTCGTCTACACCGTCCTCCACCACGCCTACCGCGAGGACGAGGTCGACGGCGAGGAACGAACGTATCTCGACCTCGAGCCCGAAGTCGCACCCACCTTCGTCGGGGTCTTCCCGCTGCAAAGCGACGACGCGCTCGAGGCACAAGCGAACGAAATCGTTGAGGACCTTCGCGCGGCCGGCCTCTCGGTCACGTACGACGACTCGGGGAACATCGGCCGTCGCTACCGCCGGCAGGACGAGGTCGGCACGCCGTTCTGTGTGACCGTCGACTTCGAGACCGTTGAGGACGAGGAGACGACCGTTACCGTCCGCGAACGCGACACGACCGAGCAGAAGCGACTCCCGGTCGATGATCTCGCCGAGACGCTGGCGGCGGTTCGTGAGGGCGACCTCGCGTTCGACGAGTTGTAAAACGGAGAACGCACCCGCGGACTAGCGGTCGTCCGCGGGAACCGCTGACGGCGATCGACGGCACCCGCCGAGTCATCCTCACGGACCCGGCCCTCGGTTCGAGACGGGGTCCGTTCCGCGAGCCTTTATATACTATATAGGGGTCCGGAGAACTAACCGACGGACTGAAGGTCACCTCTCCCGAGGCACGACGTGATGGCCGACGAACTGAAGCGCCGCCTGGTTCACGCCAGCGGTTCGGGACTGGTCGCCCTCTGGCTGCTGGCCGACGCCCTCGATGCCGGGCTGACCTGGACCGGCTTCCGGCTCCTCATGGTCGTGCTGGCGACCGGCGCACTCGTCCTCGAGTTCCTTCGGCTTCGAGTGGGACTCGACTGGCGGCTCTATGACGTCCTCACCCGCGAGTACGAACAGGACAACCCCGCCGCCTACGCGCTCTATCTGATCAGTATGGCGGCGGTCGTGGTCGTTTTCGAGCCCGATATCGCGCTGCCGGCGATGTTGATGCTCGCGCTGGGGGACCCGATCAGCGGCGCGGTCTCGGACAACACCCTCCAGCGGGTCAAGCCGCCGAAGGTACTCGGGACGATGTTTCTCGTCTCGACGCTCATCGCGATCCCGTTCCTCCCGATCACCGCGGCGCTGATCGCCGCGGTGGGCGCGACACTGGCCGACGGCGTCACCCTCGAGGTCCGGACCTACATCGTCGACGACAACCTGACGATCCCGATCTACGCGGCCTGTCTCGCGTGGGCGGCCCTCGAGTTCGCGCCCCTGTAGCGGCCTCGAGAGAAGCGCCGCAGGGCCGTGGTTCCGATACCGGCAAACGCACACCGTTCTGGATCCCTCAAGACGATCGACAGCGAAAGAGGGGCAACAGTGTCGCTGTCACGCGCGCGGACGAAGCTGTCGAACGTGGGGTCGTTCCTGACGGACGGCCGCGGCGAGATTCTGGTCGCCGTCGCCGCCGGCTGGTTCCTCTCGATCGGCGTTCGACTCGCCTACCCCGTCTTGCTGCCCTATCTCCGGCGGGCCTACGGCCTCGATCTGACGACGGCCGGCTTTCTGCTGACCGCTCTCTGGCTCTGTTACGCACTGGGCCAACTTCCCGGCGGACTGCTCGCCGACCGGTTCGGCGAGGGGAACGTCCTCGTGGCGAGTACGCTCGTCTCGGCCGTGACCCTCGGCGTCGTCGCTGTCGCCGGCTCCGCGCCGGTCGTCTACCTCGCGACCGGGGCCTTCGGCTTCGGGACCGCACTGTACGGCGTCGCCCGCTTCACGACGCTGTCGGACGTCTACCCCGACAACGACGGCACGGCGATCGGCGTCACGATGGCGGCCGGCCAGGCCGGCAACACCCTCCTGCCGCTTGCCGCCGGCGGGATCGCCTCGGCCTTCGCCTGGCAGTACGGCTTCGGTCTCGTCGTACCCGCCTTCGCGCTCGTCGCCGTCGGCCTCCGGCTGGTCGTACCGGCCCACACCTCCGGTGCGGACAGCGCCGTCGACAGCGTCTCGCTCGAGACGGTCCGATACGTCCTCTCGGAGCTGCGCCGACCCGAGATCGTCACCGTGACCGCGATCCAGATCCTGACCTACTGCGTCTGGCAGGCCTTTACGGGGTTTTACCCTACCTATCTGATCGAGATCAAGGGGTTCTCGGAGAGCGTCGCGACCGGGCTCTTCAGCGCCTTCTTCGCGGCCGGAATCGTGGTCCAGCCCCTGACCGGCCGGCTCTACGACCGGTTCGGCATCCGGACATCGCTGCCGCCGGTCCTGGGTGTCGTCGTGGTCTCGCTGGTCGCGCTCCCGTTTCTCGAGGGCTTTTGGCCGCTCGTCGTCGGGACGGTCTTCCTCTCGAGCATTCTGGGCTACGGGACGATCACCCTGCCGTACATGACCTCGGCGTTCCCGTCGGACATGCAGGGGACCGGCCTCGGATTCTTACGGACCGTCTACATGACCATCGGCGCGGTGAGCCCGGTCGCGTTCGGCGCGTTCGCTGACCGGGGCTACTTCGACGAGGCGTACCTCGCGCTGGCCGGGCTGGTTGCCGTCGCAGTCGGGCTGACGTGGTGGCTGCCCTCGCTGTCGGAGCAGTGAACCCCGCCAACAGTAGAACGGTTTCAGGCGTTCAGACGCCAGATCTCGAGATTGAGGACCGTCGCGAACGTCACCCACGCGAGATACGGCACCAGCAGCGCCGCGGCACGGCGGTCGACCCGGCAGAAGGCGAGGATCGTCCCGACCACGAGCGCCCAGAGGGCGACGATGATCCCCAGGGCGACCAGCGGGGCCTCGAGCGCGAAAAAGGCGGGCGTCCAGGCGACGTTGAACGCCATCTGGGCGGCGAACGCGCCGAGCGCGAGGCGTCGGCCGTCGGCGTCGCTGCGCCAGACGAGCCACAGCGCGATGCCAAGGAGAACAAAGAGGAGCGTCCAGACGACCGGGAACGCGATCGTCGGCGGATAGAACCACGGCTTCTCGAGGGCGCGAAACCACGGCGTGTCGGGCGAGGCGACGGCACTCGGGGCCGCGCCGACGATGTTGACCAGCAGGACGAAGCCGATCGCGGTGAGGATCGAACTGCCGTCCGGAAGGCGGCGGCCGATCGCTAGCGATTCCATACGCCCCGTACGTCCCCCGCGGATTTATATCGATGACTCCGGCCCGACGCGGGCCGGTCCATGCTCTCGAGACCACTTTCACCGCGGTACGGGAACCCTTATTCGCAGCCGGGGTGAACGACGGGTAATGGCAGCGACGGACGAGGACGGGGAGCCGGCATCGATCGACCATCCGCTCCTCGAGCCCGACTTCTTGGAGCGCCGACTCTACCAGCTGAAACTCGCGGGGACGGCCGCGAACCACCACACGCTGGTCTGTCTCCCCACGGGGCTTGGGAAGACGACGGTGAGCCTGCTGGTGACGGCGCGCAGACTCGAGGAGGTCGGCGGGAAGTCACTGATGCTCGCGCCGACGAAACCGCTCGTCCAGCAACACGCCGATTTCTACCGGGAGGCCCTACAGATACCCGACGAGGAGATCGTCGTCTTCACCGGCGACGTGAGTCCGGACGACCGCGCCGAGATGTGGGAGTCGGCGACGATCGTGATGGCCACGCCACAGGTGATCGAGAACGACCTCGTCGGGAGTCGGATCTCGCTTGCCGACGTGACCCACGTCACCTTCGACGAGTGCCATCGCGCGACCGGCGACTACGCCTACAACTACATCGCCGAGCGCTATCATGCCGACGCGAAACGGCCGCTCGTGACGGGGATGAGCGCCTCCCCCGGCGGCGACGAGGAGGCCATCCTCGAGGTCTGTGAGAACCTCGGCATCGACGAGGTCGAGGTGATGACCGAGGAGGACGCCGACGTCGACGAGTTCACCCACGAGACCGACGTCGAGTGGGAGCGGATCGACCTCCCCGAGGCCGTCCTCGAGATCCGGGACGCGTTGAACGAGGTGATTACAGAACGCCTCGAGAAGTTGAAAGAACTCGGTGTGGCGTCCTCGACTCAGCCCGACCAGTCCCAGAAGGACCTCAACCGGATGCGGGCCGAACTCCAGGAACTGATCAACAACGACCAGTCGGAGGGGTTCGAGGGGATGTCGATCCACGCGGAGGTGATGAAGCTCCGACAGGCCGTCACCTTAGTCGAAACCCAAAGCGTCGAGGCGGTCCGGCGGTACTTCGACCGCCAGCGCAACCAGGCCCGCTCGTCGGGGGCCTCGAAGGCCAGCCAGCGGATGGTCTCGGATCCGCGGGTCCGCGAGGCGATGCGCAAGGCCGAGAGTTTCGACGAGATCCACCCGAAATACCGCAAGACGCGAATGTTGCTCGCCGAGACGCTCGGGCTCGAGGGCGGCGAGCGCGTCATCGTCTTCACCGAATCGCGGGACACGGCCGAGGCGTTGACCGACTTCCTCTCGGACAGTTTCGACGCCAAGCGGTTCGTCGGACAGGGCGACCGCGAGGGCTCCGACGGGATGACCCAGACGGAGCAACAGGACGTCCTCGACGAGTTCCGCGCCGGGGAGTTCGAGGTGCTGGTCTCGACGTCGGTCGCCGAGGAGGGGTTAGACGTCCCCGAGGTCGATCTCGTCCTCTTCTACGAGCCCGTGCCGACGGCGATCCGGTCGATCCAGCGGAAGGGCCGAACCGGCCGCCAGTCGGAGGGGCGGGTCGTCGTCCTCATGGCCGAGGACACCCGCGACGAGGCCTATTTCTGGATTTCCCGGCGGCGCGAGAAGGAGATGGAATCGGAACTGCGCGACCTCAAGGGGATGGCCGACGAGTTGGCCGAGGAACTCGACGACTCCCAGCAGTCGCTTGCCGACTTCGGCGACGGGGAGCGTACGGCGAAAGTGAACGACGACGGCGGCGATCCCGACGTAGTCGGCGATTCTTCCAACGGAAGCGAGGGGGTCACGGACCGGCCCGGACTGCAGGACTTCGCCGCCGACGCCGCCGGCTCGAGCGATGATGACCCGGCCGACGACGAGGTCGAGACCCACGAGCCCCACGCCGAGGGCGAGGCAGTCGAGATCGTCGCCGACCAGCGCGAGATGGATGCCAACATCGCGCGGGACCTCTCACGACGCGAGGAGATCGAGGTCCAACTCGAGACCCTCGACGTTGGCGACTACGTCCTGTCGGATCGCGTCGTCGTCGAGCGCAAGTCGGTCGCGGACTTCGTCGACTCGCTGGTCGGCGGTGACCGCTCGGTCTTCGAGCAGGTCGGGGCGATGGCGCGCCATTACTCCCGGCCGATCGTGATCGTCGAGGGCGAGGGGCTGTACGAACAGCGCAACGTCAACCCCAACGCCATCCGGGGGGCGCTCTCGAGTCTGGCAGTCGACTTCGGCGCGAGCGTCCTGCGGACCGGCGGCGAGGACGAAACGACGGAACTGCTCGACGTGATCGCCGGCCGCGAACAAGAAGTATCGGACCGGGAGGTGTCAGTCCACGGCGAGAAACAGTCCAAAACGCTGTCCGAACAGCAGGAGTACGTCGTCGCCTCGATCGCCGAGATCGGCCCCGTGACGGCGCGCTCGCTGCTCGAGGAGTTCGGGACCGTCGAGGGCGTGATGATCGCGACCGAAGACGAGTTACAGGACGCCGACGGCGTCGGGCAGGTGACTGCCGAGCGAATTCGAGAGGTCGTTGGGAGCGACTACACGGGGTAGATCAGTCGCTGGGGTCGGACGCGATGCCGTCCTCGCGCTCGTCGGGCGCGGGAACCGGACCGGCGTCGCCCTCCGCTCGGGCGACGATTCGGTCGGCGGCGACGACGGCCCCGACGCCGAGGACGACGCCCGCCGCGACGTCGATCAGCCAGTGGATGCCCAGATACATCGTCGAGAAGACGACGCACGCGCCGACGAACGACGCGATCGGGAACCACCGCGGATATTCCCGCCGGGAGCGCCACGCGAGCAACACGACGACGACGGACAGTGACGTATGCAGCGACGGGAAGACGTTCGTGTTCGCCGACACGGCCGCGGTCATCTCCTGTGTCTGTGGGTAAAAGGAGTACATGAGCCCGTCGACGGCCGAGAGATGGTTTCGCGGCCCGTAGACGATAAACAGCGTGTAAAAGAGCGATCCGACGAGATAGTTCAGCAGGTACGAGACGAGGAGTTCCTTGAAATACCGCTGGGAGGACAGCAGGAAATACAGGATCGGCGCGGTCACCAGCAGGTAGGGGAACCCGAACATGTACATCGCCGAGAAGAACTCGAGCGTGGCCTCGGGCGTGATCCCCTGGAGCCACGCGACGAACTCCCCTTCGGCAGCGTAGATTTCGGCGGTAAGGTCCCAATCGAGTGCCTCCGAGATACGGAGGCTATAGCCGTGTGTCGCGCGTTTCCCCAGGAAGAACAGCGCCGTAACGCCGAGATACGGGACGATCTCGACGAATCGACGATCGTAGTCGGCCAACGCCCGGCCGAGCATGGTTCGATCGAGACACACCGCGCAGGTCGCGACGAGTCCGATGCAAACGACGAGTACCGTAAGCAGTACGACGAATCCGAGTGCCATGGGTGGGATATATCAGGGGGTCGTAGAGCGGGGGACGGGCGACGCGTCGGTCGCCCGGGGAGGGCGGTACCGACCAGCCGTGACACGTGCGCCGGTCGATCTATTCATCAGCTGTAAACTCACGATATCATACATCTATACTAAATATATATCTACTGGTACGTCGATCGCCCCGAGTCGGGACGACGATGGAAACCGATCGGCGAGGCCATGGCAGAAAAGACGACAAGTGTGTCGAACCGTCACCGAAGCGTCGACAGCGCCTCACCGGCCTCACGTGCCGCCGCGAGACAGTCCCGCGCGTACCGCGGGTCGTCGGTTGCGGCCGCCTCCTCGGCGAACCGCTCGAGCGACCGAACGAGCGCGTCACGGGCCGCCTCGAGGTCGCCGTCGACCGACGACGGGGTCGCCGCGGGAGTGCGTCGCGACGGGCCGGGGTCGCTCGAGCGGTCGTCGGTCGGCGAACGCGAGGCGTCGCGGCCGGCGGCGTCGGCCGTCGGTGGCTGGCGCTCGGGTTCGGTCGGGGTCGACCGCGTTCGGTCGGCGGCGCTCGGGGGAGTCGCGTCGTCGGTGGTCGGGGTTCGGTCGTCGCGTCGCTGGTCGGTCGGGGCCGCACCGTCGCCCGTCGCGGATTCAGTCCCAGCAGCGCCCGGTGCGGCAGTATCGGTCGACGCCGATTCGGCCCGCCCGTCGTCGCTTCCCTTGGGGGCAGCTCCCTCGGCTGGCTGAGCCTCGAGGTCGGTCCCCTCGACGGCATCCGGATTGCCGTGACAGCTGGGACAGAACGTGGTGCCGTTCTGCTGGAACAGCGGATCGCCACAGGTCCCACAGTGGGCGTTGGTCATCGTCGCGCCCTTGAGCAGCAGGTCGCTCATCCGCTGGGTCGCCTCGCGCTCTTTCTGGTCCTGTTCGTACTTCTCGCGGAGTTTCTCGCGCTCGGCTTCCTTATCGAAGTCGCTCATATCCGTCTAGAAGTGACGGGGCGTCGAAAAACCTGCGACAGCGACGGCTCGAGCCGGCGATCAGGACTCGAGGGCCGCTTCGACGGCGTCGACGGCCGCGGCGGGGGTGTCGACGGTCTCGAGGTCGAGCCCGACCGCGTCGACGTCGTGGGTCTCGAGACCGACGACGGGCCGGTCGTAGATGCCGGCGAAACCGATCTCCGAGAGGGTACCGACGCCGCCGGCCAGCGCGATCACCGCGTCGCCGTTCAGCGGGACGAGCGCGTTTCGGGCGTGGCCCAGCCCGGTCACGATCGGGAGATCGACGTCGTCGTTGGCGGCGTCACGGCGCTCGCCAGGGAGGATCCCGATCGTGGTCCCACCCTCGGCTTTCGCGCCGCGACAGACCGCCGCCATCGTTCCGCCGCGACCGCCACAGACGACCGTGTGGCCGCGTGCGGCGAGTTCGCGTCCCACCCGCTCGGCGCGGGCCGCCTGTTCGTCCGTGATCGTCCCGCCGCCGATGACGCTGACGCGCATACGTGAGTGGGCGCGAGCGGCCACCATGATCGGTTCGGTCTCGAGTCGGCCGCCCGATCGACGGGCCGAGGACCCGGTACGACGATCGACGAAATACGTATCGGACAATCCGTTAGAAGTGGGAGGTTTCGACGGATTTAACGTGTGTGATGGGGAAGCATTACGCGGTATGACGAAAGTTAGCGTGGTCGGCGCGGCCGGAACCGTCGGGGCCGCTGCGGGCTACAACATCGCGCTTCGGGAGGTCGCGGACGAGATCGTCTTCGTGGACATTCCGGACAAGGAAGACGACACGATCGGGCAGGCCGCCGACACGAACCACGGCGTGGCCTACGACTCGAACACGACGATCCGACAGGGCGACTACGCGGACACCGCCGGCTCGGACGTCGTCGTCATCACGGCCGGCATTCCGCGCCAGCCGGGACAGACCCGGATCGATCTGGCCGGCGACAACGCGCCGATCATGGAGGACATCGGCTCCTCGATCGCCGAACACAACGACGACTTCGTCACCGTCACCACGTCGAACCCGGTCGACCTGCTGAACCGACACCTCTACGAGACGGGCGAGCGCGCCCGCGAGAAGGTGATCGGCTTCGGCGGCCGGCTCGACTCCGCCCGCTTTCGCTACGTGATCTCCGAGCGCTTCGACGTTCCCGTCCAGAACGTCGACGCGACCATCCTCGGCGAACACGGCGACGCCCAGGTCCCCGTCTTCTCCAAAGTGCGGGTCGACGGGCGAGACGTCGCGTTCGACGAGGACGAGAAGGAGGAACTCTTAGAGGAACTCCAGACCTCGGCGATGAACGTCATCGAGAAGAAAGGCGCGACCGAGTGGGGGCCGGCCACCGGCGTCGGCCACATGGTCGAGGCCATCCTCCGAGATACGGGCGAAGTGCTGCCCGCGAGCGTCAGGCTCGAGGGCGAGTACGGCCACGAGGACGCCGCTTTCGGCGTCCCCGTCAAGCTGGGCTCGGACGGCGTCGAGGAGATCGTCGAGTGGGACCTGACCGAGTACGAGCGCAACCAGCTCGGCGAGGCCGCCGAGAAGCTCTCGGAACAGTACGACAAGATCAGCTAACGCGGTCCTCGCTTGCGGTCCGTTTTCGCACAGTTTCGTTCCCGCCGTCAGCAGTGTGTCTCGACGGACCGAACGTGCTGACCGTCGACAGACAGACCCCGTGCTTGCTCGCTACGAGATCACCTGCTCGCCGTCGTCGTCGTAAATCGTGATCGCGTCGACCGGACAGGAGCGGGCGGCGAACTTCGCGTCCAGTTCCGCGTCGTCGGGTACTTCGCGGACGAAGACCCCCTCCTCGACTTCCTCGCTGTCCGCGAGGATCGCCTTCCCCTTCGATTTGTCCTCCTCGAAGGCGTCCCATTCGGCGACACACTGGAACATCCCGATACAGACGTCCTCGTCGAATTCGACCTTCATGCGATGCCGTTGGATCGATCGGCGTAAATCGGTAGCGGTCCCTGCCCATGGGTCGTGATACCAGAGACCACCTGTCAGTATGATTTTATTACTCGGCGGGTCGTCACTCCGAGCATGACTGCGGACCGATCCGGGCCGTCCGAATCGACGGCCGCGGCCGACCCGCTCGGACTGGCGATGCTCGCACACCACCGCGACGAGCCGGGACAACTCGTCTACCGCGACGGGACGGACGTACGGGATGGCAACGTCGCCGAGTTCTACTTCTCGAGCCCGGAGTCGTGGGCACCGGCGACGGTCACGGTTCTCGATCGAGTCGCCGAGCGTGAACCGATCCTCGACGTGGGCTGTGGCGCGGGCAAACACCTCCTGTGGTGGGACGAGCGCGGTGTCGAGGCCATCGGCGTCGACGTGAGTCCGACCGCCGTGCGAACGGCCCGCGAGCGGTGCGAGGTCCGCAGTACCGCGAGGCGAAGCGGCGACGCCGCGGAGCGCGGCGTCGGGGGCGTTCTGGCTGGCGACATGTTCGACCTGCCAGTCGCGACCGGCGCGGTAGGCGCGGTCCACGCCGTCGGGACGCAGATCGGCCTCGGGCGGTCGCTGGCCGGAATCCGCGACCTGCTCCGCGAGTTCGCCCGCGTGACCGACGACGCCGGCGTGGCCGTCGTGGACAACTACGACCCGGCGCGACTGGACGACGACTTCCTCGGCTACCGGTCGGATCCCCGCGAGGGCATCGCCCATCGCTGTTTCCACCTCGAGTTCGTTCGCGAGACAAACGGCGAGCAGCGACGCGAGGTCGGACCTACCCTGCAGTTCCTGCTGTGTTCGCCCGGACGGCTTCGCGAGGCGACGGTCGGAACGCCGTGGACGACGGCCCGCGTCTCTCGGACTGACGAGGACGGTCATTACAGCCTCGAGTTACGAAAGGGGAACCGCGACGGCCCAACGAAATAGCGACGGCCCGGGGTCCGCGACACGACTACCGAGCCAACGCTTTTGCACCGGGTCGTACAACGACAGGATACGAGACGAAATGGTCGCGTTCTCCTTCGCAGTTCTCGTCGTCGCGTCCGTCACCACCTGCCTGTTCATGGCGTGGGTACTGGGGGCCAACAGCAACTCGCCGCCCTTTGCCCCGGCGATCGGCGCGAACGCCATCTCGACGATGCAGGCGGCGTTCGTCATCGGCCTGCTCGCGGCCGCAGGGGCGCTCATGCAAGGCGGCAGTATCTCCGAGACCGTCGGCGCGGACCTGATCGACGGCGTGACGATCACGCCGCTTGCGGCCACCGCGGGGCTGCTGACCGCGGCGGGCTTTATGGCGATCGGCATCTACACCCGGTACCCGATCCCCGCGGCGTTCGCGACCACGGGCGCGATGATCGGCGTCGGCCTCTCGCTCGGTGGCGATCCCGCGATAGCGACCTACCGCCGACTCGGGATCTTCTGGGCACTGGTTCCGGTCATGTCCGGCGGGCTGGCCTACGCGACGGCGACGATTCTACGACGCGACGACGTCCCCGAGACCGTGGGCGTGCCGCTGCTGGCCGGCGTCGTCGGCGCGATCGTCGCCAACGTCCGGCTCGGGGTGATTCCCGATCCGACCGCCGATCAGGGCACGCTGGCCGGCTTCGTTTCCCGACTGATCGGCGGCGGTCCCACGCTTGTCGCCGGGATCGACCTCGGCACCGCCCTCGTGACGGTCGGCGCCGGTCTCCTCGCGTTCTTTCTGGTCCGCGATCGCGTCCGCGTCTCCGTCGAGGACGGCATCCGCTCGTTCCTGCTCGTGCTGGGCGGCATCGTCGCCTTCTCGTCGGGCGGCTCGCAGGTCGGGCTCGCGACCGGGCCGCTCGAGAACCTCTTCCGAGTCGAACTCGGGCTGCCGGGGATTCTCCTGCTGGCGATCGGTGCGACGGGCATCCTCGCCGGCGCGTGGATGGGCGCACCGCGACTGTTGCAGGCGACTTCTCGGGAGTACGCCCAGCTGGGCGTGCGACGGTCGATCGCTGCGTTGGTACCCGGCTTTATCATCGCCCAACTCGCCATCGCGCTTGGCATCCCGATCTCGTTGAACAACATCGTCCTCTCGGGGGTCATCGGCGGCGGGCTGGCCGGCGGCTCGGCCGGCGTCTCCCGACGGAAGATCGCCGTCACGATCACCTTCTGGCTGATCACGCTCTCGAGTTCCGTCGTCGTCAGCTACGGGCTGTACCGGCTGTTCGCGGCGATGATCGGCGGATAATGAGTATCCGCGGCGGCTCGAGAGCGACCCCGGGCGGTCACTCCAGCACCGTCACCGGCTCCGCAGTGCGTTCGACGACCGTGGCGGCGATCCCGCGACCCAGGAACCGCCTGAAAAAGCCCGTCGAACCGGTCTCCGAGCCGTACAGCACGACGTGGTCGATTCCCTCGTCGGACGCGTAGCGCGGGACGACCGTTCCGGGTCGGCCCTCGGCCGTCTCGATCCGGACCCGCTCCGGCCGGCTGTCGGCGACCGACTCGAGCAACGCGGTCGCGCTCTCCCGGGCGGCCGCCGTCCGCTCGTCATCGCGCTCGAGGACGCCGCCCTCGCTGAGGGGGGCATCGAGCGGGGTGACAACGGCGAGCAGCGTGACCTCGGCGTCGGGGAACGTCTCGAGAGCGTAGGCAAGCGCCTCGTCCTCGCGGGGGCGACCGAGCGTGGGGACGAGGACGCGGTCGGGATCGGAGTCGGCCATGCGTGGCGCTTCGGGAGCCAGTCCCATCGGTCTATCGCCGTCGATCCGGTCTCGCAGCGCCGGGCATCTCGGTCACCCCGGTTCGACCGGCACCGACTGCTGTTCGAGGAGCAAGCGACGACCGATCGGAGCCGCTCGAGACGCAGACCAGCGTCCCGCAGACGAACCGCTGTCAGTCGTGTCCAGCGCGCCTGCGACCCGCGACGCGGGTACGTCGGGACGCGGTGACAGCAGACCGTATCAGTCGGAACATCAGTCGCCGATTCGAATATGAATCGGAATCGTGGCAAATGATTTTCACCAGTTGGAGTAGAACCCAGATCATGGACTCCGAAGCGGGGGTGTCGGAATCGGCCCGGCCCCTCTCCCGAAGCGACCTCGTACGGTCGGGAGCGGTCGCGCTCGTCGTGTCGTTGGTCATCAACTGGCTCATCGTATTCATGGCGAACGCCGGCGGCATCGCGCCCGAACTGGAGGCACTAAATTACGAACCGGTGTCGTTCTTTACGACCATCGGAGTCGTCGGTGCAACCGTCACGTACGGGATTCTCGCGCGAACCGTTGCCGATCAGGACCGGGCGTTCGCGATCGTCGCGGCGATTGTCCTCGGTCTCTCCGTGCTTCCCGATTTCGTCGTCATCCCCGATCAGCCCGGTGGCAGTCTCTTCGCTGGCGCGGTTCTCGGTCTGATGCACGTCACGACGGCAGTCGTTTGTGTGTGGGTACTGACCGACCGCCGGAACGGACGATGAGACGGCGGTCCCGGTCCGCGGAGTCCAGAAGACGATAGTTTAAACCGCGAAAGGGGCCAAGGGCGGGTAATGAATATCGAGGAGCTGTCGGGGCTCCCGGCCGGTGCCGTCGACCACTTCCGGCGCGAGGGCATCGAGGAACTCTACCCGCCCCAGGCCGAGGCCGTCGAGGCCGGGGCGACCGACGGGGAGAACCTCGTGGCCGCCGTCCCGACTGCCAGCGGGAAGACGATGATCGCCGCGCTCTCGATGCTGTCGTCGATCGAACGCGGCGGAAAAGCGCTCTATATCGTCCCCCTGCGGGCGCTCGCCAGCGAGAAAAAGGAAGCGTTCGAGGCCTACGAGGAGTTCGGCGTCACGGTCGGGGTTACGACGGGCAACTACGAGAGTACCAGCGACTGGCTCGCGACGAAGGATATCGTCGTCGCCACCAGCGAGAAGGTCGACTCGCTCGTGCGCAACGGCGCGGACTGGCTCTCGGAGCTGACCTGCGTCGTCAGCGACGAGGTCCACCTGATCGACGACCGCAACCGGGGGCCGACCCTCGAGGTCACCCTCGCCAAACTCCGAAAGCTCAACCCGGGGATGCAACAGGTCGCACTGTCGGCGACGGTCGGCAACGCCGACGAGATCGCCGACTGGCTCGACGCAGCCCTGATCGACACCGACTGGCGGCCGATCGACCTGCGGATGGGCGTCCACTACGGCAACGCCCTGAACTTCGACGACGGCTCGACTCGAGAGGTGCCGATCCAGGGCAGCGAAAAGCAGGAGGCCGCGCTCGTCCGCGACATCGTCCGGGAGGGCGGCTCGTCGCTCGTGTTCGTCAACTCCCGCCGGAACGCCGAGGCCGCCGCGGGCCGGCTGGGCGGGGTCGTGAAACCGGAGTTGACCGGCGACGAACGGGCCGAACTCGCCGATCTAGCCGATGAGATCCGCGACGACAGCGACACCGAGACGAGCACGGACTTGGCCGACTGCGTCGAACGGGGCGCGGCCTTCCACCACGCCGGCCTCTCGAGTACCCAGCGCTCGATCGTCGAGGAGGCCTTTCGCGACCGGCTCCTGAAGGTGATCTCGGCGACGCCGACGCTGGCCGCCGGCGTCAACACGCCGGCCCGCCGCGTGATCGTCCGCGACTGGCGGCGCTTCGATCCCAGTGCGGGCGGGATGGCTCCGCTCGACGTCCTCGAGGTCCACCAGATGATGGGCCGGGCGGGCAGACCCGGCCTCGACCCCTACGGCGAGGCCGTGTTGCTCGCGAAGAGCCACGACGAGAGCCAGGAGCTGTTCGACCGCTATATCTGGGCCGATCCCGAGCCCGTCCGGTCGAAGCTGGCGGCCGAGCCTGCGCTGCGGACCCACGTCCTCGCGACCATCGCCTCCGGCTTCGCCCGCACCCGCGAGGGGCTGCTCGAGTTCCTCGAGGCCACCCTCTATGCCAGCCAGTCGAGCGAAGCCGGCCGGCTCGAGACGGTCACCGATACCGTCTTGGAGTACCTCGAGTCGAACGACTTCATCGAGCGCGAGGCGCGTAGCGCCTCGGACTCCTCGAGCGATTCACCGCGAGAGCGCGACGACCACGGCGCGTTCACCACCGCGGCCGCCCTCGAGGGCGGCGGCCGCGACGAGGACCTCGAGGCGACCAGCCTCGGTCACACCGTCTCGAGGCTCTATCTGGATCCGATGAGCGCCGCCGAGATCGTCCACGGGCTCGAGGACGCCGACGAGCGACCGACAGCGCTGGGGCTCTACCAACTCGTCTCGAGGACGCCGGACATGTACGAACTCTACCTGCGCTCGGGTGACGACGAGCAGTACGGCGAGCTGTTCTACGAGCGCGAGGCCGAACTGCTGGGTGCCGCCCCGAGCGAGTTCGAGGAGGAACGCTTCGAGGATTGGCTGGCCGCGCTCAAGACCGGCAAACTGCTCGAGGACTGGGCCGACGAGACCGACGAGGAACGGATCACGGACCGGTACCAGATCGGCCCCGGCGACCTGCGCGGGAAGGTCGACACCGCCGAGTGGCTGCTGGGCGCGGCCGAATCGCTGGCCGCCGAGATCGACAGCGAGTGGACCGTCGCGGTCCGGGAGGCCCGCGCCCGCGTCGAACACGGCGTCGGGGAGGAGTTGCTCGAACTCGTCTCGGTCGGTGGCGTGGGTCGCAAGCGCGCCCGACGGCTCCACGACGCGGGGATCGAGGAGCCCGCGGACCTCCGGACTGCCGACAAGAGCGTCGTCCTCGGGGCGTTGAAGGGGAAAAAGACCGCCGAGAACATCCTCGAGAACGCCGGCCGCGAGGACCCCTCGATGGACGGCATCGAGCCGAGCGCGAGCGACGCCGCGGACGGGACGACCGGAAGCGACGGAACGGACGACGGCACCGCGGAAGCGACGGAGGCGGAGCCAGACGACAGTCAAGCGAGCCTGGGTGATTTCTGATGGAGCTACTCGAGTGTTCCCTCGCGATCGACGATCTGGACGCGTTCGTGGCGACGCTGGGCGAAATCGGCGATCGCCACGACGTGACGGTACAGGCCTTCGACGCGCGCTACGTCGCCGATCGCGCCCACCTCGAGCGGGCCGTCGAACTGGCCGATCGGGCCATCGACCGCGGCGAGAACGTCGCCCGGGACCGCGCCGTCGAGATCCTGCTGTACGCCGCGGGCCGCCGACAGATCGACCGGGCCCTCGAGATGGGCGTCGACGAGGGCGAGACCCCGGCCGTCGTACTCGTCGACGGCGACGGGGACGAACGCGCCGCGCTCGAGGCGGTCGAGGACCTGACCGCGTTCCGCGGGCGGACCGAGACGCTCGATTCGCGGGACGACGAAACGCTGTGTGACTTCTTCGGGATTCCCGACGCCGAGCGGGCGGCGACCGACGCGGGGCTGGCGGCGCTGGTCCGCGAGCGGGTCGCGCTGCTCGAAGTCGAGAAATAGATCGAGTCGAGAATCGACAGCACGCTCTTGTGCGATCGTCTCGAAAACTGGCCATGGCCACCCTCGAGGATCCCGTCGAGATCGGCGGCCTCACGATCCCGAACCGGCTCTACCGCGCGCCGCTGCTCGAGTGTGCGGGCAACGGTCCCGACGCAGTCGACGCGTTGATCGCGGACCTCGAGCCCGCGGCCGAGTCGGGGGCCGGACTCGTCTGTCAGGGCGCGACGATCGTCCGCGGCGAGGGCGGCTGTGCCGCGCCGGGGATGACCCGCGTCCACGACCCCGAGTTCGTCTCGCGACTGTCGCGGCTGACCGACCGCATCCACGACCACGGGAGCCGGATCGCCATCCAGCTCGAACACGGCGGCCTCCGGAGCATGGAGACCTGGCACGCCGAATACCGCGACGAGCATCCCGCTCTCGAGCAACTCGCCGTCTCGCGACCCCCGTGGCAGTTGCGAACCCTCGATCAGCTGGGGTTTCTCTCGTACGACCCGCACGTCCTCACGACCGAAGAAGTGTACGACCTCGCGGCGGATTTCGGCCGGGCGGCGGCCCGTGCCGTCGACGCCGGCTACGACGCCGTCCACCTCGCCGGCGCGAACATGGGGATCGTCCAGCAGTTCTGCTCGCCCTTCTACAACCGCCGAGACGACGAGTTCGGCGGCTCGCCCGAAGCGCGACTCGAGTTCCTCGCGGTCGTCCACGACGAGATCCGCGAGCGGGCCGGCGACGTGCCGCTGCTGACGAAGGTGCCGGCTGAAACGCCCGCCCCGCCCGCGCCGGTCGTCCGCCGGAAGCTCTCGCTCCGGGACGGCGTCGAGATCGCCCGCCGGCTCGAGAAGATCGGCTACGACGCGGTCGTGCCGGTGCAGACGTCGGTCGTCTGGGACATGAGCATCGTCCGCGGGGAATATCCCGACCGCGCGTGGTCGAACGAGGGGCTGCAGGCGGAGTACGACGCGGCGTTCGGCGGCGCAGCACGAAAGCGACTCGTCGCGCTGGCGAACCGACTCCAATCGTTGCAGTACGGCTTCGAACCCGCGTGGAACGAGACGTTCTGTCGCCGGGTTCGCGAGCAGGTGTCGATCCCGGTGCTGGCGGAGGGTGGGATTCGCGAGCGAGCGCAGATGGATCGGTTGCTGGGCGACTCGAGCGGGGATCACGGAACCGACGCCGACCCGGCCTGTGACATGGTCGGCATGGCACGGCCGTTCTACGCCGAGCCGCGACTTGGCGCACGGCTGCTCGAGGCCGGCAGTAACGGGTCCGCCACCGGGGGCGACGACTCCGTACGTGTCCTCTGTGAGAGCTGCAACAACTGTACGGTACCACAAGCGACCGGCGCGCCGGGGGTCTGCCGGACGCCCACAGTGGTGCGAAAACGGGGCGAACTCGAGCGAAACGGTGCCTACGACCGGTCGTAGCGCCTTACAGCGTCACGGTGTCGCTGGTCAACTCCGCGAGCGTCCCCTCGGTCCAGGTGTCGTCGACGCCGACTCTGAACCGCGAGTCGGTCGGGCCCGCATAGTGAAGCTGCAGGGTGTACGAGCCGTCGTCGGCGATCGGTGCCGCTTCCTTCCGGTCCGCATCGACCTGCTCGAGTTCGACCATCTCGTCGGCGTACTCGGTATCGGTCGTCCCGCTGATCTCGTAGCGCTGGAAGTCTGCCTGAACGTTCGACCCCTCGACCGGATATCCCTGCATTTCCCAGCCGCCCAGTCCCTCGTCGATCGCGTACGTGTGTTCGTAGCCCGCATCGATCAGCGACGCGGCACGTTGAGAGGACAGGTGATGGGGACACCGACAGTAGGTAACGATCCGCGTGTTCGTCGACCACTCCTCGACCGGGTCGTTCTCGGTTCCGTCCGGAGCCGGCGAGAACACGGCACCCGCGATGCGGAGTTCCTCGTACTGATCGCGGCCCCGTGCGTCCGCGAACTGTGCCTCATCGTTGTCGTACCACTCGTAGACGTCCGTGACCGGCGCGAGCGGGACCTCGGTTCCGTCGGTCGTCGTCGTCTCGTAGTCGAACTCGTTGGCCGGCGTTCCATTGTCGTCGCCGAGACAGCCGGCGACCGCCCCAAGCGATACCGTCCCCCCGAGAGCGAGGAATCTCCGTCGGTTCATAGGTTCGTCTAGCGACGAGAGGGAGATATGGTTTCTGGTGACTCTCACGTCACTACTGACCCCTTCGTTTCAACTGGAAACCGGGAGGCGAGGCTGGAAGATTGCTCGAGTCGAAACGGCAGAGAAGTAGTCCATGCTGGATTCGAACCAGCGTCCCGAGCCCCAGAAGCTCGGAGGATTGGCCGCTACCCTAATGGACTAGCATGTCTCCGTTGGGATCCGTTTCCAACGGCGTATCACGTGATAGCAGGTAGCCGTATTAGAGTGTTACGAACTCAGATGGTCGGTACAGCGCGAGTCGTAGTGTTCTTTCCGATGACAATTGGCACAGAGAACGAGACACTTCTCGATCTCACTCTCGATTCTGTCTTTCGAATACCCGAAAGAGATCATCTTCCCGACGGCCATCTCCTTTTCATCTTCGTTTAGATGGTGGAAGTCCAAGCACCTGGGATCGTCCTCATCACATCGGTTACACCCCTTCTCTTGCTTATATTCGAACACCCATGCTCGATGTTTTGCTCGTCGGTCGAGAGACCGTTCCGTGTTCCACTCGGTGTTCCGATAGTGCCACCGCTGATCGACGGAAAGATCTTCCCATGCCGTTCCCTCGGGCAGTTCGACATCATCCGGTTTCGGCCCAACCCGAGGCCCTCTCGAGTAGGATGTCTCGAGTCCCGCCGTCTCCTTCGCGTCGTTCCACCCGCCACACGTTCGGATAATCGTCGCGGAAGCCGGCGTCAGCCCTAACTCCTCGTACTGCGCCTTCGTCGGTGACTCGCCCAGTCGTTCGGCGGCCTCCCGCAGTGCCTCGAGACACGCCGCCTCGGTAACCATACCGCGGTTGGCCGCGCGATCCCGTATAAACCTCCGGACGGTACCCGTCCGACTGACCTCGAGAACGAACCGACATTCCTTTTCCCCGCTCGTGCGCACCCCCGAGTATGTACGTCGGACGATTCGTCGTCGTCGGTCCCGAGGTCGGCGCGTACCGCGTCTCCTCGCGATCGTTCCCGAACCGCGAAATCACCGCTCGAGACGAGGCCCTGACCGTCGGGCCCACCGAGGACGCTCCGGAGACGGACAACCCCTACGTCTCGTACAACTGCCTGCGGGTCGTCGAGACGCCGACCGGCGAGACGGCCGCCTTCGGCAACGGCTCGCATGTCGATCCGATCGCGGAGAAACTCGAGCTGGGGTATCCCGCCCGGGACGCCCTCGCCGAGAGTCTGCTGGCGCTTGACTACGAGAAAGACGACTACGATACGCCCCGGATCGCGGCGACGATCGGCGGCGACGGCGAGGCCCTGATCGGGACCGTCCGAAAGGACGCCCTGCTGATCGAGACCGTCGACGAGCCGACGCTGGTCGCGACCTACGAGAAGAACGCGCCCGAGGCGTTCGAGTTCGACGCCGACGGTGCGGCCGCGGCCGCGAGCGCGGCCTACGACCTCGAGTTCGAACACGCGGTCTGTGCGGCCGGCGTCGCCCGGACCGACGACGGGTTCGAGACGGCGATCGAGAACGGCGACTGAACGACCTCGTTACGCTCGGCCAGCCGCCAGCGTGCGCCACTGCAGGTCAGCTAACCGACCGGAGCGACATCGGTTCTCCATCGGACACCGAGCGAGCGTGAGCGACGCCCCGGCCAACCTACAAATCCCTCGCGGCGTATCACTCACACATGAAGGTCGGACTCATCTCTGACGTCCACAGCAACCGGGTCGCGCTCGAGACCGTCCTCGAGGACATGCCCGCGGTCGACGAACTGTGCTGTGCGGGCGACGTGGTCGGCTACAACCCCTGGCCGGGGGAGTGCGTCGACGAACTGCGTGCGCGGGACGTGCCGACGGTGATGGGTAATCACGACGCCGCCGTCGCCGGGGATACCCCGTTTCGGTTCAACGGCATGGCCAAGGCCGGCGTTGACCACGCGAACGGGGAACTGTCCGACAACCAGCTCGAGTGGCTGGCCGACCTGCCGGCAGAGCGACTCGAGTGCGACGGCCGGGTCAAACTGGTCCACGGCCACCCGGACGATCCCGACCGCTACACGCGATACACCTACCCGGAGGAGTTCACCGAACGAATGCTCGGCGACGAGGACGTGCTGGTACTCGGCCACACCCATGTCCAAGGCGTCGAGCGGTTCGGAGATGGGATCGTCGTCAACCCGGGCAGCGTCGGCCAGCCCCGCGACGGGGACCCGCGAGCGGGCTACGCGGTGGTCGATCTCGACGCCCTGACCGTCGAGACCCACCGCGTCGAGTACGACGTCGACGCCGTCCAGACGGCCGTCGAGGAGGCTGAACTGCCCAGTCGCATCGGTACCCGGCTGGCCCGCGGCAAGTAGGACTCGAGCGATGCGGTCGGCACCCCGAAACGAACCCTTTTACACTCACCCCGCTGCTACTGCCGGACATGGTATCCATCGGCCACACCGCGCGTCCCGCTCGGAACCGACCCCGTCGCGCCGTGGGCCGGTGTTGTCGCTTGCCGTCCCCGCACCGCACGCGTCGCCTCGAGACCGCCGCCGCGACGGAGACCGATGTTCGAGCGCGTGCGTGAGGACGTCCGGGCGATGACCGGGCGCGACCCCGCCGCGAAGGGGCGACTCGAGGTCCTGCTGTGTTACTCGGGGCTGCACGCGGTCTGGGGGTATCGGCTCGCCCACCGCTGCTGGAATCGCGGGCCGGGCTTTCGACTGCTCGCCCGACTGCTCTCCCACCTGGTGCGCTGGCTGACCGGCGTCGAGATCCATCCGGCCGCCGAACTCGGCCGCCGGGTGACGATCGACCACGGGATGGGCGTCGTCATCGGCGAAACCGCCGAGATCGGCGACGACGTTCACATGTACCACGGAGTGACCCTCGGCGGCGACACGAACGAACCGGTCAAGCGCCACCCGACGGTCGAGGACGGCGCGCAACTGGGCGCGAACGCGACGCTGCTGGGCGACATCACGATCGGCGAGGACGCGGCCGTCGGTGCCGGTTCGGTCGTCACGGACGACGTTCCGGACGGTGCGACCGTCGTCGGCGTTCCGGCCGAGCGAGTCGACTGATCGAGAAAGGCTGCCCATCTCATCCAGCACTGCTCGATGGACGCCGCGAATAGACACGTATCACTGCAAGCCGATCGTTCGTCTGCGGTGGCGCGTACTGTCGACCGGACGAGCGCTAGCGAGGGCGGTCGATAACACTGCGCGAGGGATGAGCGAGTGACTGAAAGGAACGAGCGAATCGGCTGGGGAGGGCGTGGCCGCTCCCTGTTGCCACGATAGCAGAACGCTCTGACCTCTCGAACTGCTCCCTACGCAAACCCTTCAACAGATGCAGTTACTCACACCAGCGGTTCGACCAGGTCCCGACCCGCCTCGAGCAACTCCGTCACCCGCTCCTCGTCTTCAGCTTCGGCGTAGACCCGCAACACGGGCTCGGTGCCGCTGGGACGCACCAGCAGCCACGACCCGTCGGCCAGCAGCAGCTTGAACCCGTCGGCGGTGTTGATGTCCTCGACGGCAGTCCCTGCGACGGACTCGGGGATCTCAGCCTCGAGATCGGAGATCACCCGCTCCTTCTCGTCGTCGGGGCAGTCGACGCTGATCTTGTCCTGGACGACGGTGCCGTGTTCTGCGAGCAGGCGATCCACGCGGTCGTCGATCGGCTCTGCGGCGTGCATCACGGCTGCGAGCAGGGCCATGAGGACGCCGTCCTTCTCGCGGACGTGGCCCCGGACGGTGAACCCGCCCGACTCCTCCCCGCCGACGAGGGCGTCGTGTTCGCCGATCGCCTGCGCGACCCACTTGAAGCCGACGGGGACCTCGTGGACCGTCTCGCCATGGGACTGGGCGACCCGATCGATCAGGTAGGTCGTGGAGACGGTCCGGACCGCCGGCCCCGAGTCCGTCTCGAGCAGGTAGTCGTAGAGCGCGGCGAAGAAGAGGTTCTCGTCGAGATAGCCCCGCTCGGGCGTGACGACGGCGATGCGGTCGGCGTCGCCGTCGTTGGCGATCCCCAGCTCCGGCGCGGTGTCGTCGGCGGTGACGAGGTCGATCAGCGTCTCGAGGTTCTCGGCGGCGGGTTCCGGTGCGCCGCCGCCGAACGCGGGATCGGGCTCACAGCGCAGACACTCCAGGGACGCGCCGGCCCGCTCGAGCAGGGCGTCGGTGGTCCCGCGGCCGCTGCCGTGCATGGCGTCGTAGGCGACGGTGCGGTCGGCGAGGTCGACGTCGCCGGCCATCGATTCGACCAGCTCGAGGGCGGCGTCGGCGTGTGGCCCGGCGAAGTCGACCTCGGTGACGGCCCCGTGGTCGGCCTCGGGGAGCGGATCGGGCTCGGCGAGCCGGTTGGCGATGGCGTCGGTAACGTCGGGTAGGGCCGGCGCGCCGTCGCTGGGGATGAACTTGACGCCGTTGTACTCCGGCGGGTTGTGCGAGGCGGTGATCACCAGCCCGCCGGCGAGGTCGCGGTCGGCGATGGCGTAGGCGACGAGCGGCGTCGGTCGGTCCCGATCGGCAAGCAGGACATCGAACCCGTTGGCACACAGCACCCGTGCCAGTTCCTCGGCGAACCCCCGCGAACTCTCGCGGGCGTCGTACCCCACCGCGACCGGGCCCGCGAGGCCCTCGTCGGTGAGATACGTCGCGACCGCTTGCCCCACCATCCGAACGCGGGGCGACGTGAACTCCTCGAGCGTCGCCCGCCAGCCGTCGGTACCGAAGCTGATCGACTCCATGCACCGGTGGTCAAGGGCCGGCGCGAAAAAAGCGACGGGACGACGGGGCCGTTCGGAAGCGATCAGGCGTCGACGTCAGCGAGTCGCTGCTCGAAGAGCCGCTCGCCGGTATCCTCGCAGGTAACCGCGATCACTTCGTGGGAGCTACAACAGGACTCGACGACCTCCTCGCCCATCCGGACGTCGCCGCCGGAGGGACAGGTCTCGAGGAACATCCGCAGCCCGTTGAGGACCTCGCCTTTCGTCTCGGGCGCGTAGGCCTCCCAGTCGTCGGTCCACGATGCGAGCGCGCGGCTGGCGGCGACGTCGGCGAGCAAGGCCGCGTGTGAGGGCCAGCGACCGGCCGCGCCGGTCTCCGAGAGCAGCCGGTATGCCTCCCCGCGTTCGCTGAGTTCGAACTGCTCGGGGTCGGCGTCGAACCCGAAGGCGTCGACGGCCGCCTCGACGTCGACCCCCGACTCAGCGAGCGGGTCGATCTCGCCGAACCAGACGGCTTCGAACTCGTCGGTGAGACAGAGATCGTCGCGATCCTCGCAGGGCTCGAGGACGTCGTTTGCGAGGAAGAACGTCTCGAGATCGGCGACAGGATCGGCGTCGGCTCCGGCAGCGGCGGTCCCGTCGCCGTCGGCGGCTGACGTCGCGTCGTCGGTCGCGACGGCCGCGTCCTCGTCGAACGTGACCGCGTCGTCCGCCGTCGAATCGCGGTCGGTTTCGGTCGTCGGGCCGCCGCCGAGGCCGCTCGCGACCGCGGGTTCGGGATCCTTGCCGAACCAGCGCAGTACCGCGGGCGGGAGGTACCGCTTGGTCAGCGTCGGCGTCCCGGGGACGAGATACCCCCGGAGGTAGATCAGTGCGATCGACACGCCGACGGCGAGCAGTCCGCCGAGGCGGGACTTGCGGGCGACGATCGAACCGAGTATCGCCGCGATAACCAGGTTCAGGACGGTACAGGGCTCACACCGGTTGTCGCCGGTGTACTCCGGTTGTCTGAGTTCGTCGACGACATCGATTTGCATCTCGAGAGAACTGTCATTCCCGACGGACATCTATTTTTCGGCGTGTGTCAGAGGGAAATGACCAGCGAGGCATTCGTCGTGACCGGCGTTACTCGAGGCCCACGAGCCGTTCCTTCTCAGTTCGGGAGAGTTGTTTGATCTCGTACTCGCGGGACATCGCCGCCGATTTCGAGTCGAAGCGCTCGTGGTAGCGGAGTTCGACCGGCGTCCGACCGCGGGTGTACTTCGCGCCCTCGCCCGCATCGTGTTCGGCGACGCGTCGCTCGAGGTCGGTCGTGTAGCCGGTATAGAGGGAGCCGTCGGCACACTCGAGGACGTAGACGACGTGATCGGCCATCGGTCGTGAGCAGGGAGACCAGCCTAAAAAGCGTCTCGTCCGTGTGGGGGCGCGTGGTAGTCGTGATCGATCGCGATGGTCAGGTGCCGCGAGCGCGCTCTTTCGCGGCTTCAGCGATGCCGGCGTTGGCCGAACAACTGACACACGCGTGGATCTCGCCGCGTTCGTCGGCGAAGACGCGTGCGAACCGTTCGGAAACGTGCGCGCCGCAGTGGTCACACTTGGGCATTGGTCACACCGGCCGGAGCCGGTATCATGGTATACCGGGTGTACGGTTAAATAGCCTTCTCCAAACACTGTTTGGCTTTTGGGTTGTGGAAACTATTTTTTTCCGAACGGGGTAGAGCTTAGTCGCGGCCAGCGGCGATCGCACGGGCGATGAGGGTCGCCTGTGCTCCGGCGACGAAGCCCGCGTCGACGTTGACGACCGAGAGGACGGTACAGGACTGGAGCATCCCGGCAAGCGCCGCCTCGCCGTCGCCACCGTAGCCGTAGCCGCTCGCGACGGGAACGCCGATGACCGGCGTATCGACGAGGCCGGCGACGACGGTCGGCAACGCACCCTCTCGGCCGGCGACGACGATCAACACGTCGGCCCCGCGGAGCCGGTCGAGCTGGTCGAGGGTTCGGGACAGCGCGGCGACGCCGATATCGTCGACGCGATCGACCGTCACGCCCGCGTCCAGCAGGACGGTCTCGGCCTCGTCGGCGACCGCTTCGTCGACCGTCCCGCCGGTGGCGATCCCCACCATCGCATCGAGCGACGGCGGCTCGTAGTCGGGAGCCAGCACTCGCGCCGTCGCGCTCCGGCGCTCGAGCGTCGCGTCGGGGGCGGTCGCTGCGAAGTGATCCCTGAGCGCGTCGAACTGCGGCTCCGATAGACGCGTCAGCAGCGCTCGGCCCGTCGTCTCGAGGGCGGTTTCGGCGAGCGCGACGACCTGTTCGGCCGACTTCCCCTCCGCAAAGATCGCTTCCGGGATCCCGCGTCGCTGTCGACGGGCCGCGTCGAACCGGCCCGCCTCGCCGACCACGTATCCCCTGAGTTCGGCTTCGGCCTCGGCCGGCGACAGGTCGCCGTCGGCCACGGCCTCGAGGAGTTCGCGCATACCGCCGTTCCGGGGTCGACGTACTCGAATGCGTCGGCTGGCGGTCGGTCCGGGACGAGTCACGGCGCGGACGCCGTCGATGATCTTGTGATCTCGTAACGTACGTGCGAGCCCCGGAGGACCGCGCGCGAGGCAACTCAGCCGATTCGCGACCCCCGTTCAGCGGGGCCGCCACTCATATGCCATATACTTTCCGGTGAAATCGGTGGTCGAAACGGGCGAATCAACCGCTGCAACCCCCGTATTTCCGCTGCTAACCAAAATTCTTATATGGAGTTATGCGAAACCGATACACCGTATGGCAGATCTTATCGTCAAAGCCGCCGTAAAGGAAGCGCTCGATGACAAAAACGTTGCCTCCGACTTCTACGACGCACTCGACGAAGAAGTCGACGAGCTTCTCGAGGACGCCGCCCGACGCGCGGAAGCCAACGACCGGAAGACGGTCCAGCCCCGCGACCTGTAAGGGACGCCACCCCAATTTTTTCGGACGCTACGGTCGATAGCGATAGCTGTCGCCGGCCGACGCCCGGACGACGTTGCCGGCTCGAGTTTTTTCCCCGATGCCGTGATACGGACGGATATGCTGCGCAGACTGCTGATCGGCTTCGGCCTCCTCGAGATCGTGAAACCCGAACCGGTGATCGCCGCCTGCGAACGGATCGGCCTCCGAAACCCCGGCGAGCCCCAACCGCGGCCGCTGGCGCTCGCCGGCGCTCGGCTCGAGGGGCTTGTCTTCGTCTGGCTGCTCGTCCGCGGCCGGCAGGGATCGACGCTGGTTTCCGGGCTGCTCGGGCTCGCCGGGCTGACGCTCGTCCTCGTCCCCCGACCGATCATCGACCTCAGCCAGCACCTGGTCTATGCCAACACCGACGACCTCGAGTTGCAGCCGTGGGTCGAGCCCGCGGCGCGGCTGCTTGGCGTCCTCTATCTGACCGTGACGCTGCTTTCACGGAGTACGGGCGAGGAAACGAGCAAGGACGGCTCGGCGGAGTCGGAGAAACCGTCGGGTCGAGTTCCGCTTCCCTCGCGGTGACGCGTCCATGAGACGAGCGCTGGCGGTCGGCGCTGGACTGCTCGTGATCGCGGTTCCCGACCGGATCGTCGCCGCCGCCGAGCGCCTCGCGTTCGTCGATCCGGACGCCGGACGGCTCCGGCCGTGGACGATCCCGATCGCTCGGCTCAAGGGAGCGATCGTCGTCTGGCTGCTCGGTCGCAAGCGGGGCTCGCCGTCCGGTCTCGAGACGGGACTGGCCGTCGTCGGCCTCGGGCTGGCGCTGTTCCCCCGAACGGCCCTCGAGGTCGGCCTCGAACTGGCCTACGAGAACGGCAACGAACTCGAGCCGAAACGGTGGGTGCTGCCGGTGACCCGGCTGCTGGGTATCGGCTACGTGGCCGTCGCCCTGTTCCCGCAGCCGATCGATGCGCCGAGGGACGCGACCACCGACGGTGAGACGCGAGAGGACCGGTAGCCGCTCGGGCACCTACCCGTCAGTAGTGGCGGGTCTCGACGCCGTCGTCGGTGCCGACGTAGGTCGCGTCGGCCATCCCGACGAACAGCCCGTGTTCGACGACGCCCGGAATCGCCGAGAGCCGTGTCGCCAGTTCGTCGGGATCGTCGATCGAGCCGAACGCACAGTCGAGGACGAGATTGCCGTTGTCGGTCACGACCGGGCCGTCCTTCTCGCCGGCATCTCGGAGCGTCGGCTCGCCGCCGAGGTCCCGAATCCGGTCCGCGACGACAGTGTGAGCGTCCGGAAGGACGGCGACCGGGACCGACCGCTCGAGGCGAGTGGTCAGCTTCGAGGGGTCGGCGACGACGACGAACCGGTCAGCCGCCGCGTCCACGAGTTTCTCGCGGGCGTGTGCCGCGCCGCCACCCTTGATCAACGCGCCGTGTGCGGCCGCGTCCGCGTCGTCGACGACCTGATCCGCCCCGTCGATCGCCAGATCGAGGCCGTCGACCGCGTCGAGGTCCGTCAGTTCGATGCCGACCTCGAGGGCCAACTGACGGGACTGGAAGGAGGTCGGGACCCCCCGGATCTCGAGGCCGTCGTCGACGGCCCGGCCGAGCGCGCGGATCGCATAGGCGGTCGTCGAACCGGTGCCGAGGCCGACGACGAACCCGTCGGCGACGTCCTCGGCCGCGCGTTCGCCGGCCCGTCGTTTCGCCGCGTCGGAGCCACCTGCCGTCTTCATACCTCCTCACGGGAGCGGCGAGGGCAAAAACGTTGTAATTCGCGGTCGGCCGCTCAGAGATCCGCTCGTCCGAACCCCCAGAGACCCAGTGCCAGCGGCAGGAGCGCCCAGACGGCGAGGATCACGAAACCGAACCACGGCTCGGCCACCAGCGGCACGCTCTCGATCAGTCCCTGTGACTCGTAGGCACCCGCCGAGGTGAACTGCGATTCGCGGAGGACGAACCCGATCGCGGAGCCGTAGGCGGCATCCGGTGTGATGGAGTTGAAGACGAGGTACCAGCCGGGGAACGTTTCGGGAAGGAACGTTCCCTCGATGGCGTAGAGCAGGACCTGTGAGAGTAGTCCCCAGAGGGCTTTGAACAGGACCACGAGTGCGATCGCGCCGACGGCAGCCTTGGTCGTCGACCGGGTCATCGCGGAGATGCCGACGCCGAGACAGACGTAGACGAACCCGAAAGCGACCGTCACCAGCGTAAAGGCGAGATAGTCGACGGGCGAGACCTCGCCGACGAAGGCGACGAGCCCGATCAGGCCGACGGCGAAGCCGATCAGGATCGACACTGCGACGACGCCAGTTCGACCGAGGACCTTCCCGAGGACGACGTCCCGACGGCGGTGGGGCAGTCCGAGCAGGAACTTCAGGCTCCCGGTCTCGCGTTCGCCCGCGATCGCACCGTAGCCGACGATCAGTGCGATCACGGGGACGAGAAAGCCCGCCGGCGTCTGCAACGCGAAGATCAGTCCGATCGTCGACTCGCCGCCACCCTCCGAAAACAACCCGGAAGCCCACGAGGCCAGCGCGGCTCCGCCGACGGTAAACAGGGCAAAGAGCGCGGTCAGTCCCAGCAGCAGGCGCGACCGGACCGCGTCACGAAAGTCCTTCTTCGCGACGGTGATCGCGCTCATCGAACCACCTCCCGGCCACCGTCGGCGCCCGTAGTGTAGGCGACGAACAGGTCCTCGAGCGAGGACTCGTCGGTCTCGAAGTCCTCGACAGTGACGCCGTACTCCTCGACGACGTGGAGGACCTCGGTCTTGGCGCGGTCCTCGCAGGCGACGACGAGGGACCGTCCCTCCGGGGTTACCGAGGAGACGCCATCGATCGCCTCGACCGCCGCGAGGGCAGCATCCGAGTCGTCGGGGATCCGATCGAGGGTCACGCGGAGTCTGGTCTGGTCGGGCATCGAGTCGCGCAGTCCCTCGACGGTGTCCTCGGTGATCAGGTCGCCGTCCCGGAGGATGCCGACGCGGTCACAGACCGCCTCGACCTGCCCGAGGACGTGACTCGAGAAGAAGACGGTCGCGCCGCGTTCGTTTTCCTCGCGAATGATCTCGCGCATTCGGCGAGCCCCGTTGGGGTCGAGGCCGGTGGAGGGCTCGTCTAAGATCAGGAGGTCGGGCTCGCCGACCAGGGCCGTCGCGAAGGTGAGCCGCTGGGCCATCCCCTTCGAGTAGCCGCCGGCTTTCTTTCCGGCCGCGTCGGGCGAGAGACCGACCCGCTCGATGAGATCGTCGGGATCGTCGTCGGCCCCCTTGGACTCGATCGCGAACTCGACGTGCTGGCGGCCGGTCAGGCGCTCGTAGAGTTCGGCGCCCTCGGGAAGGATACCGGTTCGCTGGCGGATCTCGAGGGAGTCCGCCTGCGCATCGAGGTCGAACACCCGAACCTCGCCGGTAGTCGGCCGAATGAAGTCCAATAGGAGGTTGATCGTTGTCGACTTCCCGGCCCCGTTGGGACCGAGAAAGCCGTATATTTCGCCACGCTCGACGGACAGCGAGAGCCCGTCGAGTGCCGTCTCGGTGCCGTACCGTTTCGTCACGTTGGATATATCGATGGAGGGCACTGTTTAACTATACTACTTTTTTGGATGGCAAATAACTTTCTGCATGCCGGAACGATAGTCGACACTGACAGTCACTGCGCACCTGATCGTACGACAGCGTTGCAGTCAGTGTGTCAATCGCTTCAGCGGCTACGATATCCGTCCCGGCAGCGAGGACGTATTGTCAATTACGGAACCAGATCGGAAGAGCTATAACACCTGTTGGGCCACAATCATTTGTATGCAAGAACCCGCTCTCCACCCCGCCGATCACGCCGATTCTGATCGGCAACATGGTCCCGTTCGACGACCGACCCGCCGCTCGAGCCGGGTGGTATAATGCTGCAACTCGCCCTCTTCCCGCTCCAGTCCGGCGGTGAAGACCTCCCCGTCGACTCGACGACGATGCTCGCCGCGATGGTAATCGGCCTCATCATCGGCGTCGCGATCACGGTCGGCGTCGCCTACTGGGTATACAAGGACGCCTCGAAACGCGAGAACAACGAACTCGCGTGGGCCGTCGGTGTCGGCGCGTTGCTGTTCTTCGCCTTCCCGATCGGCGTCATCGCCGTCATCGCGTACGTCCTCCTCCGAGGCGACGAGACGACGACGGAGCCGATGGGCGGCGACGCGACGGGCGGCGATTGGTAGCCGTCACGGGTCGTCGCCGGCTCCGCGGTCCAGCCGGCCGTGCGATCGGGCGCCGGCACGAATACATCGTTACGCCGAACTTTTTTTGAGCCGTCCGTCGATCAACGCTCATGGCAACGGCGGAGACGGCCGTCTCCCTCTCGGACGTCCGCAAGACCTATCGGATCGGCGAGCCCGTCCACGCGTTAGACGGCGTCTCGCTCGAGGTACCGGAAGGGTCCTATACGGCGATCATGGGCCCCAGCGGCTCGGGCAAGTCGACGCTAATGAACCTCGTGGGCTGTCTGGACACCCCGACGGCGGGCGAGGTCGTCGTCGGCGGGCGAGCGATCGACACGCTGGACGACCGCGAGCGGACTCGCCTCCGGGGCACCGAGGTCGGCTTCGTCTTCCAGACGTTCAACCTCATGCCCCGACTGAACGCCGTCGAGAACGTCGCCCTCCCGCAGCTGTTTCAGGGGATCGACCGGACGGAACGGCGCGAGCGAGCGCGTGACCTGCTCGAGCGGGTCGGGCTCGCCGACCGCGGGGATCACCTGCCCAACGAACTGTCGGGCGGCCAGCGCCAGCGGGTCGCGCTGGCCCGGGCGCTGGTCAACGATCCCGCGATCGTGCTGGCCGACGAGCCCTCCGGCAACCTCGATACCGACACCGAGACGGAGATCTTGGACCTCTTCGACGAGTTCCACGATGCCGGGACGACGATGATCGTCGTTACCCACGAACGGCACGTCGCCGAGCGGGCCGACCGGATCGTCCACCTGCTCGACGGGCGGATCGAACGGATCGAGGAACTCGCGGGCGACGACACACCGGAGCCGGCCTCGCGAACGAGGTCGTCGGAGGCCGATTCCGAGTGAACCCGATAGAGAGCCTACGGCTGGCGTGGCGGTCGATCCGGGGCCACAAGCTCCGGTCGGCGCTGACGACGCTGGGGATCGTGATCGGGATCGCGGCGGTGATCGCCTTCGTCACGCTGGGTGCGAGCCTCCAGGCCGGCATCATCGGCGATATCAGCCCCGACGATCAGCGCAACGTCTACGGCTGGGCGGCCGAGCCAGACACCGAAGGCGGGCCGCTGGCGGGTGCCCAGCCGGTGTTTACCGGCGACGACCTCGAGGCGGTCGAGGATCTGGACGAGGTCGAGGCGGCCTACGGCTACGCGACGATCCAGACGCAAGCGATCTCGAACGGCGACGAGACGGTCGCCCAGGGGAACGGGCTGATCGCCTCGGGGCCGTCCTACATCCGCGAGGAGCGGTTGGCTGAGGGGCGCCAGTTCCGGCAGGGCGAACCCGAGGCGGTCCTCAACCCGGCGGCTGCCAACCAGTTCGAGGAGAACGTTACCGTCGGCGACGAACTGACCGTGACGATCCTCGGCGGCGAGCGCCGGACCGTCGAAGTGGTCGGGATCACCGATACCAGCGAAGGCCAGAGCCCATTCGAGGGGTTCGAGTCCTCGCCGCGGGTGTACGTTCCCACGGATCCCTACTACACGGAACAAGCGTCGGGACTCGGAGCCGGCGGGGCCGACGACGGGGGCGAGAACGAAAGCGGCGGCGAGGACGGCGAGGCGCGCTTCCTCGCGATCATCGTCGAAGCCCCCTCCGACGACGCGGCCGACATCGACGCCGCCCGCGAGAGCGCGACCGACTACCTCGAGAGCGATCAGTCCGACGCCAGCGAGTTCCTTGATGACGACCTCGCGGTCAGGTTCCAGACGAGTACGGAACTGCTCCAGCAGCTTCAGGACGTACTCGACCTGCTGCGGAACTTCATCGTCGGCATCGCGGCCATCTCCCTGCTGGTCGGCTCGATCGGCATCGCCAACATCATGCTGGTCAGCGTCACCGAGCGGACCCGCGAGATCGGCATCATGAAAGCCGTCGGCGCACAGAACCGCGACGTCCTCGGCCTGTTCCTGACCGAAGCGGTGATCCTCGGCGTGATCGGCGCGATCCTGGGGACCGCCCTCGGACTGGTCGGCGGTTACGTCGGGGCCGAATACGTCGACCTGCCGCTCGTCTACCCCCTCGAGTACGTCGCGCTCGCGGTCGTCGTGGGGATACTCGTCGGGGTCCTCGCCGGGCTGTATCCCGCATGGCGGGCCGCGCGGACGGACCCGATCGACGCGCTGCGCTACGAGTGATCAGAACCGGTCGCGATCCCGCTCGCGGTCGGCGTCACGTTCGTCCGCGGTGCGATCGGCGCCGAACTCCCTCGAGTCAGCGGTTCCCGAGTCGCGGTCCCACGTCGGTTCGCCGTCGGCAGGGGGTGCCCGACCGGATTCCGTTTCGTAGCCGATCGTGGCCCGCGTCCGGTGGTGGCGGTCGGGATACTCGCGAGCGAGATACGCGCCCAGATAGCCGCCGAGCAGTGAGAGGCCCACCGTATAGAAGAGAGCAAAGAGCCCGCCGACGGCGATCACGATCGAAACCAGCGCGAACCCCTCGAGGGGAACCCCACCGGTGAGCCCGAGCCCGAGGATACCGAAGACGACCAGCCCCATTCCCGCGATCGGCAGGAACGTGATCGCACCGGCGATCGCGCCGACGGTCGCACCCTGACGGCTATCCGGCCCCTCGAGGAACCCGGCGACGAGGCCGCCGAGGACGGTCGAGAACGGGATGAACGAGAGGACGACACCGACGACAGCACCGATGACGGCGTTGAGAAGGGTTCGAGTGCTGACCATATCGAACGGATGACGGACGCAGTGAAAGGTGTGGCGGGACCCACTCGGAAACATCGACCGCAACGGCGTTCGTCCCATCGGTCGCCACGCTCTATCCTGGCGTAATAACCATAAAATATATCAGACTATGTAGAAAATTTGATTTTGTATAAACTGCCATGAATAAACCAGCACCGGATAGACGCCGTGTGGGTACAAGCATCGCCGATGGACCGATTGCGGCCCGGATGAGGGCGTAACCAGTTACGGAAGGAGGACCGAGAATGCCAGTACTCTCGATCTTCGGTCGACTGAATCGACTGCTAATAGAGAACCACGTCGTTCACGGCATCATCGCAGCCGTGGTCGTGTTCGCCGTCAAAATCGGGTTCGACGTAGCCACGGGCAAAGACCCGTCGGTACTCGAGGCGGTCGTCGCCGGCGTGGTCTTGGGAGCGATCTACTACGGGGGATTGAAATACGGCGCCTCGTAGCCGGCCGCGAGAGATGTCGCGACGATATCGAGCCCTCATCGATGGCCTGCGGATTGGATACGTTGACGGAGTACGAGACTGGCGGACGCTCAGGCGAGAACCCCTTCGGCTCGCATTGCTCGTCTGTGGCGGTGTCGTGTCGTGTCTCTATCTAGGGCTGATGGCGCTGGTCATCGAGGGCGGCACCGCGGAACTCGTGGCTCGCTCCGACCCGACGCTTCCGCCGCTGGTCGGACTGTTCACGACGTTGTTGTGGCTGTCGAGTACCGCGTTGTTCGGCCAGCGGGCGGCGATGCGGGTCGACGATATCGAAAACGCGTCGCTGCTACTGACGAGTACGGGACCGACGGCGGTGACGATCGGAGTTCTGGTCGGTGAATACGTCCGCGCGCTCGCCTTCGCGCTCCTGCCGACGGGGCTCCTCGGTCTCGGCTTTCTCTCGGGAGCCGATACGTACGCACCGCTGGTTACCGTCCCACTGACGGTCTGTCTCGCACTGCTGAGTAGCGTCTGTTGTGGCTACGCGGCCGGCTCCGGAATCGCCCTGTTCAGTCGGCGGTCGAAGTGGAAGACGTCGTTCGTGGCCGGTGGAATCGCACTCGTCACTGTCGCCGGTCTCGTCGTCGCCATGAGCCGACTCGGTACGGCTCCCGAACTCGCCGCGCGCTTGCCGCCGAGCTGGTACGGCGATCTCCTCGCCGTCGGAACACCGATCGAAGCGTCACCGTACCGAGCCGTCGGCGCGGTACTTGGAACGGGCGTTCTCGTCGCTGCGTGCGGGAGCGCAACGAAACGGACCACGACGGCCCTTTGGCTGGACGGACGGAACGCGACCGCCTACGAGGACTGGTCGGGCGGACGGACAGCGGACGAGTCGGACGATCGACTCGTCTCGGTCGCGTCGCTCGCGGAACGGGTCGATCGACCGACGCGCTGTGTCGCATGCCGGTCGGTCCGTCGGGCGAAACGACGTCCGTCTCGGCTCTCGCACCTTGCGTTGCCGCTGCTTATCAGCGCGTGGCTGCTCGTTGATCTGGCCCGGATCGGGGATATCGAATCCGGGTTTCCGATCGCCGTCGGGCTCCTCGGGGCGTGGTTCGTCGGCGGATTCCTCACGCTGAACCCGCTGGGTGACGACGGGGCGGCGTTACCGACGACGCTAGCGTCACCGCTTGCCGGCCGGCAGTTCGTGCGGGGAACGGCGCTTGTCAGCGCCGTCGTCGGCATCCCGTTGCTTGTCGGAAGCGTCGCCGGGAGTGGCGTCGCGGCGTATTCGCTGCCGGTCTCCGTGGGACTCGCGGTCTGGGCCGGCGTTCACGGGTCAACCGCCATCGCGATCGGACTCGCCGTCGGGATGGTGTTTCCACGATTCGGCGCGGTCCGTATCGGTCGACGACGGGACATCGTCCCGCCGAGTCTGACCGCCCTCGCGATCTACTCGACGATAGTGTTCGCGTTCGGGGTTGGAGGTGTCGTCGCCGTTCTCGGTCCGTGGATACTGTTCGAGGGCGATCCCACAACGGTCTCCATGTTCGCTGGACTCTCAACGCTCGTTTGGCTCTCGATCGAGGCCGGAGTCGGATACGGCTGTTACCGGATCGCGGTCCGATGCTTCGACCGCTACACGCTCGATTGAATCCTCCTCACAGTTTCCGTCGAATCGTCCCTGCGAGGTCGAACCAGAACGAGAGGACACCACAGACGAGTATCCCGACGATCGCAGCGAGATACACCTCGAGCCCGAGCGTCTCGAGCATCCAATCGGGGTCGAGGAACCCCGACGCGACGATCAGCCCACAGAGGGCCGCTACGCCCGTGATCAACAGGGCGATCGGCAGCGAGGTTTGACGGTTCATGCGAACGTGTAGATACACCAACCATATTAAAGTGATGTTTACTAATTTCCGATTTTTACCGTTGGGCAATCCCGGAACTTCGAGAGAACGTGACAGGATATCGTTCGCGCCCACATATACATTTTCATAAAAAGAAATAAATACTATATCGAAAATATAGAAACTAAAGGGCCGGTCGAATTGACAGAAGAAGCGTACTCCGCGAACGCGCATCGGCGGATCAAACCAGAGTCGAGGCCGTCACTACACATGAACTTCGATACCCAGACCGAAGTCGAGGACAGCGTCGAGAACGACACGTACGACGACGCGAAAGTGCTGATGGAGACGCGACATCGATTTCGACTGCTGCGTCTCCTCGAGCAGTCGTCACGAACGCAGTCCGAGTTGGCGGAACAAATGGACATCCATCGAACGACCCTCCGGCGTAACCTCCGCACGTTGCGACAGCAAAACTGGATCGCGGAAGACGGGAACCGATACGCGATCACGGCCGCGGGCGAGATCGTACTCTCGAGTTTCGACGAATTACTACGCGATGTCGAACGCGCGACCAAGCTTGGAACGTTTCTTACGGAGTGTACCGTCGATCTCCCCGAGGAGTTCCCCGCGCTGGGAAACGATGAAATCGCGTTGAACGGAGCCGACCAGCCGTTCGCTGCAGTGAACGAATTCATCGAATTCATCGAAACCGCGGACCGGTTGCAGTTGTGTCTTCCAGCGATAAACCCGAGATATGTGACGCTGCTTACCGATTTGTGTCCGACGACCCGAATCGAACTCGTCGGACCGAAGGAGTGTTTCGAAACGCTGGTCGCGACGGCGGCCGCCGAACTCCGAACGTTACGGCGATCGGACACGGTAGCGGTAACGGTAATCGATGAGCGCCCACCGTTCGGAATCTGTTTCGACGAGGACCGATGCATGCTGGTCGCGTACAACGACGGGGGCGGGATACACGGTATCGTTCGGTTCGACGATCCCGCGGGCGGTATCGAGAACTGGCTGGAAGACGAATACAGGTCGTTCGAACAGGGCGGACGGAACGCCGAACTACCCCTAACCGAATGAGCCGGCGTCTGCCAGACGAGTCCTCGGTCGTGATTCGGTGACCCGCCGCCAGTGCCGAGATCGTCGACGCGGTAACCGTCGCTGCAGTCGGTCCGAGACGAATAACACCGTCGAGCGACCGGTCGGGCGGATTCGTGCGGGCCCTACACACTGAGTGGCAGTCGTTCGAGCGACACTGGATACTAATTCCGCACTAGATACTATTAATACACACATGAAAGAAATAATAACTGCAGCGATGACCGAAGACGAACGCTCGGACGACAAGACGGGCATCGATCGACGAACGGTCCTCAGAACGGTCGGTACGGCCGGTGTTCTCGCGACCGGAACGGCCGGTGTCGCAGCCGCTGGCAGCCAGTTCTCGCGGGCGGAGGAAACGAGGCTCCTTACCGGCGAAGAGAAACGGGAACTCGCCCGCGAGCTTTCCGAGACCGAGGCGTTCCGAGAGCTGGCACAGCAGGCTCGAGAGGACGGAAATCTGATTCGTAACGAGGCGGACGGCGTCACTGCCGGCTACGCCACGGGTGAGGGATTCACTCGGGAAATTGTCGAATACGAGCTCAAGGGACTGAGCGACGCCGAGCGGGGCAGCATCGTCGTCGGACGCGACCCGACGACCGATGAGATCGAAGTCGCGAGCCTTGATTACTACTACGAGACCGACGACGGCGTTCTGGATGAGGTCCATCGAACGGAATCCGCGGACGCGGCTGGGAGCGAACAGCTCGAGACCGCGACAGCGGACTCGGCGGGCGGAACGACGGTCATCTCCGTCGACACGGCGGCGATCCGCAGGGTACAGGACGGCTCGACCGAGCTAGACGAGTCGGGCGCGGGCGGTACGGCGAACGGAACGGTCACGACGCAGATCGACGTCACGGGGTGTGACGCCTGTAAGATCGTGGCCGGACAGGTCTGTAACGTCGGTTGCGGTGCGACCGGCGGCTTCATTTGTGGATTCCTCGGGATCACCGTTCCGGTTGCCGGACTCAGCTGTCTGGGTCTCGTCGAGATCATCTGTACCGTCGCCGACGAGTACAGCGGCTGCGGCGATGCAGTCGCCGAAGAGGCCTGTGACAGAGCGGACCTCTGTTGATTCGACGAGCCCGCGATGCGGTATCGGTGAGCGGTCAGCAGCCCGCCGAGACCATGTCTCCGGGACATAGCGACCAGATAAGTACATAGCGGTCCCGGCTGCGCGCCGGCTCGGGGTCGCAGAGCCACCACCCCCATCGGGCGATACCGTCGGGGCCGCACGTTGGTCCCTGCCGTACGGATTCGGTTCCGTGTTGGATTCGATCTCGTCCGCGGACTCAGTCATCCGCGGTCTGCGAACTCGACTCCTGAAAAGTCGTCTCCGTATCGCCGTTCGCGGGCGGCTCGAGATCGGCTTCGATGATCTCGCTGAACGTGGCGTCGGTGTTGACCTCGTCGGCCAGCAGGTCGACGGCCTCGACGAAGACGGCGACCAGCAGCGGGCCGACGACGACGCCGATCGGGCCGAGGGTAAAGAGCCCGCCGGTGAAGCCGACGAAATAGAGGCTGCCGGGGAGGCCGGCGGAGCGACGCGCCAGCCGCGGCCGGACGACGACGTCGGGGAGCCAGCCGACGAGGACGAGGCCGAGAACGCCGATCAGGGCCGCTGCAACGAGGTTGCCGGCGACCGCCTGATAGAGCGCGATCGGCGTGATCAACATGCTCGGCCCGATGATCGGGACGAACTGCAACACGGCGGCGACGATCGCGAGCGTCAGTGCGCCCTCGTATCCCAGCGCCCAAAACAGCGGGTAGGCAACGGCAAACGTCGCGAGCGAGGTCGCGACCTGCAGGACGTAGATCGCGTACAGCGTCTCTCGAGCCCGCGTGGCGAGCGCGTAGACGACGTCGCGGTAGTCGTAGGGGATCGGCGCGACGGCGGCCCGGCCCGCCTCGTCGCCTTTGAGCAGGACGCCGAAGATGAGGACGAGAAACAGCGCGAACTTGATCGCCAGCACCGGGAGGGAAAGCGCGAAGTCGGTCGCGACGCCGCTCAGGGAATCGACCGCCATCGACTGGACCTGCCCCGCCTCGATGGTCTGGGTCGTTCCGAAGGCCGTGATCGACAGCTCACGCGGCAGGGCCTCGACCGCCTCGAGGACGCCCTCGATGCGAAAGTACAGCGTCACGACGATCGGCGCGAAGACGGCGGTCGCGCTCGCGAAGCCGATCACAGTCGCCGCGAGCGCGGCCGTCCACTCCGAGAGCCCGCGCCTGACGAGCCACCCCTGGACCGGCATGAGGACGTAGGCGACCGTCAGTGCGAAGAGGATCGTTCCCAGTACCTCGAGCAGGATCCCGCCGGTCACGACCCCGAGCGCGACGACGATCCCCGCGAGGACGTAACGGCGCTTTCGTCTCGAGCGATCTCCCCCGCGAGCGGTCTCAGTCACAGCCGAGACTCTCACTCGAGCGGTAAAGTCTTTGTCCGATTGACGGGACCGATCGGCCGATCACGCCGTTTAAGACCACTGAGTGTAACCACCGAGTAATGGATCGACGAACGTTCATCGGGACGGTCGGTGCGGGGACGGTCGCCGGCGTCGCCGGCTGTCTGACTCGCGATGGCGACGGAAACGGCGACGACGGCAGCGACGGCGACCCCGAGCCGGAAAATCCGGACCTCGAGGGGGAGCTTCGAGTCGCGACCTACAGTTCGATGGTCGACGGCGAGAATCCGGCCGGAGAGTGGCTCAAGGAGGTCTTCGAGGAGGAGTATCCCGACGCCGAACTGACCTGGACGGTGCCGGAAAACGGCATCAACCAGTACATCGAGCGCGAGCGAAGCGACGTGGACCTCGACGCCGACGTCTATCTCGGCGCGAACGTCGACGATCTCGTTCTGGTCGACGACCGACTCGAGGAAGGCGGGTTGCTCCGGGATCTCAACGTCGACCGAATCGACAACGCCGAGCGGATCCGCGACGGGCTGGACATGGGCGATCCTCACGGCCGGGTCCTCGCCTACGACACGGGCTACATCAGCCTCGTCTACGACGAGACCGTCGTCGACGAACCCGAGACGCTCGCGGATCTGACCGAACCGGCCTACGAGGACGCGTTGCTCGCCCAGAACGCCCAGAGTTCCGATCCCGGCCAGGCATTCTTGCTGTGGACGATCGACGCCTACGGCGAGGATGGCTATCTCGATTACTGGGACAACCTCGCGGCCAACGGCGTGCGCATCCTCAAAGACTGGTCCGAGTCCTACAGCGGCGCGTATATGGAAGAGGAGCGACCCATGGTCGTCTCCTACTCGACCGACCAGGTGTACGCAAACGAGTACGGCTACGACATGCGTCGCCATCAGGTCGCGTTCCCGAACGATCAGGGGTACGCCAACCCCGAAGGAATGGGGATCTTCGAGGGCGCGAGCGAACTCGACCTCGCCTACGAGTTCCTCGATTTCGCCCTCTCGAGCGAGGCCCAGGCCGTCATCGCACAGCGCAACGTCCAGTTCCCCGCCGTCGAGGAGGAGTTCGTCGATCTCGACGACGAGTTCGACCAGTACGCCCACGTCCCGCCGGAGGCGGTGACCGTCGGCTACGACCGACTCCGGGGCAACCTCGAGGGGTGGGTCGACGACTGGGCCCGCGAGTTCGCCGGCCAGTAAGCCCGTGCCCGCATCGGATCGCCGAGGGCTTCGGAACGCGTTCGTGACCCTCCAGTCGCGCCTCGAGCGCCATGCCCTCTCGCTGGCGGCGCTCGGGACGGCCGCGGTGCTTGCGGTCATGCTCTATCTGCCGGTCGGGGTCGTCTTCGTCGAGGCAATCCTCGAGGCGGGCCGGCCGACGCTCGGCCATTTCCGCGGGGTCCTGACTGATCCGTTCTATGTCGGGGCGCTCGCGGACGTCTTCGCGGAGCCGCTTGCGGTCGGGAGCCATCTCGAGGGCGTTGCCGGCTGGCTCGGGGCCATCTCGGTGTCTCTTACGCTCGTCCGGCCGCTCCCCGGCCTCGACCTGCCGGTGCCGTGGCTCGCCCTCGAGACACCGGGGATGCAGTGGGGGCTGTTCGGCTTTACCGCCTATCAGGCGGCGCTGTCGACGCTCGCAAGCGTTGCACTCGGGCTACCGGCCGCCTACGTCCTCGCGACCTACGAGTTCCGGGGTCGACGGACGATTCGATCGCTGACGATCCTGCCGTTCGTCCTGCCCGGGATCATGGTCGCGGTCGGCTTCTACGCGATGTTCGGCCGGGGCGGCACGCTCAACGGCCTGCTCGGACTGGTCGGGCTCGGGCCGTACCCGTTCATCGAGTGGAACCCGTTGGCGATCGTGATCGTCGCCCACGCCTTTTACAACGCACCGCTGGTGGCCCGCGTGACCGTCGCCGCGTGGGAATCCGTCGACCGCCGGGCCGTCGAGACCGCTCGCAGCCTCGGCGCGAGTCCGCGGCGGGCGTTCCGCGACGTGGTCGTTCCGCAGCTGCTGCCGGCGATCCTGACCGGCACGCTGTTGACCTTCATCTTCACCTTCATGACCTTCCCCATCGTCCTCGCGCTGGGCGGGCTCCAGTTGGCGACCGTCGAGGTCTGGATCTACGACCGGGTGCGCCAGCTGGCCTACGGCGAGGCAGCGACGCTTGCCGTCCTCGAGACGGTACTCTCGCTGGGACTCACGTACGCCTATCTCCGATACGAGTCCGCCCAATCGGGGCTGGCACGTTCGGCCGGTTCGACCGCGAGGCGGCCGCTCGTTCCAGACCTGCGGACCGCGCTGTCGCCGCGTCGGCTGGCGATCGTCGGCTACGGGCTCGTCGCGCTGGTGGTCTTCGTCGGCCCGATGGCGAGTCTGGTCGTCGGCAGCGTCACCGACGGGAGCGGCCTGACGGGTCGCCATTACGCCTTTTTGCTCGAGCGCCAGCTCGAGGGGGCCAGCTACCAGACGCTACCGTGGATCGCGGTCCGGAACTCGCTGCTGTTTGGCGTCGCGACGCTCGCGGTCGCCGTCCCGATGGGCGTCGTGATCTCGGTCGTAACCGCCCGGGCGGGCCGTTCGGGGGCCGTCGTCGACGCGCTGGCGATGTTGCCGCTTGCGGTCAGCGGCGTCGTCTTCGGGATCGGCCTGCTCCGGGGGCTGGTCTTCGGGATTCCGTTGCCCGGCGGCTGGCGGTTCCGGGTGACGGGCGCGGTCGCGATCGTCGCGGCCCACGCGGTCGCGGCCTACCCCTTCGTCACGCGCAACGTCTCGCCGCTGCTCGCGAACCTGGATCCGGCGATGGTCGAGTCCGCCCGTGCGCTGGGTGCCTCCCGGTACCGCGCGCTCCGGGACGTCGAATTGCCGCTCGTGGCCAGCGGCATCGTCGCCGGCGCGGCCTTCGCCTTCGCCATTTCGATCGGAGAGTTCTCTTCGACGGTGATTTTGGCGGGCAGCGGCGACACCTACACGATGCCAGTCGCCGTCGAGCGCTATCTCGGTCGTCGCTCCGGCCCCGCGATCGCCATGGGAACGGTCCTGCTGTTCGTCACGGCCGCCAGCTTCGTCGTCGTCGACCGTGTCGGCGGGAGGTTCGAGCGATGACCGCCCTCGAACTCGCGGGCGTCGCCAAACGCTACGGCGGGACCGCGGCGCTCGAGGGGATCGATCTGACGGTCCGTGACGGCGAGTTCTTCACGCTCGTCGGGCCCTCCGGCTGTGGAAAGACGACGACGTTGCGGACCATCGCCGGTTTCGAGTCGCCGACCGAGGGGACCGTCCGCTTCGACGGGCGGGCGATGGACGGCGTCCCGCCGGAGGAGCGAGACGTCGGCGTCGTCTTCCAGAGCTACGCGCTATTTCCCCACATGAGCGTCGCCGAGAACGTCGGCTACGGGCTGCGGTTCCGGCAGCCGCCGGGCGGACAGACCGTCGAGGAACGCGTCCGGGAACTGCTCGCGCTGGTCGACCTCGAGGGAATGGGCGAGCGCGACCCCGAGGGGTTATCGGGTGGCCAGCGCCAGCGGGTCGCGCTGGCGCGGGCGCTCGCGCCGGCTCCCGATCTGCTCTTGCTCGACGAGCCGATGAGCGCGCTCGACGCACAGCTCCGGGAGTCGCTGCGCCGGCAGATCAAACGGATCCAGTCGGCACTCGAGATCACGACGGTCTACGTCACCCACGATCAGGCCGAGGCGCTGGCGATCTCCGATCGCGTGGCGGTGATGAACGGCGGCCGGGTCGAACAGGTCGGCCGGCCGCAGGTGATCTACCGCGAGCCCGAAACGCGATTCGTCGCCGAGTTCGTCGGCGACAACAACGTTTTCGAGGGCACGGTTCGAGAGCGAGAGGCGGACCGGGCGCGGATCGACGTCGGCGGCGAGACCCTCGCGGTGTCGGCGGTCCCGCCGGAGGCCGACCGGGTCACCGTCTGCGTGCGACCGGGTGCGCTCTCCCGGAACGTCGGGACCAACCGGCTGCCGGTGACCGTCGAAACCAGCGAGTTCCTCGGCGAGACCGTCCGCGTCCACGGCCACTGGAACGGGGCCGAGATGGTCCTGCAACTCCCCGCGGTCCCCGAGGCCGACGAACTGACGGTCGGGTTCGACCCCGACGACGCCCACGTCGTCGCGACCGACTGAGTCGATCACGCGTGATGCGGAGCCGGCCCTCGGCCGGAATACACAGGGTGGCCGCTTTTCGATCGGTGCATGTTACCAACCATCATGCAAGTCACTCGCCGGCTCCGGGTCGACCTCGAGCGCCACGAGGTACCCGTCGGAACCGAGTTCACCGTTCGCGTTCGCGACGACCGGCGACGGCCGGTCGAAGGGGCGTTCGTCGAGGCGAGACGGAAATCGGCCCGCACGGACGAGCGGGGGCTGTGTCGGCTGCGACTCGACGCGCCGGGCTTCTGGAAACTCGTCGCCGCGAAGTCCCCGACCGACCGCGTGGCCTACGAGCCGGGATCGGCGCTCGTTCGGGTCGTCTCGACGGCCTCGAGGCGTCGCCCGCACCGTCTCGTGGGATCCCGGTAACGGATGGCCGCCGGCGACACCGCTGGCCCAGCATGGCACAGCGTTATCCCTACCGGCGATGTGTGCGAGACTATGGCAGATACCAAGGACGGTCGCGAGAAACAGGCCGACGACGCCGAAAAGCGCCAGCGCGAGCGGGAACTCGAGGAAGCCCTCGAGCGCGACGACGAGGACGAGCCGCCGGCCGACGAGGCGGAGGACGACGGGGCCGAGTCGGTCGCGGACGACGGCGAGGGATCGGCCGAGGGAACCGCGGCGAGCGACGAATAGCAGTCGGCAGTATATCGAGGGCTACAGTCCCCAGAAGAACGCGATGCCGAGGACGGTGACGATCGAGAGCAGCAACTGCAGCGGCGCGCCGACCCGGACGAAATCCGTGAACTTGTAGCCGCCGGGGCCGTAGACGAACAGGTTCGTCTGGTAGCCGACGGGCGTGAGAAACGCCGTCGAGGCCGCAAAGGTCACGGCCAGCACGAACGCGAAGGGGTTCGCGCCGATCTGGTCGGCCGTCTGGACGGCGACCGGGAGCATCAACACGACGCTCGCGTTGTTCGAGATGACACCCGTAATGAGTCCGGTCGCGAGGTAAAACACCCAGAGGACACCGAGAACCGGGAGATAGGCCCCGGTCGAGGCGACGAGCGACCCCAAGAGGTCGGCTCCGCCGGTCTGCTCTAAGGCCATCCCCAGCGGGATGATTCCCGCCAGCAGGAAGATTACGTCCCACTCAACGGCGTCGTAGATCTCGGTCGGCTTGAGGACGCCCGTCGCGACCATCGCGACGACACCGGCCAGCGCAGTGACCATGATCGGCAGGGACAGCGACGACATGGCCTCGAAGCCGCCGACACCGGTCACACCGGCCAGCGCACTCCCGACCGCGCCCCACGGGACGGCGACGAAGCCGACGACGCCGGCCATGATCGCCGCCGCGTGGGGAATCTTCTCCGTTCGGTAGTCGGGCTCGTCCGGCTCGTGGGCAACGATGAAGTCGTCGTTTTGAGAGAGCCGGTCGATGCTGTCGGGTGCCGCCTGGACCAACAGCGTGTCACCGACTCGAATGCGGCGTTCGTCCATGTCGCTGCGGACCGTTTCCCCTCGGCTGCGGAAGGCCAGCACGGTCGCGTCGTAGCGCTGGCGGAACGTCGACGTCTCGAGCGACTCGCCCACGAGGAAGGAGCCCCGGGGGACGACGACCTCGACCAGCGTGCGGTCGGGGATCTCGTCCGGCTCGAGTTCGGCGTCGGTCTCGGGACCGCCGTCGATCGTGAGCGTCTCGCGTTCGACGAGTTGTTGGACGGTCGGTCGGTCGGCCCGCAGCCGGAGCGTGTCGCCGGCGCGGATCGTCTTCTGGCCGATGGGTTCGATGAACTCCTCGCCGTCGCGGACGACCTGCAGGATGTCGGCGTCGAACTCGACGCGATCGATCGCGTCGGCGACCGTCGAGCCGACGATCGGGGAGCCCTCGTCGACGATCGCCTCGGTCAGGTACTCACCGATGGCGTACTCCGTGACGTAGTCCTCGTCGACGGGGACCCGCTCGGGCAGCAGTCGGTGACCGACGGTCATGAGATAGATGCTGCCGACGAGGAGGACGATGACGCCGAGTTTGGTGAACTCGAACATCGAGAAGGGGTGATCGAGCAGGCGCGCGGAGACGTCGCTCGCGAGGATGTTCGTCGAGGTGCCGATCAGCGTGAGCATGCCGCCGAACATCGAGGCATACGAGAGCGGAATCAGCAGTTTCGACGGCGAGGTCTTGCCCTTGTGAGCGATGTCGGAGACGACGGGCACGAGGATGGCGACCACCGGCGTATTGTTGATAAAGCCGGAGATGGGGCCGCTGACGCCGATCGTCGCGAGCAGCTGTTTGTCGAGGTCCTCGCCGGCGAACGCGGACATCTTCCGGCCGATGATCTGGACGACGCCGGTCTGGCTGATCCCCGAACTCAGAATGAGCATCGCCAGCACGGTGATCGTCGCCGAATTGGAGAACCCGGAAGTCCCTTCCGTCGTCGAGATTTCGGTGAAGTTCGCGACGCCATCGGCACCCAGAATCATCAACAGCACCATGATCAGGATGGCGGTCACGTCGATCGGCAGCCACTCGGTAATGAACAGAACCAGCGCGAAAAGGATGATCGCGAACACCACGAGCATCTGGGGCGTCACCGCGAGCCCGCCGGAATCGGCGGCCAGCGGTACGACTCCGCCCTCGGAGAAGAGACGTCCGGTCACGGTTGATAGTACGGATTCCTTGACGATGCCGCTTGAAGCCCCCGGTTCGCCGACGCCGTCGCGATCGGCTGTCTTCCCGAGCGATCGGCGCAGGTCGGCCGTCGGAATGCGGCGAACATCATCGGCCACGTTCCTTTGGTTCGAGAACCGGTGGGCGTACTCAAGTGACTGTTCCGAGGACGAACGGGTACGGAGACGGCCGACGGCCGACCCCCTCTCGTCGCCGCGACTCCCCACCGCCTCTCGCGGCGACCGACTCGAGAGGGTGGCTCGGGCGGCGGCCGCTGCCCCACCGAGCCATGAACGAGTACACGCTCCCCATCGCGATCGCGAACACGGCGACGGTACTGACCGGCGGCGCAATCGCGTTGCTCGCCTATCGGGCCTTCCGACGGACCGGGTCGGCGGCGCTGCGTGCCGTCGCCGCCGGCTTCGGTGTCATCGTCATCGGCTCGATCCTCGGCGGCGGCGTTCACCTCCTCGGCGAGACGATGGGACTGGGCATCGCCCTCCAGAGTTCGGCGACAGCACTCGGGTTCGCGATCTTGCTCTACTCGCTGTACGCCGAAACCACCGACATCACCGTGACCACGGAGCTGTCAGTATGACCGACGGACCGTCCGGCCGACCGACGCGAGTCGTCGCTCAGGGAACCTTCGACGTCCTCCATCCCGGCCACGTCCACTATCTGGAGGCGGCCGCCGCGGCCGGCGACGAACTCCACGTCATCGTCGCCCGCGCGGAGAGTGTCACGCACAAACCCGACCCCGTGCTGCCGGGCGAGCAGCGTCGGGACGCCGTCGCCGCGCTCGAGGCGGTCGATCACGCCCGATTGGGCCATCCGTCGGACTTCTCGGTCCCGATCCGCGAGATCGATCCCGACGTCGTTGTGCTGGGTCACGACCAGCACCACGACGAGGACGAGATTGCCGGGCTGCTCGCGGCGTGGGGGATCGACTGTCGCGTCGAGCGGGCGAGCGGGCTCGAGCCGACGGGAAAGCGCCTGCACTCGAGCAGCGACATCGTCGAGCGAGTTCTCGAGCGGCGGGGAGAGAGCGATCGCCGGCCATCGCTCGAGGCCGAATCGGACGACTGAGCGGGAACGGACGACGCTACTGCGAGGAGAGCCGTGACTGAAACCGATCGAGACCGACATCGAGCATGTCAGGACTGACGGGCTGGAACTCGCCGTTGTCGGGGAGGTAGGGACGAACGGAGTCCCAGCTGTCGCGGGCGTACCGTTCGTCGAGCAGGACGCGAACGCCGACGTCGTCGGGGCTGCGGATGACCCGACCGATGGCCTGACGGGCCTTCCGGACGGCGGGAATCGTGAGTGCGTACGTGAAGCCGTCACCGAACGCGTCGTCGTAAGCGCGTCGGACGGCCTTCGTTCTGGGGCTCGAGGTATTGACGATCGGGACGCCACAGACGACCGCAGCGGCGAGTCGGTCGCCGCTGTAGTCGACGCCCTCGGTCAGGGTTCCCCGCAGGCTCGTGACCAGCACCTTCCCCGCGCCCGCGAAGAACTCGTCTTTGAGCGACTCGGTCGTCTCGTCGTCGCTGGCGACGTCGAGCAGGACCGGTTTGTCGACCCGTTCCTCGAGTCGGCCGGCGATCCACTCGGCCTCGGCGTAACTTGGCATGCCGACGAGGACGTTGCCGGGGAGGCGGGCGACCGTCGCGACGGCGTTCGCATAGGATCGGCGGGTCGGGTTCTCCTCGCCCGGTCGGCCGCGGTTGTCGTAGGTGTACTTCGGCGCGGCGACCGCGAAGCTCTCGCGGTTCTCCGCGGGGAAGTGAAGGCCGTACCGTCGCTCGACGACCGGGCGGTCCTCCTCGCGGGCGAGGTACTGCAGGCCCGTCACCTCGGTGAAGGCCTCGATCGGCTCGAGGGTCGCGCTCATCAGGACGCCGCCGCCGAAGTGCCCGAGTCGGTCGCCGATGGCGTCGCTTGGGACGCAGTTGTGAAGCGAGAGGCGAGCGTTGTAGGCCCGCCGCCACGAGTCGGGCGGCTCGGTGTCGTCCCAGGTTCGCTCGAGTTCGATCTCGCGGAAGTAATCGGTGTGACCGCGGCGGTACCACTCGCCGAGGACCCGCCCGACGGCGGGCGCAGCGCGGGTCCGGTCCTCGTCTTCGGCCTCGTTTAAAACGCGCTGGACGACCGCGCCGACGGCCTCGGCACGGACCCAGTCGGCGTCGCCGTAGCCCGCCTCGCGGGCCCACTCGGTCAGTTCGTCCTCGGCGGGCTCTGCGGGGTCTCGAAGGGGGAGTTCCGCGTCCTCGAGGTCGTTCAGGTTCGACTGCCAGCCTCGGTGGTTGCGGTCGAGGGAGGCAGTCACGCGCCGATCGAGTTCGGCCCGGAGGTCCTGCACGAACTCGAGGGTCCGGTTGAGTTCCTCGAACGAGACGTCGCTGTCGTTCAGTTCGCCGCGGACGAGGTCGGCGTCGGCGGTCTTCGAGCCGCCCTCGGCCTGTCGGCCCTCCCGTTCGAATTTGACCGGCTGGATGACCCGCGAGAGTTCGGTCTCGGCGTCCCGCAGCGTGCGGTCGGCGACGCCCTCGCTGACCAGGTCGCGGACGCGGGGCTCTAACATGTGGGCCTCGTCGCAGACGACGAAGGTAGAGTCGTCGAGCAGGGCACCCGTAAAGGAGCCGACGGTACGGGGATCGAACGCGTGGTAGTAGTTGCCGATGACGACCTCGGCCTCGCCGAGGGCGGCCCCCATCACGGAGTGGGGGCAGGTGCCGTGTGTCACCGAGCGGGCCACGAGGTCCTCGGGCGTGATCATTCCCGCATCGGTGAAGTCGTAGGGTATCGCCTCCGCGGGCGAGCCGTCCTCGTCGTCCGGCAGGTCCTCCAGATACTGTGCGTAGAACGGACAGTACTCCGTCTCGGCCCCGACCGGCCCGCCCTCGCCGTACTCCGGCAGGTCGGGCGGGTAGGGAGTCGGCTCGCCGGCGGTCTCGAGGAAGGTGTTTTTCGATCGGCTCCCGCTGTCGGCCAGCCCGATCTGCTGGCTGCGGGCGCGGGCGGCCAGGTTCTTCGCGGTCGTATCGCCGCTCTCGCCGGTGAGATCGCGGGTCCGATCACGCAGGGTTTCACAGCGGTCGTAGACGTTCCCGTCGTCGAACCCCGCCGTCTTCTCACGGTTGTACGGACAGACGTCGGCTTTCCCAACGAGGGTCAGTCCCGACACGGGGTTCCAGTCGGCCGGCAGGTTCTCGTTGATCGTCTCGAGGTCCGCTTCGAACTGGCGCAGTTGCTGTTTGACGCTCGTGAGGACGAACACGCGCTCGTAGTCGGTGTCGGGATCGCGCACCAGATCGATCCCGGCGGTGAGCGCGATCATCGTCTTCCCGGTACCACAGGCGCCTTCGATGACGGTGTAGCCGCCCTCTCGTCCGGTGTCGATGGCCGTCTCGATACCGTCGACCTGCGGCTCGTAGGGCTCGTCGTGGCCGAACACCGTCCGCCAGTCCGTCATTCTGCCAGTACTCATGGTCGGTCGTCCATAGCGTTGACGGACTGGAGTGGTCGCTCGCTCAGTCATAAACCTCAGGTCGTCGGTGCGATGCTGGATCGGTCGGGATCGAGCGGGCGGTCACGACGCTACGGGGCCGACGATCGATCCGCGATCGACCCACCCGATTGCTGCCAGCGTGACCCTTTACTTAGCTCAGTCCCTAGGTCGCGTGTGAAGGTTCCCCATTCCCTCGAGAACGTCGACCGAGACGTCGTCGTTCGTACGTTCGAATACGATGACGGTAGCACCATCGCGGTCGATTTCGGCACGTCGGCCGCGGACATCTCGGTCGACATCGTCGGGTCGACCGCGATCATCATCGCGGACGGCGAGCAGTTCGAGTTCGAACTCCCGCCGGAAGCGACCGCCGTCTCGGCCCGGAACGGCGTACTCACGATCGAAGAGTAGCGCGCCGGACTACAGAAATCGAACGGCGCAGTGAGGGCCCCGATCGACCGTGTTTTCGACGCTCGATAGCGCGCGCTCATAGCGACCGAAATCGAGTCGAAGCACAACGCCTTCCCCGCTTGGCCGCCTACGCCGGCTATGAGCGATTCCATCGACGTCGACCGCTGGCGAACGGAACTCGAGTCCAAACGCGCCGAGAAAGACGACTTTTTCGCCGACCATCCGCAGTCGCCGATCCCGCCCGAGGAGCGCGAGGACTTCGCGGGACTGGACTACTTCGAGCCGGATCCGACCTACCGCGTGACCGCGACCGCGACGGTCCACGACGAGCCCGAGGTCGTGTTGCTAGACACCACTGCGGGCCGGGAGATGCGCTATCTGCGGGTCGCGACGCTCGAGTTCGACCTCGACCGCGAGGACGAGGACCTGCAGGACGGCACGTTCGAACTCGCGGCCTACCAACAGGAGAGCCCCGAGGAGCAGCCGCTTTTCCTCCCCTTCCGGGACAAGACGACGGGCCAGCAGAGCTACGACGGCGGCCGCTACATGGAACTCGAGCCCGATCGAGACCTCGCGGACGGCGACGAGATCGTCGTCGACTTCAACCTCGCGTACTCGCCGTTCTGTGCCTACAGCGAGACCTTCGACTGTCCGCTCCCGCCCGAGGAGAACTGGCTCGAGGTCGCGATCCCGGCCGGCGAACGCCACGAATAACGACGGCGAAACGCCACAGTCACGAGCCGATGATTGTCACCGATCGGACGGGACCGTTTCGACTCGAGTCAGCGGCCGTGTGACGGCCCCTCGAAGGAGGTTACGGACCTCGAGTGGAAACCGGGGGGTTTCGACCCACGACTCCGGATCGATCGCGGGCGGCAGAACGCGATTCTTGTGTGGCGGACGACTGAATGCGGGGAATCAGGGTGCGACGCCGACGGTCAAGAGAGTCCCGAACTCACGGTAGCGTTCGACCATCGCCTCGCGGGTCTCCCAGTCCTCGGTCGGGAACTCGGCCGCGGGCGGAATCGCGATCTCGCGGTCGGGAATGTTGTCCTGCTCGGCCACGTGCAAGCCCGCCTCCCGGAAGGCGTCGCGGTACTGGTGGCGGTCCCAGCGGGTCATCTCGATGGCGATGAACTCCTGCCACTCGTGGGAATGGACGTTCTCCTCGTAGTAGTTGACCGCACAGTAGAAGGTACCGCCGGGCCGGAGAACGCGGGCGATCTCCTCGAGCGTGTGGTGGGGATCGGCGGCGTAGTAGAACGCCTCCATGCTCCAGATGTGATCGATCGAATCGTCGGCGAAGGGCAACTCGTCGAAGTCCCCGACGAGGTAGCCAACGGCCGACTCGTCCGTGTAACCGGCCGCGTTGTGTGCCATTTCCGGCGAGCCGTCGAGGCCGTAGACCCGCCCTGCGTCCTTCGTGTCCCGCAGGGCGCGGCCGGCGTAGCCGCTCCCGCAGCCGAGATCGAGGACGGTGTCACCGGACTCGATCGGCATCCGTGCGAGCGCGTGTTTTGCGGTGTGCCAGTGTCGTTCTTCCATGCCTCTATCCCGACCGCTGGCCGCCCAGTCGTCGAACTCCTCGCGAACGCTCATATCCACAAGCGTCGCGCCGCGACCCTAAACGCGTTCGCATCGAGACGGAAGCAACCTCGATGGAACGGGACAGCAGTAGCCTAGGGGTATCGATGGGACGACGATCACCGGTATCGGCGATCGTTCTCACTGCCACGAGAACCACCGACAGACTCTTTAGGCTGGCCTAAAAAGTAGCAGGCGAAGGGTCGTCGGATCGAAATCCGTGGGCATCCGGATTTCGCCTCGACGTTCGGTGAGTCGCACTGTCCCACCCCTCGCCAGTTTTTCAGACCCTTCCACCGCTTCCGACTTCCCCGGGAGAGACATCCGCACGCTTAAGGGAGTTCCCGGAGTTGTTGCGGCCAGTATGGAGTATACGCTCGAGATAGACGGGACACCGGCAACCATACCGGGCGGCACCGGGGTACTCCTGTTGCATCCGAGTACCGGCGAGACCGACCGTATCGACACCGACTTCTTCAAGACCGATACCGACAACTTCCTCGTCGTCTCCACCCGAACCACCGCCCGCGAAGTCAGACAGAAACTCGAGTACTACGATGTCGACGAGGAGCAGGCCGAGATCCTGGACACGCTGAGCATCGAACGCGGCTACTCCCGGCGCTCCTCCGATACCGTCCACTACGTCGCTGCCCCCGACGACGTCGACGGCATCGTCGATCACATCGAGGGCTTCCTCGCGGAACACGACGGCAAACGCCGCATCAGTATCGACTCCGTCACGGAACTCGCCTACTACGCCGGCGACGAGCAGGCCCTCGAGGCCGTCGACCGGATCCTCGAGTTGCTCGCCGAGTACGACGCGGTCGGACTGTTCCACCTCGCCAAGGACCCCCACGACGCGGACCTGGTCGACCGGTTCCGCGACCGGTTCGACGGCGTGATTGACCTCGACGAGGACGGCAGCATCGACGCCGACTTCTGAGCGGCGAGCAGCGGTGAGTTCGGGTTCCCGATCACAGAAAAGCGTCGCAGCGTGGCGCGTGCCGTGTCATGACTCGCGTGGCCGATCGAGTACAGGCATCTAGTTGCTGACAGCCGACGCCAAACGAACTAGTTCTCGAGCGACTCGAAGGTCGTCTCGGCCCACTGGATGGCGTACTCGGGGCCGTGATCGAGGTAGGCTTCGGTGTCGAGCGCGGCGAAGGGTGCCGGCAACTCGATCGCGTGCTTGATCGCCGCACACGCCAGTTCCGTCGCGTCGGCGAAGTCGGTGTCGCCGCGTGCGACCGCCCGCGGCAGGTCCGAAACGCGGTCCTCGAGGCGGGTCCCTGCGTCCTGCCAGGCGTCGGCGAGGTCGGGGTGGTTGTCGTGCCACTCGGCGAATACCTCTCGGGTCTGCAGTCCGACCCAGCCGTCGTACAGCGCCGCGGCGACCTGATAGGTGCCGTTCGGGTCCAGTTCGACCGCCCGGTCGAGGTCGGGATAGGACTCCTCGAAGAAGCCGATGAAGTGTTCCGGAACGCCGAGATCGAGTTGGACCAGTGCCTCGGCGATCAGGAAGTCGATGAAGGCGTCGGGCGAGCCCTCGACACGCGGTTTGACCAGCACGAGCGGGGGCTCGGTCTGGCGGGTCCAGGCGACGCTACCGTCGCCCGGCATCCCGATCGTCAGCTCCGAACTCGCGTAACGAGCGAGCAGCGTCGGTGCGTCCTCGGGCAGCCACGCTGCCGGGTAGCTCGCGGGCTCGAGCGAGTCGACGACCAGCCCCAGATCCTCCGCGCGTGCCGGGTTCAACGTCTCGAAGTCGCGTTCGCAGTTGAGGACCCGAACGTCGGGTGCGTGGCTCTCGCGGACGGCGTCGACCGCCGCCGAGAGCGCACGGGCCTCGAACATCAGGCGAGTGCGGTCTGGAAGACGAGCAGGATCGACAGTAGCGCCGATACTCCGACCGTCGCGAGAACGACCTTGGTTGCGGTACTCATGTTCGAGGGGTCGTAGCCGCGTCGTTTAAATCCATCTTTCTTCGTTCGGAGACGGCCCTCGAGCGGCTACAGTGGATTCGACGGTCACACCGAAGTTGCCTGAGACTCCGTCGTCGGATCGCCGCAGTACGACCTGTTGGAGAGCCGGATTGTGGGCATCGTTTCCAATGGAACGGGTTTCACTGTGTGAGAGAGCCACGAAGGAGACGACAGGTGAATTACAATCGAAACGGAGGGGTGTCGGATGCCGTGTCACTCGTCGTCGGCGTCTCGCCACGAGTCCGGTACGTCGATCACGTAGCGGCCGTCCTCCTGAAGCGAGATGATGTATTCCTCGCGGTTGTACAGCTCCATCAGGTTGAGTTCGTACTGACCCGGGCGGACGATTTTGATGCTCTCGAACTGTTCGTTGAGTTCCGCCCGGAGTTCCTCGATCGACGGGCGCTGGCCGCTCGGCTCCTGAACGACCCGTCCGTGGTCCGGTGGCGTGTCGGCGGCGTCGGTCACGGGTGAGGAGTCGCCCGTGGCATCGGTGCCGGGATGGGACTCGTCGCCACTCTCGGTCTCGAGTCGGGGTTCGTCACCCTCGTGTGCCGGCAGTTCGTCCGTGGGAACGACCTCGCTTCGGGCATCGGCCTGTGCCGTGTTCTCATCGTCGGCGTACGTCGTCGTCGGGCCCTCTGTCGGCCGGCTCGAGCCGTCCGACGACCGATCGGACCGGTCAGTGTCGTCACCCGTCCGATCCGCCGGCGGGTCGGAGCGGTCCGCGGGCCGGCGTGCCGTCTCCGGCCATTCGTCGAATTCCCCTGCGGAACCGGCATCGCTGCCGGTTGCCGGCTCCGAGCCGTCCGTCTCGGCGGCCCCGCTCGAGGGCCAGGAACCGTCGTCCGCAGTCGGTTCCGTGTCCGCGGTCGGTTCCGTATCCGCCGGTCGTCGGTGGTCGGCATCGTCCGATTCGGCGTCGTCGGCCGAACCGGCGGACATCAGGTTCCGGACGGTTTCGGCGGCTCGAGTCGCGACGCCGTCCGGGGACTCGGTGTCGCTCGAGTCCGGTGACGATCCGGCGTCGACTGCCCCTGAACCGTCGGTTTCGGCCTCCGTCGAGGCCGACGAATCGGCTGCGGCCGTCGTGGTCGGCGCGAACTGGAACTTGTTCCCGCCGCAGTCGGGACAGCCCGACAGCATCTCCTTCGAGCCGTCGGCGAATTGCCGGCCACAGTTCGTACACTGATGGGGCATTAGTTGCGGGACACGAGCGCGCTGATGAGCGTTTCGTCCTTGTGGAGCGTCTCGATCTGGTTGGCCGGGCCGATCACCGTCAGTTTCGCTTCCGTCTCGTTGCTGCCCATGATTCGGCCCAACAGCGACGAGTCGCGGGTCTCGGATTTGGGATAGGTCTCGATCTCGATCCCGTTGAACTCGTCGGGACTGATCTCGGCCATCGTCACCTCGATGAGTCGGCTCTCCTCGTCGGGCGTTAGCCCCTCCTCTAAGATGACGATGTTGCCGTCGTGGACGCCGTCGAGGATCATCCTGATCTTCTCCATCGTCGCCATGCCGGCCATGCGTTCGCCGCTGATCAGGTCGATCTGGACGCCGTCGGGGGCATCGGCATCGTCCGCGTTAGTTGCTTTTGGCATCGGTGGTCACCCGAAGTACTCCGCGATGTTGTCGTAGACTTCGTCCATGTTGTCCCCCTCTTTGGCCGACAGGGGGATGGTCTTGTGTTGGGGGAACGCGTCTTCGATCCGTTTGACGCTCGAGTCGTCGAGGTCGGTCTTGTTCGCGAAGATGAGAACGGGGAGATCGCGCGATTCGATGATGCCGATCAGCATCGTGTTGACCTGTGTGATCGGATCCTCGGCGCTGTCTAAGACGTAGATGACGCCGTCGACGTCCTCGCGCAGCCAGTGCATCGCCTCGGCGACGCCTTCGGTCGCTTCGCGGGAGCGACGGATGGCGTCTTCCTCGTCCATATCGTCGGTGAACTCCTCGTAGTCGACCTTCGTCGTCACGCCGGGCGTGTCGACGATATCGATGGTCACCGTCTTGCCGTCGCGTTCGATCTCGACGTTTTCTTTCCGGCGTGCGCGTCGCGTCTCGTGCGGGACGTGACTCTCCGCGCCGACCGCGTCACCGGTCCAGTCACGCGCGATGCGGTTCGCGAGCGTCGTCTTTCCAGCGTTGGGCGGACCGTAGATACCGATTCGTTTGGGCTCCTGTTCCGAAAACAGGCGATCCGTTGCCCGAGAGATACTATCTTTGAGTTCTGTGAACAGTCCCATCTGTGGGGCCTCCAGCACCGCGGGGTGCAGTTGCGCGTACTACAAACTGAACTCACTTAAGCCTACGTCAGACATGTAGACAATTCGATGACCGGGAGTT